>JBGATI010000029.1:0-54211 GCA_044229245.1 Gemmatimonadales bacterium | reverse complement strand
TACTTGAGGATATCGAACTGCGGCGTGGTCTGGTCCAGTCCGAGGTGGCCGGTGTCCACGAACGGCACCCGCGGGTCGTTGGCCGTGCGGAAGGGGAGCCCCACGGTGCCTTCGCTGTCGGCCATCGAGATGCTGCCGCCGGAGGGTCCGGAGACACCGTAGATGAAGACGGCGTTGGCCAGGCTCAGCGGCGAAGCATCGTGCTCGGTGTAGTAGGCAAAGGCGGTGGGAACCCCCTGCACCGCGATCGCGGCGGAATCGTAGATGCCGAGATTGAGGAGCGCCCGCGCCTTGCCCACCTGCGCGAGGTACTGGACGTTCGGGTCCACCGAGATCGCCGGCTGCGCCAGCGCCGAGTCGAACCGGGCGATCGCGTGCCGCAGCGATCCCACCGTGGAATCGGTGGTGCCCGGTGTCACGACCCCGTTCTGGACGCTGCTGTACGGGATGCCGGAGCAGAAGTCCTCGGCGAACATCACGTAGGTGTACCCGGCCAGGCTGAACATCTCCGGGATGCCGGCGTTGGTCGTCGGGTCCTCGGCGTACTTGAGGAGCGCGGCCGCCGCCGCCTCGGCGCCGGAGCGCGCCTTGTGCAGCCGGAAGAAGATGTCCTCCAGGCTTCCATTGTTGGTCGCGACCAGGCGCTGGTCGAATTCGACGGTCGAGGGAATGAACCCCGAGTGCTGGAATTCATCCGACATGTCGCCGGTCAGCACCAGCAGTCCCTCGGTGCTGGCCTGGCTGCCGTCACCGTCGCGGGCGAAGACGAAGTCGTGGATCGCCCCGGCCCGGCGCGCTTCGGCGCCCTGGGGAGAGTCGAGCTGGTTGGGCTGGATGATGTCCGGCTGGTTGGTATCCAGCAGGCCGCATCCCGTCAGCGACAGGATGCCGAGGAGCGAGAGCGCGCCGAACGCGCTGCGAGGGCTGGTGTGCATCGTTCGCCTCATCAGAAACCGACGTTGACGCGCGCGATCCAGTACTGGACCTGCGGCTGGGATTCGAAGTCGCTGCTCGAGAAGTTGTCCTGCCCGAAGGCGTTGACTTCGGGATCGACGCCGGAGTAGTCGGTGATCGTCCAGAGGTTGCGGCCGGAGAGCGTCAGGCTCGCCGTGCTCGCGCCGATCGCACGGGCCCAGCGCTCGGGGGCGTAGAAGGTGAGCGACAGCTCCCGGAGCTTGATGAACCACCCCGGCTCGTCGAACACGATGAGGCTCGAGTACCCGGTGTACGCCGCCTGCGCCAGCGCCTGCTCCCGGAGCGGCGCTTTCTTGTCGACCAGCCCGCGGCAGTTGCCGACGTAGCAGCGATAGTTCTCGATCGAGTTGTCCACCCGCTGCCCGCCACGATAGTCGAACTGGGTCCCGAGACGGACCCGGTTGTGGAAGAAGGAGATGCTGCTGTTGAGGGAAGCCTCCCGCGTCGGCAGGGCAGGGCCGAGATAGCGGAGTGTGGTATCGACGGTGATCTCGCTCGCATCGATGATGTGATCGCTATTGGCGTCGCTGTAGCTGACGGTCCCGCCCCAGAAGCCGCCGGCTGGGTAGCCCTGCACATGGCGCTGATAGAAACTGCCCGGCACATAGAAGGGCGGCACGCCGAGCTTGAGAATCTTGTTGTGCACGATCGAGCCGCTCAGCTGCATGTCCCAGGTGAGCGACGGCTTGTCGAGCAGCCGCAGATTGACCGCCACCTCGGCCCCCTTGTTGCTCACCCGGCCGAGGTTGTCGAACTCGCTCTGGACCTCACCGGCGGAGGAGATCACCGGCTTCAGGATCAGGGCGTCGCTGGTCACCTTGTTGAAGTAGGTGAATTCGAGCGACAGCCGGCTCGAGAGGAGATCGGTGTCGAAGCCGAGCTCCAGCTCCCGCGACCGTTCCGGCTTGAGGTTCGGATTGCCGAGCCCGCCGATCGTCAGGCCCGCGATCCCCTGGCCGTTCTTCTTCGCGCTGACCGGCGAGAAGAAGCGGACGGCGTCGGTGGTTCCGGGCCGGCGCCCCGAGGCGCCGAGTGCGGCGCGGAAGCGCAGGGTGTTGAGGGCGCTCACGTGGAAGAACGGCTCGTTCGAGACCAGCCAGGAGAGGCTGGCCTTGGGATAGGTCGTCGTCTTGAAATTCCGGCCGAAAGCGCTGTTGCCGTCGAAGCGGAGGGCGCCATCGAGGAAGAGCCGCTGCTTGTAGGAGATCTCCTCGTCCACAAAGAGACCGAGGGAGCGCGCCTCGATGCTGGTGCTGAGCGCCTCGGTCTCCCGGGCGCCGGTAATCGTGGAGGAGCCGACCGCGAGCCCGCGGCCGGTCGAGAGCGTGCCCTCGGTCAGGTCGCGGAAGAACTGGCCGCCGACGGTGGTCTTCGAGCCGAGGCTCGCGCTCAGGTGTGTCTGCGCCGTCGCGGCGAGATCGACACTCGTCTGCGAGATCTGGAAGCGATTGTCGTGCAGCACGCCGTCGTTGTTCTGGTCCTGCGGGGCGACCTGACCCGTCGGGAAGAACTGGAGGTCCCGCCGGTTGGTGACATCGTAGCCGACCGTAGCCCGGGTCGAGAGCCAGGTCTGCGGCCGCCAGGTGTAGGTGACGCCGCCGGTGAAGCGGCTCACGCCCTGGGAGGCGAGTTCCGCGAAGAGCTGGGCCGGCGTGTAGTACCAGCCGCTCATCACGTCCGGCGGATTGGTGGAGGTCTCCGCGCTGCCGGTGATGGTCAGGACGCTGTTGTCGTTCTCCACGAAGCGTGACTTGCTCGAGAGATAGCCGACCGTCGCGCTGATCTCCGAGTTGCGGCTGACGTTGGCCCCGACGTTGGCACGGACGCTCACCCGCTCGAGCGCGTTCGGCCGAATCTGGTTGGCGGGAACATCGCCCATCACCCGGCGGATGGAGTCCTCCTCGAGCTTGGGCAGCCGGAAGACGCCATCCTCGTTTTCGTAGGTGCCGGAGAGGAAGTAGTTCATCTGGTCGGTGCCGCCGGAGACGCTGCTGCCGTACTGCTGGCGGAGCCCGGTCT
Source organism: Gemmatimonadales bacterium (assembly GCA_044229245.1). Taxonomy (GTDB): domain Bacteria; phylum Gemmatimonadota; class Gemmatimonadetes; order Gemmatimonadales; family GWC2-71-9; genus JADJOM01. The sequence continues at coordinate 51,217 of JBGATI010000029.1, read as the reverse complement.
TGAGCGGGCGGGTCGCCGGATTCTGCAGCGGCGAGTACCTGAGCACGCCGGTCTGGGTGCAGCTGCCGTCGATCTGCGCCTGCAGGGTGCAGAAGTTGTTCCAGCTCGCCCCGGTCGCCGCCGTAGTGTCGAGCCCGAAGTAGTTGAGCGGGTACTTGTTGCCGTCGTGGACCGCGCCATTCTCGGCGAAGAAGTTCCACTTGGCGCGGCCGGCGTGACCCTTCTTCGTCGTGATGCGGACCACGCCGTTCGAGGCCTGGATGCCGTAGAGGGTCGCGGCCGCCGGGCCCTTCACGATCTCGATCGACTCGATGTCATCAGGATTGAGGTCGTTGAGCCGGGAGGGGCCGTTGGTTCTGGAGTCACCGGCATTGTTGTCTCCGATGCCGAAGCCGCCGATGTCGAGTGTGCTCGAAGAGGCGGAGCTCTCCAGCCGGACCCCATCGATATAGTAGAGCGGCTCGTTCGAGAGCGAGATGCTGTTGGCGCCGCGGATCCGGATGCGCGCACCGGTGCCGGTCGTCCCGCTGCTCTTGAGCACCTGGACGCCCGCCGCCCGCCCCGAGATCAGGTCGGTGACCGAGGTGATCGGCTGCTCGGCCGCGATGCCGGCGGCATCGATCGAGGAGACCGCGTGACCGACCTCGAGCTTCCGCTGCTCGCCGGTAGCGGTGGTGACGATCTCGTCGAGCTGGACCGGGGCCACCGGAAGCGCGAAGTCGAGCGCCGCCGTCTCGTTGGGGGCGATGGTGACCGAATGCACCTGCGGCTTGTAGCCGATCCGGAGCGCGCGGACCTCATAGCTGCCCGGCGCGATGCTCCGCACCGCGAACTTTCCCGAGGCGTCGGTGGTGACGATGATCGGCGTGCCGGTCACGAGGACCCGCGCGCCCTCGAGTCCGGCGCCGGTGGCCTGGTCGGTGACGGTGCCATTGATCCGGCCGTTCTGCCCCTGCGCGCTTGCGGGCGCGGAGGCCCCCACGAGCAGCGCGGTCAGCGCGAGGCCGATGCGAGCGCTCCTGCTCTCTAGCATTTGGAACATGCGAAGCTCCCGGACTGAGGGATCCACTGCGGGGATGCGATGATGGCGGCCGGGCCGTGGCCGACGGCAGCGTGTGACACGGAGAAGCGCGGGCGGCACCCGAGGGATGGTGCCATGCGCAATGTGCTATTCGGGGCGCGGGGCGTCAAACGGTATGTCCGCGTCGTCGTGCTCTGCAACGCGGGGCGGGGCATGATCCGGAGTCAGGGGAGGCCCGGCGGAGCGTGCGGCGGGATTACAGCTTCTTGGTGAAGATGACCTGGTCGTCGCCGGGGGCGTAGAAGTCGGGGACCCGCGCGACCGCCTGGTAGCCGCGGGCCAGGTAGAACTCCCGGGTCGGGGTGTAGTCGGCCCGCCCGGAGGTGTCGATCGAGATCAGTCGGGCGACGCCGGCGAGGCGGCGTTCCATCTCCTCGGTGAGCGCGGTGCCGACGCCATGGCCCTGCGCCGCCGGATCGACCGCCAGCCAGTAGAGATCCCAGGTCCGCTCGGTGCACGGGGTCGAGCCCCAGCAGATCCAGCCGACCAGCCGCCCCTCGAGCTCCGCCCCGAGGCCGTAGTAGGGACGTGAATCCGTAGGGGCGGGGCTAAGCCCCGCCCCCACAGGAGCGGCGCCACCGCTCGGCCCCGGATGGTTCACGCAGTCCGCAAAGACTTCACCCGCGATGCCGAGCTCTTCCTCTCGGAAGACGCCGGTCTCGCGGGTGATTTCAAGAACTCGGTCCGCGTCGGCGCTCGTCAGGTCCCGGAGACGAGGGCGAACGCGGGGACTCATGACGGCGGAACGCTGGCCGTGGCTCCGTTGCCGTTGGCGGGGGCCCCGCTGGCGAGTGCCACCGCGGCCTGGCGCGAGGACGAACGGGACAGCGCCTCATCGACGATGCGGCAGACCAGCTCGTCGTACTCCCAGCCCTGCGCCTTGGCCATGCGGGAGAGGCCGGCCGAGTCCGAGATGTCCGGGTTCGGGTTCACCTCGAGCACGAACGGCTGCCCCGCCGCGTCCACCCGGAGGTCCACCCGGCCGTAGCCTTCGGCGCCGCAGAGATCCTCCCACGCCTGACGGGCCACCGCGATGATCCGCTTCTGGATCTCGGGGGTGACATCGGCGGGACAAACTGGCACGGATCCGAGGTCCTCGGGGCTCCCGGTGTCCCACTTGGCGGCGTAGGTCAGGATCGGCCAGCTGCCTTCGGGCATGTTGTCGAAGCAGAGCTCCGCGATCGGCAGGACCTGGTCGCCGATGAAGCCGACGTTGAACTCCCGCCCGGCCACGTACTCCTGGATCAGCACCTCGTCCCACTGCTCCACCATCTCCGCGATCCGCTTCTTCAGCGCGCGCTTGGTGGTGCAGACCGAACCGGAGTCGATCCCGTTGCTCGCGTCTTCGGCCGCCGGCTTCACGATGACCGGCAGCGTCAGATCCGCCGGCACCTTGTTGCCGTTGGAGAGGACGTAGCGGGGGATCGGGGTGCCGTTGCGGGCGAGCAGGGTGTTGGAGATGTGCTTGCGGTGCGCGACGGTGACTGCCCACGGCTTGCAGCCGGTGTAGGGGACGCCGGTCAGCTCCAGGGTCGCGACGACGAAGTCCTCGAACTTGGAGTGCCCGCCGATGCCTTCACAGAGATTGAAGACCGCGTCGGCGCGGCGAACCTTGGGAAGCCAGCTGAAGTCGTTGGGGGCTCGGACGGGGACCAGTGAGGTCTCCCAGCCACGGGTGCGGAGGGCGGATTGTACTTCCTTGGCGCTGTCCAGGACCGAGGCGACGTCTTTCGGTTCCCAGGTGTCCCAACCACCATCGAACAATATGGCAACTTTCAAGCAGCGGCCTCCGCGAGCAGGGAGCGACCGCTGATACGCCGCCAGGCGATATCCGCGACCGTTCGGATCAGTTCGTCGTAGCTCATCCCCGCGGCGCGCGCCGCCTTGGGGAAGCACGAATTGTCCCGGGGATCGGGCAGGATCCCGGGCAGGGGATTGAGCTCAACGACGTTGGGGGTGCCGTCGGCGTCGCAGCGGACGTCGACTCGGCACCAGTCCCGGCACTCGAGGGCATGATACGCGCCGAGCGCCGCGTTCCGAATCTGGGTGGCAAGCTTCGCGGGGACCCGCGCCGGGCATTCGAACATCTCCAGCGGGTCGGTCGGGTCGTCCCAGATCCACTTGGCTTCGTAGCCGTAGATCGGGGGGGCGCCCTCGGGCAGTTCGTCGAACCGCATCCCGACGATCGGGAGGCAGCGGGCTTCCTTGCCGTTCCCCATGATGGCGACGGTGAACTCGCTGCCGGGGAGGTAGGTCTCGATCAGGACCGGCTCGCTGTAGGTGCTGAGCAGGTAATCGACCTGCTTGAGCAGCTCCCGGCGGTCCTTGCAGAGGCTCTTCACGCTCACGCCCTTGCCCGAGCCCTCGAAGGCCGGCTTCACGAAGAGCGGGAAGGGGAGGGTGCAGTTGCGGGCGTCAGCGACCGTCTTGGCCAGGATGAAGGGCGCCGTCGGCACCCCGCGCAGCTGCATGAACTCCTTCGCCCGGCTCTTGTGCAGCGCCAGCGAGAGGGTCAGCGGGTCGGAGGCGGAGTACGGGACGCCGAGGAACTCGCAGATCGCGGGGACGTGCCCCTCGCGATTCGGGCCATAGAGGCCTTCGGCGATGTTGAAGACGAAATCGGGCCGGGCCTTCCGGAGCCGGGTGGGGAAGTCATCGATCGCCTCGAGGCGGATGATCTCTCCCAGCGGGGAGAGCGCGCGCTCGACGGCGTCGATCGTCGCGGGCTCATCCCATTCGGCGTAGAGGTCTGGCTGAGGAAGGTCGTAGCGGAGAGCCCGTGTCGATCCCGGGGCGGTCGGGGAGGCGCTAGTGGCCCCGGCGGACTTGGCCGGAGCGGCTGGTCTCAGATTGAAGGCGAGTCCGATGCGAACTGCCAAACGGGTCCTCTGAGCGTCTGGTCGTCACGTCGAGTACTGCATTGGCCGCTCAAGAAGAGCGAGCCGACGTGGTGTGAAGCACTTACGGATTCAAAAGTAAGAAAGTCATCGTATTCGCACAATAGTTTTTTCGGTACTTTCTTGACGAAAGTTGAGTTTGATGGTGACGACAACACGCGATTGCATCGTGATGGAGGCGTTCGAACCGCGTTCGACGTGATGCGATCGCCCGCATTCGATGCCCGAGTCAGGTGATCAGGTGCGCTCGAACCGCCCGAATCCCCCTCGATCGGCCGCCGTCGCGATACCGCATCGGGAGATTTCCTTCCGGAAGCACCTGGCAGCGCCGTCAATCGCCTGACTGCTGCAGAATGACAGAGGGGGAGTGCCAGATTCCTCTGGCACTCCCCCTCGTTGCGTCGTCCCGCCCCGCGCCGACGGCTCTAGACCTTGTGATAGCCCACGCGACCAGCCTCGGTGCCGTCCGCGGCGGGATAGATCTCGAAGTCGGCGAAGAATGAAGGCGCCTCCTTCTGCAGGGCGCGCAGGCAGCCCATGGCCATCCGCCGGATCTCCAGCTCCGCTCCCTCGCCCAGCCGGAGTTCGAGCATCGTCCGCCAGGCGCGGATGTTCCCGCTGACGACGATCTTCACCTCGGTGGCGTTGGGAAGGACGCTCCGGGCCGCCTCACGGGCCATCTTCCGGCGGTGGACCTTGTCGGTGACCCACTCGTACTTGGCCATCAGGTGCTCCACCGACTGGATGTAGGCGGCCTGCGCCGCCTCGACCTGCCGGGTCCACTCCGCCTCGAGCTTCGTATCGCCGATGATCGCCGGCGGCATCACGAAGGCCGCCTGGGACTCGTCCACGTACCGCTGGGAGAGCTGCGAATACCCGAAGCCGGCCCGGTGCCGGACCAGTTCGTGGCTGCACGACCGGCTGATCCCCTCGATGAGCAGGACGTAGACCGCGTGCTCGAAGACCGAGCCGTGCCCCTGCTTCAGGATGTTCTCGAGGTAGTCCGCGGTCGTCCGGCCCGCCGGGTTGTGCTGACTCATGTAGCAGATGCGACCCGCGAACTCGGCCAGCCGCTCGCCATCGGTGGAATCGCCCTTCCACTGGACCGGCATGTGGGCCGGCTCCACGAACTGCGGGCGGGCGACGAGGGTGATGCGGGGGGCCTTGAGGATTTCCATGGGTCTACGCTGTTGGGGTCTGTGCTGCGATGTCCATCCGGCTCCGGGCATAACCGCCGGTCCGCTCGATCTCCCGGAGGGCGAGGGCGATGTCGTCAGGAATGACCGCCGCGTCAGGGCCGAGCTTGAGTCCGCCCAGCGCCGACTCGCCCAGATCCACCTTCACGCCGGGGTTCAAGATACCATCGGGGTCAAATGCCGTCTTGACCCGCCGGAACAGGTCCACGATGGCCGCGCCATACTGGGCCTCGAGGAGCGGGGCGCGCAGCCGGCCATCGCCGTGCTCGCCGCTGACGGTCCCGCCCAGCGCGATGGCGGCGGCATTGACTTCGTCATACAGCGCCCGGATCCGGAGCGGCCAGTCCGGCTGGGCCACTTCGGGGAGCGCATTCACATGGACGTTGCCGTCACCCGCATGGCCGAAGACCACCACCATGATCCCCTGCCGCGCCGCCGCCTCACGGATGGCGTGGACGTACGCACCCAGGGCGGGGAGGGGGACGCAGCCATCCTCGATGACCTGGAGCGAGCGGCGATCCGACGGCAGCCCCGCGAGGATCGGGCTCGCCGCGTGGCGGAGGGCCCAGAGCTCCTTCTCCTCCTCCGCGGTGAGCGCCGTCGCCACGTCGGTCGCCAGCGCCTTCACCGACCGGACCGCATCTCCCGCGGCACCCCGGGCCGCCTTCTTGTTCGCGCGCTCGAACTCCACCAGCAGGATCGCCTCGGTGCCGGCCGGCAGGTCGGCGACCGCCTCGCCCTTCGCCTCGCGAGCCTCCCGCACCAGGTCGAGAAAGGTCCGGTCGAGCAGCTCGATGGCGGAGGGCTCGAAGGCGTTGAGTGCCCGGACTGCCTCCTCGAGATCGTCGAGCGAACGCAGCGCAATCCGGACTCCGCTCCGCGCGGCCGGGATCGGGTCGAGCCGCCAGCGGATCGTCGTGATGAAGCCGAGGGTGCCTTCGGCGCCGATGAGCAACTCGAGGTCGTCGCCGGTCGTGAGCCAGTGATCGAGCGCGTAGCCGGCGGTATTCTTCCGTACCCGGGGAAACCGGGCCCGGATCTCGTCAGCCGCGAGCCGGATCGCCGGTGCGGTCTTCAGATGGAACCGGTTCACCGCGGTGGGCAGGCCGCGATTGATCGCGCCCTGGCTTACCATCGGCCCGCTGGCTTCGCCCCGGCTGAGCCAGCCAACCTCGCCATCACCGGTCACCACCTCCATGCCCATCACCCACGGCCGAACCGGCCCGTACCGCACCGTCCGCGCTCCCGCCGCGTTGGTCGCGACCATCCCGCCGAGGGTGGCCCAGCGACTGCTCGACGGATCAGGCGGGAGGCGGAGCCGATGCTCGGCGGCGGCCTGGTTCAGTTCCCCCTGGGTGATGTTCGCACTGGTGATCGCGGTGCGGGAGACGGGATCGACCTCGAGCGTGCGCGGCATGCCGTCGCGCAAATCGACCACGACCCCATGACCCACGGCGTTGCCGGGGATGCCGCTGCCGGCACCGCGCGCGGTGAGTGGTGTCCGCGTCGCCCGGGCCCAGGCCACGAGCGACTGCAGTTCGCTGACGCTGGCCGGAACCGCGACACCGAGGGGGACAAGCCGATAGATTCCCGCGCCCTCAGAGTACGCGGCGCGTGCCCTGGGATCGGTGTTGACCAGCGGGGTAGGTTCCGGCGAATTCGACATGCCCAAACGTAGTGGCTCTCCCTTGACAAGGAATGGCAGGCGGGGAAAGGCTTATCAATAATGTCGGAAATCCCGAAGGCCCAGCTGATCCATATCGACGTCGACCGCCGTCTCGGCCATGAATGGGACGAGTGGGACGGGAAGCCGCTGCCCAATCTCGGCGACTTCGACAGCGAGCCGGGGCTCTTCTTCGTCTGGGCCGGCGGAACGCTCGTCTCCGTCCTCACCGTCGTCGCCACTCTCCTCTACCTGCTGAGCCCGAGACTCGGTCTCATCGCTCCGGTCATCCCGACCGCGCTCTGGCTCGTCCTCGGCGCCACCGCGATGACGACCTGGGCGTGGTTCACCCTGGTCATCGGGTCATTCCTTGTGCGGCGCCCCCTGCTGCCGGAGCGCCTGATCGAGCGCGGCCCGCTCCTCTGGCTGATGCGGTGGACCTCGGTGCTGGCGGATCGTTTCGGGCGGCGGGACTGGGTGGAGAACGCCGCCGTGAAGGTCTACGACTTCTTCGCCGCGGCGCGCAATCGCAAGGTGGGGAAGGGGGAACTCCTCCTGCTCATCCCGCGCTGCCTCTCCAAGGCGGCGCTCGACGGCGTACTCGCGATCGCGGGGAAGTACGAGGTCGCCGTCTTCGTCGCGACGCGGGGGCAGCTCGCCCGGCGGGTGATCCGCGAGCGCCGCCCCCGTGCCGTCGTCGCGGTCGCCTGCGAGCGCGACATGGTCTCCGGACTTACCGATGTGGCGGGGAAGGTCCCGGTGCTCGGCCTCACCATGTCCCTGCCCGCCGGCCCCTGCAAGGATGCCGGGCTCGACCTCGCCAAGCTCGAGCACTGGGTCAAGACCTACGTCGCCTAGCCGACGCTCGGCGCCTTACGGCGCCGTCGAATCCGCCGCACCAGCCCCCGCATACAGCTTCGCCAGCTCCGTCACGATCTCCTCCATCCGCTTGCCCACGGGATGGTCCGTCGGCACCTGCCGGTCGAGATCGCGCGGAGAGCGACTCGCATCCGCCAGCGGACGGTAGATCGTCTCGACGGTGAGCCGGCTGTGGCCCGAGCGCGTCGGGTCCACCCAGGCGCGCACCTGGACCACGTTCGGCCCCAGGCGCCGGGCCGAGGTCGGGCGCTTGGTGCCGGCATCGAACCAGTCGGTCTCGATGTAGCCGTCGCGCACTTCCACTTTGCTCACGGGCAGCGAGTCCGAGCGGAGCACGTCGGCGAGGGCGCCCGTGGCGCTCTTCACCTCGAGCTCCAGCTCCGCCTGCGCGGCACCAGTCACCGGAGGGAAGTAGGGCCGCGTCGTGGCGGGAGAGCAGCCGGAGGCGGCGACGACAATCATCAGCAGCGCCGTACGAGCTGGTGACCGGTGCAAGGGCAGCGTCATCGTTCAGGCCTCCGGGTCGCCGCTCGCGACCTTGCCGAACCACTCCTCGATCGCCATCTCGCCGCCGCTCACCGCCGCCCGCCCCTGATCGGCGTGGGGCAGGTCCTCCTGCAGCAGGTCGATCCGCTTCCACCCCGCGAAGGGCGTTACGATTTCGGGGTGGGGCACGTAGCGCGACGCTGCGACTCGCTCGTAGCGGTGGACATAGCGGGGGCAGTTGGGAAAGAGATGGGTCACCGCCACTCGCACCACGAGCTGGGCCTCGTGCCAGGTGGCGAGCAGCGGATCGTTCGCGGTCACCGTCGCGGTCCCCTGGACCCGCAGCCGGAATGGCTTCTCGAGATCCATGAACAGGAGGCCCACGTTCGCCTGGCCGGCGATGTTCCCCATCGAGTAGAACATCCCGTTCCCGTCATAGGATGGAAAGGCGAGCGTGGTGGCATCGAGCACCCGCACGAACCCCGGCGCGCCGCCCTTGAACGAGACGGTGGGGCGTCCCTCGTGGTCCACACTCGCGAGCCAGAACAGGTCCCGGCTCTCGATGAAGGTGCGGTCCTGATCGGTGATCTCGCTGTGATGCGCGATGACGGCCAGCTTGTCGGCGATCCGCCGGGTATCGAACTGATCCTGCAGTGCCCGGTGCTCTGGGCCGTAGAGGCTGGTCATCGCGTGGCGACTCCGTGGGAGCGTGAGGGGTGACGCCCGGTGCTACAGGTCGACTGGCGGCGCCGGATCCTGGCTGTAGTCGTAGAAGCCGCGGCCCGACTTCCGCCCGAACATGCCCGCCGTCACCATCCGGCGGAGGAGCGGCGGCGCCGCATAGCGCGTCTCATGATACTCCTCGAACATGATGTCGGCGATCCGGGCGAGCGTGTCGAGTCCGACGAAGTCCGCGAGGGTGAGCGGCCCCATTGGATGCCCCGCGCCCAGGCGCATCGCGGTATCGAGGTCGGCGGTGCTGGCCACGCCGTGCTCGCGGGCACGGATCGCGTCGAGGATGTAGGGGACGAGCAGCAGATTGACGATGAATCCGGAGATGTCCTTCGCCGCGACCGCTTCCTTGCCGAGGCTCTGCACGAAGGCCCGGGCGCGGTCGAATGTGGTGTCGCTGGTCCGTACGCTCCGCACCACCTCGACCAGCGGCATCATCGGCACCGGATTGAAGAAGTGCAGTCCGACGAACCGGTCGGCCCGGGCCGTGAGGGCGGCCATGCTGATGATGCTGAGACTCGAGGTGTTGGAGGCGAAGATGGTATACGCCGGGCAGCGCGCGTCGAGATCCTGGAAGAGCTGATTCTTGAGGGCCAGATCCTCGGTGACCGCCTCGATGATCAGGCCGCATCCCGCGAGAGCGGTGACGTCGGTGGTGAAGCTGAGCCGTCCGAGGGCCGCGTCGCGGTCCGTCGCGGCCAGCTTGCCCTTCTCCACGAACTTCGCGAGCGACTTCTCGATGCCCGCCTTCCCCTTCGCGAGCTGGGAGTCCGCGGTGTCGCGGACGATGGTCCGATACCCCGCCACCGCGCACGCCTGGGCGATGCCGCTGCCCATGAGGCCGCAGCCGAGTACGCCGACACTTTCGATGGTCATCATGGATTGAGTGCCTTTCGCACTTCATCGAGCAGGGCCCCGACCACGCCGCCCCCGCGCGGCGGCAGGGCATGCGAGGGTTTCACGTCCCCTCGCTCGAGATGATCCAGTGCCCGCTCCAGGCCGAGCATCGTCCGCTCGGGGATCGGCCGATACGACCGCCCGACGGCCCATGCGGCGGCGGCGCCGAGCGGCAGCGGCACCGCCGCCACCAGCACGAAGGGGGACATCAGGAGCAGGATACCCGCGCTCGCGACACCGAGCCCGCCCATCGCCGCCATGCCGCCGACGTAGCCGCCGCGAGTACCGCGGAGATCGGCGCCGAGGGCGACGTGACAGAAGCCTGGCTCGAGCGCGGTGATGGTGGCGGTGACGAGGCTGGCGCGGGTGAGCATGAACGGCTTGCGCCCGCCGAGCACCGCGGAGGACTTCCGGAGCGCGGCCTGCACCCCGGTGAGCGGCTCCCAGGTGATCCGTCCCGGCTGCTGCCGCTGCACCGTGAGCAGCTCCTGGTTGTCCATCCAGGCGAGGAGGGTGCGCTCGATGCTCTCGACCTCGCCGCGGACCACCCGCTGGGAGGTGATGCTGGCGGCTCCGAGGGCGCGGTCGAGGAGGCCGTTCGGCGCGGGCATGTCCTGGCGCCCGTGCTCCTCGAGCATCGCCTGCTTGAGGTACTGCTCGGGGATGCCGACGTCCTTGCCTAACGCAACGACCTCGTCCGGGGTGAGGCCGTCGGCGATGTCGCGTTCGCCCGTCTGCAGCTCGGCGGCGCGCTGGATGATCCGCTCGATGGCGGCGCGGTCGATCCGGGAGGGGAGGTTGTCGGGCATCAGAGGGCTTCGACGATGACGGCCTCGCCCTGGCCACCGCCGATGCAGGCGCTCGCGAGCCCGTAGCGCTTGCCCCGCCGGCGGAGCGCGTGCAGCAGGTGCAGCGTGAGACGCGCCCCGCTCGCGGCGAGCGGGTGCCCGATCGCGATCGCGCCGCCATCCACGTTGGTCCTGTCGCGATCGAGCTTGAGTTCCCGCTCCACCGCGAGGTACTGTGCCGCAAACGCCTCGTTCACCTCGATCAGGTCCATCTGTTCCAGTGTCATCCCCGCCTTGGCCAGCGCCTTGCGCGCCGCCGGCGCCGGACCGATCCCCATCACCGCCGGCTCGACACCCGTCACCGCCCAGGCCACGAGGCGACCGATGGGCGTGAGCCCCTGCGCCCGGGCCACGGCGGCATCGGCGAGCACGACGGCCGCGGCACCGTCGCAGATCCCTGACGCATTCCCCGCGGTCACCACGCCATCCTTCTTGAAGTAGGGCGCCAGCTTCGCGAGCCCTTCCGCGGTGGTGTCGGGGCGCATGTGCTCATCGGCGGCCCACGGTTCCGCCTGTTTCGTTTTGCGGTTGAGGATCGGGACCGGCGCGATCTCGTCGGCGTAGCCGCCGGCGGCCCAGGCATCGCGGGCGCGCTGCTGACTCGCGAGCGCGACCGCATCGACGTCCGCGCGGCTCAGCCCATACCGGGTGGCGAGATTCTCGGCGGTCTCCGCCATGGAGAGGCCGCACTCCGTGTCGCGGAGCGCCTCCCAGAGGGAATCCTCGAGCGGAGCCGCGGGGCCGAGCCGGAGGCCCCAGCGGGCACCGCGCACCACGTGGGGCGCCTGGCTCATCGACTCCGTGCCGCCCGCCACGACGAAGCGGGACTCGCCTAACAATATCTGCTGGGCGCCCTGGACGATCGCCTCGAAGCCGGAGCCGCACAGCCGGTTCACCGTGACGGCGGGCGTCTCCACCGGACAGCCCGACTTGAGCGCGATGTGCCGCGCGAGATAGATCGCGTCGGCGCTCGTCTGCAGGGCGTTGCCGAAGATGACGTGGTCGATCTGGTCCGGCGCGACGCGCGCGCGCTCGAGGGCGGCCTTCGAGGCGATGACCCCAAGCTGGGTCGCGGAGAAATCCTTCAGTGCTCCGCCGAACGCGCCGAATCCGGTGCGCGCGCCGGCGAGGAAGAGCACATCCTGTGGGTGCCCCTGGGTGGGCATGGCGGGCTCCCTATATAAGGAAAGGGGCTTCGGAGCCCGAAATATCGCCGGGGGCTGGAGGGAAGTCGAGCGAGCAATGAAGCCGTTGCCCGCCAACGGGTTAATTCAGGGCAACGCCGCTAGGAATCGCCCCGCAGCTTCTGCCGCCGCGCGGTCGCATTGGCGTCCCGGAACACCCGGAGCGACGCGACGCCGTGCTGGATCTCCCCGACCCGGATCTCGTAGGTCGTCGTCACGAAAGGGATGAGTTCGAACGCCACCGTGCGGCTGGCGCGCGGATACGGCTCCGTCCTGCCAAACCGGGGGTTCTGCTCGCCGGAACGCAGCGCGCGGATCTGGACGTCGCGCCCGCCGTCGACCTCGACGCGATACACCTGTCCTTCCAGCAGCTCGACGCGCATGAACTCGAGCCCCGATCCGGTGAAGTCGTGGTCGACGATGAGGCTGTCCCGGGTGAAGGTCGTGTCGTGCCCGTGGCGCAGGGCCTGGGGCGTGGCCGCGCCGTGAAGCAGCAGCGCCATGGTGAGCGGTGCGAACATGAGATCTCTCCAGCGAAATGATGCGGTGATCCTGCTGCCGCCGATTGTCGCTGGGGAGACGAACGAGTGCGGGACATTCGTGACATCGCCCGCCATGGCGGGTTTCCGTCAGGCGAATCTGTGTGCGGAATTACCCTTCGACGACGTGATGGCCGCAGTTGATGCAGTGGCGCCAGCCGAGCTCGAGCTCTGACTGGCATTCGGGGCAGCGGGTGAAGCTCTGGTTCTGGCCGCAGTGCGGGCAGAAGTTCACCGTCCGGCTGCTCGGCAGGCGGCCGCCGCAGAAGCCGCAGCGGGCGCCCGTTTCACGGTGAAGCACCGGGCCGGTTGGGGTCGGCTCGGCCGTGATGCGCGGGAGCGGCGGGACCATCGGCGTGGCAGGTGGCGCCGGTTCCGCCGAGAACGACATGCGCCGCACCGGCTCGACCGGCGGTTCCACGACCGGTTCCATGCGCCGCGGCGCCGCGGGCAGATCGATCGGCTCGTCTTCCGGCGGAGCATACGACTCGTCGGGACCGGGTCCGAGGGCGTGGGCCAGCGGCTCGGTGCCGAGCAGCATCTCCGCCTTCGGATGCTCGCGGAGAATCCCCAGGTCGGGATTCGGACTGGTGAGCTGGTCGTTGAAGAGCTGGGTGATGTCCTCGTCGACCATCCGCACGAACCCGCCTTCTCCCGCGCAGAGCCGGAGCACCAGCATGTCGTAGTCTTCGGCGGAGTCGATCGCGAGCGAGCGACGATTGGTGCGGTAGGGCATGACCGACGTCAGCAGATCGCCGACGGCCAGCGGACGATGCAGGCGGGCCGGATCGATGGCGATTAGGTTATCCACCAGTCGGCGGAAGAGCCGTTCGAGGTCGGTCATGGAGTGCGGAGACTAGAGCCGCCCTCTCGCACTGTCAAGCAAGGAGCGTTGATGCGCACCCTTTGTCTCGCCCTCGGGGGCCTTCTGGCCGCAGCACCGCTCGCCGCCCAGAGCGACTGCACACCGAGTTCCCGCTCCCGTGAAGCAGACATGCTCGCGCACCTGTCGGTGCCGCTCGCGTACAGCATGGGTCAGTCGCCCTGGATCTATCGGCCAGGATCGGTCCATCTCGGGATCGAGGGGGCGCTGCTGCCCGATGCCGGCAGCCGCATCCGGACCCCGACCAAGTGCCGGCCGACTGCGGGACCGGAGAACTGGAACGTGGGCAACTACCTGATCCGCCCGCGGCTGGGATTCGCGCTCGGCGATGGCGTGCTGCTCGAGGCGAGCTGGCTGCCGCCGGTGAAGATCGGGGACATCAAGCCGAATCTCTGGAGCTTCGCGCTGTCGCGCACCGTCCCGATGAACGCGAAGGGGACGATGTTCGTCGGCCGCCTCCACGCCACGATCGGGAGCGTTCGCGCGCCCATCACCTGCTCCGCCGCCGCGATCCTCGCCGCCGGCCCCTGCTTCAATGGGACCGTGTCGAACGACCGCTTCTCGCCCAACATCTTCGGTGTGGAGCTGGGGATCGCCAAGCCGCTCGCGGGTGGGAGGCTCCGCCCCTACTTCGGCGGCGGCTACAACATCCTCCACCCGCGCTTCCAGGTGAGCTACACCGACTCGCTCGGCCAGAAGAACGACCAGAAGACGCGGGTGAATCTCAGTCGCTGGACGGTGTTCGGCGGCGCGACCATCGAGCCGGTGTCCGGCTTCATGCTCAGCGCCGAAGCCTATTCCGCGCCGTCGGACCTGGTCACGGCACGGGTGAGGATGAACGTGATGTTCGGAGGGAGAGAGGGGCGTCGGCGCTAGTCGCGATCGGCGTGGGGGAACTTCTCCCCGGCCGCGAGCCGCCGCTCGAGCGCGGCAAACGCCGCGTCCGGATCATACGAGCCGTACTGCCCCTTCGCGCGCTTCGCCTGGAGCCAGGCCGGGAAGCCTGACTCGATCGCCCCCGCCGAGGTGATCTGCTCGGTGGCGGCCTTCACCGCGAGGTCGTTGGCGTATTCGTTCTTCGCGTGGCCCTTGTGGCCGCGCACCCAGGTGTACTGCACCTCGTGCTTGCGCGCCGAGTCGACCAGGACGCGCCACAGCTCCAGGTTCTCGATCTCCCCGCCTTTGCGCTTCCAGCCGCGCGCGATCCAGCCGGGCACCCACTCTCGCATCCCCTTGATCAGGTACTCCGAGTCGGAGACCAGCAGGACGTGCAGCCGCTTCCCCTTCCCGGCGAGAAGCTGCAGCGCGGCGATCGCGCTGGAGAGTGCCATGCGGTTGTTGGTGGTGTCTGGAGCGTGGATGTAGAAGTCGCGCCGCTGAACGGCACCACCCACGCGGATTTCGATCAGGCCGCCGGCACCGCCGGGAGTGGCTCGCGCCTGGCCGTTACCGAGACAGCTCTCGTCCAGATGGAGTATGGCGATGGGCAGTGTAGGAGCTGGCACCAGGCGGGACGGGTTGCATGTGGATCAGCACCGGAATATCGGTGGCCCGCAAGATAACCTCGGTGTGGGATGGAATCCGCCAGCCGCTGTCCTCGCGATGCGCGCCGACGAAGAGTGCGTTGCTGCCGAGTCGTGCGATGGTCGCAGGCACCGCGGAGGCGAGGTCGCCTTCGATGAGGTGGGTGTCGAAGTCGAGCTGGGCCATCGACAGCGCCCCGGAGGCCCGGGCCAGCCGCTCCCGGCCCTCGGGCTGGTCGGGGCCCACATGCAGGACGTCGAGATGCGCGCCGGTGATGCCGGCGAAGCGCGAGCCGAAGGCCAGCGCCGCTTCGCTGTTGGGGCTGCCATCGTAAGCGACCAGCACCCGGTCCATCGGGGTCGGCACCACCCCGGTGACGAGAATCGGCCGGCTCGAGCGGCGCACCAGTTCGCGGGTGTCCGGCCCGATCGGATCGTCGCTCATGATCGCCATCTCGCCGCGAATTCCTCGGCGGCCAACCACCACGACACCGACGTCGTCGGCCTGTTCGCGCAGCATGTCGACGGCCTGGCCTTCGCGGATGAGCACCTCCACTTCGAGCCCCGCCCGCCGTACCGCACCCGCCGCATCGTCGAGCATCCGCCGGGCCGCGTCCAGCAGCCCCTCCCGGCTGGTCGGGATCGCGGCGTTGGTGAACTCCATCCAGGGGGCGCCGAGCGCCATTTCGCCGGTGTGCCCCGGACCGGGAATCACATGCAGCAGTACCAGCCGGGCCCGGAAGCGCTGCCCGATCAGGATGCTCTGCGCCAGCGCGATTTCCGCCTGCAGCGAGCCGTCGAGGCCGACGAGGATGGAGGTGAACATGGCTGGACGGTGGGGCTTGGGGAGTGAGGTGTCAAGCCTGCGCGGTCTTCACAGTACCTGGAACGATTCGACCTCCGTCAGCACGAAGACCAGTTCCTCTCCCGTCATTGGCAGGCGCCCAATGAAGGCCTCGTGGTTGTCGCGGCTGGTGAGCCGGGTCGGGACGACGACATACTCGGTGCCGCGCCGCATGATGGCGACCCGGCGCCCGTCGCGAATGGCGCGTTCGATCTGGTCGAGTCGTTCGGGAGACCAGCGCATCATCTCAGTCCGCCTTCGCTACGTGGATGGTGCCTGCGATATCGGTCAGCTCACCGATGACGGCGCGGGCCAGTGTGCCCTCGGTCTCAAGATCGGCGAGGACGCCGGCAAGCTTCTCGCGCGCGACGGCGAGCAGCAGCCCGCCTGACGTCTGCGCGTCGGCCAGGAGCAGCCGGTCGGATGCCGTCACGCCCTCGCCCCAGATCACGTTCGTGGCCGCCTCGAGATTCCGTTTCGTGCCGCCGGGAATCACGCCGGCATCCGCGAACTCCCGCGCCCGCGCGAGGAGCGGCACCCGGCTCACTGTCAGGCTGGCGCCCACGCCGCTCCCCCGCACGATGTTGCCGAGGTGGCCGAGCAGCCCGAACCCGGTGACGTCGGTGGCGGCGCGGAGCCCATGGGCGCGGGCCACGCGTGCGGCGCCGTCGTTGAGGGCAGTCATCGAAGCGACTGCCTCCGCGAGATCCGCTTCGGTGATCCGGTCCCGCTTGAGCGCCGTGCTCAGGATCCCGGTTCCCAGCGGCTTGGTGAGCACGAGCAGATCCCCCGGACGTGCAGCGGTGTTGGTGAGCATCCGGTCGGGATGCACGTCGCCGAGCACCACCAGCCCGACATGCGGCTCGAGGGCGTCCACCGAGTGGCCACCGATGATCGGGCAGCGCGCCGTCGTGGCGATCCCCGCCATGCCGTCGAGCACCTCGCCGAGCAGCTCGAAGGGGAGTGTCTCGCGGGGCCAGCCGACGAGGCTGAGCGCGAACAGCGGGGTCGCGCCCATCGCATAGACGTCACTCAGTGCATTCGCGGCGGCGATCCGTCCCCAAGTCGCGGCATCGTCCACGACCGGGGTGAAGAAATCCACCGTGGCCACCAGGGCGCGATCATCGCTCAGGCGATAGACCGCGGCATCATCCCGGGTCGCCGCGTCCACGAGGATGTTGGCATCCCCGAATGACGGCACATGACGCAGCACCTGCGCCAGCTCGGCCACGCCGAGCTTGCAGGCTCAACCCGCGCCGTGGGAGAGCGAGGTGAGCCGGATGCGGGGCTTCTGGTCGCGGGGCTGGCCGGTCATGAATACCTTCCTTGCGTGACTCCCGAACTCGTCGAAATCCTCACCGCGCTGATGCTCGGCTTCCTGCATGCCCTGGAAGTGGACCACATGCTCGCGGTCACCACCTTCGTTGCCGGACGGCCCTCGCTCGCGAGCGCGGCCCGCTTCGGATTCCGCTGGGGTGTGGGCCACTCGCTCGCCGTGCTCGCGCTGGGCGGCGTCCTGCTCGCCACCGGCATCCAGTGGCCCCGGCGCTACGATGCGATCGGCGAGGGCATCGTCGGCCTGATGCTCATCGGCCTCGGCACCTGGGCGCTCTGGTCGAGCCGGAAGTTACACCTCCACCGGCCCTCGGAACACGGCGACCATGCGCACCTCCATCTGCACGGCGGCCCTGCCGCGCATGGCCATCCGCACCCGGCCCCGCACGATCACGGGCCTCCGCACGAGCACCACCATCATGGCCACGGCATCACCCTGGTCGGCCTGATGCACGGCCTCGCGGGATCGAGTGGCGTGGTGGCACTCGTGCCCGTCACCCTGATTCAGAGGATGGATGTGGGCCTGGCGTATCTCGCGGCGTTCGGCGTCGGGGTCACGGCGGGGATGATGGTCTACGCGACGGTCGCGGCCTATGCGATGCGGCAGGCGGCGGCACGATCGCTCCGCTGGGGCCAGCGCATCACTGCGCTGGTGGGGATCGCGGGGATCGTGGTAGGCGTGCTGTGGGTGTGGCGGGTGGCGGGGCGCTAGGACCGCTAGCCCATCACCGCGCCGAGCAGCAGGCCGGCGATCACGATCCGGATGACGCCGCCGACCATCGGCTTCCACGGGGCGACGCCTTCCGTCCGCTGCCGCAGCCGGGACGGGATCTCCATCAGGGCGCCCACGACGATGAAGAGGGTGAGGCCTCCCCCGCTGCCGAGGCTGCCGAACCAGAGGCCGGCGAAGAGGGTGAGCAGCGCCGCCTCGATCGTGACCGGCCCCAGCGCGCCGCGGAGTGCCGGACCCATCGGCTCCTGCCCTCCCCGGATTCTCCGCTCGGCTTCCCGCCAGGCCAGGAAGAGCAGCGTCACGGCTGCCCATCCGAGCAGTACCCGCGCGAACGTCATCTAGAACGAGGCGCGGAGCGAGTCGGCGCTGTAAAGCTGGCCGCGCACCATGACCCGCTGCACCGTGCGGGTGTTCCGGATGTCGTTCAGCGGGTTCGCCTTCAGCACCACGAGGTCGGCGACCTTGCCCGGCGCCAGGATGCCGATCGAGTCGGCTCCGAGCAGCTGCGCCGTGTTGAGCGTGGCCGTCTGCAGCGCGTCGGACGGCGTGAGTCCCGCCTCGACCAGCAGCTCCAGTTCGGTGTGCAGACTGAGGCCCGGCACCAGCATCTGGTTGGTCGCGTCGGTCCCGGCCACGATGCGACCGCCGGCCGCGCGGAACTCCCGCAGGAACAGGTCCTGATTGGGGCGCGATGCGCGGAACGCGGTGAAGTCCGCACCGGTCCACCCGGCCCGCGCGATCATCCCCGGTACATCCCACCGCCTGATCTGGCTGTCAGGCATGCTCTTGAGGTCGTCACCGGTGAGCACGGCGGGATCGTCGAGGCGGCTGAACGTCTCGTGCAGGATGAGGGTCGGGATCATCGTCGTCCGCGCTTCGGCAAGCGTCGCCGCGACCCGGCCGAGGCCCGCGCTGTCGAGCCCGGCCCAACTCTTCTCGAAATAGGTCCATCCGCGGAAGAAGCTCGCGCGATGCTCGGCGTAGAACTTCTCCGGCGTCTTGCTGACCGCTTCGGGGATGCCGCTGAGGTGCTCGATCGAGCCGACCCCCATCTGCGCCGCGGTCAGGGCGTCCGTGAGGCCGAGATGGGCCGTGACCTTCAGGTTGAAGTTGCTCGCCTCATCCATGAGTGGCTTGAGCAGCTCGGGGGTGATGCGGGTGTAGAGCTTGAGGTAGTCGACGCCGAGGACGGCGCGACGGTCCACGGCGCGCCGCGCCTGGTCGGCGGTCTTCACCTCGGTGGCGTCGGAGTAGGTGGCGGGTGCGCCATCGATCATCGCGCCCGCGCTGTAGATCCTTGGAGCGATGAGCCCGCCGAGACTGACCTGTTCGCGCAGGGCGAGAATCGAATCCTGGGTGCCGTGCACGTCGCGCACCGTCGTGACGCCCGCGGCGACGTAGCGGGTGAGCGCCCACCGCTCGGTGTGCACATGGCCGTCGATGAGCCCGGGAATGATCCACGATCCGGTGACGTCGACCTCGGTCGCCGTCTTGGGAATCTCGAATCCCTCGCGCGGGGCGATGGTCTCGATCTTTCCCTGATAGACCACGATCACCGCGTCGCGCAGCACCGGGTCGCCGGCACCGCTGATCAGGTTGCCGCCCACCAGGGCGATCCGGTCCTTGTGGCGTGGCGTGCAGGCGGTGAGGGCCACCAGCAGGAGGAGTCCGAGTCGGCGCATCGCAGTCGCTCGCGGAGTGGTCAGGTGGAGTATTCCATCCATCGGTCTACTGCTCCATGACCAGCGTGAAGGGTCGGCCGGAGCGGGACGCAGCGGTCTGAGCATCGGTGTCCGGTCGTCGAAGTGGATGAAACGTGCCGCCACGTGAATGGTGGCGCAAGATGAGACAGCTCTTCCATCAGACGGACGCCGGGACTACCCTGTGCCATGTCCCTGTTCGGCGGCTGGGGCCGCGTCCCCGAGAATCCGCTCATCATCGTGAGCAACCGGGAGCCGTTCATCCATCAGCGTGATGGTGCCGGTTCGCTCCGGCTTGTCGCGCCCGCGGGCGGACTGATCTCGGCGCTGCAGCCGGTGATGGCGCTTGCGGGTGGCACGTGGGTGGCCTGGGGCAGCGGCTCCGGAGATTTCGAGCTGACCGACGGCGGCGATACCCTCTCCGTTCCCCCCGAACAGCCCAGCTATCGGTTGCGCCGGCTCCGGCTCACCGCCGAAGAGGTGGCGGGATACTATCTCGAAACCGCCAACCGCGCACTCTGGCCGCTCTGCCACTCGCAGCTTCCCCGCTTCGTCTATGACGCCGCCAACTGGCTCATCTACAACCGGGTGAACGAGCGCTTCGCGGCGGCCGCCATCGCCGAGGCGCGCGGCCGGCCGGCCACCTGCTGGATCCAGGACTATCACCTCGCGCTGGTGCCTGACATCCTGCGGCGAGTGCGGCACCTCTTCGTCCACCAGTTCTGGCACATCCCCTGGCCGCCGCCCGAGATCCTGCGCGTGCTTCCGAGCGCGCGCACGCTGCTCACGGGCCTGCTCGGCAACAACCTGCTCGGCTTCCAGACCGCGGCCGATGCCAGCAACTTCCTCGAAGGTGTGCGACGGTTCCTGCGCGGCGCCATCGTCGATCCGGCGCGCGGACTGGTCCGCTATCGCGGGCGGCGCACCGTCGTGCGCGACTTCCCGATCTCCATCGACGTCCAGGCCTTCGCCGAGCGGGCGCTCGACCCCGCAACCGCGGCCGAATCGCGCCAGATCCGCCGCAGCGTGCTGCCGGGCGAGGGTCAGCTCTTTCTCGGCGTGGACCGCCTCGATTATACCAAGGGAATTCCCCGGCGCTTCCAGGCGATCGGGCGGCTGCTCGAGACCCACCCGGAACTCCTCGGCCGCATCAGCCTCATTCAGATTGGCGTGCCGACCCGCATGGAGCTCCCCGAATACGCATCGTTCGAGGGGGAGGTGTCGGCGATCGCCGCCGAGATCAACCAGCGTTTCGCCACGGCGGACTGGCGCCCGATTCACCTGCTCAGCGAGCAGTTCGATCACGATACGCTGGTCGCCTACTACCGCGCCGCCGACGTCTGCATCGTCTCCCCGCTCATGGACGGCATGAATCTCGTCGCCAAGGAATACATCGCCTCCCAGGAAGGGCGGCTCGGCGTCCTCGTCCTCAGCCGGTTCGCCGGTGCCGCGCGGGAGATGCGAGAGGCGCTGCTGGTGAACCCGTACGATGTCGGAGCGATGGCGGAAGTACTGTATGACGCCGTTACGATGCCGGCCTCGGACCGGGAATCGCGGCTGACCGCCCTCAGGCGCCGGGTCCTGCGTCACACGATTCAGCACTGGATGGATGATATCTTCGCGGAAGTCGATCGCGAACGACGGAGGACATGACCCGACCCCTCTCCCGCGGCGCCACGGCGCGCGCCGCCTTTCACCAGCTGGTGATGTCGGCGGAGCCGCTGCTCCTGCTCGACCTCGATGGTACCCTCGCTCCACTCAGGGATGACCCGATGACCGCCCGGATTCCGGCCGGCACCCGCCAGAGCCTCCAGGCGCTCCGGCGCTCCGGCGCGAGGGTCGTGCTCGTTTCCGGGCGCTCGGTCGCCGGAGTGCGTCGCGTCGCCCGGACGCCGGTCGAGGCGATCCTCGGCGACCACGGCGCACGAGCTTTCATGGCGGGGAAGACGACCGCCTGGATCCACGCCGACCAGCGCCGCCTGGCCATCGCGGTCCGGACCATCGAGCCCCTCGTAGCCGCGACGCCCGGTATCCTGCTCGAGCAGAAGGACCGCTCGCTCGCGATACATCTCAGGATCCTTGGCCACCACGCCCACCCGGCGACACGGGCGATCGCCCGGCGGCTCCGGCAGGCGGGGCTCCGCGTCCTGCCGGGGCACCGTGTCCTCGACGCTCAGCTGCCCGGCGTCAACAAGGGGGTCGCCGTGCAGCGCTGGCTCGCGCGCCATCGGTGGGACGCGGTCCTCTACGCCGGAGACGATATCACCGACCAGGACGCCTTCCGGGTGATACGCCCGCGGGGGATGGTGATCGCCATCGGGCCGCGGCCGAAGGGCGCGGAGTTCCGGACCCGGGATCCAGCCACCTTTGCGGTCTGGCTCGCGCGACTCGCCGCGGCGCGCATCAGCCGGCTCAACCGCCGATGACCACCAGCCAGCCCTCGATTTCCTCGTACGGGCTCATCGGCGACATGCGGACCGCCGCCCTCGTCGGCCTGCATGGTGGCATCGACTGGTGCTGCCTCCCCCGGTTCGACTCGGGGAGCGTCTTCGCGGCGCTGCTCGATCCGCAGCGTGGTGGCACCTGGCTGATCCAGCCGCGGGGCGAGTTCACCTCCACCCAGCAGTACTCCTCCGGGACCAACATTCTTGAGACGACGTTCCGCACGCCGTCCGGGGAGGCACTGGTCACCGACTTCATGCCCGTGACCCTCGACGGCCGGCCGGCGAGCACCCACCCCGAGATCCACCGGCAGGTGCGCGGCATCGCCGGCGAGGTGCCGATGCTGCTCCGGTTCATGCCCCGCTTCGAGTACGCCTCACGCGCGACCCGCCTCGAGGTGCTGCGGAGCGGCCTGTTCGCGAGCGACCGCACCGAACAGGTCGTGACCCTCTCGAGCGCCGAGCCGTTCGAATGGGTGCTCGAGCAAGGAGTGGCGAACGCGGACTTCATCCTGCGCGCCGGTGTGGTCCGGTGGCTCGTCCTGCGCTACGACGATGACGACGTGCATCCGGTGGACCGCTACGAGAGCGCGGGCAAGCTCGAGACGACGGCGGCCTACTGGCGGCTCTGGAGTTCGCGGATCCGCTACGGTGGCACCTTCCGCGCCGAGGTGGAACGCTCGGCCCTGCTGCTCAAGCTGCTGACGCACGCCGAGACCGGCGCCATCATCGCCGCCCCGACGACCTCGCTTCCCGAGGTCATCGGCGGCTCGCGCAACTGGGACTACCGGTTCGTCTGGCTGCGCGATGCGGTCTTCACCCTGTCCGCGCTCCAGAGCGTGGGCCACGTGGAGGAGGCGGCCGAGTTCATGCGGTTCCTGCGCCGGGTCTGCCGTCACGAGTCCGCCGGGCACCTGCAGATCATGTACGCGGTGGATGGTGAACGGGATCTGGTCGAGCGGCAGCTCGATCACTTGTCAGGCTATCGCGGCTCCCGTCCGGTGCGGGTCGGCAACGGTGCCGCCGACCAGCTCCAGCTCGATGTCTACGGCGAGGTGCTCTCCGCGGTCGATCACTGGCGCCGCCACCACGAACTGGGCGAAGGAGCGTGGCGGACGCTCCACCCGCTGGTGGACTGGGTCAGCCGCAACTGGCACCGTCCCGACTCCAGTATCTGGGAGGTCCGGGGCGAGACCCGGCACTATCTCTACAGCAAGGTGATGAGCTGGGTGGCGCTCGATCGCGGTGTGCGGATCGCGCGGGAGCTGAGCCTCCCCGCCGACCTCGCCCGGTGGGCCGCCGCCAGGGACGCGGTGCATGCCGAGGTGCTGGAGCGGGGATGGAATCCTGCCAAGCGGTCGTTCGTGCAGGCGTACGACCATCCCGAGACGCTCGATGCTTCCCTGCTTGCGATGGGGCTGGTGGGCTTTCTGCCGTGGGAGGATCCGCGCATGGTGGGGACGGTGCGCGCGGTGCAGCGCGAGCTCACCTCCCCCGACGGCGATCTGGTCTACCGCTATCGCTCACCGGACGGACTCGAGGGTGACGAGGGCGCCTTCTCCATCTGCACCTTCTGGCTGGCCGAAGCGCTGCACCGGATCGGCGACGTCGCGCAGGCCAGCCGGATTTTCCGTCGCATGCTGACCCATGCGAACCACGTCGGCCTCTACTCGGAGGAGATCGACGCGGGAACCGGCGAATTCCTCGGCAACTTCCCGCAGGGCTTCACCCACCTCGCGCTGATCCACTGCGCGGTGGCGCTCGCCGAGGCGACCACACCGGGAGCGGCCTAGTCCTCCGTGGTGTCCGGCTCCGAGACGCTCTCCTCCTCGTCGGCACCGGGCGCCTCCTCGGCGAGCTGATCCACCTCGCGCTTCAGGCCGTCCACCTGCTTCAGGAACTCGGCCGGCTTGACGCTGGGGATCCAGCGCGCGCCGATGGCTTTGAGCGGCGTGTCCTCGAAATGGCTGCCGTAGTCCATCTGATCCCGGTGGCCCGACAGGGCCACGATCCCCGCAAGCCCGCCGATGACGCCCAGCGACCAGAGCAGCCGCGGCCATTGCGCCATCCCCGACACCCGGGCCAGGTGCGCGGCGAGCGTCAGGACGGCGATCGCCAGCGCCAGCGTGCCGGCGAGCACATCCCAGCCGTATCCGCCAGGAAAGAAGAAGCTCGCGTACTCGAAGGCGCCGGAGGAGACGATGAACCCCATGAGCGCCAGACAGGCGATGGCGAAGTGCTCCAGGAACCGGAAGCGCTGCTGCGTCACCCGGCCGACGAGTGCCCAGGTGCCGGCCCATACCACGACCACCAGCAGCATCATCAGGGAATCGCCCGCCATCCCCGCCGGCGTGACCCGCGTCGTCTTGCCGAGATACTCGTTGATCGCGACGAGCACGCCGGTTCCCGCGGCGATCGCGAGTGCGGTGAACGGGGCGTCGCTCAGCCTGAGCCCGCCGCTCGGCGGGGCATCGACCAGTGCCGGGGGGACCGGTTGAGTCTCGTCGAGGACGCGGATCGTGGTGCGGCCGAGACGGAACTCGGCGCCCGGGCGCACCGGATACCGGACGACGCGCTGGCCCGAGGCCGCATCGAACGTCCCGTTCACCGTCCCCTGATCCACGAGCAGCAGCGTGCCGCTGCCATCCCACTCGAGCAGCGCATGCCGCGGATCGGCGTAGCGATCGTCCAGGATGACGTCGTTGTCGAGCCCGCGACCGATCGTCGCGGGAAAGGCGCGGAGCCGCACCCGCTGCCGGACACCACGCCGATCAAGCACCTCCACGATCATGGCGTCGCTCTCCCGATGCTCGCGAGGTAGCGCTCGATCACCCGGCGCGCGTTCTGGAAGGTGACGCCGGAGAGGGTGAGCGTCGTGATCAGTCCCTGATGCGCATCGCCGAGCGTCGCGGCCTTGAAGAAGGCGTCGTAGAGCCCCGGCAGCTTGCGATAGCGACGGGTGCAGAAGACCGTCTTGAGGGTGAGCGATCCCTGCTTGACATTGTCCACCGCGCAGCGCTGGGGCGTGACGACCTCCCGCCCCTGGTAGCTGAGCCCCTCGCCCGCGAACTGACGCGTCAGGAGCGAATAGAACCGAAGCCGGTTGAGCTCGTCGCTCGAGAGGACCGTGTGCTTCAGCTCCAGCACGCCGGACCATTGCTCCCCCGAGATGAAGATGTAATCGTCGGTCGAGCACTGATGCGCGATCGTCTCATAGGGCCGCGAGCTGCCATGCGAGGCATCGCCCCAGCACTTGAAGAAGGCGGCCGGCCTGGTCGGCACCCGGTACCCGCCGAGCACGATGGTGGGCGTCGAGTCGGCGAAGAGCCGCGCGAGGTAGACATCCTGGTAGCTGAGCATCTGCTGCGCCACCGTGGCCAGCAGGCTGTCGGGTCGCTGATAGCCGGGCCGGCGCGCCTCGTCGACCAGCGCGATCACCCGGTCCACCGGCACGAGGAAACTGATCCCTTCGCCGGCAGTGGAGACATTCACGCCGACGACCGCGCCGGCCGCCGTGACCGCCGGGCCGCCGCTCATCCCCGGATTGATCGAGCCGGTGAAGTGGATCTTGGGATAGAGCGTGTGTTCGAGCAGCCCGTTGTAGGTCCCCTCGACGATGCTGAGGCCGAGATCGTGGGGGTGGCCCATCGAATAGAGCCGGGTGCCGCGGTCGACGGTGACGGGCGAGAGTGCGAACCAGGGATCGTTCCCCACCGGGACTTTCAGCACCGCGAGATCGTGCACCACGTCGATCGCAAGCACCTCGACCGCGCGGGTCGAGTCCCCGCCGTCGATCACTTCCACCCGGTAGCGGTCCGGCAGGTTCACCAGTTCCGAAATCACGTGGTAGTTGGTGACCACGTGCCCTTCGCCGGACACGAAGAAGCCGGAGCCGATCGCCGACTTCGCACCAGAACTCTTCTCGACGCTCTGGATCTTCACCACCCTCGGCGCGAATCGCCGGTAGACCTCCGCGGCATCCGGCCCGCCACCCTGGGCCGCGAGCCCCTGGGCCAGGAGCAGCCCCGAAACGGCGAGCGCCCCGGAGATCCGGAGCGCTCGGTGGAGAACCAGTCGGACGGACTCTCCGAAGACGATCACCGACTCTTCTTCTTTTTCTTGGCGGCCTTTTTGGCGGCCTTCTTCGCCGCCTTCTTGGCTACCTTCTTCGCCGGCTTCTTGGCGGCCGCCTTCTTCGCGGGCTTCTTGGCGGCCTTCTTCTTCGCCGCCGCCTTCTTGGCCGGCTTCTTGGCGACCTTCTTCTTGGCCGCAGCCTTCTTCTTCGGAGCCGCCTTCTTCGCGGCAGGCTTCTTGGCCGCGGGAGCGGCCGCCGGTGCCGCGGGCGCCGGAGCGGGTGCAGGCGCGGCTGGCATCGTCGGCTCCATCGGCGTCGGTGCCGGATCCATCCACCCAGAGTCAGTCCAGCTCATCTCCATATCGTGCAGCTCGGCCATGGGCGCTCCCTCCAGAGGCTACGGCAGCGCGTGATTCGCCGCCGGTGATGTTGGCAGCGGCTGCCCGCTGCGTGAGATCGTTGATAAGATGCACTTCTTCTGAGGCTTTGCAAGGCGGCAACCGCACTTCGTGTGCTGAAGCGCTCCCTGCATCCCCCTGAGACTCGGTGCCGGGCCTGGCGGTCGCGCCTGATTCTCATGCTGTCGTGTATCGTCTTTCACAGCAATGACTTGCATGGTCTGGCCGAGCCGTGCTTCGACCCCGAATCCCCGTCCCCGTTCCCCACGATTGCTGCACGCACACCTGCCTAACGCCGGCCGCAGCCTCCAGCGCGATGCTCGTCCTCGTGATCGAGTGCTGTCCTCGGACGCGCTCACCGCGCCGCTGATCCGCCGCGACCCATCACCGTCCCGCACCCTGGGGAGGACGCTGGGGCGGCGCACTCTGCCTCCCCTCTCGCGACTTCGCCAGAAGGCCTCCAGGACCAGGGGTAGGGTGTCGTGTCAAGTGTATGACATATAATGGTTTGCGGCTGCTCTGCCGATGGTCTGCCACTTGCACTTCCAGACCCCGTGAACCAGCCCACACGACCCATGCGAATCTTCCGCCCCGCAGCCGGACTCCTGGTGCTTCTGCTGACCGGAGTCTGCCGCTCCGCCGCCGCGCAGAACGTGACCGAACTCTACGTGACCCCAGACACGCTGCGGCTCGATGCCGGTCAGCGACAAGGGCTCACCGTGCAGGCCTTCGATGATGCCGGCAACGTGATCCTCGCCGTGCGCTACCGGGTGGCCGATTCGCTCGTGGCCCGGGTTGCCTCCAACGGTACCGTGACGGCGGCGCACGCGGGGCAGACGCAGGTGGTGGTCCAGGCCGGCAAGAAGTCGAAGAGCATCGCGGTGATCGTGACCGGCGGTACGGCGGAGCCCGCCCCCGTGCCGGGGAGTGGGGCGCAGGTGGCGAACGAGATCGTGCAGCTCATCGCCGAACCGGCCTCGCTCGCCCTGCTCCCGACGGAACATGGCCGGGTGGCGATTCGTGCGGTCCGCGCCGACGGTGGCGTCGTGGTCGCGCCCAAGCTGCAGTGGCGATCGACGCGGATGGAAGTGGCGGCGGTGACCGACAGCTTCGGAACCGTCATCGCCTCTTCCAGCGGGCAGGCGAGCGTACAGGTCTCCGCCCCGGGCGGAGCGACCGTGAGCATTCCGGTGACCGTGGCGCTGACCGGCATCGCGCTCGACCAGGATCAGATCGTGTTCTCGCCGAACGACGTGGATACCCTGGTGCCCTTCGTTCCCGACCAGAATCGCCGGCGCCTCCATCCGAGTGATCTCCAGTGGAGCAGCAGCGACGACGCGATCATCGAGGTGAATGGCGAAGGCGTCGTGCACGCGCTCGCCGCCGGGCGCGCCGAGGTGGTGACGCGCGGCTTCCTGCAGGAGCGGCGGATTCCGGTGATCGTGCATCAGCGGGTCGCACGCTTCGTCGTGTCGCCGCGGCTCACCGACACCATCCGGCTTCCGGTCCAGGCGACGCGTGAGTTCACCCTGATTCCGCAGACCGCCGATTCGCTGCCCATCGAGGGGGTTCCGCTCACCTGGGCCGTCGCCGACACCACGATCGCCGGCTTCGATCCCGCGAGCGGCGTGCTCACTGCACGGCGCGCGGGGACCACGACGCTCACCTTCGCCGCGCGCGGGTTCCAGCCGAAGGGCTGGACCATCGAGGTCATTCCGGGGACGATCAGCTTTGGCCGGAGCGAACTCTCGCTCCGCCCCGCCGAACGGCAGCAGCTCGCGCCACAGTTCTCGGACGCGGAGGGCAAGCCGCTCATGCCCGCCACCGGGCTCTCCTGGATCACCAGCGACGCGGGCGTCGTGAGGGTCACCGCGGATGGCGCGCTCGAGGCGATGGCGCCCGGCCGCGCGCTGATCACGGCGCAGGCTCCCGGCGGCAGACCGGCGTCCCTTCCGGTGATCGTGACGGGAGACCTCCTCGTTGCCTCCTCACGCGGCGGACGTTTC
The DNA here is from genome assembly GCA_044229245.1 of Gemmatimonadales bacterium. Taxonomy (GTDB): domain Bacteria; phylum Gemmatimonadota; class Gemmatimonadetes; order Gemmatimonadales; family GWC2-71-9; genus JADJOM01. The sequence continues at coordinate 22,877 of JBGATI010000029.1, read as the reverse complement.
GGGATCTACGCGCTGGTCGCGAACGCCCCGGAGACCTTCTTCCCCATTCTTGCCGACAGCGCGGTCAACTACCTCGACGCCGTCTACTCCCCCGACCGGAGCCGGCTGGTCTTCGCCTCGGATCGCTTCGGTGGCGGGAACTACGATCTCTTCGTCGCCGACGCCGACGGCAGCAACCCGGTGCGGCTCACCACTGAATCCGGCGTCGACCTGCAGCCGGTCTGGACGCCGGACGGCCGTCGCATCGTCTTCGTCTCCGGGCGGGGCGGTCCGCGGCAGGTCTACATGATGAACGCCGATGGCAGCGAGGTGCGGGCGCTCACTGCGCTCCCGGGCGGCGCCGGCGAGCCGGCCATCTCGCCCGACGGGAAGACCGTCGCCTTCACCGGATTCGCCGGTGGCGCCGATGGCCAGTCGGACATCTACACCGTGCCGATCGAAGGTGGACAGCCGGTCGCGCTCACAGCGACGCGGGATCGGCGCGAGACGCGGCCCGCCTATCTCCCGGACGGCGAACTCACCTGGGTGCTCGCACGGCGCGACCGCAAGGATCCCGACCAGGTGCTGCGCCAGGCCGCGACCGGAGGGCTCCCCGCGGCGCTGGTGACGAGCGAACTCTCGCTGACCGACGTCGCCTTCTCGCGCGACGGCTCGCGGGTGGCCTGGATCGCGAGCCGCCCGCTGGAGCGGAACCGGAACCTGCTCGAGTTTACATTCCAGTGGCGTTCGCTCACGAGCGGCGCTGAGACCAGCGTGCGGCTCCTCCCCGGCGAACGGATCACGAGTCCCGCCTTTTGAAAGCACTGACCCTGACCGCCATCGGCGGTCTGGAACATCTCGAGCTGCAGGACCTGCCGGCCCCGGTGATCGCGGGGCCGGATGACGTCCTCGTCCGGGTACACGCCGCGGCGCTCAACCGGCTCGATCTCTTCGTCGTCAACGGCCTCCCCGGCATCCGCTACAGCTTCCCGCATATCGTCGGATCGGATGGCGCCGGTGTGGTCGCCGAAGTCGGTCGTTCGGTGACCACGGTCCGCCCCGGCGACCGGGTGTTCCTCAATCCCGGCGTCTCCTGCGGCGCCTGCGAGTGGTGCACCCGGGACGAGCAGCCGCTCTGCCTCGAGTTCGGCGTCCTGGGAGAGCATCGTCCCGGGACGATCGCCGAGTTCATCGTGGTCCCGGCCCGGAATCTCGCGCCGGTGCCGAAGGCGATGTCCTGGGCCCAGGCCGCCGCCTTTCCGCTGGCCACGCTCACCGCATGGCGGATGCTCACGACCCGCGCGCGGCTCACCCGCGGCGAGACGGTGCTCATCTGGGGCATCGGCGGTGGGGTGTCGCTCGCCGCACTCCAGATCGCGAAGCAGCTCGGCGCGCGGACGATCGTGACCAGCGGCTCGGATGCCAAGCTGACCCGCGCGCGGGAACTCGGCGCCGACGAGACGATCAATCATGCGACCGGCGATGTCGCAAAGGCGGTCCGCACCCTCACCGCGCGCCGCGGCGCCGACGTCGTGGTCGACAGCGTCGGTGAGAAGACCTGGGAACAGTCGCTCCGCTCGCTCGCCCGCATGGGCCGGCTGGTGACATGCGGCGGGACCACCGGTCCGATGGTGACGACCGATGTCCGCAAGCTGTTCTGGTATCAGTGGAGCATTCTCGGCTCCACCATGGGGAGCGAGTCGGAGTTCCAGGCGATCGCCCGGGAAGCCGAGGCTGGGCGTTTGTGGCCCGAGGTCGATAAGATCTATCCGCTCCTGGAGGCCAGGGACGCCTACCGCCGGCTGGCGGAGGGCGCGCAGCTGGGCAAGATCGTCATCGAGGTTGCGTCATGAACGAATTGAGTGATCGACTGCTGCTCGGCTGGAGCGAGTTGATGGATGTGCTGCCGGGTCTGCTGGCGGCCGCAGTCATCATGTTCGCGGGGTACTTCCTCGCCCGGCAGCTGCAGCGCTGGACCGACAAGACGCTCGAGCGGATGCACTTCAAGCGGCTGGCCGACGCCGGCGGCTTCACCGAGGCGGCGGGCCGGGTGCGGCTCGACCCGGTGCACGCCGTCGGCAAGCTGGTGTTCTGGCTGACGATGCTGGTCGTGGTCCTGCTCGCGAGCTCGGCGCTCGGTCTCGAGAATGTGCGGGAAATGTTCAGCCGCATGCTCGGCTTCATCCCGACGCTGATCTCGGCGACCGTGATCATCATCCTCGGCATGATCGTCGGGGAGTTCGTGCGGGCGCTGATCGTCGCCTCGGCCGGCGCGGTCGAAGGGGTGATCACCGTCGCGAAGCTGACCAAGGGCGCGATGGTGATGATCGCCGTCTTCATGGCGCTGCAGCAGGTCGGTGTGAGCGAGGAGATCGTCACCTCGGCCTTCACCCTGGTGCTCGGCTCGATCGCGCTCGCGGCCGGACTCGCCTTCGGCCTCGGCAACCGGCAGCTCGCGGGGGAAGTCACCCGCAAGTGGTACGAGGAGGGACGCCGCCGCTACCGCCGGCGCACCGACCCGCCCGAGCCCCTGCCGCCCCCCGAGGGAGAAACTCCCGCATCCTCCGAGACGACGCCGGTGCCTTGAGCCCCGGTTCACGCTGCCAAACGAACGAGGGGTCGCCGGCATGGCGACCCCTCGTCTCGTTCCGGGCGGCGGTGCGTCGCCGGTCACTTCACCGAATAGCGCGCGATCGTCTGTCGCCCGTCGTTCTCTCGCAGGATCACGTAGATGTGACCCTGGGCGCCGAATCCCGCGAGCGATGCGCTCTTGGGGAGCTGCACGGTGCGGAGCTGCTTGCCGTCACGACCGACGACATCCCACACCGGGATCGAATCCTCGAAGGGACGCGCCCGCTGCAGCCACACCTCCCCCGCAGAGTTGGTGAGTCCCGCGATGAAGGGCGGTTTCTCGTCGGCGAAGGGATAGCTCAGCTCGATGCCGGCGGGCGCGCCCATCTGCGCCATCTGCCGGCGGAGCCGCTCGAGGAAGAAGTCCTTTTCCGCCTGACTCACCGCGATCTTCTCGAAGCTCCGGCTCGGGCCCTTGCTCCACTTGCCGTCCGGCGAGAGCCAGTCGACGGCATTGCTGGAGGCGCGTGCCGCCCAGAGCGACCCGTCTGGCAGCGTCCCGAACAGATCGCGGCCCGAAAAGATCGTCGAGACGATCTTCATCTGCTCGCCGAACTGCCCGCGGCCCCAGACCGGAAGCTTGAGCTTCGCGACGGTGTCCGCCACCGTATCGCCTGGGGTGATCCGAAGCACGCTGAGGCTGTCGAAGGCGAGCTCCTGACCCGGCTCGAGCCCGCCGAGCACCGAGCGGATGTCTTCCTTGTAGCCACGCCACTTCGAGTCGTAGTTGATCGGCTGATTGCTTCCGCCGACCCCGCGCCCGCCGAGCACCCGGATGAACTGGCCCTTCGCGTCCCAGATGGTGGTACGCTCGGCCGCGAAGTCCACCAGGCCGATGGTGTCGCCGTCGAAGCGGAGCACGTAGCCCGGCAGCTTGTGCTTGCCCGGCGCCGGATCGTCCGGTCGGATGGTGTCGGCGTGCTCGCCGATCGGCGTCGTCTCGCCGCTCTTGAGATCGGAGTAGAGGAAGGTCTTGTCTTTCAGCTCGGCGAACGCGACGCGCCCGTCGGAGAGTTCCACCACGTTGCTGAGCTGCTGGAACGGGCGGTTGAGCGTCGCCTCCGGCTTGTCGAGGACGACGAGCGGGGACTTCGCCTCGCGGCACCCGGCCGCGAGCAGGCCGCTCGTGAGCGCCGCCGTACCCCAATACCTGACCTTCATCGCGTGATCTCCGGAAGTGCTGCTGAGAGGTTATGCCCCGCGCTTGGCGGCAGGAGCCGTCGCGCGGAAGAGGAGGAGGCGCATGCCCCCTTCGAACGGTTCGCCGACGAGGGCGTAGCCACCGCCGAGGGCGAGGAGATGGCCGAGTCCGCGGTGCGACACGGTCTGCACCAGCTGACCGGTGCGGTCGACCACCTGATAGTTGCGGATGCTGTCGCCGATGGCGCGGTTCTTCACCAGCCAGACGAGGCCATCCGGTGCGGTGAGGGCATTCTCGAATGGCGGCTTGATCGCCGCGAAGGGGATCTGCGATACCGTCGGCCGGAGTCCCGGGTCGAACTTGTTGAGAAAGATCTCGCGGTCGTTCTCGGTCAGCGGGAGGACCGGGTCGGGGAGTTCATCCCCGTCGGTCACCGTGCCGGCCGGGTCGCGCCAGTCCACCCGGTTCTGGGTGATCCGGGCGATCCAGAGGGTGCCGTCGGGGAGCACGCCCCAGCGGTCCTGTCCGGAGAGGAGCCGGCGCTCGAGCCGGCGGCGACCGTCGCTCTGGACTTCGACGAGATCGAACGGGGCCAGGCGGGCGATCGTGTCGAGCCGGCCGGTGGCACTTGCGACCCGGAGGATCGCGGCCGAGTCACGATTCCCGCTGCCATCCGGTCCGGGGGCAGGGCGCAGCTCGAAATACCAGTTGCCCGAGGCGTCGCGGTCCCGGGGGAGCGCGCCGCGGAGCGCATCCACGGCGGGCATCGCGCTGCCGATGGCGCCGGCAAAGGACCAGCTCGTCAGCCGGCGCATCAGCCAGTCGGTGATGTAGAGCGAGTCGCCGGCGCGGAACAGGTGGAAGGGTTGCCTGAGCTCCCTCGCCTGTAGCGCAGTGAAGGGGCTGAGCACGTGCTTCGCGAAATCGGCGACGCTCACCGCCCGGTCCTGCGGAGCGATGACCGCCCAGCGGGTCCCGTCGAGCCAGACCGCCGTGGTCACGTCGCCGTAGGGGGCGATGATCGTGTCGCCGGTGGACTCGAGGGTCCAGGCGACCACCGCCGGCTTCGGCGCCGGGCAGGCCGCGAGCAGGACCGAGAGGCCGAGGAGTAAGCGGACGGGAACCCGGGCGGGGCGTGGTGTCGGAGGCATGGGGCGGGAAATGTAATGCCCGGGCGGCGCGGCGGGATGGTGCGGGGGGCGGCGATCCGGTACACGGCGGATGCGGCGCCTGCGGCAATCTTCTCGCCATGTCACCCCGAGGCCGACATCATGGGCGTGCCCCGCGCTGGCGGGGTCACGATCTCCGGGAGGCAGGATGGTACTTCGTCACCTGCTGTGTGGCCAGCCGGGAGCAGGTGCTTGCCCGAGTCTGCGGACAGGAGCTTCACCTAACGGAAGTCGGACGAATCGTCGAGCAAGCGTGGAGCAAGAGTCTGGAGATTCGTGCCGAGGTGTCGAGCGGCCCGTGGGTAATCATGCCGGATCATTTCCATGCCCTCGTGCGGGTAGCGGGTGCCCGGAGCGGCGAACCCGCCAGCGGGGGCACGGCAAAATTGCATCGCCCGCCGCGATCAATCAGCACCCTGATTTCAGGATTCAAGGCGGCATCCACCGCCGGGGTGAATCGCATGAAGGGGACACCCGGTCTTCGCCTCTGGCAGGCGGGGTACTACGATCGGATCGTTCGAGACGAGGCCGCATGGTGGTGCATCGCGCGATATATATCGGCCAACCCGCGGCGTTGGATTGCGACCCACCCGTCGGGGTCGGGCGCGTGATCGCGCCGGCGCGGTTCCGCACGACGTAGGCGCGCACGGCCGTGCGCGCCTACGTCGCCCGTCGCCCGCATTCCACGCGTCGACGTGGCGATCCCGCCCCCGCGTGTCGTTGGTCGCCAACCCCCTACGGATGCCACCAATAACTGAACTTCACCGCCACGACGTGGTTCCCCTTCGCGCGCCCCAGGGCGCGGAGCGACCGACCGAACTCGAACTCGCCATCGCTGGTCTGATCGGACCGGTCCTGGGTCCACACCAGGTAGAAGGTGGAACCGGGGCGGTACTCCCAGCGCAGGACCGCATTGCCGCGGAGCGAGGCGAAGCTGAAATCGGGGTTCGCGATGCTGAAGGCGCTCGCGCTCCCGGCCCCGTCCGGGTCGACGGTGTAGTCCGTCACCCGTCCCGACGGGTCCCGATTCGCCGTGATCGTCGAGCCGCCCGCGCCGTACCGGTTGAAGTCGTAGCTCCGCGCCCGGGCGAACTCCTTGAACCCGCGATAGGCGCCGGAAGAGAGCAGGGGCTGCGCGTACAGCTCGAGACTCAGTGTGGGACTGAAGGTCCAGTTGACCCGCAGGTTGGCGGAGATCGTCGTCTGGTCCAGATAGGCGAAGACATACCGGTTGCCGAAGGTGCCGGTGGCGAGCGGATCGGCGAAGGTGCCGACGTACTGCGTGCCCATCCGGCTCCGTTCGTACTCCGGGCCGAACTTCACCGACACCGCCGCGGCCGGCTTCCAGGTCAGCCCGATGCTCCCGCTCCAGCTGTTGTTGTCCCCTTGTGCGGCCACATCGTGCGACGCCGAGAACTCCCCGATCACCGCCTTTCGGTCATCGGTGTTGTAGCCGAGTTGGCCGCCCCAGCCCGCGGGGGTTGCCATGATGGGTCCGCCCCGGGTGCGGCGGTCGCTGAAGCGCGCGGGATTGTAGGAGAAGAATCCCTGCACCCCATGGTAATTCAGGAAGTCCACCCCGCCACTCAGGAAGTAGCCATCCCCCGTCCGCACGCCGGCATAATTGAATGCCCGGAAGCTGCTCGCGTTGATCCGGGCGAAGCGGAAGAGCCGTCCCGGCGTCGTCCAGCGGCGGCTCACCACCGCATGGGCGTTGAGCAGGTTGCTCCGCGACAGGAAGCCGAGGTCGTTGGTCTCGAACCCGGGGCTGATCGCGCCGACGGCGGCATTGAGCAGCCAGTTGCCCCGCTGCTTGTTGAGCGAGAGCCGCGCCGCGTAGCCGGAGAGCGAGGTGGCGTCCGGGTCAACCTCCACGTCGCTCGCATCGGGGCGCTGGAAGTAGTGCACCGAACTCTGCTGCAGCGCGCTGATCCGCGTCCGCGTGCCTGACACACGACTCCCACCCGCCCAGCCGCTCAGCACCCAGAGCTTGCCCGAGTCGAGGAAGGTCCAGCCGTCGAGACCCAGGCTCACGGCGTCGCTGCTGAGCTGGTCGCGCAGGGCGGGGTCGCTCAGGTCGCGGAAGGTCCCGGTGGCGATGAGCCCGATGCTCTGCTTTCCCTCGGAAAACTCCCGCCGGGCTCGGAGCACATTGTACGAAGTGCGGGGCTCGACCATCGCGCTTGCTCGGCCCGTGGGGAGCTGCAACCGGGCGTTCTCCCGGTCGGTGAGCGCCGAGAGCACGCCGACGCTGAGATCGTGGCCGATCTTGCCCGAGAGCTTGGCCGCACCGAGGATCGTGGTGCCCTGCGGCACATCCACATATGAGGCGGCGGGGAGGCCGCCCTGCGGCGCCCGCCCGATCCGCCGGCTGTAGAAGAAGTCGGGGCCGGGCCAGTTGAAGCCCCAGAAGTTGTTCGCCCCGCCGAAGCCGTACTCGAAGATGTCGGCCCCCTCCACGAAGAAGGGCCGCTTCTCCGGATAGAAGGTCTCCTGGTCGGTGAGGTTCACGACGGCCGGGTCCACCTCGACCTGCCCGAAGTCGGGGTTCACGGTGGCATCCAGCGTCAAGTTGCTGCCGAGCCCCACCTTGGCATCGAGACCGACGCTGCTGCGGAACCGCGATCCGTCATTGAACGGATCGCCCGGCGCATGCTGCAGGAACTCGCCCTTGCTCGTGACGTACGGCGTGAACTCGAGCCGCTTGGGTGGCCGCAGGTGCTCGAGGCCGGCAAGATCGGGGAAGCGCGAGACGAAGCCGCTCCCGCCCTTGGGACTGTAGACCAGGAAATCCTTTTCGTTGTTCCGCGCGATCTCCCGGTCGAAGTTGATCCCCCACACCTGCGGGTCGCCAGCGCGGAAGCGGAGCTGGGAGTAGGGAATCCGCATCTCGACGGTCCAGCCCTCGCGGTCCTGGCGCACCTTCGCGTCCCAGATGCCGTCCCAGGTGTCGTCGTCCCAGTCGTCGTTCTTGAGGGTGCCATCGTACTGGGTACCGGCCGCACTCACCCCGAAGTAGAATCCGCTCCGTCGGTCGTGGTACGGATCCAGAAACACATAGAAGCGATCCGAGGTGACCTGTGCATCCCGCCGCGCGAGCCGGGCCACGATGGAATCGGGCGCGGTGTCCCACAGCCGCACGCCGACGTAGAGCGCCTCGTCACTATAGAGGACCCGCACCTCGGTGCGCTGCGTGGGAGGCGCGCCCTCGATGGGATCGCGCTGGGTGAACTGGCTGAACGGGGCCGCGGTGCTCCAGGCCGGGTCGCTCAGGTCGCCGTCGAGCACGATCGCCGATGCGGCGCGGACCGCCTGCACATGATGTGGAGGGGCGAGCACTGCCGGATTGATGCTGGTCGACGCGATCTGCAGCAGCGCGGTGGAGAGCACCGCGGTAACGAGTCCGGCCATCGTCCACTCCTGTCCATCGGGTCAGGCTTAGACGACGGCCGCCCGCCGATGGTTGCAATGGCTGCGACCGGAGCGGCGCCTCGCGCATCTCATGTTCCACACGTTTCAGCCCGATGGCGATCACCCCTCTTCGAGGCCTTCCATGGCGCCGTACCTCTTCCGTCTGTCCGGGCTCGCGCTGCTCGCCGCGACGCCCCTCGTGGCCCAGCAGCCGGCCACCCGGGCCCTCACCAAGCCCGATGCCGAGTTCCAGGAGTCGTTCGATGCGATAACCGCGCTCAGGGAATTGTCAGGCGGTCGGGTGCTGGTCACCGACCTCGGTCCGAAGACGGTCGTCCTCGCCGACTTCAAGTCGGGGCAGCAGCGCACCATCGGCCGCAACGGCCAGGGCCCCGGCGAGTATCAATTTCCCGGCGAGCTCCTGCCGCTCCCCGGCGACACCACGCTCCTGGTCGACCGGATGAGCCGCCGCTTCCTCCCCATCGGCCCCGATGGCGCGCTCGGCAAGACCCTCCCCTATCCCGATGCGCTCGCCGGCATGGCGGAGCCGCGCGGTACCGACCGGCAGGGACGGATCTACTTCCAGGCGAGCGCCTTCGGTGGCGCCGGCCTCGACAACGGCGGGCCGCCGGCCATCCCCGATTCGGTCGCGCTGGTCCGCTGGGACCGCGCCACCAATCGTCTGGATACGCTGACCAGGGTGAAGATTCCGTCGATCAAGATGCAGGTGTCAGGCACCGCGAATGCGCGGGCCGTGATGATGCGGGCCCAGCCCTATGCGGCGGCGGATGAGTGGGCGGTGGCTCCCGACGGGCGGGTCGGCGTCGTGCGGGTGGGCGACTATCACATCGACTGGCTGGGACCGCAGGCGGTGCGCGGCGCGCCGGTGCGCTACGACCCGGTGAAGGTGACCGACGCCGACAAGCAGGCCTACATGGCGGCGATGAAGAACAGCAAGAACCGGATCATCGTGAATCAGGGCGGCCCCGGCCGCGGGGCGCAGGAGATCAAGCCGCCCGAGCCGAGCGCATCGGAGTTCGACTGGCCCGCGGTGAAGCCTCCCTTCCGCTCGAGCGGTGGCATTCGCGCCGCCTTCCTCACGCCGGACGGCCAGCTCTGGGTCGGGCGGTCGACGGCGGCACAGGATTCCACCCCGGTCTTCGATGTCTTCGATGGCCGCGGCGCGCTCACCGGGCGCGTGACGCTGCCGCTCGGTCGCCGCGTGGTCGGGATGGGACAGGGCGTGGTCTACGCCATCCGGACCGACGAGGATGGCCTGCAGTGGCTGGAGCGGTATCGCCGCTAACCCCGAGGGGAGGGGCGTGGGGAGAGGAGCACCGCTCCCCTCCCCTCCGTCACCCCTCCCGTTGATGTGACCCGCTCACCCGCCTGAGTTCCCGCCGTTCGACATAGCCGTACCGCCGGAGTGCCGACTCCAGCACCCACTCCCACCCCGCCATCCCCGCACACTGCTGCCAGCAGAGATCGGTTGCGAGCCGGAGCCAGCGCCGGACGGTGCGCGGGTCGATTCCCGCGCTCAGCGCCGCGAATTCCAGCGACGGCGGCTGGTCTCTCGGCAATCCTCCCGCGAGCTGCGCCAGCCGGGCGAGTCCGCGCCAGTCGCGCACCTCGAGCGGACCCAGGGCCTGCACCCGCCGAGTCAGCGTTCGTGGCGGACGCGGCGCATCGCCGCCGGCCCCGCAGCAGGCGGCCAGCGTCGACGCCACGCTCGGCGTGCCGAGCCGGCGCTCCACCCAGAGTGCGAGCGTGGTGGCAGAGGGGAGCGGGCGGCGCCGGAGGGCGATCAGCGCGCGCCGTGTGGGGGCGAGGTGGGCGTAGTCGCTCGCGTAGAGGACGGCCCAGGTGCCGGGCACCGGCTCGAAGGCGTGCAGCGTGGCCCCGGAGATCGTGCGGTCGGCAAGCAGCACGAGGGGACACCAGGGTGACTCCCGCTGGCCGACGACCGCCTCGGCCAGGGCGGGGATCCCGCCCGCCAGATCGGCGAGCAGCACTGCGCCGATCCCTGGCCGGAAGGGACCGGCCGTACGAATGCAATCGTACGGGAACTCGAGCACCTGTAGCGGCATGGGAACGCAGCGCCTCTCCGGAGCAGGGCCGGATGGAGTTGGAACCCAGGGGGGATCCGCGCCTTGAGGGCAGGCGGAGACACAATGCTAATCACGCGGCATCAATTCATCCTCAACCGGCGGGATCGTGCGCGCGCGCACGCGCAATCGCGCCGCTCATGGCGCGATGCTGCATGGCGAGCCCCATGCGCGACTCCTACTCTGGACCGGTCTCTCCACCGGTCTCTCCATGCCGCGACTCCATCTCGTCTTCGGCGCCCTGCTGGCGCTGTCTTTCCCATCGGGGCTGTCGGCCCAGGCCTGCCTTCCCGGGGCTCTCTCCCTCGAGGCCCGCGCGGTGCAGGCGCTGCCCGCGACCTTCGGCATCGAAGGAGTCGCCACGGCGCCAGGCGGACGGCTCGCCCTCTGGTCGACGAATGGCGAGATCCTCGAACTCGATCGCGAGCGGGGCGTCATCCGCCACCACCTGCCCGACTCCATCGTGCCGATCGGGCTGGGGATCGTCCCGGAAGGGTACCGGATCCTCGACAACCGGACCGGACACGAGATTCTGCTCTCGGCCGGTGACCGCGTCACCTGGCTCGGCCCGGTCACCCTGCGGAAGGGAGACATGGTGGATCGCGCCGTCTGGCGCGACGATCGCTGGCTGCTGCTGGTCCGCCAGGCGAGCACGCGCCGCTTCGAGCTGCGGGTCGCGGGTGCCGATTCTTCGCTTTTCCTGTCGGCGCCGGCCGACAGCCTCCGGACGATCCCGCGCTATCACCTCTCCGATGGCGCCGGGCCGCTGCTCCTCACCCGCTACACGACACCCTTCGACGTCATCCGCATCGATCCCGCCACGGGCCGCACCGACACGCTCGCCCCGCTGACCGCGGAGCGCCTCGAGATTCCGGCGGACAGCCTCAAGCACTGGCGGGCGCTGCCCACCGTCGCGCTCGACTGCGGTCTCCTCGTCACGCTCAGCGATCTCACCAGCGATCGCCGCCTGCTGGTGCGCTACAACACCGAGGGCGGCATCGACCGCATTACCCCGCTCGATGCGCCCCTCGGTCTGGTCGCCCGGCTGCCGGGTGAGCAGACGGTGCTCGCGGCGCGGCGCACCGGCGATCTCGAACTGGTCTGGTATGACTGGCACTGGGCCCGGGAGCCCGTGGCTTCACAATAGAAAGGGATGGTACGCATGAAACGTATGAACCTGCTGGCAGTACTCGCGCTCGTCGCGCTCCTCGTGGCCGCACCGGCCGCGCAGGCGCAGAGCGGAGGTGGAGGACGAGGGGGGGCCGGGACGATGGCCAAGACCGGTCAGGGCTGCTGGGTGTGTCACACGGTGAACGGCGCCGGCTACTGCACCGCCGGTGTTCCCGGTGACTGGAACTGTACCGTCACATTCGCGAACGGCTGCCAGACCAGCAGCCCGGGCTGCGGTGCCGGTGCGATGGTCCCGCTCGACCTCGACGGCGCGGCGCAGTATGTCTCGCGTGGCGCCGCGATCGGCCTGGTGGCCGTCATGGCGGAGGGCGGAGGTCCGCCCATACGACGCAACTGCGAAGGGGTGGTAGTGGCGCGGGTCCAGGCGCCTGACAATATTGCAGACATCCGGGCCCGCACTGGGTCCCTCACGCTATGACCTCCGCTCCCGGGTCCCGTTCCATGTCTCTGGCCGCCTCCCGCTGGTCGCTCGCGTTCGTCGCGGTGCTCGCCGGGGTCGCCCGCCAGCCGGCTCCCCGCTTCGTCGCCGAACCCGACGCCGCCTTCGCCGCGCCGGACAGCGTGGATGAAGAGCTGAGCTACGTGACCGACATGGCCGTCGATTCCGACGGCAGCATCTATGTCGCCGACGTGCGCCTCTCCCACGTGCTGCATCTCGATTCCCTGGGCGGGGTCCGCCGCATCATCGGCCGCTCCGGCGGCGGCCCCGGGGAGTTCGTCTCCACCCTGCTGCTCGGCTTCTACCGCGACTCGCTCTGGGTCTTCGACCCGGGCGCGCTCCGGATCACGCTCTTCCCGCGCCGCGGCACCGGCCTGGCCACCCTCCCGCTCGACGCCCTGCGGTCCCAGGTGGTCGCCGCGGAACGGCAGCCCCGGGTGCATCGCGGTGCCCCGCTCGCCATGCTGCCGGACGGGCACCTGCTGATGCTCGAGAACGTCCCGGCCAGCGACAATCCCGCCGACGGCTACCGGAGCGCGCTGCTGCTCCGGGCCGATCGCTCGCTGGTCATTCGGGACACGCTCGCCGCACTCACCAACGTGCACTCCGAGTGCGTCTTCACCTACCGGGATGGCGAGTCGCATCTCAATCAGCCCTTTGCCGACGATCCGCTCTATGCGCGGTCCGCCGATGGCCTGCGCTACGCCACCGTCACCCGCACCGCGCCGACCAGCGGCAGCGAACAGCGCCTCACCCTCACCCTGGTCTCCGTCAAGGATCACCGTACCATCACGCGCGAGATCCGCTACCGCCCGAGGGCGCTCCCGTCGCGCGTGGTGGACAGCGCCATCGCCGCACTCGGCCAGGGCATGCTCGGCAATGTCGGTTCGCCGGTGACGGTCGACTCCCTGCGGCGGCGCCTCTTCCAGCCGGCGTACTATCCGCCGGTCACCCGGCTCCGGCTCGCGCAGGACGGCACGATCTGGATGAGCGTCCGTTTCGCCGACGGCCCCTCCGATGCCACCGAGTGGATCGTGCTCTCCCCCCATGGGTTCGAACTCCGGCGCGTCACCACCCCCGGCAACTTCCTGCTCTTCGAGGCCGATCGCGACGTGCTCTGGGGCGTGAATCTGATGCCGGACGAGACCATGGCGGTCGCGCGGCTCAAGGTGAAGCGGGGCTAGGTCGCAGGCGGGTACCGCGGATGCGGCAACTCTCCCCCCGGCCCGCAAGGGCGGGGGGATTTGTCAGGCGGAGCTGGTCACCCGGTGGAGGACCGGCGCGGTGAAGCCGGCCGAACTGCGGCGGGTGGGCGCCGGCCAGGGGATGTAGTCGTGCCGTCGGAGCGTCGCCTCGAGCTTCCACTCCCAGCCCGGCGTCTCCAGCACCCGGCGCGGCGCCAGCCCGACGAGATCCTGGCTCCGTGCCCGGAAGGTGCGGGAGTCGGCGCCGGAGTCTTCCGGGGGACGCGACGTGAACTGCAGGATCTGGAGCAGCGCCCGCCAGCTCCGGGCGCGCATCGGTCCGAACTCCGCGAGCCGCCGGTTGAGGCTGCCGCGCTCCGCCGCGTCCCGCGGCGGAGAGAGGGCCTCGTGCACCACGGCGACCAGTTCAGTCGCCAGTCCGCGGAGAAGCAGGTAGTCGAGCAGGTCGGTCGCGCTGGGGACCGGTCGCTGCTCGAGTGCCGCGATGATCTCGCCGGGGGAGATGCCGAGATTCCCGTCGAGCACCGGCGGCGTCCGGGGGAGCAGGGGGAGAAGATTGCCAGGATCGGTCCCGTCGCGCAGCACCACCACCGCGCACCACGGCGCCGCGCAGATCGCGGCGGTCACCGCGGCGGGAATCCGCCCGGCCGGGCCGGCCAGCAGTACCAGCGCATCTCCGAGCGACGGGAGCGTTGGCGGCCGGTATTCGGTCAGGTTCCGGGCCTCGGCGCAGAAGAGATGGACCGGGCTGGGCATGGGCGGGTGCTGCCGGGAGAATGGTGCGTGGCTGCGCGGGGCGGCGCGTTCCGTCGCGGTCCCGTGTGCCTTCATGGCCTGGTACCAACTTCGTCCACGAGCGTCAAACGATCGTCAAATGGGGGTCAGGTGAGGGCGACGTTCCAATGCGGTGCAACGTGCAGGGCCGCCGTGCTGAGCCGATGGGGCTTGGGTCTGTTGAGTCTGCCGTTCACTCTCCTCGCCTGCAAAGGCAGGCCCGCGGAGTCAGGTTCGGCGACGAACCCGCCTGTCCTGCTCGCCGTCGACCTCCGCATCGGCGGGACCGACGCCGACGCAGTCGATGCCTTTGCGGACATCCGCGGGCTCGCGGTGGACAGTGCTGGCCGCATTTATGTCCTCGAGGCCGAGAGTCATGAGGTCCGCGTCTTCGACCGTGCCGGTGGTTTCATCACGCGCTGGGGCCGGAAGGGACACGGCCCCGCCGAATTCGGCGAGAACTACCCCGCCGGCCTCCGCATCGATGCAGAGCAGCATCTCTGGGTCGTGGACCAGGGCAACGGCCGGTTCACCAGCTTCTCGCTCGACGGGAACTACCTCTCCACCGTGACTCGGCTCTTCCCCGGCAGCTTCGTCTCCACCTGGCAGGGGGCGGTGCATGCCGACGGCAGCATCACCGATGTGACCACCCGCTTCGCGCCCAAGGCGAGGGTGATGCTCTTCCACATGCCGGCGGGGCAGTTCGTCGTCCGCGACTCGATGCTCCTCCCTCCCTTCGAGGGGGAGAACTACGAGATCAATCGCCCCGGGATGAGCGTCAGCGCCCGCGTTCCCTTCTCCCCCTCGCAACTCTGGGTGCTCGATCGGAGCGACGCCATCTGGATCGGCACTACCGATGTCATCGCACTTGTCAGGCTCTCGTTCAAGGGCGACACCCTCGCCCGCCTCAGCGCACCCCACATCCCGGTGAAGGTCGGCGCCGAGGAGCGCGCCTCCGCACTCGCCGGATTCGACTGGTTTACCAAGCAGGGCGGCACCGTCGATCCATCGCGCATCCCCGATCAGAAGCCGGCCTTCCGCCGTCTCGCGGTCGACGACGCCAATCGCCTTTGGGTGCAACTGGAAGTCGAAGGCCCTCCCGATACCGCGGTCTTCGCGATCTTTGACTCCACTGGTTCCAGAGTCGGCGATGCGGCGGGCTCACTCGGCAGGCTGCACGGCGATCCGCTCATTCAGGGCGGGCACCTCTATGCGGTGGTGGCGGACTCGGATGGGGTGCAGTCGGTGGTGCGGGCAGTGGTGGTGCACGTTCACGCCACCACGCACTAGTGGGGATCCTGTGGCGCCGTCTGCCCGCGGACCCCTCCCCCCCGCCCGTTCCCGCATGCACCTTTCTCCCAACCCCGCGACCCTCCCCCCGGGCCGGGCATCTTCTGCGGGTCCATTCCCGATTGACGAACAACCGATGACCCTGCGCTCCCCCGCGGCCCGGCCCAGTCTCGCCCCCACGCACGCCCTGCTCGGCGTGTTGAGTGCGCTGCTAGCGCTACCCGGCTGCTCCGGCAAGCCTGCCGGTGCCGACAGCGCGGGCACGCCGGCGCTCGCCGACTCGGGGAGCAACAGCAGCATGAGTCTCCCGGTCGTCGGCGAGACCGTGCGCCGCGAGGATCTCGTGCTCACCATCGCGACGACTGGGCAGGTGCACTCCGACGCCGTCGCCGACCTCAAGGCCGAGACCAGCGGCACCATCGATTCGGTGCTGGTGCACCCGGGCGACATCGTCCGCCGCGGCGCGGTGCTCGCGCGGCTCGACCCGCGTCCCTTCAATCTCGCCGTGCGTGAGGCGGAGGCCTCCCTCGCCGAGGCAAACATCCGCCTGCAGGGCAACCTCGCGAGCGATTCCATCCTGCTCACCAATCACCAGGACCAGGAGCGGCAGCACAACGCGATGACCCTCTCCGGCGTCCCCGCGGCGCAGGTGCGCCTCGAGCGGGCCCAGCTCGATCGCGAGCGCACCACGATCACCGCCCCCTTCGATGGCGTGGTGGACCGGGTGGACGTCGCCGAGGGGTCGCGAGTGCAGCCGGGGCAGGCGGTCGCGACGGTGGTGGACGTGAGCCATCTCCGGGTCGAGGCCCAGGTGCTCGAGCACGACCTCCCCTTCGTGCGGGTCGGCGGTGTGGCGCTCGTCTCGACCCCCGCGACCGCCGGCGCTCCGATCCACGGCCGCATCTCGGCGATCCTGCCTCTGGTGGATACGGTAACCCGCGCGGGGCGCGTCGTCGTCACCGTCGTGGGGGCGACCGGCCGGTCGCCCCTCCGCCCCGGCATGTACGCCGACCTCCGCCTCGAAGCAACCCGCCTGCCTGACAGAATCCTCGTCCCGGCCCGCGCGGTCATCGAGCGCGATGGCCGTCCCCTCGTCTTCGTCGTGAAGGGGGGCCGGGCCCAGTGGGTCTACATCGTACCGGGACGGAGCAACGGCCAGTCCACCGAGGTGCTGCCTGACTCGAGCACCGGACAGATCCCCGTTGCCGTGGGCGACACCGTCCTCGTCGAGGGTCACCTGACCCTGACCCACGACGCCCCGGTGCGGGTGACGGCGGCGGCGGAACGGACGCCATGATTCGTGCGGAACCGATGGGGACGGCGTCGGCGGCGTTCCGCGCCGTAGGGGCGACCGGTCGGTCGCCCCTACTGGTTTCCACATCGACCTGCCTGACCGGCCGGTCGCCCCTGCAGGTTTCCGTACCGCATATCGTTGCCACACCCCAATGACCATCGCCGCCTCGGCCCTCCGCCGACCCGTCACTACCGTCGCGGCGACCCTGGCCCTCGTCCTCCTCGGCTTCGTCTCGCTCGACCGGCTCCCGGTCTCGCTGCTCCCCGATGTCACCCTCCCCGTCCTCACGATCCGCACCGCGTATCCCGGTGCCGCCGCCGCGGAGGCGTCGCGCTTCGTGGCGGAACCGGTGGAAGAGGCGATCGCGGCGACCCCAGGGCTCGTCGAACTCCGCTCCGTGAGCCGGAACGGCGAGGTGACGACCACCGCACGCTTCGCCTGGGGCACCGACATGGCGGCGACGGTGCTCACCGTCCGCGAGCGGCTCGACAACGCCCGCGCCCAGCTCCCCGAGACCGCCGAACGACCCAACCTGCTCACCAGCGATCCCGGCCAGCGCCCCATCGCCGTGTTAGGTGTCACCGGCTCCGGTGACCTCCGCTCCACCGCGCGGCTCGCCGAGCAGGTGCTGGCGCGGCGGCTCGAGCAACTCGACGGCGTCGCCAGCGTGGCGGTGACCGGCGTCCCCAACGACGAGATCCGCGTTGCGCTCGATCCGGTCCGGCTCCGCACCCTCGGCCTGACCCCGGACGACGTTGTGCGTGCCATCCAGGCCGCCAATGCGAGTGCACCCGGCGGCACCATCCGCCGCGGCCAGTTCCGCTTCTCCGTCCGCGCCCTCACGGAGCTCCGCTCCGTCGATGAGTTCGGGGACATCCCCGTAGCCCGGACCTCCGCGTCCGGGGCCTCCGCGTCCGCCTCAATCAGACTCCGCGATCTCGGCACCGTCGCTCTCGCCACCGAGGACCCCCGCACCCTCACCCGTCTCGATGGCGTCCCCGGCATCGGTCTCGTGGTCTACAAGGATGCCGGGTCCAACACTGTGGCGGTCACCGGCGCCATGGAAGAAGCCGTCGCCGAACTCGGCAGGGAGTTCCCCGACCTCTCCCTCCGGGTGATCTCCGCCCAGGCCCGCTTCGTCAACGATGCCCTCGCCAACCTCGGCCAGGAGATCGTGCTCGGCGGCGTGCTCTCGCTCCTGGTGATCCTGCTCTTCCTCGGTGACTGGCGCGCCGCGCTCGCCATCGGGCTCATCGTGCCGCTCTCGGTGCTGGTCTCGCTCACCGCGCTGCAGCTCATGGGCGTCACCATCAACGTCCTCTCGCTCGGCGGCCTCGCGTTAGGCGTCGGCCTGCTGGTGGACAACGCCATCGTCGTCGCCGAGGCGACCGGCCGCCATCGCGCCGAAGGGGTCGAGCGATTCCACGCCGCGTCGATGGCCACCGACGAGGTCACCGGCCCGCTCTTCGCCGGGACCCTCACGACGGTACTCGTCTTCGGGCCGATCGTCTTCGTGCGCGGCCTCGCGGCGGCCCTCTTCCGCGATCTCTCGCTCGCGGTCGTGACCTCGCTCTCTGCCTCACTGGTGCTGGCACTCACCCTGATGCCGGTAATGCTCGTGGGCCGGCGGGGCGGCGTGGGAGATGTGGGCGACCGGCCGGTCGCCCCTCCTTCCGTCGGTCGCCCCTCCCGCCTTGCCGCCTTCGGCCATCACATCGCCGAGTCGTATGAACGGGGGATGGCCTGGTGCCTCGATCGGCCGAAGACCGTGTTCGCGGCGGCCGTCGTCCTCACCATCGCGGCATCCTGGGTGGCGGTGCAGCTCCCGCGCGAGATCCTGCCCCAGGTCGATGAAGGCGTCGCGATCGCGAGCCTGCAGCTTCCCGAAGGAACCGCGATCGAGGAGACCGCTCGGCAGGCGGGGCGGATCGAGGAGGCGGCGCGGTCCCTCGGTGCGAAGGGGATCTACGCCCGGATCGGCGCCGCGACTGACGAGGAGCTTGTGTCAGGCGCCGAGCCGGGCGGGGCGGCCTTTGCGCAGCTCCTGCTGCCGGTGCCGGCGGGGCAGTCGGCGGACGCCTTTGCGAACCAGCTCCGCGCCCGGGTGCCGGACCTCGCCGCTGGCTCGCTCGCGATCGACCTCGCCGGTCAATCTGAGTTCGGTTCGCTCATTGGAAGAGAAGGGCGCCTCATCCGGGTCGAGGTCTCCGCGCCCGACCGGAGCCAGGCCGCCCGCTGGGCCGACAGTGCGCGCATCGCGCTGCACGGCCTCAAGCAGCTTGCCGACGTGCGCGATGCCTACGCTGGCACCCAGCCCGTCGTCGAACTCGCGCTCGAGCGCGACCGGATCGCCCAGCGGGGCCTCTCGATCGATGCCGTCGCCAGCGCGCTCGCCGGCGGTCTCGGCGGCGTCAAGGCGAGCGAACTCCGCGAGACCGATCGCCGCACTCCGATCAGGGTGCGCTACGCCGGGAACGGCAACGAGGACCTCGCCACTGCGCTCGCCGCAACCGTCGGCGGCGTCCCGGTGGCGCAGCTCGTCACCGCGAAGGAGGTGCGCGATCCCGTCGAGGCGGTCCGCGTCGATCAGCGGCCGGTGGAAGTTGTCGAGGCCTCGGTCGAGCGGGGCGGCACCGCGCGCGCCGTGACTGCGATCGACAGCGTGCTGAGCCGCATGCATGCGCCCGCCGGCCTCGTCTGGAAGATCGCCGGCGCCGATCTCGAGCAGCGTCGCACCCTCTCCGAATTGAGTGTGGTCGCGGTGCTCTCGGTGGCACTGATGTTCCTGGTCCTCGCCGGCGAGTTCGCGTCGTTCACCACCCCGCTCCTCGTGATGCTCACCGTGCCGCTCGCCGGTGTCGGCGGCATCTTTGTCCTCTGGCTCACCGGGCAGAGCATCAACACCGTCTCGCTCATCGGTATGGTCGTCATGATCGGCCTCGCCGACAACGACGCCGTCGTGAAGCTCGAGGCCATCCAGCGCTTCCGCGAACTCGGTCACCCGATCCGCGAGGCCATCATGCTCGGCGGCCGCCAGCGGCTCCGCGCCATCGCGATGACCTCGCTCACGACCATCGTCGGCGTGCTACCCATGGTCTTCGGCTGGGGCAGCGGCGGCGAACTCTACCAGCCGCTCGCCGCCGGCGTCATCGGCGGCTCGGTGACCGCGACGCTGGTGACCTTCTTTCTCCTCCCCACCGCCTACTCGGTTGTCGAACACCGCAAGCAGCGCAGGTCCCATCCCCTCCCCTCTTCGAGCGGAGGGATGCCTTTCGGTGATGCTCCCCCCTCCCCACGCAGTGGGGAGGGGCCGGGGGAGGGGCCATGATCTCCTGGTTCGCCCACCGACCCGCCGTCATCTGGGCGATCCTCGGCGCCACCCTCCTCGCCGGCGCCGTCGCGCTTGCCCGCCTGCCGCTCGCCACCAAGCCCTTCGTCGAGCTCCCCCGACTCGGCGTCACGATGGAATGGCCCGGCGCCAGCGCCGAGCTGGTCGAGACCTATCTCGGGAGCCCGATCGAGGCCGCGATCCAGTCGGTGCGCGGCGTCCGCAAGATCAGCGGCGAATCGGGGGAGGGATACCTCTCCCTCGACATCGAACTCGAGCCTGCCGCCAACGTCCAGCTCACCCGGCTCGGCATCCTCGAGCGGCTCGAACTCCTCCGCAAAGACTTTCCTCCCGGCGCCTCGGGGCTCCAGGTTGCCAACTACGTACCGCAGGGGCTCGATGAGGAGCCGCTGCTCTCGTACACGGTCTACGGGCCTTACACCGCCGGCACACTGCAGGATCTCGTCAACCGCCAGGTGCGGCCGAGACTGAGTGCGCTCGAGGGAGTGTCGGCGGTGCAGGCGCAGGGCGGGGCGCAGGTCGGCGTAGCCGTTGCCTATCAAGCGGATCGCTTGCGGCAGCTTGGCCTCACCCCGTCCGATCTGCAGGCGGCGCTCGCGCGCGCGCGGATGGTCCAGTCGCTCGGAATCGAACGGGGCGGGGCCACCGAGCGCCACGTGGCGCTCCGCGACGTCCCCAGCGTCGTCGAGGACCTCGGTGCGCTGCCGGTGCGCGGCGCGGGGAGCCGCGTCTTCCGCCTCGATGAACTCGCGACCATCCGCCGCGAGGAGGACAACCGGGACCAGTTCTTCCGCGTGAACGGCGAGCCGGCAGTGCTCATGCGCATCGCCCGGCTCCCAGGTGCCGACGCCATCTCGACCGCCGCGCGAGTCCGCGCCGCCGTCGAGGAGCTGACCCATCGCCTGCCTCCGGGCCTCCGCTTCCAGGTGCTCGGTGACGAATCGGTCCGCCTCAAGGCGGAGCTGGACGACCTCGGGCGCCGCGGCGGAATCGCCTTCCTCGCGGTACTCGTGGTCCTGGCGATCACCCTCCGCGCGCCGAGGGCGGTGATCCTGGTGATGGCCAGCGCCGCCGTCGCCATCGCCGGCACCACCCTCGGCCTCTATCTCCTCGGCATCCCCGCCAACCTGCTCACCCTCGCCGGACTCGGCATGGGGATCGGCATCCTGGTGCAGGACGGGGTGGTCGTGATGACCCGTTTCGGCACGGTGCCTGACTCGGCGGAGGGGAGGGCGCTCGCGGCCGAGCGGATCACCCCGGCCGTCATCGGCTCGACGCTGACGACCGCGGTGGTACTCTTTCCCTTCCTCTATCTGCAGGGCGATGCCCGCGCCGCGTTCACGCCCTTCGCCGTTGCCTTCTCACTGGCACTCGGCTGCAGCATCCTCACCTCGCTGGTGATGCTCCCCGCGATCGGCGCGCATCACGGGATGCACAGCGTGCGCTGGCCCGCGATCAGTCGTTGGTACATGAGGGTGCTGATCGGCCTCATGCGCTGGCGCTGGGTCACGATCACGCTCACCGTGGTGCTGCTCGGCGGGCTCGGCTGGGTCTTCGCGGTGAAGGTTCCGCGCACCGCCTTCGGCGGCTGGTGGGGGCAGCGTACCACGCTCTCGGCCCGGCTCGACTTTCCGAGCGGATCGGAGCCGGTGAGCGTCGATCGCAGCGTCCGCGAACTCGAGCGGATCGTCGTCGGGCGCCCCGGCGTCGAGGTGGTGCAGGCGCAGGGCAGCGCAACCGGCGGCTACGTCTCGGTCACCTTCACCGATGAGGCGGCACGCACCTCGATTCCGCTCATCCTGCAGGAGGAGGTCACCCAGCGCGCCGCGCTGATCGGTGGCGCATCGGTCTCGGTCGCCGGACGCGGACCGGGGTTCGCCAACGGCGGGAACATCGGGACGGCGCAAACCTTCCGCATCAAGCTGCTCGGCTACTCGTTCGAGGGGGTGCAGCGCCTGGCGATCGATCTCAAGCAGCGGCTCGAGCGGATCCCCCGGGTGCGCTCGGTGGACATCAACGCCGCCGGCTTCTGGTTCGGCAACGACCGGTCGAAGGACATCACCCTCACGCCCGACCGCGGGACTCTCGCGAGCTATCGGCTCTCCGCCCAGGACTTCGCCGGTGCCGTCACCCGTGAAGTCGGTGGCGCCGCGGGGCTGCAGCGTCTCACAATCGGCGATGAGGATCTCTGGCTCTCACTCAAGACGGCGGGCGCCCGGACCCGTACCCTCGATGAGCTGCGCGAGGCGCGAGTCCCGACCGCGAGTGGCGCGCCGGTGCGCGTCGGCGACCTCGCACGGCTCGATGAGCGCGAGGCGCTCGCCCGGATCAGCCGCGAGGACCAGCAGTATGTCCGCGTGCTATCCTATGATTTCCGCGGCCCCGCCAAGCTCGCCAACCGGACCCACGAAGCCTTCATGCTTTCGATCAGTGTGCCGGCGGGCTACACCGTGAGCGACGAGTACTTCGGCTGGCAGGATGATCAGAGCAGCAAGGGACTGTGGCGGGTCTTCGCGGTCGGCCTGCTGCTGGTGCTGCTGACCGTGGCGATGGTCTTCGATTCGGCGTGGGGTGCCGGGATGGTCTTCCTCAGCCTGCCGATCGCGCTCGCGGGCGTCGTCGTCGCCTTCTGGGCGACCGGATCCGCCTTCACCCGCGAAGCGGCGGTCGGTGTGATCCTGGTGGTGGGCCTCGCGGTGCACCAGGCAATCCTGCTGGTGGATGGGGTGTTGGCGCGCACGGCGTTGGCGCGCGGGGGGCTGGCGCGGTCGGCGTTGGCGCGCGGGGGGCTGGCGCGGTCGGCGTTGGCGCGCACGGCCGTGCGCGCCTATTCCCCCCGCGCCATCCTCTCCGCCGCCCGCCACCGCGCCGGCATGATCACCCTCATCACCCTCACGAC
>JBGATI010000028.1:0-55391 GCA_044229245.1 Gemmatimonadales bacterium | reverse complement strand
CGAGAATGAGCCAACGAGAATGAGCTGGTCGAGCGGCAACTGCCGCTGGTGGCGGCGAGGCAGGATGGGGGTCACGAACGACCGCTCCTTGGAGGGGGCTCTGAGGGTGGCAGAATATAAGGCGAATGCCCCCTCGGATAAGAGGTGGCGGCCCGGGGAGAGGCCCGAACGATGAGACTGCGCGACGCCCTCACCGACCCGTGGGTCTGGGGCCAGTTCCTGCTGATCGCGGTAGTGCTCTTCGGGGTCCCCTGGCTGGCGACGAACGCCGGCCCCGCGGGACCACTCGGATGGCTCACCGCACCGTCGCCGGCCACCCGCGCCGGCGGTCTCCTCCCGCTCCTCGCCGGGGGCGGACTCATGCTGCTCTCCGCCCTGCACCTCGGGCGGAACCTCACGCCAGCCACCACCCCCATTCCCGGCGGCGAGATGGTGGAACGGGGCGTCTACGCCCGGATGCGGCACCCGATGTACGCCGGACTGATCCTGGTGCTGTGGGGCGCGGCGTGGCTCGGCGGCAACTGGCGGCTGGGATTGCTGACGGCGCTGGTGGCGCTCGTCTATTTCGACCGCAAGGCGGCGGCGGAGGAGCGGAAGCTGGTGCGGCGCTATCCGGGATATTCCGACTACATCAAGCGGGTGCCGAAATTGATTCCCCGACTCGTTGCCGGGCGCTAGAAAACGCAGACGCCGCGGTCCTCCCCTCCGTATGCAACCGGCTGGCACCGGTTACATACTCGTCAGTGGAGGTCGGGAGACGCGGCGCGTGAGGGATGCTGCGCGATGCTGCTGTCACCCCCTGAGGCAGAGATGGTGCCACGCGGGGGCGGCATCCCCTGGTTCCTCCGGCTCGCCTCGAGGAGCACCCCCAAGCCGTTCCGGCGTAGCGATATACCTCGGACCTTCAACAGTCGGGCGCGCGCGCCGGCAGCGGCTCCACCTTTCGCGAGCCCACGGTTCGCCCCACAGTGGCGTGGCGTCGCCGCCATAGCTGAGCTTGTCAAGCATCACTCGGCGTGCGCCCTGAAGAATCGGCTGGGCGCTAGCTATCTTGGAGCATGCAAACACCCGCGATTCCAGGCTTCCGCCCCGTCCCGTTCACCGGCGTCATCTATGTCATGGCCGAGGCCGCCCGCCACGGGTATCGGTACGGCCACCCGGAATGGTGCAACCTGGGTCAGGGAATGCCGGAGACGGGCCCGCTGCCTGGTGCGCCGGAGCGGGTGAACGCGATCAACATTGCGCTCGACGACCAGGAGTATGCGCCGGTGCCCGGGATTCCCGAGCTGCGCCAGGCCGTCGCGGCGATGTACAACATGCTCTACCGCCAGGGGAAGAGCTCCCAGTACACCGAGCGCAACGTCTGCATCTGCGGCGGCGGCCGCGCCTCGCTGACCCGGGCCGTCGCGGCGCTGGGCGAGATCAACCTCGGCCATTTCCTCCCCGACTACACCGCCTACGAAGAGCTGCTCGACATCTTCAAGCTCTTCACCGCGATCCCGATCCTGCTCGATGGCAAGCGCGGCTACGAGTTCTCCGTCGACGACCTGCAGCGCGAGATCACCGGCCGGGGCCTCTCGGCGGTGCTGCTCTCCAATCCCAACAATCCCACGGGCCGGGTGCTGCGCGGGGAGGAACTCGCGAGGTGGGTCGGCACCGCGCGCGAGCTGCAGTGCTCGCTTTTGCTGGATGAGTTCTACTCGCACTACATCTGGACCAAGGATGCCGAGATGGTCTCGGCGGCCCAGTTTGTCGAGGATGTCGACAAGGACCCGGTCATCATCTTCGACGGGCTCACCAAGAACTGGCGCTATCCGGGGTGGCGCTGCACCTGGATCGTGGGACCGAAGAGCGTGATCGATGCCGTCTCGAGCACCGGTTCGTTCCTCGACGGCGGCGGCAGCAAGCCGCTGCAGCGCTCGGCGGTCCCGCTGCTTGCGCCCGATGTCGTCCGCGCGGAGACGGCGGCGATCCGAACCGCGTTCCTCAGGAAGAAGAAGATCATGCGCAACGGGCTCAAGGCGGCGGGGGTGCGCTTCGATCTCGACAGCGAGGGAACCTTCTACTGCTGGGGGGACATCTCGGGGTTGCCACCCTCGATCAACGACGGCATGTCGTTCTTCAAGGCGGCGCTCAAGGAGAAAGTGATCGTGGTGCCAGGCGAGTTCTTCGACATCAATCCGGGGAAGCGGCGGAGCGGGCGCCCGTCACGCTTCCGGCAGTATGTGCGGTTCTCCTTCGGCCCCGAGGAGCACTCGGTGACCGAAGGAGTCGCGCGGATTCAGAAGCTGGTGGATCAATCGAAGTAGCAATCAGTGGGAGCCGCGATTAATCGCGGCCCCACAGTTATCAGAGCAGCTTCCCGAGCTTCTCATCCAGAATGCTGCGGAGCCGCGGATCGGCGCCGATCACGCCATCGACCGGCTTCCCGCCCTTGAAGATCAGCATCGAGGGAATCGAGCGGATGCTGTACTTCGCCGCCGTCGCCTGGTTGGCGTCGGTATCGAGCTTGAGCACCTTCACCCTGCCCTGGTAATCCTCCGCCAGCTTCTCGATCACCGGGCCGACGGCGCGGCAGGGGCCGCACCACTCCGCCCAGAAATCCACCAGCACCACACCCTCGGCCTTCTCGACTTCCGCGTTGAACGTCGCGTCGGTCACCTGCAGGTTCAGCGTCGTTGCCATTGCACTCTCACTTTCGATGTATCGCGATTCAAGATTGCGCCGCTGCGGCGTTGCTCCGCCGAGCATCGGTAAATAGACATTGGTCGATATATCACTTCAAAAAGAACTCCCGCGAGCCGCGGGAGGTTCCCTGTCAGCGCCGAGCGCGAACCAGCCGGCGGTCGAGCTGGGCCAGATACTCCTCCAGAATCTCCGGCTTGGCGCGATAGAGCCGCATCTGGCCATCCTGCCGCACCGCCACCAGGCCGGCGGTGTACAGCTCCTTCAGATGGTGCGAGACCGTCGCCTGGGTGATCGGAAAGCGCTCACAGAGCGCCTTGCAGGACAGCTCCTCCGCGCCGGCGATCGCTTCGAGGATCTCGAAACGGCGGCTGTCCGCCAGCGCCTTGGCGATCCGCTCCAGCTCCTCCCCGGCGAGCCGGGTCATGCGATGGATCCCCTGATCACGGATACATAGATAATCATCGATGCGTCTGAGGTCAAGCCGAATTCCTGGACTTGATGAATCGATAGATCGGATAGCTCACCAGCAGCAGGGCGAGGGCGAAATAGCCGTTCCGCGCATCGCTGATGAAGTTGCCCACCAGGAAGGCGAAGGAGCAGACGATCAGGAAGCCGGGCACCCAGGGATAGCCGAATCCGCGGTAAGGACGCGGCAGATCCGGTTCCCGGCGCCGCAGGACGATGACCGACAGGAACGACGCGGTGTAGTTCACCACGAAGAAGAACGCCGTCAGTGCCAGGATCTCGTTGAAGGTCCCCGTCACGAGCAGCAGGATCGCGGCGACGGTGCTGATCACCAGCGACGGGACCGGCGTGCCTCCCTTGCTCACCGTGGCGAAGCCGCCCCAGAGGAGCCCGTCGCGGCTCAGCGCATACGGAAGCCGTGAGGCGATGAGGAGAATGGCATTCGCGGCGCTCATCAGCGACACCAGCAGGATCGCGCGGACGACGGTATCGCCGGCGGGGCCGAAGAGCTGCCGCGCGGCGGTGGCCGCGACGAGCTCCTCGCCGGCCATGCGGGAGATCGGGACGACGTGAAGGAAGGCGACGTTGAGCAGCAGGTAGATCGCGATCACCGCGATCACCCCGCCGGCCATCGCGCGGGGAATTTCGCGGCCGGGATCCTTCACCTCGCCGCTGAAGTAGAGCATCCCGTTCCAGCCATCGTAGGTGTAGATCACCCCCTGCAGCGCCAGGATCAGCGGGCCGAAGAGCGCGAACAGCGAGGCGGGCGCGGCCTGCGCGGCGGGATCCGGCGCCATCGGCGCGGCGGGCCAGAAGAGGCAGACCCCGGCGAGCCCGACGAGCACGACGGCCTTGAGCAGCGAGGTGATCTGCTGGGTGAGATCGCCGGCGCGGATGCCGCTCGCCTGGATGATCGTGAGGACGATGCAGACGGCGATCGCCACGGCCACCGACTTGCCGGCGAGCGCGGGCCAGAGCACGTCGCTGTAGTCCCCCATCGAGATCGTCACCAGCGCGAGCGAGGCGCTGCTCGAGAGCCAGTCGCTCCAGCCGATGACGAAGCCGGCGTAGTCGCCGAGGGCGCGCCTGGCGAAGACGTACTGGCCGCCCGACTCCGGGATCATCGCGCCGAGTTCGGCGAGAGTGAGGGCGCCGAGGAGGGCGTAGATGCCGCCAGCGATCCAGACGCCGAAGAAGAGCGGCAGGCTGGGGAGCTGGGTCGCGACCTGGCCCGGCGTCCGGAGGATGCCGACACCGATGGTGTTGCCGATGATGACGGCAAGACCGAACGCGATACCGAGGACCTGGAGGAGACGGCCCCGCGAACGCGGGGCGGATGGGTCAGGATGTGCGGTCACGAGCCCTCATGAGGGGGATGGGGCGACCAACGATGATCGGGCGACCGCGGAGGGTCGCCCTACTCCGCCTTGAGCTTCTTCACTTCGGCGGTCAGTCGCGGCACGATCTCGAAGAGGTCGCCGACGATGCCGTAGTCGGCGACCTTGAAGATGGGGGCGTCCTTGTCGCGGTTGATCGCGACGATGGTCTTCGCGGTGCGCATGCCGGCGAGATGCTGAATCGCGCCGGAGATGCCGACGGCGATGTACAGGTTGGGGCTCACCGTCTTGCCGGTCTGCCCGACCTGGGCCCCATGCTCCCGCCACCCGGCATCGACCACGGCGCGGCTCGCGCCGACGGCGGCATCACCGAACGCGGCCGCGAGGTCCTCGAGCAGCTTGAACTGTTCCGGCTCCTTCATCCCGCGGCCACCGCTGACCACCACCGGCGCCTCGGCCACATCCAGGGCGGCCGACGCGGGGGCCTTGATGCCGGTTACCCGCACCCGCTGGGTGAAGGCCGGCACGGGGAACGCCTCGACGGCGCCAGCCCTGGCCGACTCCACCACCGGCGTCGTGTTAGGCCGGAGCGAGACCAGGGCGGGCGTCGCGTCGAGCCGGACCCGCGCGAGGATCTTGCCGGCGTACATCGGCCGGCTGGCGACGACCTTGCCCCCCTCGACCGCGAGGGCGGTGACATCGGTGGCGAGGGCGACGCCGAGCTTCGCGGCGACCCGTGGCGCGAGATCGCGACCGGTGGCGGTGGCGGCGAAGAGCACCGCGGCATGTCCCGCGGCGGCGGCCTGGGCGGTGGCGGCGATGCCGTCGGGGTTGTAGAGCGCGAAGTCGGCGTGGGTCGCGACGAGCACCCGGTCGGCGCCGAAGCGGCCGAGCTGATCGGCACCGGCGACCGGGCCGGCCCCGCAGATCAGGGCATCGACGGTGGCACCGAGCTGGTCGGCGAGCTGCCGGGCGGCGGAGAGCACCTCGTGGGACACCTTGCGGAGCGCGCCATCGCGCTGCTCGAGGACGGCGAGAACGGTCGTCATCAGATCACCTTCGCTTCTTCACGGAGCAGCCGCACCAGCGCCGGCACGGCGTCGGCGCCCTCGCCCACGATCTGGCCCGGCTTCCGCTCCGGCGGCAATGTGTAGCCCAGCACCGTCACCCCGCCGGCGGCGATCGTCACCGGCTTCACCTCGAGCGGCTTCTTCTTGGCGGCCATGATCCCCTTGAGCGAGGGGAGCCGCGGGGTGTTCAGTCCCTTGTCGCAGGTGAGCACCGCGGGCAGCGCGCAGGTCGAGGTCTCCACGCCCCCTTCGATCTCGCGCTCCGCTTCAATGGCCCCATTGGCCACCGTGAGGTGGGCAACGGAGGTCACGCAGGGGAGCCCGAGCAGCTCGGCGAGCATCGGCCCCACCTGGTGGTTGTAGTCGTCGACGGCGAGCTTGCCGCAGAGAATGAGATCGAAGCTGCCGGCCTTGAGCTCCCCGGCGAGCGCGCGGGCCACTTCGAGCCCGTCGGCGGAGCTGGCGCTCTGCAGCAGCACCCCGCGATCGATCCCCATGGCGAGCGCGGTCCGGATGGTCTCCTGCGCGGCATCGCCGCCGACGCTGATGACCACGGTCTCCCCGGCGCCGGCCGCCTCACGCAGCTTCAGCGCCTCTTCGATCGCGTACTCATCGTAGGGATTGGGAACGAACTTGACTCCGGCCTCGTCGATGGATTTCCCATCGGCCCCGACCACGATCTTGGCGGTCGTGTCGGGAACGCGCTTCAGGCAGACGGCGATACGCAAGACGGACCTCGATCTGGATCAGAATCGAAACGGGTGGCCGCTCCCCCGGCCGGGCTCCGCCGGCGGCACCCTGCCCGAACCCCGGACAGCCGCTAGCGGCAGAATAAGGTAGCCGCCACTCGGAAGGGTTGCCAACGCGCGCCCGCGCCCGAGATCCCTCCACGGCCGAAAGTCGAACCTCAACCTCGGGATTGCTGTGCCGATGATGGGGGGGAACCAAAGGGGGGGCCATGGACGGCACTGCACTGCGGGAACTGCTGAACCAGGCGGTCGAGATCACGCCGGAGGTCATCACGATCTCCGACCCATCTCTGCCGGACAATCCGCTGATCTACGCGAACGAAGCGTTCTACGCCCGCACCGGGTATGGGCCGGACGAGGTGCTGGGCCGGAACTGCCGCTTTCTCCGCGGCCCGGGCACCGACCCCGGGGAGACCGCGAGGCTGCGCAAGGCCGTCCGGGCCCGTGAGGCCTGCGTGGTCGAACTGCTCAACTACCGGAAGGACGGCAGCGCCTTCTGGAACCGGCTCTCCGTCGTGCCGCTCCGGAACGTCCGCGGCGAGGTGACCCACTTCGCCGGGTTCCAGAGCGACATCACCGACATCCGGGAAGGCGCGCAGGCCCGGGCCCAGTTCCGGGCGATGCAGGCCACGATGCAGAGCGTGAACGACATCGTGCGGAACTTCCTCAACCAGATGCAGCTGCTCCGGCTCACGCTCGAGACCTCGGGACAGACCGAGGAGCTGGCCGACTACGACCGGATCGTCTGCGCCACGCTCAACCGACTGCAGGTGCTGTGCGCCGTCCCCGAGTACCGCGAGCGGGAGATCGTGCCGGGGCTGGTAGTCGTCGACACCAGCGCGGTGTAGCGGCCGCGGGAAGCGGCCGCATCACCCCGACCCGGTGACGTCCTGGAGACTCGCACGTAGTAAGGGAAAGACCTCCGCCCGGACCGCATCGTGCCCCGCTCACATCCTGATGATTCCCGCGTGCTGGGCGATCGCCTGCGCGAGATTCGTTTCGTTCCTCGCGCGTCGCTCAAGCGGAAGATCCTGGCGGCGACTCGCGGGGCCGAATCACCCGGCAATGCGGCCCCCCGTTCCTTCGGGGGGGTCGGCTCTCTGCTGGGGAGCGCGCTCGTCGCCGGATGGTTTGTCTACCTGCTGTGGCACGCGCTCCTGACCGGAGGCCGTTGATCCACCAGAGTCCGCCGCCCGGCGACTGAACGCACACACGGGGCAGCGGACCCTGGTCCACTGCCCCGCGTGGTACCGACCCGATGGAGGTCAGGACATCGGGACGGTTCTCAGTCGTCGCCGCCTCCGAAGCTGCGCCGGATGATGAGCCGGACGACGCGCCGATACCCCGGGGTGAGGAAGCGCTCGAGCGTCCCGCCGCCTCCCTGGTTCACGTTGAAGGTGCCGAAGGTCGCGTACTTGGTCTGCGCGATGTTGTTGCCCACCGCGACGACCTCCCAGCCCTTGCCGCGCCAGCCCAGCCGGGCATCCACCACCATGTAGGCGCCGAGCTTGGGTTCCTGGTTGGCCTCGTCGCCACGCAGGTACTGGGAGCCGAAATAGCGGCCATCGCCGCCGGCGTAGAACCCCGCAGGCAGCTTGAGTGAGGCGCCGAACTTGACCTGGTGCGCGGGCACGAGCGGCATCTTGTTGCCGGCGACGACCGCGTTGTCGCCGCCGAAATCGTCCCGGATGCTGAAAATGTCCGCCGGACTCTCGAACGTCGCGTCGGTGTAGGCATAGTTGGCGTAGACGGCATGCCCACCGTTCAGGAAGAGCTGGGCCGAGGCCTCGAGGCCCTGGCGGCGAGTCTTGTCCACGTTGGTGAAGAAGCCGTCGATGGTGGAGCCTG
Organism: Gemmatimonadales bacterium; assembly: GCA_044229245.1. Lineage (GTDB taxonomy): Bacteria > Gemmatimonadota > Gemmatimonadetes > Gemmatimonadales > GWC2-71-9 > JADJOM01. The sequence goes on along the minus strand of JBGATI010000028.1, from coordinate 47,234 downwards.
AGGGCGCCGAATCCGACCCCGCCAGGATGATGTCGTCGCGGACGTTGGTGCGGTACGCCGAGGCGCTCAGGATCACCTGCCCCGCGACCAGTCGGCCGCCCACCTCGAAGGTCGTGGCGCGCACCGGCTTGATCGGCGGATCGTCGCCCAGCGCGAACGGCAGCGGGCAGGGCGCGGTCTCGTCGGCACAGGCCAGTTCGATCACCGCCGGCGCCCGGAAGGCTCCTCCAACCGAGCCATACAGCGAGAGCCCGCCACCCGCATCCACGGTGATGCCGCCCTTGGGACTCAGCCGCTTGTAGGTGCTCGAGGTGTCACGGGTGGGATCGAGCTGGTTGTGGAACGGGATGCGCACGTAGTCATAGCGGGCGCCGGCGGAGAGGGTGACTCTCCCGGTCGTGAGGTCGCCGAGGGCGTAGCCGGCCAGGTCCCAGGTGGGGCTCTTCACGAAGGTGGTCTGGGTCGACGCGCCCCCGAACTTGGTCGAGTCGGCGAAGAGTTCGACCGCGGTGCGGCTGGCGGAGCCCTCACCACCGATCCGGAATCCCACGACCGAGTTGCCCAGTGGCTGCTCCCAGCGGTAGTCGATTGTTCCGCCGAGGATGCGGTTGCGGGACTTGCCGAGGTTGTCGGGGTCGGCAGCCTGGTTGACGTTGAAGCGGGTGGCCTCGTGACGCCGGATATAGGTCGATGCCGACAGCTGCCCCTTGCCCGCGCGGCGGTAGGCGGTCAGGGCGAGCTGGAGGTTGTTCAGGTTCTCGAAGTCGCCGGCGCTGAGATTCGAATCGGGCTTCGCATTGTACACCGTAAGTGGCAGCGAACCCGCCGTCTCGGCCCGGGACTTGGCCCCCATCCCCTGCAGGCGGATGCCCCAGCTTTCCGTCAGGCGGCCCAGGTTGAAGAAGCCGTTGTACTGCTTGGCCCCGGTCAGCTGGCGCCAGCCGTCTTCGCGGTCGTACCCTCCGCCGACGTAGTAGCTCCACTTGCCGCCGCCGAGCGATCCGGCGAGCGAGGCATCGGTGCCGAAGGTCTTGTAGTTGCCACCCGAGACTTCGAGTTCGCCGTGCGTGCGGCCGCCGCCCGCGTCGGTGACGAGGTTGATGGCACCACCCAGCGAGTTCCGGCCCAGCAGCGACGCGGTGCCGGAGAGCAGCTCGATGCGGGTGACGTGCTCCATCGGCAGCAGGTCGAAATTCACCTGGGCGGCGTCCGGCTCGTTCTGGCGGATTCCATCGAGGAAGACCGAGATCCCCTGGGGAAGCCCGACCACTGGTGAGGCAAAGAACCCGCGCGACGAGAGCGAGAGCTTGTAGCTCGCCCCGACATCGTCGTAGCTGGAGATTCCCGCCTGGGTCGTGAGCAGGTCGGTGAGCTGACGGGGCTCATTGGCCTCGAGCTGGTCGCGGGTGAGGATCGTGGTCCGGGCCGGCACGCCGGAGCCGATCTTCGGACCGGTCGGCGTGAGGATCGAGCCGACCACCTCGATCGGCTTGAGCTCAACGACGCGAGTGGAATCCTTGCGAGTGGTATCGGGCTGTTGCGCGGAGAGCGGCGCGACGACGGCAAGACCCAGCAGGACAGCGGACGCGAGCAGGCGCATGAACTCTCGAGTGTAGTCGGGGACAGGGATCGGTGCGTCGATGGACGGACGAAACGGGAATGGCTAGCGCAGCGTCCTGGGGTCGCCGGGCGCGCCGCCATGTTCGTAGATCGCGGCCATGCGGATGAGGTCGGGGGCGCGTCCCACCACGACGAGGGCGTCGTCGCTCGCCCCTCCGCCGTCGTAGTCGATGCAGCAGAATTCCACGGTGCGCACCCCGTCGCCGAGCGGACCGGAGAGCGCGGGTGCGCCGCGGCGATCGAAGCGGATCCGGTCGCCGGCACTGTAGCTCCGCGAGCCATCCCGATCCTCGTAGATCGCGAGCCGATCGACCCGCCGGCCATGCTCCGCGGTGATGACGAGCCCGTCGTCCGCATCTCCGCCACCATCCAGATCCTGACAGCAGCGATCCACCGTGGCCGTCCGCGGGGCCGTCAGCATCACGGCCGCGACCACGAGCGCGGCGACCACGACGGAGAAACCCGCGGCGAGACCGAGAATGCGCCTGAGCCCGCTGGTTCGGGGCGCAGGCACCTGCTCCCCGCGGCGCACTCGTCCGGCGATCTCGGCGCCGAGCGAGGCGCGCGGCTCGAATCGCATCGCCTGGAGCTTCCGCTCCAGCTCCGCCAGATCGTCAGGCAGGCCGCTCATTCGGATGCCACCTGGGCCAGGATGCCCCGGAGCCGGTCCAGCGCGCGCCAGAGTCGGGTGCGCACGGCGGTCTCGCGAAGGCCGAGAATCTCCGCCACCTCTCCGGTATCCAGCCCGCTGCCGTAGCGCAGAGTGATGATCTCGCGGTCCCGCTCGCCGAGTTCGGCCACGGCGGCAAGCAGCTGAGCCACCTGCTCCTCCCAGAGCAGACGCTCCTCCGGAGAGGGCGCTTCGATGGCGAGGTCGCGCATGCTCCCGATCGCCACATGCTGGCGGATCCGGGTCCGCCGGCGGTGGTCGCGCAGCGTGTTCTGCGCGATCCGGAACAACCAGGTGCGGACACTGCCCTTGCGCTCGTCGAAGCGGTCGGCGGCCCGGAACGCCTTGAGAAAGGTGTCGGCCGTGACGTCTTCCGCGGCGTCCGGGGAGGCCAGATGGAAGCGCGCATAGCTGTACACCGCCCGGCCGTGGGCCTCGTACCAGGCCCTGCAGAGCGCTTCTGGGGTCGCACGAACCGATTGCGAGGGTGTCAGTTGAGACGTTGGCGGAAGCATACGATCCCTAGTATACGCACCAGGGGCCCGTGCGTCACACGGGCCCCTGGTTTCGGCGCCGGGTGTCCGGGGGCCGGGTCAATTATTCGGCTTGCAGCAGCCGAGCTCTTCGCAGGAGATCCACGGGAGCTGGCCGCCGTAGAGGACCGTCCGCGCAACCGCGACCTTCTCCCCGATCACCCCCGGCAGTTGCCACTGGGCGACCGACTGCCGCCATGGCCGTGTCGCCGGATGCGCGATGGTTGGCACGTCCACCACATCGTATTCGCCGGAGTCGGTGTCAGCAATGTAGGCCGACATGAGCCGCTTGTCCTTGCGATAGATGAACCAGAAGGTGGTGCCCTTCGGGATGATCCCCAGCCGCTTGAGCGGGATGTCGCCCTGGTTGGTGAAACGTGCGACCACGACACCGGAGTCGAAGGCCGACGGGGAGAGCCGGTAGGCCCCCTCGTCCGGCTCGATCGTCGCCTGGACGCCGCCATCGAGGAACGCCCTGAGCGAAGCCCCCGGATTCTCGTCGTAGTGCTGGGCCCGGCCCGCCGCGATGACCTTGGCACGGTCGATCGTCTGGCCACTCGCCAGGCCGACGGGTTTGGGAGGAGAGGGCAGAGCCTCATGGGGGCGCTGTCCCGGCTGGCAGGCGACGAGCGCGGCGAGCAGCAGGAGAGGCCAGCGCGCCTGAGCGATCGGATCGAGTCTGGTCAATGGTGTCCGTCCTTCGGTGATGAATCGATGCAGGATCAAGAAGGCAGTGCGGCGAGCCGGCGCATCGCGTCCACCGCCGGTCGAAGCGCGGCGTCCGCACGGGCCCAGAGTTGAGTGACCGGTGTCGCCCATTTCTTCGCGGTGGCGCGGTCTCCGGCGTGCGCCGCGAGTTCCGCACGGAGCATCATCACCCGCACCAGCGAGCCGGCGGAGGCGACCCGCCCGGTGAGATCCACCCCCGCGCTCGGGAGAGCGCCGAGTACGGCATCGAGGCGCGCGACTACGGCGGCGGTGTCACCCAAGGCGAGGGCGCCGAGCGACTCCTGAAAGACCGCCTCGGGCGCCACATCCACGGGACGTACTTCCCGGCGCACGAGCGCCATTCTTGTGAGCCGGTTGCGCACGGACAGCGTGTCGCCACGCCGGAGCGCCCGCTGCATGTCGAGAAGATAATCCGCAGAGCGCGCCCGTTCGGTGATGGGAACGCTGCCGGGGCCAGGGTACTGCATGGCGAAGCTCCGGTCGAGCAGGGCGCCCTCGACCGAGGCGCGGGCCGATTCGCCGATGAAGGCCCGGAGCTGCCGACCGGCCCGGTCGCGGAGCCGGAGCAGGCTGTCGGCCGGACCGCCGACCGCGCTCAGCGCCTCGAAGGCGAGGGCCGTCTCCCTGAGCGCCAGCGGCACCGCGAGCACCCGGCCGTCGGCGGCCCAGACGACCTGATCCGGGGCGGCCCGTCGGGCGAGGCTGGCCGCGAGATCGGCGCGGCCGAGCAGCGCCGCGGCGCCTGACAATAATGAGGCGGACTCCCCGGAGGGAGTGGGCACGGCGGCCAGCAGAGAATCCGCGAACTGCTCCGCGGCCGCGAACTGTCCCTGCTTGACAAGCAGGCGGAGTTCCGAGGTCGCGAGGCGAACCCGGTCGTTGGTATCAGTACTGAGGGCCAGGGCCTCCTGATAGCGGAGTCGTGCCGAGTCAGGGAGCGCGTGATCAGTGACCACGTCACCCGAGCGCTCGAGCGCCTGTCCCTCCGCCTCGAGCGCGATGGGGCTCTGCGGGAAACTCCGGACCCACTCCGAGACGAGTGAGCGCAAGGCGCGCCGATTCGCCTCGAGGGCCGCGGCACTAAGCCGGTCCCGGACCGCGGGCTGGGTATCCGCAGGCGCCTGCTTCGAAAACGGCACGAAGGCGAGCGTATCCGCTTCGAGGGCCGGGAACGCGAGGAAGTCCGCCGCATCCGTATCCGAGCGCACCCCGCGCCGCGTGAGGTTCGGCTCCGCGAAGAACATCCGGCTCAGCCGGTCGAACGCCGCCCCCTTGAAGGCCCGGTGCGAGGAGGGCACCAGGGTGAGCGCCCGGCGATAGTCGTTGATGGCCCCCTGATAGCTGCTCCGGAAGCGCCAGCCGGAGGGGCTCTTCGCGTCCTTCAGCACGAGCCGGTCCCGGGCCCGGCACTCGGCCCGGCCGTACCAGCCGCGGAAATCGAGCGAGTCCCGCCGGATCATCGATTCGTAGCGATCGCAGGCCTCGGGGAAGCGGGATTCCCCGAGCGCCGCGAGCGCGAGGGCCCACTCCCGATCGTGGGCCCCGAGCGGCGGATTGGCGCCGAGTCCGGCCAGGGCGTGGTCCCGCCAGACATCGGCGGGCTGCCCGTCCCAGTTCTCGGTCTGCGCCAGCCACATGTGGGCGATTCCGTACCCCGGGTCGCGTGCGACGGCCGCGGTGAAGAGCCGGGTCGCCTCGGGGAGATCCCAGCGGGCGAGCGCCACATGGCCCGAATCGTAGGCCTGCCAGGCGGCGATCTGATTGGTGCCCATCGCACCGCCGGCCGCGGCGGCGGTGTTCGCCCGCGGCAGCAGCAGCGAATCGGCGAGTTCGCTGAAGCGCCGGTCGGCATCGCCCAGGTCGGCGCCGAGGGTGACCGTGCGCTCGCGGACCACCCGGCCCCGGCGTCGCACGTCGTAGAGCACCCCGTGCACCCGGATGGAGTCGCGGAACCGGTACACCTCTCCGCTCACCAGCCGGCTGGCATGCGCCCGGCGGGCGATCGTGACCAGCTCGTCGATGGACGGCTGGTGGCCGAGTCGCTCCAGCTGATCCGAGGTCCAGCGGGCATCCACCAGGTCGACATCCTCCCAGCGGCCGAGCGCTTCCTGGATCAGCCGGCCGCACTGGTCGCCTGACAGGAGCTCCGGAGCCGCGCCATCGCGATGCACGAAGGGTGCGACCAGGTGCAGCGAGGGATTCGCGGGTGCCCAGGACCAGTTACCGTCGGCCGGGATCTGGGCGTAGACGGCGTAGGCGACCGCCATCGCGGCGAGCCCCGGCAGCCCGATGCGCCGGAGCCACCCCGAGTCGGGCAGTCCCCTCGGCGCCTTGGCCGCGAAGCTGCCCGACCAGTTCCGGCCGCTGCCGAGGCTGGTGATGGCGTCGATGAACTGCTGGGCGGTCTGGTAGCGATCGGCCGGGTGCTTGGCCAGCGCCTTCCCGACCAGCAGCTCGAGATCCCGGGTGAGGGCGGGACGCCGCGCATGGACCGGCTGCGGCTCCACCTCGATGTGCTGCACCACGACTTCCTCGGGGGTGGTGCCGCGGAACGGCGGCTCGCCGGTCAGCATCTCGTAGAGCACACAGCCCAGGCTGTAGAGATCGCTCCGGCCGTCGACCCGCGAGCTGCTCTGCGCCTGCTCCGGGCTCATGTAGGCCGGCGTGCCGAGAAGCCCCCGGCCAAGCTGCACTTCGTCCCAGCCGCCGGCGCTGATGGCGCGGGCGATCCCGAAGTCCGCCACGACCGCCTGCCCCGCGATGAACAGGATGTTCTCCGGCTTGATGTCGCGGTGGATGACGCCGTGGCTGTGGGCGTACGACAGCGCCCCCGCCACCTGCGAGGCGATCGCCAGCGCGTCCGCCACCGGGAGCGCCCCCTCCCGTTCGAGCCGCTGCCGGAGGTTCTCCCCCGGCACATACGGCATCACGTAGTAGATGAGATCCTGGTCTTCCCCGGAATCGTGCAGGGGCAGGATGTTCGGATGGGCCAGCCGGGCGGCGACTTCGATCTCGTGCAGGAACCGCGGGGCTCCGTCGAGCGGGCCGCCGTCGATGTGGAAGACCTTCACCGCCACATCGCGACGGTGGCGCTGATCCTTGGCGAGGTACACGACGGCCATGCCGCCCCGCCCGATCTCGTGCTCGACGGCGTAGCGACCCGCAAGCAGGGGCGGGACCTTCAGCGGTTCGTCGGTCAGGGGGCCGTCCCGGGGGATGAGCGGATGGCTGATTCTAGGGCGCCGGCGGCCAGCCGGCTACAACCTGCATCACAATCTAGAACGCGGGGAGCCCGGTGATCGTCTCACCCAAGATGAGGGAATGCATATCGTGGGTTCCCTCGTAGGTGTACACCGACTCCAGATTCGCCATGTGCCGCATCGAGTGGTACTCGGCCAGGATGCCGTTGGCGCCGAGCAGCCGCCGCGCTTCCCGCGCGCACTCGCACGCCATGTTGACGTTGTTCCGCTTGGCGAGCGACACCTGCTGGGGCGTCATGGTCCCCTGGTCCTTGAGCCGGCCGAGCTGGAGCGCGAGGAGCTGCGCCTTGGTGATCTCGGTCAGCATGTCCGCGAGGCGGACCTGCTGGATCTGGGTCTGGCCGATCGGCCGGTCGAACATGACGCGATTCCGGGCGTAGCTCAGTGCCTCGTCATAGCAGGCCATCGCCGCACCGACCGCCCCCCACGCGATCCCGTAGCGGGCCTGCGTCAGGCACATCAGCGGGCTCTTGAGTCCCTTCGAGCCGGGCAGCAGCGCCTCCTTCGGCACCCGCACCTCCTCGAGGATCAGCTCGCTGGTGTCGGAGGCGCGGAGCGAGAGCTTCCCCTTCTGGTCGCGGGCGCTGAAGCCGCGGGTGTCGGTCGGCACGATGAAGCCGCGGACCGACTTGCCGTCGGTGAGCTCGCCGGTCTTGGCCCAGATGATCGCCACGGTGGCCTGCGAGCCGTTGGTGATCCACATCTTGGCCCCGTTCAGCACCCAGCCCTCGGCGGTCTCGCGGGCGGTGGTGATCATCCCGCCGGGATTGCTGCCGAAGTCCGGTTCGGTGAGACCGAAGCAGCCGATGTCGGTGCCCTGGGCGAGCGTCGGCAGCCAGCGGCGGCGCTGCTCCTCCGAGCCGAAGGCGAAGATCGGGTACATGACGAGCGCGCCCTGCACCGAGGCGAACGAGCGGATGCCGCTGTCGCCGCGCTCGAGCTCCTGCATGATGAGCCCGTACGCCACGCTCGAGAGACCGGCGCAGCCGTACTCTTCCGGCAGGTTCGCGCCCAGCATCCCGAGTTCCGCCATGCCGGGGATGAGTTCCTTCGGGAACCGGCCGGCGATGTAGGCGTCGCCGATCACCGGCATCAGGTGGTCGTCGACCCAGCTCCGAACGGTGTCGCGGACGGCGCGTTCCTCCTCGGAGAGGAGACCGTCCATCTGGTAGAAATCAACGCCGGTGAATGCCATGGTCGTCGGGGGGAGAGATGTGCCTAATCTACCCTGATCGTGCGGGCCGGGGTCCCGGGAGCGCGTACGCCACCGGCGCGGGGCTCGTCGTCGGCCCGGCGAACGGCTCGTGGCGTGATCCCGACCTCCCGGGCCTTCTCGCGGAACTCCAGCCCATGGTCGACGGAACGCCCGGTCTCGGCCTGCCACTGGTGCACCATCTCGTGGAGCAGCGTCTCGCGGGCCGACTCCCAGCCATCCCGGCGGAGGTGGCGGCGGCTGAGCGCGATGTGCACCGGCGCGCCGGTCTTGCGGTCCATCCTGAGCTCGCCGAGGCGGGTCTTCATCCGGGCGGAGATGAGGATCGGCACGGGGCCGAGCCGCCCGCCGAAGTGTTCCTGGTTGAGCCGCTCGAACTCCGCCTTGAGCTGGCCGAGGAGATGCTGGTCCCCGGGGCGCACGGTCGGCGACCGGCGCGACCGCGTGGTGGAGGGAGCATGGTCATCGGCGGGGAAGGCGAGGAAGACCCGCTTCGCCTCGAGCCGGGTGACCCGACGGGCACCGGGCGTGACGAACCGGATGATGGCGCGGAGCACCGCGTCCGGCGCGGCGGCATACCCTTCGTGGACCCGGATCTGCCGGCCGGGCACGAAGGAGAGCATGACCTGGCGGTTGCGGTGGGTGTGGATCTCCTGAAAGGGCGGGAGGCCGAGCGCCCGGAGGCGGGCAATGAGCCGCGCTTCGGCGGGTTCCGAGTTCCGGGTTCCGGGTTCCGAAGTCGCGTGCGGCGAAGTGGGGACCCGGAACCCGGAACCCGGAACCAGTTCGAGAAGACTATCGAGCCAGAGCGGGAGCTGCACCGCGGTGCCTCACAAATTGGGTGCTGTCGCTGCGGCGGAAGGTGGCCTCCGCGCACGCGTAGGCATAGTGCTCGACCTGGATGCGGCGGTCATCGATCCGGATGAGGTTGAACGCCGACGGGCGGCCACCCCGGGTGCGGACCGAGTGGGTGCCGGCCGTGCTCACCACCAGGCGGCCGTCGATCTGTCCCGCGCCCTCGGTGTGATCGTGTCCGCAGAGCACCACGTCCGCGTCGAGCGAGAGGAGGGCCCGCTGCGCGGCGATGGGCCGGGAGAGTCCCCAGCGATGGGAGATCACGCCGGGGAGGACGTTGTGATGCAGGACGGCGAGCCGCACCGCGTGCGGCGGCGCGGCGGCGAAGAGGGCGCGAACCCGGTCCACTTCCCGCCGGGGAAGATTCCCCTTCACCGCCGTGTCGTTGAGGTTCCAGGTCATGGCGCCCCAGGCCACGCCGTTGGCGGAGAGCATGCCGGCGACGATGATGCCGTCACGCTCGAGCACCGGCGTCAGGTTCTCCCCGAAATAGCGGCGCCACTTCGAGTGGAGCACCCGCGCGCCGAGCAGTCCATAGGGACTGCGCCACCACTGGACATCATGATTGCCGGGCACCAGATGCACCGGCGCGATCGCGCCGAGGGTGTCGAGGAGGCGCACCGCACACTGGAACTCCCCATGCCGCGCCCGCTGGGTCACGTCGCCGGAGACGACGATCACCTGCGGGCCCAGCGTGGGGAGAAAGCGCTCGAGTGCTGCCAGTTGCGGCAGGTCGCTGCGAGCGCCGCAATGAATGTCGGAGAGGTGAGCGACGACGACGTCGGTCACCAGATGATCCTGACGCGGTAGGTCAGCGTCGCCTTGCCGCGGGCCGGCACCGCCACCGGGAAGCTGGTCCGGGTCGAGGAGAGCTTCACCGGCTTCACGCTGCTGGTCACGACGCTCCATTCTCCACCGCGCTGCTCGACCACATCGACCGTGACCGCCGCATCGCCGGCGTTGGTGATGGTCACCTTGTAATCGGCGGTGGCGATGGTGCGCCAGTTGCCGCCGACGCTGTCGCGCCTGGTCGTGAAGGTGGTCTGGACCCGCTTGGCCGTCAGGTCGAATGCCGTCCCTGCCGGCAGCCGGAGATCTTCGCCGGCGGGGGAGTGATCGATGGCGGCTTCCCCGATGAGCTGCAGCCGGCCCGCGCTGTCCGGCTCGAAGAGGCGCACTACGCCACCGGGCAGGGGCCGGTCGCCGAGATCGGTCTTGCGGGGGCGCTGGATGGTGTAGGTGACGTTGACCGGCACCTCGTCCTCCTGGCCGTACTGCTCGAGTCCGCCCCAGTAGGGGATCTGGCCGAGCACCTCGAAGGACTTCCGCACCCTGGCCACGGCGGGCGGGAAGAGCCCGACGGTGGTGATGATTCCCGGCTCCAGTGAGGCACGCCCAGGCAGGCTGTAGAGATGGAACTCGCCCACCTTCTCCTGGCTCGGCATGGCATCCGCCCTCGCCGCCTTGGCCACCATCATCCCTTCGAGCCGCATCCGGTTTTCCTGCGGCACCTGGGCCACGTTCACCTGGCCGGCGAGGAGCTGCAGTTCCGCCTCCTTCACCCGGAGGGGGCCGCCATTGACGATGGCCTGGCCGCTCAGCCGCACGCTGCCGCCGGTGATCACCGCCTGATAGCTCGCGTACCAGCCGCCGCCCTGCGTGAAGTAGGCGAGCGCGAGTTCCTTGCGGGCCTGGGTGCTGGTCAGCGAGAGCCGGAGGGTCGGCTCGAGCAGGACCAGGTCGGCGGGAAACTGGGGCGAGCCGGGCCGCTCGAAGGTGATGGTGCCATCGGGAAGCTTGTAGCGCTCGGGATCGATCCCGAGCAGTTCCGCGCTCAGCGTGTCCTTGCCCGACCGGAACAGCAGACGCCGTCCGATCGCGCGGCGCATCGTGCTGGCGTAGTCCACCGAGCCGTCGTACGCGGAACCGACGATGGAGATGGCGGTGTCGAGCGTGAACACGGTCGCGGGATCGACCGGCCCGATGGCGACCCGCTGTTCCGAGTCACCCTTCCGGACATCGAGCGCGAGCAGGCGGCGCACCAGCACCCGGCCGTCGTTGTACAGAGTGAGGCTGGTGGGCGCAGGAGTCTGAGCGGAGAGTGTGGTCATCGGGAATGCGGCGAGCAGCGTGGCGGCGGCCAGCGCGAGCCGGGTGAAACGGGGCGCCGCGCCATGGGGCCGACGGGTCGTGAGCGTCATTGTGAGTCTCCCTGCCGTGAAAGTCACCGGGGCAACATCTCGAGAGCAACCCGTTGTACCACCTTGCGGACGACGATGTAGGTGGTCAGCACCGCCAGCAGCCCGTAGAACCGTGCGACGGGGAGTGCTGGCACGCGCAGGATCACATACAGTCCGACGAGGAGGGTTGCCGGGATAGAGATGCGGCGGGCGAGGCGATTTGCACGGCGGGAACGCTCGGACCGGCAGTCGGGACAGAGTTCACCCCAGGCCAGCCCGGCGACCCGACGTTCGCACCGGGCGCAGGGGACCTCAGCCCACCCGCTTGGCGACAGCATCCCCGAACTCACGGGTCGAGGCGGTGCCGTCGAGGTCGCGGGTGCGGATGTTGTCCTCGACGATGGTCTTCTCGATCGCGGTCCGGATCCGGCGGCCGCGCTCGAGTTCACCGAGGTGATCCAGCATCATCGCCGCCGCGAGCATCTGGGCCGCCGGATTGGCGATCCCCTTGCCGGCAATGTCGGGGGCGCTGCCGTGCACGGCCTCGAAGATCGAGGCATGGGTGCCGATGTTCGCGCCGGGCGCGAGACCGAGTCCGCCGACCAGTCCGGACACTTCATCGCTCAGGATGTCGCCGAACATGTTGGTCGTCACCATCACGTCGAACTGTTCCGGCTTGAGTACGAGCTGCATGGCGCAGTTGTCCACGATCATGTCGTTGGACTGCACCCGGCCCTCGTATTCCTTGGCGATCCGCTTGCCCACCTCGAGGAAGAGGCCGCTCACCATCTTGAGGATGTTGGCCTTGTGGACGATCGTGACCTTCTTCCGGTTATGCGTCAGCGCATACTGGAAGGCGTAGCGGATGATCCGCTCGCACCCGGCGCGGGTGACGATCGCCGTGGATTCGCCCACGGCGCGGGGATCGCCGCCGATCGCGATGAAATGCTCGACCCCGACATACAGTCCCTCGAGATTCTCGCGCACCAGCACGATGTCCACGTCGCTGAACCGGCCGCCCGGCACGAACGAATAGGCCGGGCGGACGTTGGCGAAGAGCTCGAATTCCTTGCGCAGCTGCACGTTCACCGAGCGGAACCCGGTGCCGACGGGCGTGGTCAGCGGCCCCTTGAGCGCGAGCTTCCGGTGCCGGATGCTCTCGATGGTCGCATCGGGGAGCGGGGTGCCGGTCGCATCGACGGCGGCCACGCCGGCGAGCTGTTCGTCCCATTCGAACTTCAGGCCGGTCGCCTCGAGCACCTTGACGGTCTCCGCAGTGATCTCCGGTCCGATGCCATCGCCCGGGATCAGCGTCACATTGTAGGTCATTGCAGTCCGAGTCCCACGGGAAGCACGGTTGCCATCGCGGCGGTGAGGGCGGCGGCCGGGGTCGTACCGAGTCCCCAGGCGACGGTGCGCCAGAGGACCTTGCCGGTCCGGGTATCGGCCAGCACGAGCGAGAGTTCCGCCCGGATCGCCCCGGAGGTGTCGGGCACGAAGCTGAGTGCGGCAGGCACCATGACGAAGCGGCCGCCGACGAGGGCCATGAGCGAACGGAGCTGGCTGCGGAGCGGGTCGGGCACGTCCTTGAGTTCCGCGGTCCGGAGCAGCGACTGGCCCATGCGGTCCGGATCGGGCGCCACGGTCGGCGCACGCCGGGCGACCTTCCGGAGATCGGGCGGCAGGACCCATTTCACTTCCGGCCCGCGCGCGAGGAACCCCTCACCGATGAGCGAATCGGCCCAGGCGAGCGCCCGGACCCGGTCGTTGAGTGGCGCGATGCGCGGCAGGGTATCGGTCGCGATCACCAGGGTGATCGGAACGACCGCGATCTCCTGGCCCGCGAGACTGGAGGTGATGAGCGGCTTGATCGGCTCGCGCGGGGGCGCCGAGGTGCGCGCCGGGGTCGGGGCAGCCGGTTTCCCCCCGCAGGCGAGGGTCACCAGGGCGAGCGCGGACAGCCACAAAGGAGAGCGGGTTGGCACGGGGGGAAACGTAAACGAAGGGTGAAGGCCGGAGTAGGGGCGGCGGCAGGCCCGCACGGCCGTGCGGGTCTATTCGAGCGACAGCCCTCCGTCCACGACGATGGTCTGCCCGGTCACATGCCGGGCCTCATCCGAGCAGAGGAAGGTGATGACGTTGGCGACATCCTCCGGTTCGGCCACGCGACCGAGGACGCTGTGCTTGCGGGCCCGTTCGATCACTTCCTTGGGCAGCATCGTCATCCGCTCGGTCCGGATGAACCCCGGCGCCACGGCGTTGACGTTCACATTGGCTGGTCCGAGCTCGACCGCGGCGGCACGGGTCAGCCCCTCGAGTGCGGCCTTGCTCGCCGCGTAGTTGGCGACCCCGAAGCCGGGCCGGCCCGCCTGGTGGGCGCTCACGCTGACGATCTTGCCGTAGCGCTGCTTCCGGAAAATCTGGGAGACGGTACGGATGCAGTTGAACGCGCCGGTGACGTTGGTGTCCAGCACCTCGCGCCAGGCGTCGTCGGTCATGCGCCAGAGCGCGCCGTCCATGGCGATGCCGGCGTTGTTGACGAGGAAGTGCACCGTGCCGAAGCGCTCGACGGTGTCGGTGATGAAGCGCTCGACCGAGGCCCGGTCGCGGACATCGCAGCGCGCGGCGTAGACCTCGCCGCCCATCGCGGTACACGCCGTCTCGGTGAGCAGCGCCTGCGCGGTCACGTCGCGGCCCGGCAGGTCCACATAGCAGAACGCCACCTTGCAGCGCTGCCGCGCGAACTCCATCGCGATGCAGCGGCCGAGCCCGGTGGCACCGCCGGTCACGACGGCCACCTTGCCCGCAAATCCGCCCGACACCGGCTGCGGCAGCGGCTGCTCGAGCGTGGTCCCCGAATGTTCGGCGTCCGGGTCCCACGCCCCGCCGCCAAATCCTTCGAAAAAGGCTGGCATGGCTGGGCAAGGTACGGGCCTGCGGGAGGGTCGGCAAGAGAGGCAGCGGCTGCCGTCGGCGGCCGGTGAACGGGTGACGGGCGAGCGCCGGGAGCCCTAGATTAGCCGACATGATGACAATCATCTGGTTTCTCGTTGCCCTTGCCGGCGGCACGGGCTGGGCCATGCTCGCCCTGGCCCGCGGTGAGCCCGTCAGTGCCGCCTGGCTGGTCCTCGCCGCGGTCGGCACCTACCTGATCGCCTACCGGTTCTACAGCCGCATGATCGCGCATCAGATCTTCGGCCTGGACAACCGCCGGGCGACGCCGGCCGAGCGGCTCGGCAACGGGCGCGACTTCGTGCCGACCACCCGGTGGGTGCTCTTCGGCCACCACTTCGCGGCGATCTCCGGCGCCGGCCCGCTGATCGGCCCCGTGCTCGCCGCACAATTCGGCTACCTCCCCGGCACGCTCTACATCGTCTTCGGCGTGGTGCTCGCGGGCGGGGTCCAGGACTTCATCATCCTCATCGGGTCGATGCGGCGCGACGGGCGCTCCCTCGGCCAGATGGCGAAAGAGGAGATCGGCAGCTTCACGGGCTTCGCGGCGATGATCGCGATCCTGGCCATCATGATCATCCTGCTCGCCGTCCTGTCGCTGGTGGTGGTGAACGCGCTCCGCGACAGCCCGTGGGGGCTCTTCACCATCGGCTGCACCATTCCGATCGCGATCCTGATGGGCTTCTGGATGAAGGTCTGGCGGCCGGGGCACACCGGCGAGGCGTCCATCGCCGGCGTCGTCCTGCTGCTGCTCGCCCTGGTCGGCGGACAGCAGGTCGCCGCCTCACCCACGCTGGCGCCGCTCTTCTCGTGGGCCCCGGTGACGATCGCGCTGTCGCTGATGGTGTACGGCTTCATCGCGAGCGTCCTGCCGGTCTGGATGCTGCTCGCGCCGCGTGACTACCTCTCGACCTTCATGAAGATCGGGACGATCGTGCTGCTCGCGGTGACGATCCTGATCGAGATGCCGATGCTCAAGCTGCCGGCGCTCACCCAGTTCATCGACGGGACGGGACCGGTCTTCGCCGGCAAGCTCTTTCCCTTCGCCTTCATCACGATCGCCTGCGGAGCCATCAGCGGCTTCCATGCGCTCGTGGCCAGCGGCACGACGCCCAAGATGGTGCGGCGCGAGGAAGACGCCCGGCTCATCGGCTACGGCGGGATGCTGATGGAGTCGTTCGTCGCGGTGATGGCGCTCTGCGCCGCGGCGGTGCTGGATCCCGGGATCTACTTCGCGATCAACGTCCCGCTCACGAAGCTGGGCGGGAATGCGCAGGCCGCCGCCGAGACGATCCGGAACTGGGGATTCCTGGTCACGCCGGAACAGATCGGACAGCTCGCCCGATCGGTCGGCGAGTCCACCCTGCTTGGCCGCACCGGTGGCGCCCCGTCGCTCGCGGTCGGCATGGCGACGCTCTTCAGCGGCGCCTTCGGCGAACACCTGCTGGCGCTCTGGTACCACTTCGCCATCATGTTCGAGGCGCTGTTCATCCTCACGACGCTCGACGCCGGTACCCGCGTCGGGCGATTCATGCTGCAGGAGCTTGGCGGCTATCTCTGGGCGCCGATGGGCCGCACCTCGTGGTACCCGAGCATCATCCTCTCGTCGCTGCTGGTGGTGCTGGCATGGGGGTACTTCCTGGTGCAGGGGGTGCTCGATCCGCTCGGCGGCATCAACTCGCTCTGGCCGCTGTTCGGGATCAGCAACCAGCTCCTCGCCTCCGTCGCGCTCTGCGTGGGGACCACGCTGATCATCAAGTACCGGAAGGCCCGCTACCTCTGGGTGACCGCATCGGTTTCCTCGCCGATGCCCGGGCCGTGGCGGCGGAGATCGCGGCGGGCACCATGGATCCCTCGCGCGGGGCCCGGCTCATCTTCAACGATCATCTCAACGCGGTGGTCGCGATTCTCTTCGTGGTGGTGGTGCTCGCGGTCGTCTGCTCATCGGTCTGGCAGTGGATCCAGATCCTGAGCGGCCGGCGGTCGCCGGTGATGTCGGAAGCCGCGATCGTGGAGTCGGCCTATGTGGGCTGAGTTGCGCGACGGGGGCCGGAGCGACACCGGTCGGGACGGGTGGGTGAGGCGGGGCGCACTCTGGGTCCGGATGCGGGCACGGCTGCAATCCTGCCTCACCGACTTCCGCCGGGTGGTCGGCATGCCG
Source organism: Gemmatimonadales bacterium (assembly GCA_044229245.1). Lineage (GTDB taxonomy): Bacteria > Gemmatimonadota > Gemmatimonadetes > Gemmatimonadales > GWC2-71-9 > JADJOM01. Next base: position 31,061 of record JBGATI010000028.1, on the reverse strand, counting down.
GATTACGCCGAGTATCTCCGGCACCTGCAGCAGCGGCATCCCGACTGGCCGCTGCCGACGGAACGGGAGTTCTTCGAACTGTATCTGCGTTCGCGCTACGGGGACGGCCCGACGCGCTGCTGCTGACAGTCCCTGATCTGGAGTTCCGATGAAACGACTCGTGGGCTACTTCCTCAACGGCCTGATCTTCACCGCCCCGGCCGCCCTCACCCTCTGGGTGCTCTGGAAGCTCTTCACCACGGTGGACAGCTGGCTGGGGATCCCGATCGCGGGCGTGGGCTTCCTCGCGACGCTGGCGCTCGTGACGCTCATCGGCTTCCTGGCGTCGAACTTTCTCGCGCGCCGGATGCTCGACTGGATCGATCAGCTGCTCGAGAAGCTGCCCGGCGTCCGGCTGCTCTACTCCGGCATCAAGGATGTGACGGGGGCATTCGTCGGGGAGAAGAAGCGGTTCCAGCAGCCGGTGGTGGTGACGCTCGATCCCGTGGCGGGCTCCAAGGCGATCGGCTTTCTGACCCAGGACTCCCTCACCGAACTCGGCATGGCCGATCACGTGACCGTCTACCTGCCGTTCTCGTACAGCTTTGCCGGGCAGCTGCTCCTCTTCCCGCGCGACCGGGTGGTGCCGCTGACCGCGTCGAGCTCCAAGGTGATGGCATTCGTGGTGTCGGGCGGCGTGGCGGAAGTGAGCGGGGGCTGACCGCCTAACGCAGCCGCGCCAGCCACTCGGTCAGCCAGCGCCCGGTGCGGCTGATGACCTGCGAGCTGTCATTCCCCAGAAAATCGAGATCGGCATGGCCGAGGCGGGGGTCGGCGTAGGTGCCGCGGGCCCGCGCGGCCTCGCGCGCGGCGAGGAGCGCGGCCAGGCTCGGCTTCGTGCCGATCCAGAGCAGGCCGTCCGAGGCGCGGCTCCCGATCCGGAGCGGCAGCCTGAAGCTGTCCGGCGCGACGTAGATGCGGGCGAGCAGCGGGATCAGGGCGGTGTCGCGCGAGAACGAGAGCAGCGTGAGGTAGCGTATCCGGAGCGCCTGATCGTCCGTCGCGAGGAAGCGGCTGGCGACGGTGTCGGCCGCGCCGTCGCCGAGCCGCCCGAACACCCACGCATCGCCGAGGTCGTAGTCGCCGCCGGGAATCCTGGGCAGCAGGTCCTGCAGCACCGCCGCGTCCCCAGTCCGCTTCCGGGCGAGCTCGAGCTCGATGGCGCGGAATGCGGGGAGCGCATCGGCCTGATCGGTGGCCGGCGGCGGCGGGACCTCGTGATTGGCGATCCGTCGCCGCCAGACCCGGACGCTGTCCGCGCTCGAGGCCTCCCGCAGCTCCGCGATCCTGCTGATTGCGAGCATGCCGACGTCCCAGCTCACCGTCCCGCGCATCATCCCGCGGACGAGCGGCCAGAGCGCCTTCGAATTCGGCGCGGTCAGAATCCGGCGCGCCGAATCTGCGGCGGGGGTCGAGTCGCGGAGTGCTTCGTGAATCTCGGAGTAGGTCGCGTGCACGGAGTCGGCGAGGCGAATCTGCACCTGGGCGGATGCCGGCCGCACTTCCGTCAGCACCAGCAGCACCACCGTCGCGCGCATCAGCCGTCGGATCATCATGCCTTCACTGCGACCGCGCGGTCGCGAGCAGGGTTCATTCCGGGTTCGGGCCGGGTCTTCAGCCGTGGTGCAGCTCGGCGCCCGGGGTCGCCACCAGCAGCCAGCCGAGCGACGCCACTAGCATACCCCCGGCGGAGGCCCAAAGTGCCCGATCGCCGCCGAGATGAGTATAGAGCAGCCCGAAGCCGAGTGCCGCCGGGAGGGCCGCGAGCCCGGTGACGGCGTGGTAGGCGCCGAATCCGCGCCCCGTCCGCCTGGGTGCGAGCCGGGCCACCAGCGCCCGTTCCGCCGACTCGGTGAGTCCGGCGACCACGCCCATGGCGAGGAAGACCGTGATCGCGATCGGTTCGCTGACGGGGAAGCCGAGCAGGAGCGCGGTCGTCGCGAAGAGGAGCCCGCCCGCGGCGACGGTGCCTCGCTGGCCCAGGTGGTCGGAGAGCCAGCCACCGGGATAGGAGACCGTACTGCGCACCACGTGCAGACCGGCCCAGATGAGCGGGATGGTCGCGACGGCGACACCGAGGTCCTGCAGCCGGAGCAGCAGCAGCGTCTCGGGGAGCCGGAGGAGCACGAGCGTCGCGAGGCTGAGCACCGGGGCCCAGAAGATCCGCCCGGTGGCATCCTGCGTCGCGCTGACTGCTCGTGCGGCCGTGATGCGCTCCATCGGCACGCCACGGAGGACGACGAGGAGAATCAGGCCGGCGACAACACCCGGCAGCACGCTCCAACTCAGCACCTGGCGCACGTTCACCGAGTGGCTGAGCAGCCACCAGGCGATCAGCGATCCCGGGATCGAGCCGAAGTGATCGGCCGCGCGGTGGAATCCGAAGGCTCGTCCCCGGAGCGGGGGCGGGGTGACGTCCGCGATCAGCGCATCACGGGCGGGGGTCCGCATCCCCTTGCCGACGCGGTCGATCACCCGGAAGCCGATGACCTGCCATGCCGCCGACGCGGCCGCCATGAAGGGCCGGATCAGGATGGCGGAGAAGTATCCGAGGATGATGAGGGGCTTCCGCCAGCGGGGACGATCGGCGAGGTCGCCGCTGATCCACTTGGTGGCGGCGGCGGTAAGATCCGCCGCACCATCGAGCGCGCCAAGGAGAGTTGCACTGCCGCCGAGCGTACCGACGACGAATGCCGGCAGCAGGGGATAGACCATCTCGCTGGCGAAGTCGTTGAACAGCGAAACGAGGGAGAGGCCCTTGACGGTGGCGGGAATCGACGAGGCATCGCCCGGAGCGGCTCCGGGCGGCGCCCCGCTGGGCTCACTCATCGATGCCGAGACCCATCCCCCAGCGGATGAGGGAGACGGGAAGCCCGCCGTAGGCGAGCACGGTGTCGTGGAACTCCCGAAGGGGCACATCGGGACCCACGCTCTCGCGCCACGCTTCACGGAGGCGGAGGAACTCCCGTCGGCCGACGGCGTAGCTGAGCTGGTAGGTGGGAGCCGCGCAGTAGCGGCTCACTTCGGCCTCCGCCTTGGAGCGGTCCATCGCCACCCGATCGACGAGGATGTCGACCGCCTGTTCCGGTGTCATCCCCCGGGTGTGGAGCCCCACGTCGAGCACGATGCGGATCGCGCGCCAGAGGAGATGGAGCCGCTGGAACAGCCGCTCCTCCACCGAGGCATAGAAGCCCTGCTCCGCCATCAGCTCCTCGCAGTAGAGGGCCCATCCCTCCACCGTCACCGGCGTCCAGCTCACCCGGCGCACTTCGGACACGGCGTTGCGCGCGGTGAGCATCTGCATGTGATGGCCCGGCCATGCCTCGTGCACCGCGGTGGCCGCGATCTCGTGGACCGAGTTCGTGGCGGTCGGGGGCGAGTGATGGCCGTTCGGGACCGTGACGTAGAAGATCCCGACCCGCTGATCGCCGAAGACGGCGGGCGGGCTGTAGGCGGCGAACGGCATCAGCGGCCGGAGGAACGCCGGGGTCTCGACCACCTCGAGGCGGCCCTCGGGGATGGTGACGAGGTTGCGGGCCTCGAGGAAGTTCCGGGCCCGCTCGACCACATCCTGGAACTCGGCGACGAGATCGGTGCCAGGGGCCGCCTGGGTCCGGAGCCGCTCGATCACGGTGCGCCAGTGCACCGACGGGTCGATCTGCCGGGCGAGCTGCGCCACTTCGGCCTCGGTCTCGTCGGCGAGATGGAGCCCGTAGCGATAGAGTTCGGGCGCCGTGGCCTGCAGCGCGTGCTCGTGATGCAGCCGGCGGTTGAACTGTTCCTCGCCGATCGCGAAGGAGAGGTCGTCGTGATGCGCGCGCAGCTCGGTCCGGAGCGCCATCCCGAAGCGGGCGAGGGCGGCCTCCGCTTCGCCGAGTGCGTCGTCGATCGCGGTGGCATTCTCCGGGTCCGATTCCCGGGCAAGCCGGGCCACGTCCACCAGGAGCCGGGGGCCGGCGTCGGCCAGCTGGGTCGCGGTGTCCAGGAAGACCCGTGGCGGATCCTGGATCGTCTCACGCGCCGCCTTGAGGTAGCCCGGCGTCGCCTGCAGCCGGCTCAGCAGCGCCCGGGCCCGCTCGACGGGAACGGCATCCCGGCGGCGCAGCAGGGTGTGGAAGGCGCTGTAGAGGTGGGACAGCCAGAAGGTCGGGTCGTGGACGTGGGGCCGCTCATGCTCGAAGCGGAAGATCGCCATCCGCACCTCGTCGAGGAACGCGGTGCGGTCGATCTCCTCCTGCGGGTCGTCCACCTCGAGCTGCTCGACGGCCGCCGCGATCGCCTTGAAGGCGACCAGATGCTGCCGCATGGGCACCGCCGAGTAGTCGGCCAGCAGGGCGTCATGCGTCGTCACCCCCGCGGCGCTGGCCGAGGAGGGATCGAAGTGCCAGCGGAGGTCGAGGTACGAGCGGTAGAGGTCGGTGGTCGTCGTCATGGGGGCCCTGGGACGGGCCTAAACGTGCTTGTGAGGCCGAGGCCGAGTCAAGGGATTGAACTCTGAGGAAACGTGAAGGATGATTCGCGCATGACCACCCCTCGCTCTCATCTCGATCTCGATCACGCCACCATGCAGCGGCTCGGGCATCAGGTGGCCGACCATGTGGCCGCGCACCTCGCCGGACTGCGCGACCAGCGAATCTTCAAGTATCTCCCCCGCGCCGAAGCGGAGCGGCTCATCGCGACACCACCTCCGCTCCATGGGCAGGCGTTCGAATCGCTGCTGGGCTTTCTCGATGAGCGGGTCTTCCCGCACCATACGCCGGAACCGCACCCGGGATTTCTCGGGTACGTCCAGGGGTGCCCGACCTTCCCCGCCGTCCTCGGGGACTGGCTCGCCGCCGGCTACAACTTCTTTGGCGGCGCGTGGCGGGTGGCGAGCGGGCCGGCGATGCTCGAGCTCACCGTGCTGGAGTGGTTCCGGCAGTGGATCGGCATGCCGGAGGGCGCGGGCGGTCTGCTGACCTCGGGCGGATCGACGGCGAACCTGATGGCGATCGTCGCGGCACGCCACGCGGCGGTTGGGGAGGACGCAGAGCGGCTCCCGAAGCTCACGGTCTATTCCTCCGATCAGACCCACAGCTCCGTGACCCGGGCCGCGTGGATCGCCGGGGTGCCGCGGGCCAACATCCGCTCACTGCCGGTCGATGCGCACTTCCGGCTCCGGGTCGCCGCGCTCCGCGCCGCGCTGGCCGTCGACCGCGCGGCGGGCCTCATCCCGCTTGCGGTCGTCGCGAGCGCCGGCACCACCAACACCGGCGCCACGGATCCGCTCCCTGAACTGGCCGCGCTCTGCCGCGCCGAAGGAATCTGGCTCCATGTCGACGGGGCGTATGGCGGGTTTGCGGCGCTGAGCGAACGGGGCCGGAGCGAACTGGACGGCATCGGGCTCGCCGACAGCGTCACCCTCGATCCGCACAAGTGGCTTTACATGCCGTTCGAGTGCGGTTCGCTGCTGGTGCGGGAGCCGCGTCGGCTGTTCGACGCCTTCCACATTCTGCCCGAATACCTTCGCGACCTCGACCAGACGGGGGGTGAGGTGAACTTCGCGGACTACGGCGAACAGCTCACCCGGTACGCGCGCTCGCTGAAGGTCTGGCTCGGCGTGAGCTATTACGGGACCGCGCAGCTCGCGGCGGCGATCGACGCGGGGATCGCACGCGCGGAACTCGCCGAGCGGCTCCTCCGGTCGCACCCCGACCTCGAAATCCTCTCTCCCGCGCGGCTGGCGGTCTGCTGCTTCCGGGCGCATCCGGCGGGGATGGAGGGGGCTGCGGCCCTCGACGCGCTCAATCAGCGGGTGCTCGACCGCATCAATGCGCATGGCCGGTTCTTCCTCTCGACGACCCGACTCGGCGGCATGCTGTCGCTTCGCATCTGCTGCTGCGGTCACCGCACGACGGATGAGGACATCGCGGCCCTCGTCGCCGAGCTCGCGGAGGCCACGAAAAACGGGTAGCGGCGGAGCACTCGCTCCACCGCTACCCGTTGGTCCTCATTCGGTTCGACCGGCCGAATCGACTACGTCCCGCCGACGACCTCGCAGTCATCGCCAAGCGTTGTCGTGCCGCTGAATCCGCTCAGGGTCACCCGGTCGCCCAGCATCGAGTGATGCAGCGTGCTGCCGGTGATCGTGCTCTTCTGGCCGACGATGGTGTGGCTGAGATTGCTGTTGACCACCTTGGTGCCCGCCTCGAGCGTCACGTTCGGGCCGATGACGCTCTTCTCGATGGTGACCCCGTCCTGGATCAGCACCGGATCGTGGATCGTGACGCCGGGGAACTCCCGGCGCCGGGCCGAGCCCTTCTTGAGCAGGATCTCGTTGGTCTCGAGCAGGGTGTCGAGCTTGCCGCAGTCGTACCAGCCGCCGACTTCGGCGGTGAGGATCTTGCGGCCGTGCTCGATCATGTGCTGGAAGGCATCGGTCAGGTAGTACTCGCCCTTGTTGGTGGGACTGGCGAGCACCTGGTCGATCCCCCGCCAGAGGGCGGCGGTGTCCCGGATGTAGTAGAGCCCGATGTTGGCGAGCTTGGAGATCGGCGTGGAGGGCTTCTCGACGATCTTCGTCATGTAGCCGTCCTTGTCGGTGACGACCACGCCGAAGCGCTGGTAGTCCTCGACCTCCTTGGCCCAGATGATCCCGTCGGCGGCGGTGCGGTTGATGAGGGTGAGGTCGGCCTCGAAGACCGTGTCCACGAAGACGATCAGCACCGGCTCCTTCACGTAGGGCCGCGCGAGGTTGACCGCGCCCGCCGTGCCGTCCTGCACCTTCTGCTCGATGAAGCGGCTCGGATACTTGTAGTTGGCGCGGGTGTACTCCTCCACCTGCTCCTTGAGGTGGCCGGTGATGTAGATCAGCTCCGAGACATCGAGGCCCTGGAGCTTGTCCATGACCCAGTCCATCACCGGCCGTCCCGCGACCTTCAGCATCGGCTTCGGAACGAGATGGGTGTGCGGCCTGAGCCGCGTGCCTTTGCCGGCGAGCGGGATGATCACCTGCATGTTGTTCAGCTCCTTCCGTAGCGGTCCGAGAGGCGCACCAGGTCGTCGAGCTCGGGCGTGGAGGCCTCCAGCACGTCGGTATCCACGACGGCCTCGATCTGGTGAATGAGTGTCGGCGGTATGTGTACCGATTCACCGGCCTTGAAGGCGCGCGACTCGAGGGTGTCGCCCGGCTGGGTACGCAGGATGAGTTCGCCGGAGAGGACGTGCATCGTCTCGTCCTTCCGGTTGTGATATTGCAGGCTCAGCACGTGACCGGCCTTCACGTGGAGAATCTTCCCCACGTACCGGTCGGTCAGAGCCCAGATCAGTTCGTAGCCCCAGGGCTTCTCGACGCGGTAGGGAACGTCAGGCATCAACCCTCGATGGGACGAAGAATGAAAGAGGACGGGGTGGTGATGCAGGCCCGGACGCAGATCCCGCACCCGACACACCCCTCGGCCTTCAGCACCGGGTGACCGTCGTAGTCGATGGCCAGCGCCCGTTCACCGACCGGGCAGGCATCGGCGCAGGCCCGGCACCGCGTGCCGCTGAAGGTGACGCACCGCTCCGGCACGAACTCCAGCGCTGCCAGACGATAGCCAGCCCAGCCTTCGGGCGGCAGGGTCAGGGCCTCGGTCGGGCAGGCACGGACACAGGGCATCGTCTCGCAGACCACGCAGGCCTGGATCGACGTATCGATGTAGGGCGTCCCCGCGGCGAGGCCGGCGCTGGTCGGCGCCTTTCGGATCGCGAACGGGGGACAGGCGGTGATGCAGTCGCCGCACCGGGTACAGGCCGCGAGGAACGCGACCTCCGGCAGCGATCCCGGGGGACGCAGATACCGCTCCGGGGCGACCCGACGCTCCGCGTTCTCCATCGCCTGCTCCAGCCACTTCCCGACCGAGCTCTTGAAGAGCGCGCGCCGGTCGGTGAAGTCAGGCAGGCCCGGAATGTTCACCACGCCGGCTCGAAGCTGAAGGTCCAGCGGAAACCGGCCTCCTTGTTACCCGGCCGGCGGTCCTGCGCCAGCGCCGGCTTGCTCACCCAGAAGGGGAAGTCGGCCCGGGTCGTGACGCGCGTCTGGCCGATCTGGTGCTCGGCCCGGATGCCCACACCTGCGTCGGCGAGGAACCGGATCGGCGCGCCGAGCGCGGGATCGTTCACCCCGCCGATTCCCTGTCCCGCGTCGCCGAACGCCGCGAGCGCCACGCGGTTGAAGAGCTTCGCGTTCCGCCGCCGGAGCAGGGTTCGCTCGAGCTCCACGTTGATGGCGACCAGCGCCTCGGTCGACAGCCTGGGATCGAAGCCGCGGAGGTCACCGCCGCCGGCCGCGTGGTAGTACACATCGGGACGGAGCAGCAGGGCGCCACGGGAACGGAGGAACGGGTTGCTGAACTGCTCCAGCGGATCGGCGCCGGCGAGGTAGATCTGCCGCTGCTTCACCGCGTTGTCGCCGCTGGTGCTCACACCCCCGTAGAAGCGGAAGCCGAGCCCCCAGCTGGTGCCGAGCGCGCGGCGGGCCGTTGCCTCGAGGGTGAAGCGGCCGTAGAGCGGATCGATCTCCGGACGGCCGGTCGCCACCGCGAGTCCCCGCCGGTGGTAGGCGAGACCGCCCGCCAGCGAGGTCCGGGTCCCGAGACTCCACAGGCCGACGCGGTCGCGCACCGAACCGGTCAGCGCGAACTCGACCGTGCCGGCATCGTCGTAGTAGCCCCGATCGAGGTAGCGGAAGTCGTCCGGCTGGAGCCAGGTGAGACTGACGCCGAAGGTGCTCGTCGGGCCGAAGCTCAGATGGTCGCGCCGGGTCCGCTCGACCGCGAGACGCGCCCCGAAGCGCCCCTCGACGTTGTACGCGTCGAGCGTCTGCGAGAGGCCGGGACTCCGGAGCCAGGTCGGGTTCTTCACCCGGAGGGCGAGGTCGTTGTCCTTCACCTTGAGCGGTTTGTCGCTCTGCCAGCCGGTACCGTAGCTGTAGATCGCCTGGTTCTCCTCGAAGCGGCCGAAATAGTTCTCCCGCGTCCGCAGGCCGATGGTGATGCCGCCCGCATCGTTGTACCAGCCGACCGGCATCCACCCCTCGGTGCGGTGGTCGCGCGCGGTGCGCTCGCTGAACCAGGTGTCGAGGTAGCGCTCCCGTTTCGGCTCACGGGTGACGATGCCGAGAAAGCCCTTGCGCCAGACGTTGTTGAGCCGGTTCCAGTCGCGGGTACGGAGCCGGGGATCGAGCAGCACCTCCTTCGGCGGCGACTTCGTCGCGACGCTCACCCATTCCGTCGCCGCGAGGCCGTCGGTGCGCACCACCGCGGTGTCCTTCTCGCCCAGCACCCAGACCTCGACCGGCAGCTTCCCGTCCGCCTTGCGGACGACCTCGACCTTCGTGGTGTACGGCGCACAGGGGACCACATCCCCGCACGGAGATGCGCTCCGCGTCGTGACCCGGCCCACCGCGTAGTCCACGAGCGCGTTGGCATGGAGCTCCTGCGCGAACAGCGTCGAGAGGTCCATCCCGCTGACCTCCTCCGCCACCGCACGGAACGCCGCCTCGTCCACGTGCTTCAGCTTCCAGCGGTCGTAGTAGGTCCGCATGATCCGGTGCAGCACCTCGTCACCGACGGTGTAGCGCAGCAGGTGGAAGAACTGCGACCCCCGGCTGTAGACCCCGATGTTGTAGCTGGTGAAGTCGCGATAGTCCTCGCCCGGGAGGCTCGCCGGCTCGCCGACGCCATCGAGATCGAGACCGGTGAGGAAGGGCTCGGAGTCGAGATAGCTGTCGGTGCCGGGCTTCGTCGCCTCCTCGAACATCCCCTCCTGGAAATCGCTGAACCCCTCGTCGAGCCACCCCTCGCGCCATTCGTTGTTGGCGAGGATGCCCATGACGTAGTTGTGTCCCACCTCGTGCACGATGAGTCCCTGGCCCGCTGAGCCATTGTGCACCATCATCGGGAACTCAGTGCCGCCCCCCTCGATGCGATGCAGGTTGGTCATCTGCGGCCACGCGAAGGGGCCGAAGAAGCCGTCGAGCCACTCGAGCGCCTTGGCGGTGCGCGACGTCGCGATGCCATGCCCCCAGCTGGCCTCGTCGCCCGGCCGGTACAGCACGTGGATCGCGACCTTGCCCCAGGCCGAGCCTTCGTACTTGTAGTCCGGCGTCATGCTGAGCGCGAAGTGGTGCACATTCTCGGCGTACCACACCACCCGCTTGCGGCCCGCGCCGATCGGCTCGGCGCTGAACGCCGAGCAGGAGGGGGCGTTCGGATAGAAGTCGCGCTGATACTGGATGGGACGGTCGGGCACCTGGTTGACCCGCTCCCAGCCGGGATCGCCGCAGAGCGGCACGCCGGTGGCACCGAGCACCTGGTCCTCGGGCACGTCGAGATCCACGAGGTAGGTCGCGAACTCGCCGTAGAACTCGCCGCCGGGATAGAGCGGGTGCTCGTTCCAGCCGTGCTTGTCGTACACGACCACCTTCGGATACCACTGCGCGAAGTCGAAGTGACGGCCCCGGCGCCCCTGCCGCCGCGGGACCGTCGATGGGCGCGCCTGCCAGTCGAGGTCCACCACCATCGAGTCCCCGGGCGCGAGGACCGCGGGGAGCATGAAGCGGACGATGGTGCTGTCCGGGGCATATGGCCAGATCGGCTGGACCGGCTGCCCCATGATCCGGACGTTGCTGATGTGATTGAGGGCGAAGTCGGGATCCTTGAGGTCGTTGAACCGCCGCCTCCGTTCCACCGAGTCGGCGTCGGCCCAGCGGGAGCCGGGCCGGAACGCATTGAGGTGGAGATGGAACGAGATGCTGTTCAGCTCGTCGGGCGAGTGATTGACGTACACCACCCGCTCGGTGCCGGCGAGCATGCCCTTCGGCTCGTCCAGCGCGGCGTGAATCTCGTAACGGACCGATTGCTGCCAATACGGGCTGACCGGACCTGCGGGGGTCTGGGTCAGGGCGGAGATCGCCAGAAGTGTGATGAGCATGGGTGGGTAAAGTAGACGGTACCGCGGGACGGCGGAACGAGCCGGGCCGCCCCGCCGACCTCAAGGAACCCGCTGGAAGGCCACCGCGTCGAAGTCGGGGATGCGCAGTTCCCCCACCCCGCCCCGCGGATCGGGGACGAACTGCACCAGAAGCGGCGAGTCCCGCCCGTCCCCCAGGCTGATCTTCCAGGTATCGAGGTTCCAGTGGCGCATCGTTCCGCGGAGCCGGGGACTCGTCCCCATGTGGAACCGCAGCGAGTCGGCCTCGAGGTCGACCACCACATCACCCCAGACCGGATGGACGTAGCGGCCCGCGTAACTGGCCAGCGACTGAGTCGCGGGGGCGACGACGGCTGGCGGCTCGGACTCGGCCCGCTCCGTCGAATCCCGGCGGACTCGCTGCGCTCCGTAGAGCGCGAGCAGGTCGCGGTTCCAGTCGCGCGACGGCCCACCGAGGAAGAGATCGAACACCTTGAGCATCACCGCGTGCCGGAACTCGGCGTGGTCCAGATTGCCGAACACGTAGACTCCCACCCCCTCATCGGGGAGCAGACCGACGATCGCCGTGCGGCCATCGAGACTGCCGGTGTGGAAGGCCACGAAGTGACCGCGGTAGTCCTGCTCGAACCAGCCGAGACCGTAGGTCGTCCAGTGCGGATGGGTAAGCGCCGTCGTGGGATAGAACTCGTCCGCGGGAATGAGGGCGTGGGGCGCGAACAGCGCCTGATACCCGGATTCGCTCAGCAGGCGCCGTCCTCCCACCTGCGCGCTGTCGAGCAGGAACCGCATCCAGGCGGCCATGTCCGTCGCCGTGGACCAGACCGCTCCCGCGGAGGCGAGGACATCCACCGACTCGTCGTCGATCGGCCGGATGGCGCCGTGGATCCGGTAATGCGCCGAGGAGACGTTCGCGTCACCACTCGCCTGCATCCGCTCGAGGCTCGGATAGGTCCGCGTCATGCCGAGCGGCCCGAAGATGCGCTGCCGGAGGAACTCGCCGTAGGGCATTCCCGACGCGCGGGCGATGACCTCCCCCGCGAGCCCGTACATCACGTTGTGATAGCTGAAGCCGCCGCGGAGCGGGTAGGCGGGGGTGAGCAGCCGCATCCGCCGGAAGATCTCGTCGGCACCGAGGTCGCCCCGGCTCCACAGCAGATCGGCGTTGGGGAGCCCGATGTTGTGGGTGAGCAGATCCACCACCCGGACATCCCGCGTCACGTAGGGATCGGGAAGCTGGAACTCCGGCACCCACTTCGTCACCGGATCGGTCCAGTCGAGGCGGCCGTCGTCCACCAGCATCGCCAGCGCCATCGTGGTCATGGCCTTGGTCGTGGACATCATGCCGAAGAGGGTCTGCTCGTCGACGGCCCCGGCGCGCCCGAGGCTGCGCACCCCGTATCCGCGCACCAGGAGCACGCTGTCGCCATGCACCACGGCGACGGACAACCCGGGCACCTCCCAGTCCTTCATCCCCTGACGGATGAAGCCGTCGAGTTCGCGGACGATCGCGGCGTCGGTGCCTGCCGCGGGCTTCGCGGCCCGCCCCTGCGCATTCAGGGCCACGGGAACGGCGGTGAGCAGCAGGGCGACGAGCCTCGACTTCATGCGGTGCATGCGGGGCCTCTGAGTCGGCGTGGAAACCCACAATACGACAACAGGGGCCCATCCGCGAGGATGGGCCCCTGCCGAGTGCGTGACGATCGTCCGGCTACCTGGTGAGCAGGGCGCGCCGCAGCATGGCCATCCGGCGCTTGACCGAGCCATCGAACACCCGGTCTCCCACCCGCACGACGACCCCGCCGAGAATCCCGGCGTCCTCCACGAAGTACGGCAGCACCTCGCGACCCATCACTTCCGTGAGGCGCGCCGCAATCTTCTGCCGGAGCGCCGCATCGGCCGGACGGGCGGTCGTCACCGACGCGCGCACCCGGTTGAGCTTGAGGTCGAGCAGCGCGAGGTACTCGGAAGACATCAGGTCGAACAGGTTCTGACGCCCGCGCCGCACCACACTCTGCAGGAACTGCACGAACTCCTTCGGCGCCGAGCCTTTCAAGGCCTCCGCCAGCAGCGCCGACTTCTGCGCCTTGGTGACCTTGGGCGACATCAGCACAGCCTGCACCGACGGCGCCGCGGCGATGCCTCCCGCCACGGCGTCCATCAGGCCGGCATACTGCTCCGTCCGCCCGCTCTTCTCCGCCAGTTCGAACAGCGCCTCGGCGTAGTTACGAGCGATGGTGACCGGTCTCAATTGGGCTTCTCCAGCGAAGCGATGTAGCCCTCGACCAGGGCGCGGTCACTGCCGCCGTCGAGCCGCTGCCCGATGAGCTTGGCCGCGGCCGCCAGCGAAAGATCCACTGCCTCGCGGCGCAGATCCGCGAGCGCCTTGTCCCGCTCGGCCGAGATGTCGCGCCGGGCACGCGCCAGCAGGTCGTCCTGCTCCTGCCGGGTCTTCTCGAGCGACACGGTGTGTTCCCGCTCCGCCGCCGACTTGGCGTCGGCCATCATGGCCTGGGCCTGGGTCCGCGCCGAGGCGAGCAGCTTCCGGTTCTCCTCGAGCAGCGCCTTGGCCTCGTGATTCGCCTTCTCGGCCTCGTCCAGCTGCTTCGCGATGGTCCGCTCACGCTCCTCGGTCGCCTTCAGGATCGCCGGGAAGGCGAACTTCTTCAGAAGGAAGAGGAGCAGCCCGAAGACCACCCAGGTCCAGATGAAGAGCCCGGAGTTGACCGCGAACGGTGAAGGCGCTCCTCCGCCCTCCCCGGCCTCAGCGGCCAACATGAGCAACATGGTGGTCATGGAACCTCAGCCTTAGAGGAGCTTGAACAGGAGCGCGAAGACCAGCGCGATGATCGTGGCGCCTTCGAGCAGCACCGCGATGAGCAGGCCGGCGCCGCGGATGTCCGCCGCCGCTTCCGGCTGACGGGCGATCGCCTCGGCCACCTGGCCGCCGATCCGGCCGAGACCGAAGCCGGCACCGATCACCGCGAGGCCGATGGCCAGACCCGCACCAAGGAGGCCGTAGCTCGCGCCCGCCGCAGCGGCCGCTTCCTGTACCAGGGCAAGCATGTTCAGCATGTCAGATCCTTTGAGATCCCGTGGGAGATGGAGTAGATGGACCCGCCTTGAGCGTGTCCTCGCGTTTGCCGGCCGCTGCCCGAGTCTCCCGGCTCGGCGCCGTCACCGTGGCTCACCAACGGCCCGAAGGCCAGTGAGCTTCACCCGCCATTCGGCGGGCTGGATCTGTGGCGGCTCAAACGCACGGCGCCACAGTGGAAGCGCCAAGGCATGCCTTGGCGAATCAGTGCTCGTGCTGCATCAACCCGATGAAGACCGAACTGAGCAGCGCGAAGACGTATGCCTGCAGCAGCGCCACGATGAGCTCGAGCATCATGATGCCGACGACCAGCAGCGCCGTGGTGATGCCGATGCCGTAGCTCCACAGGCCCAGATTGCCGAACAGGAAGATGATGCCGAACAGCGACAGGATCACGAAGTGTCCCGCCGTCATGTTGCCGAAGAGTCGGACCGCGAGCGCAAACGGCTTCACGATCTTGCCCAGCAGCTCGATCGGCGACATGAAGACGGAGAGCGCCACCGCCCCCGGGCCGTGCATGCCGGGGAAGTGCGGGAAGATCGTCGCCATGTAGGCCTTGGGACCGACCTTGATGAAGCCGGCGATCTCCACGACCAGGAAGACCACGATCGCGAGCGCGGCGGTCACGGCCAGGTTGCCGGTCGCCGCACTGCCCCACGGCATCAGACCGAGCAGGTTGCAGTAGAGAATGAAGAAGAAGAGCGTGATGATGAGCGGCGCGAACCGGGCGCCGTCGTGCCCGATGTTCGCGATGGCGATGTCGTTGCGGACGAAGAGCACCAGGCCTTCCACCGCGCCCGAGAATCCCTTGGGCGCCGACCCCGCCTTCTGCCGGGCGATGCTCCGGGCCGCCGTCCACATCGTCGCGAAGACCAGCACCGCGGCGATCACCATCCAGAAGACCGTCTTGGTCGGCGACAGCGTGTGGGCCACCGGATAGGTCAGGTGGCAGCCTGGGATGGTGTACTGGAACAGCGGATAGAAATCGAGCGTGCACGAGTCCGCCGTGTGATGCAGGACCATCTCACCGACGTTGACCGCTTCCTGGAGCATCAGCATCATCGGACGAACCGTGCCTCGAGAAAGAGCAGTGGAACCAGAACTCCCAGGTATCCCAGCGCGCTGGGGAGCGGGGGAAAGCGGCCGCGGTCCACCAGCACCGCCACCACGAAGAGGACCACGCCGCTCATCCGGAGCAGCATCCCGACCCCGAACCCCTTGAAGAACTCGGTGGTGGTCCCGTGCATCCTCCGCGCGAGCGCCCGCACCGCCACCACCTGGATCAGTGTCGCCAGCAGCCCGAACCCGAGCCCGGGCAGCAGCGCGTCATCCCCCCACACCTGCCGCATACCGGCCGTCACCAGCAGCGTCAGCACGAGGCCGGTGGCGAGCGAGGCGATCACGCGTCCTCCCGCTTGCGCGTGGCATCGTCCGCGTGGGCGGCCGCGTCGTCGGCGCGCACCTTGGCGTAGACCCAGGCAAACGCGAGCCCGGCGCCGACCAGCGTACCGGCGATCGTCAGCACCGGAACCCAGCCGAGCCACCGGTCGAGCAGATAGCCCGCCCCGGCGAAGAGCATGATGCTGAACGCGAAGGTGTACCCCAGGGTGTCGTAGCCAACTGCGCCACCCGGGCCGCGTCCAGCCATCCCTCTTTTTGGCTTCATGACCGGGCCAAAAGTACCGGCTTGTGAAATATTTCGCAAGCAAATATGCCCCTCCGGCGCCTCGGCTGGCTGGAGCCTGGGACGTTGCGAATAGAAACACGAAAAAGTCGTTTGCCCGCTCCAGCGAAACCCGCTAACCTCCTGCCCGTACGCGAGCAGAACACGCGTTCCACCCTCGTTGCCGAAGATCGCCGGCTCCTTTCCAGGCTTCCATGACCGCAGCCGCAACTTCCCCCTCGGATGTCGAACAGCTGGCCCGGCTTGCGCAAGCGGTGGAGCAGCTTCGCGCGCAGGTGAGCCGCCGGATCGTGGGTCAGCATGAGGCGGTCGACGGCATCCTGACCGCCATCCTCGCTGGTGGTCATGCGCTGCTGATCGGGGTGCCGGGCCTCGCCAAGACGCTCATGGTCTCGACCGTCGCCGAGGCACTCCGGCTCTCGTTCAACCGGGTCCAGTTCACCCCCGACCTGATGCCGAGTGACATCACCGGGACCGAGATCATCGAGGAGGACCTGACCACGGGCAAGCGCGCTTTCCGCTTCGTGCAGGGACCGATCTTCGCAAACGTGGTCCTGGCCGACGAGATCAATCGCACGCCGCCGAAGACCCAGGCCGCGCTGCTCCAGGCGATGCAGGAGCATCAGGTCACCGTCGGGGGGCAGACCTACCATCTGCCCGAGCCCTTCTTCGTCCTCGCGACCCAGAATCCGATCGAGCAGGAGGGCACCTATCCCCTGCCCGAGGCGCAGCTCGACCGCTTCATGCTGGAGATCCGGATCGGGTATCCGACCCGGACGGAGGAGGAGGCCATCGTCGAGCAGACCACCGGGGCGCGCGCGGGACGGCTCGAGGCGGTGCTGGATGCCGAGACGGTCAGGGCGATGCAGGAGCTGGTGCGCCGAATTCCGGTCTCGAAGCAGCTGGTCCGGGCCGCCGTGGCGCTGGCGCGGATGACGCGTCCCGCCGACGGCGAGGCGCCGCCATCGATCCGCGAGTACGTCGAGTGGGGTGCCGGGCCACGCGCCTCGCAGTACCTCGTGCTCGGCGCCAAGGCCCGTGCCGCGATCGCCGGCCGCCCGATGGCCGATCTCGACGACGTGCGCGCGGTCGCCCTGCAGGTGCTCCGTCACCGGGTGGTCACCAACTTCGCTGCCGAGGCGGCGGGCCGGACCAACGACGATCTGGTCCGGGAGCTGATCGCGAGCCCGGGGTGGACCGCCTGATCCAGCGCTCGGCGGGCAGCGTGGAAGGGAAAACCGAACGGCCCGGGCAGCGATGCCCGGGCCGTTCGTCCTGTCCGCGCGGAGACTAGCGAAGTGCCTGCGCGGTGTTATCGAAGGTATTGATCACCGGCGGCGTGCCGCAGGCGCTGTAATCCGCCGTGAAGCCGATGTTGCTGTGGCCGACGATCGAGGCGCGGAGCTGTCCGCCATCGAAGGGCGGGTCCTGGCCATCGCACGCGGTATTCCAGTGGAGCGGCGTCGGCGTGCCGATGCTGAAGCTCCAGTCGCCGTCGGCGTTTCCGAAGGCCCCGGACCAGTTGTACGAACCGGTGATGTCGAAGGTGCCGTCCGGGAGAGTGCTCTGGCTGGCCGGATCGATGGTCGCGGTGTCCGGCACGAAGGTGAGCGTCCAGTTGTCCCCGAAGGAATAGGGGACCTGGTTGTTCACGTGGAAACGGGTGACGAAGTGCCGGCTGGTCGTGGCGCTCGTCGAGGTCACGTTCGCAGTGTAGGTCCCGTCCCAGTCGAGGCCGGCACTCGCACTGTCGTTGTAGAACAGCACCTTGAGCCGGTTCATGTCCAGCGAGAAGCCGAACAGGGTGGCACCACCATCGGTATCCTGGATCGAGACCGAGCCGGTCACGGCAAAGCCGTTCCCCAGCGAATCCTGATAGAAGCAGTTGCCCGAGGTGAAGGTGTACGTCGCGTTGTTCTCGATGCCATCACCATCGGTGTCGGTGCTGTCGCCGGCCACCGTCGGATCGCACTGGCCATTCCCGACGCGCAGCGCGGCCAGCTGCGGCCGGTACCGGGCTGGGATGACCCGATCCAGGGTGCTCATCCGTCCCCGCAGCGCAGCCCGCGAGAAGAATCCGCTCCCCAGCGAACCGCCGGTGAAGCTGAACCCGGTGATGCCCGCGGCGATGTCCGACACCTGGCTTGCCGCCTCGGCGCCGACCACCGCGGCCTGCTGCTGACTGATCGTGCTATTGCCCGGGCTGCTGTCCCCGCCGCACGCGCCGAGCGCCAGCATTCCCGCGAGACCAGAGGCAAAAAGCCCGAGCTTCCGCGAACCCAGCATGCTACCTCCCATGAATTGATGGACCGAGCCGGACGGGAATTCTCAAGCGATTGTCCGGCAACTAATTGGAGAAGATTCACCGTTGTCCGCAGCTACCGGGCACGGCTCCCGGTCAGGACGCAGATGCGCTGATCTGCCTCTCACTGCGACGTAGCGGTCCAATGCCGGGCAGGGTCCGTGCCGCAGCCGGACCATGTGACGGTGAGCACACCCGGCACATTGGCGACCGTCCCGGTCAGGGTCACCTGCCCGGCGACGATCCGCTGGGGGGTCGTCAGGCAGCTCGCGTCGTACTGGAGCGGGGAGGTCGTGGCGACGGCGAGCGACCAGTTCTCGGTGCTCCGATGCCAGTTGATCGTGCCGGTGATGGTTGCGAAGCCGCTGGGCAGCGGCTGCCCGACCTGGAGGGTCCCCGGGGTCGCCGCGATGAAGCTGTCCGTCGTCTGGATGGTCAGGGTGGCCGTCGCGATCGGCGGCCGCTGCCGCTGGATGGTGATGTCGTTGATCACCCGTGCCGCGCTCGTGGAACCGATCCGCGCCCTGGTCCCGTTGCGGACGGAGGTGTAGAACGTGGTGCCCGCGCTGTCGGTGAAGGCCCAGGAAAGATTCGTCAGCGTGAGGTCGAACGCGGTGCTGTTGGCCCCACTCGGATCCTGAATGCGGACGATCCCGGTGACGGCGAGATTCCCACCGTGAAATCCCGATGCGGTGCAGGGCGGATTCTGGAAGGTCAGGGTCGCATCGTTGGGAATGCCATCGGCATCGGCGTCGGCGGTGCTCGAGACCGTCGGGCAGTTGGCGATCACCGGGAAGAAGGCGGGCGTGCCGGGGGCGCTGACGGTCAGCGCGGCGAGGCTTCCGGTGACCTCGTCCTGGAGGGATGAGGAGAGTTCGTTCTGCTGATTGGCCGTGGGCCGGCTGCTGTCGCCGGCGGTGATGGAGCCGCATGCGACGAGCGCGCTGCCGGCCAACAGGAGCGGGAGAAATCGAAGGGTCGGCGCCACGCAAGACTCCGGCGGGTGAGGGTACCGGCAATTTAGCCGCGGGGGCTTGCGGCGTCGCCCGTGGGCGGCAGAATCACCCGATGCGCCAGCGACCCGGCCGTCACCGCCCCCCCTCCGAGCGACCCAGCCGGCAATGCCTGCGCTGCGGCAAGCCGTTCGCGTGGCGCAAGAAGTGGGCGGCGGTGTGGGCGGAGGTGAAGTACTGCAGCGAGCGGTGCCGCCGTGGCTGACTGGTTTGATGCTCGGTTGACGGCCCGGCCCTATTCAGGGGCCATGCCCGCCCGCCACTTCCTTCGCTGCCTCGGCGTCCCCGAACTCCGGGGGCCCAGCGGCGATCCGATCCGGTTCCGGACCCGGAAGCATCTCGCCCTGCTGGTCTTCCTCGCCGCCGAACGGCGCCAGGCCCATCCCCGGGAGCGGCTCGCGGAGCTGCTCTGGCCCGACGCACGACCCTCCGAGGGGCGGCATTCGGTGGCCACCGCCCTCTCCGTGATTCGTGGCAAGCTCGGCCCCCGCACCTTCGAAACGACCCGGGACACCGTGCGGCTCCTCGCCCCCGAGCTCGAGGTGGACCTCGAGCGGCTGGGACGGGGTGACGTCCTGGGCGACGAGCAGACTCCGCCGCTCGACGTCGCCGGCTTCCTGGACGAGTTCGAAGTCACCCGGGCGCCTGAATACATGCTCTGGCGCGACATCATGCGCGCCCGCTGGTTCCCGGAGATCCGCTCCGCGCTGATCCTGCTGATGGATCGCTGCCGCCGTACCGGCGACTTCACCCGGATCGAGACTCACGCCGACCGGCTGCTCGTGCTGGATGAGCTCTCCGAGGACGGGATCCGCGGCAAGATGGAAGCCCGGGCGTTCGCCGGCGATCGCCTCTCGTCGCTCCGCATCTTCCAGGCGTGGCGCCAGCGGCTGCATGACGAGCTCGATGCCACCCCCTCGCGGCTCGTGGAAGGGATGGCGCTCCGATTGCGCCAGCGCGGCTACGAGCCTCCTGGCACCTCCCATATCCCCACCGTACCGACGGATCAGTGGCGCAATCGCGCCTTCGTGGGGCGGGCCTCGCAGTATCGCAGCCTCTACGAACGCTGGGAACGGAGCAACAAGGGGGAGGGACGCCACGGGCTCGTCCTGGGGGAATCGGGCATCGGCAAGACCACCCTGGTCGAGCGGCTGGTGACCGCGGCCGGACTCGAGGGCGCTGTCTCGAGCCGGGTGCAGTGCTATGAGGCGGAGCGGGAGATCCCCTATGCGGCGGTGGGCACCCTGGTGCGGGGGCTGCTCGATCAGCCGGGCGCAAGCGGCACGCCCCCCGAGTGGCTGGCCGAACTGGCCCAGAACATCCCCGCGGTCGCGCGGCGGTTCCCCAATCTCCCTCCGGCTCGCGAGTCGGTGGGGGAGACCGCCCGGCTCCGCCTGACGGAGGCCTTCCATGAGCTGACGTCCTCCATCGCGGAGGAGCATCCGGTCATCCTGGTGGTGGACGACGTGCATCTCGCCGATGATGCCAGCGTTGCGGTGCTGCACCTCATCATGCGGCGGACCCAGGAACAGCAGGTGATGGTGATCATGACGGCGCGGGAATCGGAGCTCGCGCGGTCCCCGCACGCCGGGCGGCTGATGGAATCGCGGGAGTCGCTCGCGCTCGCGGCGGTCGAGCTGCCGCCGCTCACCGAGGAGGAGATGAACGAGGTCGTCACCGCCCTGGCGAGCGACACCCCGCTGCCTCCCGCGGTCCGTCAGGCGATGCTCCGCGCGGCCAACGGGATCCCGATGCTGGCGGAGCTGCTCTTCGATGACTGGCGCAGCAACGGCGAGCATTGCCTGGCGCTCTCCGTGGGGGCGATGACCGTGGACGCCCTGGGTCATCTCGAGCACGAGCTCTACCACCGGGTCTTCGAGCGGGTGTTCCGGGACCTGTCGCCCGCCGCGCGGGCGGTCGTGAATCTCGCGGCGATCCTCGGCGACCGGCTCAACGATCTCGCGATGTACGAGCTGGTGGATCTCACGCTGGCCCAGACGCTGGCAGGGATGTCGGAGCTGGCCAGCCACCGGGTGCTTCGCGACGGCGGACGCGATGTCGAGTTCCGGAACGAACTGCTGCGGAACTACACCTACCTGCACGTGCCGTCGCCGCTCCGGCGGGCGCTCCATGGCCTCATCGCCGACCGGCTGCTGCGGGCGGAGGCCAACGGGGAGAAGGTGCCGGGACTGATGCTGGCGTGGCACTGCTTCCGGGCGGGGCGGCCGGTGGAAGCGGAGCCGTATCTGCTGCGGGGCTCGAGTGAGGCACTGCGGCGCGGAGGCGTCTTCGAGGTGGAGCTGGCACTCACGTCAGCGATGGCGGGGCTGACGCGGGGGAGTTCACACGAGGCGAGGCTGCTGTTGGTGGAGACGCTTCAAGAGCAAAGTAGGCATGTCGAGGCACTCAGGCTGATCGAAGCCAATTGGCCGGCTTCCTCCGGAGCATCCGCGAGGGAGCAGATTCTGAGAGCTCGCTCCCTTGCTGCGGCGCCCCCGCGCTCCGAGGAAGCGCGCGAAATCATCGAGTCACTAGGTACGCTGCTATTTGACGAGGCCGAACGCTCCTGCTGGCCGTCGATACTCGAGGCCATTTCACTAACAATTCCCCATTCAGGTTTGAAGCAACCTGTCAGCAAGTACCTTGAGCATGCCCGACAAATCCCTTGGACTCATATGACACTCGAGGATCGGGCGCGACTGCAGTATGCCTTGGCATTTCTTTCTTGGTTCTCCGGAGATCGGAAGAGCCTCGCGGGCGCTGCCGCAAGATCGATCGAGCTCGTCGACGAATGCAGAACGACTGGGATGGCGAATCTGGCTTCCTGGAACATCTGCACCTCGGCAACAGTCCTCCTGACCGGCCGTGGTGACTACGATCAAGCTCTATCGTGTAGCTCAGCCGCCTATGAGATCGCAGCTAGACTTGGCAACGAACCGCGCATGTCGAGTGCCGCACTAAACCGTGCCCTTTGCGAACTTAGGCTCGGGAACTACCCATCTAGTGAATACTGGTCCGGCAGGGCCGCTATGCACGCACAACAACAGCAGGCATGGCGTACCGTTCAGCCAGCCTACTATTGGGCCATATCGCTTTGCATGCTCGGGGAAAATCGGCGAGCACGGGAGGCTCTCGAGAAGATTGACAGAGGATCTACCTACGCGGCACCCGATTGGTGCCAGCAGGTATCGCCGCTCCTGGCGGCTGACATCATGTGGGCTATTGGCGAGCAAGCCTCAGCCATCCGGACAGCGAGAGAGGCTCTCGCAGCTGGTGGCACCCAACCAATCCTAGGATCGTTCACGGGCATTTTCGGCCGTTGGATTGCCCACACCGCCATCGGCACGGATCAGGAGGAAACAGCGGCGCTTGAGCTTGAGCGACTCACTTGTGATTTGGAGGCATACGACCTCTTCGATCGAGCAGAAATCGTCAGCGCGAAAATGATGTTTGATGTGAAAAGAGGCCGGCCGTGGCGAGAAGGATCAGATCGACTGCGGGAAACCCTGCTTCAACTGCCGCCAGCGGTCGAACTGCAGATTCGACGACTTAGTACGCTGCCGAATTAGAACGCCCGGATCTTCGGCCACGAGGGCCGTCCGCGAAGCAGCCCGCTGGAGCCCGGGACCGCCCGCTTGGAGCCGCCCTCGAGCAGTGCTCCGGCCTGGGTGGCGTTGCCCGCCTGCAGTTCGGCCATCACCCGGCGGACCGTGACGGAGTTGACCACCATGTCGACCAGCCGGGGATCGAACTGGGTCCCGCGGTACTTCTGCAGCTCCTGCACGACCGCCTCGATCGGCAGCCGTTTCCGGTAGGGGCGGTCGGTGGTCATCGCGTCAGTGGTGTCCGAGATCATGATGATCCGGGCACCGAGCGGGATGTCCTCCCCCGCGATGCCATCGGGGTACCCCCCACCATCCCAGCGCTCGTGGTGGCTCCGGACGGCGCTCTGGATCACGCCGCGGAAGCTCGAGATGATGCCCACGAGATCGGCACTCTTCACCGAGTGGGTCTGCAGCAGCGCCGTCTCTTCAGGAGTCAGCTTCGAGTCCTTCCGGAGCAGGGGCGCGAACTCCTCGTGGATCTTGCCGACATCGTGGAGCACTGCCGCGGTGTAGACCTGCTCCACCTCCTCGGCGGACATCTTGGTTTCCTGGGCGATCGCCTTGGCGAGCGTGGCGACACGGATCGAATGGCCAGAGGTGTACGGATCTCGCGCTTCGATGGCTTTGACCATCAGGTCGAGGAGCTCGCGGCCGCTACTCTGAAGGCGGCGGTAAAGCCCGTAGATGTGTCTGATTACGAGAATCGGCACGAGAGTCACCACAAGCCCCAGACTTCCAAGGCCTGGAATGACGTCAAACCTTACATACAGGAACGCCAACAGCACCGCTAGGTAGCTGGCCGCGATGTCGTATCCGAGGACACCTCTCGCGTTGACATTCCAGATTTCGGAGAATCTGCGTCCGGTCGTCAGCGACACCGCCGCGCTCACCGAACCCGCGTTAAACAAGAAGTAGAAGACCGCAACCACGACGAAAAGCAACAGATCATGCTGAACGCCGGGCCCAGCAGCCGACAAGTCCTTCCCCAAGTAGGCTGCCGGGACTCCTCCCCCGACCCACTTATACAGCAGGAGGCCGCCAGTTACCGAAACCACTCGCTGTGAGGCGTTGAATAGCAGTTTGATCGGTGGTTGCTTCTCTGTTGCCAACCCCATGACGGTCGAGACAGAGGTGACGACCGCTCCCCAGAGGGGACCGAACAAGAGGCCTGACGCGATGTGAACTGTGAATGATGTCGAGCCCTTAGCTTCAACGCTGAGAACGCTGCCACTACGGTCGAGCAGAAGGGCGAAAGCACAAAAGGCAAGAAGCGTGAGATGGCCTGGATAGGTTTGCGCGTCGCCAGCGGCCAGCCAAACGAGGCCGGCCGCGAGGGTCGTGACGCAAAGGACGAGGAGCTGCACCTTCCAGTCGAATCGACGCATCAAGCCTTCCTAAGAGAACTGGCAGTGGCCCTGGAATATCGATCTAGCTTAGAGCCAGACCTGTCCTTCAGACGCAGTGAACAGCTTCACTGCGGCCTTCGCGGTGAATCCCGCGATCAGGGTCAAAAGAGCATGCATGAGCGTCTCCTAGCTCGAGTAAATAAGTACCCTCGGGAAGGAGCCAAGCCCCGCTAAGGCTCCGTGTGTCCTCAACAGGTGTCTGGATCAGTTGGGCCGGCGGGCCTCCGCCCACCGGTTGGTCGCGTCCAGCACGGCGAAGACCGCCGCGCGCTCCGCACTCTCCTTGATTTCCGCGGTGCCGATGAGCAGCACGGCCTCCCGGCCGCCCAGCCCCTGCACCGCCACCAGCACGAACTCCCGGTCGAAGGCCTCGGCGATCTTGGCACCCTCGAGCGCCACCGAGTGATCCGACAGCAGCTGATCCAGCACCGAGATGGCGGCGCGCGCCGCGCCCTCCACCTTGCTGCGCGGCGTGTCGCTGGTCTCCTCGTCCGCGGTCCCGGTCTTCCCGCCGAACGAGAGCGACACGGTGATGTTGACCCGGTGCGGCCGCTTGCCCGGCGCCACGAAGAGCGACTCGAACAGCGCCGCGCGCCGCATCGCCCGCTCCCGGACCGCCCCCTTCTCCACCACGTCGATCGGCTTGACGTCCGCCGTCTGCGCGATGCTGATCTTGCGATGATCGACCTTGAGCCCGAGCTGGGCCAGCAGCGCCGACTCGATGTTGCGGACCAGCTGCTTCGGCTGCAGCCCCGCCTGCGCCAGCACGTGGATCTCGCTCACCTCGCCGAGCGGCGTCGTCACCACCCGGGCGGAGAGGACGCCCTCCAGGCTGGTCAGGAGATTCTCGGCACGCCGAACTCCCCACGGGTCCGGCGCGTTGTCGAACGCGCCACCGGACCTGCCGGTATTGGCGGAATCAGCCTGACGAATCGGAGATGGTCCGGTCACAATTGCTCGCTTCCAGGGACGTCACGGCCGCTCACGCGACCGCGTTCCGTCCCGCAGACTTTGCCTGGTAAAGAGCCCTGTCGGCCTGCACGAGGAGGTCTCCTTCGTGCGGCCGGCGCACATCGTACTCGGCGACCCCGATGCTCGCCGTCACCAGTCCCACCGGATATCCCAGCCGGCGCCCGACGCCCTCGATGCCGGCCCGGATCGCCTCGGCCACCCGGTTGGCGCCCGGGAGGTCGGTGCGGGTCAGGATGACGACGAATTCGTCGCCCCCGTAACGGGCGGCGAGATCCGACGCCCGGATCGCGTGATGAATCTCCACCGCGACCGCCCGCAGCACCTGGTTGCCGACCTCGTGGCCGTACTGATCGTTCACCTGCTTGAAATAATCGAGATCGATGAACAGCACCGCGAAGCCCTCGAGACTCCGCTTGCTCCGCTCGATCTCATACAGCAGCCGGTCGTGCATGACCCGATAGGCCGCGAGGCCCGTCAGCGCATCGACGGCGGAATCCCGTTCGGCTTCCTCGACCCGCCGCGCCTGATGCGGCGGGCACTGCCTGAGTGAGGCGCGTCCCATCGCCGCCGCTTCCGCGAACCGGGTGCACGTCTCGAACCCGCAGGCCCGGCAGTCCCAGGGCTTCCCGTTCGGCCCGGGCCCGATCGACTCCAGGAGCTCCTCGACCCGCGTGGGGTCGGCCTGCACCAGTCGCGGCTCGATCTGGAAGGTCGCGCCGTAACTCGCCACTACCGAGGCATCGACCACGGGGAACCGGCTCCGCGCCGGCTCGGTCCCCGCCACGACCGAGCGCCGCCAGAACAGTTCCTCCCGGGGCCCGGAGAGCGGATGGTCCAGCGACCCCTCATGCGAGAGGATGTCGACGAACCCCAGATCGATCTTGTCCACGACGACCGCGCGCGCGATCGCCCGGAGCTCCTTGAGCCCCCGAAGCTTCCGGAAGCGCTTGCTGGCGTAAGGCGCCTCCTCGAGCATCGCGACCGGCAGTCCGCCCGGCATGCTGAGGTGACGCCGCCGCTCGCTGGGCACCCGCACGAAGAAATCCGGCTGTCCGAGCGGTATCACCCCACGCAGCTTGAACAGCTGGTCCAGATCGCGGAACGTGATCGCGGCGTCCAGCTCCGGCCGGCCGGCCGGAGGGCAGACGCCGGCATAGACAATTTCCAGCCGCTCGCCCACCTGCGCCCGCAGATAGCGGGCTTCCGCCACCGCGGGCAGCGTCACCGGTGCCAGGTACGGCACCAGCTCCGGGAAGTCACGGCGAATCGTGTCGACGACTACCGGATCGGTGGAGCGGATCAGCGTGCCCCAGCTCTCATCCCGCCACAGTTTCAGATACTCCGCCGCCACCAGTTCGTCACCAATGACGCCGCGATTGACGACCCGGAATCCCGCTGCATAACAGGCGTTGACCACCTGCTCTGGCGTCGCCGGATAGAAATGCGCCGCAGCCTCCGGCGTCAGGATCAGGACGCCGCCGCCACGCGCCACCACCGCCATCGCCCGACCCAGCTCCCCCGTGACTTCGATCGCGTCATGCGGACAGGCAGGCACGCAGAGGCCGCAGCGAATGCACGCCACGTCCTCGATGCGGACGAGCGGCTCCTGCACCTCGATAGCGCCCGTAGGGCAGACACGCACGCACGCCAGACAGGCGACGCAGGTGCTGGGGTCAATCGAAAAGATCACTGGAGAAGACCCAATGCGATCGGGGGTATGGGGTCTCGTTGTTCAATATGGGATCGGGAACCCGGTGCGTCAAGCAGTAGCTCGCACCGAAACCCAAACTATTTCACGACTTAGGTGGTGTCACCTATTCTAGTTTATAAGCCTTGATCTTCCGGTACAGGGTGCGCTCCCCTATGCCGAGCATCTCCGCCGCCTTGCGACGGTTTCCCCGGTGCTGGGTCAGTGCCGCGGAGATGGTCTCTTTTTCGACATCGGCCATGGTCATCCCGGGCCGGTAGACCACGGAGCTGCGATCCTCCACCTCCGAAACCGGCAAAAGGTCGGCCACGGGTTGTGTCTCTCCAAGCTCGATGACCTGCACCCGCTGCGGGCGGTCATCGAGGCGACGCCTGAGCTCCTCGATCTGGAGCCGTAAGTCCATGATATTCCTGAGGATGAACTCGAGCTCCTGGCTTGGCCCACCCCCCCCGGATCCGGCAATTTTGACCGGAAGCAGGCGGCTTGCCCCCTCGAGCACATCAGGAGGAATATCGCTCGCTCTGATCTCCCTGCCGGGCGCGAGCACCACCATCGACTCGATAAGGTTGCGGAGCTGCCGCACATTGCCCGGCCAGGGAGCCTCGATCAGCCGGCTCATGGCGTCGGGGGTGATCCCCCGGAAGGGCCGGTCATGGGCCCTGGAGAGGTCCCGGACGAAGCGGCGCACCAGGAGGGGAATGTCCTCCCGCCGCTCCCGGAGGGGGGGGAGGTAGATCGTCAGGACGTTCAGCCGGTAGTACAGATCGTCCCGGAACTCGCCCATCGCCACCGAGTCGCGGAGACTCCGGTTGGTGGCCGCCACCACCCGGACGTCGACCTTGATCGGCTGCACCCCGCCCAGCCGGAAGAAGGCACGGGTCTCGAGCACCCGCAGCAGCTTGACCTGGACACTCGCCGGGATCTCGCCGATTTCGTCGAGGAAGATCGTGCCCGTGTCGGCGAGTTCAAACCGACCCAGCCGCCGTTCGGCGGCCCCGGTGAACGCGCCCTTCTCATGGCCGAACAGCTCCGACTCGAGCAGCGTCTCGGGCAGCGCCGCGCAATTCACCGCGATGAACGGCCGGCCCCGCCTCGGCGACAGGTCGTGGATTGCCTTGGCGACGAGTTCCTTGCCGGTCCCGGACTCCCCCTGGACCAGCACGGTGCTCGAGACCGGCGCCATCTGTTCGATGCGGATCAGCAGTTCCTGGATCGCGGAGCTTTCCCCGCTGATTCCGGTCCGGAGTTGCAGGGCGCGCCTGACAATAAGCCGCTCGGCGAGATGCACCACTTCGGCCGGGTTGACCGGCTTCACCGCGATCTCGGTGACGTCCACGTGCTGGCGGTCGTGTTCGGGGCCGCTCACGTCGGTGGATTCGAGCAGCGCGAGCGTCGAGATCTCGGCATCCCGCGCGAGCGCGGCAAGTTGCCGGGCCGGGGACTCATGCACCGCCCCGGTAAGGACCACGAGATCAGGTGCCTCACGGCGGAGCGACTGCTTCGCGTCGTCGAGCGACGAGACCATCGCGGTCGCGTGGCCCGCCGCCTCCATGGCTGCATTGACGCGCACGGCGGTCTCGAGATCGTCCATCGTGATGAGAATCTTGGATGCCATGTCGGAGCCATCTGCCACGGAGTCCGCCGCCGAGGGCGGTGCACCGCAGCGAAGTTAGTGAGCGGTCCGGGTGCCGCGGATCAGTTCGACCGCGTGATCGACGAGGTCGTCGAGCACGGCGAGTCCATCCCGGACGCCGCCCGGACTGCCAGGAAGATTGACGATGAGGGTCCGGCCGCGCACGCCCGCGACACCCCGGGAAAGCGCGGCCCGGTGGAACCTCGGATAGACGGTCATGCGGAGCGCCTCGGCGATCCCGGGCGCCTCCTTCTCGAGCACCGCCCGGGTCGCCTCGGGCGTGACATCCCGCTTGGTGAGGCCGGTCCCCCCGGTCGTCAGGACGAGGTCCGCGGTGTCCGTGTCGGCCCACGCGGAAAGCGCCGCCGCGATCCGGTCCGCCTCGTCAGGCAGCAGCGCGCGGGCGACGGTGGCGAACCCGCGCGCGGCCGCCCACGCAGCGATGGCATCGCCCGAGGTATCGGCGCGATTCCCGCGAGCTCCGGCGTCGGAGATGGTGAGGATCGCGAGCCGTACCGTCACCGCTTGACGGAGCCCTTGGTGTAGAAGGGCCGCTTGATGACCTCGGCCTCCGCCTGCTCACCCCGAATCTCGACCTGGAACCGGCTGCCCACCGACGCATGAGCGATGGGCAGATACGTCGTCCCGACGGCGAACCCGAGCGTCGGACTCATGGTCCCGCTGCGGACCTGATCCACCTGCGTGCCGTTGACGAGCACCGGCATGCCGTGACGCGGGATGGCCTTGCCGACCATGCGGAAGCCGACCAGCCTGCGGGTCACCCCCTCGACCTTCTGGCGCTTCAGCGCCGCCTCGCCCATGAAGGGCGCGCCCTTGTCGATCTTGGTGATCCAGCCGAGCCCGGCCTCGAGCGGCGTGGTGTCGTCGTCGATGTCGTTGCCATAGAGCGCGTAGCCCACCTCGAGACGCAGCGTGTCACGCGCCCCGAGCCCGATGGGCTGGGCCTTGCCGGGTCCGGTGAGCGCCTGCCAGATGGCCTGCACATTCTGGGTCCGGCAGTAGAGCTCGAAGCCATCTTCACCCGTATATCCCGTCCGGGAGATGAAGCAGCCGGCGCCGGCGACACTGCCCACCGCGAAGCGATAGTACCCGATGTCCTTGAGGATCGTGTCGGTGTTCGCCTGGAGCAGGGCCTCGGCGCGAGGGCCCTGGAGCGCGAGCAGGCCGACTTCGGCGGAGATGTTCCGGATCCGCACGTTGGCCCCCTTCTTCTGCGCGACGACGTGCTCCCAGTCCTTCTCGATGTTCGCCGCGTTGACGACCAGCATGATCTTGTCCTCGAACCGGTAGACGGTGCAGTCATCGACCACACCGCCCTGCTCGTTCAGGAACGCCGAGTACTGCACCTGCCCCGGCTCGAGCGCGGAGACATCGTTCGTGGTCACCCGGTTCACGAAGGCATTGCGGTCCGGCCCGGTCACTTCGAATTCGCCCATATGGCAGACGTCGAAGATGCCGACGTCTTCCCGCACCGCGCGGTGCTCGGCCAGGATCCCGCCGGGGTACTGCACGGGCATCTCCCAGCCGGCAAAGGACACCATCTTCGCGCCGAGGGCGCGGTGGGTATCGAAGAGCGCGGTGCGCTGCAGGGTGGTCGTCATCAGTTCTTTCCTCTGGAGGGCTGGTCCGTCGGCTCCCGGTCACTGCGAGTCCCGCTCATCAGCGCCGCCATCAGCGCCTTCTGAATGTGGAGTCTGTTCTCGGCCTCGGCCCAGACGCGGGAACGCGCGCCTTCGAGCACGCTCTCCGAGACCTCTTCCCCGCGGTGGGCGGGAAGGCAATGCAGGAAGATGGCCTCCGGCTGCGCCAGCGCCATCAGGGCGTCGTCCACGGCGTACCCCCGGAAGGCGTGACGGCGGGATTCGGCTTCTTCTTCGTGCCCCATCGAGGCCCATACGTCGGTCGTCACGACATGCGCGCCGGCGGCGGCTTCTTCCGGCAGCTCCGTGATGGAGAGCCGGGTCCGGCCGGCGTTGCGTTCGAAGATCGCGTGATTCGGCTCGTACCCTTCCGGGCAGGCCAGCCGCAGCTCGAAGCCCAGCAGGCCCGCGGCTTCGATCCAGCTGTTGGCCATGTTGTTCCCATCGCCGATCCACGCCACGACCTTGTCGTCCCAACCGCCGAACTCTTCGCGCACCGTCAGCACATCGGCGAGCACCTGGCAGGGATGCAGGAGGTCGGTGAGCCCGTTGATCACCGGGACGGTGGCGTAGCGCGCCAGTTCCTCCACCTCGGTGTGCTGGTAGGTGCGGATCATGATCCCGTCGACGTAGCCGGAGAGGACTCGCGCCGTGTCCCGCGTCGGCTCGCCGCGGCCCAGCTGGATCTCCCGCGACGAGAGGAAGAGCGCATGGCCTCCAAGCTGGAAGGCCCCCACCTCGAAGGAGACCCTGGTCCGGGTCGAGGTCTTCCCGAAAATCATCGCGAGGGTCTTCCCCTCGAGGGGGCGCTCCCGATACTCCCCACGCTTCATCCGCAGGGCGAGTTCGAATAGCTCGACCAGTTCCGACCGGCTGAAATCGGAGATCGCCAGGAAATCGCGCTTGGGCATGGTTCGGCGGTTCGGGGGTGCGGCCATTTTGGCAGGATCAGTGTAGTCCCGCCGCAGGCGGTAGGGCAAGAGCACTGGCAGCG
>JBGATI010000027.1:0-57743 GCA_044229245.1 Gemmatimonadales bacterium | reverse complement strand
CACCACCTGGCAACTCGCCGCCCAGCTCGATCGGGACCTGCGGGGACTCGGCGGCTATGCCGGAAACCTGCGCCTGCGAAGCTTCGGCAACGATCTCCTGCTGGCTGCGACCGCCCGGGAACTCGGCGCGACCATCGTGACCGACAATCTGGTGGACTTCCGGCTCATCGCACGTGTCACCCCCATCAAGGTCGCCGCGCCCTGGCCAGCAACGAACTGACCGGAGCCTGAGGCGCCGGAACCCGGAACCCGGAACCCGGAACTCGGAACCCGGAACTCGGAACCCTGAACCCGGAACCCGGAACTCACACCCGCCTCCCATCCTCCGGTTCAGTCAGTTTCGGCTTGTCCCACGGCACCCGCCGTGCCGAGCGCCACTCCGCCCAGCGCACCGGATCGTCCGAGAACCGGATCCGGTAGAGCGCATCGAGATGCTTGATGACCCGGTGTGCCTCCGTCGCCGTGATCTCGAGCCGGTCATTCGCCTCCGCGATCGTGGCACTCGCCTCGATCCGCCGCGCCACCTGCGCCGCATACCGCGCAACCGTCTCACCCAGCCGGTCGAGCATCCCCTCCGGCATCCCGTAACGGTCGAGCAGCGTGCGATGGCGGAGCGCGATCTCAAGCACCGCCTCCGCCCGGTCGAGCGGCAGCTCCGGGGTGATCTTGCCAACGCCCGCGAGGCTGGCCACCAGCACCCCGTCTCCCTCATGCAGCGCCGCCGCCCGCGCCAGCTGCACCACCTGGGTGAGCTGCTCCGCCAGCGGAGCCGCCATCCGGTCCCGCGCCGCGATCGCCAGCGGCAGCTCCCCATGCACCCGCAACTTGGTGGCGAGCAGCGACCGGGTGAGCTCGAACATCGCCTCCAGCCGCGCCAGCGCCTGGAGCGCCGCCGCACTGCATTCGGGATGGCGCCGACAGAAGGCCAGCACCCGGGGGATACAATCGAGCTTGAGCCGAACGTTGGTAGGCATCTCGGCAGGCCCCTGTTCGGAAAAGTGTCCTGCGTGGACGGAATCGGGGGGCCGAGATGCGAAGACCGTGCCTGAATGTGCGCCAGCGCACAATGAGTGCGGAAGTGATTGAAGGAGCGAATGTTAGGCGACTCGCCTCACATCGACGGCAAGAATTACCGAGTGTCCTCGGTGTCACCCCTCTCCCTTCCCGGAGACACCAATCCCCTGACCTCCACCGTGGAGATCAGGGGATCGGCGTCACCCGGTCACTCATGCCGCCGAGGTGCCTTCGGCCGGCGGAGGAGTGGTCGGAGTGGGACCGGGGGCGGGCGCCGGATCAGGTGTCGCCACCGGCTCCGTCGCGGGCCACGCCACGTTCCGCGCACTCTTCCACGCGGCCCGAAGCTCCCGATTGTTCTTGAACCGGATCCGATGAATGGCATCCAGGTTCTTCACCACCCGCATCAGATCGGAGGCCACGCCCTGCAGATCCTTGCTCGCCCCGACCTGACTCGCGATCGCCTGACGCTGACGCTCCAGGACGACCTCGTACGCCGCGATGTCCGCAGCCAGACCCTGAAGCAGTCCGTCGGTCAGACCGTACGGCACCAGGATCTCCTTCACCACCGTCGCCTCGTTGACCGCCACCCGCGCGACCTGAAGCAGCGTGGCCTCGCTGACCCCGGTCTTTGGCAGTCTCCGATGCACCGCCAGATCGGGGTGTTCCTTCGCGCCGGACTTGGCAATGCCGAACAGCGCGGCCAGCCCGTTCTCGATCAGGACCCTCAGTTCACTCTTCTGATTGACCGCCGCCGAGACGACCGTGATCGCCTGCCGCTGCTGCAGCTTCAGCTCCTCGGCACGATCCACGGTCTCGGTGAGCCGCGCCACCACCGGAGCGGTGGCGGGATTGTCATCGGGGTGCGCGCGGCAGAACACCACCACGCGTCCCCCCATGTCGAGTTTGAGACGAATGTTCGTATCCATACAGCAACTCCCTGTTGGTGGTCCGAAGACCACGGTTGAAGAACGGTGCCGGGCTCTTCGGGGAGCGGCGGCGTGACGACCAGGTACCGGCCCGAACCGGCCCCGGTCGGACACCACCTCTGGCGAACTCCGTGCCAGCGCGATTTTCTGCGTTAGGCAGCGTGGTGGAAGCGATAAAAGTATTGTGGGACGCGAGGTCAGAACGGTGGGGACCGAGGTAAGGAAAGTGGGAAGCGAGGTAAGGAAAGTGGGAAGCGAGGTAAGGAAAGTGGGGAGCGAGGTCAGGACGGCGGGATCCGAGGTCAGGACGGCGGGGACCGAGGTCAGGACGGCGGGGACCGAGGTCAGGACGGCGGGGACCGAGGTAAGGAAAGCTGGAAGCGAGGTCAGGACGGCGGGAACCAACATCAGGACTCAAGTACGAGTCTCAAATAATTCAGTGGGGCCGCGATTCATCGCGGCCCGAACGTCGAGGACCGGATTCCGAGTGCGAAATGCAGCCGGCCGCGTGCCAGGCGGCCCGGTGCGCGCGGAGCAGAGTGCCGAGCGCTTCCATAGTAAGGAGAAGTCCCCCCTCCCCACGGAGGGGGGAGGGGACGGGGGAGGGGCACGACGATCGCGGAACACGGCACCCCGCCACGGAGCTGGATGCCGGTCGCGGAGTGATCCCGCGCGATGCTCGGGATGACGAAACCGGCTCGTCGCTGAAGCGACGGCTCGGCTGATGTCGCTAAAGCGACGGAAACCGTAACAGAGACGGGGTCACTTCAGTGACATCAGCCGAGTCGCGACTTGAGCCGCGGACTCGGGGAGGGCACGCCACTGAAGATTGTTTAGCAACGCCAACGGCCCCCGGGAAGCTCCCCGAGGGCCGTTGGTCTGGTCGCTGGCGAACCGTCGTTGCTGCGCCTCGGTGTCGCCATCACTCGCGGAAGGAGGGAAGACGAGTCGGACCGGGGGTGCGTTGGGCGGAGGCTGCGTCACGAGAGAACGCTCGGCGCTTCCCAGCGCCCCCAACGAGTGCCACGCAGTACCCCGCAATCACGACGACCGACCTGCATTGAACCGCTGAACAGCCGGAGCCGACACGAATCGCGGCTCCGGTCGCCTGCAATGCAACCGCCGTACCGGACCGCGCGCCTGACGACAAGTGATTGGGGGATCGTGAGTTGCCGAAATTCCTGCGGAGAAGTGTCTTCGAAGAGTGTCGGTGGCGAAGAGTTGCCCCTGACCATCGTTGCGACCCGGTTGTCGCTGTAGATTACCCTTGGGTATCCACTTCAAGGAGAACTCGATGAAATACAAGGTCGCGCTCCACCGATCGGAGGAGGGCTACAGCGTCTCGGTGCCTGGACTCCCCGGTTGCTGGTCCCAGGGTGCCACGGAGCAGGAAGCCGTCGAGAACATCCGGGACGCCATCGTCGAGTACCTGGCCGTCGCCGAGGAACTGGCTGGGACGGAGATGCGAGAAGTCGACGTCGCGGTTTGAGTCCGTGCCCAGACTGCCCGGCATCACAGGGAAAACACATCGTGATGACCGACGGCGTTCGCATCCTGACCATCCCCCGCCACAACCCCGTCAACGCGTTCACCATGGGCGGACTCGTGCGCGATGCGGGGCTCACCGTGGAAGAATTCCGCAAGCTTCTCTAGAGGCTCAGATCGACCCATGCAGCCCAGAGCCGTCTCGATCGAACTGCGTTCGGGCTATCGCATCGCCGTCACCTTCGATGACGGCACCAGCGGCGAGGTGGACCTCACGCACCTCCTGTTCGAGCGGGACACCGGATGCTTCGCCCAACTCCGTGATCCTGCCCGCTTCGCCGAGGTGGCGATCAACCCCGAATGGGGCCACCTCGAGTGGCCCAACGGCGCCGATATCGACCCGTATCTCCTCTACGAAGCGGCGCATTGAAATCGCCGGGGGGCGGGGCTGGAGCCCCGCCCCTAGCCCGGAATGTGCGCCGCCCCTCCTCCATCAGAGAGTCCACCGGCCCCAGCATCCCATCCCGCGTCAAATTGGTACCGTGAGTCGGGGGTCTCGAGCGTAGACTGTCAGACCCTGTTGCGGGCTTGACCAGTCGCTGCCCACCCTCCGACCCGCCGCTTGCTCGTATGTCAGAAGTGACATATACTCCGCTGGACCACTGCCGTGGATAAGCCGCTGGTCTGGCTTCGGACCGAGGTGCGGACCCCGCCCTTTTCGGCCGCGGCCCGGATCGAGGCCGGCATCCTGCTCCGACGGTTGCAGCGGGGCGAGAAGCTCGGCCTGCCGCAGTCACGCCCGATGCCGGTGATTGGCCCTCGTTGCCACGAACTGCGGATTCCCGACGAGCGCGGGACATGGCGGGTGATCTACCGGATCGACTCCGACGCCATTGTCATTGGCCTGGTGGTCGCCAAACAATCCGCGCAAACGCCGAAGCGGGTCATCGACCTCTGTCAGGCCCGCTTCCGGACGTACGATCTGCTGACTGGGGACTGAGAGCATGAAATCGACCAAGCGCGACCGACTCGATCGGGCGGGATGGGCGGTGGGATCAGCCGCTGAGTTCCTGGCGCTCGATGCGGAGGAGGCCGCCTTCGTGGAGATGAAGGTCGCGCTGAGCCAGAGCCTCCGGCAGTGGCGCAGCCGGCAGCAGCTCACCCAAGGCGAACTCGCCAGGCGGCTCAACTCGAGCCAGTCGCGGGTGGCCAAGATGGAGGCCGCCGATCCCACCGTGTCGGTCGACCTCCTGCTCCGCTCGCTGCTCCGGCTGGGCGCGACCCGCAAGGACATTGCGCGGGTGATGGGGTGAGAGTTCCGAGTTCCGAGTTGGTAGTGCTTAGTGCCTGGTGCTTAGTCGCCCGACGGGCCGCGGATTTGCCGTCGAAGAGTCCTTCCCCACGAGAGTGGGGAGGGGACGGGGGAGGGGCACTAACGCCGCGAACACGGCAGCCCGCCACGGAGCGGATGCCGGTCGCGGAGTGGTCCCACGCGATGCTCTCTACGCCGTGAGAGAGCCCAGTGTGGCTGGTAGCGCCAAGGGCATGCCTTGGCGCTACTGCTGCACCAGCTCCACCCGCCGGTTCTTCGCCCGGCCCTCCTCCGTCTCGTTCGTCGCCACCGGCGCATACTGCCCGCAGCCGTACGCATCCAGCCGGTTCGCCGCGATGCCGTAGTCCTTCACCAGCGCCTGCAGCACCGCCTCCCGCGCCTGCGACAGCCGCACGTTGCTCTGCACGTCGCCCACATTATCGGTGTGCCCGACGATGTGCAGCTTGAGCGTCGGGTCCCCCTTGAGGACCCCCGCGACCGCCTCCAGCGCCTTGGCCGACTCCGGCTTGATCTCCGACTTCCCGGTATCAAAGAGGATCCCGTACACCGAAGCATGCCCCGTCGCCTTGAGATCGTTGCCGAGCGAGGTGGCGTCGGCGACGATGAACTGCTCCATCGCCTTCTTCTCCACGATCCGGAGCCAGATCTTGCCGTTCCCCTTCTCCACCTGCATCCAGGTCTCCTGCCCGTTCTTCACCAGCTTCCCGTTCACCCACCAGGTCGGCACGATCCCGACCGTGGTGCCCCCGATCTTCTGGATCGCCGCCTCGTAGTTCCGCACCACCGCCAGCGCGCTCGGCTCGGTCCCCCGGGCGCCGGTGAACGCATAGGTGATGAAGGTGTACTTCCCCTCGATCGGAATCTTGGCCCCCTTCTGGGCATAGAACTGGTAGATGCCGTAATCCTCGACCTTGCAGTCGGCGATCCGGTACTCCGGCATCCGGGTCGGGAAGAGCGGAGAATCCTTGCAGCCGGCCCAGTCACCCTGCTGCGCGACAAGCGACGACGCCGACGCGACGAGCGCGGCGCCAATGAGAACAACGAAGGCGGGTTTCACGAGATGTCCTTTGCGGGTTCCGAGTGCTGCGGTAGGGGCGGGGCTGAGCCCCGCCCCTACTCTATTTATCGAGGAAGGGTTGAATCGGTGGTGAAAGGGCGGTGAAACGTCGCGCTGGGCCCGATCGCACCGGCTCGTCGCTGAAGCGACGGCTCGGCTGATGTCACTGAAGTGACCCTATCGACGGACCCGTCGCTTTAGCGACATCAGCCGAGTCGCGGCTTTAGCCGCGGGCTCAGGCATGCCCCCCCATGAGCCCTCCCACCCCCCTTCTGCGCCTTCTCCTGAGCAGGGATTCACTTCCTTCCCCTCAGGAGGACCGGTATGACCACCAGCACCCCAGCCGCGCCGCCCGCCAAGGCGGTGCTGCCCAGAACCACGCCACCCACGCCCCTCACCCACGAGATGCTGGTCCGCTTCCAGCAGCGGGCCCCGCTCTACGATCGCGATAACCGCTTCTTCACCGAGGACTTCGAGGAGCTGCGCCAGTCCGGCTATCTCCGCATGGCGATCCCGAAAGAACTCGGCGGACTCGGCATGACCCTGGCCGAGGTGGCCCGGGAGCAGCGCCGGCTCGGCTACTACGCCGCGGCCGACGCCCTCGCGGTCAACATGCACATCTACTGGACCGGCCTGGTGGCCGATCTCTGGCGCGCCGGCGATCGCTCGCTCGAGTGGCTGCTCAAGGCCGCCGCCGACGGCGCCATCTTCGCCGCCGGCCACGCCGAGTCAGGCAACGACGTGCCGCTCCTCCTCTCCACCACCCGCGCCGAGCGGGTCGAGGGGGGCTACCGCTTCTATGGCCACAAGCACTTCGGGAGCCTCACGCCGGTCTGGGACTTCATGGGGATCCACGGCATGGACATGAGCGATCCCCAGAACCCGGTCGTGGTGCACGGCTTCCTGCCGCGGACCAGCACCGGCTTCCGGATCGTGGAGACCTGGGACGTGCTCGGCATGCGCGCGACCCGGAGCGACGACACCATCCTCGACGGCGCCTTCGTGCCGGATCAGTACATCGCCCGCAAGGTGAAGCCGGGCGCCGCGGGGGTGGACGGCTTCATCCTCGGCGTCTTCGCCTGGGGACTCATCGGCTTCGGGAACATCTATGCCGGCCTCGCGCGCCGGGCGCTCGACCTCACCATCGAGAATGTGCGGAAGAAGACCTCGATCGGGCTGTCCCGCACGATGGCCTATCACGCCGAGGTGCAGCACGAGGTGGCGGAGATGGTGCTGGACCTCGAGGCGATCGAACCGCACCTCAACCAGGTGGCGGACGAGTGGTCGCGCGGGGTGGACCATGGCGCGGCGTGGATCGTGAAGATCGTGGCGGCGAAGCATCGCGCGGTGGAGGGGGCGTTCCGGATCACCGACCGGGCGATGGATCTGGCCGGCGGCTTCGGGATCTTCAAGAGCGGGCCGTTCGAGCGGCTCTTCCGCGACGCTCGGCTCGGCCGGATGCACCCCGCGAACGGACTGCTGACCCACGAGCTCTGCGCGAAGCTGACGCTGGGGATCAGCCCGGATGAGGCGCCGAGGTGGGGCTGAAAAAAGTTCCGAGTTCCGAGTTCCGAGTTCCGAGGGCGGGGTTGGGTGCGTAGTGCGTAGTGCGTAGTGCTTAGTAACTGCCGTGGGGGCCGCCATTCATCGCGGCCCCGAAACAGAGCCCCGCGCGCCGGCTCGTCGCTGAAGCGACGGCTCGGCTGATGTCACTGAAGTGACCCTATCAACGAACCCGTCGCTTTAGCGACATCAGCCGAGCCGCGGCTTTAGCCGCGGACTCGGCACTCGGAACTCGGAACTCGGAACTCGGAACCCGGAACTAGCCGTTCCCCCCGGCGACCAGTAATTTCGGGTAACTCCCCGACGCGAGCCGGTGCCCTGGCCGACCTCCGCACGACCCTCCAATCCGCACTCCCCGGCTACACGCTCGAGCGCCAGCTCGGCCGTGGGGGGATGGCCACGGTCTTCCTCGCCAAGGACCTGCGCCACGACCGCGAGGTCGCGCTCAAGGTGCTGCACCAGGAGCTGGCGGCCTCCCTCGGCCCGGAGCGCTTCCAGCGTGAGGTGAAGCTCGCCGCCCGGCTGCAGCACCCCCACATCCTGACCGTCCTCGACAGCGGCGAAGCCGCCGGCCAGCTCTGGTTCACGATGCCCTTCGTGGACGGGGAGTCGCTCCGCGACCGGCTGACGCGGGAAAAGCAGCTTCCGGTCGAGGACGCCGCCCGGATCGCCACCGAGGTCGCCAAGGCGCTCGACTACGCCCACCGCCACGGCGTGATCCACCGGGACATCAAGCCGGAGAACATCCTGCTCACCAGGGACGGCGACACCCTGGTTGCTGACTTCGGCATTGCCCGGGCCCTCGGCGGCGAGGAACGGCTCACCGAGACCGGCCTCGCGATCGGCACCCCCTCCTACATGAGCCCGGAGCAGTCGACCGGCGAGAGCAGCCTCGACGCGCGGACCGACATCTACGCGTTAGGCACGGTGCTCTACGAGATGCTCGCCGGGGAGCCGCCGTTCACCGGGCCCACCGCGCAGGCGATCATCGCGAAGCGGATGCGGGGCGAGGTGCCCGACATCCGGGTGACGCGGAACTCGGTGCCCCGCCCGATCGGCGAGGCGATCAGCCACGCCCTGGCACCGGTGCCGGCGGACCGGTTCGCCACGGCGGCGGAGTTCGCCAAGGCGCTCGGCCCGGGGGCGACGACGCATCTGAGCGCCGCACGGCCCAGCACCCCGGCGGCGCGGCCGAGCGCGGGAGGGACGACGAAGCCGGCGCGGAAGATGCCGACCGGGCTCGCGCTCCTGGTGCTCGGGTTCCTGATCGGGGTCGGGGTGCTCTTCGCCTTCCGCCGCGGGGGGCACACCGGCGGCACCGCCGCCGGCACGAAGGTGATCGCGGTGCTGCCCTTCGAGAATCAGGGCGACAGCGCCCAGGAGTACTTCGCCGACGGCATCACCGACGAGATCCGGGGCAAGCTCTCGGCGCTCCCCGGCCTCGAGGTGATCGCGAGCGGGAGCATGCGCGGCTACAAGCACAGCGACAAGCCGCTCGGTCAGATCGCGAGTGAGCTGGGGGCCGACTACCTGCTCATGGCCCGGGTGCGCTGGGCGAAGAACCCCGACGGCAGCTCGCAGGTGCAGGTGAGCCCCGAACTGGTGGCGCTCGCGGGCGGCAAGCCGGTGACGAAGTGGCAGCAGGCGTTCGACGCCGCCCTCACCAACGTCTTCCAGGTGCAGGCGCAGATCGCGGAGAAGGTCGCGGGCGCGCTCGATGTGGCGCTGGCCGACAGCGTGAGCCGGCAGCTCGCCGAGCGGCCGACCGCCAACCTGCCGGCGTATGACGCCTATCTGCGGGGGATGCAGATCTTCGCGGTCCAGGGCCGGAACGATCTCCCCGGCCTCCGTCAGGCGATCGCGTACTTCAAGCAGAGCGTGGATCTCGACTCGAGCTTCGCGCCGGGGTGGGGCCAGCTCGCCCGCGCCACGGCGCTCCTGTACGGCAACGGCGTACCCGATCCGGCGCTCGATTCGGCGGCGCGTCGCGCCGCGGACCGGGCCGTCGCCCTCGCGCCCGACCAGGTCCTCGGTCACCTCGCGCTCGGCGCGTATTTCAACAACGTCCGGAACGACCTGCGCAGCGCCCGCAAGGAATTCGAGACGGCGCTCCGTATCGCCCCGAACAACAGCTATGCGCTCCGCTCGATGGCGCTGATCACCCAGTCCGCGGGACAGCTCGATTCGGCGCTCACCTTCGCCCGGCAGGCGGCCCAGCTCGATCCGCGGTTCGTCGCAGGCGCCTCCCGACTCAGCCTGATCCTCCGCAACCTCCGGCGCACTGCGGAGGCCCGGGTCGCGCTCGACCGCGCCATCCAGCTGGCCCCCTCGAACATCGGCGTCCGCGAGAACCGGGTGCTGATCGAATTGACCGAGGGCAACCTCGATTCCGCCCGGGCGCTGATCCGCAGTGCCCCGCCGGAGATCGAGCACAGCGCGCTCGTCGCCTACTTCGCCAACTACTGGGACCTGTTCTGGGTGCTCGAGGATGCCGACCAGCGGCTCCTCCTCACCCTGACGCCGGCCGACTTCGATGGCGACCGCGCCGTCTGGGGCATCGTCCGCGCGCAGACGCTCTGGCTCCGCGGTGACCAGGCGAAGGCTCGCGCCTACGCCGACTCCGCACGCGCCGCCTTCGCGGAACACGTCCGGGCCACCCCCGGTGACGGGCAGCAGATGCTCTTCATGGGGCTGGCCGAGGCGTACATGGGGAAGAAGGCGGAGGCGATGCGGGACGGGGAACGCGGCGTCGCGATCGCCGTGCAGGCCCAGGATGCGACGACGGGCCCGTACTTCCAGCACGTCCTCGCACGGATCTACGTGCTGTGCGGCGAGCAGGAGAAGGCGATCGACCTGCTCGAGCAGCTGGTCAAGCTGCCGTACGACATCACGCCCGCCTGGCTCCGGATCGACCCGAACTTCGCGCCGCTGCGCGGGAGTCCGAGGTTTGAGAAACTGATAAAGAGTAGCTAGTTCCGAGTTCCGAGTACCGAGTTCCGAGTGCGGGAATCCCCACCACAGATTGCTTCGGCCCCCCGCTTCGCTCGGGGCGCCTCGCAATGACGGCACTAAGTACTAAGTACTAAGTACTGAGCACTAAGCACTAAGAACCCGGAACCCGGAACCCGGAACTCGGAACTATGAAGCCCTTGTACGGCGCCATCGAGGCGGGCGGCACCAAGTTCGTCTGCCTGGTGGGGACGGGGCCCGACGACATCCGGGCCGAGGTGCGCTTCGCGACCACGACGCCGGATCAGACCATCGAGCGGGCGGTCGAGTTCCTCAGGACCGAATCGAAGCGGGAGGGGCCGCTCGCCGCGGTGGGGATCGCCTCCTTCGGGCCGATCGATCCGCACACCGACTCGCCCACCTACGGCTACATCACCTCGACCCCGAAGCCGGGCTGGG
Source organism: Gemmatimonadales bacterium (assembly GCA_044229245.1). GTDB lineage: Bacteria > Gemmatimonadota > Gemmatimonadetes > Gemmatimonadales > GWC2-71-9 > JADJOM01. The sequence goes on along the minus strand of JBGATI010000027.1, from coordinate 46,954 downwards.
CCAACACGCCGATCGCTGGCACAATCGAACGGGCGCTCCACGTCCAGGTCGGCTTCGACACCGACGTGAACGGCGCGGCGCTCGCCGAGTGGCGCTGGGGCGCAGCCAGGGCGCTCCACTCCTTCATCTATCTCACGGTGGGGACGGGGATCGGCGGCGGCGGGCTGATGGACGGCCAGATCATGCACGGCCTCATCCACCCCGAGATGGGACACATCCGGGTGCCGCATGACCGGGTCGAGGATCCCTTCAGCGGCGTGTGCCCCTTTCACGGCGACTGCCTCGAGGGGCTCGCGAGCGGGCCGGCGATGCAGGCGCGCTGGGGGGAAGCGGCGGAATCGCTCGCGATGGATCATCCCGGCTGGGCGCTCGAGGCGCACTACCTGGCACTCGCCATCACCAGCTTCGTCTGCACCCTCTCGCCCCAGCGGATCATCCTCGGTGGCGGAGTGATGTCGAACACTCGGCTCCTCCCACTCATCCGCCGCGAAGTGGTCGAGCTGCTCAACAACTACATCCGCTCACCGCAGATCCTCGAGCGGATCGACGAGTACATCGTGGAGCCGGGGCTGGGAGATCGGGCGGGGTCGCTGGGCGCGCTGGCGCTGGCCGAAAAGGCGGGGCTGTAGTTCCGAGTTCCGAGTACTTAGTACTTAGTACTTAGTACTTAGTGCCTAGTGCTTAGTGCGCGACGAGCCGTGGAGTCCCGGAGGCGCGTCAGTGAGCGGTCGCGTTCTGAGCAGCCGGCCCGGAACGCGAACTGCAGCGCACGGAGGGACCCGCGGCCGGAGCGCCCCGGCTCGTCGCTGAAGCGACGGCTCGGCTGATGTCGCTAAAGCGACGCGATCAGCGACGGGGTCACTTCAGTGACATCAGCCGAGTCGCGGCTTTAGCCGCGGACTCAACGCGCTCACGGATTCGGGAACCGATACCCGCCGAACATCTCCCTCAGCTTCATCTTCTGCAGCTTGCCGGTCGCGGTGTGGGGGAGCTGCTCCAGGAACTGCACATCGTCCGGCAGCCACCACTTCGCCACCTTGTCGGCGAGATAGCCGAGCAGCTCCTCGCCGGTGAGCGCGGCACCGGGGCGGCGGACCACGATGAGCAGCGGGCGCTCCTGCCACTTCTCGTGGGGAATCGCGATCACCGCCGCCTCCAGCACCGCCGGGTGCCCCACCGCGGCGTTCTCCAGCGCGATCGACGAGATCCACTCCCCGCCCGACTTGATCAGGTCCTTGGCGCGGTCGGTGATGTGCATGTAGCCGTCGGGATCGATCGTCGCGATGTCGCCGGTGTCGAACCAGCCCTCCCTGTCGAGGATCTTCCCCCCCTCGCCGCCGAAGTAGCGCTCCACGATCCAGTGCCCGCGCACCAGCAGGTGACCGTACGCCTTGCCGTCGTTGGGGAGGGTCTCGCCATGATCGCCGACCAGCCTGATCTCCACGCCGTACATCACCCGTCCCTGCTTCCCCTCGAGCGTCACCCGCTCCTCCGCCGTGAGGTGGCGGTGCTTCCTGAGCGGGGCACCCACCGTCGCGAGCGGCGAGGTCTCCGTCATCCCCCAGCCGTGGATCACCCGCACCCCGTACTGGGTCTCGAAGGTCTCCACCACCGAGCGCGGCGCGGCGGCGCCGCCGATCAGCACCCGCTCGAGCACGAGGTCGCGTTTCGTATCCAGACTCTGACTCGCCACGTGCTGCTGGAACCCCATCCAGACGGTGGGCACGCCGAGCGCCACTGTCACGGCCTCGTCGCGCAATGCGGTGTAGATGCTCGCGCCGTCGAGGGCGGGGCCCGGCAGCACCACGCTCGCCCCCGAGATCGCGCAGGCGTAGGGCGTCCCCCAGGCGTTCACATGGAACATCGGCGACGCCATGTAGAGGGTGTCACGCGCGGCGAGCGCGACGCCATCCGCCATGCAGATCGTCATCGCATGCAGCACCGTCGAGCGGTTGGTGTAGAGCACGCCCTTCGGGTTGCCGGTGGTGCCGGAGGTGTAGCAGAGCGAGGTCGCGGCGAGCTCCTCGAGCTGGGGCCAGTCGTATTCGCCTGACTCGGCCCCGATCAGCTCCTCGTAGCAGACCAGGTTGGGGATCGAGTTCTTCGGCAGATCTGTCGGGTCGCCCAGCACGATGTACGACTTCACCGTCGGGAGGTGAGGGGCGAGCTGCTCCACCAGCGGGGCCATCGCGGCATCGAAGAAGAGATGCTGGTCGGCCGCGTGGCCGATCATGTAGGTGATCTGCTCGGGGAAGAGTCGCGGATTCACGGTGTGCAGCACCGCGCCCATCCCCGAGACGCCGAAGAAGAGCTCCATGTGGCGGTAGCTGTTCCAGGCCATGCTGGCGACCCGGTCGCCTTCGCGGATCCCCAGCCGCTCGAGCGCATTCGCGAGCTGCTTCGCCCGGCGCTCGATGTCGCGATACCCTGAGCGGTGCGGCGGCTTCCCCGGCGCGAGCGACACGATCTCGGCGCCGGCGTGCGACCGCGCCGCATGGTCGAGCAGCGAGGAGACGAGGAGGGGGTGGTGCTGCATCAGTCCGCGCATGGGCCAGTGATGGTGTGTGAGGGGGAGAAGGTGCGGTTTGCCGGGGAGATCGGCTAGGGGGTGAGGAGTTCCGGGTTCCGGGTTCCGAGTTCTGAGTACCGTACCCCGATCGTTGATGGCCTCGCGCTGCCACGATCTCGCGCCGTCGGGTGGCCGCACAGGATCGGCAAGACCGCCGCGCGGCGCACCCGCCGCCGCTCGCCTGCGGCAGCGCTTCGGCTCCGGGCACTAAGCACTAGGCACTAAGCACTCGGAACCCGGAACCGGCCGGAGGCGACACGGCATGCCTTGGCGCTACCGGCCCTCGCAATGACAATGAGCGGCCGCCCGCGTAGGGGCGGGGCTAAGCCCCGCCCCTACGATTGACCCGCGCCGCCCCCCTGCACCACCCCCAGCGCCTTGACGATCGACTCCCGCGACTGCAGCAGGTTCTCGAGCGCTGCCTCGGCGGTGCGACCTGCCGTGTGCGGCAGGTCCTTTCCCGGCTCAAGGAAGGGCCAGAGCTTCTCCCGTACCCGCTCCGGCAGCACGCTCTCGAGATACTCGAGCGCCGTGCCGCGCAGATGGCGATCCTCGGTGAACAGCCCGTGGAAGGCGAGCCGGAGCGGCTCGCGCGGCAGCACGAGCGCGAGCAGGGTGAAGACGTGCTCCAGGCTCCGGTCGGCGCGGACGCGGAGCAGCTCCACCTCGAGCGGCGCATCGTCGTCCTCCGCCGCATCGATGAGCCGGCGGCTCTCCCACACGCCCCGCCCCACCGCCACCTCGCTCAGCACCGCCTGCAGGATCCGCTCTCTCGGCGCGTGAAGCGCCGAGTCTTTCGCGGACAGCCGATAGAGCGCGCGGCCGGCGCGATAGCGCACCTCGAACCGGCGATCGTCGAGCGCGGCGAGCAACGCGGCAAATGACTCCACGGTGGCACACTGCCCCAGCACCAGCACCACCCGCCGCCGGATGGCGAAGTCGGCGTCCGGGTCGAGCAGGTACTTCGCGAGCATCGCGGTCTCCCGGGGACAGACCGGGACGAGTGCCGCGATCGCGGCGGGCGCCGCCGCATCCCAGGCGAGGAGCTGAATCGCCCGCTCGACGAGCGCGGGCCCGAGCGGTGCGCCCTGCAGCGCCTCGAGCACCCTCGGTGCATCGCCGCTCGCGAGCGCCGCCACGCGTGCGGCATCGCCGTCGAGCGCCGGCGCCATGCGCGGGGCGGCGAGAGGCTCCGCCTGCGCCGCACTCCGGAACTCGCGGAGATCGAATCCCCCGATCGTCTGCAGCAGCGTCGACGACTCGCCAGGGGCAGACCCGCCCGCCTCGTCGGCGCGGAGGGTGAGGCTCCGGGCCAGCGCCTCGGTGTAGCCACGATGCAACCGCCGCGCGGCGAGCAGGCTCAGGAAGGCCAGCACGATCGCACTCCCCAGCAGCAGCCCCGCCGCCTTGGCCGCCGCAACGAGAAGGACCACCTGGATCAGCGCGCCGCCGGCGAGGTCGCCGAGCCGAGTGACCCCGACGTCGATGAAGAGCTTGGTTGCCCGCTTCTCTGCGGGAGGGACCGGCGTGAAGAGCAGCTCGTAGGCGCTTCGGAAGATCGAGTTGCGGAGCACGATCTCGGTGCCGCGGGCCACCAGGAGCGGGAAGAGTCCCGGGAGGAAGAGGCCGCCGAGCGCGCCGAGTGAGACACCGGCGGGAAGGAGTGCGGCGCTCCGGGCCACGCCGAGCGCGGCGAGGATGGGCCGGAGGACGGCGGCCTGCAGCAGGATCGCGAGGAGCGCGGTGATGGTATAGAAGGTGGCGAAGAGCCGGAGCAGCTCCTCGCCGCTGGGCGCGGCGGCGGTGGCGCGCACCTTGAAGACCCAGTCGAGCAGCCCTTCGGTCATCGCGGTGAGCACCACCAGCAGCGCCAGCCCGCGGAGATAGGGAGAAGCGCTGAAGGCGGTGCGCGCCGAGGAGACCGGCGCCATGCCGCTCCGACCCGAGGTGTCGCCGCCGCTCCGCACACCGAGCACCAGGAAAGCCGCGGCGAGGTGGAGCAGCGCGAGCAGCGGCAGCATCGCGGTCAGCGGGAGCACTCGGCCGAACTGCCCGGGGAGGATGCCGCCGAGCAGCCCGCCGATTGAGGCGCCGGTGGTGATGCGGGCGATGGTCTGCCGGGCGGTGCGCGGATCGAAGCGCTCGGTCACCATCGCCCAGAAACCGGAGACGAGCAAGGCGCCGAGCGCGCTGAAGTGGAGGTAGAAGGCGACGGCCACCCAGGGCCGGAGCGTCGCGGTGAGGCTCCACTCGACGAGCAGGAGAATCGCGCTCGCCACGAAGAGCCTGGGCATCAGCCGGCCCGGCCCGATGCGGGCCATGCTGCGGGAGAGCACCACGGTGAACAGCACCGACAGGAGCGCCGCGGCGATCACCATTCGCGGCAGGGTGGCGACCCCGAAGGTGGAGAGATAGAGCGCGTCGCGGGTGGCCTTACCCGCGAGCTGGAAGGCAACGATCGCGGCGCTGGCCGCGGTCGCCTGGGTGGCGGCGGTGCGGTCGGAGGAGAGCGCGGCCACGCGCTAGAAGCCGAAGCCGGCCTGGAAGTAGAAGGCGGTTCGCTCCTCGCTCTTGGCGACGGAGAAGCTGATGGTGTTGGCGCGATCGAGAATCGCGAGCCACACCCCGCCTCCCACCGCGGTGTGCCAGGTATCCGACTGTTCGCCGGCGAGGTACACCCGGCCGATGTCGCCGAGTCCGAAGATGCCGACGTCGGAGGGGGCGCCGAGGAAGACGCTCGCGAGCCGGAGCTGGAGCTCGGCGGTGCCGTAGGCGGAGGCGTCGCCGGCGTAGCGGTTCTGGCGGCCGAGCCGCACGGTGCCGTTGTTGCCGATGAAGGCGGCGTCGAAGTAGGGATAGGGCCCCCAGAGCTTCTTGCCGCCGGCGCGGAGCATGAGCCCCGGCTCGAGCGGGGCGCGGAGCCGGAGATACCCGGTGACCTCGCCGTGCAGCTCGCCGTAGGCGCGCTTCACGTCCCACCAGGCCGGGTAGGCGCTGCCGCCGGCGGCGAGCTGGATGCCGGTCGTCGCCCCGTTAGGCACTGTGCGGCTGTCGATGGTCAGGGCGGCGCGGGCGCCGACCGCGCCGAAGTTCCCCGAGCCGTAGGGGTTGAGGGTCGCGAGGAAGCGGCTGGGCCGGTCGTCGGTGTGGATGTAGCGCGCGACGGCGCCGGCGGTCAGCTCGACATGGGGGCCGAGCGGGGTGACGACGGCGAGCTCGGTGCCGTACTCACGCTGGGTGACACGGTAGTACTCCTTGCCGCGCGGCGCGGCGATCTCGTTGCCGAAGCCGTTGAAGGAGAGCACGTCGATCCCCGAGGCGCGGAGCTTCAGCTCGAGGAGCGTGGGAGAGTTGGTCCAGCGGAAGCGGCCGCGGTAGTCGGCGCGGTAGGTCCAGGGCCCGGTGGCGACGCCGAGGCGGACCCGGTGCTCGCTGGCGTAGGGGAGCTTTCGGAAGCCGTACACCGTCTTGGTGCGACCGAGCCCGAAGAGGATGCCGATGTCGGGACCGGCGGCGAGGAGCCCCGCCGGCTCGGTGCGGTGGCCCCAGTCGCGGGGCGGGATCTCGGTCGGCGTCCGCTTGGGCGGCGGGACGTAGTGACGGCGATCGAGCGGGACGCCGCGGCTCACGACGGTGCCGCTGTCGCTGTCGTACATGCGGACGCCGCCGGCACGCGCGGAGTCGAGCAGCCGATCGGCGCCGTCGCCGCCGATCACCCGGAGCGCGATCTCGGAGCTCCCCTTCCCTTCGATGCGGACCGTGTCGGCGCCGCCGCGAAGGAAGAGCCGGAGCTCGCGGGTGTCCTCGCGGGAGAAGCGGCGCCGGAAGTACGGTGCCGCATCGGCGCGGGAGAGTTCCACCTCGACCGTGCGGGGATCGATGGTGGTGACCACCGCGCGCTCGTTCGCGTCGGTGCCGTACACCTCCGCCTGTTCCGCGAGCATGCGGTAGAAGCGTTTGGCTTCGGCGCCGAGGTCGTCGCGGCGGCGCTTGAGCGCGGTGATGAGCCGGGGACCGATGAGGGCGAAGTGCTCTTCAGGAATACGCCGCACCGACGCCTCGATCACCGAGTCGGTGATGGCGGCCTGTACCTCGGAGACGACCGAGTCCCAGACGGGGCGATCGGCCTCGAGCAGGAAGTGGCGATCGAGCTCGCGGCCGTTCCAGGTGAGGCCGAGGACGTCGGGATACCTGGGCCCGAACTCGATGAGCTGCGGCAGCCGGATGCGGGCGAGGTGGAGGAAGAGCCCGTCGTAGCCGACCATCGCGAAGTCGCGGTCGCGCGGCACCGCGACCCAGCGATGCGGCAGCCCGTCGCCGAAGCGGGCCCACGACCACTGGTCGCGGTGCCGGTCCCAGTCCCCCACCAGGATGTCGACCAGTCGCGCCCGGAGGAACGCGCGCACATCCACCCGATCGTCAGGACTCGCCTCGATCCGCTTGAAGAGCTCGTCGCCGTTGATGATCTCGGTCGCCCCGCCCCAGGTCCCGGCGATGCGCGGCTCCAGCATCCCGATCAGCCCGGCGAGGCTGCGGTATTCGCCGAGTCGGGGATCGTCGGGCAGGATGAAGAGCTGCGGGTCGCCGTGGAGCACCCCGGCGGCCTGGAGCAGAGGGGCGACGATGAGCGGCACCGTCGGGAGCGAACTGCTGGTCTGGTCCTGCACCACCCCGGCGATCGCGGTGCCGCGAAGCTCGGGCGGGAGGTTGGGCGAGGGGTCCTTGTCGATGGAGCGGAAGTAGTAGTCCATCCCGTCGGCGGCGTGGAAGCGGAGCGACGTCGTCTGTTGACCGCCGCCGCGCGAGACCGGCGTGAGTCCGCCGCCGAACTTCGCGAGGTCGAGTACCTGGATGGAGATCGGGGTCGCCCAGAGGTCGCGATAGTCGCTGCCGAAGAGCCGGCGCTGCAGCCAGCCGGCGGCGTAGCGGCTGCCGATCGCGCGGCGGACCACCGTCTCTGAATCGGCCGGCGCGGCGGTGACGGCCACCTGAGCGCGTGCCTCACGCAGGGGTATGGCTACGCAAGCGGCCAGCAGCGCGGCACGATGAAGCGAGATCGACATGAACGGCTCCCTCCGGGGGAGCGGCGACGCGAAACCAAGGTCTATCGGGCGCCGCGGGTCCGGCGCGCGTACTCCCGCCCCGTGAGCAGGGCGAGGGTGAGCCACACCGCGACGAGGCCGAGATTGAGCAGGGCGAACTGGGTGGTGCCGAAACCGAGCAGGGTGGTGCCGAGATAGATCGAGACGGCGGAGAGGACGTCGCCGGCCCGGACGAAGAGCGAGTCGATCGCCTGCTTCGCCTTGTACTTCTGCTCCCGGGTGGTCGGGAGGAAGAGCATGTTGCGCACGGTGTTCTGCAGCGAGTAGTCGGTCGCGTTCTCCGCCGTCTTCACCCAGCGCACGGCGCTGAGGATCGGCAGGAAGGCGAGCACGGTGTAGCCGGCCATCGCGAGCAGGGGGAGGATCATGACGGCGAGCCGCACGCCGAAGAAGCGGACCAGCCGCGAGACGACGAAGAGCTGGAGGACGAGCCCCGCCACGTTCACGCCGAAGAAGAACCGGGCGTAGAACTGCCCGATGTACTCCGCGACAGTGAGTCCCCCCGCGGTTCCCGCCGCCACCGCCGCCTCGGCGCCGAGCGCCACGGTGCGGCCGAGGACGTACTCGCCGGTGGTGTTCACCCAGTTCACCATCAGGATGAGGAGCGCGATCAGCAGCAGGTAGCGCTCCCGGAACACCAGCGCAAAGGCGCCCTGGCGGCTCGAGACCCCAGACATCGAGACGGTGACCTTGTCGCCGCCCTGGTCCTCCTGGATCAGATACTCGCCGGTGGCGGCGGGGATCTCGGCCGTCGTGAAGCGGGGCGGCAGGTCGGCCTCGGAGCGGCGCCGCTCGCGGGCATCCACGACGTTGCCGATCAGGGCGGAGATCCCGAGCAGTGCCGCCGCGACCAGGAGAAGCTGGGGGACGCCGATGAGCGGGATCAGCCAGCCGGTAATGATGCTCCCCATCACGGCGCCTAACGATGCGCCGAGTGCCACGACGGGGAAGAGTCGCTCGCCCTGCTCGCGGGTGTAGAGATCGTTGGCGAAGGACCAGAACTGGGCCACGATCATCAGGTTGAAGATCCCGACCCAGAGGAAGAAGATGATCCCGATGGGGAGTCCCGCCCGGGTCAGCGCGTAGAAGCCGATGAGGCAGGCGAAGAAGATCCCCGAGACGGTGTTGAGCAGCCGGCGCCGCGGCAGCCGGTCGGCGAGCGCGGCGTAGGCCGGCACCAGGAGGAGGAGCAGGATCGCCTGCCCCGCCGCGGCGTACGACTTCACCTCCGCGCCGCTGCCGGAGAGGATCAGCGCCTCACGCACCGGCTTGATGACGTAGTAGGCGGTGAGCAGCAGGAAGACGTTGAGCGCGAGGAGCAGCGCCGTCGGGCTCTCGCCGTCACGCACCTCGGTGAAGAGGCGGAGGATCCGGTCGAGGGGAGAGGCCCTCACGGCGTGTCGCCCATGGAGATCGCCTTGGTGAGCGTCATGTCGCAGTAGCAGGGCTCGGTGCTCGCCGACTCGGGATGGTGCAGCTCCCACCAGCGCTGGGCCCGCTCCTCGTTCCAGGCGGTGACCGGAGCCGCGGCGGCCAGGCGGCGGCCCAGCTCCGCCGCGCTCGCCGGCCGCGCGGCCGGATCCTTCGCGAGACAGGCCATGATGAGTTCGTCGAGGGCGGGCGGGATCTCGAGCTCGGTGCGCTGGGAGGGCGGCACGGGCGGGGTGTGCGCGTGCTGCATCATGAGGCGGAGCGAGTTCCGCTCCTCGAAGACCAGCCGCCCGGTGAGCAGCCAGTAGCCCACGCAGCCGAGGGCGTAGATGTCGACCCGGTGATCGATGGTCGCCTCGCCGCGCGCGACTTCCGGCGCCATGTAGGCGGGCGTCCCCGCCGTCGCGGTGGGTCCGGTGAGCAGCACGTCCCGCTCCGCGCCGTGCTCCTCGCCGAGCGCCTTCACCAGCCCGAAGTCGAGCACCTTCACGAAGTCGACGGCGAGCGCCATGCGGCAGGTGAAGATGTTGCTCGGCTTGATGTCGCGGTGGACCAGCCCGCGGCAGTGGGCCTCCTCGAGCGACTCGCACGCCTGCAGCAGCAGGTGCACCACCCGTTCCGCCGGCTGGGGACCGAAGCGCTCCACCAGGGTCTGCAGGTCGAGTCCCTGCAGCATCTCCATCACCAGGAAGAAGGTCCCGTCCTGGGCGACGCCGAAATCGTAGAGGCTGATCGTGTGGGGCGAGCGGAGCAGCGCGGAGGCCTCCGCCTCGCGGCGGAACCGTTCCATCACCACCCGGGCGCTGTCGCCCGAGCCGCCATTGAGGACCTGGGAGCGGATGATCTTGATCGCGGCGGGGCGGGCGAGCATCTGGTGTGAGGCGCGGTACACCTCACCCATGCCGCCGGTGCCGAGCACCTCCTCGAGCCGGTAGCTGCCGATCTCGCGGGCGCGGCGCACCTGCTGCCCCAGCCCGCGGATGATGCGCGCGGGGACCACCGCGATGAGGGCGCAGAGGTAGGTGGGGACGAAGTTCCAGAGCAGGTAGACGGCGTGGGTATCCAGCTCCGCGCCACGGAGCCGCGCGACCGCGACCGCCAGCGGATCCATCGAGGCGGTGAGCAGCGCGACCCAGAGGGTGCGCCCCGGCGAGGCTGGGACGATCGCCGGATACAGGAGAATGAGGACGCAGAGCCACGAGACCCGTGGCGTCACCGGTGGCGGGAACCACTGGGTGAGCAGGGCCACCAGCAGCGCGTTGAAGACTAGGTAACCGGTGCTGATGTCGACCAGCAGCTGGGGCCGGTCGCGGAGCAGCCGGGTGGCCAGCATCAGCGCGAGCGAGCTCGTGAGCCCGAGCGCGCCGATCGGGACGGCGGGCCAGGGCCAGAGCGACTCCATCAGCGTCGCGTGGCCGGCATAGGCGGCCATGACGGCGTCGAACAGCATCGAGTAGCCCCAGAGCACCGCACCGACGAGGGCGACCGACCAGACCCGCTGGGTGCCCTGCAGCAGCTCGTTGGTGATGCCGCGGCCGGAACCGCTCACCGGCACGCTGGGGAAGGAGATCGAGCTCCGGCGGCGGAGCAGACGGGGCGCGGTCATTCAGGCGGGCTGATGCTGGGACCACCAGTGGGCCGCCTCGGTCTCGCCCCAGGGCGCGACCTCCACCGACGCGAGCGAGCGGGCCAGCGACTCGGCGCTGGCCGGCCGGGCGGCGGGACTCTTGGCGAGGCAGTCGAGGATCAGCCGGTCGAGGCCCGGCGTGATCGGGAGTTCCATCCGTTCGGAGGGCGGCACCGGTGGTTCGTTGACGTGCTTGGCGAGCAGTTGCAGCGGGTTGGCGGCCTCGAAGACCGGCCGCCCGGTGAGCAGGAAGTACGCGACGCAGCCCACGGCATAGATGTCGGCCCGGCCGTCGATCGCCTCGCCGAGCGCCAGCTCCGGCGCCATGTAGGAAGGGGTGCCGGGGACGAACCCGGCCGCGGTGCCGATCGAATCGTCGCGGGGTGTGTCGTGGAGCGACTTCACCAGCCCGAAGTCGAGCACCTTCACGAAGTCGTGGCGGAGCCCGAGCCGGCCGAGGTGGATGTTGGCGGGCTTGATGTCGCGATGAACGAGGCCGCGGACGTGCGCCTCCTCGAGCGACTCGCACACCTGCGCCAGGATGTGGACCACGCGTGCGGCGGGGAGCGGCCCCTTCCGGCGGACGAGGGTCTCGAGATCGAGCCCGTCGAGCAGCTCCATCACGAAGTAGAAGGTCCGGTCGTCGGTGACGCCGAAGTCGTAGAGCTCGACGGTGTGGGGGGAGCGGAGGCTGGCGGCCGCCTGCGCCTCGCGGCGGAAGCGGGCGATCGCGAGCCGGGCGGCCTCGCGGTTGGGGCCGGTCAGGCTGTCGGCGCGGATCAGCTTGATCGCGGCCGGGCGGGCGAGCATCAGGTGGGTGGCGCGGTAGACCTCGCCCATTCCGCCCTTGCCGAGCAGCTCGCCTAACTGGTAGCTCCCCATCTCGCGGGCCCGCACCACGTCGCGGCCGAGCCCGTAGACCACCCGCGCCGCCAGGAAGGCGAAGAGCACCGCGAAGCCGGACTGGATGATCGCGTTGGCGTAGGCGTCGGAATTCGTCGTCACCTGTCCGGTGAGATCGAGCAGGAGCAGGCTGAACGGCGTCATCGCCGCGGCGCAGATCGCGGCGATCAGCATGCGCCGGGGCGGCCCGGGCAGCACCAGGGGGAAGAGGATCACCACGACGGGGACCCAGTTCATGTTGGGCAGGACGTGGAAGAACAGGTAGTAGCCCCAGGTCGTCATCAGCGCGATGACGAAGCTGATCACCACTTCGTAGATGAGGCCGAAGGAGATGAGCCGGGAGGGGGCGATGCGGGGATCGCCAGCGATCCACCAGAAGATGGCGGAGGAGAGGGCCGCCAGCATGCCGGCGAGCTGGAACCAGACTTCGTCGGGGAACGGGCTCTGCAGGCCGGCGAGCCGGCGCACGAGATAGACCACCCCGTCGAACGCAAAGGCGATGAAGACGAACAGGACGAGCAGGCGCAGTCGCCCCCGGACCTGTTCCAGGAAATCGGTGGGCAGCGCGGCGGAGGAGCCGGTGCGCTCGTCGCCGCGCCGCAGATGCACGCCCCTGGGGTCAGAGGGTGTGACCCCCAGGACATCGTCCTGTTGCGGTTCACCCATGCGGGTTCTTGGCGGGGGTGAGGGAAATCCGCAGCGGGCAGCGTCGCGCCGTGCGGGAGGTGAGGGGTACCCCCGTGACTGAAAGCTGCCCTTGAGGTGCGGGTTGTCAACCGTATCGGGTTCCGGGTTCCGGGTTCCGGGTTCCGAGTTCCGAGTTCCGAGTTCCGAGTTCCGAGTTCCGAGTTCCGAGTTCCGAGTTCCGAGTTCCGAGTTCCGAGTTCCAAGTTCAGTTTGCGTAGTGCGTAGTGCATAGTGCTCGAGCGCGACGGACCGCGGAGTCCCGGAGGCGCGTCAGTGAGCGGTGGCGTTCTGAGTACTCAGCCCTGAACGCGAACTGCAGCGCACGGAGGGACCCGCGGTCCGAGCGCCGAGAACAGTTCCGAGTTCCGAGTTCCGAGTTCCGAGTTCCGAGTCCTGCGTGTGAGGGTGCGAGGCCGCGAGCGATCGCGGCCTCATTTTCATTCCCTCAAGGCACACCCCGGCCGGACAAATTGTCCTGCGAAGAGTCGGAAATCTCGTTAGGGTGAGCGAGGGAATTTTCGAGGGCTTCCTGCGTACATTCTCTGAGCCGAGTCCGCCGCAGCGGGCGGGGTCATCGGCGGGGAAGCCCTGTCGGGTTTCCCGATGTGACCACGCTTCTCCAGAGATGAGGTCCAGATGCGAATCCCGAAGTTGGCTCTTCTTGGCGCAATGATGCTCGTCGGCCAGCTGGCTCCGAACGCCCTCACGGCCCAGGCACCCTCCGGCGGCGGGCACGCCGATGCGAGCATCGCCTTCCGGTTCGGTACGCTCGGCCTCGGCGGCGAAGTCAACAAGCTGCTGATGAGTCATCTGGGTGTACGGGTGGGCGCCAACTACTTCAAGTTCAGCAAGACCAAGGACCAGAACAATGTGACCTATGACGGGAAGCTCAAGCTGCAGGCCTTCTCGGCGCTGGTCGATCTCTATCCGGGCAGCCGCGGCAGCTTTCACCTCACTGGCGGCATCATGACCGATCCGGCCAAGGTGAATGCGACGGGCAAGCCCACCGCCTCAGGCACCTTCGACCTCAATGGCAACACCTACACCACCGCACAGGTCGGCACCCTGACCGCCGAGGTGAAGTATCCGAGCGTGGTGCCGTACGTGGGCATCGGCTTCGGGACGCCGGCGCGGAGCGGCGGCGCGCTCGGGTTCGTCTTTGATATTGGCGCGACGATCGGCAAGGCGACGGTCGACCTCAATGCGACCGGCGCCGCGAGCAATCCGACGCTCGCCGCGGATCTCCAGGCGCAGGAAGACAAGACCGAGCACGACGTGCAGAAGTACGCGAAGATCTATCCCGTCATTCAGTTTGGGATTGCGTACAAGTTCTAGTAACCGAAAGTGCCTAGTGCTTAGTGCCTGGTCATCTCTGCTAGGCACTAAGTACTTAGTACTTAGTACTTAGTACCCGGAACTCGGTACTTTGACGACCCCCGCCTGCATCACAAGCCGCACCTTGCGTGTGGCGCCGATATCGCGGGTCGGGTCGCCGTTCAGGGCGACGAGGTCGGCGAGGAGGCCGGGCGCGATGCGGCCGAGCTGATCGTCGAGGTGGAACAGCTTCGCGTTGACCGAGGTCGCAGCGCGCATCGCGGCGAGCGGCGTCATCCCGTACTCCACCATGGCCTCCAGCTCACGGACATTGTCGCCGTGGCTGAACACCCCGACATCGCCGCCGAAACAGATCGTCACCCCGGCATCGAGCGCGGCCCGGAAGCTCCGGCGCTTCTGCTCCAGGTCGGCGGTGAGCGGCGACTTTCCTTTCACCCAGCCGTCGAAGTAGGTCGCGTACGCCTCCGACGCCGCGATCGTCGGGCAGAGCGCGACGCCGCGCTGCTTCATCAGGCGGAACACCTCCGCCGTTCCTTCATCGCCATGCTCGATCGTTTCGACTCCGGCGACCACCGCGCGGCGCATCCCTTCCGGCGACATCGCGTGCGCCGCCACCGGCCGGCCGGCGCCATTCGCGGTGGCGACCAGGGCGCGCATCTCCTCCTCGCTGAAGGTGGGGAGCAGCGCGCCGTGCGGGCCCCAGCGGTAGTCGGCGTACACCTTGATCCAGTCGGCGCCGTGGCCCACCTGGTTCCGCACCGCGCGCGCGACCCCTTCGACGCCGGTCGCCTCCTCGGCGCCCTGCGCCGGATCGAAGGCATAGTGCGCCCGGCTCGGCCCGTAGGCGCCGGTCGCGACGATGGCGCGGGTGACGACGATGAGCCGCGGCCCGGGCACCAGCCCCTTCTCGATCGCCTGCTTGAGCTGGACGTCGTAGTCGTAGGCGCCCTCGGTTCCGAGATCCCGCTCGGTGGTGATCCCCGCCTCGAGTGTCGCGCGGGCGTGGGCGACGGCCGCGGCCATCCGGTAACCGGCGCCCTCGCCGAGCACCTGATCGTCCCAGAGCGTCTCGTCGTACGGATGCAGGAAGAGATGCGAGTGTCCCTCGATCATCCCGGGGATCAGCGTCGTGCCGGGCAGGTCGATCCGGGTGGCGCCGGCGGGAATTGTCAGGCTCTTCGCCTCGCCCACCGCGGCAATCCGGCTGCCGCGCACCAGCACCGCCCATCCCTGGCGCGGCTGATCGGCGACACCATCCCAGACGGCGGCGGGGACGAGGAGCGAGACCCGGGTGCTGTCCGGTGCCGGCGCACGCTGGGCCGACGCGGCGGTGGCGTGGAGCAGGAGCGCGGTGGCGAGGAGCACGTGGAGTCGAGCGATCGGCATGGGCGAATCCGGCGATGGAGTGGAATCGGTGACCGGGGAGGGTACTGCGGGAGCTGACCTCAGGCCAGAGGTGCGCGCCTCCCGCCGAACCTTGCGGGGCCCCGTGCTCCACCGCATCATCCCCCGGGAATCCTCTCCGACCGGAGGCCATCATGATCAGACGACAGGGGCGCGTCCGGCGGTCTGTCGCCGTCTTCCTGCTCATTGGCTGCGCGGGCAAGGGGACGACGGATCCGGCGGGCCCAGGGGGCGGCGGCCCGCCGCTGCCGCTCGAGCCCGCGGAGTTCAATGCCTCGGTGAATCCCACGCCACCGGCCGGCTACACCATCGCGAACGAGCAGTCCTACCGGTGGCAGGCCTACATCCGCTATGCCGACGCCTGGGTGCCGGTGGGGAACTCAATGGCCACGGCCGACGTCTCCGCCGACCTTGTCATCGACTGCAACGCGGCGGAGATGCACAACGCCTGCACCCTGCATCTCCCGGGACTGATCCTGTTGTCCGTCACGCAGGTGACCCCCTCTGCCCGGCTCTGCGCCTTCAAGAGCGGC
Organism: Gemmatimonadales bacterium; assembly: GCA_044229245.1. Classification (GTDB taxonomy): domain Bacteria; phylum Gemmatimonadota; class Gemmatimonadetes; order Gemmatimonadales; family GWC2-71-9; genus JADJOM01. Next base: position 31,363 of record JBGATI010000027.1, on the reverse strand, counting down.
TTCCTCTGGCACGACGGGCGGCTGCTGTACACGCCGGTGGGATCGCTTGAAGTGGCACCGGTCGCGACGTCGAGTCTCGATCCGGGGAATGCGGGGATCTGTTATCCGTAGTGGGAGAGCAGTGCTTAGTACTTAGTACTTAGTACTTAGTACTTAGTACTTAGTGCTTGGTGCTTAGTGATCACCACCAGGCACTACGCACTCGGAACTCGCAACCCGGAACCCGGAACCTCACTCGCGCCTCCTGCCCAGCAGCATCCTCAGAAACACATCATCCCGATAATCCGGCCCCGTGTTGTGCCCGAAGCGCACCACCACGAGGCCCGCGGCAGGCAGGATGTAGAGCCGCTGCCCGCCGGAGCCGGCGGCGAGCCGGAGGTCGTGGGGCAGATCGGGCGCATTGATGACGCGGTCGGACGGGCCGACGCGCTCCACGCCGGGTGGTGGGGGACGCGTGGGCGTCGGCGCGTTGAGCCAGAGGCCGAGCCCGTAGCCAGGATTGGCGTCGCTCCCGCGGCCGCACTGATCCAGCGCGGCCCGGGGAGCGAGTTGCTGCCCGTGCCAGCGTCCGCCGTTGAGCAGTAGCTGGCCGAAGGTTCCCCAGGCACGTGCCGTCAGCGCCGCTCCGCTCGCGAGCCCGGGCTGTCCCGCACCGTCACGCAGCCAGCCCGCGACCTCGATACCGAGCGGAGTGAAGATCCGGCGCGTGAGGAAGGCGAGGAGGTCGTCGCCGTGGAGCTTCTTCGCGAGCACCAGGCCGAAGACCGCGAAGCTGGTTCCGCCGTAGGCAAACCGTTGCCCCGGTCGGGACACCAGCGTGAGCCCCCGGCCGGTCGAGTCGGGGGCGAGTCCGCTGGTGAGGTTGAGGAGCTGGCGGATGGTGACGCGCCCAAGAAGCGAGTCGGCGCCTAACTCAGGCACGGTGCGCGCCACCGGCTCGTCGAGGGTGAGCAGCCCGTCCCCCGCCCCTAGCGCGGCGAGCACACAGGTGAAGGCCTTGGTGCCGCTCGCGAGCTGGTGCGGCATCCGGCCATCGAAACCGTTCTGATACTCCTCGAGGAGCAGCGTATCCCGGCGGAAGACCAGTACCGCGTCGCCCGAATGCTCGGCCGAGTAGTGCGCGGCGGCGCGGAAGCTGGCGGTCGTCTGGGCCGCAGCGACCGTGGCGGAGGCGAGGACCGTGATGGCCAGCGAGGTGAGCGGGAGCTTCGGGAGCCCGGGCATGGGTGGCAAGATAGCGCCGGGGTCACGATCCCTCCCGTCCTGGCGCTGGTGCGAGATCCCGCGGACGTGACTCCCCTCACCGGCGAAACCGGCGCCGAGGGTGCATGCTCAGGGCACACCATCCCAGGCTCGTTCACATGCTGCGCGGCTCTTTCTGGCTCCTGTCCGGTGTCACTCTCACCATTGCCTGCAGCGACGGCGGGACCGCTCCCGGTGGCAATCCTCCCCCGGTGACCGGTGGCCTCCACGTCGTCGGCACCCACCTCGCGGACTCGGCGGGCCAGGTGGTCCGGCTGCGCGGTGTGAACCACTCCGGCACCGAGTACGCCTGTGCGCAGGGCTGGGGCATCTTCGACGGCCCCTCGGATTCTGCGGCCGTCGCGGCCATCGCCGCGTGGCAGGCCAACGCCGTCCGGGTGCCGATGAACGAAGACTGCTGGCTCGGCATCAACGGCGTCCCCGCCGCATACGGGGGCGCCAACTACCGGCAGGCCATCATCGACTACGTCGGGCGGCTCAACGCCGCCGGGCTCTACGCCATCCTCGACCTCCACTGGGCGGCGCCTGACACGGTGCTGGCCCTCGCGCAGACCCCCATGGCCGACCGGGATCACTCCCCCGACTTCTGGTATGGAGTCGCGACGACCTTCAAGGGGAATGGGAGGGTGCTCTTCGATCTCTTCAACGAACCCTATCCCGACAACAACAGCGACACCCCCGAGGCGTGGCGCTGCTGGAAGGATGGCGGGAGCTGCAGCGGGATGAACTACCCGGCGGCGGGGATGCAGGAGCTGGTCGACACCATCCGTGCGGCCGGGGCCGGCAATGTGATCATGCTGGGCGGCGTGGAATACTCGGCCGGACTCTCCGGATGGCTGGCCCACAAGCCGACCGATCCGACCGGCAATCTGGTGGCCGCGTGGCACATCTATAAGGGTGGCTGGTGCAACACGCTCGCCTGCTGGGACAGCACGGCCGGGCTGGTGGCCGCCCAGGTGCCGCTGGTGCTCGGCGAGCTGGGCCAGGACGACGGCGGCAGCAGCTTCGTCAACGCCCTGATGGACTGGATGGATGCGAAGGGGGGGAGCTACCTGCCCTGGACCTGGAATGTCTGGGGGAGCCCGTACGACCTGATCGCGAACTATGACGGTACCGCCACGAGCTACGGGCAGACCTTCAGGACCCGCTTCGGGCAGTGAGGCCGGCGATCAGGTTCGGGGTGCAGTGAGGGGGGGGAGCTGAGCTCCGCCCCGACCCTGGGCTCGGGGCAAAGTAGGGGCGGAGCTGAGCTCCGCCCCGACCCTGGGCTCGGGGCAAAGTAGGGGCGGAGCTGAGCTCCGCCCCTACCCGGGCCTCGAGTCGAAGGCCAAGCCCCCCAAAACAGAGGCCCACCGTTTTCACGGTGGGCATTGCCCCTCCTGGGCTCGACCGGAGGACCGAAGGTCCGACGGCAAGCCCACAAAACAAAGGCCCGGAGATTTCTCTCCGGGCATTGCCCCTCCTGGGCTCGACCGGAGGACCGAAGGTCCGACGGCAAGCCCACAAAACAAAGGCCCGGAGATTTCTCTCCGGGCATTGCCCCTCCTGGGCTCGAACCAGGACTCTCCTGATCCAGAGTCAGGCGTGTTGCCAGTTACACCAAGGGGCATCAGGAGGGCAATAAACTAGCGGGGGGAGGCGCCTTCGGGTAGGGGAGGGGCTGGAGGGGGTCAGGGCACCAGCCCCTTCCCGGGCCCGGTATCGAAATTGTCGATCATCCAGACATCCCCGGTCCGCTCCTCCACCCGGCAGACCAGGCTCAAGGTCTGCCCCTCCTGAACCGCGGAGAGGCAGGTCGAGGCGCCGAACGGCAGCTTGCCCAGGACCTTCTCCGGTCCCCCCGCGACCGGGATGGCCCGGACGAGGCTGCCGCGGGCCAGCATGGTGAAGAGCGTCCGCCCATCGGTGGACCACCCCAGCGGGACTTGCTCTTCCACGCCGAACTTCACTGGCGCCCGGGACGAGTCGAGCGTGAGGATGGCCACGGTCAGGGAGTCGACCTTCGAATTGCGCCCCAGCGCCACCCGGGCGCCATCTGGTGAATAGCTCGGCGTCCAGATCCAGGCCGCTGGATCAGGATCGGTCAACTCGCCTTCCTTGCCGGTTTCCGGGTCGAGCTGGCCGAAGGCGTGATTCCCCTCCCGCTGATAGATGATGTCGCGACCCGGGGCCCAGGCCAGGTTGCACGAGTCACCCGGCAGCGCTCCGGGGAGGGTCCGCATCCGGCCATCCGCGACCGTCACGACCCGGAGTTCCAGCACACCCCGGTTTCGGCCGCAGGCGACCAGCGACTTCCCGTCGGGAGACCAGGCCGGAGGCACAATCTCGAAATCCCCGCTGAAGCTGATCTGCCGGGCAGCGCCCCCGTCCCGAGGGCTGACGAAGAGGTCCACCTTGCCTCTGTTCTCGGCGTAGGCCACCGCCCGGCGATCGGGCGAGAATCGCGGCACCGACCGGCGCGCCGTCCCGTGGGTGAGCTGCGTGGTCACGAGGTCCGTCGAATGTCCGCCGAGCGGGAGCTGCACCAGCCAGATGTTCGTGCTTCGGATCGCGCGGGTATAGACAAGCTTGCGGCCGTCCCGTGTCAGGCTGAGATCGTCCGCCCCGGAAAGGACGGCGAGGGTCCTGGGGGCACCGCGAGCTTTGCCGTCGGGACCGACGCTGATCCAGCGGAGGTCTTGCCCGGCGAGATAGAAGATGCCCCCGCCACCCGGCGACCAGAGCGGGCGCGCCACCCATGGGCTGTCCGTCACGAGCTGATGCAGTCCTGAGCCATCCAGCGCGATGGTGGCGAGGTTGGTGCGGGATGCCCCCGAGGTCGGGGTCCGGGGAATCGCGAGCAGCTTTCCTGATGGTGACCAGTCCCCCTCGTCCAGCCAGTAGCCGCTGTCGGCAACGGGGAGCATCTCCGTGGCCCGCGTCGAGAGGTTGATGAGCAGAACACCGGTGGGGGTGTTCTGGCTCCAGAGCGCGACGCGGGAGCCGTCGGGTGACCAGGCAGGATACCGGGCGAGATCGTACAGCCGGCGCGGCGCCCCACCCAGCCTCGGGAAGAGCTCGGTCACCAAGGTGCCGGAACTGTCCAGCCCACTGAAGAGCAGCGTTGCCCCGTCCGGTGACCAGCGCAGCGAGGGAACCGCGGTCTCGGCGACAGCAAGCCGGGTGACCGAGCCACCCTGGAGGTCGCGAACGATCAGGTCGCCCTTCGGGCCGTTCCCCGTCATCATGGCGAGCAGCTGGCCATCGGGGGAGATCACACTCGTCACCACGTCGCCTTCGAAGGTGAGCTGCACCGGTCGCACCGGGGTCGGCTCAGGACCCCGGCGCCGAGCCGTCCCGAGCGCCCACGCGCCCGCCAGCACGACCGTGATCACACCGGCAACCGCAATGAACCTGGGCCATCGCACCTGGCGCTGAGGGCGCACCGGCGAAGACGCGCTCAGCGCCTCGATGAACGCCCGTGCCGAGGCGAACCGGTCGGCCGGCAGCTTGGCGAGTGCCCTGGTGACCGCTGCTTCCACCGCCTCCGGCACCGTCGGGCGCAGCACGCGGAGCGGCACCACCGGTGCGGTGATGACCTTGGCGATGATGGCCTGCGCATTGGAGCCGGTGAAGGGGGGCTCTCCGGCCAGCAGTTCGTAGAGCACCGCGCCCAGCGAGTAGATGTCCGACCGCGCCCCCACCGCGGGGTCGGCGGTGGCCTGCTCCGGACTCATGTACCCGGGCGTGCCGAGCGAGAGTCCGGTCTCTGTCAGGCGGTCGCCACCGGCCTGCCGTACGGCCAGCGCGATGCCGAAGTCGGCGAGGAGGGCGTTGCCGTCGTGGAGGAGGATGTTCTCCGGTTTGAGGTCGCGGTGGACGACTCCCTGCCGATGGGCGTAGTCGAGCGCCTCGGCGATCTGCCGTACAATGCTCAGCGCCTCGTCGATCGGCAGCGGCCCGCCCCGCTCGAGCCGCTGGCGGAGCGACTCGCCGGGGATGTACGGCATGACATAGTAAGGCGAGCCTCCGCCCTCCAGCCCCTTCGCCACTTCGTGCGGCAGGGGCACCACGCCTGAATCGAACAGGGGCAGGATGTGGGGATGTTGCAGCTTTGCGGTCAGGGAGATTTCACGGAGGAAGCGATCGAGACCGAGCAGCGCGGCCAGCTCGGGACGGAGGACCTTTACCGCGACCTGGCGCTGATGCTTGACGTCCTCGGCGAGGTACACGATCGCCATCCCTCCCTGACCGAGCTCGCGCTCGATCCGGTAGCGATCGTGCAATGCATCGGCCAGGCCAGAGGGGATGGCTGCCACGCCAGGCTCATCGAATGGGAGGTTCCGGCAGAATGTGTGGGGTTTGCGAGGCGGACGCTAGGGCGTGGCGCCTGGTTCAGAGTGCATAGTGCTTGGTGCTTGGTGCGGAGGGGGGCGGGAACGCCTGATTCTTCTTTGAGCTGCCAGGCACTAAGCACCAGGCTCTAAGCACTCTTCATGGAGGGTAGCCCCAAGTCGGGAAGCGATTCCAGCACCTCGAACGCCATCGGGCAGAGCCCCGTCCCGACCTGTTTCTGCATGATCTTGAGCACCTCGTCCCGGGGCAGCGCCTTCCGGTAGGGGCGCTCGGCGCTCAGCGCCTCACAAATGTCCGCCACGGCCAGGATCCGGGCCATCGGCGAGAGCTGCATCCCCCAGATCCCGAGGTGATAGCCGCTGCCGTCCAGCTTCTCATGATGCGCGGCGGCCATCTCGGCGAACTCCGCGAACCGGCGCACCCGCACCAGGATCTCGAGGGTATGGCGCGGGTGCTCCTGCACCTGGAGGATCTCCTCCGGGGTCAGCCGTCCCGGCTTGTCGAGAATCTGGTTGCTGACGCCTAGCTTGCCGATGTCGTGGAGCAGGCCGGCGCGGCGGAGGGTGACGAGGTCGTCCTCGGAGCAGCCGAGTCCGCGACCGATGGCGACGGCGACGGAGGCGACGCCCACCGAGTGAAGCGCGGTATAGGGCGACTTCGCGTCGATGACCTTGGCGAAGGCCTCGGCGACCTGATCGAGGCGGGCTTCATCGGCGATGAGCACCCGGTCGGCCGGCTCGAGATCGGCGACGTATTCGAGCTGATCGGTGGCGACGAGGGTGCCCCAGAAGGCGTGTTCCGACTCGAGCACCTCAAGGACCTCGACCAGCGCCGGATCGAACCAGGTGCCGCTCCGCGCCCGCGCCACGTCGTACGCGGCGCCGACACCGAAGCTGCTGGCGAAGACTTCGACGGTCTGCGCCAGCCCCGCGATCCGGCCGAGCAGCGGGATCTGGTCGCCGCGGCGGTAGTAGGGCATGCCGCGGCCGTCCCAGTGTTCATCGAGGGCCCGGATCGCATCCTGGGTCGCAGGGTCGAGCCCCAGCAGGCTGGCGATGTCGGCACCCCGCTCGCAGCGGGTCTCGGTCATCTCGCGGCCGCTCCCCTGCTCCGTCATCCCCATCATCAGGGTGTGCCACGCCCGGGCCATCGCCCCCTCGGTGGGGCGGGAGTGATGGAAGGCGTACTTCGCCGCGTCGGCCCCTTTGGTCCAGTCGGTGACCTTGTGGGCGCGCTTGAGTGCCAGGTCATCGGCCCGGAAGAGCCGGGCGAGCCGGGCGGCGTTGCTGGAACAGCCCAGGTCCTTGAGCAGCAGGGCGTAGAAGAGGGAGGACTTCTCGTCCGGGGAGAGGTGGACGAGATCCGCCAGACGCATCCCGATGATGCAGGTGCGGACGGCATGGCCGGCGGGCTGCCCCTCGGTGATGTCGAGCGCGTAGGAGAGCGCCGAGACGACTTCGGAGAGCCGGACATCGGCGGACTCCACCCCTCCCCGGCCGGCAGGCCGAGGCAAACTGCCGGATTGGGCGCCGGCTACGGGGGCTAAGTCGTTGAAAATGGCGGTCACGCCGACTAGGAAGGCAAAAACAGTACCGAGTTCCGAGTGCCGAGTTCCGAGTCCTGCAGGCAGGCGCACCGCCGGCTCCCTGGCACTCGCACGGGACCACCCCGGAAGCACTCGGAACTTGGAACTCGGAACTCGGAACTGAAACGGCGAGGCCCCGGAATCGGGGCCTCGCCGTTTCATCTATGGAGCTGAGGGGGATCGAACCCCTGACCTCTGCAGTGCGATTGCAGCGCTCTCCCAGCTGAGCTACAGCCCCTTGGAAGGGACGGTAAGCTAGTTATCGGGTGGGGCTGGGTCAACCTGAATCGGGACTTGGGGTTCCGGCGCTCACGGATCGCGGACCCCTCCGCGGGCTCGGCACTTCCTCGCGCCCGGGTCGCGGCTGCGCCGCTCCTGAGGGGCGCTCGGTCGCGCAACGCCCGCTCCGGGGTCCGCGTCCGCTCGCCGGGCCACGGTGCGTTGCCTCCGGCTTCCGGGGTCCGCATCCGCTCGCTGGGTCACCGTGCGTTGCTCCTGGCTTTCGGGGTCAGCATCCGCTCGCTGGTTCACCGTGCGTTGCCCCTGGCTTCCGGGGTCCGCATCCGCTCCCGGCGACCCGGCCGGTCGCGCCTCCGGCTTTCCCGCCACGCGGTGTGCCTGTCGGGTCGGACGACGTCACCCGTACATTCCACCAATCCAGACAACCGGAGGGACCATGTCGAGACCGAGCCTGGGGGTCCTGCTCGTGGCCGGCGGTGCGCTGGCGGCCTGCGGAACCGACTCGCCGCCGTCGCCGACGACCGCAGCCTCGCTCCAACTCCTGTCCGCTCCCCAGCTCACCGGCACGCCGGGGTGGCTGGCGGACACGGTCGTCGTCCTGGCACTCGACAAGGTCGGCCACCCGATGCCCGGGGCCGCGATCACCTGGTCGGCCCCCGGCGACTCGGTGACGCCGCTCGCGACCGAGACGGATTCCGCCGGGCAGATCGCGGCCCTCTGGGAACTCGGCGTCCCGGAGGGGAACCGCGTGCTGACGATCGGGTCAGGGCATGCGGCGGCGGTGACGGTGCAGGCGACGTCGAGCACACTGCACGCGGTCTCGCTCACCAGCGGCGGCGGCTTCAACTGCGCGCTCGACGCCTCACACAAGGCCTGGTGCTGGGGCGCCAACTACTTCGGCACCCTGGGCCGGGGCTTCGCGTCGAACACGCCGAACGACACCGCGGCCGAGGTCAGCGGGAACATCGCCTTCAGCGCACTCAGCGCCGCCAAGAGCAACTTCATCTGCGGAATCGACCTCACCGGTGCCGCCTGGTGCTGGGGCGTCAATGCCGGCGGCCAGTTAGGCAGTGGGGCGACGACCGACACCGCAACCGTGCCTGTTCCGGTGACGACGGCGATGCGTTTCACCCAGATCTCCGCCAACGGGAACTACCCCCTCGGCACCGCCTGCGGCCGCACCGCCCAGGGCGAGGTCTGGTGCTGGGGCAGCAACCAGTATGCGCTGCTCGGCGACTCGACGCTCCAGACGGGCGGAGCGCAGTATTCGCTGGCACCGGTCAGGGTGCAGTCGGCCGAGAGCTTTGCCTCGGTGCACGTGGGGACGTTCCACAGCTGCGCCATCAACGGGAGCAGCGCGCTGTTCTGCTGGGGGCAGCAAGCTGGCGACACCGGCGCCTTCGGCGCCCGGCCGCACGGGATCTATCCGACCCCGATCCCCGTCGCCGTCGGCTACCAGTTCATGGATGTGAGCCTCGGCGTTGACCTCACCTGCGGGCTCACGACGGCACACCAGGCCTACTGCTGGGGTCTCAACTGGTTCGGCGGCCTCGGCCATGGCGATACCACGGGGCTTGCCCCTGACCCGCTGCTGGTCGCGGGTGGACACACCTTTCAGTCGCTGGCAAACGGCAACTTCGAGCAGATCTTCGCCTTGGGGAGCGACGGCCTTCCATACACCTGGGGAAGCCCGGAGTGCTGCGATGTCTCCCAGAACACTCCTCTCCTCATGGCCGCCACCGTCCAGTTCGCCGATATGGACGGCCAGCAGACTCCGTTCGCCGCCTGCGGCGTCGATGTGAATGGTGCGGTGTACTGCTCGGGATGGGGCAGCCGACGCGCGCGGGGGGTGCCGTCGAAATAGTACCGCGTGCCGAGTTCCGCTCGCGGGGGCCGCGATTCATCGCGGCCCCTTGTGCGTGGTGGGTCCGGCGAGGTGCCCCCCAAACGATCTAGCTCGGGGATTCATGCACCAAGCGGCGCAACCGGGGTACCATTCGCCCACACCAACGCCGCCGGGGCGACCAGCCGGTCGCTCCCTCTCGCCACCCGGCTTCTCCATGACCGACAACCGCATCCTCCTCACCGGCGCCACCGGCTACGTCGGCGGTCGGCTGCTCAGCGCCCTCGAGGCCGGTGGCCACCGGATCCGCTGCCTCGCCCGGCGCCCCGAGTACATGCACCAGCGGGTCGCCGTTAATACCGAGGTAGTGGCGGGTGATGTGATGGACCCGGCCAGCCTCACCGCCGCGCTGGCCGGCGTCGAGAGCGCCTACTACCTGGTCCACTCGATGGGGGGGGAGGCGGGGTTCGAGGATGCGGACCGGATCGGGGCCAGGAACTTCGCCGCCGCGGCCCTCGCCGCCAGCGTCAGGCGGATCATCTACCTCGGCGCGCTCGGCCGCGGCGCGGAGCTCTCCAGTCACCTCGACAGCCGGCAGGAGGTGGGGCAGATCCTCAGGGAGTCGGGGGTGCCGACGCTGGAGTTCCGCGCCTCGATCATCGTCGGCTCGGGGAGCGTGTCGTTCGAGGTAATCCGCGCCCTCGTCGACCGGCTGCCGATCATGATCATGCCGAGCTGGGTCTCCACCCGCGCCCAGCCGATCGGGATCGAGGATGTGATCGCGTATCTGCGTCAGGCACTCACGGTGCCGCTCGCCGAGAGCCGGATCTACGAGATCGGTGGCCCCGACAAGGTCTCCTACGCGGATCTGATGGACGAATACGCCCGGCAGCGGGGACTCGCGCGGGTCTACATCCGGGTTCCCTTCCTCACGCCCAGGCTCTCGAGCCTCTGGCTCGCGCTGGTGACCCCGGTCTATGCGCGGGTCGGCCGCGCCCTCATCGAGGGCCTCAGGAACGAGACGCTGGTGCGGGACGACTCGGCCCTCCGCGACTTCACGGTCGTGCCGCGGGGGCTCAAGGTGGCGATGGCCCGGTCGCTCGCCAATGAGGATCGTGCCTTTGCCGCGACCCGCTGGTCGGATGCGCGGTCATCCATGGGACAGGTGCGCGGCTGGGGCGGCATCCGGCTCGGTACCCGGCTGGTGGATGCGCGGCATCTCGCCGTCGCGGCGACTCCCGCCGCGGCCTTTCGCCCGATCAGCCGCATCGGCGGCACCACCGGCTGGTACCACGCCAACATCCTGTGGCGTTTTCGCGGGTGGGTCGACCTGGTCTTCGGGGGCATCGGACTCCGGCGCGGGCGGCGCGATCCGGAGCGGCTCTATCCCGGCGACACCGTGGACTACTGGAGGGTCGAGGCGATGGAGCCGAACCGCCTGCTCCGCCTCAGCGCCGAGATGCGGGTGCCGGGCCGGGCGTGGCTGCAGTTCGAGGTGGAGGCGAAGGACGGCGGCAGCATCATCCACCAGACCGCCATCTTCGATCCGGGCGGACTGTTCGGCCAGGTGTACTGGTACGCGCTCTGGCCGGTGCATCAGTACGTCTTTGGCGGCATGCTCCGGGCGCTGGGGAGGGCGGCGATCGAGAGCGCTGTCGTGGAGGCGGGGCGGGGTGCGGAGGTGCTGCCGACCGCCGCGATCACGCCGACCGCCGGACCATCCCAGTAGCGAGGGCGGTGCGCACGGCGGCGGTGAGTTCATCGAGCGTGAACGGCTTGGTGAGCAGCGGCTCGGCCGAGGTGAGCCAGCCGAGGCTCACCAGGTGCTTCTGGGGGTGGGCGCTCATGTAGAGCACCGGGGTCTCGGGACGGAGTTCGGTCATCCGGGTCGCGAGTTCCGGCCCGTTCATGCCGAGCATGGCCAGGTCGGTGAGCAGCAGGTCGATCACCTGATCTCCGTGTGAGGCAATCTCGAGCGCGCTGACCCCGCCCGTCGCCTCGAGGACGTGGTAGCCCAGCCGGCGCAGCATCCGCGCGACGGCACGGAGCACCGCCTCCTCGTCGTCCACGACCAGGATCGTCGCGTCCTCGAGCGGTGCCGTCGTGTCGGTGATCGCGGGGGGTGGCACCGGTTCGAGGGCCGCGCCCCGCGTCACCGGAAGATCGACATTGATCGTCGTGCCCTGTCCGGGGGTACTGTCCACCCAGATCCACCCGCCACTCTGCTTCACGATGCCGTAGACGCTTGCGAGGCCCAGCCCCGTCCCGCGCCCGACCTCCTTGGTGGTGAAGAAGGGCTCGAAGACCCGGGCGAGCGTGGCGGCGTCCATGCCGCTTCCGGTGTCCCGCACGCTCAGGCGGACGTATCCGCCCGGCGAGGCACTCGCGGCACCGTAGCGCTTGATGTAGTCCCCGTCGATGACGACGTGCTGCGCCCCGATCTCCAGCCGCCCCCCGCCGGGCATCGCGTCGCGGGCATTGAAGGCGAGATTGAGGAAGACGTGCTCCATCTGGACGGCATCCGCCGTGAACCAGAGCGGCCGGTCCGAATGATGGGTGACCAGCTCGACACCGGGACCGAGGACGCGACGGAGCAGGCTCGATTCGACGGCGATGAGCGTATTGGCCTCGATCGGCACCAGCTTGAGGAGCTGACGCCGTCCGAAGGCGAGAAGCTGCTTGGTGGTCTCCGCCATGTTCTCCCCGGCGTGCCGCACCTCGGCCAGGTAGGCGACGCGGTCCTCGGGGGAGGCGTCGCCGGCCTCGAGCTCCTCCACGAAGGCGAGCAGCGCGGTGAGCTGGTTGTTCAGGTCGTGGGCGACTCCGCCCGCGAGCACGCCGGTCGCCTCGGCCTTCGCCGCCTGGTGGATGTAGCCCTCCATGCGGCGCCGCTCCGTCACATCATCGATGGCGAGCAGCAGGCTTGGCTCGGTGCTCCCCGGCTCCAGCATCCGGTAGGCGCTGAGCGAGATGATCCGTTCCCCGAGCCCGTGGAAGTTGTGGGTCACCTCGATCTCGCGGCTGCTGCCCCCCGATTCGACCAGCTCGCGGAAGCTGACGAAGTCCCAGTCACTGCTCATGATCTGGTAGATCGGCCGCCCCTTGAGCGCGGTGGCATCGAGGTTGAAGGTGCGGCAGAAGGCGCCGTTCGCCCGCAGGATGCGGGCGCACGCGTCGAGCACCAGGAGCGGGTGCTGGACCGTGTCGATGATCGCGTTGCTGTGCTGCAGCGCGAGCTCGGTGACGTGCACGAGCTGGTGCAGGGTCTCCACATCGACCAGGGCGAGCACCAGGCCGACGACGCTCCGGTCCGGGGCACGGTAGGGAGAGATGCGGAGGAGATTGGCGCGGCCGGCGCCATCGGTCACCGCCGCCTCGCGCGTCTCGCCATCGGCGAGCACCTCGCGCCCGAGCGCGACCAGGTTCGGGGGCGACACCTTCCAGGGCCGCTCGCCGAGGCTCTGGCCCAGATCCTCGGGGGTGAGGCCGAAGGTTGCGCCCGCCTCGGGGCTGAAGCGACGGATCCGCAGCTCCCGGTCGATCAGCACGAGTGGCGTCGAGATGCTGTCGAAGATGTTGGTGAGGTCGGCGACGGACTGCCCCAATTCGGCATTGCGGTGCTGGAGTTCCTCGTTGAGGGTGGTGATCTCCTCGTTCATCGACTGCAGCTCTTCCTTCGTCGTCTCCAGCTCCTCGTTGGTGCTCTGGTACTCTTCGTTGCTCGAGAGCGCCTCCTCGTAGGCCGCCTGCAGCTCGATCTGGGCCGACTCGTGGAGTTCCACCACCGAGGCCATGTAGTCGCGGGTCTCGGCGAGTTCCTGCTCCAGCTCGCGGATCCGGAGCTGGGTGCCGCGCGCCGCCGGGGTGGCGCGCCCGCCGGCCTTGAGGGGCTTGCGGAGCGGAACGGCGTGCGGCTCGAAGACGATCAGGCTGTACCCCGGCCGCCCCTTCTCGCGCGCGAGCGGGAAGACGGTCAGGTCGACGGCGCGGACGCGGGAACCGCCCTCGAACCGGACGCCGGCATGCCTGACACGGACCCCGGACTTCTCGGATTCGCGGAGCAGACGCCCCAGGGTGACGCGCAGTCCGGGACGCACGGCCTTGAGCAACCGGGTGGTCGGCTCGCCGGCCGGCTCCTCGAGGTACTGCCCCGACGCGCCCTGGAGATGCACGATCTCCAGCTCGCCGTTGACGATGATCCGGGCGCGGGAGAAGTCGTGCCGGTAGATGTGCTCGGCGAGGCGCTCGAGTTCCGCGACGGAGCGTCCCTCATGGGACGGTACGGTGATCGGGCGTTCGTGCGGCTCACCCGGCGGATGCGCCCTTTGCGCCAGCACCTCGAGCAGCGGCAGCTGGGTCCGCACACCGCTCGGCAGGTAGAGGCGGTGCTTCCGGTCACTCAGGAGAAACAGGTCGCCCACCAGCGCGGTGGTCTCGGCGGGACCGAGCAGGAGGGAGCCACCGGGCTTGAGCGCGTAATGGAAGGTGCGCAGCGCCCGCCGCTGCAGCACGGCATCGAGGTAGATGAGCACGTTGCGGCAGATCACCACGTCCATCCGCGAGTAGGGCGGATCCCGGGTCAGGTCGTGGCGGGCGAAGATGCAGATGGCCCGGAGCCGCTTGTGCACTTCGTAGCCGGTTTCGGTCCGCCGGAAGAACTGCGCGAGCCGCTCCGGCGAGACCCGGGTCGCGATGCTCTCGGGGTAGGTGCCGGCGCGGGCGATGGCGAGCGCCGGCTCGCTCAGGTCGGTGGCGAAGATCTGGATCGTGCTGGTCGCACCGACCTCCGCGGCGGCCTCGAGCGCCTCGATCGCTACCGAGTAGGCCTCCTCGCCGGTGGCACAGCCGGCGACCCAGATACGGAGCGGCTCTTTCGTCTTTCTTCCCTGCAGGAGCGGCATCAGCACGGTCCGCCGCAGCTCCGTGAGACTCTCGGCATCCCGGAAGAACTCGGTCACGTGGATGAGCACCTGGCGGTAGAGGTGCATCGCCTCTTCCGGTTCCTCTTTGAGCCGCGTGAGGTAGCTCCCGCGATCGGCGAGCCCCAGCTGTTCCATCCGGCGGGCGATGCGGCGCTCGAGGGTGGGCCGCTTGTAGTGGGAGAAGTCCACGCCGGTCACCGTACCCAGTTCCCGGATGATGGCCTCGATCTCCGGGATCGGGGCCGCGGTGGCCGCGGCCGGCACGACCGGTTCAACGCTGTCCGGAGCGGCGGCAGCGGCCGGAACGTGGGAGGGCACCGACCCCGAGGTGATCGCCCGCCCGATCGCGTCCGGCGAGAGCACGTGGTCCACCACGCCAAGTGTCACGGCACTTCCCGGCATCCCGTCCTGCTGGGCCGTGCCGAGGGACTGGGCGTAGGTGACACCCCCGGCCTCGTGAATGGCCTGGAGACCAGCCGAGCCATCGGTGCCCGTGCCGGAGAGGACCACCCCCACGGCCTGATCGCCCAGACTGACGGCGAGCGATGCAAAGAGCCGGTCGATGACCGACGGGGGGTCGCGGCGGCCGGAGCGAGCTTCGAGGTGAAGCGCACCGTCGCGAACGACGATCGCCGAGACCGGGGGGATGACGTAAACGTGGCCGGCCGCGAGCATCTCACCCTCGCGGGCTTCGGCGACGGTCATCGAGGTGGAGTGGGAGAAGATCGCGGCCAGTCCGCTCGCGTGGCTCGGCGAGAGGTGCATTGCGACGACGATGGCGACGGGAGTGCTCGCGGGGATCGCGGCGAGGAGCTCGGCGCACGGCGCGATGCCGCCGGCGGAGCCCCCGATTCCGATCACGCGGAACGCCGGGAGCGCCTTGGCCTTCCGGGGAGTTCGCTTGAGTCGCTTCATGCACGCAGGCCCTCCGGCCGTCGCCGGAACGGGGGGATCCGGCCATGAAACATCTCCCGGGGCTTCCGCCCGGCCAACCTGCTCGTAGGAGCGATATTGTGAGGCAGAATGCGACATCCCCCTCTCGGACTAGTCCGACCCGCCACTCTGCCTCCCGGCCTTCGCCAGGATCTGCTGCCAGGTGCCACAACCTTGGACGAGTGTGCCGGAGATCAGGATAGATTCTGCTCGTGACCGCACACCGCCCCACCTGGTTCGTCGGCCCGTGGGAACTCTCGACCGCGACGGCGCATCTCCCGCCGGCGCCGGGCGACGGCCGAGTGCTCGTGGTCGAGAGCACCGGCAAGGGCTCGGCCCTCCCCTATCATCGCTGGAAGCTGGTGCTGGTTCTCTCGGCGCTGCGGCACTTCGTGGCGGAGCTGCGCGCGGCGGGGTACGAGGTCGACCACCGGGTGGCGCCGAGCTATGCGGCGGGGATCGAGGCGCACATCGCCGAGTTTGCCCCGTCGGAGGTGCTGGTGCAGGAGCCGGCGGAGTGGGGGATCACACAAAGCCTGACTGAACTGCAAAAGAAGTTCCGAGTTCCGAGTGCCGAAAAGCAGTTCCGGGTTCCGAGTTCCGAGTTCCGAGTACCTGAGATCGAGGACCAGCCAGCCGGCGGCCTCTCGACAGGCCATCCCCGAGAAACCCGGAACCCGGAACTCGGAACTTTGATTCGGATGCTCCCCGACAGGCGATTTCTGACATCGCGGGCGGAGTTCCAGCAGTGGGCCCGCGGGCGGAAACTGCTCCGGATGGAGGATTTCTACCGGCAGCAGCGGAAGCGGCTGGGCATCCTCGTCGAAGCCAATGGCGAGCCGGTCGGCGGAGACTGGAACCTCGATCACCAGAACCGGAAGACCGCGTCCGCACTCCGGAAGCATGGCGTCCCGCCGGCGCCGAAGCCGTTCCCGCCCGACGCGATCACCGAGAAGGTGATCCGGCTGGTGAACCGGATGGAGCCGCACTGGGGGAGTACGGCGGGGTTCGACCTGCCGGTGACCCGCGCCCAGGCGCTCGAGGCACTGGAGGAGTTCGTGACGGAGCGCCTCGCGGACTTCGGGCCGTTCGAGGACGCGATGCTGAGCGGGGAGCGCTACCTCTACCACTCGCGGCTCAGCGCGGCGATGAATGTCGGGCTGCTGCACCCGAGCGAGGTGATCGAGAAGGCCGTTCGCGCATGGAAGACTGGTGTGCGTGGTGGGGAGTTCCGAGTTCCGGGTTCCGAGTTCGCGCTCGACGGACCGGATGCGATACCCCTCGCCTCGCTCGAGGGCTTCGTCAGGCAGATCATCGGCTGGCGGGAGTATGTGAACGGCATCTACTGGCGGGAGATGCCGGGCTACCGGGAGCACAACTACTTCGGCTTCACCCGGCCGCTTCCCCGGGCGTACTGGGACCCGGCAGAGACGGAGCTGGCCTGCCTCGGCGACTCGGTCCGGGCGGTGCGGGACACGGCGTACGCGCATCACATTCACCGGCTGATGATCCTGTGCAACTTCGCGGTGCTGGCGGGGGTGCATCCGCTCCGGCTGTCGGAGTGGTTCTGGGCGGGGTTCTCGGACGCGATGGAGTGGGTCGAGCTCCCCAACGTGGTCGGGATGGGGACCTTCGCCGACGGCGGCCTGCTGGCGAGCAAGCCCTACGTGTCGAGCGCGGCGTACATCAACAAGATGAGCAACTACTGCGGTGGCTGCCGCTACGATCCGAAGCTCCGTACCGGCCCGGACGCCTGCCCGTTCAACTACCTGTACTGGAGCTTCCTCGACGACATCCGCGAGCGACGGCTGGACGTTGGGCAGCGGATGGCGCTGGTCCTCAAGCAGCTCGAGCGGATCGCGCCGGAGGAGCTGGAAGCAATGCGGCATGAGCGGGAGCGCTTCCTGGCTGGGCTGAAGCCGGACCAGAGTGAATGGACGTTCGCGTACGATGCGGGGTAAGTGCGGTCTGGGGATGATGTGAATGGGGGCATCGCCTCACACTCTCACCAGGCACCAAGTACTAAGTACTAAGTACTTAGTACTAAGTACTTAGTACCAAGCGCTCGGAACTCGGAACTCGGAACCCGCAACCCGCCCCGCTCTGGCGGCCCGTCCAGGAGAACCGCAGCTTTAGCCGATGTCTGCTCCCGACGATCTCGGTACCCTCCCCGATCTCGTGCCGGTCATCCTGCACGAGCTTCGCGCCATGGCTCATCGCCAGCTCGCGCGCGAGGGGGCGCAGGTCACGCTGCAGACCACCGATCTGGTCCACGAAGCCTACCTCCGTCTCACCGGTCACCCTGATGTCACGCGCCGCGGCCGAGCCTATTTCTATGGCGCGGCGGCCCAGGCGATGCGCCGCGTGCTGGTGGATGCGGCCCGGCGACGGCAGACCCGGCGGGTGCGCGACACCATCCCGCTCGACGAGGCGACGATCCCCGCGCTCGATGCCTATGGGTTCGAACTGGTGGAGCTCGACACCGCGCTGACCGCGCTCGCGGAGGTGGAGCCGCGGCAGGCGCGGGTGGTGGAGTGCCGCTTCTTCGGCGGGATGACCATAGAGGACACCGCCGAGGCACTCGGGATCTCGCCCCGGACGGTGAAGAACGACTGGGCCGCGGCGCGTGAGTGGCTCTGGCGGGCGCTGCATGGCGAGCCGCCATGAATCCTGACTTCCTCGAGAAGCTCGACCTGGTGCGGGCCCGGGCGCTGCTCGACTCGGAGCTGACCGGCACGCCGGAACGCATCGGCCGCTACGAGATCGAACGGGTCCTCGGCGCCGGCGCCACCGGCATCGTCTACCTCGCCAGTGACCCGGCACTCGGACGGCGCGTGGTGCTCAAGGTGCTCGCCCCGACCCTCGGCGCCGACGAGGCCGCCGTGGCCCGCTTCGAGACCGAAGCCCGGATCGCATCGGGGCTCGACCATCCCCGCATCACCACCGTGCATGATGTCGGGAGGGATGGGGCAGGCCTGGTCTACATCGCCATGGCCTGGCGTGAGGGGCGCACGCTCCGCGAGCGGCTCGCGGAGGGGCTGCTCCCGGTGGAGGAGGCGCTGCGCCTCGCGGCCGAGGTGGCGGAGGGACTCGGCGCGGCCCATGCAGCGGGGGTGGTACACCGGGACGTGAAACCGGAGAACATCCTGATCACCGCGCGGGGCGCCTGCCTTCTCGATTTCGGGATCGCGACGCTCGCCGGTGATGGTCCGCGGGACACCTCCGGCACGCCGGCGTACATGAGCCCCGAGCAGGCGGAGGGGCGGCCGGTCGATGCCCGAAGCGATCTCTGGGCCCTCGCCGCGGTGCTCTACGAGATGCTCACCGGCCGGCGACCCATCACAAGCGAGACGCCGCCGGCTCCTCCGTCGTCGCTCCGGCCGGAAGTTGCTCCAGACCTCGACGCGCTGGTGCTCGCGCTCCTGGCGCGGGACCCCGCATCGCGCCCCGCATCGGCCGCTGAGGTACGCCGGCGCATCGAGGCCCTCACAACGGCCAGGCCGGCGACGCGGTCGTACGCGCGCAGCGGACTGATGCTCGCGGTGCTCGCGACGCTGGTCGCCCTCGGAGTCTGGGCGGCACGCGCGCGCACCTCGACCGTGTCCGGGGTCGACGCCAATCTCGTCGCGGTGGCTCCCTTCGATGCGCTGGGGGATTCGCTCGAGCCGTGGCGCGAAGGGCTGGCCGACCTGCTCTCCCGCGACTTCGATGGCGCCGGCCCGCTCCGGAGCGTGTCGCCCTCGATGGCGCTGCCCCGCTGGGTGGGACGGAGCGACCAGGCCTCGGCGGAGCGTTACGGGCGAGAGCTGGGAGCGGGCCTCGTGATCTTCGGCACCGTGGTGCGGGTCGGCGCCGACTCGGTGCTGCTCCGCGCCAGCGTGCTGGACCGGGGCCGGGGCGTCGTGCGGCGGGACCTGGAGGTGGCTGGCGAGCAAGCGCGCATGGGACGTCTCGCCGACTCCCTGGCGCTCGCGCTCCTCGGCGCGATGGGGCAGGAGCGGCAGATCACCTCGTCAGGCGAAGTGCCGATGGGAGCGCGCAGCCTTCCCGCACTCAAGGCCTTCCTGCAGGCCGAGCAGCTCTATCGCCGGCGGGAGTGGGACTCGGCGGCGGCGTACTACAACACGGCGGCCACGCTCGACACGACCTTCGGCCTGGCGCTTGCGCGGCTTGCGACCGTGCTGGACTGGGGTGTCCCCAGCGGGGAGCGCTACGCACCGTCCATCGCATACCTGCGCCGGGCCGTGGCGCTGGGCTATGGGCCGTCGTTGCGCGAGCGGCTGCAGCGGACCGCCGATTCACTCGGACTGATCATGCTGGGTCGGCAGGACCCGGACCGGCTCATCGCCGCCGACACCGCCACCCGCCACCGCTACTACGACCTGGTGCGGCGCTACCCCGAGGATCCGGTGCTCTGGACCGCCCTCGGCGAGATCGAGTACCACCCGTTTGGCTCGGGGGGCCGGGATTTCGCCAGCGCCCGTCATTCATTCGGTCAGGCAATTGCGCTCGACTCGGGCTTCACCCCCGCGTACGAACACGCCATGGGCCTGGCGCTCTGGGCCGGCGACACCGCCTTGGCCCGCCAGCTCGCCCGCGCCTATCTGGCCCACGCGCGGTCATCGAGCGCGCCGGCGAGTGCGGCACTGACGCTGCTCCTGATGGATCGGGAGGGAGATCGGCGAGCCACCGACTCCGCGATCGCCGCTTCGTCAGGCAATACCCTCGCCTGGGTCGGTATCGACGCTCTCCAGTGGTGGCCCGATAGCGCCGAGTCGGTGGTGCGCATCATGGAAGCGCTGGCCGAGGGGCGCCACGATCGGGCCAAGCCGATCACGGGGTTCGACCCGGCGGCGTTTCCAGTCTGGCATGCATTCGCGCTCGCCTCCCGCGGCCACCTCGCCCGAGCGGCCGAGGTTGAGGGTATCGGCCTCCACCAGGCGATGCGTGGCATCGCCGCGATGCGCGATCCGTTCCTCGACCTGGCCCTGCTCGGCCTGCTGCCCGACACGCTGGTGGCGCGCACCTTCGCACGGGGATTCGGCAGCGACACGGCCTGGAGCATGGGAGGTGGGTGGCCCCCGCAGCGCCACCTGCTCGGCCTCCCCTGGTGGTACGCCCGGGGAGACACCGTCTCGATCGCACGGTTCGGTCGGCGCGCCGCGGATGTCGCGCAGCACTCCGACTCCGGGCGCGCGGTGCTGCGCGGCCGTTATCTCGCCCCCGCGGCGACGGCGTGGCTCACCCTGGCCCGGGGGGACACCGCCGCGGCAATTGCCGCGTTCCGCGGTCTCAACCTTCTGCTTTGCAGTGTGGGGGACTGCCACTTCGAACAGGTGAAGCTCGCCGAACTGCTGGCGCAGCGAGGCGAGGACTCGGCCGCGGCCGCGCTCCTGGATCGCTGGGGCGACGTGCGCGGGCCCACCCCCTCGGCGGTGCGCGCGCGACTGCTGCGCGGGCAACTCGCCGAGCGGATGGGCGACCGGGAAACGGCGCTCCGCTGCTATCGCTTCGTGGCCGACCTCTGGCGCAACGCGGACCCGCTGCTTCGACCCGACGCCGAGCGGGCCCGCGCCAACTTCGCCCGCCTTACTGCGAAGGGATCGTAACGACGGATTGCCATCTCGCGGCGAACGCCTGGGACGGGAACCACGCCGCCGTGAATGGATCGCCGCTGTACTGGTCGTGGGCCGAGATGGTCAAGGCCGTCAAATCGCCCAGCCACCCCGCATTCTCCGACTGTGCCACCAGCGTGGTTGCCCCAGGCGGGAGCCGCGCTGCCAGTTCGTCGTCCAGCCACTGAAACATGGCGTTGCGCACCGCGGAGTTCGGCGGATCATGAATCGCGTTGGGCTGGATGCCGATACTCCAGAGCGCCCCCTGAGACCGGTTGGCATCGAACCAGGTGCGCACCGTGGCGTTGTCGACAATGGAGTCGAGTTCGGCCAGAAGCAGCGCCCCGGGCACCTGGCGCATCTGCGCCGTGGTCGAGAACGTAGAAAAGGCGCCGATCCAGGTGAAGAATCCGACCAGCCGCTGGGGCTGGAGTTGCAGGAGGGCATCGGTGGGCCGGGCACCGCCGGACATGCCGACCGGAAGGAGGGGTGCCGTCGCGACCTCCAGATGGCCACTTGCGGTCGCGAGCGCCGACAGCGCCGAGTTGATGGCGGCTGCCATGCTGGCGTCATCCGAGCGACTCACGGCCGTGATGCCCATCAGCGCGACACCGTGCTGATCCAGGATGGTGCTCACCCCGCTCCGGAACACCTGCATGGCGACGCCGGTCTGGGAGGTGTCGAACTGACTGGTAGCCACCGGACGGGTGTCGAAGCTGCCGAGATAGACCATGACCGCCCGCACCGTGGTCACGCCGGGCGGAATGTAGAGCGCGGCGGTGTCGGCGAGGAAGACGACGGCCCGCTGAAGCGCGATGTCCCTGGTCGTGGCTCCGGCCACCACCGTCACCTGGGTGGAGAAGCTGGCGTACCCTACCGCCGAGGCCGCCAGGGTTCGCGGCCCCAGGGGCACGTCGGCAAGGCTGTACGAACCATCGGCGCCGCTGGTGGCGGACAGGGTGCCAACCGTCACATTCGCGCCGGCGAGCGGGGCGTTCCCCGCGCCCCGCACAACGCCGGAGAGCGAGCCGGTGGTGGGCGACGGATTGGTGGGTGAAGAATCTCCGCCGCAGGCGACGAGTACCGCGGCCAGGGTGGCGAGGAGTACCGGCACACGCCGAGGGAGCGGTGCAGAACGAGCGGTGGGCATGAAGTCTCCGGTTGGGGTCTGGATAGCTCATGCGCAGCAGCCCGGAAAACGGGGCAATCGGGGCCGGGGGCCCAAGTCTGAACAATCAGTTGACCGGCCCGCGCCGGGGGCCTATGGTCCCCGCTCGAGGCACTCCTGACCTGGTTCATCGGCCGGTGGGAATCTTCCAGCGCCACCGCCGCGACCGAGTTGCTCCTCCCGCACCAAGCACTTGCCTCACTCGGAACTCGGAACTCGGAACTTGGAACTCATATCTGATCCCCGGATCTTCGCGCCCAGCGATAGTCGCCCCCGTCACGGTGGCGAGTTCGTGCTGTACTGGATGCAGACGACGCATCGGGCGCACGACAACTTCGCGCTCAATTTCGCGATCGAGCGCGCCAACGAGCTCGGCCTTCCGCTGCAGGTCTATCACGGTCTCCGGCACGACTACCCCTGGGCGAACGACCGCTTCCACACCTGGATCCTCGAGAGCGTGATCGATCTCTCCGCCGGCTTCGCCGCGAAGGGGATCAACTACGCCTTCTGGCTGGGTGGCGCAGTGGGGGAGTTCACGCAGTGGCCGGCGGGGCGGAGGGGCGACCGGCCGGTCGCCCCTACCCCGCCGGCGTCCGGTCCGGATTGGTCCCCTCTCGTGGCACTCGCGGAGCGAGCAGCGCTGGTCGTGACCGACTACTTCCCGACCTTCATCGTGCCGCGGCAGATTCGCGGGCTCCGGGAGAAGACCGTCACCCCGGTGATCGCAGTGGATTCGGCGACGCTGGTGCCGATGGCGTTCCATCAGAAGGAGCACAGTACCGCACGCGGCATCCGCCCGATCCTGATGGACGCGCTGCCGCACTTCTTCTTTCCGGTGGAGAATCCGGAGCCGAAGGTCCGGGCGACGATCGACCTGCCGTTCGAGCCGACGGTGGTGAGGAACAGGGCGGAGATCGCGGCGCTGGTGGCCAGGTGCGACGTCGATCACTCGGTGCCGCCCTCGCCGGTCTTTCGCGGTGGCACCACGGCCGGCCGCGCTCGGCTCGCCGCCTTTCTCGAGACCGGCCTGCCGCGCTATGCCGACGACCGGAACGACCCCACCAAGCCCGAGGCCGTCAGCCGGCTCTCCCCCTGGCTGCACTTCGGCAACCTCTCGATCCACGAGGTGCTGCTCGCCGCGCGGGAGGCGGGGCCGGCGGAGCAGTATGGGAAGTTCCTCGACGAGGCGCTGGTATGGCGCGAGGTCGCGCACAACTTCTGTCACTTCAATCCGAAGCACCGCACCACCGCCGCGATTCCGGCGTGGGCGGCGACGCAGCTCTCGAATCACGAGGCCGATCCCCGCCCCTACCTCTACTCGCTGGAACAGATGGAGCGGGCGGAGACTCACGACGAGCTGTGGAACGCCGCGCAGCGCTCCTACCTGCGCGACGGCTTCATGCACAACTACATGCGGATGCTGTGGGGGAAGGCGGTGCTCCAGTGGACGCCGAACGCCGCGGAGGCGCTGCGGGTGCTGGAGCACCTGAACAACAAGTACTCGCTCGACGGCCGGGATCCGAATTCGTACGGCGGCATCATGTGGATCTTCGGCAAGTTCGACCGGCCGTTCTATCCGCGACCCATCTACGGCAATGTCCGCTACCAGTCGCTGAAAGCCGCAAAAACGAAGTTCGATGTTCCGGCATACTGCAGGGAATTCAGGGCTTAGTCCTTCGTGCACGAACTGGCGGCTCTCAGAAGTTCGCCACCCGGGCCTGCTCGAGCGCATCCGTGAGGGCCCGCTGCATCTCCGGGTCCTTCTCCTTCCCGAGGAGTGTCTCCAGCGCCTTCACGTAGGCGGTCTTGAGCGCCTGATCGGCCGGTACGGCAATCTCCGGCACGACGCCCTTCCCCTCCCAGTTGTCGTGGGTGATCGGGTTCCGCGCGTGGCCCGTCGGCATGAAGACACCGAAGTGGGGAACGAGGATGATGCCCTCACCGGGATTCGCGCCCCCGCCGGTGGTCTCGCCGACCTGCGTCGCCCGCCTGAGCTGCTTGAGGTTGTAGGTGAACTCCTCGGCCGCGGAAAAGGTGTGGCTGCTGGTGAGCACGTAGACCTCGCCGGTGATCCGGGGCAGATCGAGATTCGCCTCGGTCCAGTACTGCTCCACCTTGTTCCCCTTCCGCCAGACCAGGTCGTTGAGGTGCACCTTCTCCCCCTTCGGGAAGAGGATGCTGCTGATGAGCGCGACCATCGCCGGTTCCCCACCGCCGTTCTTCCGGAGATCGATGATGAGGGCGTCGCTCCCCGAGAGGAACCGGAGCGCCGCCAGCGCCGTGGCCCGGCCATGCTCGAGATCGACGAACCCGCGCAGGTCGAGGTAGCCAACATTCCCGCGCATCCGCTCGGCCCGCTCGAAGCCGTAGTTGATGCGGCGCATGAAGGCGTCCCGGCGCGCCCGCTCCTCCCGGCTGGGCCGCTCGTCGATGACCGGGTTCGCGACCCGCGCGAAGTAGTCGACGTTGAGGTGCTTGTCGTGGCCGATGTCGCCCAGGTTGCCGGTCAGGGTCCGGGCCAGCACCTCCCCGTCGGTGACCCCGTCATACTCGCCGCGCCCGAGCCGGGCGCGCAGGTCGGCCGCCATCCGGTTGCCGACGTCGGGGAAGACGTACTTCCGCTCGAGATTCACGGCGAGCGACTCGACCACCTGCCGGCGGAGTGCGGCATCGATGACGGCCGGCGCCTGGGGAGCCGATTGCGCCGCGAGGGGGACGGCGACGAGGGCGAGGAGACCGAAGAGGGAGCGGGTACGCATGGCACTATCTCCGTGAGGAAGCGCCCGCCGGCACGACGCCGGTGAGCAGGAGCCGGATGAGCCGCTCGGCACGCGCGAGAACGGTGCGGCGATGACCGAGCTCGGTGGTACTGAGCGAGAAGGGCAGCAGCGCGTTGGTCGCGGTGATCAGCGCCTCCGCGGCGGCGCGTGGCGGCACCCGGGCGATCTCGCGCGCGGCGATTCCTTCGCCCAGTACCCGGGCGAAGAGGGTGGCCTCCCGGGTGAACTGCGTCGCGCGCCGGGCGAGCAGCTCCGACCGGAAAGCGGCCAGCAGATCGTCGAGACTTCCGGAGTGACCGCGCGCATAGTCGAACCGCTCGAGAATCCGGGCGCGCAGCATGGCGTGGAGGCGGACCGGCGCGGCATCGCCGCCGGCGGCGATCTCCCTGAGGCTCGCGAGCACCCGGTCCGCATTCCGGTCGATGGCGGCGAGCGCGACGTCCTGCTTGCTCGGGAAGAGCAAATAGACGGAGCCCTTGCCGATGCCGACTTCGCGGGCGAGGGCCTCGACGGTCATCGACCCGTAACCGCCATCGGCGAGGAGCCGGTCGGCGGCATCGAGGAGGCGGTCGCGGACTTCGGGGGGCAGCGCTCTGGGCATGGGTCCCGTCTATTTGACCGGATTGAGGATCTGGTCAAACGTACGCGACAGTCCGCCGGGAGTTTCAGGCTGGGGGAGTGCCGGACGCCTGGTGCGCAGGGCCTGGTACCGGGGGCGTGGGGATCGATGCGAGGATGGGCAGGCCGGGGGAGGATGGGCGCGCGACGTGTCTCCTCCCAAGCCTACGTTCTGATGCCGAGTCGCTTGAGCTGGAGGGTGTGCATCCCGGAGAGGGTCGTGAGGGCAACGATGGCGCCGATGGCGGCCATCGCCATGTCCTCCTGGGTGTCCCAGGGATCGCCCTGGGTGCCGAGGAAGGCGTCGGCCGCGCCGCCGGTAGCGACGGCGGTGCGCCATTCGATCAGTTCGTAGGTCGCGCTGATCGCGAGGCAGATGCACAGACAGAGGAAGGTGATCCACTTCCCCCGCTTGAGCGGCGAGGTGCGGAGCAGAATCTCGCGGGCAACGATGGCGGGGACGAAGCCCTGCGCGAAGTGGCCCAGCCGGTCGTAGTTGTTGCGGGTCCAGCCGGTGATCGTGTTGACCCAGTAGCCCAGCGGCACCTCGGCGTAGGTGTACTTGCCACCCACCATCAGAACGCAGGCGTGGATGGCGAGCAGGGTGCAGACCAGCGGCGTGAGCGGAAAGCGCTTCGCGGTGAGGATGACGACCGGGAGCCCGATCAGGACGGGTGCCACTTCGAGAAACCAGGTGAAGCGGTCGTGCGGCGCGATGCCGGACCAGACGAGTACCACCATCACGATGGACAGCAGAGTGAGGCGCATGTGAGTGCCTGGTGCCTGGTGGTTCACGAAGAGGGAGGCGCGACGAAGGAGACAGTACTAAGTACTAAGTACTAAGTACTAAGTACTCTCCCCATGATACTTCACCTCGATCTCCATCCCGTCCCGCGCGATCACCGTCTCCTGAAATGCTCCACGGGCCTCGGCGAGCAGCTCCGGCGCCTCGCGGGTGTAGCGGGCGCTGATGTGGGTGAGCACCAGCCGGCGCACACCCGCGGCGGCGGCGATCTCGGCGGCCTCGAGGGCGGTGGAGTGACCGGTCTCGATCGCGCGGGCGACGTCGGCCTGGCTGAAGGTCGCCTCGTGGATCAGGAGATCCGCGCCGCGCGCGGCGTCGCGCAGGGCCTCGACCGGACGGGTGTCGCCGGAGATCACGACGGTGCGGCCCGCGCGCGGCTCGCCCACCAGCTCGGCGGGGGTGACGATCCGTCCGCTCGGGGATTCGACCGCCTCTCCCTTGTGGATCTTCCCCCAGAGCGGCCCCTCGGGGAGCCCGAGCTCCCGGGCCTTCTCCGGATTGAAGCGGCCGAGCCGGATATGCTCGGTGAGGGTGTAGCCGATCGTGTCGGCCCGGTGCTCGGTCGGGAAGGTGGTGATGTCGTAGTCGTCGCGCTTTACCCGGTCGCCCGGCTTGAGCTCGACGATCTCGACCGGGAACTTCACCCGCTCGATGCCGAGCTCGAGCGCATGGGTGAGGATGCGCTGGGCGCCCCTGGGGCCGTAGAGGGTGAGCGGTTCGCGGCGCACCTCTTCTCCGAAGATGTTGAGCAGCCCGAGAGTCCGGAGCAGTCCGGTGACGCCGAGCAGGTGATCGGAGTGGAAGTGGGTGAAGAAGATGTCGCGGAAGGTGAAGCTCACGCCATAGCGCATCATCTGGCGCTGGGTGCCCTCGCCGCAGTCGAACAGCATCGTCTCGCCTTCGCGGGTGAGGGCGATGGAGGTGACGTTGCGGTCGAGGGTCGGGCAGGCGGCGCCGGTGCCGAGGAAGGTGAGCTTCAGCATGGCGCCAAACTTAGCAGGGGAGGATCAGAGGCGCTGCACCCCGCGTTCCAGTGCGGTGACGATGCCGCGGAGCTCGCGGACCAGCCGGGAATTCTCCGGCGGAGTGGCACTCAGCAGCGCATCGGTGACCTCCCGGTAGTACCAGAGGGTCTTCTCCTTGGGAACGCTGAAGCGGTGCCAGACCTCTTCGCCGACGAGGCGCATGTCGTTGATGATGGAGCGGGCGTTGTAGAGCTTGTCGGCGGTGGACACCCGGAGCACGTCGGTGTCGGCGGCGTGGCGGAGATGCTCGATGTAGTTGCGCTTGCGCTGTTCCCACGGTCCCTTGGTGCCGTCCTCGAGCGCGTGCGGGTCGGGCTCGGTGCAGCCCATCACGATGGTGTGGACCCGGCGTCCGAAGCGCTCGAGAATCTCCTTCTCGGTGTGGCCCCGCCGCGGATGATCCTCGACGGCGTCGTGGAGGAGCGCGCCGATCCCCTCCTCCTCGTCCCCGCCGTCCTCCATCACGATCGCCGTCACCCCGAGCAGGTGGGCCATGAAGGGGATCCCGCTCCCCTTCCGCCGCTGCCGTCCGTGCAGTTCACCGGCGTAGAGCAGCGCCTCGGTGAACTTGGGGCTCAGGATGAGCGCGGTACCGTGTTCCCGCATTCAGAACAGCTTCACCTGCACGCTGAGCTTGCCGGGGTGCTTGTTGAGTTCGTCGATCAGCAGCTTGAGCGACTGCAGCGCCGCGCGGCTGTCGGTGTAGAGGCCGGTGTCGGTGGCGAACTTGCCGATCGTGCCCTGCCCCGCATTGATGTGCTGCATCAGGGTGTCGAGCCGGGCGCCGGTGGCGGTGAGCTGCACCGTCATCGTGGAGAGATTCCGGGCCAGGGTATCGGCGCGCTCGACCGGCAGCTGCGCCACGGTGCTGTCGAGCCGTTCGGAGAGTCGCCGGAGCGAGATCATCGTCCGCTCCGCCTCCGCCGTGGTCGAGGGGAGCCGGTTGTTCAGAGTCGTCAGCGCCTGCTGCATCGCCTTGAGGGTCTTCACCAGCTCATCGGCGGTGTGCTGGTTGGCGATCGCCTGCACGCCGATCAGGGCCGAGTCGGCGCGGTCGGCGAGTGCGGAGCCCTTGGCGAAGAGATCGGCGCTCCGCGCTCCCATGATCACCTGTCCCTCGGGGAGGTCGGCAGCGCCCGGCGTCCCCGGGGAGATGGCGAGGTGGGCGCCGCTCGCGAAGAGACTGGTGATCACCTCGGCGGAGGCGTCGGCCTTGAGCTTGAGGTCGGGGGGCAGGGTCACGGTGACCATGACCTTCCCCGGCTCCTTGAAGAGCACTTCCTTCACCTTGCCGACTTCGTAGCCGGAGACGGTGACGGCGTTGTCCGGCTGGAGCCCGTTGAGGTCCGCGAACTGCACCACCGCGGTGCGGCCGGCGCGATGGAAGCTCGTGCCCTTGAGCCACATCGTGCCGCCGATGAACAGCGCCGCGCCCACGAGCACCAGGGTGCCGACGGAGACTTCCTTCTGATAGTGCAGGTCCATGGCTCAGGCGGCGAAGTTGAGGTTGCCGAAGTCGCGCTCGAGGAATTCGCGCACCTCCGGAACGGTCGATTTGATGAACTCCTCCGGGGTCCCCTGCTGCACGATCTTGCCTCCCGTGAGGAGCGCGAGCCGGTTGGCCACCTTGAAGGCGCCGCGCACGTCATGGGTCACCATCACACTGGTCACGCCCAGCTCGGTCGAGAGCCGCTTGACGAGCTGATCGATGATATCGGAGTTGACCGGGTCCAGCCCCGAGGTCGGTTCGTCATACAGCAGGTACTTCGGCCTGCCGGCGATCGCACGGGAGATACCGACCCGCTTCCGCATGCCGCCGGAGAGCTGCGCCGGGTACTTGAGCGCGGTCTCCGGCACGAGGTTCACGAGTTCCAGGCACTTCGCCACCCGCTCCCGGCAGAAGTCCATGTCGCGATACTGCTCCCCGTTGGTGATCCCGAGCCGGACGTTCTCGAACACGGTCATGGAATCGAAGAGGGCGCCGTTCTGGAAGACGTAGCCGATGGTCGAGCGGAGCTGCCGGAGCGGCTCCCGCTTGAGCTTGGCGACGTCGAGCCCGTCCACCAGCACGGTGCCGGAGTCCTGGTGGATCAGTCCGACGATGTGCTTCAGGAGCACGCTCTTCCCGGTGCCCGAGGGGCCGAGGAGGGCGAGGGTCTCGCCGTCCTTCACCTGGAAGTTGACGCCGTCCAGCACCACCTGGGTGCCGAAACGCTTGCGCACGTCCTTGAGTTCGATCATCGGGTCACTTGAGCAGCAGCTTCGCCAGCAGGGTATCGAGCAGCAGGATCATCACGCAGCTCGCCACCACCGCGCCGGTCGTGGACTTGCCCACCCCTTCGGCGCCCTGCTCGGTGCTGAAGCCGAAGTAGCAGGAGATCACGGTGATGCATACCCCAAAGGAAAAGCCCTTGATCACCGAATACCATGCATCGAAAGGATGCCAGAAGATCCGGGCGCCGTACTCGAAGTCGTGATTCGTCACCGGCAGCACCTGCTGCACCGCCCACCATCCGGAGAGGACGCCGGTGGCGTCGGCCACGATGGTGAGAATCGGGATCATGATCACTCCGGCGAGGACCCGGGGGATGATCAGGTAGCTCGACGGGGAGCGGCCGAGGGTCTCCAGCGCATCGATCTGCTCGGTGACGCGCATGGTGCCGAGCTCGGCGGCGTAGCGCGCGCCGATGCGGCCGGCCAGGATGAGGCCGGTGAGCACCGGCCCCAGTTCGAGGACCACCGACTCGACGATGAGCGAGCCCGCGACGTAGTAGGGGATGCTGCCGGTGAACTGGTAGCCGGTCTGGAGCGCGGTGACGGCGCCCGCGAAGCCGGCGACGAGCAGGATGATCGGGACGCTGCCCACGCCGACCTTCCAGGCCTCGGTCAGGGTGAGCGGCATCCAGACCCGCCACTCCGAGAGACCACGGCCCATCTCCGCGACCATCAGGCTCAGGCGCCCGACATGCGCGAGCGAATTGAGGACGAGCCGCCCAAGCGGGCGTCGGATGTCGAGGGTGGTGGCGGCCATAGGGCGTTCTTATCTTCGCCCCCATGCCCCCAAGTCCACCCCTGAGATACTCGCCTTCCGGCGCCGCCTGACCGCGTGGTTCCGGCGCCAGGGCCGTGACCTGCCGTGGCGGAAGACCCGCGACCCCTATCAGGTGCTGGTCTCGGAGTTCATGCTGCAGCAGACCCAGGTCTCGCGGGTGGAGGAGTTCTACCCCCGCTTCCTTGCGCGCTACCCGACGATTCACGCCCTTGCCGCGGCCGACCCGCTCCACGTGCGCGAGGCCTGGCAGGGACTCGGCTACTACCGGCGTGCGGTGAACCTGCACCGGCTCGCGCAGGTCGTCGTGCTGGAGCGCGAGGGTGAGCTGCCGCTGACGATCGAGGAACTGCAGCGTCTCCCGGGCGTCGGGCGCTACACCGCGGGCGCGGTGGCGACCTTCGCCTACGAACAGGCCACGCCGGCGGTGGACACCAACGTGGGCCGGGTGATCCGGCGCGCCTTTCACCCGAAGGCGAAGGGGAGCGCGGGAGAGAAGAAACTCTGGGCGACGGGATTGGCGCTGCAGCCACGCGCCGGCAATGCCGCCTGGACCTTCAATCAGGCGATCATGGAACTCGGCGCGCTGATCTGTACGGCCCGAGTCGCCCACTGCCATCGCTGCCCGGTGAGGGCGGTGTGCAAGACAGGGAAGAAAGTGCTTAGTACTTAGTGCTTAGTGAAGCTATGGGACACGAGCAGTCCTCCTCGGCAGTCACTAGGTACTAGGTACTACGCACTAAGCACTGTGTCCGGAGGCACTACGCACTGTGTTCTAGTGTTTAAGCAGCACTCCCGCGATCAATGCAATGATGCCGAGGTTCCCACGATCATGCCGGCCATCGCGGCTTCGGAAGCGCATCGAACACCGGCGCGATGTCACGCGGCTGCGGTCGCCGAGGCAGGAGGTCGACGAGACGAGGACGAGAATCGCGGCGAGGACGCCGCAGAGCT
The DNA here is from genome assembly GCA_044229245.1 of Gemmatimonadales bacterium. Lineage (GTDB taxonomy): Bacteria > Gemmatimonadota > Gemmatimonadetes > Gemmatimonadales > GWC2-71-9 > JADJOM01. Next base: position 228 of record JBGATI010000027.1, on the reverse strand, counting down.
GCATCACCATCGTCCAGGAGCTGGGCATGCCGCCGTTGGCGGCGACCGAGAGATAGCCGCCCAGAGCACGCAGCACGATCCCGTAGAAGCATCAAGTTGCGGTGCACGCCGCCGCCAGCTTCGGACGATGACCGCCTGCGTCAGGCGGTCGAGCGGCCGCGGATCCCGATGAGCATGGAGGCCCCACCGCGAACCAGAGGGTGAAGCCGGCGATGTGGCGAGAAACCA
>JBGATI010000026.1:0-59721 GCA_044229245.1 Gemmatimonadales bacterium | reverse complement strand
GCCGAGGCGATGCGGTCCTGTTTCAGCGATGTGCATCAGGTGGCCGAGGGGGCCGCGGCGGCGGGGTTTGCGGCGCTGGCCCAGGAAGCGGCGACGATGCAGGGCCGGAACGTTGGAGTCGTGCTGAGCGGCGGGAATGTGGATCGAAACCTGTACGCGGAGATCCTCTCAGGCGAATAGCTCCGAGTGTCGACTGGCGAGTACCGCGACCCTAATGTGTCGAGCCCGGTACTCGCTCCCGCCGTTCAGAACTCCATCCCCTCCACCTTCTTCAGTCCCAGCCTGATCGGGACGATCGTCATCGTCAGGCAGATGGCGACCACGGCCAGCAGCGACCCGATCATCCACGGCCCTGCGGTCGGTTCCTTCCCGTTCAGCTGCGCCCGCAGGTACCCCAGGACCGGCGTGGCCTCCAGCACCAGCACGATGCCGAGCAGCACGATCGCCGACATCATGAAGACCATGCCGCCGAAGCTGGTGGGTATCTGCGCGGCATTCTCGGTATCAAACCGCGGATAGAGCGCGCCGAAGCCGAGGGCCATCGCGCTGATCGCAAAGGTGAGCAGCACGATGGTCCCCAGGCTGATCGCCATCATGAAGGGCGAGGCCTGCAGCAGCACGTTGGTGCTGAAGGTGATGGCCACCGCGAGGATCAGCAGCGGAATCGTCCCCGTCCAGTACTTGCTCCAGAGCAGCGCCTTGAGGTCGAGCGGGCTCGAGCGGAGCAGCCACATCTGCTTGCCCTCGAGCGAGACCGCGGGAAAGACGAAGCGTGCGGCCACGGCGGCGAGCACGAAGCCCGCCAGTCCGAGATTCAGGAACACGACCAGCGTGACGAGGAAGACGGGAACGGTCTCGCCCGAGAAGAGCGGGAGGGTCTTGATGTTGAAGACGTACACCACGAGCAGGACTGCCAGCAGGATGAGCTGGCTCCACTGGGTGGTGTCCCGGAAGAACACCCGGAGATCCTTGAGGATGAACTCGCGGCGGGACGGCGGCATGCGGCGGAATGCGCGGCCCAGCAGCCCCGACCAGGCGCGTCCGCGGACGAAGCGCTCGGCGCCTTCCTGGGCCTTGGAGAAGCCGGTGTGGTACAGCCGTCCGTGCAGCATCGCGCCGAGGACCACGAAGGCTCCGGCCGTGGTCCAGAGCAGGACGATCGGCAGGGGATCCGCCACGTGCTGCAGCCAGTTCATCACCATCCCCGTGGCCCACTCGCTGGGGAGGAAGGGACTGGTCGGGGTGCGGAGCGCGGAGAGGTAGTCGAGCAGGTTGCGCACCCCCTCGGGACGCGCGAGCTGCTCGGGGCGGATCAACCGGAAGAGCAGCACCAGCCCGCCGAAGGCGCCGATGGCGATGAGGCTCAGCAGGTCGCGGGTGCGGCGAGCGGGGAAGACGTTGACCAGGATCAGCGTGATCGCCGACCCGAGGACGCAGGGGAGAATGAAATAGGGCAGCAGGGCCGCGATGACGACCAGGGGGAAGAGCAGGCCGCCGTTGAAGACCATCCCGTATGCCGTGAAGATCGGGACCGCCATCAGCACGACCATCCACGACGAATGCAGCAGCGTCTCGCCCAGTATGGCGAAGTAGAGCCGCAGCCAGTCGGTCGGGGAGGAGACCAGCAGGTCGAGATCCTTCGCGAGGAAGAAGCTCGAGAGGGCGGTGATCAGATTCGACAGCAGCAGCAGTGACGCGAACGCCAGCAGGATGATGCCGAGGAACTTCCCGGCGAGCGGCACGCCGACTTCGGTGGTCGACTGGATGTAGCGCAGGATCTTGTAGGACAGCCCGAAGACCGCGGCCCAGAAGCCCAGGGCCACCAGCGCCAGGAGGTAGAACTTGCCGTTGCCTCCGGAGCGCTCCTGCTGCAGGCGATTCAGCGCGCTCCGCCACTTCGGGACCAGGATGGTCTGGAGGCTGGGCTGGGGGATGGCGGGAGCGGTCATCTCAGCGCTCGAGGATCGCGTCCATCTCGCGCTCGATGATGCCGCCGGTCAGCTTGAGGAAGAGCTCCTCGAGCTTCACGTCGCCCCCCTGGGTCTGGTGGCGGACTTCGGCCATCGAGCCGCAGGCGAGGATCTTCCCGCCGGCGATGATGCCGATCCGGTCACACATCTCTTCGACCGTGTCGAGGGTGTGCGTGCTCATCAGCACCGTCCCGCCCCGTTCGACGAAGGCGCGGAAGAGATCCTTCAGGAACTTCTGCCCCTTGGGGTCGAGGCCCACCATCGGTTCGTCCACCACGATGACCTCGGGCCGGTGCAGCAGAGCGCTCGAGATGATCAGCTTCTGGCGCATGCCGTGACTGTAGCTCTCGACCAGTTCGTCCTTCCAGGGCATCAGCTCGAAGAGGTCGAGCAGCTCCTCCATGCGCCGTTCGATCGGGTCGCCATCCTGCCCGTACAGCGCCGCGACGAAACGCAGGAACTCCGCCCCCGTGAGCTTGTCGTACACGAACGGTCGGTCGGGAATGAACCCCAGACGGTGCTTGGCCTTGATCGGGTCGAGGGCGAGATTGTCCCCCGCGATCTCGATGGTGCCCGAGGTCGGCTGAAGGATGCCGGCAATCATCCGCATGGTGGTGGTCTTGCCGGCACCATTGGGCCCGAGGAATCCGAAGAGTTCGCCGCGACGGATCTCGAGGTCGATGCCGTCCACCGCCGTGAACTTGCCGTACCGTTTGGTGAGCTTGGTCAGACGGATCATCGCGTCTCCTCGAGGACATCCAGATACAGGCGCCCCGCGCGCAGGGCCAGATCGAACTGCCGCGCATTCCCTCCGGTCCACAGCCGGATTCGTGCCGTGGACGGGAGCGCTCCGGGATCGGCCGGGTCGGCCGGGGTCCAGGTGCCGGTCCAGATCTCGGCCCACTCCCGGAGCTGCCACCGGCCGTTCACCCGGACCAGGCCCGAGACCGTCCTCCCCTCCATCCCGGCCGAGCGGGCGAGGGCGACCAGCACCCGAATCCGCTCGCCCGGCGTGCCGCTCCGTGCCCCGAAGGCCCGGACCGCACTCCATGTTCCGGATCCCACCCTGGGACGTATCGACCGCCGGACCCAATCGCTGAGTGCCTGGACGACCCTCGCGGGATCGCGCTCGCGACCTGCCGTCAATGCCGCAGCGCGGGCCAGTCCCGGGTCATCTGTTCCCAGGAGCGGAGCCGCGAGCACGGCCGCCTCCGGGGCGGAATCGGCGGCACTGAGCGCCGTGACCTCGAGGGTGTCTCCCCGTCGGGATTGCCACCCTTCGTCCAGCGCGGGCAGGACCTTCGGGAGCGCGCCGGGCGGCATCAGCCGGGCGAGGACCACCAGTCGCTTCGCCGGTTCGGTCGTCCCCTCTCGGACCGTGTAGCTCGGTGCCGCAGCAGTGGTATCCCATGCCGGGATGGGAAGTGCGCGGAAGTTGCTGTTCACGAGTTCGAACGCCGACCGGTCGAGCACCGCACCCAGCGGGTGCTGCAGCCGGACGGTCATCCCCGAGGCATCGATCCACTGCAGGATGGGAAGACCATGCTCGAGCCGTTCGAGCCGCCATGCCCGCACCGTATCCGTGTGGACCGCGGTCCAGCGCTTGATCGACGGATTGAACTCGGCACTGTCCGGCACGGTGAACAGCGACTCCGCCGCGACGGTGAGATGCTCCACCCGCAATTCGTGGTCGAGCGCATCGTAGGTCTCGACGTTGAGCCGGCTGCCGGTGCGGGGCAGCCCTCGGGAGGCCGCCACCAGCGGGATCGCGGAGGGCAGCACCACCGGGCGGCGAAGCCTGACCAGCAGCGTTTCGGGCGACTCACCCTCGCCGCTGCTGACGACCCGAAGGAGGGTGTCGCCACTCACCACGCCCTCTGAGCTGCTCCGCCCCAGTTCGGTGAGCAGGCGCGTGCTCCAGCGCCTGAGCTGCAGCCCCCGGGAGTAAAGGGCCTCGGTCCGGGCACTGGTCCGGCGGGGAACCCCTGGCTGCGTGGGAGGCAGGTCGATGGTCGTGAGCTCAACCACCCGGAGGCCTTCGGGGACCGTGTCGATCGCCATCGAGGCGATGCCGTATTGACGGCCGCCGATCCGCAGCGCGTGGAACGCCGATCCGGGCGGGACGGGCCAGCGAGGCGTGTCCGACTCTCGCGGCGCGCTGAGGTAGTGCCGTTGCACCAGCCAGCCAAGCGCGGAGACCCAGGCCAGCAGAATGAGGGTCGCGGCGGTGCGTCGATTCATCACGAGGCGGTCGGCAGAAACGGCTCGATGGCCCCGCGCTGGCCGGCGTGGTCGATCACGATCTGCAGTTCCGCCGGAAAGCCTGTGGCGCCGGCGCGATCGCGAAAGGTCTCGACCAGGGCGATGGCGGCTTCCTCGGGCGAGAGCGCGCTGCCGCCGAGACCGGTGAGCGCCGCGGCCACGGTGGTGAGCTGCCACCCTTCGGCGCGGTGCCAGGCGGAGGTGAGGGCCTTCCGGATCGTGTCCCTCGATACGGCGCGATCCTCACCCTGCACGATGATGTGCAGCACGAATTCGGCGGCGAGTTCTCCCCCGCCAGTAATCACGGCCGATCCGACTTCGAGCGCTGCCTGGACCCGGCGCTGCTCGGCGAAGCGGTCGCCCGCCGCGCGGTCCAGCGCCTCGCTGGTACTGCCGATCGGCCGGAGATGATCGTCCGCGCTGCGCACGACTGCGTCGACCGGCAGATCGGCGAGCGCGCGCTCGACGAGGCGGATCACGCGTCGCCGACCTCGCGCGCGCGGCGATACATCGCCTGCGCATCGTCGGGCTTGCCCATGCGGTCGAGCACCCGGCCAAGCAACCGATACGTGCGCCCGTGATCGGGCCCGTACTGGGCCGCCTGCTCGAGGGCGGCGCGGGCTCCGGGAAGGTCTCCCGCCTGATTCAGCGCCTCGCCCAGGTAGTAGAACGCCGTCGCGTTCTGCGGCTCGAGCTGGAGCGCGCGCCGGAGCGCCTCCGCGGCGTCCTTCGGCCGGCCCTTGCGCCAGAGGACCAGGCCGAGCGTCATGTGGCCCTGGACATGATCGGGGTCGAACCGGAGCGCTCGCCGGAGATCGGTCTCGGCCTCCCCGTACTGCTTCAGACGGCCATGAATGGCACCCCGGGAGACGAGCATGTTCACGTCGTCCGGGGCCACCTTGAGCGCGGCGGAGAGCTGCTCCAGCGCCTCGGCTGGATCGCCCGTGGTTTCGAGCAGGGCGGAGAGGTTGTTGCGGGCGGCGACGTGGCCGGGATCGAGCGCGAGCAGCTCGCGATAGCGATGGATCGCTTCACTCACCCGGCCGCGGCTCGCCGCCTCGACCGCACGGCGATAGAGCCGCTCCACCGGTGACTCGTCGGTCCGTGCCTCTGTCGCGACCAGGTCGTCCTGGGGAACCTCGGCGGCAAAGGGCCGCAACGGGTACCCGGCATCGGGGGTATCCGGTGCCGGATCCGCCTCGACACCGGAGGTGCCGAAGAGGTCGTCCAGCATCGATTCGAGGCCGGTGGAACGGTGCGGTGACATAGGCCTCGGCCCTCAGGCGGACACGGACTTCAATGATCGGGACATGGGTTCCCTCAATGATCACCACCCCTGGGTATTGGCGGTAGCTCCCGGGTCGGCCCCGGCCCCCGGGCGGTACCCCGTGGAGTTGAACCCGATCCATCGCCGGGGTACGTTCCCCTGCTTATGGCTCAGGAATACCTCGTCGTCCGCGGTGCCCGCGAGCACAACCTCAAGAACATCTCCGTCCAGATTCCCCGGGACCGGCTCACGGTCATCACGGGGCTTTCGGGCTCGGGCAAGTCGTCGCTCGCCTTCGACACCATTTACGCTGAAGGGCAGCGGCGCTACGTCGAGTCGCTGTCGGCCTATGCCCGCCAGTTCCTGGGGCTCATGGAGAAGCCGGACGTCGATGCGATCGAGGGTCTCTCCCCCGCCATCGCGATCGAACAGAAGACCGCCGGCCACAACCCCCGCTCGACGGTCGGCACGGTCACCGAGATCTACGACTATCTCCGCCTGCTCTGGGCGCGGGCCGGCGTGCCGCACTGTCCCAACGATGGCAGTCCCATCGAGCGCTCCTCCGCGACCCAGATCACGGAGACGATCCTGGGCTGGCCGGAGGAGACCCGCATCGAAGTGCTCGCGCCGCTGGTGCGGGGCCGCAAGGGTGAATTCCGTGAGCTCTTCGATGAGGTGCGGAAGCGCGGTTTCTCCCGGGTGCGGATCGACGGGGAAACTTATGATCTGAACGATGTCCCCACGCTCAATCGCCGGCAGAATCACGATGTCTCCGTCGTCGTGGACCGGCTGGTGGTGCGTGCCTCCGACCGGGGCCGGCTCGCCGACTCAATCGAGACCGCGCTCAAGGCGGCCGAGGGGATGGTCGAGGTGGTGCGGCACGGCGCGGCAGCGGGGAAGAAGGCCGGGGAGTCCACGATCTTCTCCGAGAAGTTCGCCTGTGCCACCTGCGGCCTCTCGCTTCCCGAACTCGAGCCCCGGCAGTTCTCGTTCAATTCGCCCTTCGGCGCCTGCCCGGAGTGCCACGGCGTCGGTGTGCGCCGCGAGGTGAACGCCGAACTCATTCTCGGCGACCCGAGCATCTCGATTCTGGAGGGGGTCGTGCTGCCCTGGGGCGAGCCGACGGGCTACCTCCGAAAGGTCGTCCTGCCCACGCTGGCGAAGGCGTTCAAGTTCGACCTCAATGCGCCCTGGCGAGACCACAGCGCCGCGGCGAAGCATGCTTTGGTGCACGGTGCGCCCGGCAAGAAGCTCAAGTTCCAGCTGGAGGGCGGCCGCCACCGCGACGACTACGAGAGCGACTGGGAAGGGATCGTCGCGAACGTGGCGCGGCGCTACCGCGAGAGCAGCAGCGATGCGGTGCGCGTGGGACTCGAGCAGTACATGGTCGAGGAGCCCTGCCGGGCGTGTGGCGGCAAGCGGCTCAAGCCGGAATCGCTCGCGGTCACCGTGGGCGGGCAGGGGATCGGCGAGATCGTCGACCTGTCGGTCTCCCGCGCCTACGACTTTTTCGAGGCGCTCCCCATCCGGACGGAGACTGTCCCCAAGGGACTCGATCGCGAGATCGCCGGGCCGATCCTCAAGGAAGTCTGCGACCGGCTCCGCTTCCTCCGGGACGTCGGCCTCGATTACCTGACGCTCGGCCGCTCCGCGGGGACGCTGTCAGGCGGAGAGGCCCAGCGAATCCGGCTCGCCACCCAGATCGGGTCGCGCCTGACCGGCGTGCTCTACGTGCTGGACGAGCCGAGCATCGGGCTGCACCAGCGCGACAACGAGCGGCTGCTCGCGACGCTGCGTGACCTGCGGGATCTCGGCAACACCGTGCTGGTCGTCGAGCACGATGAGGACACGATCCGCGCCGCGGACTATGTGCTCGATCTCGGGCCGCGCGCCGGCCGGTTCGGCGGCGAGGTGGTCGCCGAGGGGACGGTCGAGGAAATCCTCCGCCACAAGACCTCGCTGACGGCGCGCTATCTCCGCAACGAACTCAGGATCCCGGTGCCGCTCTCCCGGCGCCCGGTGCTGCCTGGCAAGCGACTCCGGATCTCCGGCGCAAAGGCGAACAACCTCAAGGACCTGACCGTCGACGTCCCGCTCGGTCTGTTCGTGGCAGTCACCGGTGTGTCGGGCTCGGGCAAGTCGACCCTGGTGACCGACATCCTTTACCAGTCCCTGGCGCGGCACTTCTATCGGGCCAAGGTGGTGCCCGGCCAGCACCGGTCGCTCGAGGGGCTGGAACTGATCGACAAGGTGATCGACATCGACCAGAGCCCGATCGGACGGACCCCGCGCAGCAATCCGGCGACCTACACCGGGCTCTTCACTCCGATGCGGGAGCTCTTCACCCAGCTGCCGGAAGCGAAGATCCGGGGGTACGGACCGGGACGCTTCTCGTTCAACGTGAAGGGCGGGCGCTGTGAGGCCTGCGAGGGCGACGGGCTGGTGAAGATCGAGATGCACTTCCTGCCCGATGTGTACGTTCCGTGCGAGGTCTGCAAGGGGCGGCGTTACAACCGCGAGACGCTCGAGGTCCGCTACAAGGGGCGGAGCATCGCCGACGTACTGGATCTGACGGTCTCGGACGGGCTCGAGTTCTTCGAGGCCCAGCGCCGGATCGCCGAGAAGCTCGAACTGCTCAACGACGTCGGTCTGGGGTATATCCATCTGGGACAGGCCGCGACCACGCTGTCCGGGGGTGAGGCCCAGCGGGTGAAGCTCGCCACCGAACTCGCCAAGCGCGACACCGGCCGCACCCTTTACATCCTCGATGAGCCCACCACCGGGCTCCATTTCGAGGACGTCCGGCTGCTGCTCGAGGTGCTCCACCGCCTGGTCGACAAGGGGAACAGTGTGCTCGTGATCGAGCACAATCTCGACGTCATCAAGACCGCGGACTGGATCATCGATCTCGGTCCCGAGGGCGGGGAGAAGGGGGGACGGGTCGTCGCCGAGGGCACCCCCGAGGCGGTCGCCCGCGCCACCGGAAGCTTCACTGGGGAGTTTCTGAGAAAGGCCCTGGGCTGAGGCCGAAACGAATCGCCCGCCGTTCCGTCGTTACCGCGTCCCGAAACCGGAGCCTTCCAGCCGTGCGCCGTCCCGTTCTGCTGCTGCTCACCGCCGTCACGCTGCTCGCCTCCGCGCCAGCCTCGGCCCAGGTTCCCGATTCCTCGCTGCTCTCGGTCGCCCGGATCTACGGGTCGGCCGAGTTCCGCTCGGAGTCCTTCGGCCCGGCACGCTGGCTGGCGAAGGGCGCGGCGTATACGACGCTCGAGCCATCGGCCGGGCACAAGGGCAGCCAGGACCTGGTCCGCTACGACGCCCAGTCAGGTGCCCGGACGATCCTGGTCGCCGCGAAGCGCCTCATCCCTGCCCGCGATACCACGCCGCTCACGGTCGAGGACTACCGCTGGTCCGACGATGAGCGGCAGCTCCTCATCTTCACCAACTCGAAGCCGGTCTGGCGCCAGAATACCCGGGGCGACTACTGGGTCCTCGATCTCCGCACCTGGCGTCTCCGGAAGCTGGGCGGCTTCCGTGCCAAGCCGTCGACGCTCATGTTCGCGAAGTTCTCGCCCGACGGCCGGCGGGTCGGCTATGTGCGCGAGCACAACCTCTTCGTCGAGAACCTCGCCACAGGCCGGATCACGCAGCTCACCCGGGATGGGACCCGCACGATCATCAACGGCACCTTCGACTGGGTGTACGAGGAGGAACTGGGCGATCGGGATGGGTGGCGCTGGAGTCCGGACGGTCGGACGATCGCTTTCTGGCAGCTCGACGCCGACAAGGTCCGCGATTTCATCCTGCTCAACGATACCGATTCGCTCTACCCGCAGGTCAACCGGATCCAGTACCCCAAGGCCGGCGAGGCGAACTCGGCCGCCCGGGTCGGCGTGGTGCCTGCAATCGGCGGGAAGGTGACCTGGTTCGCGATTCCCGGCGATCCCCGCAACAACTATCTCGCCCGGATGGAGTGGGCCGCGTCGAGCGATGAGGTGATCATCCAGCACCTCAACCGGCTGCAGGACACGAACACCGTCTACCTCGGCGACCGGAAGACCGGAGCGGTCCGGCCGGTGCTCATCGAATCGGACAGCGCCTGGGTGGATGTGGTGGACGCGACGCCGTGGGTGGCCGGCGGCACGAGCTTCATCTGGCAGAGCGAGCGCGACGGATGGCGCCACGTCTACAGCGTGTCGCGCGATGGGTCGAAGGTCCGGCTGCTCACCCCCGGAGCGTTTGACGTTGCTTCCGTGCCCGCCGTCGACGACGCCGGAGGCTGGCTCTACTACGTGGCCTCGCCGGAGAACCCATCGCAGCGCTATCTCTACCGCGTGCGACTGGAAGGCACCGGAGCCGCCGAGCGGGTCACCCCGGCCGACCAGCCGGGAACGCACGGTTACAACATCGCGCCCGATGCGAAGGTGGCGATCCACACCTGGTCCCGCTTCGATGCCCCGGCCGTCACCGAACTGATCCGCCTTCCGGAGCACTCGTCGGCGCGGACCCTGGTGGCGAACACGACACTCAAGGCACGGGTCGCCGCCCTCCGGCGCGGACCCGTGGAGTTCTTCGCCGTGGATGTCGGGGATGGGGTGAAGCTCAACGGCTGGGTCATGAAGCCGGCCGACTTCAACCCCTCCCGCAAGTATCCCCTCTTCTTTACCAACTACGGGGGGCCTGGCTCGCAGACGGTGCTCGACAGCTGGGGCGGGTCGGGCTATCTCTGGAATCTGCTGCTCACGCAGAAGGGCTATCTGGTGGCGAGCGTCGACAATCGTGGGACGGGGATGCGCGGCCGCGCCTGGCGGAAGATCGTATACCGGCGCCTCGGCGTCATCGAGACGCAGGACCAGGCCAATGCCGCGCGGGCCATGGGGCGATGGAACTACGTCGACTCCACCCGGATCGGTGTCTTCGGCTGGAGCTACGGCGGCTTCATGAGTCTGAACGGGCTCTTTCAGGCGCCGGACGTCTACCGCATGGCGATCGCCGTCGCCCCCGTCACCCACTGGAAGTTCTACGACAACATCTACACCGAGCGGTACAACGGGCTGCCACAGGACAATCCCGAGGGGTACGACAAGGGGTCGCCGCTCAGCTACGTGGACCAGATGAAGGGCCGCCTCCTCCTGGTACACGGGACGGGGGATGACAACGTGCACTACCAGAACACCGAGGCGCTGCAGAATGCGCTCGTGAAGGCGGGCAAGTCCTACGACTTCATGAGCTATCCCAACCGGAACCATGGAATCTTCGGGGGCAACACGACCCTGCATCTGCGGGAGATGCTGACGCGCTTCGTCGACGAGACCCTCGGCCCGCCGCTGGTCCTGCCGCACACGGAACCCGCACCGCTCACCAACTGATGACCGATCCGGTCCTCGACGCCCTCGCGCCGCTGCTGGCGGGCACCTACACGATCGAGCGCGAGCTCGGTCGTGGCGGGATGGGCGTCGTGTACCTGGCGCGCGAGATCCGCCTCGACCGGCTCGTCGCCATCAAGGTCCTGCCCCCGCACCTGGCGGGGGACGCCACGGTGCGGGAGCGGTTCCTCCGCGAGGCGCGCACCGCGGCCCAGCTCTCTCATCCGCACATCGTGCCGATCTACCGTGCGGAGGAGGTCGGCGGCTTCGCCTACTTCGCGATGGCGTTCATCGAGGGAGAGAACCTGTCGGAGCGGGTGCGCGACCGCGGGCCCCTGCCGGCCGCGGACGTCGTCCGCTGGCTCCGGGAATCGGCGTGGGCATTGGCCTATGCCCATGCGCGGGGCGTGGTGCATCGCGACATCAAGGCCGCCAACATCATGCTCGAGCGCGGCTCGGGCAGGGCCGTGCTCACCGATTTCGGGATCGCCCGTGACGGCAACGCCGCTTCGCTGACCCAGGCGGGCGAGGTGGTCGGGACGGTCTACTACATGAGTCCGGAGCAGGCCAACGGTCACGCCCTCGATGGCCGGAGCGACCTCTACTCGCTCGGTGTCGTCGGCTTTCAGGCACTGAGTGGCCGACTCCCCTTCGAAGGGGAGAATCCCGCATCCGTACTCCTCGCGGTGGCGGCCCGGGAAGCTCCTTCGCTCGCGACCGCTGCCCCCCAGGTCCCGCGCCCCCTGGTCGAAGTCATCGACCGCTGCCTCCGCAAGGATCCCGCGGACCGCTTCGCCACCGGCGAGGAACTCGCCGAGGCCCTGGGGCAGGCGCTGGAACGGAGTCGCACCGCAGTCGTGGCCGCGGGCAGCGACCGGGTGATTCCCGAGGAGCAGGCCCAGGCGATCTGGCTCCGCGCTGCCCAATTGCAGGCGGATGCCGCCACCCGCGTTGAGCAGCGCTCGCGCGAGCGCACCGGTCTCACCGGAGTCACCACCGCGCTCGCGACCGGCGGGTATCTGCTCCGCGACGTCGAAGCTGCCGCTCAGGAAGTCGGCATCAATCCGGAGTTCGTGGCGCTGGCACTCGCGGAGCAGACGGGGCCGCGCGATCGCAGCGTTGCCCCAGTTGCAGGCGAGCGGAAGGAGCGCGCCTTCACGACGCTGCTCGGGACCAGCGCGAGGAGTCTCTCGGTTTCCCGCATCATCCGGGGCACGCCCAAGTCCGTGCTCGAGGCGATCGGCCGAGTGCTGCCGACGCGGCCCTACCTGCTCACCTTCAAGGACACGGTCGGCGGGCATCCGCTGGATGGTGGCGTGCTCGTCTTCAGCGTCCCCAACATGATGCGCGGGATGGGGATGGGCGCAGGCTCCGCGGAGAACTACACCACGTTCACCTATCGCATGTATCAGCTCGAGCTCTTCCAGCTCAACGTTACGCTGCGCCCCGTACAGGGCCAGTCAGGCGGTGCGTGCGAGGTGACGGTGTATGGCGACCTTCGTCCCGGCATGCACAAGAATCTCGCCGCCAACAAGTGGATCGCGTCGCTCATCGCGACCGGCGCCGGGGCCGCGAGCGTGGCCGGGGGCGTCGCACTCGCGCAGGGCGGCCTGGCCGTGCTGCCGGGTCTGGCGGTGGCCGGACTGCTGGGTGGAGGGAGTCTGCTCTGGTATCGCTGGCTCTACCGCCACGCACTCAAGCAGAGCACCGAGGAGCTCGAGGGGATGCTGGAGGCCCTGGAGACCCATCTCCGATCGCAGCAGCTGTTCGGTGCCCCCCCTCCACCGCCGCAGACCCCGCCGCGGCGTCCGCCCGATGATGGCGGGATCGGCGGCGTGATCGCCGCCATCGGGTGAAGCGACTCGGGTCACACGCTCCCATCCCGCCTCGGCCTCTTTCCGCCTCCGCACAATTCCCTACATTCGCAACATCTCCCGCACGGAGGCCCCATGACCTACGAGCAGATTGTGGCCGCGCTGGGTTACGCCGCCAGCAGTGAGCGCGCGGTCCGGATCGTCACGACCGGAGGGCAGGAGGTGGTCGGTGTCCCGACCAGCGTGGACACCCACGTCACCGCCCATGAGGTCTACCTGCAGCCCCCCGGAGATGATGGGACCGAGATCGCCCTGAGTCTCGGTACCATTCGCGAGGTCGAGCTGTTGTAGATTCCTTCATGGTCTCTCTGCTCGATATCATCGGCCCCGTCATGGTGGGCCCCTCGTCCTCACATACCGCGGGTGCCTGCCGCATCGGGCTGTTCGCCCGGAGCCTGGTGGGTGGCCAGCCCACTTCCGCGAAAATCGAACTGCACGGATCGTTTGCCCGAACCGGGAGCGGTCACGGCACCGACCGGGCGATCGTGGGCGGTCTCCTCGGCTTTCTTCCCGATGATGAGCGGCTCCGCGAGAGCCTCGAACTCGCGGAGAAGGCGGGTCTCGAATTCAGCTTCGTCAACAGCAAGCTGCGCGGCGAGCACCACCCGAACACCACCAGGATCAGCCTCCGCCAGGGCGATCAGGAGGCCGTCGTGACCGGATCCTCCATCGGCGCCGGCCGGATCGTGATCACCGAGATCGACGGCTTTCCCGTCGAGGTGACCGGTGCCTTTCCCACGCTGGTCTTCGTCGCCAAGGACGTGCCCGGCATCATCTCGGCCGTCAGCACGGCACTGGCGCGGCAGGGCGACAATATCGCGACCATGAAAGTCTCCCGGCGCCAGAAGGGCGGCAGCGCCATTCACATCTACGAACTGGACCACGTGGCCAACCCCGAGGCGATGGACGAGATCCGCGCGATCTCCGCCGTGAGCATGATCCGCTCGATTCCGAGGATCGCCTGATGTTCCAGTCACTGGGCGAGGCGGTGGACCAGGCGGAAGCGCAGGGCCTCAGTCTCGGCGAGCTGGCACTGCGCACCGAGGTCGAGAGCGGACTCAAGACTCGCGCCGAGATCGAGGCCGCGCTGCAGCGGGCACTGGATGTGATGCGGCACGCGGTGGCCCGGGGACTTCCGGGGGACCTCAAGAGTGTGAGCGGACTCGTCGGCGGCGATGCGGCCAGGATGACGAAGGGCGCCGGCCCCCTCGCCGGCACGGTGTTCACGGAGGTGATCGCCTCGGCGCTGGCGGTGCAGGAGGTGAACGCGGCGATGGGCGTCATCGTCGCCGCACCGACCGCCGGTGGTGCCGGGGTGCTCCCGGGCGTGTTGCTCGGTCTTGCCGGGCATCGGCCCGTGACCGATGATCAACTGGTGCGAGCCCTGGCGACGGCGGGACTCGTCGGCGCGGTGGTTGCCGTGCGCGCCTCGCTCTCCGGTGCCGAGGGCGGCTGTCAGGCGGAAACGGGCGCTGCCGCCGGCATGGCCGCCGCCGCGGGGGTGGAACTGCTGGGGGGGTCGCCGACCGAGGCCGCGCATGCGGTCGCCCTCACGATGCAGGGGACCCTCGGGCTGGTGTGTGATCCGCTGGGCGGGCTGGTCGAGGTGCCCTGCGTTTACCGCAATGCCACGGGAGGGGCAATGGCCCTCGCGGGAATCGAGATGGCCCTGGCCGGCATTCGGTTCCCGATTCCCGTCGACGAGGTCATCGACACCATGGGGGAGATCGGGCGCTCGATGGATGTGCGCTATCGAGAGACGGCCGGTGGTGGGCTCGCTGCGACTCCGACCGGTCGGAAACTCGCCAAGGAACGCCTGGTCCAGCTGAAGGGCAAGCGACAGTAGCTGCACGGGAGGGGGCGCGTCCCATCCGGCTCGACCACTCAACTCCTGATTCGGGTGCGAGTTGCGGGCGATGCGAGGTCGGATGATCCACCCTGAAACATCCTGAAACATCCCCCCGTACGGCAGCCAAGCCGCTCCGGGCCGGGGCGGAACATCTGGAAAACGACGCACCATCCCGAGGGGCGCATGGACGGTCCGACGATTCCGCTGTCGATCTTCTTCATCATGGCTGGTCTGGTGCTGATTGCCCGGAGTCAGATCGGTGCCGCGATCGCCCACGCGATCCGGGTGAATGCGGCGGACGCGGACGAGGAGGAGCTGGCGGAACTGGGGCAGGAGCTGGGCCTGGTCAAGCGCGAGCTCGAGGCGGTGCGCCATGAACTGGCGGAGACCCAGGAACGGCTCGATTTCACGGAACGTCTGCTGACTTCTGGTCGCGAGCAGGATGCGCGACTCAAATCGTGACTGAAACGGAACCGGCGTCATGATCATACAGAGTGCTGCCGGCGGCGAGCCGTCCATCGGGCTCATCTTCACTGCACTAATGGGCGCGATCCCGATCCTTGGCATCATGGCCTGGACCGCGGTGAAGATCCTCGGACCCGTCGGTCAGGCGTTTGCCCACCGGATCGGCGGCGGCAGCGAGAGTCACCCGCTGCTCGAGCAGCGGGTGGACCAGTTGAGCGAGGAACTCGACCAGGTCCGGGCCCAGCTCGCGGAAACGCACGAGCGCCTGGAGTTCGCCGAGCGGCTCCTGGCGCAAGGCCGCACCCCGGACCAGCTCTCGGCCGGACTGGATCATGAATAACTCAGAAGCCCTGGTCGCCATCGCCGGCATGATGGCCGGTGTGCTGATCACCTGGGGGCTCGCGTGGGGTATCATCCGCGGCATCCGGGAGTGGCGCGGCGGGGGACTGCCGGACAGGGCGCTGGAGGGTGAGTTGGGAGTGCTCCGCGACCAGATGGAGCAGATGCAGCAGCAGCTGATTGAGGCGCACGAGCGGATCGACTTCACCGAACGGCTGCTCTCGCAGTCCAGGGCGCCCGAGGCACTGTCCAAGGGCGAGCCATGAGCGACGCCGAGGTCATCGTCTCCCTCGGCGGGATGCTCACCACGATTATCGGGACGATTGCAATCTCATGGGCGGTGGTGCAGGGGATTCGGATCAGGGCGCAGGCGAAGCTGGGCCCCTCCGACACCGCCCGGGCCGTGGCGGATCTGGAAGAACGGGTCGACCAGCTGCAGCAGCAGCTCATCGAGGCCCACGAGCGGATCGATTTCACGGAGCGGCTGCTGACCCGCGGCCGGGAACCTCACGAGGGCGGCGTCTGACATGGATATCGAAGGAATCCTCGCGATCGTCCTGATCTTCGGTGGCGGCACCGCCATCGCGATCTCGTTCAGTCCGATCGGCCGGGCCATCGCGGAACGGATCCGCGGCGCCCTGCCGGAACCGGGGAGCGATCCGGTGGTCTACGAGGAACTGGAGCGAATGCGCGGCGAGATGGCAGAGCTGCAGGAGCGGGTCGATTTCACCGAGCGTCTCCTGGCCAAGTCGCGCGACGTGGAACAGCTGCCTGGAGGCCAGTAATGGAAGGCGTACTCTTCATCATCATCGTGTTTGGCGGCGGGATGTTGTTCGCGCTGTCCAAGACGGAAATCGGCCGCGCACTGGCGGATCGGATTCGCGGCGGCGCGGCCTCCGCGGCGCCGGATCCCGCCCTGCTGGAGGAGATCGACCGGCTGCGGGCCGACGTGGCAGAGCTGCAGGAACGGGTGGATTTCACCGAGCGGTTGCTGGCGCGGCAGCGGGAGGCACCGGAAATCGGTGGGACTCGAGAGTGAATGCCGACCAGCACTTCGCGCTGATCATGGTCGTCATCTTCGGCGTGGTGATGCCGATGGCGCTGGCTATCGGCATTCCGGCAGGGAAGGCGTGGGCCCGGCGTCTCGAGCATACGGGCCACCAGGAGGATGGGCGGGAGACGGCGGCGGAGCTGCAGGAACTCCGCGCCAGGGTGGCCGAGCTCGAGGAACGGCTCGACTTCACCGAGCGCGTCCTCGCCTCACACCGGGAATCGAATCAGCTCGGTGCCGGAGATGGGTGACCCTCGCTCCCGTCGCGTGAGAGGCTGACCATGCTGACTCAGGTCGTGGTACAGGCGCCGCCGGAGATTCCGCAAGTTCCGGAGATTCCGCAGATCCCGATACTGCCGCCCTGGATGACGCTGCCGCCGTGGGTGACGGCCCTGATCGTACTCGGGTTCTTTGCGGCCACCGCCACGGTGCTCTACCCGCTGATGCGGGCGATCGGCCGCAGACTCGAGGGCCGGGCCGCCAGCCCCGACCCCTTGCTCCGCGAGGAGATCGAGCGGCTGAACGCGCGACTCAACGAGCTTGATGGCTTGCAGCACCATGTGGCGGAACTGGAGGAGCGACTCGACTTCGCCGAGCGCATGCTGGCGCAGCGCCGCGAACCGGATCGGCTCGGAGGCGGACGGTCGTGAACATCAAACGCTATCTGGGTATCGACGGCTTCGACTTCTTCATCCAGTTCGGCATCACGTGCATGCTGATGGTGGTCGCCAGCAGCGCGGCGACCGGCGGGCGGGACGAGGTGCCGATCGCGATGATCGTGGCGACATCGCTGGGGGTGCTGGCCTGGCGCCGCAACCGGGCGATGAAGCGGATGGGCGCCGACACCGGGGAGATCCAGCTCGATCGCCTGCAGGAACTGGAGAGCCGGGTCGCGGAGCTCGAATTCCATCAGGAGCGGGTCCTGGAACTGGAAGAGCGTCTCGACTTCACGGAGCGGCTGCTGACCCAGCAGCGAGAGGTGGTTCGTCAGCTCGGCCTGCCCCGAGAGGAGGGCTGATGGATCCGGAACAGGTGCTCGTCGCCGCCGTGATGCTGGCCGGGATGGTGCTCATCGGCAAGGTCGTCATCCCGGTCGCCAACGCGTATGCGCGGCGGGTCGAGGCCAGGGGAGATGGGCTGGATCAGCGCAGGGGATTGGCGGAGCTCGAAGCCAGGGTGCAGGAGCTGGAGTTGCGTGAGGCGCGGGTGGCGGAGCTGGAGGAACGGCTCGACTTCACTGAACGCATGATCGCCCAGCAGCGGGATGCCACCCGCCTGGGCGCGGGGGAGCAGCGATGATCATCTTTCTGGGTCTGGCCGAGATTTCGCCCGAGCAGGCGAAGGTAATCGGCATCGTGGCCGTCATGGTGACGGCATGCGCCGCGGCGCTGCTTTACCCCATCGCGAGGGCGTATGCCCGACGGATGGAAGGGCGCGCACCGGCGGAGGCGCTGCGCCAGGAGTTGGCGGAGATCACCGCCCGCCTCGAGGAACTGCAGCAGGGGCAGGCCCGCATCCTGGAGCTGGAGGAGCGGCTCGATTTCGCCGAACGGCTGCTGGTCAGCGGACGGCAGATGAGCGCCACCGAGGCCGACACGCCCCCGGAACCGGTGGACGCGGCCCGGTAACGAGCGATGGAGACCGTCGTCGTCGTGCTGCTGCTGGGGGCGGGTGCCACGGCCTCGTGGGGACTCTTCATGGGTCCGATCGGCAAGGCGGTGGCGCGATGGATCGAGGCGAGGACGCCCCAGGCCCATGGGCAGCTCATGGCCGACCTCGCGGAGCTCGAGGGGCGGGTGACCCGGATGGAGCGGTTGCTCAGGGAAACTTCACGGCCCGGACGGCGGTAAGCCTGGCAGCGTTGGCGCCGGGCACGAGCCGATTAGATTCAGCCGGTCGGCCGGATCGTCGGCCGGGACAATCCGGAGAACGACTATGGTAGGCAAGGAAGATATCGAGGGCTATATCGACCGACTCGACAGCGGCTCCGCCGAAGTCGAAGAGATCGAAGCCGGGGTCTGGATGGTGCGCACGACGGCCGGGGCCGAGGTGCTGGTGCAGTTCGCACCGCCGGTCGTGATCCTCCGCGTGGCGGTGATGCCGCTGCCCTCCGGCGCCGAACGGCAGACTGAGCTCTGCCGGCAGCTCCTGTCCTACAATGCGAGTGAGCTGGTCCACGGCGCCTACGGACTCGAGGGCGACCGGGTGGTCCTGGTGGACACGCTGGAACTGCAGAACCTGGATTTCAACGAATTCGAGGCGAGCTTCGATTCCCTGACGCTCGCGCTGGCCACGCACCTCGGCGCCCTGGCGCCGTACCGGGAGTAAGCATGGGGATCTTTGACCGTTTCTCGACGTTGCTCCGGTCGAACATCAACGACCTCATCTCCCGGGCGGAAAATCCCGAGAAGATGCTCAATCAGCTCATCGCGGACATGAAGGGGCAGCTGGCCAAGGCGAAGCAGCAGGTCGCCTCCGCGATTGCCGATGAGAAGAAGCTGCAGGCCGACGCCGAGGCCATGAAGAAGCAGGCCGAGGACTGGGAACGGCGCGCGATGCTCGCGGTGCAGGAGGGCCGGGACGATCTCGCCAAGCAGGCCCTGATGCGCTTCAACGAGGCGATGCAGGGGGCCCAGCAGCTGCACGAGACCTGGGTCAAGCACAAGGCCGAGACCGAGAATCTCAAGGGTTCGTTGCGCCAGCTCAACGACAAGATCGAAGAGGCGAAGCGCAAGAAGAACATCCTCATCGCCCGGGCGCGCCGCGCGGAGGCCCAGCAGCGGATCCAGGAGACCATGTCCGGAATGTCGGACAAGTCGGCCTTCGAGTCGTTCGAGCGGATGACCGAGAAGATCGAGAACCAGGAGCGGAAGGCCATCGCCGCCGCCGAACTGCAGAACGAGTTCGAGGGCGACAACCTGCTGCAGCAGTTCCAGGCGCTCGAGTACAAGGGCGCCCCGGACCAGCAGCTGCTCGAACTGAAGGCCAAGATGGGCATGCTCGGTCCCGGTGGCGGCGGGGCGAAACAGATCGGCAAGGGCGGCGATACCGTGGATGCCGAAGTGGTCGATGATGACGACGAGAAGAAGTGACCGGTGACGGTCGCATCGGGCATGAGGGGGTGGGCTCCGCCAGCGGGGCTCACCCCCTCCGCTTTTCCGCACGACTCGCTAGCTTGTCTGTCGCCCGGGAGGAGGGTCCGGGGGCCCGGACGCCGTTCACTCCCCAACTCTGACACTTCACGCCCAAATCCATGCACGGCTCGCGCTTCCTGATTCTGGCCGACGGTGAATTCAATCCGCTGACCTCCAAGACGGCGAACTCGGTCATCCGGTACCTTCCCGAGCGCATCGTGGCGGTCGTGGATCGCGTCCACGCCGGCAAGACCGTGCAGGAGGTGCTGGGCTTCGGCGGCGCGATCCCCGTGGTCGGTAGCATGGCGGAGGGGCTCGCCCGCAGGCCTGACGCGGTGCTGATCGGCATCGCGCCGGTCGGAGGCCGGCTCCCGGAGGAGTGGCGCCAGTGGCTGCTCGCGGCGATCGATGCCGGGTGCCATCTCTGGAGCGGGCTGCACACCTTCCTTGCCGACGACCCCCTCCTGGCCGAGCGCGCCCGGCTGAAGGGCGTCGACATCCACGATCTGCGCCGTCCCCCCGCCGATCTCCCGGTGTCGTCGGGAAAGGCCAAGGTGGTCGAGCCGTTCGTCATCCTCACGGTCGGCACCGACTGCAACGTCGGCAAGATGACGAGCCAGCTCCAGATCACGAAGCACCTGAACGCCCGCGGGCTCAGGACCCGCTTCGTCGCGACCGGACAGACCGGCATCATGATCGAGGGCTGGGGCATCGCCGTCGATGCCGTCGTCGCGGACTTCATCGCGGGTGCGGCCGAGTGGCTGGTGCTCGAGGGGAGCAAGGACGCCGATATCGTGCTGGTCGAGGGCCAGGGGAGCCTCAACCACCCCGGCTACTCCGGTGTGACCTGCGGACTGCTGCACGGCTCCTGTCCCGATGCGCTGATCCTCTGTCATCAGGCGACCCGCGAATACATCGGCGATTACCGGAAGGCCTCGTGGCTCAAGATCCCGCCGCTCAGCGAATACGTCCGGCTGTATGAGACCGTGGCCGGGTTCGTGCACCCGACGAAGACCATCGGGATCTCGCTCAATACCTACGATCTGAGTGAGGCGGATGCAAAGGCGGCGATCGCCGCCGCCGAGAAGGAGACGGGGCTTCCGTGCACCGACCCGGTCCGGTTCGATCCGGCGCCGCTCGTCGATGCCGTCGCACGGGCCCGCGAGGCCTATCGTGCCGCGCGGCGCGCGCGGCCGGCCGACTGAGGCCGCACGCTCCGTGACCGGTGCGCCCGCCCTTACCATCGAGGCGCTCACCAAGCTGTATCCCGGTCCCCCCGACACACACGCCCTGCAGGGTGTCGACCTCTCGGTGGCGCCTGGCGAGATCTTCGCCCTCCTCGGCCCGAATGGGGCGGGGAAGACCACCACGGTCGGTGTCTGCACCACCAGAGTCCGCGCCACGAGCGGCCGGGTCATGATCGATGGACTCGACGTGAGCGCCCATCCCGCGGCGGTCAAGCGGCGCATCGGTGTCGTCACCCAGTACAATACCCTCGATCGCGCCTGTACCGTCCGCGAGAACCTCTATTATCACTGCCGCTATTTCGGGATGAACGGGGCGGACTCCGCAGCGCGGGCCGATGCCCTGCTGGCGCAGTTCCGCCTGACTGACCGTGCGGGTGCCATGGCGGTCACGCTCTCCGGCGGTCTCGCGCAGCGGGTGCAGATCGCCCGGGCGATCGCCCATCGTCCCCGCATGCTGTTCCTCGATGAACCCACCGCCGGGCTCGATCCGCAGAGCCGACTGGCGCTCTGGGAGCTGATCGGTGACCTCCGGGCGAGCGGCCTGACGGTGCTCCTGACGACGCATTACATGGAGGAGGCTGACCGCCTGAGCGACCGCGTCGCCATCATCGATCACGGCAGAGTGCTGGTGACCGGAACTCCGGCGGAGCTCAAGCGGCAGGTCGGGGCGGGGACGATCGTCGAGGTCGAACTCGCGCGCACCGATGAGGCGCTCCGCGTCGCGATCGCGGACCTGCCCTCGGTGCGGGAGGTGCAGCCCTCCGAGCGGGGACTGCGCATCCTCGCGGAGTTCCGCGAGGGCCTGCTGCCTCGCCTGGTGGAGCTCACGCTGCCCTACGGACTCCGCGACGTGTCCGTCTTCGAGCCGACGCTGGAGACGGTCTTCATCCAGCTCACCGGACGCGATCTGCGTGAATAGCTATCTCGCGCCCCTATGGGGCATGGTGCTCCGCGATCTCCGCGTCTTGCGGCGCAACCTGCTGCCGCTGATCGTGCGCACGGTCATGAACCCGCTGATGTTCATCTTCGTGTTCACCTTCGTCCTGCCCCGGATCGGTCAGGCGTTCCAGGGGGGCGGGAGCGGCACGAGTTACGCCACGATCGTGGTGCCCGGACTGGTCGCGGTGGGGATGGTCTTCACCGGCATCTCCGCCGTCGCACTCCCGCTGTCGATCGAGCTCGGAGGCACCCGCGAGATCGAGGACCGGGTGCTGGCCCCCATTCCCGTGGAGCTGGTCGCGATCGAGAAGCTGGTGATGGGCGCAGTGCAGGGCATCCTCGGCGGACTGGTGGTCTTCCCCCTGGTCTACCTCATCCCCGCCACTCCCGTCGAGGTCCACGTCGCGAGCTGGCCACTGCTGATTGCGGTCGTCCTGCTCGCGAGCCTGACCGCCGGCGCCCTCGGGCTCGCGCTCGGGACGATCGTCCGCCCGCAGCAGATCGGCTTGATGTTCGCCGTGGTGGTCGTGCCGATCACCTTTCTCGGCTGCGTCTACTATCCCTGGGCGCTGCTCCGGGCCATCCCGTGGCTGCAGCTCGTGGTGCTCATCAATCCGCTGGTCTACATGAGTGAGGGGCTTCGCGCGGCGCTGACGCCTGCGACGCCGCACATGTCACCGTGGGCATTTCTCGGGGCCCTGGCGACCGCAACCCTCGCGCTCGGCTGGGTCGGGGTGCGGGCCTTCGTCCGCCGTACGCTGAGCTAGCGAGTCCCGCTGTCGTCCACGGCGCCGCCGCGGATTCGAATCGAGACCCGATGTCCGCAGAGCCCCGCCCGGCCTCCAGGCCCGAGCGATCCCTTCTCTCCGCGATCGGCCCCGGCGTCATCGCCGGCGCCGCGGACGACGATCCCTCCGGCATCGCCACCTATACGGTCGTCGGCGCCCAGTACGGGACTTCGCTCCTCTGGACCGCGCTGCTCACCTGGCCACTCATGCTGGCGGTCCAGCTCATGTGCGCCCGGATCGGGATGGTCACCGGGATCGGCCTGATCGACCTGTTGCGCCGGCGATTCCCCAGACCGCTCATCATTCTGTTCGCGATCGCGCTGCTGCTGGCCAACACGATCAACGTCGGGGCGGATCTGTCAGGCATGGCGGATGCCGCCGAGCTGTTCACCGGCGGCGACTCGCATCTCTTCGTGGTGCTGTTCGGCGCGGCGACCGCCTGGGCCACGATCCGGCTCCGCTACAGCCAGATCTCCGGGATCCTCAGGTGGCTCACGCTCGTGCTCCTGGCCTATGTGGTCACCGCGTTTCTGGTCGGTCCCGACTGGGGCCAGGTGGTGCACGACACCTTCGTGCCCACCCTGCCGAAGGGAAGCGGTTACTGGGCCGCGCTGGTCGCCATCCTCGGGACGACGATCAGTCCCTACCTCTTCTTCTGGCAGGCCTCCCAGGAGGTCGAGGAGGAGAAGGCGATGGGCCGCACCCGGCGCACGCAGCGGGAGGGGGCGACCGCGGGTGAGTTGCGGACACGGGCGATCGATGTCGGCGCGGGAACGCTGTTCTCGAACGTGGTGATGTTCTTCATCATCCTGACCGCTTCCCTCACGCTCCACGCCCATGGTCTCACCACGGTGCAGACATCGGCCGAGGCCGCCACGGCGCTGAAACCCCTCGCCGGCGCCTTCGCCGCGGGCCTGTACGCCATCGGTGTCCTCGGCGTCGGCTTTCTGGCGATCCCGACGCTCACCGCCTCGGCCGGCTACGCCCTGTCGGAGACGTTCGGCTGGCGCCAGGGTCTTGATACGGGCTGGAGCGGCGCCCCGGGCTTCTACGGCGTCGTCGTCGTGGCCACGATTGGTGGTGTGGCCATGGATTTCCTGAATCTGAATCCCGTATCGGCCCTCTTCTGGTCGGCGGTAATCAACGGGGTGCTGGCTCCCTTTCTCCTGCTGGCCATCCTCATCGTCTCCATCGATCACCGACTGATGCGCCGGCAGCCCGTGGGCCGGATCCTCCGTGTGTCGGTTTCGGTCGCCATCGTCGTCATGTTTGGCAGCCTCGCCGGAATGCTGTTCCTGTAAGTCCCCACGGCGTTGCGCTCATGAACGACCAGTTGCGCCAGCGGGGCTCCGCCCACATTGTGGAGTGAGCCACCGCGCCTGAAGGCGCAGGGAGGAGCCGATGCACACACTGCCGCCACCCCGTCCCACCTGGCAGACCGGCGCGGCCGCGATTATCAGCGGCGCGGCTCATCTGCTGGTCATCGCGTTGCTGCTCGCCGGGCCCAGCGCGGTGCAGTTCCTCGATGACTCGAAGATCCTCCCGGCCCTCTATCTCTACGCCCGCGATCGGCTTCCTTCAGAGGAACGCGAGACCCGTTTGCCCGTCCCCGCGCCTCCCGGGAACGGAGAGCTGATCAGTCGCCCCCCTGGAGGCATTCAGGTCGACAACCACACGCTGCCCCGCCAGACCAGAGTTCCCGGACTGGTGCCGCCGGGTCTCGCCTCTGCCCGGCTCGATTCGGTGTTCACCGTGCTGGGGGTCGATTCCGAGGTCGTGCGGATGGACGGCAGCGCGGCGCCGGCATATCCGAATAACCTCCTCAATGCCGGCATCGAGGGGTTCGTCGAGGCGGAGTTCGTGGTGGATACCACCGGCTGGGTCGACCTGGGCAGTGTTCGCATACTGGACAGTACCCATCAGGACTTCACCGCATCGGTCAGGCTCGCGCTCATGGGGATGCAGTTCCGGCCGGCGTGGCGGGGCGCCCGCAAGGTCAGGCAACTCGTGAGTCAGCGCTTCAGCTTCCGAATGGAGCACCCGGCGCCTGCCACGACGCTGTGACACTCACCGGGGCCGATCGTCGACGCTCCGAAGTGAAGAGGGCGACCCTGGAGGTCGCCCTTTCCATGTTGGGCGCCGGGGCCCGGCATGGCCTCGTGCTAGAAGTCCCTGCGTTGGAAGCCGCGCTGGCCGAACCAGAGCGGCAGGGCGGACCAGAGGAGCAGCGCCCCCGTCGCGACGCCAAGGCCGAGCACGGTGCCAAGGAAGTGCTGGAACACCGCTCCGGTGTACCCCATGAGGGCCGCAACGTCGAGGTCGAGGAGCAGCAGGACGCGCCCCAGGTCGAGCGGGTTGAGCAGCATCAGCACGAGGAGCGGGGTCTCGAGCGGGTAGTTGCCGAAGATGGCCACCGCGAGCAGCACCAGGCCATCGTACACCACGGCGCATGCCAGCCAGACCACCAGTGCGGCTCCGAAGCCGCGCGCACGATCCTCGAAGCGGAGCGCGATGACGAACGCCAGCGCTGTGAAGGCACTCGTGAGGAGCGCACCGGTCCCGAGGAGCATCAGCAGCGAGCGCACCGGGACCGCACCGTCGCTGGTGTGAAGGAGGAACGGCAGCCCGACCCCAACCAGAAGCGCGGCGATCAGCGGCAGCACGAGCCCCGCCCACAGCCCGGCGAACATCGAGCGCCTCCCCACTGGTTGCGCGAGCAGCAGCTCGATGAACTCGCGTGCCGAGTAGAGGTACAGTGTCCCGAAGGTGAGAGCGACGAGCGGGACGAAGATGAGCACGATGTTGAGCAGTGACAGCACCACCCGGCCGCCGTCCCCTCCCAGCCGGAAAAGCGCCTCGGTGAGGATCAGTAGCACCAGGGTATACGCGACCACCCACTTGTTGCGCAGCACGTCGCGCAACTGATAGCCCAGGATCTTGCGCGCGTTTCTCACCCGGCCCCCTGCTGCATGAGGGCCGCGATGGCCCGCTCGAGATTGGCGAAGCCGGTCATCTGCATCAGCCGGGCGACGGGACCATGAAAGCGGACCTGCCCATCGAGCAGGAAGACGATGTCGTCGGCGAGTTCCTCGAGTTCGCTCAAGGTGTGCGAGGCCAGCAGCACCGAGGCGCCGCGCTCCCGGGTGGCGATCAGCTTGTCCTTGAAGATGCCGCTCGCGACCGGATCGAGGCCGGCCGTCGGTTCATCGAGGATCAGCAACTCGGGACTGAAGAGGAACGCGACGACGGCGGAGAGCTTCTGCCGGGTTCCCCCCGACAGTGCCCGCACCGGCTTGCCGAGTTCTCCCTCCAGGCGGAAGCGCTCGAGCAATTCCAGGTCTTTCGCCGGCCCCGGTCCGCGCAGGTCGCCGATCATGGCCAGCACCTCGGCGCCGGTGAGGTTTTCCGGGAAGCGCGCCGCCTGCGGCATGTAGCCGATGCCGTGCCGGTAGCGTTCGTCGCCGTTCACGGTGTGCCCGAGCACGGTGAGCAGGCCGGTGTCCGGCCGCACCAGGCCGAGGAGGGACTTGATGAACGTCGACTTGCCGGCCGCGTTCGGCCCGACGAGGCCGGTGATCCGGCCCGGCTGGATTGCGAGATCAATCCCCTTGAGCACCTCCAGGCGACCGAAACGCTTGGTCAGCCTGGCGGCCTCGATGACGGAGCGCCCGGCGTTCATTGCGCGCTCCAGCGCATGAGGGGCCGGCGGTCGACCATCGTCTGCGGAGTCAGGACCGGTGCCACCCGCTCCGCGGCATCCAGAAGCGACACGAAGAAGCTCCGCATGAGGATCAGGGCCGGCTCGCTCTGCTGCACGACGAGCGCGAAGAGCCGCACCGGCGGGAAGGGGACATCGCCAAAGCCGTCGCGATCGAGGTCGTAGCCGGTGTACCGGTCCCAGTAGTTCCCGTCGAACCGGCTGTCGGCACTGGCGCTGTTGGTGGTGACATCGAACGAATTTCCCTCGAAGCGATTGCGCTGGAAGATCGTTCCCTGGGCGTCGGCCATGACCTCCACACCCCAGCCGTTGGTCAGGAACTCGTTCCCGCTGACCTCCACCCGATTGGTGCCCTCGGCGTAGAGACCGACCGAGTTGCTGCGGAAGCTGTTGTGCCTGAGGTGGCTGTCGGTGATCTCCTTGAGCAGCAGCCCATACGACCCGCTGCCCCAGCTATGCTCGAAGCGATTCCGGTCCATGTCGACGCCATGGCTGTACATCACGGCGACCCCCGCCCGGTTGCCGGCGAAGGTGTTGTCGGAATAGGTGCAGTCGTTCGAAAACATGAAGTGCAGCCCGTAACGGAGGGCGCGCGTGCTGAGATTGCGGCGGACCACGGCTCCGGTGGTGAACTCGAAGTAGATGCCGTCGCGATGCCCGCGGACCACGTTGTCCTCGATCACCAGGTGACTCGAACTCCAGGAATGAATGGCGTTGCCGGCCAGTGATTCCGTAGTGCCGGATCCGCGCACCCGGTTGTTTCGAATGATGCAGCCGTCCACCTTCGAGAGATAGATGCCGAAGAAGGTGTCGAGGAGGGTGTTGTCCTCGAGATGGCACCCCCGCGCCTCGATCACCTTGATCGCCGCCCGGTCATCCGTCGCGCTCGGGGTAACGTCACGGAGCACCAGGCCGGTGATCGTCACACTGTCCGCCGTGATCCGGAAGATCTGGTGGTTGCCTCCATGGAACACGGGCCACCCCCGGCCCACGATCGTGACGCGCCGGCCGACGAGCAGTTCCGCCTCCTGGTAGTCTCCCGCCTCGACGATAATCGTGTCCCCATCGCTCGCGCGTGCCAGCGCAGCGGTCAGCGTGGGGATGGAAGAGCCGGGGGCGACGATCCACCGCGCGGGCACGGAGCCGGTCCCCGCCGTGGCCGACCAGACCGCCAGTAGCAGGGCGCGGATCACCGGCTGGGCGACGGTTGATGGTCGTGTGGTGCAGAGAGCACGTCGTGCCACGAGAGCAACGACCCGCCCATGGCCGTGCGCACGCTGTCCGCTTCGCGCCCCGCGCGGAGGGCAATCAGCCCGCTGGCCATCGGGGTGCGCAGGCTGTCGGTCTGCAGATACACCGCGGAGTCAGCCGGGAGCCAGCTCCGCGCGTCGACGAAGCTCATGACCCAGGACGAGGCGACCGGCGCGCTGTTCTCGCCGAGCCAGGCCGCGAGACAGCCCACGTCGTCGAAGACGGTGATCTTGCCCGTCGTGGAAATCGCCTCCGCCGTGAAGCGGGCGTCGGCGACGGTCATGTGGCAGTGTGCGCACGACTCGGTGCCGAGGGCGATCGCCCGCGGCCCGCCCGGACCGCAGGCTGAGAACAGAATTGCCGCACCGAGCACTGCAGGGAGCAGGCGGGGCACGGCGATCAGGCGGTGACGGTGGGATGCCGGGCGGCCCGAAACTCCCGCAGGACCAGCATCAGGCCGACGAGCACCGCGGCCACGAGCACCCACCCGCCCGAGGCAGGCCAGCTGGTTGCATGGAAGTTGAGCAGCTGCTTGTTGCCAATCAGAGGAGGCTGATAGCTCATCCCCGAGATCTTGATGATGGCCTCGGGATCGAGATTATGACCGTAGTCGTAGCCCCAGCGGTAGAAATCGGCGAGCCCCGCCAGCGCGCCCGCCACGAAGAGGCCGGCCCAGGCGTAGAGCAGGCCCCGCTTTCCGCTGGCGGCGGCGAGCAACCCGAGTCCGATCAGCCCGCCGACGAAGATGGGCATGAAGCGCAGCTCCGGGATCGACTCCGGGATGATCCGCTTCATGCCGATGTAGTGATTCAGGTTGTTGATGCTGGTGAGGTCCTGCGGCTTCTCGCCAACGATCTTGTTGATCCCGATATAGAGGCCGAGGCCTTCCGGATATTGGGGTGCCTCCAGACCGATGTGCCAGAGCGGAAGCAGGTACACCAGGGCCAGCGAGAGCGAGGCGGCGGCCAGGACCAGGCGAGTCGTGCGCGACATAGAGTTACCGGGCGGAATCGGGGGAGGACGGCGGTTCGCCGGCCTCCCCCTCCGTGAGTCAGTTCACTTCGGCGTGTTGTAGGACACCGTGACGTTCGACCCCTTCGGGGAGACCCGGATGTATCCCTGCATCTCCTGGTGCAGCGCCGAGCAGAAGTCGGTGCAGTAGAAGGGGAAGACACCGGGACGGTCGGGCGTCCAGACGATCGTCCGGGTCTGGCCGGGCATGACCAGCAGCTCGGAGTTGTGCATGCCGGTCACCGCGAAGCCGTGCGGGACGTCCCAGTCCTGCTCGACGTTCGTCACATGGAGGTAGACGCTGTCGCCGACCTGCACCCCCTCGATGTTGTCCGGCACGAAGTGACTGCGGATCGCGGTCATGTAGACGTGCACCACGTTGCCCTTCCGCACGACCCGGGCGTCCTTCTCGGCCTTGGTCGCGTTCGGGTCCTTGTTCTCGGCCAGATTGAAGGTCTTGATCTGTGCGTCCTTGATCTTCGAGGCGAGAATCGCCTGGGCGTAGTGCGGCTCGCCGATGGTCGGGAAGTCGAGCAGCAGCTTCATCTTGTCGCCCGAGATATCGATCAGCTGCGCCGACTGGGTGAGTTCGGGACCGGTGGGGAGGTAGCGGTCCTTGGTGATCTTGTTGAGCGCCACCACGTACTTCCCATCCGGCTCCCGGGTGTCGCCGCCGATGACCATGAGATGCCCGATCGAATAGTAGGTCGGGATCCGGTCGAGCACCTTGCAGTCCTTCACGCTCCACTTGACGATCTCGGAGGAGAGGAACATCGACGTATACGCATTGCCCTTGGCATCGAACTCGGTGTGCAACGGGCCGAGACCGGGCTGGGGGACTTCGCAGGCGCTGATGGCCTCGTACTTGAGGACCGGGATCCCGTCGACCACGCGGTCGATGGCCTTGTCCGCGATCGCCTTCTGGATCTTGGTGAATGAGGCAACCGGGATGACGGCGGCCAGCTTGCCACCCGCCGCAATGAACTCGCCCGACGGGTCGACATCGACCCCATGCGGTGACTTGGGAGTGGGGAGGAAATAGACCATGTCCGGGCAGTCGGCCGGCTCGAGCACCTTCTCGCTCGTCAGCATCTCGGAATGCGCGATGTCCGCGTCATCCACCCAGTTGTGCGCGTACTTCGTGCTCCAGGTCTTGGCCTTGCCTGCCGCCACACACTGCTCGGCCACCTTCCAGTTCACCGCCGTGATGAAGTCCTTGTCGTTCTGTGAGGCGTTGCGCTCGAGCAGCGTGTTGGCCTGCTCCGTGTTGTAGGAGGTGAAGAAGGCCCAGCCGTGCGAGACGCCCTTGCCGGGGCGGGCGAGGTCGTAGTCGAAGCCCGGCATGTGGATCTGGAATGCCAGCGACATCCTGCCGCTCTTGGGGTCGACCGCCACAAAGCCGATCTGCCCGCCGAAGGTCTCCTTGTAGGTCGAGATCGGCACATCCTTCTGCGGCATCGGCACGCTGAAGCGAGTGGCCGTCACCACGTACTCGGTCCCCTGCGTCACGAACGGCGACGCGTGGTTGCCGGCAGCGTTCGGGATCTCGATGATCTCCTTGGTGTTCATCTCGGCCAGGTCGATCCGGGCCACGCGCGGCGTATTGTTGCCGTTGATGAAGAGCCAGCGGCCGTCGTTCATCGCATCGGTCTTGGAGAGCGATGGATGGTGCGCGTCGTCCCAGGGGATGAAGCCATAGCTGGTCTCCAGCATCGGCTTGCTCTGCTCACTGTACCCGTAGGACTTCTCCGCATCCTGTGAGAAGACCGGGATCACGCGGAAGAGGCGGCCGGAAGGAAGGCCGTAGACACTGACCTGTCCGGAGAATCCGCCGGAGGCAAACATGTAGTAGTCGTCGTACTGTCCCGGTGCGACATACACCTTCGACGCCGCATCGCCGGTGCCTCCCGCCTGGGTGTTGGTCTTGCCGCAGCCAGCCGCCAGCAGCACCGCTCCAACGGCGGCGCTCATCCGGCCGATCCGGGTCAACGTACTCGCGCGCATCATGTCAGCCTCTCCTGAATGGTGATCCTGCCGCTCACTGGGCAGTCGTGCTGGGAGCCTGGGTACGGAGGTATTCGACGACCTGGCGGGCCTGCTCCTGCGTGAGCCCGAGATTCGGCATCTGGGTCATGTACTCGCCGAGGAGTTGCTTCACGACCGGGTGCTTCGCGTACATCCCCTCGGGGTTGAGCACCTGGTTCATGATGAAGGCCGGCGTCCGGCGCACGGTGACCGCGCCGAGCGGCGGGCCGACGTACTTGTCGGTCATCTTGTGGCAGGCGCTGCACTTCGACTCGAAGATCTGCTTGCCAGCGTCCGCCATGCCCTTGTCGATCGGGCCGAGCGTGATGGCCTCGGTCACGGGACCGATCCCGTTCTCGAGCTGGAATGGGGTCAGGTCCGATCCGGTGGCCGCGGCGGAGGCCGCAGCACTGGTGGAGGGTGGGGCTGGGGTTTCGGAGCCGCCGCAGGCCGAGCAGAGCAGCAGTGCCGCCAGGGCGAGACTGAGGCGAGGGGCGAACGAGCGAGGCATGGCAGCAATCCTTGGCTTGAAAGTCGGGGTGGGCGGGTGATCCCCACGCTCACGCAGCGATTATAGGCTATTCGCATGAAGTGGTGATATATGATCACATGAAAGGAAATTCAGAGATTTCGAGGAGATTTACAGCCGATTGTCAGGTAAAATGCAGCCATGCTCAACCAGACAGCCGAATACGCGCTCCGGGCGGTCGTCACGATCGCCGAACAGCCCGACGGGCGCCCGATCGGGGCGGGAAAGCTCGCTGCGAGCCTCGGAATTCCTCAGAATTACCTCTCCAAGACCCTGCACCAGCTGGCGCGGGCGGGGGTCCTGGAGTCATCGAGGGGGAAGTTCGGGGGATTCCAGCTCGCGCGGCCCGCCGCCAGGATCCTTCTCCTCGATATCGTCACCGAGTTTGATGAAATCGTCGGGCAGCAGACCTGCCTGATGGGTCGAACCCTGTGCAGCGATCACGCACCGTGTGCCGCCCACTCCCGCTGGAAGACGGTCGGCGAGAAGATGGCGGGGTTCTTCCGGGAGACGACGGTGGCGGACCTGATGCGGTTGAAGCGGACGAGCTGAATCAGCGTGGGGTGCTGCCGAACGGCTTCGCCCGCCGCCAGAGCAGCAGGATGAATCCGAACGTCGCGCCCGCGAGGAGCAGCTTCCCCGCGGGCGCGAGTCCGCTGAGCGGGAGCAGGAGCCCGATCAGTGAGAGACCCAGGCCGACGAGGAAGGCGCTGTACGCCGCCCAGCCCGCCCAGCGCGGACCGCGATCGGGGGCGCGCGGGTAGCGCGGAAGCATCCAGTACGCCACGCCCAGGACGAACTGTACCAGCCAGCCGAAGAGCAGCAGTGTGAGGTGGGCATCCCTGAGGGACGCCCGCGTGGCGTCGTAGTGGGGCTCGGTGGCCAGCAGCAACGCTCCCAGGGCCGTGCCGACCAGCAGCGCGACGAGGGCGCTCCGCAGCATCCAGATGGAGAGCTTCGGCATCAGCTTCGGAATTCCCGGATGCGGGGCCAGAGCAGCGTGACGAGGAGCGCCACCGCGAGCAGCTGCAGCAGGGCCGACGCCACGAGCGGCCACGACGGACCTCCCATTCCCAGTCGCCAGATCTCTCCGATCAATCGAAGTGCGAGTCCGCCGTTGAGCAGGGAGAGACCGGCCCAGCCCAGGCGCTCGTCGCCGCGCGGTGGCGTGGTCGGGTGTTTGGGGAACATCCAGAACGCAACGCCGCTGATGAGCTGCAGCAGCCAGCCGACGGTGAGCAGATGGATCGCGCCAAGATGCAGGGCGGTGTTGGGGAGGCCAGGCAGGGTGTCCGCCGGGCGGGCCAGCAGGGCCTCGAGGAGGAGCGCGAGTGCGAGGGAGATGAATCCCGATTTCACGAGCCAGCGGGAGAGAGGAGGCAGGACTCGTCTCCTATTTGAGTAGACCGAGAACGATTTCCAGCGCGATCAGGACGATCACGATCCACTCCAGCGCCTCCATGCGGATGGCGGCAGCCTTGTCCGACAGCTTCTGGTAGATGCTCTCGATCGTCGACAGCTTCCGGGTGATGGTCGCTTCGAGCTCGACGAGATGGAATCGGCCCGCCGCCAGGCGGTAGATCCGGGCCAGGTATTCCTCGCCGAACACCTTGAGCGCGTTCGACACCCGCTCCAGCATGACGGCGCTCTCGAGCTGCAGCTCCGCGACCTGATGCATGTCGGCGTTTACCGCGCTGGGCAGCATCATCCGCCACCCCTGTCGCCGCGCCAGCAGCAGATAGGATCTCTCGATGGCGTCATCGAGCTGCAGGTCCAGCCAGCGCATCTCGAGCAACTGCACGTTCGCGAACTCCAGCACGGCCCGCACATCCTCGGGGTCGGGGTCGAGTACGAACGCGGCGTCCCAGTCCACGATCGTCACGTCGGTCGGTCCGAAGGAGATCTGGACTTCAGTCGTATTCCTGATTTCCTCGGCGGAGGGGCGCCCCGTGTCGGGGCGGAGGATGCGGGTGATCGCCTCCGCGTGCGCTTCGCAGAACGCCGATGCACTGGCCCCGGTCGGGAGCTGGCGCATGCCGTAGATGAGATAGTCCTCCCTGAACTCCGCCACACTCGGTTTCTGGACCGCCGTCCCGAGCGAGCGGAGCAGGGCCTCGACCCGGCCGTGGGCATCGAGCTTCAGGAGTTCGGAGCCGCGCAGCGAGCGGCTGGCGGCAGAAAGCTCCTCGAGGCCGCCGTGGACGGGAATGTGGTATGTCACCGACGCGGCGCCGAAGTCGTACAGGACCAGCTCCACTGATGGCTCCGTCTTCCAGTCGCCAATCGCGATCGGCGTGCGCTCCTGCGAGACCCGGAGCGGGGCAGGTCGGTACTGGAAGAACAGCGTGGCCCGCCCGCGGTGCCGGAAGGTCTGCCGTTCGGATCCGCCTCCCATCGACCGCTCCGCCTGATCGAGATCGATGGCCTGTGCGACCTCGAAGACGAAGATCGGGTGAATCTCGGGCATTTCTGTCACCGCTCCTTCACGGTTCACTCATGCATCTGAAGCAACATTTATGTCGAAGGCCCCTAGGAGGACCCCATGGTAACGCTGACACGAGCAGAAGCCGGGCGCCGACTTGCGATGGGCCTGAGCGCCATGATCAAGGAAGTTCCCGTCGTTCTCGCACTCTCCCCGGGCGGCGCACGGGTCGCGAGCGAGATTGCGAAGTCCTTCGAAGCCCCTCTCGATGTCATTCCGGTGCGACGGCTGGAAGTCTCCGGTCGGCCACGCTCCACCTTCGGCGCGGTCGCCGATGGCACCACGCTCATCCTCTCGGAGCGCGTCGCCCAGCTCGGGCTGCCGGAAGACTACGTGAGCGCGATGGCCGATCTGGCACATCGGGAGATCGATCTGCTCGCGTCGGCGTGGCGGGGCGGGGCTCCACCGGTGATTCTCACTGGCCGCACGGCGGTGCTGGTGGACGACGGCCTCAGCGATGCCGTCGCGATCGCGGCCGCCGCGCACGGCCTCCGGGAACAGGGCGCGGCCCGGGTCCTGTATGCGGGCCCGACGGCCGGGCGGTCGCTCTACGATGCCATTCGCGCGGAGTGCGACGACTGCCTCCTGCTGTTCGACGATGGCGCGCCGGCATCGGCCTTCGTCTGCGACCCGGACTTCAGTCAGACGACCCGATTCGACGTGCGCTCGATGGTGCGGAAGAGCCGCCCGGACTTCGCCGCCGTGGTCGGTCCCTGATCCTGAGAATCTACGGGCTTCGCTGACCGTCGGCGAGGCGTGAGTATGCCCCGACACGGGACAGGACAGGACGCCGAGGCGCTGGTCGAGCAATCGCTCGGCGAGCGCCTCGCTGCATTCCGACGCTCGAGGGACGACTGCGCCGAGGATCCATCCCCCGAAGCGGTGCATGAGGTCCGGGTCACGACCCGTCGCCTGCGAGCTGCGCTCACCCTGTTCGACCCGCTGCTGGTCCTTCCCGACGACATTGCCCCCCGGGTGCTCCGCCGTGTGGAACGGCGGTTCGGCCGCGTCCGGGATCTCGACGTCATCGCCGCCGCACTTCGTGCGGCAGCCAAGGCCGAGGTCTTGCCGCCACGCACGGCGGTCTACGCAAACCTGGGTGCGACGATCGAGGGGGTGAGGAGCGAGGCTCGGAAGCGGGCCAAGGCCGAGCTCGCTCGGCCGAGACTGCGCCGGCTCACGAGCGGCTTGCACTCGTGGCTGGAGGCGCCCGTGTTCACGCCGGTGGCGACGCTGCCCACCGCGCTGCTCGTGCCGGATCTTCTGCTGCCGTTCCTTTCGCGTGCGCTACTCGAACCCGGGTGGCAGGTGGCAGAACCACCGGAGCCCGACGCCCGCAATGCAGCCCCTCTGCATGCGCTTCGGCGCCGGCTCAAACAGTTACGCTATGCCATCGAGTGTGTGGCCGACTGGTATGGAGCGCCGGTCAACTCATGGCTCGAGGAGCTGCACGCGATTCAGGATGCTCTCGGGGACTGGCATGACACGGGTCTGCTGCTCGAGCGGCTGAAGGACCAGGAAGCGTTGACGTCGCTTCGGCCGGCATTGCTCGATGGTGCTCGTGCGGCGCTTGAGCCGTGGCCGGCATGGCGGCTCCGTTATCTCGACCCTCAGGTCCGGTCCGGATTCCGCCACCTGCTTGGCGGGTGAGCGCCACGCACCGATTGGTGCTCCGGTTCGGGAGCCGCCCCGCATGGCACGCGGCCGCATGACGTCCCACACGTGCCGGGGACCAGGCGGCGTACTCCCCTGCTTCAAGGCATCCCGCCCTGCGACCAGCCCGGAATCAGAGGGGTTGGGTGTGCGCGTGGGCCCGGAGCTCGTTCGCGACCCGGCGCAGGCGCTCGCTGGCCTGCGTCATGAGGTCGACAATCTTCGCGTCCTTCCCGAGGCCAGCGAGTTGGACCATCGAGACCGGATTCAGGAGTCGCACCAGGGAATTCTGCTCCTCCACCTGTTCCACCGTCACATTGCAGGGGAGCAGTAGCCCCACCTCCGATCTGCTGGACAGGGCTTCGTGGGCCAGCTGCGGATTGCAGGCCCCGAGAATGACATAGGGACGAAATCGAATGCCGAGTTTTTCGTGGAACACCGAGTGGGCGTCGATTCGGGTGATCACTCCAAAGCCTTCCGCCTTGAGCCCATCCATCACGCGCGCCGTTGCCTGATCAACGCTCAGCGGCAGTTCCACCTCGAAGGCAAGCGCGTGGCCCGAGGCGACTCGCTTCCGCGTTGCAGTGGTTCGTGCCGGCGCCTTCGGCTTCCTCATCGGAACCTCCTTTTGCGGCTGCTGTCAGGAACGATGCGAAGATACCAGCCCTGTACTGAATTCGACCTGAACCCCTGCGGAAGCGCTGTCACCGGTCCTTCATACCCTCTTCAGTACGTCGGACTTTCATTGCAGGCCTTGACGCTCCCGGGAAGGCGGATCGCGTGCACTCGATCCAGTCGCCGCAAGAGGAGTTCTTCACCCTGGTCTCTTTCGAGGGACCTGACGGTTACTCGACCTGCGGCGGTCTCGCGGAGCGGGTCACTCGTCTTGCGGCGCGGCTGGCGAGCCACGGATTCGAAACCCACCTCTTCTTTCTCGGCGCGCCCGGTCTGCCCCCCAACGAACGGGTACGCGCCTCCCGACTCACGCTGCACCGGTGGGCGCAGTGGCTCAGCGCCAGCCATCCTCGCGGCGTCTACGATGGCGAGTGGGCGAAACTTCGCGAGATGGCGGATTCGCTCCCCGCGTTTCTCTGCGAGACCCTCGTGCAGCCTGCCCTCAAGGCGGGTTTCGAGCCGATCATCATCGCCGAGGAGTGGCAGACTGCACCGTCCGTGATTGCCCTCGGTGCGGAATTGGTCCGACGCGGAGTCGCCGGCCAGGCACGCCTCTTCTGGCGCACCGGTGGGGTGACCGGCTGGAACCTGATCGATTGGGAGGCCCTCGGCCGGGTGGCGCAGATCGGTGCGATTGACTCGGCCCTCGCCGGAGCATTAGTGGCCCGGGGAATCCCGGCGCGCGTGCTGCCGGCCGATCCGGACGCACTGCTTGGTGTGCTCGGGCCCACACAGCAGAGAAATGGCGTGCGGCCGATCGTCACGGTTACGCCGACGTCGATTCCCGTCCTCGCCAGGTGACCCGCTGCGGCTCCCGGGAAAAAAGCCGCCCCGGCCGAGGCGGGCCGGGGCGGCAAGCGGTGCTGGTCGGGCTTCAGCTCTTGATGAGGATCTTGTTCTTCACGGTGAGCTCGGTCTTGGGCAGGCGCACCGTCAGGATCCCCTCATTGTAGACCGCCTCGACCTTGTTGGCCTCCACCGCCTTCGGAAGGCGAATGGTGCGAAGGAACTTCCCGGTCTCTCTCTCCTCCCACAGCATGTTCTCGTTGGTCTCGTGCACCTTCTTCTCACGGTGTCCGGTCAGCGTCAGCAGGTCACCCTCGAGATGGACGTCGAGGTTCTCCCGCGGGACACCAGGTACTTCAATCCGGAGGATGAACTCCTTCTCGGTCTCGGTGAGGTCGATCGGAGGCATCCAGGTGCTCTCCATCGCCTTCTTGATCGGCTCGAAATTGAACGTCGGGAATCCGATCGGGGCGTTGAAGACCCGGTCGAAGACTTCGTCGATGTCGCGGACCAGCGTCGGTACTCCCGTCTGCGTCTTGGTGAGTTTCATACGTCCCCCTTGAGAAAGCTGCTCTCAACTCACTCCGACTACCGTAATCCTCAACGTAGCGGGGTCCGCTTGAACCGGGGCTGAACCGGTCACGAAACTTGGATCATGAATGCGTCCGTGGCTTCGGGGAGGGATGCCACGCGTGGCTGATCGTCCAGACATACGCCGCGACATCCCGCGCCTCGGCATCGGTCAGGGTCGTCCAGCCCCGCATCGGCATCGCGGTCCCACGGGTCGAAAGGTCCTTCGGGATCCCGTGCACGACCCGGGAGAGAATCCCCTCGTAGCTGTCCTCGCCATGCATCCAGATGCCCTGGGCCAGCGCC
The DNA here is from genome assembly GCA_044229245.1 of Gemmatimonadales bacterium. Lineage (GTDB taxonomy): Bacteria > Gemmatimonadota > Gemmatimonadetes > Gemmatimonadales > GWC2-71-9 > JADJOM01. Next base: position 22,164 of record JBGATI010000026.1, on the reverse strand, counting down.
GCGCCGCTGTCCGTGCCGACGCCCGCCGGCCCATGGCAGGCCACACAGTTGGCGGAGCCGTGGAAGAGTTCTCGGCCCCGGGCGACTGCGGAGTCATTGACCTGCGCCGGCCTGGGGACGGTGAGCAGCGTATCCTGGGCGGCGAGGCCCACTGGCAGGACGAGGGCGAGCAGCAGGACAGAAGCAGCGTGGTTGAGCATGATGGCCTCCGGAGGTCGGCCGTTGGGGAGAAAGTTGCTCGGTATGAGATGAAGCTCGGTGCAAGGGGGTCTGAAGCGACCATCAGCCACATTGTCCGGACTGGACAGCTTGGTGCGACGGTTCGACGCGCCCCGGGACGGCCGTCCCCTCCCAGCCCGCCCAAACGGTCGGGATTCCGGCCGGAAGGAATCGGTTCGGCGGCGCAGTGCGCCCTCGGCTCGGCGGCACTCCACTTGCTTTGTATCGGAGCGACTTGCACCGGAGCGATTCAATGTGGCTCGATGCCTTTGCGCATGTGCGTCCCCGAGACGCTGAACGACTCGGCGCCGCCGGGATTCGAAGCGCCGACGATCTGCTCGACCGGCCGACGACCCATGCCCGCCTCAGGCTGCTTTCCCTCGAGAGCGGGATTGACGAACAGCGGCTGCTCTCGTTAGCGGTCCAGTCCCGGTTCCTCCGGCTCCGCTCTCCCGCGGACGTCCGGCAGGCGAGCTGAGTTGGAACGCCGCATGGTCTCCGGGACGGAGTCCGAGGCCGAGGTCCTGCTTCACCGACACGCGCGCCGGCTGCACTGGGGCCTGATGATCTACTTCGTCGTGCTCCTCCTGATCGGCATCGGTGTGCTGCGGCTTGCGTACACGGCGCACCGGTTCGACCGGCTGACAGTTGCGCCCGCGGAGGACACGGCGGTCGGGGCTGTGACTGGCGAAGACGATACGTCAGGTGGGGTGGTGGTACCGGTCAGCGGTGAGCTGCCGTGATTCCATTCATTCGTCGTCGTGCAGCATTCGGGTCGGTGGGTCGTCGAGGTCGTCGAATTGGCCATCCTTCACCGCGGCCATGAAGAGCCAGGCGAAGACTCCGCCCACCAGGAGAACCGCCGGAAGAAGGATCAGAAGCCCCTGCATCAGTCGCCCCTCCTCACCAGACGCTCCACCCGGGCCGCATTCCAGATCACCACCGCGCTGGAGATCGGCATGAGCACGGCCGCGACCAGCGGATTGACCAGCCCCGCGATCGCGGCACCGACCGAGACGACGTTATAAGCGACCGACTGCCGCTGACTCCTCCGGACCATCTGCCGCGCCGCGCGGGCCGCGCGGATCCCGGCCGCGATTGGCGCGATCGACGGGGCGGCGATGATTCCATCGGCGACAAGGAGACTGCTGGCGGCGCCGGAGGCCATCGCGATCCCGACATCGGCGCTGGCGAGCGCGGGGCCGTCATTCAGGCCGTCGCCCGCGAACAGCACCCGGTGACCCTCCGCCTGTCTGCCCCTGATCCAGGACGCCTTGGCCGCGGGATCGACCCGGGCCACCACCGTCTCGATGCCGGCAGCCTTCGCGATGTCGCGGGCGACCGCCTCGTGGTCGCCGGTGAGAAGAGTTGCGCGGACCCCGAGGCCCCGCAAGCCCGCGACTGCATTTCGTGCATCGTCCCGAATCACGTCGCCGAGGCGGATGATGCCCTCGCCAACGGCAGCGCCGGCATCCCTGCTCCTGAGGTGGACCGTTCCCGCCTCGCCGGAACGGAGTTCCCACCGCATCCCATCGACGAGGCCTTCGATGCCCTGGCCGGCGGTCTCCCGGACCTCGGCGGCCTGCGGCAGCGGGATGCCGCGGCGACTTGCCTCCGCGGTAATGGCGTTCGCGATCGGATGGGTGCTGTATCGCTCGAGCCCGGCGGCAATCCGGAGCGTGGTGTCGCTGGCGTCGGTCACGGCGATCGCCCCGGCCGTTACGGTGCCCGTCTTGTCCAGCGCCGCCTCATCGATCTCCGCGAGCTGGAGCAGCGCGTCAGCCGAGCGGAGCAGCAGTCCTCGACGAGCGGCGGCCCCAAGGCCGGCTGCGGCTGCCAGCGGCTGCGAGAGTGCGAGAGCGCAGGGACAGGCAACGACGAGTACGGCGACGGTCCGCGCCACGGCGACATCCGTGCCCCGGGCCAGCCACCAGCCCAGAAATGTCCCGAGCGCCGCGACGAGGGTCGCCGCGGTGAACCACGGGGCGATGCGATCGGCGGAGGTGGGTGCCATTCCCCGATCCTGCGCCGCGAGCAGTTCGGCGGCCATCCGGTGGACGACCGTTCCTTGCCCGGTGGCCTCGACCACCACGGTGATCGCCCCGTCGGCGAGCACTGTTCCGGCAACGACCGCGTCGCCCGGACCGACGAGGACCGGGGCGGCTTCGCCGGTGATCAGCGCCATCCGTACCTGCCCCGAGCCCTCGAGTACGCGGCCATCCGCCGCCAGCTCCTCGCCAGCGCCGATGTCGATGTGGTCTCCCGGGCGGAGCTCGGTGACCGGGACGCGCTCGATCCGCTCGTCCTTCACCCGGCGCGCCGTCTGGGGTACGGTGCCGACCAGCGCGGAGGCTGCTTCGGTCGCACGGCGCCGCCCCCGCGACTCCAGCACCCGCCCGACCAGCAGCAGCGCGACCAGCATGGAGAGGGAATCGAGGTAGCTGTCGGCGCCGCGCAGCGTCTCGACCAGGCCATGGACGTACAGGATGACGACGCCGAGGGCGATCGGGAGATCCATATGGAGCACCCGATGACGCAGCGCGCTCCAGGCACCCGTGAAGAACGGCTCGGCGCACCAGAAGGTCACCGGCGTGGCGAACGCGAGGCTGAGCCAGCGGAAGAGCGCCGCATACCGCGGGTCCATCGAGCCATACCACCAGCCGGCGTAGAGCCCCTCATACAGCCCCATGATCGCGAGCGCGGCGATCGTCGCCACGCCCATCCGCGTCATGAGACCGCGATCCGGGGCCCGCTCCGCCCCGAGCGGGCGTGGCCGGTAGCCGAGCGCCGCGATGCGCCGTGCGAGGGTGGTGAGGTCGGTCTGCTCGGGGTTCCAGCGGAGAATCGCGCGGCCCGTGGCGTAGCTCACGGTGGCCCGTGCGACGCCGGGCGTGTGTTCGAGGACTCGCTCGGTCACCCAGACGCAGGAGGCGCAGCGCAGGCCGTCCACCACGAGCCGTGCCTCACACTGACCCTCCGGGGTGCTGGTGACACTGACCGCGGACCAGTCGAGGCTCCTGTCCGCGACGGGCCGGGGGGCGAACTCGCTCCGTTCGGTATAGTAGCGTTCGAGCCCGGCCCCGCGGATGATGGCGGCTGCCATCTCGCAGCCGCGACAGCAGTAGATATCGGCTGCCCCCTCCACGGCCGTGCCGCAGTGGGGGCAGTGCGCGGGACCGGCAGCGCCTCGCGGGAGCGAAGCGCTGCCGGAGTCGCTACCGGGCCTCGGTGCTGTAGGAGCTGACAATCGAGTCGGCGCCGTGGATGGCCAGATAGGCGAACAGGATGTTGACAAGAATGACGAACGCCAGCCCGAAGGCGATCATCCGGGGCCAGCGGCTCTCGCCACTATTGGCTGTCGGTTCCAATTTTCCCCTCCGTCTTGAAGGTGGCGGCCAGCTTGACCTCGTGGGAGGGGGAGCTGACATGGACCTCGATGGGGATGGTCCTTGGCAGCGCGGCGTCCGCCTTCATCCGGATCACCATCGGGATGGTCGCGTTCTCGGTGGTTCCGAGGGTGAAGTCCTGTACCGTCACGTCCTCAGGGGGCACGCCTTCGACCCGGACATGGAACGTTACCGGACCGGCCGAGGCTTCCTTGTTGGTTACCCGCACCAGGAACGTATTGCGCACGTATCCATCCGCGTCCATGACGAACAGGGACCCGGGGGCACGCTGGACCGTGGCGTCGAAGGGCGCCCGGGCGACCAGCAGCACGGTGACAGCGGCGGCGATGCCGGTCAGGATGCCGCCATACGCGACGGTCCGTGGGCGCAGGCGGCGGGGTTTCTTGCCCTGGCTCTCCGCCATCGAGCTCCAGGTGATCAGCGACTCGTGGCCGATCTTGTCCATGACGATGTCGCAGGCGTCGATGCAGCGCGCGCAGGCGATGCATTCGAGCTGGAAGCCGTTCCGGATGTCGATTCCCTGCGGACAGACGAAGACGCACTTGTTGCACTCGATGCACCGCCCGGCGCTCTTGGCGTCCGCACCGCCGCGCGGCTCACCTCGCGGGACTTCGTACTGCACGAGGAGCGTCTCGGCGTCGGTGAGTGCGCTCTGGAACCGGGCGTACGGGCAGAGGTAGTTGCAGAACTGCTCCCGGAACCACGCGAGATCGAGGAACCAGACTGCAGTGAAGATGGCGACGATCGTGTAGACGACCGAACCGGACTGGCCGCTCCACACGGCCCGCGCGGGCGAAAAGTAGCTCGCGAACGACATCGAGATGACGATTGCGATCGCCAGATAACCGCCCCACTTCACGGCCTTCCGCCACAGCCGATCGAACGTCCAGCCACCCTCGTCACGCTTGCGGCGGTGGACCCAGTCTCCCTCGATCCACTCCTCGAACGGCCGGATCCAGGTGTCCAGGAAGACCGTCTGCGGGCAGGCGAACCCGCACCACAGACGGCCGAACAGCGAGGTGAAGAAGAACAGCGAGAAGGCGAGAAAGAGCAGCAGGAACAGGAGGAAGATCGTGTCCGCCGCCGTGAAGATCGCCCCGAAGACGTACAGCCGCCGTCCGGGCAGGTCGATCAGCAGCGCCGGATTCCCCTTGATCACGAGCCACGGGGTGACGAACAGGATCAGGTGGAGCAGCGTGAAGGTGCCCTTCCGCAGGCGCTGCCATGGCCCGGTCACCTTCTGCTCGTAGATCCACTTCCGCTTGTTCTCGAACAACATCGTGCCGCCCTTTCTTGCGGGTCTCCGCCCGGCGTCAGGAATGCCCGGTGGAGTCCTTCTTCTCTTCAGTCGTGCCGGTCTGGCCGGTCGCTTCGCGGTTCCGGGCGACGACGTAGCTGGCGACCTGCGCGACCTTTTCGGGGCCAAGGATCGGTCCCCACGTCAGCATGCCCTTTTCCGGCACCCCCACCGTGATCGTGTGGAGGATCTGCTCCGGCTGACCGCCGTGAATCCAGGTGGTGTCGAGCAGATTGGGCCCGATCCCGCCCTTCATGTCTGCCCCGTGGCAGGCGACGCAGTTGGCCTTGAAGATCCCCTCGCCCGCCGCGACCGACGCCGGTGTGATCTCCAGCGTGGTGGCGACCGCCGCGGCCGCAAGCTGCGGCCACCGCTTGTTGGCGTCCGCCACCTCGGCGGCCAGCGCCTTCACTTCCGAGCGGTGCCCGATGAAGTGGTAGTGCACGCTGTAGATCGCCGCCCAGATGATGCACAGGTAGAACAGCCCGAGCCACCAGTTGGGCAGGGCGTTGTCGTACTCCTCGATGCCGTCCGCCTCGGCCGCGTGGCCCAGGACCTGGTTCTTGGGAGAATCCTTGCTCACGAGTCGCCTCCGTCATTGAGGGGAAGACGGCTGTCCGCCTCCCAGCGTGCCTTGTGTTTCGATGCGTACGCCCACCAGGTCCAGAAGGCGAAGGTGGCCACGAACAGCACCGTGGTGATTCCCATCAGCCAGCCCAGCTCCGAATTCGCCGATGCCGCATTGATGATCGGATTCATGGGGTCGCCGCCGGGGTGGGAGTCGCGGCGGCCGCGGCCTGCTGGGCCGCGATGGCAGCGCGCCCATCCTTGCCGAGCCGCTGGAGGTAGGCGATCATCGCCACGATTTCACGGTCCGGCTCCGTGGTCACACCCGCCTGCTTCAGCCGGTCGACGATGCCCTGGGCTTCCTCCTGCATCGAGGAGCCGGCGCCGCTGATCTGCTCGTCGGTGTACGGCACGCCGACCTTCTTCAGCGCCCGGAGGGAAGCCTGGATGTCCGCCACGTCGTAGGTCTGGTGGTGCAGCCAGGTATAGGGCGGCATCACGCTGCCGGGTGACGTGCTCCGCGGGTCACGCATGTGCTCGTAGTGCCAGGCATCCGGATACTTGCCGCCGACCCGCTGCAGGTCCGGTCCCATGCGGCGGGACCCGAGCAGGAAGGGGTGGTCATAGGCATACTCTCCGGCGCGGGTCCACTCCCCGTACCGCAGGACTTCGGCCCGCATCGGCCGGATCATCTGCGAATGGCAGAGATAGCACCCTTCGCGGATGTAGATGTCCCGGCCCGCGACTTCCAGCGGGGTGTAGGGCGTCACGCCCGGGAGCTGTTCCGGGCCCGCCGTCGTCGTGAACAGCGGGATGATCTCCACGATGCCGCCGATCAGGATCGCGACGGTCACCAGCACGGCGAAGAGGGCGCTCTTGCCCTCGAGCGTGCGATGCGCGGCGGAGTAGCCGCCTCCGTTGGTTTCACTCATGGTCGTCTCCCTCAGCTCGCGGTCGCGGCGGTGGCCGGAGCCCGCTCAGCGGCGGGACCGTTCATGGTCTTGAAGAGGTTCACGGCCATCATGACGGCGCCGGACAGATAGAGCACGCCACCCAGCAGGCGCAACCAGTAGAAGGGCGCCAGCTGGTGCACGATGTCCACGAAATTGGGGTACTTGAGCTGGCCGGCGTTGTCGAAGGCGCGCCACTCGAGGCCTTCCGTCAGTCCAGCCGCCCACATCGACAGCGTGTACAGCACGATGCCGATCGTGGCCATCCAGAAGTGGGTGGTGGCCCAGCCGGGGTAGGCAAGCTCCTTCTTCTTCCACAGCTTCGGCACGAGCCAGTAGAGGATGCCGAAGGTGATCATCCCGTTCCACCCCAGCGCGCCGGAGTGCACGTGGCCGATGGTCCAGTTGGTGTAGTGGGAGAGACTGTTCACCGCCCGGATCGACATCATCGGGCCCTCGAACGTGCTCATGCCGTAGAAGCTGACGGCCACCACGAGGAACTTCAGGACCGGATCGGTCCGTACACGGTCCCAGGCCCCGCGCAGCGTCAGCAGACCGTTGAGCATGCCGCCCCACGACGGCGCAATCAGCATGATGCTGAAGACCATGCCCAGCGTCTGCGCCCATTCCGGCAGGGACGAGTACAGCAGATGGTGCGGGCCGGCCCAGATGTACAGGAAGATGAGTGCCCAGAAATGGATGATCGACAGCCGGTAGCTGAAGACGGGCCGACCCGAGATCTTCGGCAGGAAGTAGTACATCATGCCGAGGAACGGTGTCGTCAGGAAGAAGCCGACCGCGTTGTGCCCGTACCACCATTGCACCAGCGCGTCGGTCATGCCCGCGTAGATCGGATAGGACCGGGTCAGGGTGGCCGGGATCGCCAGGCTGTTCACGATGTGCAGCACGGCGATGACCAGGACGAACGACATGTAGAACCAGATCGCAACGTACAGGTGCTGGACTTTGCGGATCGCGATCGTGCCGAAGAAATTGACCGCAAAGACGACCCAGATCAGCGTGATCAGGATGTCGATCGGCCAGATCAGCTCGGCATATTCCTTCGATTCCGTCAGCCCGAGCGGCAGGGTGATGGCCGCGCAGACGATGATGAGCTGCCAGCCCCAGAAGTGGATCCGCGACAGGGCGTCGTTGAACATCCGCGTCTTGAGCAGCCGCTGCATCGAGTAGTAGATGCCGGCGAAGCAGATGTTGCCGCCGAAGGCGAAGATAACCGCGTTGGTGTGCAGCGGACGCAGTCGCCCGAAGGTCGTCCACTGCAGGCCGAGGTTGGCGGGCCACCAGGCGATCTCGAGCGCGATCCAGACGCCAACGAGCATCCCGACGACCGCCCATGTGATGGTGGCGATCGTGAACAGCTTCACGACGGCATCATCATATTGGGATTCGTCCACCGTACTTGCGCCGGTATATTGCACGGCCTCGTCTCCTCCTGTTGAGTGTGGTATGCTCGGTCTCATCTCGGCCGCGTTCCTCGCCGGCCTGCTAGGCAGCCTGCACTGCATCGGGATGTGCGGCGGGTTCGCGGCATCCTGCAGCCGCTCCCCTTCCGGCCTCCCGGCGTGGCACCTCGGTCGCATCACGACCTACGCGACGCTCGGGGCGCTCGCCGGTGCCCTCGGCCAACTGCTGCCGGGCCCGGCCTGGATTCCCGCCGCACTGGCTTCGGCCCTGCTCGTCTGGTTCGCGCTCGCCCTGGCCGGTCTGGTTCCCGAACCCCGGCTCGTCCCGCCCGGCCTCGGTTCGGCCGCCCAGCGCGCGGTCCAGTCTTCGAGCCCGGGCGCGCAATTCGTCTTCGGCGTCGTGAATGGCTTCCTGCCCTGTGGCCTCGTCTACTCGGCCCTCACGATTCCCGTTGCGGCTGCGGACCCGCTTCGCGGCGCCATGGCGATGTTCGCGTTCGGCGTCGGAACTGTCCCAGCGCTCACCTTCGCGGCCGTCGGAGTTCGGCGGCTCGTGATGACCAGTCTCTGGCGCCGTCGGGTGTTTGCCCTGCTGATTCTGACGACCGGACTCTGGACGATCTGGAAGCGCGCGTCCGGAAATGCTCACGCCGGGCATCAACCCCACATGATGTCCGACATGCCGGCCCGCTCAGACGGGCAGAAGACTATTGGAGAGGGTGTGAAGTGAGATGACACTCGGGGTGAAGCGGTCTTCATGGTTCGCCAAGCCGTTGAGAAACAATGGCTTGGGGTATTCCTCATGCGCCATGAGAAACTGCGGTTTTGCGCTGCGGGAGGGGGGAAGGTGAAGCGCCGGACGTGTGAGGCGGTTCAGAGCCGCGGGCGTTTGCGCCGCTCGCCGTGGGGGGCCTCGCGGGCGACCGTCGGTTCCACGAAGGCGGGCCGTTCCGCTGTGGGGAGTCCGAGGTAGGTCCGGGCCCGGTTCAGGGCATCATCCAGGTTCCCCAGCAGATTCGCCTCGCCCAGTTCCTCGAAGAACGCCGAGTTCGTCAGCGCGATCACCGGCTGCGAGTGGACGTCGGAGAGCACAACCAGCGTTCCTTCGCGCCGGCTCCGCTGCACGACGTCGCGAAGCGCGGCGAGCCCGCTCGAATCGATGACCGGCACCCGCCGCATCCGGATGATCAGGACCTTCGGCTTGCGTGCGACGCTTGAGAGCGCGGTCTTGAACGATTCGGCCGCCCCGAAGAAGAAGGGACCGTCGACCTCGTAGATGTCGACGCCCGGCGGGATATCCCTGGCGGCGACCGATCCGGGCCCGGCCAGCGCTCGATCGGGCTCATCCTCGAACTCTGCAGAGAGCAGCCGCACGTTGGTGACTTCCGCCATCCGCTTCATGAAGAGGAAGGCCGCAAGCACCATCCCCACCTCGACCGCAACGGTCAGATCGATCAGGACGGTAAGGAGAAAGGTCGTCAGGAGCACCAGCACATCGCTCTTGGGCGCCCGGAACTCCGCCACGAAGCTCCGCCACTGGCTCATGTGGTAGCTCACCATGACCAGGATGGCCGCCAGTACCGCCATCGGGATGAGCGCGGCCAGCTTGCCGAAGAAGAGCGTGATGATGAGCAGCGTGACGGCGTGGGCGATGCCGGCGATCGGCGTCCGCCCTCCGTTCTTGATGTTGGTGGCGGTACGTGCGATCGCTCCGGTGGCGGGGATGCCCCCGAAGATCGGACTCACCACGTTGGCCACCCCTTGGGCGACCAGCTCCATGTTGGAGCGGTGTCGCCCGCCGATCATGCCATCCGCCACGACGGCCGAGAGGAGCGATTCGATGCCGGCCAGCATGGCGATCGTGAACGCGGGCGAAATGAGCAGTCGCAGCATGTCGAGGCTGACCGGCGGAATCCGTGGGGCAGGAAACCGGGCGTGGATTTCCCCGAAACGGTCCCCGATCGTCTCCACCGGGAGGTGGAAGAACGTCACGGCCGCCGTCGCCACGACCAGAGCGACAAAGGGAGCCGGCACCCGCCGGCTCACCCGGGGCCACAGGATGAGGATGGCGAGCGAGACCAGCGACACGCCGATGGCCCAGCCATTCGCAGTCCCGCCATTCAGCGCGAACGCCCGCCACTTGCCGAGGAAGTCGGATGGCACGCTGGCCATCCGCAGTCCGAGGAAGTCCTTGACCTCGCCGGAGAAGATGATGACCGCGATGCCGGAGGTGAATCCGGTCGTGACGGGGTAGGGGATGAACTTGATTGCGCCGCCCAGCTTCGCCACTCCGAGAATCACGAGCATGATGCCGGCCATGATCGTCGCGATCGTGAGCCCGTCCATGCCGTATTTCTGGATGACGCCGTAGACCACGACGACGAAGGCGCCAGTCGGGCCGCCGATCTGGACCCGCGAGCCGCCCAGTGCCGAGATCAGGAAGCCGCCGATGATCGCCGTGAAGAGCCCCGATTCCGGCGTCGCCCCGCTCGCGATGGCGAAGGCGATCGCCAGCGGGAGGGCGACGATCCCCACCACCAGCCCCGCCGAGAGGTCGGTCAGGAACTGCGCGGTGGTGTAGTCCTTCAGCGTCGTGAAGAGCTTCGGGACGAGCACGCTAGGTCATGTCCTTCGCTTCGAGCGGGCGGAAGCAGAGATCGAAGGCCAGAAACAGGGTCCGGGCGAAGGGCCACACGAGCAAGGGCATCACGATCGCTTCGATCGGTCCCATGATCTGGAGACGGTCCCACGGCGGGTCCGGCCAGGTGCGGATCAGCGTCGTCACGAAGATCGTGACCGTGATGAGCTCGGCAAGGAACAGGTTGAACCAGAGGGCCCCGAGCGTGTAGCCATCCTCCCCGCGCCGGGTGCGCATGCCGCAGGACGGGCAGTGGTCGACCATCCGGAACCAGCCCCGGAAGAGCGGGCCACCGGCACAGACCGGGCAGCGCCGCCGGATGGCGCGGCCGAACATGACCCGCTTCGATGGTGTGGCAGGAAGACTGCTGTCGCTCATTGTGGCTGCACGGGAAAGGAATACCGAGAACCTGCCGCTCCAGGGCCGGATGTCACCGGAGAATATACCGGCCCCGGCCGACGGATGCCTCAGGCGGCGTCGTTGCTTGCCCGAAGCGCGTTCAGGATGACTGCCACATCGATCAATTCCTGCAGCACGGCCCCGGCGGTCGGCGGCAGCCTGCCGAACGCGGCGACCACCATCGCGATCGCGGAGAGTCCGAGTCCCGCCCAGACACTCTGCTTTGCGATCCGAATCGTTCTGCGACTGATGGCAATGGCCTCCGTGACGCGGCTGGCATCATCCGCGAGCACGACGACATCGGCGGCCTCCGCGGTGATGCCGCCGCCATTGGCCGCCAGTGCCACTCCGACGCTGGCGCGCGAGAGGGCCGGGGCGTCGTTGGTCCCATCGCCGACCATCATGACCCGCTCGCCCGACTTCTCCAGCTCCTCGACCACCATGACCTTGTCCGCGGGAAGCATGTCGGCCCTGACTTCGGCGATCCCGGCGGACTGCGCGATCGCCTGGGCATGGCCGGGGTCGTCGCCCGTGACGAGAATGATCCGCGTGAGCCCGAGCTTCCGGAGGCCGGCCACCAGGCGGCGGGCCTCCGGGCGCAGCTGATCGGCGAACTCGATGACGCCGCCGGCCTCGCCATCTACCGTGAGCCAGGAGCGCAGGCCGGACCGGCGATCCTCCGTCCAGGTCCCTCCAAGCGCCGGGTGCCGGGCAAGAATGAAGGACCGCGCGCCGAGCGCGATGTCGCGACCCGTGACCCGGCCGATCACCCCTTGTCCCGGGCTTTCGGTGACGCCGGTCGCATGTGGAATGGTCACCCCATGCTCGGCCGCGGCCTGCACGATGGAGCGGGCGAGCATGTGGCCGGAGCCGACGTCCACGGCGGCGGCGTACGCGAGGACCTCTCCGGTGCTGAACGGGTGACTGGGCAGGACCCCACTGACGGTGGGCCGACCCACGGTCAGCGTGCCGGTCTTGTCGAGCAGTACGGCGGTCACCTTGCCCAGGCGCTCGAGACCCTCGCCATGACGGATGATCACGCTGCGGCGGGCGGCGCGATTGATGCCCCCGATCATCGCCACGGGAGCGGCCAGAATCAGGGGGCAGGGCGTCGCGACCACCAGGACGGCGAGGACGCGGAGCGGGTCGTTCGAGCCGAGGTACGCCACGAGGCAGACCAGAAGGGTGAGCGGCGTGAAGGCCACGGCGTAGCGGTCCGCCATCCGCTGGAGCGGTGACTTGCTCAATTGGGCGTTCCGTACCAGCTGAACGATCTTGGCGTACTGGCTCTCGCCGGCGGGGGCGGTGACCTCCAGGGTGAGTGGTCCTTCCACGTTGAGGCTGCCGCTCATGAGCCGGATCCCCGGCTCCGCCGTCACGGGCATCGGCTCTCCCGTGAGGCGCGACGCGTCGACATGGGAGTAGCCCTCGAGAATGACGCCATCGCACGGCACCATCTCTCCCGGGCGAATCAGGAGTCGGTCGCCGACGCTCACCTGGTCGCTGGCGACCTCCTCCACGACCGGACCGCGCAGTCGATTGGCGTGCCGGGGGGCGGCGGCCTCGAGTTCTTCGACCGCCCTGGATGCCCGGCCCGATGCGTAGCGTTCGAGGGCCTCACCGCCCGTCTGCATGAGGACGACGACGAGGCCGGGGATCGGGTGCTGCAGTATGAGCGCCGTGAGAATGGCGAGTGCGGCAACCACATCGGCGGCGAACCGGCCCCGGAGTGCACCGCGCAGCGTTCGCCACACCACCGGCAGTCCCAGCAGCGCGAGACCGGCCAGCCACACCCGATCGGCCCACAAATGATACGGCCCCGCCCAGAGGGCGAGGCCGCAGCAGAGAGCGAGCAATGTCGCCAGCGGGGCCGCGGCATCGCGAGCCCACTGGCGCCAAGCCGACCGGCTCACGAAGCCTGGGCGTCCTGCACTTCCGCGCCGACGGTCTCCCGCCGCAGGGTGAAGCCCACGCCGCGCACGGTCTGGATCAGATTCTCACCAGCCGCCTTGTGCAGTTTGCGCCGGACGTTGCCCACGTGCACGTCCACCACATTGCTCTCGGGGTCGAAGTGCATGTCCCAGACCTTCTCGAGGAGCGTCGTGCGGCGTACCACCTGTTCCGGATGGAGCAGGAAGAACTCCACGATCTGGAACTCCTTCGGCGTGAGATCCAGCGCCCGCTCGTTGACGAGCACCACGTGGCGCAGCCGGTCGAGGGTGAGCGGTCCGTAGCGCAGCACCTCGAGGCGCTCGGCGCCACCGCGCCGCGCCAGTGCCCGGATTCGCGCCAGCAGCTCGTCGAACCGGAACGGCTTGGCGAGGTAGTCATCGGCACCGGCATCAAGCCCGCGCACGATGTCCTCGACGGCGTCACGCGACGTGAGCATCATGATCGGCGTGTTGCGTCCTTCCCGCCGCAGCTCCATCGCGATCTGGAAGCCGTTCTTCTTGGGGAGCACGACATCGAGGAGAATGACGTCGTACTCGTAGACGTGGGCCAGCGTCGTCGCCTCTTCGCCATCGGTGGCGACATCCACGACGTAGCCTTCTTCCTTGAGACCCTGCTCGATGAAGCCCGCGACCTTCCGGTCGTCCTCCACGCATAGAATTTTCATGGGATCCAAGCTACGCTGGCAGCGTGAACGGCATGCGAACGGATTGTGAAGATACCTTTATTCCGTCGCGGCGGGAAGCTTCAGGACGAAACGCCCTCCGGAGCCGTTCTGGGCCAGGGCCATCAGCTCGCCACCGAGCAGGCGGGCCAGGCGGCGGGACAGGGGAAGTCCCAGGCCACTGCCTTTGCCCTCTTCGCCAGCCTTGGTCTGATAGACGTCGAAGATGCGCTCGAGCTCTTCCTCAGCGACCCCCGGACCCTGGTCCTGCACTTCGAACTCCACGTCCGGCAGGGCACGTCGCAGATGCACCGCGACCGTGCTGCCTTCGGGGGTGTGGCGGATGGCGTTGGCCAGCACATTGATCAGGATCTGCTCGACCCGGTGCGGGTCGGTGCGGCAGAGCGGGACCGCATCCGGGATGTTGGCCTCCAGCTTGACGTTCTTGCCCTCCGCCGTGGGAGTGACGCGGCTGAGTGCCTGACGAACCACACCGGCACAGTCGACCTCCCGGAACACCGGCTTCAAGCGGTCCTCGTCCAGCCGGGAGAGATCCAGCAGGTCGTTGATCAGGCTGATCGCCTGTTCGGCGGAGTCGAGGACTTCGAAGGCGGCGCGGGGGACGGTCGCAGGATCCTTCCGTCGAACCAGCATCTCGGCCCAGCCATATACCGCGGCCAGGGAGTTCCGCAGCTCGTGATTGACCATCGCGAAAAACCGTTCTCGCGATCGGTGGAGCTGCTGTACCTCCTCCAGGAGCCGGGCACTCTCTTCGTGGAGGCGGGCGTTCTCGATGACGGCGCCGGCCTTCGACGCCAGCAGCGTGGCGATATGCTCATCCTCGGCGGTGAATTCTCCCCCGCCGATCTTCTCCGTCAGATAGAGATCCCCGAAGACGCCGCGCTTCCCGACGATGGGAACGCCGAGGAACGACCGCATGTGGGGGTGATGTGCGGGAAAGCCGTAACGTGCGGGATGCGTCGTCAGGTCTTCCAGCCGGATGCTGTGCCCCTTGTGGATGACCAGGCCGAGAATGCCGTGCCCGTGGGGCGGATGACCGATCGCCTGGCGTTCCTGCGGCTCCATCCCGGCGGTGGTGAAGGTCAACAGCGTCTTTCCGTCGGCGCCGAGCATGCCGACCGCGGCGTAGCGCGCCCCGATGACTTCGGCCGCGAGGTCGGCCACGCGCTGCAGCACGCCTTCGAGCGACAACTCCGAGATCAGGGCAGGATCTTCGGCGGCGAGGCGCTCGAGACGCGCCAGCTCCTTCGAGGTCAGCGAGTTCTGCGGCGACTGGTGGCTCTTCATAGGACATAATTGTACAGCGGCGAACGGGTTGAGGCGACCCGGAATGTTCCATGCCACTTCACGCTTGCTTCATGGCAAACGGCCTACCATGGGCCTCAACCACAGGAAAGGGTCGCAGTGCGGGTCCGCCACATCCTAGCCGCCGCGGATGAGTCCGAGGAGGGTCGAGCCGCTATCGTCGCGGCGGCGGCGCTGGGCGGAGGCACGGGCGCCCGGGTCAGTGTGCTCAACGTCATCCCGCCTGCCGAGGACGAGCTTGGCGTGGGCCGGGCGCTCGAGGGACTCCGTGCGATTGTGCGTACAGCACTCCTGCACGTCCCGCCCCCCCCAAAGGTGGACAGCGTGGTGGGCGTTGGTCTGCCCGGGATCGAGATCGGGCGCTTTGCGGAAACCGCCCGAGCGGACCTGGTGGTGATCGGGCGCAAGCGGCGTTCGCCCAGGCAGCGCATGCTGATCGGGGACACTGCCGATTCCGTCGCCCGCCGCAGCCCGATTCCCTGCCTTTTCGTGAACGCGGAGGCGCAACCGTTCAAGCGTGTGCTGGTGGCCCTCGACGGATCGGAACGCGGCATGGGGGTGCTGGTTCCCGCGATGGATTTCACCCGGTCGACCGGCGCCCGTCTCCGGGCGGTCAGCGTCGAGCCTGCGTACGAGAATGAGAGCGGTGTGCCTCGCCTGCTGACGGCGCGCAGTTCGAAGCTGATGGAGATGGTCAACGGCCGCCGGGCGGGCGTGGATCTCGGAACCGGGCGGTGGGAAGAGCCCCACGGTCCGGCCGGTGAAGGTCCCGTCGTCATCCGGCGGGGACGCATCATCGACGAGATCATCCGCGAGATCGGGTCCTATGAGGCCGACGTGCTGGTGATCGGCTACCACCGGGGCGGCCCCGCCGGGGCCATCGAGAGCGGCAGCGTGGCCCGGCGCCTGGTCCACGAAGCACCGTGCGCGGTCCTGACCGTGCCTCTCTAGCGGACCTCCATTCGCCGCGCACCGGCGAGTTCCCCATGCCAGTTCCCGCCCCCTCTCGCCCGACGCTCCGACATCGCTCGTCACCACCCTGGCCCGCTGCGACGGACCGCTTCCGCACGAACCCCACTTCTCTTTGCCACGGAGAGTCACGATGCACCGGACTTTCGCACTCCTGTTGCTGATGGCTGGCACGGTGCCGGCAGGTGCAGCTGCCCAGCAGGCCTGCCCCGTCAGGAAGGACAGCACCGCTTCGATGGGCGGGATGGGCGGGATGGGCATGATGATGGATCACGCCATGATGGCGAGGATGGACAGCCTGGACGCCCGAATGGACAGCCTGACCCGGGTCATGCAGCGCTCCACCGGGGCGCGGAAGATCAATGCCATGAGCGAGCTGCTCAGCATGCTCACGGCGCACCATCTCGACATGCGCCGGATGATGCACGAACATATGATGGGGGAGATGGACATGCCGGGGATGTCCGGGAGTTCCGGCACGATGATGCGCATGGATGGTTCGGGCTGCACTCCGGCCGCGCCGAAGGACAGCACCGCGTCGCGCGACCCGATGCACCAGCACTGACGACCCAAACCGGCGGGGTGGCCGATCTTCTCCGAGCTGCTGGTCGCTTCGAGTCTTGCCGTTGCTGGCCTGATCGGGCTCGCCGTCGGGATCGAGCGTGAATGGTCCGGGCACGCCACCGGGCCCGATGCCAGGTTCGCCGGAGCCAGGACCTTCCTGCTCCTCGGGCTGATCGGAGGCTTGGCGGGCCTCCTCGCCGCCCGAGGCCAGGTGGCGATCGCTGCCGCCGCAGTGGCCGGCGCCGCGATCCTCTCGGTGATGGCCTATTTCGTGGCTGCGTCGCGAGTCACCCCAGGCGCCGCCGATGGCACAACCGAGGTGGCGGCGATTGCGGTGGTGCTGCTCGGGGTCGTCGCGGGATTCGGTGAGCTCCGCCTGGCGGCCGGGGTCGGCGCGGTCATCGTGCTGGTCCTTCGCGAGAAGAGCGCCATCCATCACTTCGTCGAACGACTCGGCGAGGTCGAGTTGCGCGCCGGCCTGCAATTCGCCGCCCTCGCGCTCGTCATCCTTCCCATCCTTCCTCCCGGTCCCTTCGGGCCGCTCGGCGGGATACGGCCGCGTGAGCTGTGGACCGTGGTCCTCATTGTCTCCGGCCTCAACTTCGCGGGGTATCTCGCGCGCCGCGTCGTCGGCCACAGTCAGGGAATGATCGTCGCCGGGATGCTGGGGGGGCTGATCTCCTCGACCGCCGTCACCATGACGTTCTCGCGGCAGAGCCGGGACGCCCAGTTCCGACCCGCTCCGCTGGCACTGGGAGTCGTCGGGGCCTGCACGGTCCTGCTGCCCAGGCTGGCCCTGCTCACGCTGGTGCTCTGGCGACCGCTGACGCTGGCGCTGGCCCCGTTCTTCCTGCCCCCGCTGCTGGTCGGTGCACTCATTCTCTGGTCCGGACTGCGCGGATCGGCGGCGAAAGCGGACGGCCCCGGAACGACCGAAGGCCGGAGCCCCCTCCGACTCGGGTCGGCCATCCTCCTTGCACTGGGCTTCCAGGCGGTGCTGATGGCGATGATGGTGGTGCGGGAGCGCTTCGGCAATACGGGGGTGCTTGCCTCGGCGGGATTGTTAGGGCTCACCGACATGGACGCGCTCACGCTCTCGATGTGCCGGCTGGCCGCTGACGAGGGTGTGCAACTGGCTGCCACGGCCATGGCGGTTGGTGTGCTCGCGAACACGGTGCTCAAGCTCTCGGTCGTGGTCGTGCTGGGTGGAGGAGAATTCCGGCGCCGTGCTGCGCTCGGCCTGGTGGCGCTCGGTGGTGCCAGCGTCGTCGGGCTCCTGCTCGGGACGTGAAGCCGTCACGGGAACACCCTTTCGCTGGTCCTTCATCCGGCCTTCAGGACAGCGGGGGCAGTTTGCTCCTGGTCTTCATCGAAGAGTGGAGGGCATATGCCAAGTCCCATGTACCGTTCGATCTGCGTACCACTTGATGGTTCGCCGTTCGCCGAACAGGCGCTTCCCCTCGCGCTCGAAATTGCACGCGGTGCGGGGGCGATCGTTCAGGTCGCGTTGGTGCACCACCCGGTGCCGGCACTCGCCACCGCGATGGAGGTGCCCGAAATCGAGGCGCAGCTCGACCAGGAAGCACGGGCCAGAGAGCAGGTCTACCTCTCCGGCATCGTGGAGCGGATGCGGCGGACGGTGAATGTGCCGGTGACCTCCGTCCTGCTGGATGGCGCCGTGACCGAGGCGTTGCAGGCGCACATGGAGTCGTCGGGCACCGATCTCGTCGTCATGACGACGCACGGTCGCGGTCCGATGAGCCGCTTCTGGCTGGGCAGTGTCGCGGACCATCTCATGCGGGTGCTGCACATTCCGATCCTGCTGGTTCGCCCGTCGGCCGACGCCGCGCCAGCGCCGGTGATCAAGCGGATTCTCCTCGCGCTCGATGGGTCGCCATTCAGCGAGCAGGCGATCACCGCGACCACGATGCTGGGCCGGCCCTTCAGCGCCGAGTATGCCCTCCTCATGGTGGTGGAGCCCCCCATCCCGATCGCCGATCCCTCCGGACTCATGATCGTGCCGACCTCGGCGAACACGGAGAAGGAACTGCACGCGGCAGCCACGAAATACCTGGATGGGCTCGCCGAGCGGCTTCGCAAGGAAGGCCTCACGGTCACGACCCATCCGCTCGATGGCCCGGCCACAGCGGGCGCGATCATCGCCCAGGCGGACGTCCTGAAGGCAGACCTGATCGCCCTGGCGAGTCATGGGGCGGGGGGATTCGAACGCCTGGTCGTGGGGAGTGTCGCGGACAAGGTCATTCGCGGCTCCACCCATCCCACCTTTGTCGTGCGGCCGCCGAAGGGCGCTCACTAGGTCATCGACCTCCCGATCGCCGCCGATGGTCCGACCCACTGACCTCGGCGGTGATTCGGGCTCCGCTGGACTCCCATACAAGAGTTGCTGGGTTCCTGTCCCCGGCCTCGGCGCGCGCTTGACGACGACGTCCCCGTCGGGATGGCCAGGCTCTTCCCCGCTGTGGCTCCGCGGCGTATCTCCCTCGTCTCCGCGAAGGGCTCCTGGCTCCGAACGGATGTCCCGTCCGACAATCCAGCCGATGCGAAAGGTGAACTGATGCGCGCGCCTGTCCGTTACGCTCTCGCCAGCCTTGTCATGCTGCTCGCTGTCCGCCCCGTCCAGGCACAGGTCCCGCTGTTCATTGCAGGGATGGCCGGCGCGGCGTTCGATGCGGGGGAGACCAGCCCCTCTACTGGGGGTGGGTTCTCCTACCAGGCGGAGGTCGGCGTGCGGTTCGGCCACCTGATGCCGGGACTCGAATTCGCGCGCCACCGGATGGGGGGTGGGCGGTCGGCGCGATTCCTCGGTGTCTTCGCGCGGTTGCCGGCAACCCTGACGGGGCCCGCCCGCCCGTACCTCGTCGTCGGCTTCGGCGACTACCGCTACTCCCCCCATTCCTCCGGCAAGGCACGCGCGCTGGGCGGAAACGCCGGCCTCGGTGTGCTCTTTCCCCTCGCGGGGAACCGGGCCGGCGTGATGCTCGAGGCCCGCTTCCACTCCGCGTTCGACGGGGTGGGGAGCATCTCGGCACGAGAGTTCGCCAGCGTCGAGGCCGGCCTCCACCTCGGTTTCTAGCGCCCGGGTTGAAGCCCCCGCCGGGGCCTCCTATGTTCCTGCCCCGGCCGTCGTGGCCGTCACCGCCGAGGCCCCTGTCGTGCATCTCGTTCTGATCGCCATCCCCGACTGGATACGGCAACTCGCCAGCGTCTTCGAGCTGGACGCAGGCGTTGTCATGCGGAAGCTGCTCCAGGTGCTGTTCATCTGGGTCTTCTGCTATCTGGCCATGCGGGTGGTCGCCCTCATCGCGCGCCGGATCGAGCGGGCGGTTGACGACGGGGACGACTCGACCTTCACGGAGCGCGAGCAGCGCGGCCACACGATCTCGCAGCTGCTGCGGAGTGTGGGGAAGGTGACGATCGTCGTGCTCGGCATCCTGCTCACCCTCAATGCCTTCATCGACATCGGTCCGCTGCTCGCCGGGGCCGGCATCCTGGGCCTGGCGATCTCCTTCGGGGCGCAGAGTCTCGTCAAGGATGTGATCTCCGGTTTCTTCTACCTCGTCGAGGGGCAGTTCGCGCTGGGTGACGTGATCGAAGTCTCGGGGAAGACCGGCGTCGTGGAGCGCATGACCCTCAGGATGGTGGTCCTGCGCGACTCCCACGGCACCGTGCACATGATCCCCAACGGCCAGATCACCACGGTCAGCAACATGACCCGGCAATGGTCGCGCGCGGTGATCGATGTCGGGGTCGGCTACGGGACCAACGTGGATCGGGCGCTCGAGGTCTTCCGCTCGGAGGCGCACGCCTTCGCCGCGGATCCGGCCTGGCACGGTCGTTTCGACGGGGAACCGGAGGTGGTGGGCGTCGACGGGCTGGGCGACAGCGCGATCACCATCCGCACGCTGCTCCGCACCATTCCGGGCCAGCAGTGGTCGGTGGGACGGGAGTTCCGCCGGCGGATCAAGAACCGGCTCGACCGTGAGGGAATCGAGATCCCGTACCCGCAGCGGACCGTGCACGTGCGGGCCGTTCCGGCGCCGGGCGAGACCCTGCTGCCCCCGCCGCCTGACAAGGTCCACCCGCGCGACAGCAGCGCGTACCTTCCCGACTCCTCCGACGGTGGATGAATCATGGCGCTCCGCCTGTTCAACACGCTGACCCGCCGTGTCGAGGCGTTCGTGCCGGTTACCCCGGGCCGGGTGACGATGTACACCTGCGGGCCGACGGTCTGGAACTACGCCCACATCGGCAATTTCCGGACATTCCTGTTCGAAGACCTGCTCCGGCGGTGGCTCGAGGCGAGCGGGCTGATGGTGTACCACATCATGAACCTCACCGACGTGGACGACCGCATCATCAAGGAGGCGGGCGCGCGACAGCTGCCGATCCGGTCGTTCACCGAGCCCTTCGCGCTGGCCTTCTTCGAGGATCGGGACTATCTCCGGATCCGGCCGGCGCACGAATACCCACGCGCGACCGATTTCATCGCGCCGATGGTCGATCTGGTGGCGGAGCTCCTGCGGAACGGCACGGCGTATCAGGGCGAGGACCGGTCGGTCTACTTCGCGATCCAGCGCTTTCCGGCGTACGGGCGGTTGTCGCAGCTGGACAAGCGCGAACTCAAGACCGGGGCCAGCGGTCGGGTGGCCACCGACGAGTACGACAAGGAGAACGCCCAGGACTTCGTCCTCTGGAAGGCGGCAAAGCCGGAGGACGAGGCGGTGGCGGCCGCCTGGGACGCGCCCTTCGGCCGCGGCCGTCCGGGATGGCACCTCGAGTGCTCGGCAATGGCGCTGGCCCTGCTCAAGCGCGCGGGGTTCGGCGGCGTACTGGACATTCACGCCGGTGGGGTGGACCTGATCTTCCCCCATCACGAGGACGAGATTGCCCAGAGCTGTGCGTTCACGGGCGAGGCGGACTTCGCCCGCTACTGGGTGCACGGGGAGTTCCTGAACGTGCGCGGCACCAAGATGTCCAAGCGGTTCGGCAACATCACCACGCCACGCGATCTCAAGGCCGACGGGGTCGACGCCGGCACCCTCCGGCTGCTGATGTTCCAGACGCACTACCGCCAGAAGCTCGATCTGACGGACGAGGCGCTCGCCGCCGCCCGCGAGGGCAGCCGGCGACTGACCGAGTTCGATGCGCGGTTGCAGAAGGGCGCGGCGGGTGCCGAGGCTCCGGCGTGGTCCGAATGGGCCTCGACCCTCGACCGCCAGGTCTCGGAGGCGCTGGACGATGATCTGAATGCTCCCCAGGCCATCGCTTCGATCTTCGACGCGGTGCGTGCGGGGAACCGGATACTCGATCAGGGCGGCGCGGCGAGCGGGGCGGCCCACGCGACCTGGGGCCGGGTGGTGGGCATCCTTGATGTGCTCCAGGCCACGAACTCGGGCGCAGGGATCGGGGCCGGACCGGCGACGGACCCCGACGGTGGTGGGCAGGACGAATTCGGG
Source organism: Gemmatimonadales bacterium (assembly GCA_044229245.1). GTDB lineage: Bacteria > Gemmatimonadota > Gemmatimonadetes > Gemmatimonadales > GWC2-71-9 > JADJOM01. The sequence goes on along the minus strand of JBGATI010000026.1, from coordinate 313 downwards.
GAGTCGTGGGCGAGGGGTCTGGCGGAGGAGCGAAAGGCAGCGAAGGCCCGCCGGGACTATAAGGAAGCAGATCGGATCCGGGATCTCCTCAAGGGGGCCGGCTGGGAGATCCGGGATGCCAAGGACGGCTCGATGGAGGTGCGCCGGAGTGGGGGGTGAGCGGGCGGGCGCCGACCCCCCACCCGTTGACATACCCCTAAGTCTCCGGCTATCATAACGTTCTGTCCGTTTTGGCTACCGGCTGACGTAGCTCAATTGGCAGAGCACCGGTTTTGTAAACCGGTGGTTGAGGGTTCGATTCCCTTCGTCAGCT
>JBGATI010000045.1:0-10149 GCA_044229245.1 Gemmatimonadales bacterium | reverse complement strand
GAGTCGGTGCTCAGGGAGAAGGATGAGCTGGACCGCCACGCGTCGGATGCCGCCGACAACTGGCGCCTCGACCGGATCGCGGCCGTCGAGCGGAACATCCTGCGTATCGGGGTGCACGAACTGCTCCTCGGGGCAGTACCGGCGAAGGTGGCGATCGATGAGGCCGTCCAGCTGGCGCACTGGTTCGGGGGCGCCAAGGCACCCTCGTTCGTGAATGGCGTGCTCGACCGGGTCGCCCGCTCACTCGGCCGGTTGTGAACGTCCTTCTCGTCAACTGGCAGGACCGGGAGAATCCGCAGGCCGGCGGCGCCGAGATCCACCTGCACGAGATCTTCGGGCGGCTGGCCGGCCGAGGTCATCGGATCCGCCTCGTCTGCTCGGGGTGGAAGGGCGGGCCCGCGACCGCGACGGTGGACGGGATCCAGGTCGAACGCCACGGGGATCGCAACAGCTTCGCGCTCGTGGGACGTGGGGCGGTGCGGCGGGCGATCGCGGCCGAGCGACCCGACCTCGTCATCGAGGACGTGAACAAGATCCCGCTCTTCGTGGCGGGGCTGACGGATGGGCCGGTGGGGGTGATCGTCCCGCATCTGTTCGGGTCGAGCGTCTTCCAGGAGGCGCCCCTGCCGGTGGCGACGCTGGTGTGGCTGCTGGAGCGACCGATTCCGTGGGCCTATCGGCGCGCGGCATTTCACGCGATCAGCGAAAGCACCCGCGACGATTTGGTCGCCCGCGGGGTCGCGCGCGAGCGGATCGTGGTGATCTATCCGGGCGTGGACTCGACCTACTTCACGCCGGCAGCGACGAGCATCCGGAGCAGGGAGCCGAGCTTTCTGTACATCGGGCGGCTCCGGCGGTACAAGGGTGTCGAATATGCGATCCGTGCGCTCGCCATCGCGCGGGCGACACAGCCGGCCATGCGCCTGAATATTGCTGGATCTGGCGACGACCGGACGCGTCTGGAGGCGCTGGTCGCGGAACTCGGACTGGGCGAGGCGGTACAGTTTCTCGGCCGAGTGACCGAAGCCGAAAAGATGCGGTTGCTCAGGAGCAGCTGGGCGAATGTCTTTCCTTCCTGCAAGGAAGGCTGGGGAATCACCAACGTCGAGGCGGCGGCCTGCGGAACGCTCTCGCTCGCCTCGGACAGCCCGGGACTTCGCGACTCGGTGCGTCACGGCGAGACCGGCTTCCTGGTCCCGCACGGCGACACGGCGGCGCTGGCGGCGCGGATGCTCGAGCTCGCGGCGAACCCGGAACTGATGGAACGGCTGGGGCGGCAGGCGCGCCCCTTCGCGGAGGGATTGAGCTGGGAGCGCGCGGCGGATGGGACCGAGCGCTGGATGGACGAGATGATCCGGACCGGGGTCAGCGGGGCGGGGCACCACTGACCGGCGGCCGCAGCCACGATACGATCGATGTTGATGTTCTGACCATCGCACAGGAGCCATGCCAATGACGACCAGCATCACGGCCCGCCACTGCGAGATTTCCGACGAACTGCGCGCTCGCGCCACTGCGATCCTCACCCGGCTCGGCGGCCTGGTGTCCGATCCGGTGGACGGCACGGTCGTCTTCGACGTCGCGCCCACCGCCTCCACCGCGGAAATCCGCTTGCGCGGCGGCAAGGGCGAGAACTTCAATGCCACTGGCGAGGACAAGGATCATCGCTCCGCGCTCGACCGTGCGGAGGAGAAGATCCGGCGTCAGCTCGACAAGACGGTGCAGACCAAGCGGGGCCGCGGCGCGAAGGACGTGGCGTGAGCATCTCGCTGCGCGACCTGCTGGCCCGGGCGGGCGATCCGCTGCAGCTCCAGCCGCTGACCGGCGAGCTGGGCCTGGATCGCCCCATTCCGGATCCCGAGGTCGCGTCGCCGGGACTGGCCCTCGCGGGCTTCACCAGCCGCTTCATGCCGCGCCGGCTGCACGTGCTCGGGGAGACCGAGATCACCTACCTCAACTCGCTCGAGGCACGGGAGCGGCGCGCCCGGCTCGAACAGTTCTTCCAGTTCGACCTGCCGGCGATCTTCGTCACCAAGGGGCAGGCGGTGCCGGACGATCTGCTGGACCTCGCGCGGGTGCGAGGCGTGCCGCTGCTCCTGAGTCAGCTCAAGACCGCGGAATTCTACCGCCGCATCAAGCCGATCATGGAGGAGGCGTTCGCGCCGCGGACGACGCTCCATGGCTCGCTCGCGGACGTGTACGGGGTGGGGCTGCTCTTCATCGGCCAGTCCGGCATCGGCAAGAGCGAGTGCGTGCTCGACCTGATCGAGCGCGGCCACCGGCTCGTCGCCGACGACGTGGTGCAGGTTTCCCGGCGGGGCAGCGACATCCTCATCGGGCAGGGTCACGAACTCGCGGCGCACCACATGGAGATCCGCGGCGTGGGGCTGATCGACATCCCCGCGCTGTTCGGCGTGCGGGCGGTGCGGCAGCAGAAGCGCATCGAGGTGGTGGTGCAGCTCGAGGCCTGGGAGAACGCACAGGATGCCGACCGCACCGGGCTCCATACGCTCGAAACCACGATCCTCGAGGTACCGCTCCCCCGGGTCATCGTGCCGCTCAATCCGGGGAAGAACATCACCGTCATCGCCGAGGTGGTGGCGATGGCGCAGCTGCTCCGCTACTCCGGCGTGGATGTCGCCGCGGCCTTCAACGAACGGCTCATCCGGCAGATGAAGCACAAGCAGGGCCTCAAGCGCTATCTCCAGGAAGACTATGAGTGAGCTGGCCCATGGCGTGGTCGTGGCGCACGGCGCCCTCGCCGCTGCGCTGGTCGGCGAGGTCGAGCGCATCAGCGGCGAGCTGGGCGTGCTCGTGTCCGTGTCCAACAGCGAGTGCGGACCGGAGGATATCGAGCGGCGCCTTCTCGCGGCGACCGGGGACGGGCCGACCGTGCTCTTCGTCGACATGCCGTGCGGGTCCTGCTTCTTCGCCGCGATGCGGACCGCACGAAACCACCCGAACATTCGCGTCGTGACGGGTGTGAACCTCCCGATGCTGCTCGACTTCGTGAGCCATCGAACGCTCCCTCCCGCCGATGGCGCCGCCCGCGCCGCGGACAAGGGCAGCGACGCGATCCGGCGGGTCTGATGACGGTCGCGGTCTATCGTGTCGACGACCGGCTCGTGCACGGTCAGGTGGTGATCGGATGGGGCAAGCCCCTCGATCTGAAGTTCATCGTGCTCGTCGATGACGGCGTGGCCGCGAGCGACTGGGAACGCGACCTCTACCGGATGGGCGTGCCCCCCGAGATCGAGCTGATCTTCAGCGGCACCGAGGAGGCGATCCGCCAGCTTCCCGGATGGCGGACCGAGGCGCGCCCCGGACTGGTGCTGACGGCCGACGTGTCCACGATGGCCGCGCTGTGCCAGGGAGCACCACCGGTCGAGCGGGTGAATCTCGGCGGCGTGCATCACAAGCCGGGGCGCACGCCGCGACTGCCGTACGTCTACCTGACTGACGAGGAGTTCCGGGTGCTCGAGGCGATGCAGGCCGCGGGGACGACGGTCGCCGCCCAGGACCTGCCGACCAGTCAGCCGGTCCCGCTGGAGCAGTTGCGATGACCCTCGGACCGGCAGCCGCGATCACCGGACTGGTTGCGTGGGGCACCGCCGTCGGCATCGATCTGGTCAGCTTTCCACAGGCACTCCTCTCCCGTCCCCTCATCGTCGGGGCAGGGGCGGGCCTGATCCTGGGCAATCCCGAGGCGGGTCTCCGGGTGGGGCTCCTGCTGGAACTGTTCGCGCTCGACGTCCTGCCGGTCGGCGCGGCCCGCTATCCCGATTACGGAGCCGGGACGGTGGGCGCGGTGCTCTTTTCGACGGCCGGACCGTGGCAGCAGACCCTCGGACTCGCCACGCTCTTCGCGCTCGGCTTCGCGGTGCTGGGTGGCCTCAGCCTGCAGTGGCTGCGGGCGCTGAATGGCCAGGCCCTGCAGCGGCAGAGCGCCGGACTCGCCGCCGGGGATGCCGCGACCGTTGCGCGGCTGCAGTACCGCGGACTGCTCGGCGATCTCTTCCGCAGTGCCATGCTCGCGGGCCTCTCGATCGCGGCCGCCCAGTTCCTCCGGGAGCGGCTGCCGCTCGGCGAGCGGCAGATGATGGTGACGGCGGTGGCGATCGGCGCGGGTGTCGCCGCCGCGGCGAGCGGTGCCCTGCGGGGCGCCGGGCGGGGAGCGCGCCTCACATGGCTGGCGGTTGGCGTCGGCATCGGCCTCACGGCGGCGGTGCTCCGATGACCACCGGGTTTGCCCGGGCCTCGCTCCGTCTGCTGGGGGTGCAGGCCTCCTGGAACTACGAGCGGATGACGGGGCTCGGGATGGGCTACGCGGCCGAGCCGCTGCTCGAGGACCTCAAGTCCGTCGACCCGGCGCGCCATGCCGAAGCGCAGATCCGGTCGGCGGAGTACTTCAATTCCCATCCGTACCTGGCCGGCCTCGCGCTGGGTGCGCTGGTGCGGGCCGAGTACGACCAGGTGCCGGGACCGCAGATCTCCAGGCTCCGGACCGCGCTCACCAGTCCGCTCGGGGCGCTGGGCGATCAGCTGTTCTGGGCGGGACTGGTCCCGGCGCTCATGGGTGCCAGCATCGTGGCGGTGGTCTACGGAGCCGGCCTCTGGGCACTGCTGGCGGCGATTGCCGGGTACAACGCCTTCCGCCTGGCCACGGGCGTCTGGGCGCTGCGGACCGGTCTGGCGCACGGAGCGAAGGTGGGTGGTGCGATCGGCACGTCCTGGCTTCCGGGCGCGGCGCAGCGCATCGGGCTCGCGGCGGGTCTGCTGGTCGGGGTCGCGTTGCCGCTTGCCTCGGCATGGCTGCTGGAGGCCTCCAGCAGCTGGGAACTGCCGATCGTGGCGGGCACCGTCACGCTCGGACTGATCGCGGCGTGGACACTCGGACCGCGATCGAATGCTGTGCGTTTCGGCCTGGCCGCCATTGGCCTGGCCTCTCTCCTCGCCTGGGGACTGCCATGATCGAGCGGGAATCCCAGATTGTGAATCAGCTCGGCCTTCACGCGCGCCCCGCAGCGCAGATCGTGAAGACTGCCAGTGCGTTCAAGTCTGACATCGAGATCGTCAAGGACGGCATGGCGGTCAACGGCAAGAGCATCATGGGTGTGATGATGCTGGCCGCGGAATGCGGCAGCCTGATCATGTTCCGGGCGACCGGTGAGGACGAGGCCGCCGCGGTCGAAGCGCTCGCCTCCCTCGTCGGTCGGGGATTCGGGGAGTCATGAGCGAAAGCACCCTCGTGCAGGGCGTCGGCGTCTCGCCCGGCGTGGCGTTCGGGCCGGCGGTCATCGTCAGGCTCGACGTGCCGGACGTGCCCAATCGCGCCATCCGGGCGGACGAGGCGGATGCCGAAGTGGCCCGGCTGCACGAGGCGGTGAAGGACGTGGCTCATGTGCTCGAGTCGCTGCGCGAACGGGTGAGCGAGCGCGCCGGGCGCGAGGAATCCCACATCTTCGACGCCCAGATTCTCATGGCCTCAGACGCCGACTTCCTGACGGGCGTCGAACAGCTCATCCGCCAGAACCTGCTGAGCGCCGAGACGGCGTACGAGTTCAAGGCGCTGGAGATCCGCAACACCTGGGCGGGGTCCGGCAACGCCATCCTGCGCGACCGCCTCGCCGATCTCTCCGCCATCCACAACCGGATGCTGTCGCGGCTGATGGGGCGCGACCACGAGCATCTCTGGTCGATGCCGGCCGACGACCAGGTCGTCATCGTGGCGCGGGAGCTCTCGCCAGGCCTCACCGTGCAGCTCGACCGCGATCACGTGGTCGGGCTGGTCAGCGAGGAGGGCACCCGGACCTCGCACGCCGCCATCCTCGCGCACTCTCTCGGTATTCCGGCGGTGATGGGCGCGGTCGGGGCGCTCGAGAAGATCGTCAACGGCGCGATGGTCCTGCTCGACGGACAGACCGGCACCATCCACGTCGAGCCGACCCGCGCCGAGATCGAGCGGGCGCGGGCGTTGCTGTCACGCCGCCAGAAGCTGGAACTGGAGCTCGAGGGGGCGGTCACCCAGGCGGCGATCACGCCGGACGGGGTGAACCTCACCGTCATGGGCAATGTCGACCTGCCGGACGAGATCGCCTCGGCGGCGCGTCACGATGCACAGGGGGTCGGGCTGCTCCGGACCGAGTTCCTGGTCACCGGTCGCGCGGTGATTCCGTCCGAAGAGGAACAGACCGACTACTTCAGGCGGGTCAGCGATGCCTTCCCGGGGTATCCCGTCATCGTGCGGTCGTTCGACCTCGGGGGCGACAAGTTCCCGGCCGCCTTCCGCGCACCGCAGGAGGCCAATCCCTTCCTCGGCTGGCGCTCGATCCGGGTCTGCCTCGATCATCCGGAGATCTTCCGGCCCCAGCTCCGGGCCATTCTCCGTGCCGCGGCGGACCGGAAGGTGGAACTGATGCTCCCGCTGGTGACCCGGGTCGAGGAGGTGCTCGATTCGCGGGAGATGATGCTCGAGGAGGCGCTGAATCTCGCGCGGGAAGGGGTCAGGGCGGCGGCATCGGTGCCCGTCGGCGTGATGATCGAGACGCCCGCGGCGGCGATCCTCGCGGACGAACTCGCCAAGCACAGCGCCTTCTTCAGCGTCGGCACCAACGACCTGGTGCAGTACACGCTCGCCGTGGACCGGGGCAACGCCCGGCTGGCCGAGCGATTCAGTCCGCATCACCCGGCGGTCGTCCGGCAGCTCAAGACCATCGTCGATGCGGGGAAGCGGGCAGGCATCGGGGTGAGCGTCTGTGGCGAGATGGCCTCCGACCCGCTCTCGGTCGTGCTCCTGCTCGGCCTGGGCTACCGGACACTGAGCGTCGGCCCGCCGGCGATTCCCCTGGTGAAGTGGGTGATCCGGACCGTCCCGATGTCGGTGTGTGAAGCCGCGGCGAAGGTCGCGCTGGCCGCCGACCGGCCGGGCGACGTCACCCGCGCCCTCCGCGAGGGCGTGGGGGACTACTTCGATTCCCGACTTTTCTGACGGTTTCTCCGTTGCCGGGCCTGCCCCGCTCGGCTACTTTGCGCGTTGAATCCTTCGGCCCGACTGGGCCTTCATACTCACTATTACCGCGAAGCTCTCCATGGCCAAGACGCACCGCCACGTCTTCACCTCCGAGTCCGTGACCGAAGGCCACCCTGACAAGGTGGCGGACCAGATCTCCGATGCCGTGCTCGACGCGATCCTCAAGGAGGATGAGCGGGGCCGCGTCGCGTGCGAGACGCTGGTGACCACCGGCATGGCGATCGTGGCCGGAGAGATCACCACCAAGACCTACGTCCACATCCCCAAGATCGTCCGCGACACGATCAAGAAGATCGGCTATACCGACGCGAACTACGGCATCGATGGCGACACCTGCGCGGTGCTGAGCTCGATCGACAACCAGTCGCCGGACATCGCGCAGGGCGTCGACACCGGTGGCGCCGGCGACCAGGGGATGATGTTCGGCTACGCGACCGACGAGACGAAGGAGCGCATGCCGCTCCCGATCCAGGTCGCGCACCGGCTCGCGGAGCGGCTCGCCGCGGTCCGCCGCGGTGATGCCGGGACCACGCAGCTTCCCTGGCTGCGCCCCGACGGCAAGAGCCAGGTCTCAGTCGAGTACGACGGCGACAAGCCGGTCGCGATCAAGACGGTCGTGGTGTCGACCCAGCACGCCGCGCACTGGAACGGCCGCGAGCTGTCGCAGCGCACCATCCGCGAGGGCGTCATCGAGGAAGTGATCCGTCCGGTGCTCGACAAGATCCACCTCGACTCCGGCCGGACCAAGATCCACATCAATCCCACCGGCCGCTTCGTCATCGGCGGCCCGCATGGTGACGCCGGCCTGACCGGGCGCAAGATCATCGTCGACACCTACGGCGGCATGGCCCGCCACGGCGGTGGCGCGTTCAGCGGCAAGGACCCCTCGAAGGTGGACCGCTCGGCAGCGTATGCCATGCGCTGGGTGGCGAAGAACATCATCGAGGCGAAGCTCGCCAAGCGCTGCGAGGTGCAGGTGGCCTACGCGATCGGCGTCCGCGACCCCGTCTCGGTCATGGTGCACACCTTCGGCACCGGCGTCGTGGCCGACACCCGCCTCGAGGACGCCGTGCGTGAGGTGTTCGACCTGACGCCCGGCGGCATCATCAAGGCGCTCGACCTTCGCAAGCCGATCTATTCACCGACCGCGGCCTACGGGCACTTCGGCCGGAAGCCCTACACCAAGGGCGGCCTGCAGTTCTTCCCCTGGGAGCAGACGGACCGGGTGGAAGCGCTGCTCGACGCGGTGGGATGATCGAAGTCACTGTCGCGCAACTCGGCCTCGACCGGACGACCAACTCTCCTGTAGTGATCCTGCGGGAAAGGGACGGTACGCGGGTGCTTCCGATCTGGATCGGACCCGCCGAGGCCAGCGCGATCGCCATGGAGATGCAGGGCCTGCGCCCTCCGCGCCCGATGACGCACGACTTGCTCAAGTCGGTGATCGTCGGGCTCGGTGCCGTGGTGCAGCGCATCCGGATCAGTTCGCTGAAAGAGAAGACCTACTTCGCCGAGGTGTGGCTCGCCCGCGCGGACCATGTGTTCCAGGTCGATGCCCGGCCCTCCGACAGCATCGCCCTTGCCCTGCGGGTGCAGGCCCCCATCTTCACCGAAGACACCCTACTCGAGGACGGCCCCGACGACGCGGCGGTCCCGCCGGACGATCAGTCGGCAGAGGCGGAGAAGCTCCGCGCCTGGCTCGAACGGATGAATCCGGAGGATTTCGGAAAGTTCCAGCCCTGATGCGATTCCCGCGTTGCCATGCGCCGGTCGTCCGACGGCTGCTCGCCGTACTCGCCCTCGCCCTGTACAGTGCCGCTCCGCTCGCCGCGCAGAACACCGCCATTGCCGCGGGACGGGTGCTCCTTCCGCGCGGAAAGGACACCGTCGGCGTCGCGAACGCGCGGGTCGTGCTGCACCGGGTCGGCCGGAAGGCCCAGGGGCCCATCGACTCGACGATCGCCGGCCCGCGGGGCGAATTCCGTTTCCGCTACGCCGCCGACACCTCGTCGGTCTTTCTGCTCAGCTCGGGCTACGCCGGGATCGAGTACTTCTCCTCGCCGCTCCACACCGATGCCGAGCTGCCTGACACGGGGCTGGTGCTGTTCGTCTCCGACACCTCTGCCACTGCGCCGATCCATGTCTCCTCCAGGCACATGGTCTTCAGCAAGCCGGGGAACGACGGTACCCGCGCCGCGCTCGAGATCGTGGTGCTGGAGAACGACGGCGCCGTCACGCGGGTCGCGCGCGATTCGCTGACGCCCGTCTGGGGCGCGCGGCTGCCGAAGGGCGCGCTCAGCTTCCAGGTGGGGCAGGGGGATGTGGGGCCGGACGGTCTCTTCCTCCGGAACGACAGCGTGGTGCTGGTGGCCCCAGTGGCGCCGGGCCAGAAGCAGCTCATGTACACCTACGCCCTTCCTGCGACACCGGGACGGGTGAAACTGCTGGTCGGCGATTCGATCGCCACGGTGAATGTCCTGCTCGAGGAGTTCGACCGGCGGGTGAGCGGCGGCCAGATCGCCAGGGCCGACAGTCAGTCGATCGAGGGCCGCACCTTTCAGCAGTGGGCCGGGCCCGCCGCCGCCGGCACCGTGCTCGAAATCGACTTCCCAGGCAACAGCAACGGCTGGATTCTCCCCGCGCTCGTGGGCGCCGTCGCGCTGACGCTCGCCCTCGTCGGATTCCGGGTGCTCAACCGCCGCCCGGTTGCACCGGCACCGGTGCAGCAGAATGCGCTGCTTGATCAGCTCGCCCGGCTCGACGCCCGCTATGCCGGGCGTGAAGCGCAGGTGCCCGCCGCCGAGTGGCAGCAATACCAGCAGGAGCGCGCGCGACTGAAGGCCGAGCTTGCGCAGCAGCTTGCCGGGAAAGGGCCGTTGTCTTAGGTTAGCGCGTCGTCAACAACTCAACACGCGAGACGGGACGCTCGGAAGCCGGTGCAAGACCGGCGCGGCCCCGCCACTGTAACGGGCAGAATTCACCTCGCTCAGGATCGCCACTGGGAAACCGGGAAGGCGAGTGAGGAGCCCGAAGCCAGGAGACCTCTCGTCTCGCGCCACCACGAACACCCTCGGGGGAGGGCTCGGTGGCGACTCCAGCCGTCGTTCTTCGGCTCTTGT
>JBGATI010000003.1:0-290733 GCA_044229245.1 Gemmatimonadales bacterium | reverse complement strand
ACCCCCCACCCGTTGACATACCCCTAAGTCTCCGGCTATCATAACGTTCTGTCCGTTTTGGCTACCGGCTGACGTAGCTCAATTGGCAGAGCACCGGTTTTGTAAACCGGTGGTTGAGGGTTCGATTCCCTTCGTCAGCTCTGGTGTCGTGGTGCGGACGGTGGGTGTTTGCGGGCGCCGGTGGGGTGGCCGAGTGGCTAATGGCAGCAGACTGTAAATCTGCCGCGCTTTGCGCTACGTAGGTTCGAATCCTACCCCCACCATGGCAGGAGGCGCACGCTGGTGGCGTGCGTGTGTCAGGCAGTGGCGATGTGTGTCAGGCTCGCGGGTGTAGCTCAGTTGGTAGAGCGTCAGCCTTCCAAGCTGAATGTCGCGGGTTCGAGCCCCGTCGCCCGCTTGTAGTGGTACCACGATGGTCCCGGAGGGTCCGGGAGTCCATCGCCAACGCAGAGCCTACGCTCGCGTAGCTCAGTCGGTAGAGCGCATCCTTGGTAAGGATGAGGTCAGCGGTTCAATCCCGCTCGCGAGCTCTGGACAGGGAGGAGAGGCAACATGCCGCGCGAAAAGATCATTCTCGAGTGCACCGAGTGCCGGGACCGCAACTACTTCACCGACAAGAACCGCCGGAAGCATCCGGAGCGGGTCGAGTGGAAGAAGTACTGCCCCCGCTGCAACGTGCACAAGCTGCACAAGGAGTCGAAGTGAGCACGGACGTCGCCGCGGCGACCTCGACCGGGCCGGCCCGCTGGGCTGGCGCCACGGTCGAGTTCTTTCGTGCGGTGCGCTCGGAGCTCGGCAAGGTCACCTGGCCCAGCCGGGATGAGCTGACCAAGGCGACGCGGATGATCGTGATCCTGTCCGTCGTGCTGGGGCTGCTCATCGGCTGGATGGATCTGCTCTTCAACCTCATCCTGGTGGATGGGGTGGCGGCGCTGAGCCGGTGAGCGAAGCGCCCGAGTATCGCTGGTTCGCGATCCAGACGACCGCCGGCCATGAGAACAAGGTCCGCGGCCTGATCGCGCAACGGATCGCCCAGGACCCCCGTCCGGAGGGCCATCGCCTGATCAAGCAGGCGCTGGTACCGGTGCAGGAGGTCGTGGAGATCAAGAACGGCAAGAAGGTCACGGTCGAGCGCAAGCTCTACCCGGGCTACGTCCTGGTCGAGATGCAGATGAACCAGGAGTCGCTCCACGTGATCAACGGGATCCAGGGCGTGATCAAGTTCGTGGGCGCCGGCAAGTTCCCGCAGCCGCTGCGCCAGGACGAGGTCAACCGGCTGCTGGGGATCGCCGAAGAGGTGGCGGATTCGGAGCCCAAGGAAGAGATCCCGTTCCTGGTTGGTCAGGTCGTGGAGATCACCGAGGGTCCGTTCTCCGATTTCAGCGGCACCGTCGAAGAGGTGCTCGCGGACAAAGGCAAGGTCAAGGTGTCGGTCAGCCTGTTCGGCCGGGCGACATCCGTGGAGCTGGATTACCTCCAGCTTCGGGGTCACTAGTACCCCATCCCGCGACCGCGCGGGTCATCGCGGCAGGCAAACCCTGGTCGGGCTCTGAGCACTCAGGGGTCGGCTAGCGCAACCCGAAGGGAAGGTTTATGGCCAAGAAGGTCACCGCAGTCATCAAGCTGCAGTGCCCGGCTGGCGCGGCGAATCCTGCGCCGCCAGTCGGCACGGCCCTTGGTCCGCATGGCGTGAACATCATGGAGTTCTGCAAGCAGTTCAACGCCCGGACCCAGAGCCAGTCGGGGATGATCATCCCCGTCCTCGTGACGGTCTACCAGGACCGCACGTTCACCTTCATCACCAAGACGCCTCCGGCGCCGAACCTCCTGCTGAAGGAGGCCGGTCTCGAGAAGGGGAGCGCCTCGCCCAACCGGACGAAGGTCGGCCGGGTGACGAGCGCGCAGGTGAAGAAGATCGCCGAGATCAAGATGGCGGACCTCAACGCGGCCGATCTGGCCGGGGCCATGCGGATGATCGCTGGCACCGCGCGCTCGATGGGCCTGGAGGTCATCGACTGATGCCGGCTCATGGCAAGAAGTTCGGCGTCGCCCTGACCAAGGTCGACCGGAACCGGGAGTTTCCCATCTCGGACGCGGTCAAGCTGGTGAAGCAGGCGGCGTTCGCGAAGTTCAACGAGACCGTGGATATCGCGGTCCGGCTGGGCGTGGATCCCCGGCATGCGGACCAGGTGGTCCGCGGCACGGTGGTGCTCCCGCACGGCACGGGCAAGTCGGTCCGCGTGCTGGTGATCACGCAGGGTGACAAGGCCAAGGAAGCGGAAGCGGCCGGGGCCGATTTCGCGGGCATCGAGTACGTGCAGCGGCTCAAGGACGGCTGGCTCGAGTGCGACGTGATCGTCGCAACGCCGGACGTCATGGGGCAGCTGGGTCAGCTGGGCCGGATCCTCGGTCCCCGCGGCCTGATGCCGAATCCGAAGGCGGGCACGGTGACGATGGATGTCGCCAAGGCCGTCCGCGAGATCAAGGCCGGCAAGATCGAGTTCCGGGTCGACAAGACCGGCAACGTCCACGCGCCGGTCGGCAAGATCAACTTCTCGGAGCAGCAGCTGGCCGAGAATCTCCAGTCGTTCATGGATACCATCGTCCGTGCGAAGCCGGCCGCGGCGAAGGGTCAGTATATCCGGAGTGCCACGGTGTCCAGCACCATGGGCCCCGGGGTCCGGCTCGACACGGCGGTGTATCGATGAGCAAAGCAGAACGCCAGTCCGAGGTCGAGACGATCACCGCGGCGATCAAGGCCTCGCCGAACGTGTATGTCACCGACTTCCAGGGGCTGAACGTCGCCAAGGTGACGGAGTTCCGCCGGCGCCTCCGCGGCGCGGGAGCCCAGTACCTGGTGGTGAAGAACACCCTGGCCGAGCGGGCGCTCGAGGCCAACGGGGTCACCACGCTGAACGAGCACCTGAAGGGTCCGACCGGCCTCGTGCTGAGCAAGGAGCCGCTGTCGGCCGCGAAGGTGCTGACCGAGTTCGCCAAGGAGAACCAGAAGCCGGGCATCCGCGCCGGTCTGGTCGATGGGGCGGCGGTGTCCAGGGAGCATATCCAGCGGCTCGGGACCATCCCGGACCGTCAGACGCTCCTGGCGATGATCGCGGGTTCGATGAACAACATCCTGGCTGGATTTGCCGGCTGTCTCGAGGCGCTTCGCGAGCAGCGCGATGCAGCCTCTAACGCTTGAGGAGAACACAGACATGACCACGACTGCACTGAGCAAGGATCAGATCCTCGAGGCCATCGGCGCGATGAGCGTGCTGGACCTGGCCGACCTGATCGAAGCATTCAAGACCAAGTTCAACGTCTCGGTGGTGGCGGCTGCGGCTGCGCCGGCCGGCGGCGCGGCGGCTCCGGCGGCGGAAGAGCAGACCGAGTTCACGGTCGTGCTCAAGAGCGGCGGCGAGAAGAAGATCCAGGTCATCAAGGTGGTGCGCGAGCTCACCAGCCTGGGCCTCAAGGAGGCGAAGGACCTGGTGGACAATGGCGGCAACATCAAGGAAGGCGTCACCAAGGCCGAGGCCGCCGAGATGAAGAAGAAGCTCGAGGACCAGGGCGCAGTCGTCGAGCTGAAGTAGGCGGTCGGATGTAGCGCCGCCTCCGGGCGGCGCTACAGGGCGCCCGGTCCGGGCGATCCAACGACCCCCTATTTCGGTGAGACGACATGAGCGCTGGACGGCTTCGATAACCCGTAGGACTCAGGAGCCCCGCGTGGCCCCCCCGCAACCGGCAGGGGGGCACGCGCCGGGGCCATTTGTGTTGCGCGAGCGTAACCGATGACCGCGACTCGACCCCAGATCGTGTTCTCCAAGCGGGATGTGGGCATGCCAATGCCCAACCTGCTCGACATCCAGACCCGGGCTTTCCAGAGCCTCCTGGTCCCCGACGACGTGCACGGGGAACGCCAGGATGTGTCGCTGGAGCGCGTGTTCCGCGACCTCTTCCCGATCGGCGACGTGAACGGGAAGTACAGCCTGGAGTTCATCTCCTACAACCTGGGCGAGCCGAAGTACTCCGTGGAGGAGTGCATCGAGCGCGACATGACCTACGCGGCGCCCCTCAAGGCGACGCTCCGCCTCGACGTGTTCGAGGAAGTGGACGGTCAGCGCCGGCTGAAGAACGCGATCGAGAAGGAGGTCTATCTCGGGGAACTCCCGATCATGACCCCGCTCGGCACGTTCGTGATCAACGGCGCCGAGCGCGTCGTGGTCAGTCAGCTGCACCGCTCGCCGGGCGTGGTCTTCGAGGAAGACACCCACCCGAACGGCCAGCGGCTCTTCTCGGCCCGGATCATTCCGTTCCGCGGCTCGTGGGTCGAGTTCACGATCGACATTCACGACGTGATCTACGTCCACATCGACAAGAAGAAGAAGTTCCCGGCGACGGCGCTGCTGCGTGCCTTCGGGTACGGCACCAACGCCGACATCCTGAAGCTCTTCTTCGCGACGAAGGAGCTGGACATCACGGGTAAGCTCGAGGGCCGGCAGGAACGGCGCGAGCTGGTGGGCGCCCTGGTGGCGGCGGAAGTTCCGAATCCCGAGGATGCGGCGGGTGGCGCGCTCGCCTCGGTGGGCGACGAACTCACCCCCGAGCGCCTCAACCATCTGCGCCATGTCGGCGTGAAGGCCGTCACGGTCTTCGCCGGCTATACCGCGCTCGACCTGCGCGACGACGAGCAGCCGACCACGACCCGCGAGCGGGCCAAGCAGGTGCTCGCGTTCGACGTGGCGGACCCGGAGACGGGTGAGGTCCTCGCCGAGGGCGCCACCGAGCTGACCGAGGCAGTCAAGAAGAAGCTGATCAAGGCGGGCGTGCTGAAGGTCGAAGTCCTGCTGCCGGCCGGCCGCGGCGAGTCGCCGCTGGTCAAGAACACGCTGGCCAAGGACCCAACCCACAGCGAGGCCGAGGCGCTGGAGCAGATCTATGCGCTGCTGCGCCCGGGCGAGGCGCCGAACCTCGAGACGGCACGCGAGGCCCTCAAGCGGCTGTTCTTCAACCCGAAGCGTTACGACCTCGGGCGCGTGGGCCGCTACAAGATCAATCAGCGGCTCAAGCTCAAGACGCCGACGAACCATACGGTCCTCACCGAAGAGGACTTCATCGCCATCATCCGCTACCTGATGGACCTGAACGATGGGCGCGGGTTCACGGATGACATCGACCATCTCGGCAACCGCCGGATCCGGTCGGTCGGCGAGCTGATCGCGAACCAGTTCTCCGTCGGCCTCTCGCGCATGGCGCGGCTGGTCAAGGAGCGGATGAGCATCAACTCCGACCCGGAGAAGATCTCGCTCGACGACCTGGTCAACGCCCGCACGGTGTCGGCGGTGATCCAGGCATTCTTCGGGTCGTCGCAGCTGTCGCAGTTCATGGACCAGACCAACCCGCTGGCCGAACTGACCAACAAGCGCCGGCTCAGCGCCCTCGGACCCGGCGGCCTGACGCGTGAGCGTGCCGGCTTCGAAGTCCGCGACGTGCACTACTCACAGTACGGCCGCATGTGCCCGATCGAGACGCCGGAAGGCCCGAACATCGGCCTGATCACGAGCCTCTCGACCTACGGCCGCATCAACGACCTCGGCTTCATCGAGACGCCGTACCGGGTCGTCAAGAACGGCAAGGTGACCGACGGGATCCGCTGGCTGTCCGCCAGTGAAGAGGAAGGCTACGCGGTGGCGCAGGCCAACGCGCAGCTCGATCCGTCGGGCAAGTTCGTCGAGGACCTGGTCCTCTGCCGCAAGGGTGACGACTACCCGCTGCTCGCGCCGGACCGGATCGACTTCATGGACGTGGCGCCCGAGCAGCTGGTCTCGATCGCCGCGGCGCTGATTCCGTTCCTCGAGCACGACGATGCCAACCGCGCGCTCATGGGCAGCAACATGCAGCGCCAGGCGGTCCCGCTCCTCTTCCCCCAGTCGCCGATCGTGGGCACCGGGCTCGAGGGGAAGGTCGCCGCGGACTCCGGCGCCGTGATCGTGGCCCGTCGGGGTGGCACCGTCACCCGCGTCACCGCAGACGAGATCATCGTCGACAGCGGTGAGGCCGGGCACGTCGATGCGACGATCCCGCTCGCGCGGCTGAATCAGCACGACCGCTACCGGGTGCGGAAGTTCTGGCGTACCAACCAGGACACCGCAATCAATCAGCGGCCGCTCGTCCGCGTGGGCGACAAGGTCGCGCAGCATCAGGTGATCGCCGACGGCGCGGCGACCGAGGCGGGCGAGCTCGCCCTCGGCAGCAATGTGCTGGTGGCGTTCATGCCGTGGTACGGACACAACTTCGAGGACGCCATCGTCCTCTCCGAGCGGCTGGTGAAGGACGACGTCTACTCGTCGATCCACATCCAGGAGCTCGAACTCCACGTCCGCGACACCAAGCGCGGCCAGGAAGAGATCACGAGGGAAATTCCCAACGTCTCCGACGAGGCGCTGGTGGACCTCGACGAGCGCGGCATCGTCCGGATCGGCGCCCATGTGAAGCCGGGCGACATCCTGGTCGGCAAGATCACGCCGAAGGGCGAGACCGAGCTGTCGCCAGAAGAGAAGCTGCTCACCGCGATCTTCGGCGAGAAGGCGAAGGACGTGAAGGACAGCTCGCTCAAGGTGCCGCCGGGCATGAAGGGCGTCGTCATCGACGTCAAGATTTTCAGCCGGGTCGAGGACCAGGTCGTCGAGAAGGACCGCGGCGAGCGCATCGGCGAAGTCCGCCGGGTCGAGACGGAGGAGAAGGCGCGCATCAGCTCGGTCATGCTCGAGGAAGTGGCGCACCTGCTCGAGGGCCAGGAAGTGGCGCTCATGCTCAAGGCGGGAACCGTCGAAGAGGCGATTCCGGCCGGCACCAAGCTCACCAAGTCCGCCATCGCCGATATGGACCTCGGCGAGATCGACCTCAAGACGCTGCGGGTGGCCAACAAGGCCGCCAACGAGCGGATCCGGCTCGCCATCGACACTGCCACGCGCGAGCGGGCCAAGGTCGAGGAGAAGGCGGAAGACCAGATCGACAAGATCCTGCAGCCGGATGAACTGCCCCCGGGCGTCATTCAGCTGGTGAAGGTGTACTGTGCCGAGAAGCGAAAGGTCTCCGTCGGTGACAAGATGGCGGGCCGGCACGGCAACAAGGGTATCGTGGCGCGCATCGTTCCCGAGGAGGACATGCCGTTCCTCCCGGATGGCAGCCCGGTCGACATCGTGCTCAATCCGCTCGGCGTGCCGAGCCGCATGAACGTGGGTCAGATCCTCGAGACCCACCTCGGCTGGTGCGCGACCATCCTGGGATTCAAGGCGAAGACCCCAGTGTTCCGCGGCGCCGACGAGCACGAGATCGGCGTGCTGCTCCGTGTGGCCGGGCTCAAGTGGGCCGGTCGTGCGCTGGCGCTCAAGCATGCGGCGCCGGATCCGGATGCCAAGACCATCGCGCTGGTGGTGCAGGACCTCCACCAGACTGCGCACTCGCTCACCGAAGCGGGGATCGCCGACCTGGCGCTCCGCGCGGCGGAGCCGGCGACCAAGGAGCTGTATCAGGGCGTGAAGGCGTTCCTGGTCGCGGCGGCCAAGGAACTCGCGCAGCGGGAGCAGAGCCGCAAGAAGCACGAGCTCGCCTATCACCAGCACCGTCTGGTGGACGCCGAAGGGGCGGACCAGAAGGCGATGCAGAAGGTGGTGAAGGATCTCGAGAAGGCGGTCGACATGACGCCGGCCGAACTCCTGGAAGCGGCGGGCCGCCCGGCGCTGGCGGTGCTGGCGAGCGGGAAGGGCGAGGCGGAGGAAGTCTCCAAGGCGGCGGAAGAGCTGATCCGGGCGGCCGGCCTCACCCCGAGCGGCAAGGCGCGGCTCCGTGACGGCCGCAGCGGCAACGAGTTCGAAGGGGACGTGACCGTCGGCACGATCTACATGCTGAAGCTCTCGCACCTCGTCGACGACAAGATCCACGCCCGGTCGATCGGACCGTACTCGCTGGTGACGCAGCAGCCGCTGGCCGGCAAGGCGCAGTTCGGCGGCCAGCGCTTCGGTGAAATGGAAGTGTGGGCGCTCGAAGCATACGGCGCCGCGCACGTGCTGCAGGAGATGCTGACGGTCAAGTCCGACGACGTGAACGGCCGCAGCAAGGTGTACGAGGCGATCGTGAAGGGGCAGAACCTGCCCGAGCCGGGGATTCCGGAGTCGTTCAACGTGCTTGTGAAGGAACTCCAGGCGCTGGGCCTCAAGGTGACCCTCGGCACGTCGGCGGATGGCGACGAGTAGGGTAGGGACGGGGCCCGGCCCCGTCCCCGCAAATCGAATTTCAGTCGGTGGCAGGAACACCGAATTCAGGAGTGAGCAGCAATGATCGATTTCCGCAGCGGGCGCGAGCCCAAGAGCTCGAGCTTCGACTTTATCAGCATCCGTATCGCCTCTCCCGAGGAGATCCGCGGTCCGCGCGACGCCAAGGAGCGCGAGCGGCTGGAGCTCCAGGGCCAGCGGTACTGGTGGTCGTGGGGCGAGGTCACCAAGCCCGAGACCATCAACTACCGCTCGTTCAAGCCGGAGAAGGACGGTCTCTTCTGCGAGCGCATCTTCGGTCCGGTCAAGGACTGGGAGTGCCACTGCGGGAAGTACAAGCGCATCCGGTATCGCGGCGTGATCTGCGACCGCTGCGGCGTCGAAGTGACGCTGTCGAAGGTCCGGCGCGAGCGCATGGGCCACATCGAGCTCAGCGTGCCCGTGGCGCACATCTGGTTCTTCAAGACACTGCCGTCGCCGATGGGCAACCTGCTCAACGTCACGCTGCGTGACCTCGAGCGGGTGATCTACTACTCGAGTTACATCGTCATCGATCCGGGCAAGCAGGAGGACTACGAGTCCGGCCAGCTGCTCGACGAGGACGAGTACCTCCAGCTCCGCCACAAGGCGCGCGAGGAGGGCGACACCGGCTTCAAGGCCGACATCGGCGCGCCGGCCGTGCGCGATCTCCTCAACCGGATCGATGTCAAGAAGCTGGCCGAGGAGCTCCGCGCCGCGGTGGCCACGGAGACGAGCCAGCACCGCAAGAAGCAGATGCTCAAGCGGCTCAAGATCGTCGACGCGTTCCTGACGTCGGGCGACAACGGTGACGTGCCGAACAATCCGTCGTGGATGATCCTCGACGTGATCCCGGTCATCCCGCCCGACCTGCGGCCGCTGGTGCCGCTCGACGGCGGGCGCTTCGCCACGTCGGACCTGAACGACCTGTACCGCCGCGTCATCAACCGGAACAACCGGCTGATGAAGCTGATCCAGCACAAGGCGCCGGAGGTCATTCTCCGTAACGAGAAGCGCATGCTGCAGGAGGCCGTCGACGCGCTGTTCGACAACGGCCGTCGCTCCAAGGCGATTCGCGGGCGTGGCAAGCGCCCGCTCAAGTCGCTGTCGGACATGCTGAAGGGCAAGCAGGGTCGCTTCCGGCAGAACCTGCTCGGCAAGCGCGTGGACTACTCGGGCCGTTCGGTCATCGTCGTGGGACCGGAGCTCCGGCTGCACCAGTGCGGCCTTCCGAAGGCCATGGCGGTCGAGCTGTTCAAGCCTTTCATCATCCACAAGCTGGTCGAGAAGGGCATCGCGGAGACGGTCAAGCGCGCCAAGAAGATCGTCGAGAAGGAGAGCCCGGAGGTCTACGAAATCCTGGAAGAGATCATCCAGGACCACCCGGTGCTGCTCAACCGCGCCCCGACGCTGCACCGTCTGGGCATCCAGGCGTTCGAGCCGGTCCTGGTCGAAGGCAAGGCCATCCGGATTCATCCGCTGGTCTGTGCCGCGTTCAACGCGGACTTCGACGGCGACCAGATGGCGGTGCACGTGCCGCTGTCGTTCGAGGCGCAGATCGAGGCGCGGATGCTCATGATCTCCTCGAACAACATCCTCAAGCCGTCCGACGGCCGCCCGGTGGCGGAACCGTCACAGGACATGGTGCTCGGGAGCTACTTCCTGACCAAGCTGCCCGCGGGCTCGAGTGAGCCCGAGGACGGCAAGCCCGCGCCCGCCTGGGACAAGGCCAAGCACTACGGGACGCTCGCCGAAATCGAGATGGCCCTGCTGCACAAGACGATCAAGTTCCACTCGGCGATCTACTTCTGGTATCAGCCGCCGCGGGACGCGCTCGAGAACAAGCCGCGCTGGGTGAAGACCACCGCGGGCCGGGTGCTCTTCAACAGCATCCTGCCCAGGCAGGTGGTGGTGAACCACGGCTTCCGCAACACGCTGATGCGGAAGAAGGCGCTCTCCGAGATGGTGCTGCTCAGCTACCGCGAGGCGGGGCTGGCCGACACGGTGGTGTTCCTGGACCGGCTGAAGGAGTTCGGCTTCCGCTACGCGACCCAGGGCGGCATTTCGATCGGGGTGGAGGATCTCGAGATCCCGAAGGAGAAGGTCACGCTGCTCGAGGAAGCCGACAAGCGGGTACAGCGTTTCCAGCGCGCCTACAACACCGGCCAGATCACCTTCGGCGAGCGGTACAACAAGGTGATCGACGCCTGGACCCACGCGAACAACGACGTGGCCGAGGCGATGGTGACCCACATGCGGCAGAGCCGCGGCGGGTTCAACCCGGTGTACATGATGTTCGATTCCGGCTCGCGCGGCTCCCGCGACCAGATCCGTCAGCTGGCCGGCATGCGCGGCCTGATGGCGAAGCCGCAGAAGAAGCTGACCGGCGGCATCGGCGAAATCATCGAGAGCCCGATCAAGTCGAACTTCCGCGAAGGGCTCACCGGGCTCGAGTACTTCATCTCGACGCACGGCGCCCGTAAGGGTCTGGCCGACACGGCGCTCAAGACCGCCGACGCCGGTTACCTGACCCGCCGACTCGTGGACGTGGCGCAGGATGTCACGATCACCGAGGAGGATTGCGGCACCATCCAGGGTCTCGAGATCTCCGCGCTGAAGGAAGGCGAGGACATCATCGAGCCGCTCAAGGAGCGCATTCTCGGCATCGTGGCGTCCGAGGACGTGTACGATCCGCACGAGCTGGATGAGGACGGCGACCAGAAGGTGCTGGTGCGCGCCGGCGAGCTGATCGACGAGGAAGTCGCGATCCAGATCGACGAGGCCGGCATCGAGAAGGTCAAGATCCGCTCGGTGCTGACCTGCGAGTCCAAGCGCGGCTGCTGCCGCATGTGCTACGGCCGCAACCTGGCCACCATGGACATGGTGGACATGGGCGAGGCCATCGGCATCCTGGCCGCGCAGTCCATCGGTGAGCCGGGCACGCAGCTGACCCTGCGGACGTTCCACATCGGCGGCGCCTCGTCGCGCATCGCCGAGGAAGCGGAGCGTCGGGCGCGCGCGAGCGGCCTGGTCAAGTACACCGAGGGCCTCGAGTACGCGGACGTGCCGGTGGAATACGAAGACGGCACCAAGGCGAACGTGCGCATCGCGCTGACCCGCGAGGACGAGAGCGCCGACGAGGAGAGCAAGGAAGGCATCCTGGTGGTCGACGCCAAGGACCCGAAGCGGGTGCTCAACCGCTACCCGGTTCCCGAGGGCGCGATCATCCATGTGAAGGAGGGCGACGAGGTGCAGGGGAAGATGTCCATCCTCTATACCTGGGACCCGTACAACGACCCGAGCATCATCAAGCTCGACGGTGAGCTGCGCTGGAAGGACCTCGTGCCGGGCTCGACCCTGCGCGAGGAGCTGGACGAGTCGACCGGCCTCCGTTCCATCGTCGTCATGGCCGACGCCGACCGCGAGCTTCATCCCTCGGTGCTGGTCTACGCACCGAACCGGAAGGACCCGCAGGAGTACATCCTGGCGGAAGGCTCGCGCATCATCCTGGGCAGCGACACCGACCAGATCACCCGGGGCATGGACCTGCCGGGCGAGGGCAACCCCTGGTCCAGCAAGTTCAAGGTCGACGAGTATCCGATCAACGTCGCGTGGCCGAGCAAGAGCAAGAAGGAGAGCAAGGACAAGACGGTCTATCTCTCCCCGCCGGTCAAGATTCTGAAGGGCGTGACGGTCACCAAGATGCCGCGGACGGCCTACAAGACCCGCGACATCACCGGAGGTCTGCCGCGCGTGGCGGAACTCTTCGAGGCCCGCCGCCCCAAGGACCCGTCCACGATCTCCGAGATCGACGGCGTGGTGAAGTTCGGCGAGATCAAGCGCGGCAAGCGCGAGATCTACGTGTATCCCGTCACCGAACCCGGCCGGAAGGGCGAGCCCGAGCCGCCGCAGCTGTATGAAGTGGGCGCGGGCAAGCACCTCCGGGTGCACGAGGGCGACCGCGTGCGTGCCGGCGACCGCCTGACGGAAGGCCCCGTGAACCCGCACGACATCCTGCGGATCAAGGGCCCCCGCGCGGTGCAGGAGTACCTGCTCAACGAAGTGCAGGAGGTCTACCGCCTGCAGGGCGTGCGGATCAGCGACAAGCACATCGGCACCATCGTGCGCCAGATGCTGCAGAAGGTGCGGGTCACCGATCCGGGCGATTCCGACTTCCTCGAGGGCGAGACCGTGGACAAGGTCACCTTCCGGGAAGAGAACGAGCGGGTGATCAAGCGGCTGAAGGGCGAGCCGGCGCAGTCCGAGCCGGTGCTCCTCGGCATTACCAAGGCCTCGCTGACGACCCAGTCGTTCATTTCCGCGGCCTCGTTCCAGGAGACTACGCGGGTGCTGACCGACGCGGCCATTCGCGGCGCCAAGGACGACCTGCTCGGCCTCAAGGAGAACATCATCATCGGTCACCTCATCCCGGCCGGGTCGGGCATCTACCGGTACGCCGAGATCGAGATCGAGCCGCCCGCGGGCTTCGAGCCGCCGCCGCCGAGCGAAGTCCCCGTGGAAGTGGCCGCGCCGGCCATTCCCGTGGCCCTGCTCGCGGACGACGACGAGTAGGATGCGCGGCTTCGCCTGAACCAGGGGCGACACGAGACCGGTATGCGGGGCCGATCCGAACGGGTCGGCCCCGCATGTCATTTGGGGAGCCCGGCGTCCGTCTGAAAGGCAGCGGGGCGGACCCGCAAGGATCCGCCCCGTGGTGCAGCTCGTCGCTCGAGAGGCGCTACAGACTTTTCGCGCCGAACGTGTCACACCGCTTCGGGTCACCGCTGGTGAAGCCGGCATTGAACCACCGCTGGCGTTGCTCCGCAGTACCGTGGGTGAATCCCTCCGGGCTCACGTACCCTTGCGTCATCTTCTGGATCCGGTCGTCTCCGACCGAGGCCGCGGCGCGGAGCCCCTCCTCCACGTCCCCGGCTTCGAGAATCCCCTCCTGCTCCGCGCCATGGCCCCATACACCGGCGAAGCAGTCGGCCTGCAGCTCGAGCCTGACGGAAAGTTCGTTCGCCTGCTCGGGATGACGCTGCTGGGCCTCCCGCATCCTGCGCTCGAGGCCGAGAAGGTTCTGTACGTGGTGGCCGAGTTCATGGGCGATGACGTAGGCCTGGGCGAAGTCTCCCGGCGCCCCGAACTTCCGGGTCAGTTCATCGTAGAAACCCAGATCGATATAGACTTTCTCGTCGCCGGGGCAGTAGAACGGCCCTGAGGAGGTTTGCGCCACCCCGCAGGCAGACTCGATGCCGTCGCGGAAGAGGACCAGACGGGCAGGCTGATACTGCGCGCCGAGCGAGGGGAATTCCTGCGCCCAGAAGGCTTGGGTGGTGTCAAGCACGAAGCCGACGAAATGCGCCAGCTTCTCTTCTTCGGGAGTCGACTGCACCGGTCCGGGTGCCGCCTGGCCTGAACTGGGGCCACCGCCGCCTCCCGCACCAACGAGTGAGAAGAAGTCGCGCTTGAAGACCACGCTGAGGACCAGCAGGACGAGCATTCCGCCCACCCCCAGCCGGGCCCCGCCGCCGCCGAACCGCCCGCCGCCAGCGCCGCGCTGATCCTCGACGTTGCTGCTCTGTCCTCGGTCGCTCCAGCGCATACTCTCTCCGGTCGTGAGGGAACGTCGCGGAATATCTCCAACCTGTAACGTCAGGGCCAGAGGCTTCCGCGCCTCTGGCCGCCGGGTCTTTCGTCAGCGAGATTGGGGCATGCGATCCCACCCCCTCTGGGCAGCACTCGCGGCAGGGTTGGTTCTTTCCTCCTGCGGCGGCAGTGACCCCAATCGTACTCCGGCAGCGATCCTGCCGGTCTCCGGCAACAATCAGACTGGTTCCGCCGGCATTCCTCTTCAGCAGCCACTTGTCGTGCAGGTCAATGACAAGGGAGGGGACCCGGTACCCGACGCCACTGTCGTCTTCTCGGTCACGGCGGGTGGGGGCACCATTCAGCCCGCGAGCGGGGTCACCAATTCCCGTGGCCAGGCCACGGCAACGTGGACGATGGGAACACTCGCCGGCGCGCCGAGTACGGCGACCGCGAGCGTGAACGGATTGTCAGGGGCACCGGTGAGCTTCGCCGCCACCGTGGAGGCCGCCCTCCCGGCCAGCGCAGTCCTGCTGCAGGGTGGAGGGCAGACCGCGGTCGCGGGCCAGCAACTGGGCCTCCCCATCGAGGTCGAATTCCGGGACGCCTACAACAATCCCGCCGTGGGACAGGGCGTCAATTGGGCCGTC
Source organism: Gemmatimonadales bacterium (assembly GCA_044229245.1). Classification (GTDB taxonomy): domain Bacteria; phylum Gemmatimonadota; class Gemmatimonadetes; order Gemmatimonadales; family GWC2-71-9; genus JADJOM01. The sequence continues at coordinate 276,206 of JBGATI010000003.1, read as the reverse complement.
ACCGGGGGCGCGGGTACTCTGACCGGCACCAGCACCATCACCGATGGCCAGGGACGGGCAACGACACTCTGGACTCTCGGCTATCAGATCGGGTCCGGGCATGCGCTCCAGGCGCAGATCGGCGGGGCGGCCGTGACGGCGACCGCCACGGGGACGCTGCCTGCCGGATCGACGCTCACGATCGCCTCCGGCGATGGCCAGTTCGGCCTGGCCGGCCAGTCCCTCAATGCCGCAATGGGAGTACGGATTCGTACCAGTGCCGGCCAGGACCTCGCAAATGTGCCGATCAACTGGGCCGTCACCTCTGGCGGAGGCACGCTCTCACAGGGCGCGACGGTTTCGGGCGCGAACGGTATCGCATCCGTCGGGTGGACCCTCGGTTCCGCCTCCGGCGCGCAGACGATGACGGCTGATAACGCTGCCCTGACTCCCACGAGCCTTACCCTGCACGCGACGGCGATCGTCCCGCCTCCGTCGGCTATCATCGGCTCCGTGTCACTGGTGGACAGCCAGCTCAGTGCGATCCGGAGTCCGGGCATGATCCGGTCCGCAGGAGCCCGCGCGCCGTTGCGGTCGCCATTTGCGCGGACGGCCGAGGCGCCCACCCGGATGATGGGCGCTGCGCATCCGGCGACCGACTTCATCCCGACCGAACTGCTGGTGCGGTTCAGGCCGGCTGCCCTCGCGATCCAGGGCGGCCCGCGGGCCGTGGCGAACATTGCGACGGCGCAGGCCGCGAGTGTCCGGATGCAGTCGCAGCTCCAGTCCTATGTTGTGTCAGGCGGTGCCCGCCTCGCGGGGGTCTCTCCGGTCATCCGCACGGCCCGACTCCGCTTCCCGTCGGCGCGCGCCGCGGACTCCGTCGCACGGGCGCTGGCCCGCGACCCGGCCGTGGAGGCCGTCTCCTACAACGCGTGGCTCCGTGCGGATGGCGGGCCAGTCCACCCGGGAAACACCCCGAACGATCCCAATTACCCGAATCAGTCGTGGCACTACGACATGGTCGATCTGCCCGCGGCGTGGAACATCACGACGGGCTCATCGGGCGTCATCGTCGCCGTGCTGGACAACGGGATCCGCTTCGATCACCCTGGAATCGGGGTCGCTGGCGGTTCGGCCTTGGCCGGCGGGGGCAACCTCCGCAACGATGGCTACGACTTCGTCTCCAGTACCTCCGTCTCCCTCTGTTCGTCGCAGGGCGGGGGCTCGATCGACAATGCCGCGGACGGCGGAGGCTACGATCCCGATCCGACCATTCCGGATGATCGCGACACGGAAGCGAGCGGATGCCTCGGCGCACGGAGCCAGTTCGGTGCCCACGGCCTGCACGTCGCGGGGACGATCGGCGCTCTCGGCAACGACGGCGTCGGAGTGACCGGCGTGAACTGGGCCGTGAGCATACGCCCCGTGCGGGTGCTGGGGATTGATGGGGGGAACTACTTCGATATTGCCCAGGGCGTCCTCTATGCCGGCGGGCTCCCCGCCTCGGATGGCAGTGGAGGGGTGATCACGCCCCCCGCCGCGCCCGCGCGGATCATCAACATGAGTCTCGGCGGCGGGTGCCCTGGCGGGGTGGATCCGCTGCACGACGCGATCGTGGCGGCGACCGATCCCTCCCGCCCGAACGGCGGGGTCCTCATCGTCGCGTCGGCCGGGAACAACGGCAGTTCCGTGGCGTCATGCCCGGCCTTCTACAATGAAGTGCTCGCCGTGGGCGCGGTTGGACCGACCGGCGCCCGCTCCAGCTTCTCGAATTTCGGAAACTGGGTCGACATCGCGGCGCCGGGAGGCGAAACCAACGCCCCAGACGGCACCTATGGAATCTTCTCCACCGTCTGCGACTTCACGGTGTTCCCGGCGCCCTGCGTTCCCGGCAACGCCCGCTATTTCGGTACCTCGATGGCGGCGCCGCATGTCGCTGGGGTCGCGGCGCTCCTCCTGGCCCAGGACCCGTCGCTCACCCCGGCCCAGCTTCGAAGCCGCCTGATCACCTATGCGACGCCGATCTCTCCCTCGCAGCAGATCGGGGCGGGGATCGTGAATGCCCGCGCCGCCCTGACGCAGACCCTCACCCTTACCCGTTCGATCCGGGTGCGGGCCGTCGATGCCGCGACCGGCGTGGCCGTTGCCGACGTCGCGGCCCCCGGCGGAACCTATTCGCTCAGCGGGCTGCCTGACGGAAGCTACTTCGTGGTGGCCGGCGAGGACGAATCGAACGACGGGCAGATTGGCCTGCCCAATCGGCGCTTCGGGGCCTTCGGCGGTATCTCGTCTCCCGCGCCAGTCACGGTGTCGAGTACCACGGGTGCGTTCGCCGCGTTCTCCATCGGGTACCCCGTCGAGGAGGAACCCAACGATCTCCCCGCGGCGGCCAGCCAGCTGCTGATTGGCGGGACGGTGCAGGGGAGCCTGACGGGTTCCGATGTGGTGGATTTCTACCGGGTGGTGGTTCCCACCGCCGGGATCTACACCTTCGAGACCGGGGGACTGTTCGGCAACTACTGCTCCTTCGCGCTGGACCTGAACACGGTGCTGCAGCTCTCTGACCAGGCCCAGAACGAGCTCGTACTCAGTCAGGACATCGCCCAGGGCGGCAACGACTACTGCTCCCGAGTTTCGACCTCGCTTCCGGCCGGCACCTACTACCTCCGGGTGACCGCGGGGGACTTCTTCGGCACCGGGCCCCACACCGGCCGGTACCTGCTCACCGCCCGAAGTGGCCCCTGAGGCCGGCAGGCCGGCGGCAGAAGCCCTCCGCCTTGACCCAACTCTATTCACCGGCTACTTTTGCCAGTCTTTCCCGGAATAGCCGGGGACAGGTTCCGTTTCCAAGCAGGGTTATGCCGACTATCAACCAGCTCGTGCGCCGGGGCCGCAAGGCGCCGGTCTACAAGGACAAGTCGCCTGCACTCCGGGAGAATCCCTTCCGGCGCGGCGTCTGCACCCGCGTTTACACCACCACGCCCAAGAAGCCGAACTCGGCGCTCCGCAAGGTCGCGAAGGTCCGGCTCACCAACGGCTTCGAGATCATCGCCTACATCCCGGGTGAGGGTCACAATCTGCAGGAGCACTCGATCGTGCTCGTGCGGGGTGGTCGTGTGAAGGACCTTCCGGGTGTGCGCTACCACATCGTGCGTGGCGCCCTCGACGCGGCTGGTGTGAACGATCGTCGGCGCAGCCGTTCTAAGTATGGCGCCAAGCGCCCGAAGGCGGGTGCCGCCGGAGCAGGCGCCAAGGGAGGTAAGAAGTGAGCCGCCGCAACAAGGCCGTCCGCAGGCCGGTTCCCCCCGATCCGCGGTACGACAGTCAGACCGTGTCGAAGTTCATCAACTCCCTGATGTTCGAGGGGAAGAAGAGCACCGCCGAGCGGATCTTCTACTCCGCGATGGACCTGATCGAAGAGCGCACCGGGCAGCCCGGTGTCACGGTCTTCAAGCAGGCCATCAACAACGTGAAGCCGGCCCTCGAAGTGAAGAGCCGCCGGGTGGGTGGCGCCTCTCTCCAGGTTCCGGTGGAAGTCCGGCCGGAGCGCCGGGCTGCACTGGCCATGCGCTGGGTGATCGATTTCGCGCGGAGCCGGTCGGAAAAGACGATGCAGGAGCGGCTGGCGGCGGAACTCATTCTGGCGTCGAAGGGCGAAGGCAACGCCCTGAAGAAGAAGGAAGACACCCACCGTATGGCCGAGGCCAACCGGGCCTTCGCGCACTACCGCTGGTAAGGCGGTTCAGGCGGGGTCTGTTCTGGGGCGGATCTTCGGGTCCGCCCCTCTTTTTTGCCCTGATGCCGGGTGCCTTGCAGGGAACAATGGGCTGGTCAGACGCTCTGCCTGCACCCTGGTTCCGGACCCGTTGACATTGAGGGTCTTGGGGTTATCTTCTCCGGGCTTTGGTAAATCGGGTTCCGTCGCCGGTCGGGAGCAGCGACCGAAGGGGCGGGACTGATCCAAGAGACATCGGGTCGTGTGACGGCCGGTTCCAGCAGAGCGGAGCCCCGCCAGCCACCTCCGGCCTTCTGACGAAAACGCGTGGGACCGACTGGTCCTCGTTGGGGCGAAAGTCCTGACGTGCGCGGAGCGATACCACCGGGGTTTCCCGGGTCGGTCGCCCCGCTTTTTCGCTGGTAGATGCTGAGAGCCGCGGAAGTCTGCTTCCTGCGGTAGCCTTTGACAAGAACGTAGAGAGAGCATGGCGCGCGAAACTCCACTCGATCGGTACCGGAACATCGGCATCATGGCCCACATCGATGCCGGGAAGACGACCACGACCGAGCGCATCCTCTACTACACCGGCAAGAACTACAAGATCGGTGAAGTCCACGAGGGCGCGGCCACGATGGACTGGATGGAGCAGGAGCAGGAGCGCGGCATCACGATCACGTCCGCCGCGACGACCTGTTTCTGGATGCGCGACAACATCCAGTACCGGATCAACATCATCGACACCCCCGGCCACGTGGACTTCACGGCCGAGGTGGAGCGCAGTCTCCGGGTGCTCGACGGCGCGGTGACACTGCTCGACTCGGTGGCTGGCGTGGAGCCGCAGACCGAGACCGTCTGGCGCCAGGCCGACCGGTACGAAGTGCCGCGGCTCATCTTCGCGAACAAGATGGACCGCATCGGTGCGGACTTTTATCGCTGCCTGGACATGGTGCGGGACCGGCTGACCAAGAAGGCCCATCCGCTGCAGCTGCCGGTGGGCTCGTCCGACACCTTCACCGGCCATATCGACCTGATCCGCCAGGTGGAGATCATCTTCGACGATCAGACGCTCGGCAAGACCTTCACCGAGATGCCGATCGCGGACGCCTACAAGGAGCAGGCGGCGAAGTTCCGCCATGAGCTCATCGAGGCGGCCATCGAACATGAGGACTCGCTGCTCGAGAAGTACCTGGGCGGGGAAGAGCTGTCCGAGCAGGAGATCCGTGGGGCGATCCGGACCGCGACGCTCAAGCACGGCTTCGTGCCGGTGCTGTGCGGCGCCTCCTTCAAGAACAAGGGTGTACAGGCGCTGCTCGATTCGGTGATCGACTACCTGCCGTGCCCGACCGACGTGAACGAGATCCAGGGGCATGTGCCGCTGCACGATGACCAGCACATCACCCGGACGCCGAAGGACGACGCGCCGTTCGCGGCGCTGGCCTTCAAGATCGCGACCGATCCGTTCGTGGGCCGGCTGACCTTCTTCCGGGTATACTCGGGCAAGCTCGACGCCGGCAGCTACGTCTACAACGCGACGAAGGACAAGAAGGAACGGGTCGCACGGCTGCTGCAGATGCACGCGAACAAGCGCGAGGAAATCCAGGAAGTGCTCGCCGGCGACATCGGCGCGGCGATCGGCCTCAAGGACACGCGCACGGGCGACACGCTCTGCGACGAGGAGAACCCGATCATCCTCGAGGCGATGAAGTTCCCGAACCCGGTCATCGACGTCGCGATCGAGCCGAAGACCAAGGCGGACCAGGACAAGCTGGCCATCGCGCTGCAGAAGCTGCAGGAAGAGGATCCGACGTTCCGGGTGCGTACCGACGCGGAGACCTCGCAGACGATCATCGCCGGCATGGGTGAGCTGCACCTCGAGATCCTGGTCGACCGCATGAAGCGGGAGTTCAAGGTCGAGGCGAACGTGGGCCAGCCGCAGGTGGCCTTCCGCGAGACCATCACCCGCCGGGTCGAGGACGTCGAGGGCAAGTTCATCCGCCAGTCGGGCGGCAAGGGCCAGTACGGCCACTGCGTGATCCACCTCGAGCCGTCCAAGCCGGGCGAAGGCTTCATCTTCGAGGACAAGATCGTCGGTGGCGTGATCCCGCGGGAGTTCATCAAGCCGATCGAGGCCGGCATCCGCGAGGCGCTGGAGAACGGCATCCAGGCCGGGTACCCGGTCGTGGACGTGAAGGCCACGCTGGTCTACGGCAGCTACCACGACGTGGACAGCTCCGAAATGGCCTTCAAGATCGCCGGGTCGATGGCCTTCAAGTCCGCCGCCTCACAGGCGAAGCCGATCATCCTGGAGCCGGTCATGGAGGTCGAAGTCGTGACCCCGTCCGACTTCCTCGGCAACGTCGTCGGCGACCTGTCCGGTCGCCGCGGCAAGGTGGGCGGGATGACGCAGCGCGGGGAGGCCCAGGTGGTCGCCGCCCACGTGCCGCTCAAGGAAATGTTCGGGTACTCGACGACGCTCCGCAGCATGACGCAGGGCCGCGCGGTGTACTCGATGGAGTTTGCGCATTACGAGGAAGTGCCGAAGTCGATCGCGGAAGCGATCATCGCGAAGAAGAAAGTCTGAACGTCATAACGCCTGATCGCTGACCGTCAACAGCCAGTAACCTCGAGGATCGTATGGCCAAGGCCAAATTCGAGCGGAATAAGCCGCATGTGAACGTGGGCACCATCGGCCACGTCGACCATGGTAAGACGACGACCACTGCCGCCCTGACCAAGGTCACGGCGGACAAGGGTCTCTCTTCCTACGTCCCGTATGACACCGTCGCCAAGGCGTCGGAGTCCCAGGGCCGCCGCGACCCGACCAAGATCCTCACGATCGCGACGAGTCACGTCGAGTACTCCACGGAGAAGCGCCACTACGCGCACGTGGACTGCCCGGGACACGCCGACTACGTGAAGAACATGATCACCGGCGCCGCGCAGATGGATGGCGCGATCCTCGTGGTCAGCGCGGTGGACGGGCCGATGCCCCAGACTCGTGAGCACATCCTGCTCGCGCGCCAGGTCAACGTGCCGTCGATCGTGGTGTTCCTCAACAAGTGCGACCTCGTGGACGATCCCGAGCTCCTCGACCTGGTCGAGCTCGAGGTCCGCGAGCTGCTCAGCAAGTACGAGTACCCGGGCGACGACCTGCCGGTCATCCGTGGCGCGGCGATGCCGGCCATCAAGGGTGAGAAGCAGTGGGTCGACAAGATGTGGGAGCTTCTGGACGCCCTCGACTCCTACATCCCGGAGCCGAAGCGCGAAGTCGACAAGCCGTTCCTGATGCCGGTCGAGGACGTCTTCTCGATCACCGGCCGCGGCACGGTCGCCACCGGCCGTATCGAGCGTGGCAAGGTGAAGGTCGGCGAGGAAGTCGCACTGGTCGGCTTCAACTCCGAGAAGAAGACCACCGTCACGGGCGTCGAGATGTTCCGCAAGCTGCTCGACGACGGCCAGGCGGGTGACAACGTCGGTCTGCTGCTCCGCGGCATTGAAAAGACCGACGTGGAGCGCGGTATGGTGCTCGCCAAGCCGGGCAGCATCACCCCGCACACCGAGTTCATGGCCGAGGTGTACGTCCTCACGAAGGAAGAGGGCGGCCGTCACACGCCGTTCTTCAAGGGCTACCGCCCGCAGTTCTACTTCCGGACCACGGACGTGACCGGTTCGGTGGAGCTGCCCGAGGGAGTCGAGATGGTGATGCCGGGTGACAACATCCAGATGCGCATCACGCTGATCATCCCGATCGCGATGGAAGAGGGTCTGCGGTTCGCCATCCGCGAGGGCGGCCGGACGGTCGGCGCCGGCGTGGTGACGAAGATCCTGAAGTAGGGCTGGCCGCCGCGCCGGCCCCTCGGGGCGGGCGCGGCGCCCCGGGACGGGCACAGGGGCCCGTCCCCACTGGCAAGTGAGGAATTTCATGGCGCAGAGAATCAGAATCCGGCTCAAGGCTTTCGACCACGGCGTGCTGGACCAGGCCGCCGCGGACATCGTGCGCACCGCCGAGAAGACCGGCGCGCAGGTGTCCGGGCCGATCCCGCTGCCGGTCAAGATCCAGCGGTGGACCGTGCTGCGCAGCCCGCACATCGACAAGAAGAGCCGGGAGCAGTTCGAGCTCCGGACCCACAAGCGGCTCCTCGACATCAACGACTCGCGTCCCCAGACGATGGACGCGCTGACGAAGCTCGATCTGCCGGCGGGTGTGGACGTGGAGATCAAGGTCGAATAGCCATGGCAAACGGACTGATCGGGCGCAAGCTCGGCATGACCCGCGTGTTTACGGAGGATGGCTCCTCGGTGCCGGTGACGGTGATCGAGGCGGGCCCCTGCCGTGTCCTGCAGGTGAAGGACGGCGCGGTGCAGCTCGGCTTCGGGGCCCAGATGCCCCAGCGCATCAGCAAGGCGGAACTCGGGCACGCGAAGGCGGCGACCCTCGAGGCCGCGCCGAAGATCCTCAAGGAATTCGGCAACAACGAGCAGAGCTACAAGGCCGGTGACACCGTCACCGTGGGGATCTTCGCGCCCGGCGAGCTGGTCAAGGTGACCGGCACCAGCAAGGGCCGCGGGTTCCAGGGCGTGGTGCACCGCTACGGCATCGGCGGCGGCCCGGCCTCCCACGGCAACACCCGTCACCGCAAGCCCGGCTCCGTCGGAGCCGGTACCGACCCGTCGCGCGTCATCAAGGGCAAGCGGATGCCTGGCCACATGGGTGCTGAGCGTCATACCGAGCTCGGACTCAAGGTCGTGAAGATCGACGCCGAGCGGAACCTGCTGTTCGTCCGGGGCGCAGTGCCCGGCGCGAAGCACGGCATCCTGCTCGTGAACAAGCAGCATGGCAGGAGCCGCCATGATTGAGGCCCCGCATTTCTCGTCCGCCGGCGCCCGGAAGAGCGCCGATCTCGGACTGCCCGAGGAGTACTTTGACGGGACCGTGAACGGTCCGGTGCTCCACGAGGCCGTAAAGGTGTTCATGGCGAATCAGCGCCAGGGCACGGCCGCGACCAAGACCCGCGCGCTCGTCTCCGGCGGCAACCAGAAGCCGTGGAAGCAGAAGGGCACCGGCCGGGCGCGTCAGGGCTCGATCCGCGCCCCGAACTGGCCGGGCGGCGGCAAGGTCTTCGGACCCCAGCCCCGCGACTACCGGCTCGGCATGCCGAAGAAGGTCAAGCAGCTGGCCCGGAAGAGCGCGCTCAACGCGCGTGCGGCCGAAGGCGCCCTCTATGTGGTTGAGCGCTTCGAGCAGCAGAGCCCGAAGACGAAGGAGCTGGTCGGCCTCCTCGAGAAGCTGGGCCTTGCCGGCAAGAAGGTGCTCTTCCTGACCCACGGTGTGAGTGAGGCGCTCTACCTCAGTGCCCGCAACCTGCCCCGGGTCGATGTGCTGCCGTACACCGATGCGGCGGCCTACGACGTCCTCTGGAGCGAGGTCGTGGTGGTGGAGGAGCCCGCGCTCGCCGGCGAGCAGGCGGAGCCGTTCGTGCGCGAGTTCGTCCCCTCGGTGAAGACCGAGCGGCCGGTGCGCGAAGTGAAGACCGCCGCGAAGAAGCCGGCGGCCGCGAAGAAGGCGGCGAAGGTTGCCGAGAAGGCCGAAGCCAAGGCGACGAAGCAGGCGGCCAAGGCGACGAAGGCCGAGAAGAAGCCGGCGGCGAAGAAGGCCCCGGCGAAGAAGCCGGCCGCCAAGAAGGCCGCGGACAAGAAGCCGGCCGCCAAGAAGGCCGCGCCCAAGAAGAAGGGGGGCAAGTAAATGCCCGCGCTGCATGAGACGATCGTGCGCCCGGTGGTGACCGAGAAGTCGTCGGCCGCCTATCAGGTGCGGAAGGAATACGCGTTTGAAGTGCATCCGTCGGCGAACAAGCACCAGATCCGCGAGGCGCTGGAGTCGCTGTTCGGTGTGACGGTGACCGCCGTGCGGACGATGCAGATGCGGCGGAATACGGTCGTCCGGGGCAAGACCAGGGGTCTGACCGCCCGGTGGAAGAAGGCGATCGTCACCCTGAAGGACGGGGACACGCTCCCCGTGTTCGAGGGCTGATATGGGCATCCGTCAATTCAAGCCGGTCACGCCGGGCTCGCGCTTCCGTTCGGTCTCCGATTTCGCGGAGATCACGAAGTCGACGCCGGAGAAGAGCCTGCTCGAGCCGCTCCGCAAGACCGGCGGCCGGAACAACAAGGGCCACGTCACGATGCGGTACATCAGTGGCGGCCACAAGCAGATGTACCGCAAGATCGACTGGAAGCGGAACAAGTTCGGCGTGCCGGGCAAGATCGCGGGGATCGAGTACGATCCGAACCGCAGCGCCCGCATCGCCCTGGTGTTCTACGCCGACGGCGAGAAGCGCTACATCCTGCATCCGAAGGGCCTGAACGTGGGCGACACGATCCTGTCCGGACCGGGCGTCGATCCGCGGGTGGGCAATGCGATCCCGATCGGCGAGGTGCCGCTGGGTGAGACGGTGCACAACGTCGAGCTCAAGATCGGCAAGGGCGGCCAGATGGCGCGGACGGCCGGGGCGGGGGTGCAGGTGGTCGCGAAGGAAGGCGACTACGTGACGATCCGGCTCCGTTCGACCGAGATGCGCCGGGTGCATGCCAAGTGCATGGCGACCCTGGGCGAAGTCGGCAACGCCGAGCACGAGCTGCTGTCGCGGGGCAAGGCGGGCAAGACCCGCTGGCTGGGCCGCAAGGGCCGGGTCCGTGGCGTCGCGAAGAACCCCGTCGACCACCCGCTGGGTGGTGGCGAGGGCAAGACCTCGGGCGGTCGTCCGCCGGTGAGCCCGTGGGGCAAGCCGGAGGGCATGAAGACCCGCCACCGCAAGAAGGCGTCGAACCAGTTCATTGTCCGCGGACGGCGCCGCGGCAAGGCCACCGGAGGCAACGGCTGATGTCGCGCAGCATCAAGAAGGGCCCGTTCGTCCAGGCGTCGCTGCTGGACAAGGTCCAGGCGATGAACGCCCGGAGCGAGAAGAAAGTGGTCAAGACCTGGAGCCGGGCGAGCACCATCCTGCCCGAGTTCGTGGGACACACCTTTGCGGTGCACAACGGGAACAAGTTCGTCCCGGTGTACGTGACCGAGAACATGGTCGGCCACAAGCTCGGTGAGTTCGCCCCGACCCGGCTGTTCCGCGGGCACAGCGGCAAGCTCGTGGCGGACAAGAAGGCCAAGGCGGAGTGATCATGGAAGCCCGTGCGATCCAGCGCCATGCGCGCCAGTCGTCCCGGAAGATGCGGCTCGTCGTCGATCTCATCCGCGGCAAGAACGTGAGCGAGGCGTACGCCATCCTCAAGTTCAACAAGAAGTACGCGGCGAAGCAGATCGAGAAGACGCTGCGCTCCGCCGTGGCGAACGCCGAGCAGGCGGCACTCTCGGCCAACGAGAGCCTCGACATCGATGATCTGGTGGTGACCAAGGCGATCATCAACATGGGCACGCCGCTCAAGCGCTTCCAGTCGGCCGCGCAGGGCCGCGGGGTGCCGATCAAGAAGCGCACGTCGCACGTGGAGATCCACGTCGGTACGAAGGAGAGCAAGTAATGGGTCAGAAAACCCATCCGATCGGGTTCCGCCTCGGCATCGTCAAGCCGTGGTCGTCCCGGTGGTTCGCGACCAAGGAAATGCCGGCTCTCCTGAAAGAGGACGAGCTGATCCGGAAGTACCTCAAGGCGCGCCTCGGGCACGCGGCGATCGCGCTCATCGACATCGAGCGGAAGCCGGGCAAGGTGACCGTGACGGTCCACACCGGGCGACCGGGCGTGGTGATCGGCAAGCGGGGCGCCGAGGTCGACAAGCTGCGCGACGAGCTGGCGCAGCTGACCGGGAAGGAAGCGGCGATCAATGTCGAGGAGATCAAGCGGCCGGAAGTCTCGGCGCAGCTGGTCGCCGACAACATCTCGCACCAGCTGATGCAGCGCATCTCGTTCCGCCGCGCGATGAAGCGGGCGGTGCAGAGCGCGATGCGCATGGGTGCGCAGGGCATCAAGGTGCGGGCCGGCGGCCGCCTGGGCGGCGCCGAAATCGCACGGACCGAGTCGTATCGCGAGGGCCGGGTGCCGCTGCACACGCTGCGCGCCGACATCGACTACGCCACCAGCACGGCGAAGACGACCTACGGCACGATCGGCATCAAGGTCTGGATCTTCAAGGGTGAAGTCGTCGAAGACGTCACCGGCCGAACCTACAGCACGGGGAACTGACCGATGCTGGCACCGAAGCGCGTCAAGTTCCGGAAGACCTTCAAGGGTCGGACCAAGGGCACCGCGATCCGCGGGAGCAGCGTCTCCTTCGGCGAGTTCGCCCTGATGACCCTGGAGCCGGGGTGGGTGAGCAACCGGCAGATCGAAGCCGCGCGTGTCGCCCTGACCCGTGAGATGAAGCGTGGCGGCAAGGTCTGGATCCGGATCTTCCCGGACAAGCCGATCACGAAGAAGCCCGCCGAGACCCGCATGGGCAAGGGCAAGGGCAATCCGGAGGGCTGGGTGGCGGTGGTGCGCCCGGGCCGGATCATCTTCGAAGTCGAGGGTGTGACTGAAGAGCTGGCCAAGAAGGCGCTGGCGCTGGCGTCCGCGAAGCTGCCGGTGCGGACCCGGTTCATCCACCGCCAGGAGGATTGAGCGATGAAGGCGAGTGAGCTCACCGAGATGTCGGTGGACGATCTGAAGGCCAAGCTGGCCGAGCTGACCGAGGAGCGGTTCCGTCTCCGGTTCCGGTCCGCGACTGAAGCGCTGGAGAACCCGATGCGGTTCCGCGCACTGCGCCGCGACATCGCGCGTCTGCACACGATGCTGCGCGCCCGCGAGCTGGCGAAGTAACCGGACGGCGAGAACGAGACCATGACCGAAACGACGAAGGCGCCCCGCAAGCAGCGCAAGACCCGCACGGGGGTCGTGACCAGCGACAAGATGACCAAGACGGTCACGGTCACGATGACCCGGCGCTTTGCGCATGCCGCGTACGGCAAGCAGATCACCCGCTCGACCAAGGTGCACGCGCGGGATGAGGAGCACGGCGCCAAGCTCGGCGACACCGTGCGCATCATGGAGACCCGGCCGGTATCCAAGACGGTCCGGTGGCGCGTGATCGAAATCGTGGAGCGTGCCAAGTGATCCAACAGGAATCGATCGTCAAGGTCGCCGACAACTCGGGCGCGCGCCGCGCGCTGGTTATCCGGGTGCTCGGTGGCAGCCGCCGGCGCTATGCCGGTGTCGGTGACAAGGTGGTCGTGGCCATCAAGGACGCGATCCCGACCGGCCAGGTGAAGAAGGGCGACGTGGCCAAGGCGGTCATCGTGCGCACCGTGAAGGAGACCCGCCGCAAGGACGGCTCCTACATCCGGTTCGACGAGAACGCGGTGGTCCTGATCAATGACCAGGGCGAGCCCCGGGCGACCCGTATCTTCGGGCCCGTGGCGCGCGAGCTGCGCGAGAAGCGGTACATGAAGATCGTCTCGCTCGCGCCGGAGGTCCTCTAACATGAAGCCGCTGGTCTACAAGAAGGCGAAGCGCATCCGGCACCTGCCGCCGGTCCGTCAGATCCTGCACATCACCAGTGGGGACACCGTCCAGGTGGTCTCGGGTGAGGACAAGGGAAAGCGGGGGAAGGTGCTCCGCGTGTATCCCAAGACGGGCCGGGTGGCGGTCGAGGGTGTGAACATCATCAAGAAGCACCAGCGCCCGACGCAGAACGCCCAGGGCGGGATCATCGAGCGCGAGGCGCCGATCCATCACTCGAAGGTGATGCTCATTGATCCGAAGTCGGGCGAGCCGACCCGCATCCGCCGGCAGAAGGACGCCGACGGGACGCTGGAGCGGATCGCCGTGAAGTCGGGCCAGTCCATTCCGAGGAACCGCTGACGATGGCCGAGACCCAGGACAAGGCCGCGAAGGCCCCGAAGACGCCCAAGGCGGAAGCGCCGAAGGGCAGCAAGCGCGACAAGGAGAAGGCCGCGGCGCTCGCGACCGATCCGGCGCCGAAGTCCGTCGAGGGCGTGCCGCGCCTGAAGACGTACTACGACACCGTGATCCGGGCGAACCTGACCAAGCAGTTCGGCCTGACCAACGTGCACCAGGTGCCGCGCCTCGTGAAGATCGTGCTGAACGTCGGCATGGGCGAGGGCGCCAAGAATCCGAAGCTGATCGACGGCGTCGTCGACGAGCTGGCCATCATCAGCGGCCAGAAGCCGACGGTCCGCCGGGCCAAGAAGGCGATCGCGAATTTCGGGCTGCGGGAAGGCCTGCCGATCGGGGTGTCGGTGACGCTGCGCAACGCGCGGATGTACGAGTTCCTCGACCGGTTCGTGAACGTGTCGGTGCCCCGCATCCGGGACTTCAAGGGGCTGCCGAACAAGAGTTTTGATGGGCGCGGGAATTACACGCTGGGGATCAAGGAGCAGATGATCTTCCCGGAGATCGACTTCGACAAGGTCGAGCAGATCCACGGGATGGACATCACGCTCGTGACCACCGCCGGTCGCGACGACCTGGCGATGGCCCTGCTCCGGGAGTTTGGCTGGCCCTTCCGCGGCGAAACGCCGCTGGCCGTGGCCTAAGGGAGAGACGATGGCAAAGACTTGCTGGATCGAGCGGGCCAAGCGCACGCCGAAGTTCAAGGTCCGGGCCGTGCGGCGCTGCCAGCGCTGCGGCCGGAGCCGCGCCGTCCTGCGGAAGTTCGGCCTGTGCCGTATCTGTTTCCGCGACATGGCGCTCCGGGGCGAAATCCCGGGTGTCCGCAAGGCCAGCTGGTAGGGGAGCCACAACGATGAGCATGACAGATCCCGTCGCGGATATGCTGACCCGCATCCGCAACGCGTGCGCAGCTGGCCACAAGCGTGTGGACATTCCGGTGAGCAAGCTGAAGAGCGAGCTCGCGCGGCTGCTTCGCGACAATCACTACATCGCGGATTACAAGATCCTCGATGACGGCGCCCGCGGCGTACTGCGGCTGTACCTCAAGTACCAGGGGGACCAGCCGGTCATTCGCGAGCTCCGCCGCGTCTCCTCCCCGGGCCTCCGGCGCTACGTCAAGTCGCGCGAGATCCCGCGGATCAAGAACGGCCTCGGCATGGCGATCGTGTCCACGCCCAAGGGGCTGATGAGCGACCGTGACGCGCGGTCGGCCAACCTGGGCGGCGAGCTCCTCGCCGTCGTCTGGTAAGAGGCGAGCATGTCGCGTATCGGTAAACGGCCGGTGGCGGTGCCGAAGGGCATCACCGTGACCCAGAACGGACACACGCTGTCCGTGAAGGGCCCCAAGGGTGAGCTCTCCCGCACCTTCCATGCGGAGATCCAGATTGCGGTCCAGGGCGACCAGGTCATCGTGACCCGGCCCTCCGACGAGCCCAAGCACAAGGCGCTCCACGGACTGACCCGCAGCCTGATCCAGAACATGGTGGACGGGGTGGCCAAGGGCTTCCTCAAGGTCCTCGAGATCCAGGGCGTCGGCTACAAGGCCGAAGCCAAGCCGACCGGGCTGCAGCTCGCCCTCGGCTTCTCCCATCCGGTGCACTACAAGGCGCCGGCCGGGATCAAGTTCACGGTGGACAACAACACCATCGTGAAGATCGAAGGCGCGGACAAGGAGATGGTCGGGCAGGTGGCGGCGGAGATCCGCAACCTCCGCAAGCCCGAACCGTACAAGGGCAAGGGCGTCCGCTATCAGGGTGAAGTGGTCCGCCGCAAGGCCGGCAAGACAGGAGCCAAGTAACCATGCGTGCAGTCAAGTCGCCGTCCGGGCGGCATGAGCTCCGTGCCCGTCGGCATCTCCGGGTGCGCAAGAAGGTCGCCGGCACGCCGGAGCGGCCGCGGCTCGCGGTCTTCCGTTCGCTGAAGCACATCTATGCGCAGCTCGTCGATGACACCCGCGGCGTCTGCCTGCTGGGCATCAGCGACGCGTCCGAAGGTGTGTCGGCCGACGGGGCAGGCAAGGTCGGCAAGGCCAAGGGCATGGGCAAGGCGCTCGCCGCGAAGGCCAAGGCCGCCGGGTTCACCAAGGTGGTATTCGACCGGGCTGGCTACCGGTATCACGGACGCGTGAAGGCCGTCGCTGACGGCGCGCGCGAAGGCGGACTGGAGTTCTGATATGGCTGACGAACAGGGCATGACCGCTCCTGGCGCCGAAGGCGCCCCGGCCGGCGGCGATCGTGGTCGCGGACGCGGTGGACGCGGCGGCCAGGGTGGCGGCGGACGCGGGCGGGGCGGCGATGGCCGCGGCGGCAAGCGCGGCGACCGCAACGAGCGGGAGCACAGCGAGTTCATCGAGACCGTGGTCGCGATCAATCGCGTCGCCAAGGTCGTGAAGGGTGGCCGCCGCTTCTCATTCAACGCCCTCGTGGCGATCGGCGACGGCAAGGGCAAGGTCGGCATCGCGACCGGCAAGGCGAACGAAGTCTCCGAGGCGGTGCGCAAGGCGGTCGAAGCCGCCAAGCGGAAGATGGTCGAGGTGCCGCGGGTCGGCGCCACCATCCCGCACGAGGTGCTCGGCTCCCACGGCGCGGGCAAGGTGCTCCTCAAGCCCGCCGCGAGCGGTACCGGCATCATCGCGGGTGGCTCGGTGCGCGCCGTGCTGGCGTGCGCCGGGATCACCGACATCCTGACCAAGAGCCTCGGCTCCAACAACCCGCATAACATGGTGCGCGCCACCATGGACGGGCTGGCGCAGCTGGTGACGGTCCGGCAGGTGGCACGTGAGCGCGGCATCGAGGCCGATCAGCTGGCCTATCGCGCCCCGCAGGAGGTTTGATCCATGGGACGTAATCCAGTCGTCGGGCGACAGGGCCCGGCGTATCACGCGGCGACCATCCCCGCGGAAGACACCGCCAAGCGGCTGCTCGTCAAGCAGATCCGCTCCGGCATCGGGCATTCGGAGACCATGAACCGGACGCTCAAGGCGCTGGGACTCAAGCACCATCAGTCGGTGTCGGAGCTTCCGAACAATGCGTCCGTCCGCGGCATGCTGTTCAAGGTGCGCCACCTCGTCGAGGTAGCGCCGGCTCAGGAGAAGTAAATGGCGGAGAAGAACACGCCGGTCACGCTCTCGAATCTTCGGCCGGCTCGCGGGGCGAGCAAGGCGAAGATGCGCGTGGGGCGCGGCCCCGGCTCCGGCAAGGGCAAGACCTCCGGTCGCGGTCACAAGGGTCACAAGGCGCGCCAGGCGGGTGAGACCAACCCCGGCTTCGAAGGCGGACAGATGCCGATGTACCGGCGTCTGCCCAAGCGCGGCTTCACCAATCCCTTCAAGGTCACGGCCCAGCCGGTGAACCTGAAGGACCTCGCGCGGCTCAGCGCCACCGAGGTGAACCCCGACACCCTCCACGCCGCCGGCATCATCTCCAAGCGGAACGTGCCCGTGAAGCTGCTCGGGACTGGCGCGGCGGACCGTGCCTATACGGTGCAGGGCGTGACGATGTCCGCCTCGGCTCGCGAGAAGATCGAGCAGGCGGGCGGGAAGATCAGCGCCGAATGACCGCCGCCGCCCGACCCAGTTTCGGGATGGATCCGGAGCTCCAGCGGAAGATCGGCTTCACGATCCTGGCGCTGGTCATCTACCGGATCGGCGCGCACATCTTCGCCCCCGGCGTGAACGTCCAGGCGGTCACCGATTTCATCAAGAACTCGGCGGCCGCCGGGTTTTTCGGCTTGTATGACACCCTCGGTGGCGGGCTTTCCCGCGCCACGGTGTTCGCCCTGGGCATCATGCCTTACATCTCGGCCTCGATCATCTTCCAGCTCGCGGGCGGCATCGTGCCCTCGATCGGCAAGATGCAGAAGGACGAGGAGGGCAAGAAGAAGCTGACCCAGTGGACCCGCTACATCACCGTCATGATCGCGGTGACCCAGGCGTACACCTTCGCGGTGTTCACGGAGAGCATCCCGGGCGCGGTGCCGTTCCCGACCTTCTGGACTCGCCTCGCGATGGTCGTCGTCCTGACCACCGGCGCGGTCTTCGTCATGTGGCTCGGCGAGCAGATCACCGAGCGCGGCATCGGGAACGGGATGAGTCTGCTCATCACCTTCTCGATTCTCGACCGCCTCTGGCCGGGCCTCGTCAACATGGCGGGCTTCTGGAAGGAAGGCATCCTCACCCTTCCGAAGATCCTGCTCTTCGGCCTCATCCTGCTCGGGGTGGTGGTCGGGGTGACGGCGATGTCGCTCGCCGCCCGGCGGATTCCGGTGCAGATCCCGCGCAAAGTCATGGGCCGTGGCCGCATGACCCAGGGCCAGAAGACCTTCATCCCGATCCGGCTCATTACCGCCGGCGTGATGCCGATCGTGTTTGCGCAGACGATCATCATCGTCCCTGGCACCCTCGCGAGCTTCACCCAGAACGAGTTCATGCGGAGCGTCGCCGATTTCTTCACCCCCGGCGAGCTGCCCTACGACCTCAGCTTCGGCATCCTGATCCTGCTGTTCAGCTACTTCTACACGTCCATCATCTTCAATTCGGTGGACCTGGCGGAGAACCTGAAGAAGCAGGGCGGGTTCATCCCCGGCGTGAAGCCTGGTGCCAGCACGGCCGACTACATCGACAACGTGCTCGCGCGGGTGACCCTCCCCGGCGCGCTCTTCCTGGCCGTGATCGCGATCATCCCGGTGACGATGACCAAACAGCTCGGCTTCCAGCAGCAGTTCGGCGGAACCTCGGTGCTGATCGTGGTCGGCGTGCTCCTGGACACGATCGCCCAGATCCAGCAGCACCTCACGCTCCGGAAATACGACAGCTTCATGAAGGCGGGCCGGATCAAGTTCCGCGGCCGTCAGCAGCGTTTCATGTAGCCTTGCAGGGGCGAGGAGTACATTGAGGAGTAAGGAGGGGGGCCGCGCGCTTCCTCGCTCCTTACTCCTCACCGTTTGGAGCAGTCCCGAATTTCAGGATACCACATGGACATTCTTCTCCTCGGCCCGCCGGGCGCTGGCAAGGGCACGCAGGGCGCCCTCCTCGCCGATCGCCTGGGCATTCCGAAGTTCGCCACCGGCGACCTGCTCCGCGATGCCGTCAAGCGCGGCACCCCGGTCGGTCTCCAGGCCAAGGCGGTCATGGAGTCGGGACAGCTCGTCAGCGACGAGATCATCATGGGAGTCGTGCGTGATGAGCTCGGCAAGCCGGAAGCCAGGAACGGGGTCATCTTCGATGGCGTCGTGCGGACCGTCCCCCAGGCCGAGGGTGTCACCCGGATCCTGAGCGACCTCGGCCGCCGGATGGATTTCGTGCTGTTCTTCGACGTGACCGACGCCGAAATTCTCGCCCGCATCGAGAAGCGCAGGACGATCGAGGG
This sequence comes from Gemmatimonadales bacterium, assembly GCA_044229245.1. Lineage (GTDB taxonomy): Bacteria > Gemmatimonadota > Gemmatimonadetes > Gemmatimonadales > GWC2-71-9 > JADJOM01. The sequence continues at coordinate 257,244 of JBGATI010000003.1, read as the reverse complement.
CAGGGCCGACGACGATCCCAAGGCGGTCGCCATCCGGCTCAAGGCCTACCGGGAACAGACGGCCCCGGTCCTCGAGTGGTACCGTCAGCGCGGCAGCGTCCACATCGTTCAGGCCGTGGGCAGTGTGCCCGAGATCGCCGCGGCCGTGAAGACCATCCTCGGCCGGTAGCGGAGACCCGCCGGCCAGGACGGCCGGCTGCTCACCGAGGGCTGCCATGATCACGCTCAAGTCACCCCGCGAAATCGAGACGATGGCCCAGGCCGGGCACATCGTGGGCGAGACCCTGGCGCTCATGCGCCGGTCCGTTCGCCCGGGGATGAGTACCCTCGATCTCGATTCCCTCGCCGAAGAATTCATCCGCAGCCATCCCGGAGCCCGGCCCTCCTTCAAGGGCCTTTACGGCTTTCCCAAGACGCTCTGCACCTCGATCAACGAGGAGATCGTCCATGGGATCCCGAACGCCAAGCGCGTCCTGCGCGAGGGGAACATCGTCAGCATCGATGTCGGGGTGCTCCTCGACGGGCTCCACGCCGACTCGGCCACGACCGTGCCGGTGGGGGAGATCGCGCCGGAGACGGAGCGCCTGCTGCGGGTGACGCAGGAGTGCCTGGCGGCGGGCATCGAACAGGCGCGCGTGGGGAATCACGTCGGGGACATCGGACACGCCGTGCAGCAGCTGGCTGAAGCGGCGGGCTTCGGCGTGGTCCGGGAACTCGTCGGGCATGGCATCGGGACCCAGTTCCACGAGGAGCCGCAGGTCCCCAATCACGGTCAGCCCAAGCGGGGCCCGCGCCTGCTCGAGGGGATGACGATCGCCATCGAGCCGATGATCACGGCGGGGCACTACACCACCAAGACGCTCCCTGACAAGTGGACCGTCGTGACCGCCGACGGCAGTCTCTCGGCCCATTTCGAGCACACCGTGGCCATCCTGAAGGACGGCCCCCGGATCCTGACACTTTAGCTCCCGCCCGGGTGGGCGCGCACGCGCCCACCGTCCTGCCGCATCATTCCGTCGCTGGTGGCGCCTTCTCCCCGGTCAGCCGCTCCTCTGCCGCCATCCTCGTGTCCGCCGCCGCGTGCTGCGTCTCCCGCAGAATCACCTCGGATTGATCGACGAGGACTCGCAGGTCGGCCGGGCTGCCTGCGGCCTGCACGTTGAGCCTCAGATTGATCTGGGAGCCGGCGGCGGTGGCCGCCGCCACCAATGCGGCCATCACGGCGTCCCCGATCGTCGAGGGAGGCCCCTCCCGCGCGGCCCGCTTGGCGAGCTGCGCAACCTGACGGGACAGGAGCACCACGTCCGATGGCACCCGCGCCGCCTTGCGCCAGGCCTTCGCCAGGCGATCCGCACGATCCAGCTCCGTCCCCGCCGTGCTGCGGCGGGCCACGATCACCGCCTCGAATGCGCGGGCATCCTCGCCTGCCAGTTCCAGCAGTCGGCCACGCGCCCGGTCGGCCGATTCGATGAGGTCGGAGAGGCCGACATTGTCCTGCGCCCCCGGCTTTGCCTGGGCGACTCGCCCGACCATGGCGGTGAGGGCCGCCGCGAGGGCCGCTGCCACGGCTGCGACCGACCCTCCGGCCGGGGCGGGGGTGGCCGCAGCGACGGCGTCGGCGAAGGCGGAGAGGGTGATCTCGTCGGTCATGGCGTCCCGGTGTCGGGTCGAGAAGGTGGGTTGAGCGGGCTCACCGCCGCTCCGATGCCGGTGCCCGAATGACGTCGAGCAACCAGGCGTGGATCGCGGGGTTCCCCGCGACAACTTCCGAGTGCTCGACACCAAGGTCGCGGCCGGTGAAATCGGTCACCAGACCGCCGGCCTCGCGAACCAGCAGGATCCCGGCTGCCATGTCCCAGGCGGAGAGTCGCTGCTCCCAGAATCCCTCGAACCGGCCGGCGGCGACGTCGGACAGGTCGATCGCGGCGGAACCGGGGCGCCGGATGCCCGAAGATGCAAGGGCGACCCCGCTCAGCTGCCCGAGATAGGCGTCGAGCTTCGTGAAGTCCCGGAAGGGGAACCCGGTGCCGAGCAGCGAGTGGGCGGGGTCGGTGATGGGCGAGACCCGGATCGGCCGCCCGTTCTCGAACGCGCCGCCACCCAGCGAGGCAGTTGTCAGGCGATCGAGAGGGACGTGGAGGACGGCGGCCGCTTGCAGCACGCCGTCGACCGCGGCGCCGATGGACACGGCGTACGCGGGGAAGCCGTGCAGGAAGTTGGTCGTGCCATCGAGCGGATCGACGATCCAGACCAGCCCCTTCGTGACGACATCCGGATTCAGCTCTTCACCAACCACCACCGAGCCGGGTGCCCCTTCCGTGAGGAGCCGGGTGATCAGTTTCTCCGAATCCCGGTCCACCTCCGTGGCCCAGTCGGCCCGTCCCTTGGCAGTCCAGGTGCTGGGATCGCGGGGCCGATCCACCTGCCGCAGGTATTCACCGGCGGCGCGGCACGCCGTGGCGGCGAGATTCAGTAAGTCATTGGCCGACGTCATATTGCGTGTCATCCCCCCGTCCGATAGCTTGCCCCGATGCCGCGAATCTTCTCTGGAATCCAGCCCTCGGGCGAGCTCCACATCGGGAACTGGCTCGGCGCCGTGCAGAACTGGGTCCGCCTCCAGCAGTCCTATGAGTGCCTCTTCTGCGTCGTCGATCTTCACGCCATCACCGGCAAGTACGAGGCGGGCTCGCTCGCCCGGCGCACCCGGGAGATGGCGGTCGGTCTCCTGGCTGCGGGGATCGATCCCGATCGGGTGACGCTCTTCGTCCAGTCGCACGTCCCCGAGCATTCGGAACTGCAGTGGCTGTTCAACACGGTGACGCCGATCGGCGAACTCGAGCGGATGACGCAGTTCAAAGATAAGTCTACCCGGTTCGAGAGCATTCCGGCGGGGCTGCTGAACTATCCCGTCCTGATGGCGGCGGACATCCTGCTCTATCGGGCCGACCTCGTGCCGGTCGGCGAGGATCAGGTGCAGCACCTGGAACTGACCCGGGAGATCTGTCGCAAGTGGAATGCGGAGTTCGGGGGTGGTGAGGACTTCTTCCCCGAGCCGCAGCCGATGCTGACCGAAGCGAAGCGGATCATGGGTCTCGACGGGCAGGCGAAGATGTCGAAGAGCCTGGGCAACACCATCGGAATGCTCGAGCCTCCGGAAGAGGTCTGGAACAAGCTGCGTCCGGCCAAGACCGATCCGGCGCGCCTCCGGCGCCAGGATCCGGGCAATCCGGAGAACTGCAACATCTTCTCGCTGCACAAGTATTTCTCGTCCCCGGACACGGTGGCGCTGGTGGATGCCAACTGTCGCAGCGCGGGCTGGGGCTGTATCGACTGCAAGAAGGTGCTGGCGGAGAATCTCAACGCCGCGCTGGCCCCGGTCCGCGCCCGGGCGGCCGAGCTGGATGCCCACCCCGAGCGAGTCGAGCAGATCCTCGGCGACGGCGCGGCGCGGGCCAGGCGGATCGCCAGAGAGACGATGGCGGGCGTACATGGGCGGATGGGATTCCTGCCTCGCCGGGACGACCGTTAGGCACGGCCCCACCTCCGCACGATCGTGAGGAAGCGCTGAATGGAGAAGATCATCAAGGCCGCGGTCGAGCGTGGCGCCTCCGACCTGCACATCAAGGCGGGGGACGTCTTTCGTGCCCGGATCAACGGCAAACTGGTGCCGCTGACCAAGCAGCGCCTCACGCCCGATCAGACGCGGGCGATTGCCCTTAAGCTGCTTCCCAATGAGGACGACCGCTCCCGGCTCGACCAGTTGAAGGACTTCGACTGCTCCTGGGGCATGCCCGGCGTCGGGCGGTTCCGGGTCAACGTCCTGCGTCAGCGTTCGTCCTTCATGGTGGTCATGCGGGTGATCCCGTTCACCGTGCCCACCGCCGAGGAACTCCATCTGCCTCCGGTCGCGGCCAGACTCGCCGAGCTGGAGCAGGGGCTCGTGCTGGTGACGGGCGTCTCGGGAAGCGGGAAGAGTTCGACGGTCGCCGCGATGCTCAACCACATCAACCAGAACCTCCAGCGCCACATCGTTACGATCGAGAACCCGATCGAGTTCCTGCACCGGGACGTCAAGTGCTCCGTCACCCAGCGGGAAGTCGGCGTGGACACGGAAAGCTTCGCGGTCGGATTGCAGGCGGCACTGCGTCAGGATCCCGATGTGATCGTCATCGGCGAGATCTCGGATCACGAGACGCTGGACACCGCGATCAAGGCCGCCGAACGCGGTCACCTCGTCATCTCGACGCTTCCGACTGCGGATGTACAGAGCACCGTCGCTCGGCTCCACTCGATGTTCCCGGGGATCGAGCGCGAGATCGGGCAGGTGCGGCTTTCCGAAGTGCTGCGCGGCATCCTTGCCCAGCGGCTGGTGCCGACGAGGGACGACGGTGGCCGGGTGGTCGCCGTCGAGGCGCTCGTCGCCACGGCGTCGGTGCGGGCGATCCTGCGGGATCCGGAGCGGATCCACTCGCTTCGCACGGCGATGTTCGAGGGGACGGAGGACGGGATGCAGACCTTCGAACAGTGTGCCGCACGGCTCCGGGCTGAAGGGCAGATCTCGGCCGAGGCTGCCACCGCGCTGGGCGCGTGACGGCGCGAGAACTCTTCGACCAACTGATTGCGCTTCCGCGGGAAGCCGGGACGCCGGCCGCCGCCGCCGCTCGGGGGCTGCTGACGCGCCATCTGGCGGCTGCCGGCTACCACGTCCGCGAACAGACCTTCACCTTCCAGCCATCTTCTCTCAACGTCTTCCCGCTCCTCGGCGCCGGGCTCGGCTGGCTGACGCTGCTGGAAATCCCGCTCCTCCTGATGGGGCAGCTGTCAGGGGCCCTTGCTCCCGTGGTCTGGCTCGCGGGGACGATCGCGTTGGGGCTGCTGGCATGGGGCATCGGGACCGGAGTCGATGTTCCGGGTGCCGAGCGCCGGGCCGACGCCAACCTGATCGCGACCCGGGGACCGGGACCCCCGCGACGCTGGATCGTTGCACATTTCGACTCGAAGGCCCAGGGCCACTCGATGGCGGGGCGGATTCTGGCGGCCTGGGTGATGATCCTGGCCGCCGGTCTGATGACGGTGCTTGTTGTCTGGCGTGTGCTGGCCGGTGGGGCTTTGCCGGGGGCTGTAGTCGCGGGCGCCGCCGGGCTCTCGCTGGCCGCCGGGGTGCTGGCCGGCCGCGGACGACTTCGGGGAACTTCCCCCGGCGCGAGGGACAACGGGACTGGCCTCCTGGCGGCCCTCATAGCGGTGGAGATCGCTCAGGATGAGGGGGTGGGGTTCCTCTTCACGGGCGCTGAGGAGTTCGGCCTGGTGGGCGCCCGGGCCTTTGTGAGCGAATCTGGGGCAGTGGGGGACGCCGAGGTGCTGAATCTCGACACCCTCACCGACGAGGGGGCCTTCTACATTGTCGCCCACGATGGTCGTGGCCGGACGCTCGCCGAGGCGCTGCGCCCCAGCTTCGGCGCAGTCGCGCCGCGCGTCGAGGTGCGTCGTCTGCCGCTTGGAATCTTGACGGATAGCCTCCCCATGGCCCGAGCCGGTCTGAGCGCCGTGACTCTGGGACGGTTGAGCTGGGCCGATCTCAGACGCTTACACACGCCGCGGGACACGCTGGAGGACCTGGGACTCGTCACTGCCGAGGCGGTTGGCCGGGTGGTCGGTGGGCTGCCGATACCCGGCCGGTGAGGCACGGAAGCGGAGATCCGGGAGGGCGGTGTCGGGGGATTGCGGCGCGGGCGCGCTGGCGTTGACAACGTCCTTTCCGCGCCTAGCTTTCACCAGAGGATACATCGGGGCCCCCGCCGGGGGCCCCATTTCTTTTCGTGCTACGACCAGAATGTTCAATCCAAAGACGCACTGCGTAGTCGTTGTCGGCGCCCAGTGGGGCGACGAGGGCAAGGGGAAGCTGGTCGACGTGCTCGCCGAGCAGGCGGACTACGTTGTTCGCTATCAGGGTGGGGCCAATGCCGGCCACACGGTCTGCATTGGTGACGCCCAGTTCATCCTCCAGCAGATCCCCTCCGGCATCCTTCACGACAGCTGCACCTGCGTCGTTGGCAACGGTGTGGTGCTCGACCCGGAGACCTTCTTCCTCGAGCTCGATAGCCTCGCCTCGAAGGGCGTGCACGTGCAGGGACGGATGTTCGTCTCGGACCGCGCCCATCTGGTGCTGCCCTATCACAAGCTGCTCGACAAGGCTCACGAGCGGAGTCAGAAGATCGGCACGACGGGCCGGGGCATCGGCCCGGCGTACGAGGACAAGTTCGGACGCCGTGGCATCCGGGTGGGGGATCTGCGCCACCTCGAGTCGGCACGGGCGGTGCTTTCCGAACGGGTAGCCAGGGCCAATCAACTCCTGACCATGATGGGGAGCACCGAACTCGCCAGCGAGCAGCAGCACCACGAGATGCTGGAGCGACTGGCCCCCAGGCTGCTCCCGCTCGCGGCCGACACCGGCCTGCTGGTCCACCGATCGCTGAAGGAGGGTCGCCGGGTGCTGCTCGAGGGCGCCCAGGGCGCGCTGCTCGATGTGGATCACGGCACCTATCCCTTCGTGACGTCGTCGAACACGACCTCCGGAGGGGCCGCGACTGGCGCCGGGATCGGCCCCACCGCCATCGACGAAGTGCTCGGTGTCGTCAAGGCATACACCACCCGGGTTGGGAATGGACCCCTGCCCACGCAGGGCGCGCCCGAGGTCGAGGAGCAGTTGCGGAAGCTTGGCGGCGAATTCGGCGCGGTCACCGGGCGGCCCCGCCGCTGCGGGTGGTTCGACGCGACCGTGGTGCGTTACTCGGTGCGGGTCAACGGGCTCACGGCGCTTGCGGTCACCAAGCTCGACGTGCTCGACACCTTCGCGGAGATCCCGGTCGGCACGGATTACCTGCTCGATGGCGTTCCCTGCGACGAGCTGCCTGCCGACATCCGCGCGCTCGAGCGGGTGGTCCCGCAGTACGAGGTGCTGCCAGGCTGGCGTCGGCCGACGACCGGTGCCCGGCGCCTCGCGGACCTACCCCCCGAAGCGCGCGCCTATCTCGACCGTCTCCAGGACCTCTCCGGTGCTCCGATCCGCTACGTGAGTGTCGGAACCCGGCGCGACCAGATCATCGAAGTCTGATGGAGCAGGTCGAGCTGCTGGTCGTCGGTGCCGGCCCCTGCGGCCTCGCCGTCGGAGTCGCCGCCCAGCAGGCGGGGCTGAGCTGCATGCTCCTCGACCGGCGCACCGTGGTCTCGACCATCGAACGGTATCCCCTCAACATGACCTTCTTCTCGACGCCCGAGAAGATCGAGATCGGCGGGGTGCCGTTCATCACGAGCAACGAGAAGCCCACCCGCAAGGATGGGCTTCTCTATTACCGTCGGGTCACGGAGCACTTCAAGCTCGACGCTCGGCCTGGAGAGGAAGTCACCGCCGTGCGCCGCGAGCCGTCCGGTGGCTTCCGGGTTGAGGTCGACCGTCGTCACGATGCCACCGCATACCACGCCGCGAATCTGGTCTTCGCCACCGGCTACTACGACTGGCCCAATCCGCTGCGGGTTCCGGGTGAGGATCTCCCGCACGTCTCCCACTACTTCACCGAAGGCCACCGGCACTGGCGACAGAACGTCGTCGTGATCGGGGGCGGCAACAGTGCGGTGGATGCCGCCCTCGAATGCTGGCGCGCCGGGGCCCGGGTCACCCTGGTTCACCTCGAGGAGGGTTTCGACCGCGTGGTGAAACCCTGGGTGCTGCCAGACATCACCAATCGCGTGAAGGAGGGGAGTGTCGTCCCGCGGTGGAAGCGCCGGGTGGTGGAGATCACCCCGGAGGCGGTGGTGATCGAGCCGGTGGGGGGCGGCCCGCGAGAGACGCTGTCGGCTGACGCGGTGCTGGCGATGACGGGCTATCACGCCAACACCGATCTGCTGGCCAGCCTGGGCGTGCCGGTGGACCGCGCCACGGGGATACCGACCCACGACGAGACCACCATGATGACGACGATCGCCGGCTGCTACCTGGCCGGGGTGATGGCGAGCGGGAACGACGCGAATCGCTTGTTCATCGAGAATGCGCGGGGCCATGGCGACCTGATCGTTCGCGATATCATCCGGCGGCGCGACGAGTAGGGCACCTCCGCGCCGCTCGAAATGAAGAAACCCTCCGGCGAATGCCGGAGGGTTTCCCGTTTCCGCCCCTTCGCCACGAGGGCTACTGATTGTTGGCGTACCAGGTGGCCACATTGAAGCCGACCGGGTCGATCTCGTAGTACTGGTATCGAGCGTACCGTCCCGTCGTGGGGAAGTACGGTGGTGGATTCCGGAACGAGCAGACGTCATAGCTGTACTGGTCATTCCAGCCGGCGCCGGACGTCGAGGCCGTCGCACCCGCGTTCCGCTGGATCAGCCCGCCGATGACGATGTCACAGCCGCGGCCCTGCTGCACGCCGGCCGGGCAGTCCTCACGTCCCGCGGCGGACGTGGAACTCGTCGGGCCTGAGGTGGGGTTCTCGCCCGCGAAGGTCGTCAGCGCCAGGAAGACGCCGTTGAAGCTCTCGCTTGGCGTGTCGTCGAAGTTGTTCATGTAATTGCCGTTCACCATGAACGGGCCGTTCACTGCGTTGTCCGCCATGGTGATGCCCTTCGGCGTGGTGTAGCCGAGCATGTCCGCGCAGGTGGTGTTCGGCGGCGTCACGTAGATGAGGTCGTCATCCAGCATGATGTTGCCGGTGGCGGCGAGGAGCACCTGGCCACGCACGTTCCCGCTCGCGGCGACGGCGCCCGCGACGTAGATGACGCCCTGGATGTTGATGTTCCAGGAGCGATCCAGCGGCCAGAGATACTGGGCCATGAACGCGGCCTGGGTGTTGGCGGCCGCGCTGCCGGCAGGCAGGCCGACCCGGCCCGAGCGGGAGAGGCCGGTTACGATGGCCCCCGGCGGAGCGCCGCCCCAGCCCGGGTAGGCGAGCCAGTCGCCATACGGCGAAGTCGTCGGCGTGACTCGCCAGATGCCGCCGGTCAGATTCTCGTCCCCGCCGAGATAGCACCGGCGCGAGGCGCTGGTCAGCGCCTGCCGGACGGCCAGCGCCTTGTTCACAAGCGAGACCGTGGCGTTCGGCACCCGCATGATCGAATCCGCGCTGACCCAGGTGGTCGCGGGCGCGATGGCGGCATTGCCCTGTGTCCCGCCGCAGTTCGGCGAGAAGAGGTTGACGTCGGATGCGGCCGTCGTGCCGGTGCCGGTGAAGCTGACCGAGCCGTTGTTCGGCCAGCGGCGCCCATTGAGATAGGCGCGGTTGTTGTCGTCGGTGTTGGCCGTTCCCGTGGTGCGGGCCTTGAAGACCCGGAAGAATCCCTCGTTGGCGTCGGTGACGTCGCCATCGTTGTCGAGGTCGATCGAGATGAACTCAATCCGGGTGTCCGGATCGGTCCGGGTCAGATTGGCGTCACCGGTGATGTTCATGTTCGCTGCCTGGGCGATCGGCAGCACGGAGGCAAGCTGCACCGGGGTCGGCATGGGGATGACCGGCACGCCAGTCTTGAAGCCCTTGTTGTAGGTGCCGACGCCCTGATTCGAAATCGAACCATGGACCGTCAGCAGCCCGTTGAAGATGGCGGGTCCGGTTCCGCAGAGATTGTAGTTCGTGTTGGAATGCACCGGGCCGAACTTCACGTTGCCGTAGCCCACGCAGAGACCGCCGGGGAAGGTGTCGGTGAACTCGGCATACTTCGCAAAGGAGTCCTGGGAGAGCTGCACCCGGCGAACGACGACGGCGCCTCGGGCATCCCGGATCTCCGAGATGACGCTGGCGTAGACGCCGAACTGGCCGGTGGTGTTGCCGCTCCGGCCGGCATAGACCGAGCGGGTGAAGCCCGGGATGACCGTGCCCGAGGCGTCGGTGACCGTTGCCCCGGAGGCCAGCGTGACGTACCCCGTCAGCGGGAGGACGACGGCGTTGGCATTGAGCTGGTTGCGGCCCCATTCGAGCCCGGCATCCGCCGCGCCTTCCATCATCGCTTCCTTGGCGTGGAACTTGGTGATGAGGTTGGTATTCCCCATCATCATGATGATGCCGATGGCGAGGCTCGCGACGATCATCGCCAGCATCAGCGTCATGATCAGCGCCACCCCTCGTTCGTTCGTCACCATCCGGTTCGTCGGTCGCATATCCTGCTCCTGCTGGGGTTCGTCAGGGCTCAAAATGGCGTAACGGACGTCGCGACGATCAGCGAAGACTCATTCGGGGTGCAGTCCGATGCGCCAACGGCATAGTCGTACGTGGTGCCGACCACGACGTTGCCGTCGAAATAGGTGTAGCTCGGCTGGTTCGCCGGCATGCTCGACACGATGTCCCAATTCGTCGCCGGCGGAATCCGGCGATAGATGTTGTAGTTCTGGATGTCGCGCTCGCCACCGGTCTCGTCGGCGGAGGGCGCCCACCGGAGGGTGTCCCCCGGCTGGGGCCAGGTGCCGGTTGATGGGCTCCCGAGCGCGGTCAGTGGTCCGGCCAGGATCGGTACTGCACCGCAGGTCCGGAGCTGAATGAGGCCGTTGTTCGGCAGGCGCGAGATCGACGAGACGTCGCGGAACCGCTGGTCGGCGCCGGTCAGCCCGTTGGTCACGCGGAGGTTGATCTGCACCGCCTTGACGCTGTCGGCGAGCGCCGAGAGCGTGCCATTGGTGTCCGCCGCACTGTTGTGCAGCGCCACCGTGTGCCTGATCGAGCCGACGCAGGACGCGCTGGGGCAGACGATATTGGAGTCGCGTGTCGCCGGCGGCACCGCCAGGGTGGTCCGGTGGACGTAGTACCGGAGGAACGGCGTGTTCGGGATCTTGTAGACGTTCCGCGCAATCAGTTCGGCGGGGAGGGCGTTCACCCGCATCATCATGACGAAGTCGTTCGGGTCGGCCGTGCTCGAATCCGACCGGAAGTAGATGACAATGGTCTCGGCTGCCCCCGGCGTCCCATTGACCGGATCCAGGTAGGTCATCGAGGGATAGGTGAACGTCGTGTTCGGGAGGATGTACGCAAAACCGACCGGCAGGGCCGTGAAGGAGCCCGGCGGCGCATCGGGGTTGTAGTACACCGCATTCGTCGGCGTCACGCTGTCCGTGTAGTCCGCGTTCACGGCGATGGTCACGGTATCCCCGTACACGAACATCGGCTGGCTGGCGATCGTGCCAGCGCCCGCGGTCCGGATCACCCGGTCCAGGGTCCCGACTGCATACCGGAGATTCTGTTCCAGTTCGAGCCGCTGGCCGCCAACCCGGAAGTTGGTGCTCTGCGACCGGAAGACGCTGATCGCGGCCCCCATCACGAAGCCGAGGACCACCATCGCGATCATGACTTCGACGAGCGTGAAACCCGCGCGCTTGCTGCTCATGGGGCCGCCACCACGGTTGTGATGTTGACGGTGTCTCTCAGGGTCGGCTCGGTCACCTTGACCGTCACGGTCGTATAGTCGGACCCACCGGAGCTGACCCGGGTGGTCGTCGTGACTCGCTTCATGTTCGGGTAGCTGCCGATGCCGGTCACGGTCCCGGCGTAGATTCCCGGCAGGGGATAGGTGGGGTCCGCCTGGATCGCGGCCATGTATCCCGCAGCCGCTTCGGTGGCGGCCGTCTTGGTCGTGGTGGTGCCGACGGTGTGGAGGAAGCTCGCCACGAAACGACCGAGGCCGAGCAGCACGATGCTCAGGATCACGAGGGCCACCATGACCTCGATGAGCGAGAAGCCGCGACGATTGGACATGCTCAGTTCCCTCGCACCCAGGTGCTGTTGGAGTAACTCCACCAGGCCACCCGGCCCGTCGATCGGATGATTTCGCCGGCTCGCACGTTCTTGGCGATGTTGCGGACCTGGCTCTTCACCGGCACGATGTAGAAGCCGCCATTCTCGCTGGCGGTCCCGTCGCGCCGGAAGATGATGACCGGCAAGCCACCCTGAGTCCGCGTGAAATTCACCGCCGCACCGCCGAAAGGCATTGCGGGGGCCGCGCCCCGGCTGAAGACGATGCTCGAATCGAGCGTCGTGTACGTGACACGCTCGTTGTTCTGGATGACGCCATCATTGTTCGCATCCTCATGGATGCGCAGCCGGCGCCCGGCCGTGTCGATCGAGACCCGGATGTCGTGCTGCAGCGAGATCGCCTGCCGCTCGGAGTACATGAGGGCCGCGTTCAGGCCGCGTACCGCGGAGTTGATCCGGTAGACGTCGGCATCGATGCTCGGAATCGCCATGGTGGTGACGATCCCGATGATGATGATGACGATCAGGACTTCGATGAGGGAGAAGCCCGCGGTGCCCCGGCGGCGTGGCCGCGAGGCTGGGGACGGCTGGGTTGGGGTACCACGATCCTGCATGTTGTCTCCAGGCAGCCGGGCCATCTCGGGGAGACCCCTGGCTTTGCGTCCCGTCGTCGCCGACGGTTTGCCGTTCACTGGAAGCCCCGCGAAGCAAGGCCCGTCCAATGGTTGGCGCAGAGCCATCTGGGGTGATGTGAGCCCGGTCACCATGTCGCACCGGAACTCACCGCCTCCTGATCCCTCGTCCGGCCTGGAGGGGCAAGAAGCAAGCCTGTTTTCTTCAATTTCGCATCTTCTGGCCACACTGGGGCTTGGCCCGTTGTCGCGGCGTCCCCGCGACAACTCCGGGTCCAGCGAGCCGCCGCGAAACGCATGGCCCGCTTGAACTTGGAGGGATCGAGCCGAGCGCGACCCGCCCAGTCCAGCCTCCAGAGTATCATACTCGCCGCAATCCCACAAGCGATTATCCGGCAAGGAGTTGGAGGTCTGATGGCTTGCTGGGGGCCGGTTCCCCGCCTAGCTTTGCTCGCTTCGCACTCCCATTCCCCCGCTACCGAAACAACGCGCGATGGCTGATACCACTCTCATGGACAAGCTCGTGTCGCTCTGCAAGCGGCGCGGCTTCGTGTTTCAATCTTCCGAGATTTACGGTGGCCTCGGCTCGGTCTGGGACTACGGCCCGCTCGGCGTTGAGCTCAAGAAGAACATCAAGGATCGCTGGTGGCGGGCCATGGTCCACGCCCGGGATGACATCGAGGGCCTGGACGCCGCCATCCTCATGCATCCGCGGGTGTGGGAGGCCTCCGGCCACGTCGCCGGCTTCACGGACCCGCTGGTCGACTGCAAGACCTGCAAGGCCCGGTTCCGTGCCGACAAGCTCGAGGACGCCCGCTGCCCCCAGAAGCCGAGCAAGAAGCCGGGGGAGCACAGCACCTGCGAGCTCACCGAGCCGCGCATGTTCAACCTGATGTTCAAGACCTTCATGGGCCCGGTCGAGGAATCGGCTGCCGTGGTCTACCTGCGTCCCGAAACGGCGCAGGGGATCTACGTGAACTACCAGAACGTGCTCAACTCCTCGCGCCAGCGGGTCCCCTTCGGCATCGCCCAGATCGGCAAGGCGTTCCGGAACGAGATCACCCCCGGCAATTTCATTTTCCGGACGCGGGAGTTCGAGCAGATGGAGATGCAGTTCTTCGTCAAGCCGGGCACCGATGAGGAGTGGTTCGAGCGCTGGCGTGAATGGCGGATGGCCTGGCACCACTCCATCGGCCTGGCGCCTGCGAAGCTCCGGTGGCACGTGCATGGCCCCGGCGAGCTGGCCCACTACGCCAAGGCCGCCTACGACATCGAATACGAGTTCCCGTTCGGCTGGAACGAGATTGAGGGCATTCACAACCGGAGCGACTTCGACCTCGGCAGGCACCAGGAGTATTCCGGAAAGAAGCTGGAGTATTTCGATCAGGCGTCGAACGAGCGGTTCCTTCCGTTCATCGTGGAGACCTCCGCTGGCGCGGACCGGGTCACGCTCACCACGCTCGTGGACGCCTACCGCGAGGAGGAGGTCGAGGGTGAGACACGTGTCGTGCTGAGCTTCCACCCGAGCATCGCGCCGATCAAGGCTGCCGTGCTGCCACTGGTCAAGAAGGACGGGATGCCCGAGCTCGCCGATCGGCTCTTTCACGACCTGAAGAAGCATTTCCCCTGCTTCTACGATGACAGTGGCGCGATCGGCCGACGCTACCGCCGGATGGATGAAGCGGGGACGCCGTTCTGCTGCACCATCGACGGCCAGACCGTGACCGACGGGACCGTCACGGTTCGGGAGCGCGATGCGATGACCCAGATCCGGGTCCATCAGGATCAGCTCGCCGGGTGGATTCGCGAGCGCGTCGGCTGAGACCGGAGTTGGCCCCGGGGGGAGGTGCCGCTGGGCGCTTCCTTCCGGGGCTTATTCACGCCTATGCCGGAGGCCGCCTCCGGGTCGCGGTCGCCGGTGGGCTCCCGCTGTCGGCCCGCCTGCTGGTGCTGCGGGCACCCGCTGACCTCGCCACGAATCCTGTGATAGCTTTCTCGGGCCACCACCCCGCCACCGGGAGTGCCCGTGCGACGCGACCGTTCGAAAGACGCCCATAAGACCAGCATCAAGGGCACGCCTCTGCGGCCCGAGAGCCTGATGATGAGTTTCGGGTACGACCCGAGACTTTCCGAAGGCGCCATCAAGTGTCCCATCTTCCAGACGTCGACCTTCGTCTTCGAGAGTGCCGAGCAGGGCAAGGCCTTTTTTGAAGTCGCCTACGGGTTGCGGGAGCAGGGGGCCGGAGAGCGCTCAGGGCTCATCTACAGCCGGCTCAACAATCCCGACCTCGAGGTCCTCGAGGACCGCCTGACACTCTGGGACGGGGCGGAGGCCTGCACGGTGTTCGCGAGTGGCATGGCCGCGATCGCCACCACCCTCCTCGCGTATGCCCGTCCCGGCGATGTGATCCTGCACAGCGCCCCGCTGTATGGCGGCTCGGAGCACCTGCTGCGGCACTTCTTCCTCCAGTACCGGGTCACGCCGCTGGGCTTCCCGGCGGGCATTCCGCTGGAGCAGCTCGAGGCCGAGATGCTGGCACGGATCGCCGGGCGCCCCGTCGCCGCGATCCTGATCGAGACCCCGGCCAACCCGACCAACGCGCTGGTCGACATCGCGGAGATCGCCGAGTTCGCGCGCCGCCTCGCACGGGATGAGCGCCGCCCGATGGTCGTGGTCGACAACACCTTCCTCGGCCCGCTGTGGCAGCAGCCGCTCAAGCACGGAGCCGACCTTGTCCTCTACTCGGCGACCAAGTTTCTCGGGGGGCACAGCGATCTGATCGCGGGCGCCTGCCTCGGTTCCTCCGAGGCCCTCGCGCCGGTGCGCGGGCTGCGGACATTCCTGGGGACGATGGCCGGCCCATGGACGGGGTGGCTGCTGCTGCGCAGCCTTGAAACGCTCAAGATGCGGATGACCGCGTCGATGAAGAACGCCCGCTACGTGGCGGACTTTCTCAGGGATCACCCTCGTGTCCGGGCCGTCCACTATCTGGGCCACCTCGAGTCGGACCATCGGATGTATGCGACGTATCGTCGGCAGTGCACCGCGCCGGGGTCGCTCATCGCATTCGAGGTCAATGACGGGGAACCGGGCGCCTTCCGGTTTCTCAATGCGCTTTCGCTGGTCAAGCTCGCGGTGAGCCTCGGGGGAACGGAGTCGCTCGCGGAGCATCCCTATTCCATGACGCACGCCGATGTTCCCGCCGAGATCAAGGAGCGGCTGGGCGTCTCCGCCGGTCTGGTCAGGCTCTCGGTGGGGGTGGAGCACTTCGAGGACATCGTCGCCGACATCGCCCAGGCGCTGGAAGCGGTGTAGGGCGCGGGGCCGTCAGTGCGCTACGCCGATTTCGAGGCCCTCGCCCTCCGGCTCTGGCACGAGGTGCCCACGGAGTTTCTGGAGGGGGTCTCGGGCCTCGAGGTCTCGAGGAAGACGCTGCCGCACCCTGCTCGCGGCGATGTCTACACGATGGGCGAATGCGTTCCCCTTCCCAGCGAGGGCGGGGAGGTGACAGGCTCGGTGCAGAGTCAGGTGATTCTGTACTATGGATCCTTCGACGCGCTGGCCCGCGACGAGCAGGATTTCGACTGGCGGGGGCAGGCGTGGGAGACGATCACCCATGAGTTGCGGCATCACCTCGAGTGGCGGGCGCGGGCGCCGGACCTCGAGCGATTCGACTGGGCGGCCGAGCAGAATTTCGCGCGGAGTGACGGCGAGCCCTTCGACCCCACCTTCCACCTGTGCGGGGACCTGGTGGCCGAAGGGGTCTATCGCCTCGACGACGCCTATTTCATCGACCGCACCGTTCGCGGGTTGCCTGCCCGGGCGGAGTTCGGATGGCACGGCAGGAGCTACTCGGTGACGGTCCCCGAGGGTCTCACCCTGCCGGCGTTCCTGATCGTGGAAGAGATTGAACACCCCCCTCCGGGTGAGCTGGTGCTGGTGCTGCGTCGCGAGGCCGGGTTGGCGACCCTGTTCCGGCGCCCAGAGCCGCCTGCCCGGGCGGTGGTGGTGGCCCGTCCCGTGGAGCGCTGAAGTCGGCTATCTTCCTCCGGCGAAACCATCGGCCTCCCCAACGAGGAACATGCGCATGAGACGTCTCCTGGTACTCGCCGGAATCCTCCTGCCTGGCGCGGTCGCGGCCCAGGGCGCGGATCCCGGCTATCGAGTCGGGGTCGTGAGTGAATCCGGTGACATCGTGACCTGGCTCAAGCCGGGCGAGGGCACCCTCGTGCAGGACAAGGTCGTTCCGGTGGGGATCATGCCGGCCGACATCGACGGCCCCCACAACATCACCGTCTCCGCCGACAATCGTTTCTACTACATCTCCATCGCCCATGGGACGCCGTTCGGCACCCTGTGGAAGATGGATGCCGCCTCCGACACGCTGGTGGGCCGCGCCCCGCTGGAGATGTTCCCGACGACAATCGGTCTCACCCCGGATGGCGAGCTGGCGTTCGTGGCCAATTCGGATTTCCACGGCGACCACCCGCGGCAGAATGTGATCTCGGTGGTGCACACGCCGACGATGTCGACGATCACGCATCTGGCGGCCTGCGACATGCCGCACGGGGTCAAGTCCAACCATGCGGGGACGTTCGTCTACATCTCCTGCATGAACAGCGACGAGCTCCTCGAAGTCGAGGTGGCGACGCTGCGGATCACCCGCCGAGTCCCGACCGGAACCGGGCATGACATGAACGCGATGGCGGGAATGGATCACGGCGCGATGAATCATGCCCCGGCCACTCCGCCGGCCTCGGCCCCGGTGCCCGCCCCGGCCGCCGACAACAGCTGTGCGCCGACCTTCGTCAGTGTCTCCCCCGACGACCGGACGCTGTATGCGGCATGCAATCATGCCAACACGGTGCAGGTGTGGGATGCAGCGAGTCTGACCAAGCGGAAGGACATTACCGTCGGCACCGGGGCTTACAACGTCGAGCCGTCGGCCGATGGCCGCTGGATCATCGTCACCAACAAGAAGGCCCAGAGCTTCAGCCTCCTCGACGCCCAGTCGCTGACCGAGGTGGTACGGGTCCCGACGACGAAGAAGATCGTCCACGGCGTCGCCTACTCGCCCGATGGCCGCTACGCCTTCATCAGCCAGGAGTCGATCGGGGCCGATCCCGGTGCCGTAGACATGTTCGATCTGGCCTCCCGGAAGGTGGTCGCGACGGTGGCGTTGCCGGCGCAGCCCACCGGCATCACGATTCTCCGGCAGACGCACTAGCCCCGTCCCCCGTTCCAGCCACCGGTGTGAGCGCATGACGCACGAAACGATGACCTCGATGTCGGGCGCGGAAATTCTCCAGCGCGCCAAGCGATTCTTCCAGGAGCGGGTTCCGGGCAACGCGGCCTTCCCCGAGAAGGAGGGCCCCTCGTGGCTGACCCTGCGCGGCCAGGGCGGAGAGGAGATCGCGCTGGCGGTGGCGGAGGTGCCGGGCGGGAGCCGGGTCCGGGCCTCGACGCTCTTCTTCGACCAGGCCATCGGTCGTTTCTTCTCCACGCTTCCGGCCATCCGCGCGGGGGCCGCATGAGCTCGCTGCCCATTCGGGTCATGGTCCAGGACGCCTGGGACCAGGTGGCACTGCAGCTCGCGCCGGGCACGACCGTCGCGGAAACGAAGCAGCGGGCGCTGGCCCTGACGCACGTGGGCGGGAAGCCCGAGGATTTTCTGGTGAAGTTCCGCGGCGCCGAAGTCTTCGACGAGAGCCGGAGCCTGGCAGAGACCGGAGTGGTACCGAATGCGGCGCTGATCGTCATGCCGCGGCGGCGGCGCCCGGTGCGCTGAGGTGGAGGCGGAATGAGTGAAGCCCCGGTGCGGGGCAGGGCACTCACGTTTGTCGCCGTCGGGTTCTTCCTGCTCGACGGCGTTCTGCTGCTTTGCGCCGGGCTGTGGGGCCGGCAGTTCTCGGCGTTGGTCGGCGGGCTCCTGTGTCTGGGCGCAGCGGCAGGTGTGGTCTGGCTCTGGCGCCGGCATCAGCGTGCGGTTGCGGAGCTGGCGAAGGCCAGGCGCGAGGTTCAGGAGGAGGCGCGCGCGCTGCGGGCGCTGCTCCGGAGCGGTCCGGATTCGTGAACGTGGGCCGGGCGTGACGCCTGGTCAGTGACAGCAGAAAGGGCCCCGTCCGGATGCCGGTCCCCGTGTACACCAACCTCGACTGCCTGCGCCACGATCCGGGGCCCGATCATCCGGAAACCCCGGAACGGCTCCGGGCGATTCTGGATCTCCTGGCGCGGGATCCCCGGGCCGAATTGCGGCGGGCGGAACCTGGCTCACGTGACGACCTGCTGCTGGTACACCCGGAACACCACCTGCTTCGCCTCGAGGCGATGAGCCACACCGGTGGCGGGGTGATCTCGCTCGACACGGTGGCGAGTCCCGGCAGCTGGGAGGCCGTGCTCGGCGCCATCGGCGCCGTCACTGCAGCGCTGCACCATGCCCATTCCGGCGCGTCGCACGCCTTTGCGGCGATCCGGCCCCCCGGGCATCACGCGCTCGCGCAGCGGGCGATGGGCTTCTGCCTCGTCAACAACGTGGTCGTCGCGGCCCGGCAGGCCCAGCGTCTCGGGCGCGGGCGGGTGCTGGTGATCGATTGGGATGTCCACCACGGAAATGGGACCCAGGCGCTGGTGGAGACGGACCCGTCGGTGCGCTACGTCTCGCTGCATCAGCATCCGTGGTACCCCGGGACCGGCATGGCGGAGGAGCGGGGGGTCGGCAACATCTTCAATGTCCCCCGCGGACCGGGGGCACCGGCGCAGCTCTATGTCGAAGATCTCTGGGCCGCGATCGCCGCCGCGATCCGGGAGTGGCCCCCGGAAATCGTGTTTCTTTCCGCCGGGTACGATGCGATGACCGGGGACCCGCTGGGCGGATTCACGCTCGAAGCCGAGGACTTCGCCCGCCTGACACTGCGTCTCCGCGACGCGCTGCCCTCGGTGCCGGTCGTCGGGCTGCTCGAGGGGGGCTACATCCCGTCGCGGACGGCGGAGGGGGTCGCGGCGACCATCGCCGCGCTCGGCTAGCGGGATTTCTCGCTGCACCCGCCCTCCCACCGGGCCTCTACCTTCGCCATCGGGATCGCCGTATTTTGCGGGCTCCCATGGTGCGTCCCCCGATCCAACCGGAGTTGCCCGTGTCACAGCCACTGCGCATGGAAGCCGAGATTCTCAATCTCCGCACCACGCATCCGTTCATCATCGCCCGCGGCGGGCAGAGTGACTACCGGACCGTCATGGTCCGCCTGGTTGACGCGGACGGGCGTGAGGGGTGGGGCGAAGCGGCCCCCGCGCGGATCTACGGCGAGAGCACGGAGACGGTGCTCGCCGCGCTGCAGGCCTATGCCGAGCATCTGCCTGCGGATCCGTCGAACATCGAGGACATCGAGCATCAGTGGGAGAAGGCGCTGGCGCTCAATCCGGCCGCGCGCTGCGCGCTCTCGAGTGCGCTCCACGATCTGGTGGGGAAGCGGCTGGGGGTGCCGGTCTATTCGCTGTGGGGGCTCAATCCCGCGAAGGCGCCGCGCTCCACCTTCACCATCGGAATCGACGGGCCGGAGATGCTCCGGAAGAAAGTGCTCGAGGCGGAGCAGTACCCGATTCTCAAGATCAAGCTGGGGTCGGATCACGACCTCGAGATCCTCAAGACCATTCGCGGGCTGACGGACAAGGAACTCCGGGTGGATGCCAACACGGGGTGGACGGTGAAACACGCGCTCCGGATGCTCCCCGTGCTCGAGGAGTTCGGCGTGACGGTGCTCGAGCAGCCGCTGCCCGCGACCGATCTCGACGGTCTGGCGCAGGTGACCCGGGCCTCCAGGATTCCGGTGATCGCCGACGAGAGCTGTCTCACCGCTGCCGATATCCCTGGGCTGGTCGGCAAGGTCGACGGGATCAACATCAAGCTCGCCAAGTGCGGCAGTCTCCGGGAGGCGATCCGGATGATCGCGGTCGCGCGGGCGCACCATCTGATGGTGATGGTCGGTTGCATGATCGAGAGCAGCATCGCGATCACGGCGGCGGCGCATTTCACGCCTCTCGTGGACATCGTCGACCTGGATGGCGCGGCCCTCCTCGCCAACGATCCGTTTGCCGGGGCGACCATCGCCAACGGTCAGGTCAGACTTCCCACCGGTCCGGGGCTCGGCCTGAGCCGGCGATGACCCCCGGCTACGGGCTGGTGGCCCTGCCGCTGCCCCTGGCCCAACCCTACACCTATCGCATACCCGAAACCCTCGCGGACCGGATCGTGCCGGGCGCGAGGGTTGTCGTACCGGTGCGCCAGCGCGAGCTGATCGGCATCGTCACGGCGCTCACTCCGGAGGCCCCGGAGCAGAGCGCCCGGGATATCCTCTCCGCCCCCGATCCTGAACCGGCCCTCCCCGAATCGCTGCTCGAAACCGCCCGGTGGATCAGCGGATACTACGGTGCACCGCTCGGCCTCACGCTCCGCGCCATGCTTCCCGCCGCCATGTGGGGGGCCTCGCAAGTCGTGGTGGAGCTCGAGGCCGGCGCGCCCGGAGGGGGCGTGGCCGGGGAGATTGTCGCCTATCTGGAGCGCAAGGGAGGCGAGGCTCCCGTCGCCACCCTCGCCCGCGCGCTGAAGCGGCCGGTATGGGATGCGGTCAACCGTCTGGCGCGGGTCGGCGGGGTGCGGCTCAGGGTCGAGACGCCGCAGACCGATGCCGCCGTCGCGACGGAGAAGTTGGTGCGGCTGGCCGAGGTGGTGCCGACCCTGCTCGAGCGCGAGGCGAGTCTGCGCCGGAGTCCGGCCCAGCGCTCGGTGCTCGAGGCCCTCGAGGAACTCGGGGGGAGCGCACCGCTCCGGCATCTGGTCGAACAACTCGGCCTCTCGCGCGCGGGCATCGACGGGCTGGTGAAGCGCGGCCTGGCCCGGGTGGAGGAGGTGGAGGCTCCGCGGGACCCCTTCCGCGATATCGCGGTGACCGCGCCGCCGCCGGTTCCCAATCCGGCGCAGGTCGCCGCCATCGCCGCGATCGACGCCACGCCGTCCGGCGACGGGGTCCTCCTCTTCGGGGTCACGGGGAGCGGCAAGACGCTCGTGTACCTCGAGGCGATTCGGCATGCGCTCGCGGCGGGGCGGGGCGCGATCCTGCTCGTGCCCGAGATCGCCCTCACGCCGCAGACCGTGAGCCGGGTCCGCGGCGTCTTCGGCGAAGAGGTCGCCGTGCTTCACAGCGGCCTGTCGGACGGGGAGCGGGCGGACGCCTGGCGCATGCTGCGACGGGGAGAGCGGCGGGTCGCCGTGGGCGCGCGTTCGGCGATCTTCGCGCCGGTCCGGGACCTCGGCGTCATCGTCGTCGACGAAGAGCACGAGTCGAGCTACAAGAACGGCGAGGCGCCGCGCTATCACGCCCGGGATGTGGCCATGGTCCGGGCCCGTCTCGAGGGCGCACGCCTGGTGCTCGGCAGTGCGACGCCGTCCCCCGAGAGCATGCACCGGGTGGGACCACGGCTGGCACGGATCGGCCTGCCGGAGCGGGCGGGGACCCAGCCGCTGCCGCCAGTGGACCTGGTGGACCTCCGTGTGGCGGAGCGTCTGCCGGAGGCCGGTGCCCTGCCGTGGTCGCTGCAGCTCGACCGGGAGGTCCTCGCCGCGCTCGCCCGGTCGGAGCAGGTCCTCCTGCTGCTCAACCGTCGCGGCTTCGCAGCGACGCTCCAGTGCCAGGCGTGCGGTGCCGTACGTCAGTGCGACCGGTGCAGCATTGCGCTCACCGTCCACCAATCGCCGCCGGGACTTCGGTGTCATTACTGCGGGCGCGACGAACCGATCCCGGCCGCCTGCCTCGAGTGCGGCGGCGCGGTGCAGCGGATGCGCGGTGTGGGCACCCAGCAGCTCGAGCGCTTTCTCGCGTCCCGCTTCCCGACCGCCCGCCTCGCGCGGATGGATCTCGACACCACGAGTGCCAAGTGGTCCCATCAGGCGATCCTCGATCGGGTGGGCCGGGGCGATGTCGACATCCTGCTCGGCACGCAGATGATCGCGAAGGGACTAGACTTCCCGAACGTCACCCTGGTCGGGGTGATCGATGCGGATACGGGGCTGCATCTGCCGGACTTCCGCGCGGCGGAGCGCACCTTCCAGCTGATCGCCCAGGTGGCGGGGCGTGCGGGGCGGGGGCCCAAGGGAGGCCGGGTGATCGTGCAGACCAGGAATCCCGACCACTACGCGCTCACCACCGCGGCGCAGCACGACACCGAAGGTTTCCTGCGTGCCGAGCTCGCCCAGCGGCAGAGTCCGCCCTATCCACCGATGGCTGCGCTGGTGAATCTTGTGGTCTCGGGGGAGAACGAGATCGGCGTCGCCGATGCAGCCGCGGCGCTCGCCACCTGGTGCGGCGGGCTGGTCGCCTCGCAGCGTCTGGCCGTCGATGTGCTCGGACCCGCCTCTTGCGCCCTCGCGCGGATCAAGCTCCGCTGGCGCTGGCACGTGGCGCTTCGCGGTGAAAGCGAACAGCTGGGCCGCATCGTGCGCTATGCCGCGGGGCGACTGCCGGAGCCGCGGGGCGTGCGAGTGATCATCGACCGCGACCCGGTCAGTCTTCTCTGACGTCTGCCACTGTGGAGATGCCCATGCCTGATGAGGTCGGCGCGCTCTTTCTCCGGGATGTCACGGAGCGGTTCCGGGCGCACAAGAAGCTGGGGGAGAAGGCGATCGCCCAGGTCTACGACAGCGGGCTGGTGTTCCAGCTCGATCCGGACGCGAACAGCATCGCGGTCCTGGTGAAGCACCTCGCGGGCAACATGCGATCCCGGTGGACCGGGTTCCTGACGACGGATGGCGAAAAGCCGGACCGGCACCGGGATGGCGAGTTCGTCCTCGAGCGAGCCCCGTCCCGCGAGGAACTGTTCGAATGGTGGGAGGATGGCTGGGCCAGGCTCTTCGAGGCGCTCGACGCCCTGCGTCCTGACGACCTCACCCGCACCGTGATGATCCGGAGCCAGCCCTACACGGTGCTCGAGGCGATCCATCAGCAGCTCGCACATTATGCCTACCATGTGGGGCAGATCGTGCAGCTCGCGCGCCACCTGGCCGGCCCGGCCTGGAAGAGCCTCAGCATCGCCAGGAAGCCGCCGGCATGACGACGGCCTTCGTGGCCGGGGCCACCGGATACACCGGACGTGAGGTGGTCCGGGTCCTGTGCGAGCGCGGCATCCGTACCGTCGCGCACGTCCGCCCGGATTCGCCAAGGCTTGGGGAGTGGCGTGACCGGTTCACCGCGCTCGGAGCGACGGTCGACGCGACTCCCTGGGTGCCGGGCGCCATGGCAGAGACGCTGCAGCGGCTCAGGCCCACTCTGGTCTTCGCTTTGCTCGGGACGACCAGCGCCCGAGCGCGAGCCGCCCGCTCGGGCAGCGGGGGGGACGCGAGCTATGAGGCGATAGATTATGGGCTGACGATGCTGCTGTACGCCGCGGCGAACGGGTCAGGCGCGCGACCTCGGTTCGTCTACCTCTCGGCCGCGGGCGTGAGAGAGGAAGGAGGCAACGCCTATCTCAAGGCGCGGAGCCGGGTGGAGCGGGCCCTGCGGGAAGGATCACTGCCCTACACGATCGCACGGCCGTCGTTCATCACCGGACCCGACCGCGACGAGTTCCGGCTCGGAGAACGGATCGGCGCCACGATCGCCGACGGCCTGCTCACGGTCGCGGGGTGGTTGGGCGGAAGGCGGATCAGGGAACGCTACCGTTCGACGACCAACGCCGCCCTGGCGCGTGCCCTGGTTGCCGTCGCCCTCGATCCCGACTCCGCGGGCCGGACGCTCGAGTCAGAGTCGCTGCGGGGGCGCTGACGGAGGCAGCATTTCGTCGATGAGCTGGAGCAGCTCGCCGAGCCGAAGCGGCTTCGTGGCGACGCGATCCACCCCGGCGGCCCGGGCCAGCGCGCTCAGGTCGGGTTCGTTCGAGCCGGTGAGCATCAGGATCGGTACCGACCGGGTGGCCTCCGCGCCCCGGACGGCGCGCGCCACATCGAGCCCGTTCGGTCCCGGCATGAGATGGTCGGTGATGATGAGGGCGGGGGTATGCTCTCCGAGCCACTGGAGGGCCGCCGCGCTCTCCGTGAAACCGCGGACCCGCATCCCGGCCCGGGTGTGGACCACCCGGGACAGGACGCCGACGATCGTCGGCTCATCGTCGATCAGGACGATGTCAGGCACGCGGCTCAGAACACAACCTGGAGGCCCGAGGTGAGATACCGGTCGGTCTTCTTGAAGCCGGGCTCGGGCAGGTTGTCGAACTTCACCACGTAGCCCGCCTTGAAGGCGACGCGCTGCGAGAGCGGTGCGACGAGCGCCGTCTCCGAGTTGACCCGGACATCCCTGCTGGTCTTGAAGTTGGGCAGCACCTCGACCATCTCCTGGAAATACGCGGCGGTCGCGAACATCTGCTTGAGGAGCAGCGCACCGCGGCCACTGCCGAAGTTGTTGTCGGCCCCGGCAAGATCCCGCTGCTGGTTGGCGGCGACGCCGGCCTCGAAGGTGAGGGTGGAGCGCTCGGTGGCGATAGCCTTGAACGAGAGGCCGGTGCCCTCCTCGAAGCGGCGCGAGATGCCGGCGAATTCATCCCGGTTCCAGCCGCCGATCACGTACATGCCGATGCGGGGCGAAAAGGCATAGTCCCCCCGGACGGCCGCGGCATAGCTCTCCGCCGACTTCTTCCCGCCCGTCTTGCCGTACACCGCGCCGAAGGTCTGACCCACGGTCCAGGCCCCCGAGGTATAACTTGCCGCCTCACCGGCGTTCAGCGTGGTCGTCGAGGTGTTGCCGGCGGTGTTCACGAATCCGAAATCCGTCTGCAGCTTCCAGGGACGCTTGGGCGCCTCCTGGGCCACCGCGTTCTGGGCGGTGGCGCCAGCGAGTACCGAGACGACCAGGACGGAGATGATACGATGGCGCATGATCTGAATCGATTCCATGGTTTGTGTGAGTCTCACTTCTTGGCGACGGTCTCTTCCCTCAGGACCTTCTTGGAGAACCAGAAGACCAGGTAGGCGACGATGACGAAGTTGACCAGCGCGGCGAGGACGACGCCGACCTGGAACGGGCCCACCACGAGCTTCTGCCAGTCTCCGCTCGGCAGCACCAGCCCGATCACGGGCATCAGCAGGCCATCCACGATCGACTTGACCAGCTCGCCGGCCTTGCTGCCGATGATCACGCCGATGGCGAGACCGATTACGCCATACTCCTTCAGGAACTTCATGAACTCGCCCTGCATGTCGTCTCGCTTTGCGATGAGGTGATGGTAGTTCGTTACCTGGTCGGGGCCGGCCTCCAGCAGGAGGTGTCTCGCTGAAGGCCGACCGCGATCAGTCAGGCATCAGTTGGTCTTGGTGAGCTCGACGCGGCGGTTGGCGGCGCGGCCGGCCACGGTGGTGTTGTCCGCTACCGGCTGGTCCGGGCCATAGCCCTTCGCCGTGATCCGCGCCCCGTCCACGCCCTTGCTGATCAGGTAATCACGCACCGTGTTGGCCCGCGCCTGGCTCAGCCGCACGTTCGCCGCCTGGCGCCCCGTGTTGTCGGTGTGCCCGCCCACTTCCACCGTCACCGTCGGGTTGTCCCCCAGCGACGTCGCCACCCGGTCCAGGATCGCCTGCGACTCCGGCAGCAGCACCGCCTTGCCGGTCTCGAAGTTCACCCCCTGCAGCACCAGGCTCGCCCCGCCGCCAAACAGCGCCGGGCAGCCCACCGCATCCACCTTCGTCCCCGCCGGGGTGTCCGGGCACTTGTCCGTCGCGTTGATCACGCCGTCGTTGTCGCTGTCCACCGCGCAGCCCGTCGCATCCACGCTCGTCCCGGCCGGGGTGTTCGGGCACTGGTCCGCCGTGTCCACCACGCCGTCGTGATCGCTGTCCGGCGCGCAGCCGGTCGCATCCACCGCCGTCCCGGCCGGGGTGTTCGGGCACTTGTCCGCCGCATCCAGCACGCCGTCGCCGTCCGTGTCCTTCGGGCAGCCCGTCGCGTCCACCGCCGTGCCGGCCGGGGTGTTCGGGCACTTGTCGTTCGCATCCACCACGCCGTCGCCGTCGGCATCCTTCGGCAGGGTGCAGCCGCTGGCATCGACCCGGTCCCCGGCCGGGGTGTTCGGGCACTTGTCCACCCCGTCCAGCACGCCGTCCTTGTCGCTGTCCTTCGGCAGGGTGCAGCCCTTGGCATCCACCGCATCGCCGCGCGGCGTGTCGGGGCACTGGTCCAGCGAGTTCTTCACGCCATCGTGGTCCTTGTCGCCGTCGCGCTTGCCGCCGAAGAGGAGCGAGAGCCCCGCCTGGCCGGCCACGTGGAAGTTGTGGGCCTTCTGCTCCACGCCCGCCGCCGGCACCGCCCCCGCCTTGCTGCGCGGGCTGCCGAGGTAGTCGCCGGTCGCGTCGAGCCGGATCGAGAGCAGCTCGCCCAGGCCGAGGCGCACGCCGACCAGGCCGCCGATCCCGTTGGCGCTCTCCACGTAATTCGTGCGGAACATGTTGCGCACGTAGCCGCCGCCGAACAGCAGTGCCCCGTGCTCCCCGACCGGGAGGTTGTAGACCAGCCGCGCGTGGATCGGGACGTTCTTGACCAGGTCGTTGTTCGTGGTGTAGGTCGCCGTGTAGGAGGCATCGCCCTCGATCTCGAGGTTCGGCAGCACGAACACGCCCAGCCGGGCGCCCACGCCCGCGCGATCATCGAAGTGAGTCGCCTTGTCGTACTTCGTGAACCGCCCGAAGCCCCCCAGCTCCACCGTGCCCGGCTGCTGAGCTGCCGCGGGTGCAGTCGCCGCCAGAAGCAGCGCCGCCGCAAACCAACCGATACGTCGTGTCATGAATCTTTCCCTGTTGAAGTGAACTCCTGCGCTGCGGGGTCGTGCAGCAGCGCGAAAACGATCTGCGCGAGATCGGCCAGCTTTCTCGGTCTGGTCAGGACGACCGAGGCCACCGACTCGGCCGCCTCCATGAGCCGCGGTTCCCTCGGAAGGGTCAGGATGCAGACCGCCGTTGCCGGCGCGACGATCCGGATCCGGCGCGCCAGCGCGAGACCGTCGGCCTCCACATTCGGAGAGAGCTGCAGGTCGGTGAGGACGGCGTCGTACGATCCGCGTGCCAGCCAGGCCTCGGCCTCGCCGACGCTGGCCGCGTCGTCCACGCGGGCGCCAACCCGGCGAAAGTAGTCGCCGACGGTGAAGCGAAGTCCCGGGTCCGCGTCCACGAGGAGGAGCCGCGGCGGGGAGGGGCGGGAGTAAGCAGTGGAGTCGGTCATCGCGCGGCGCCATGGGCAAGCTCGGGGCCACGCGATATCGCCAGGAGGGTCGGGACTAAATCGATGGTATGACGGAGGTTGAGTTTCGGACGGGTGGCGGAGCGGTGGCGCTGGTCCGGGGGCTGGACGGGTTGTCCAGACCCCGGACGAACTACTGGCTGTCGGTTGCGATGATGCTGGTGCTCAGGGAGAGAAAGGCCTCCTCGACGCCGTCGCCTGACTTGGCGCTCGTCTGGAAGATCGTCCAGCCCTTTTCCTTCAGCCACTCCTGCTGGGTTGCGCTGATCGCCCACTGGCCCCAGAGGTCTGCCTTGTTGAGGCAGAGGACAAAGGGGAGTCCGGGAGCCCGTTCCGCAGCGGTCTCCTGAAGGCCGATGGCGACTTCCAGGGTGTCAGCGCGCGTGCCATCGGCGACCAGGATGTAGCCGGCCGCTCCGCGCAGGTACTGCATCCGGACCCACTGGTAACGCTCCTCGCCCTGGAGATCCCAGAGCATGAGGTTGAGCGTGTGCTCGTCGACATCAACCGTCTTGCGATCGATCTTGACACCGATCGTCGACAGGTACTTGTCCGAGAAGACGCTGTCGACGAAACGGCGGACGAGACTCGTCTTGCCCACGCCAGGAGCGCCCATCATGCAGATCTTCTTCTCCAGAACCGTCATCGTTCCTCCGCCGGCGGGGCGGTCGTTGCGAGCATGCGTTGGGCGAGGAGCTGGAAGGTATCCTCGACGCCGAGTCCGCTTCGGGCACTGGTGCGGACGACCGGCCACCCGCGGGTCCGCACCGGCGCCAGCGCCTCTTCCGAGATTTCGAGCTGCTCGGTGAGGTCCATCTTGTTGATCACCAGGACAACTGATGCGCCGGGGGCGATCGAGAGGGCCCGTGCTTCGAGGGAGAGCGCCGTCTCCAGCGTCGAGCGGCGGGTTGCATCGGCCACGATGAGACAGCCGCCGGCGCCGCGCAGGTACTCCAGCCGGGTGGCCTGCTCGGCACTCTCACCCTGCAGGTCCCAGAGCATCAGGTTGAGCTGGGTCGCACCGAGCATCAGGGACTTCCGGTCGATCTTCACGCCCACCGTCGCCAGGTAGCGCTCGGAGAAGATGCTCTCCACGAAGCGGCGCACAAGACTGGTCTTGCCGACGCCGACCGCCCCGAGCATGCAGACCTTCTTCTGCAGGACCGCATTCACGGCGCGGCCGGTTCCGGAGGGAGTGCAAGGTCCGCGCGGACGGTGGCCGCGCGGCGCAGTGCCCGCTCCGCGTCGCTCGCCGCCGGGGTCGAATCGGCCGGCGCGCGCTCGGCGCCGACCTCGATGCCGGGCGGGAGGAGCGGTGTCATCCGGGCGCGCAGTGCGTCGGCCCGCTCGGTACGGAGCCATTCGTTGGCGTCGGCGTTGCCCTGATCGTCGGCCGATCCGACCACCGTCAGGCGCAGTCCGAGTCCGAACGTGCGGGCTACGCTGTCGAGCTTTGCCACATCGGCGGCGATGGCGCCGGCTTCGCTGCTGCCGGTACTGTCGAGCAGCGCGATGCCGGTGGGGAAGAGGATGCGATGGGCTTCGACCGCGGCGACCAGCGGCGCCAGTTGCGGGAGCTCGCGTGGCTGCCGGCGCTCGATGCTCAGGCTGCCGACGCCCGCGAGGGCCGGCCCGAGCGTGCTCGCGCGGGTGAACCACGCCTCGTCCGCCGCGCCCGTCGCCACCAGCGTGTCGGCCACCAGCCGGAGCGCGATGGTCCGCGGCGGGGCGAGGGCCCGGGTGGCCCGGCTCAGGATGAACTGGGGGAGCAGGGCCACGTAGGGTTCCCAGCGGCCGGTGACGTCGGCGACGCCGAGCTGCTGGTCGGCGAGCAGTGCCACCGGGTCGCGAGCGAGCGGATCGCGCAGGCCGCGCACGACGTACCGGCCACCCTCGCGCGCGGCATCGGTGACGATCACGCCCGGCTCCTCCCGGAGCCGGTCGAGATAGGCATGCCAGCGCCGCTCGCGCAGGAAGCGGGGCACCAGCAGGACGGCGAGCAGTACCACGGCGACGGTGAGCAGCCCGTAGGTGCGCCACGGCGTGCGCCGCTCGGGCTCGCGCGCCTCCGTCAGCAGCAGGGCATCGAGCCGGGGCCGGCTACGGAGGAACGGGCTCGCGTCCCCCTGAAAGCGGGCGAGTTCGGCGGCGTGCTCCCCTTCGATCGCCTCGATGGCGCGCTGCAACTCGGCGCGGAATTCGAACGGGGCGTGTCCGCGGATCACGGCCGCGAGCAGCGTCCGGGCGCCCTGCTCGACCCAGACGGTGAGTTCGCCCACCTGCATGGTCTCGAGCATCTCCTCCTGCGCCACGCCGAAGGAGTCACGGGTGAAGTCCTGGATGGCGGTGAGCATCCCGGCGACCATGTCCGGGGGCTGGGCGGCGGTACTCGGCGCGGTGACGTGCTGCAGCAGGAGGCCACTCTCCCGGTGCACCAGGAAGACCTGCTCGACTCGGTACAGCAGGCTGTGCCGGAGCACGACCTCCGCGAAGGAGGTCCCGGTCCGGAGCGCTTCCCAGCGCCAGGCCAGTCCCCGGAGCGAGAAGGTATGCTCCAGCGCCTGATTGACCGACTGCATCATCCCGGCGAGCGCCTGACTGATGGCCCGGCGGATCGCCGGGCCCATGACGGGGAAGAGTGCGTCCGCGAGCGGTTTGGGGTCGCGCCGGACCGAGGCCGTCAGCGCCCGCTCGACCACGGGGGAGAGGGCCTCCGGATCATCCAGCTTCTGCTCGATGCGGCGGATTGCCTCGCGCTCCTTGCTGAGGAGGATCGCGCGGAGCCGCGCCAGCGGATCCCCCGCCGCATTTGGCGCGGGGGGCTCGACCCTGGGCGAGTCGGGGCGGGACGAGTCGGCGCGTTTCGGCGCCTGGACCTCAGGCGTCATCCGTTCGGCCGGAACTCGTCGGCGAGTCGCTGTGCGAGGTCGGCGAAGAGCGCGCCGAGCGCGGCACGATCGGCCTTCCGGGTGTGCAGCTCGTCGGTCTCCCGCTTGAGCGCGGAGTTCAGCTCGTTGACCCGGCGCTGCAGCTCCTCCGCAAATCCGGAGGCATGGCGGGCGAGCTCGCCGCGGAGGTCACGCTGACCGCGCGCCAGCTCTTCGCCGGTCTCCGTGAAGCGGCGGTCGGCGTTGCGGCTGAGCTGTTCCAGCGCGCCGCCGAGCTCCTGGACCTGGCCGGTGCGGTTGCGCTGCTCGCCGGTGATCCGCTCCGAAAGCGACTCGATCTCGCGGCGGATGAACTCCTCGAGCGACGTGTACCGGTTGCGCATCTCGTCGCGCAGGTCGGCGGAGTCCTTGAGCAGCCGCTCTTCGAGCTGCTGGAAGCGGCGATCATAGTCGCGCATCTGCGCGCCGAAGATGATGTCGCGGATCTGATCGATGTTGCCGGGTGCGGCCTCGGTCTGGTCCATCTGGTCCATCTGGTCCTCTGGGCTCTGGGTCGGTCGCGGGAATCTAGCCTTTGGGAACCGCGATCTGGAATTGCTTGAGTTTCTGGTACAGGGAACTCCGGGGAATGCCGAGTCGTCGGGCGGCCTGTTCAACCTTCCCCTTTTCCTCGGTCAGGACCCGCTCGATGTGTTCACGCTCGAGGTCTTTCAGGGTCAGATGGGTCGATGGTGCCCCTGCGGTCCCCGTCTCGAGGCCCGCATCGAAGAGCAGATGCTCGCGGCCGAGGGACTGGCGATCGTGAAGGAGGACGGCCCGCTCGAGGACGTTGCGCAGTTCGCGGATGTTGCCCGGCCAGCGATAGGCGGTCAGCGCCGCGACAGCCGGTCCGGTCAATTCGATCGTCGGGCGACCGACGTCCTGGCCCAGCTGCTCCAGCAGCCGGCGCGCGAGCAGCGGAATGTCCTCCGGACGGTCCCGCAGCGCGGGCACCGTCAGCGGAAGGGTCGAGATCCGGAAATAGAGGTCACCGCGAAAGTGCCCCGAGACGACCAGCTGCGCCAGATCCTGGTGCGTCGCCGCGATCAGCTGCAGATCGACCTGCCGGTCCCGCACATCGCCGACCCGCCGGAACCGCTGCTCCTCCAGCACCTTGAGCAGCTTGGGCTGGAGTGCAGGCTCCATGTCGCCGATCTCATCGAGAAAAAGCGTCCCCCGGTGGGCGAGGTCCAGCAACCCGATCTTGTTCTGGACCGCGCCGGTGAAGGCGCCGCGTTCGTGGCCGAAGAGTTCCGACTCGAGCAGTTCGCGCGGGAGCCCCGCGCAGTTGAGATCCACGAACGCCTCATCGGCGCGCGGTCCGTTGGCGTGGAGCCACGCGGCGAGGACCCCCTTGCCGGTGCCGGTCTCGCCGCGGAGATAGACCGGCCGTTCGGCTCCCGCGATCCGCCGCGCCTGCTCGGCGAGTTCGCGGATCGCCGGGCTCGTCCCGAGGAAGGGGTCCACGGGGCGGCGATCGCGGCTGGCCTTCCGCGCGAGCTGCTGCTGCCGGTTGCGCTGGTGTTCGAGACTCCGCTCGATCACCACGAGCAGGGCGGGGAGGGTGACCGGCTTGGTCAGGAAGTGTTCCGCGCCCTCTTTCATCGCCTGGACCGCCAGCTCCACCGACCCATGCGCCGTCAGCAGGATGATCGGTACCGCGTCCGAGATCGCCCGGAGGCGCGGCAGCAGCCCCAGGGCGTCTCCGTCAGGCAGCTTGTAGTCGCAGAGGACCACGTCCGGGCGGGCGTTCCGGAACGCGATCTCCGCGTCGGTCGCCGTCCCCGCCTCATCCACCAGGTATCCACGGGTCTCCAGAAAGTCCCGGAGCCCGAACCGGATGGCGGCGTCATCATCGACGATCAGGATGCGATTACGCGCCATGGCTGGCCAGGTCGGGGGACGGCACCGGGAACCGCACCCGGAGCAGGGCTCCACCGCCGGGGCCGTTGCCCGCATCGATGGCACCGCCATGTTCGGCGACGATCCGCTCCACGATCGCGAGACCGAGGCCGGTGCCGCCCTGCCGGCGGGTGAAGAAGGGCTCGAAGATGCGCGGCAAGTCCTCGGTGCGGAAGCCGGGGCCCTGGTCGGCGATCTGCACCTCGACCCAGTTCCGCCCGTCCTGCCGGAGCAGATCGCTCGTCACCTCGACCTGGGTACCGGCCGGCGAGTGCTGGACCGCATTGTCGATCAGGTTCTGCCAGAGCTGCAGCGCGCGAGTGGAGTCCACGGCCACTTCGGGGCAG
The DNA here is from genome assembly GCA_044229245.1 of Gemmatimonadales bacterium. Classification (GTDB taxonomy): domain Bacteria; phylum Gemmatimonadota; class Gemmatimonadetes; order Gemmatimonadales; family GWC2-71-9; genus JADJOM01. The sequence continues at coordinate 224,446 of JBGATI010000003.1, read as the reverse complement.
GCGGCGCGGGCCGTGTAGCGCAGCCGGACCTCACGGCGCTCGGCGAGCGGCTGACAGTGCAGCAACGCTTGTGCGATGGCCGCGGTCGGGTCGCCGCGGCGGAGTTCCACCCGGCTCGGTGTCCCGTAGTCCAGCAGATCCCGCATGAGCCGGCTCAGACGGTCCACCTGCTCGCTCAGGATGTTGAGATAGGGCGTGTACTCCGCCCGTTCGCCGAAACGGGCCCGGAAAGCATCGAGGGCTGACGAGATCCCGAAGAGCGGATTGCGGACTTCATGGGCCACGCCGACGGCGATGAGGCCCAGGCGCCGGGCGGCGGCCTCGGCCGCTTCCCTGGTCCGCTCCGTCTCGATCTGGGCGGTGACGTCGTGCACGATCTCGTGCAGCAGCACCCGCCCATCCACGTGGAGCGGACCGGCATAGATCTCGACGAGCCGGAGCTCACCGGTCGCGAGTCGATGCGGGAAGCCGCGATAGTGCCCGCCCATGGTCGTGGCCAGCTGGATCGCCTGCAGGATCTCCTCGGGCGACTGAGTGTCGATCGTGGCGACTGGCAGGCCCCGCAGCGCCTCGCGCTGGTACCCGTAGAAGGCCGCGGCGGCGGGATTGGCGTCGACGATCATGGCCGTGTCAGGATCGACCAGGAGCTGCACGGCACCGATCTGCTCGAAGAGCTCTCGGTAATACGTCTCGGGAGTAGTCGGGATGGAAGGCGCCTGCATACCGGGGAAGGTGCAGGCGATCAGGCGCCGGGGAAAGGGGGAGCTGACCGTCGGCCTCCGCTCCGCTGGCGGCCGACGGTCGAAGGATTGCCTTACTGAGCGGCCCAGCCGATCTCGCCGCCGAGATACCAGTTCCGTCCGGGCGCGGTCTCGAACACCCGATTGAAGGCGGCGTTCAGTGTCAGGGCGCTGACATAGCGGCGGTTCCAGAGGTTGTTCACGCCAAGGAAGGGTCGCAGCCATGCTCCGCCGCTGCGGCCTTCCCAGCTGATCCGTGCGTTCGTCACCCCCAGGCCGATGCCACTCACGGTAGTCTTCGGATCGGCCTTGCCCCAGCCGTTGATGTAGACCGTGTTCTTGTCGTCGGCGAACACCGAGGAGGACATGGTGTGGTCGATGTCGAGCGACACGCCGCGCACCGGACCCGCGCGCAGCCCGAGCCGGATGAACGCCTTCGGCACGCCCGGCAGGCGCTTGCCGTCGAGGGTGTCGACGGTGGCGCCATTCACGCTGCGGTAGACGTCGTAGCGATAGTTGGCGTAGGTCCAGTTCCCGAACAGGCTGAGCTGCTCGAGGACCCGGGCATTGAGGCCGAGTTCGATGCCGTCGTTCTTGAGCCGACCGGCGTTGGCGAAGTAGCCGCGTCCGCTCACTTCCCGGTACTGCACGATGGCGTCCTTGACCCGCCCGAGGAAGCCGGCGACGGAATAGGTGAGCGGACCGGCCTCACCCCGTGCCCCCAGTTCGTAGTTTACGGTGCGCTGCGGCTTGAGACCGGTATTGAAGCCTCCCGTCGAGTTCGGCTGGTTGGCCAGTTCCGTCGTCGTCGGAGTCTCGAAGGAGGTGGAGACGTTGATGTAGGGGCTGAAGCGGCGGTCCCTGATCACGCTGACCCCGGCGTTGCCCGACAGCGAGGACATGGTGCGGTCGCCGCTGTTGTCGGTGCCATCGCTGAAGTGCTTGTCGGCCACATCGAACTTCACGGCGTCATACCGCCCGCCGGCACTCACCACCACATCGGTCATCGGGCTCCAGTGCAGCTGCACGAAGGGGCCGATTTCGGTGACTGTCTCGAGCTGGTCCACCGTGACGGAGTCCTTGACGCCGGAGATGGTCAGGTAGGTGGTCCGGGCGTCCTGCATCCGCTGCAGGTCGAAGCCCGCGGTGACCCGGAGTCCCGCATCGCTGGGGCCAACGCCCTGGTCGGCGCTGACCCGGACGCCGCCGGCCTTGCGGTCGATGGACTGCCAGATGCCCTGATTGAATGGGGCCCCGCTCCGCGGCGGCGTGGCGGCGGGGCTCTCGAGATTCCGCAGCACCCCGAAGACGGTCGCGCTGAGCTCGCCGCGCGGGGTGAAGTGCCGCAGGGTCAGGCCGAGCTGGCCCTGGCTGACGTCCTTGTCGGCCTTGCGCGCGATGTTCGCCGCCGCCGCCGAGTCAGGGTTGGCGAACACCTCGGCGGCGGTGAGGGCGCCTGGGTTCTGGGCCTTCGGCGCGTTGCTGTACCCGAAGCGAAGTCCGAGGCTGGTGCTGCTGCCCAGGAGGTAGTCACCGCCCAGGTTGAGCTGAGTGATCTCCGAGGCGCTGCGCTGGCGGAATCCGTCGGACTGGGTCCGGGAGAGCGACAGCACGCCGCTCGCGGCCCCGACGCGCGCCGTGGTGCGGCCGTGGATCTTGAAGAGGCCGAACGAGCCGCCTTCGGCGCGAATCGACTGGGAGAATCGTCCCGAACCCGCGCCCTCGGAGGTCAGTGAGACCACGCCGCCCGACGCGTTGCCGTAGAGCGAGGAGGCCGCGCCGCGAAGCACTTCAATGCGCCGCAGATTCGCGAAGTCGACATTGGAGAGCTGGCTCTGCCCATCGGGCAGGGTCTGCGGGATGCCGTCGAGGATGATCTTGATCCCGCGGATGCCGAAGTTGGCCCGCGCCCCCGAGCCGCGAATGACGAGGCGCTGGTCGAGATTCGCGTTGTAGCGGTTGGCGACGTAGACGCCGGGGAGGTTGTTCAGGGACTCATCGAGCCCGAGCGTCGATTGCGCCCCCTGGATCTCGTCGCGCCCGACGACCGAGACCGCCGCCGGGATCTTCACGACGGTTTCCGGGCTTCGGGTGACGGTGACCTGAAGATCCGGCAGCCTGACTTTCGCGGAATCCTTCTGGGTGGTGTCACGGGCGGCTGGCGACTGGGCCAGCGCCGGGGTGGCGAGCATGACCAACAACGCCAACGAAGGCAAGCCTCGCATCAATCTTCCTCACGATGTGGGGGATATCACCCAAGCAGGTGGGCGAACCGGTTCTCCAGCGACGCCAAAGCACACCGTGTGCCGTCGCGGTCAATTCCTGGCAAATCAGCCATCATGGTGTGCGCAGCGGATTTGTCGGAGCCAGGACTACCCGAGCACCCGGGTGTGAAAGTGGGGCAAACCCACCGGGGTGGGGCGTATGCCCCACTCAGGCCCGCGCTTGAATCGCCCCCCGCTGGGGCCTAGATTCCGGCCATCTTATGGCCGCGCAAAACTATCACGCACCGGACTTTACGGCACCACCGCTGGCTCAGGCCCCGGATGCGACCTTCGCACCGATGCCGGCCGATGGGGTCCTGCCCGAGGGGTTCTTCTCGACCTCCAACCTGCCGACCTATGTCCGGGTCGAGGGCCGCTGGCTGCTCCCTACCCGTCCGCGGATGGACTGCGCCATCGTCAAGCGTCCCGGGGGACTCGAGGTCAGCGAGCCTCGGCGCCTGACACGTGGCGACCAGGTTGCCATGGGGCTGGCGGAGGATGGCTCGGAGGGCATCTACGTCCACTCGGCCGGCTTTCTGGGCGGGGCGCACAGCGCCAACGAGTTCCGCTTCATGTCGAGCGAGGTCAGCCGCGAGCGGCCGGTCAACTACGACGAGCTGGCCGAGCGGCTGATCGAGGAGAAGCGCCAGGGCGGATTCCTCATCTGGGTCGCCGGGCCCGCGCTGGTGCACTCGCGGGCCCGCGGCGATTTCGAGTGGTTCATCCGGAATGGCTACGTGCAGGCGATGCTGGCAGGCAACGCGGTCGCGGTCCACGACATCGAGGCGGCGATCTTCGGCACCACGCTGGGCATGAGCAACACCGGCCGTCCGACCGATGGGGGCCACGGGTTGCATATGCGGGCGATCAACCAGGTGCGCGCCGCCGGCTCCATCGAGGCCGCGGTCAAGTCGGGGCTCATCGGGACCGGCATCATGCACGCGCTCGTCACGCACGGCGTCCCCTTCGTGCTCGCGGGGTCGATCCGCGACGACGGCCCGCTCCCCGGGGTGGTACACTCGAGTGTCGAGGCCCAGGACGCCATGCGCGAACACACGGTGCAGGCGACCGGCGCGGTCCTCATCGCCTCGGCGCTGCATGCGATCGCCGTCGGCAACATGCTGCCCGCCTACCACACCCACTACGAGGGTGTGCCGATGCCGCTCATGACGGTCTGCGTGGATCAGACCGAGTTCGTGGTGAACAAGCTCAAGGATCGCGGGACCCACCAGGCGTACGGGGTGGTGACCAACGCGCAGGACTTCATGCATGTGCTGCGCTTCTACGTGGAGAAAGGGACCCAGTCGTGATCCTCAATCAGCCCGGTTCGGGGTGGGGCCGCCTCGCGGAGCATGTGGCGGGCGAGATGCCGGTCGGCGAAGTCGATGGGGTCTGGCAGTTCCGGACCATCAAGCGCGACGGGCGCGAATTCGGGACGGCCATGATCTCGCGGGTCGATGGCGAGCAGCAGGAGCGCCGCCGGATCTACACCGCCCGCTTCATGCACCAGCTCAAGGGCAAGGAGCGCGGGAAGTTCGAGGCCTCGCTGGAAGAGGTCGGCAGCGGTCCGGTGGAGACGCTGGGGGACCTGCTCGCGGGTGTCCGCAAGCGGATCGAGGACGAGGATCCCCGGCCGGTGCCGGTGGACGAGTGGTTCCCCGTGGCGGATGGCGCGACTCGCGACGGGTGAGGGCGAAGCCCTCCTCGAACGCTTCCGGCGCTATCTCCGGGACCACCGCCAGCCGGTGACCCGACAGCGGGACCGCGTCGCCGAAGTCGTCTTCCTCTCCGACGAGCATCTTTCCGTCGAACAGATTCGCCGGGCGCTGGCCCAGCAGGGCGGGGCGGTCGGGCTCGCCACGATTTACCGCACGCTGGAGCTGCTGGAGAAGAGCGGGCTGGTCCGCGGACACGACTTCGGCCAGGGCTTCCGGCGCTACGAGCCGATGTCACCCGAGGCCCACCACGAGCACCTGATCTGCCGCCGCTGCGGGTCCGTGGAAGAATTCTCCCACGAGCGCCTGGAGCGGATGCTCCCCATCATCGCCGACGAGCACGGCTTCCAGCCCGAGCGTCACCGGGTGGAGATTTACGGTGTCTGCCGCAGCTGCCAGCGCCGGGTCCTTGGTTAGGCGGGGTCGTGCATGAATGACGCGGGTTCCCTCGGCTTCCTCGTCGCGTTCACCGCGGGGATCCTAAGCTTTCTCTCTCCCTGCGTCCTGCCGCTGGTGCCCTCGTACATCGGGTTCCTGACCGGGCTCTCGCTCGACGAGATGAGCTCGCGGCGCCGGGTGGCGTTCACCCACGCGCTCCTCTTCGTCCTCGGCTTCACCCTGATCTTCCTGCTGCTCGGGGCCTCAGCCACAGCGCTCGGCCGCTCACTCAACTACCACAAGGTCTGGCTGCAGCGCATCGGCGGCGTGATGATCATCGTCTTCGGACTGATCTGCCTCGGCGCCATCAAGCTCGACTTTCTGCAGATGGAGCGGAGAGTCCACCTGCAGAACAAGCCGATCGGCTACCTCGGGTCCGTCCTCGTCGGCATGGCATTCGGTGCTGGATGGACGCCCTGCATCGGGCCGATTCTCGGTGGGATTCTCGGACTGGCGGCGGCCTCAGAAACGCTGGGCCGGGGTGTCGCCCTGCTCGGAGCGTACTCCGCGGGACTCGCCGTGCCCTTCCTGCTGGCCGCGTGGGCGGTGGACGGCTTTCTGGAGTGGTTCCAGAAGTTCCGGCGCTACCTGCCGTGGGTGATGCGGGCCAGCGGCGCGCTGCTCGTGGTGGTGGGCATCCTGCTACTGACGGGTCAGTTCACCCGGCTGGCGGGTGCGCTCCGGGCACTGACGCCCGAGGGCCTGCTCAACCGGCTGTGAGCCGGGTCATGTCCCGGCAACGCGATCAGCTGAGTATTCCACAACCAATCTGACCGATCTGGTCTACCGGACATCCGATGACCTGGCAAGCCTGGTTCACCCTCGGCGTGGCGCTGCTCACGCTGATCTGCCTCGCGAAGGACTACCTCGCGCCTTCCAACACGATGATCGGCGCGGCCATCATCCTGCTCCTGGCCGGGGTTATCAAGCCGGATGAGGCCTTCGCCGGGTTCGGCAATCCCGCCCCCATGACGGTCGCGGCGCTCTACATCCTCGCCCGTGGCGCGGAGAAGACCGGGCTTCTGCAACCCGTCCTGGAGCGGCTGCTCGGCAAGGGGCACGGGGGGCGCTGGGCGATGACCAAACTGCTCGTGCCCTCGGCACTCGCCTCCGCCTTCCTCAACAACACGCCCATCGTGGCGATGATGATTCCGCAGGTACTCCGCTGGGCCGACCGGGTGCGGGAGTCGGCCTCGCGCTACCTCATGCCGCTGTCGTTCGCCGTGGTGCTCGGCGGGGTGATCACGACCATCGGCACCTCGACCAACCTGGTGGTCTCGGGACTGCTGCAGAAATCCGGTGCCGCGCCTCTCGGACTCTTCGAGATCACCCCGGTCGGTCTGCCGGTCGCCATCATCGGCGTCATCACCCTCATCGTCAGCGTACCATGGCTGCAGCCGGATCGCCGCCCCGCACGACAGCAGCTGGAAGAGAACGTGCGCGAATTCGCCGTGAGCATGACCGTGGTGAGCGGCGGCCCGCTAGACGGAGTCGAGGTGGAGGAGGGGGGCCTCCGAAACCTCCAGGGCGTCTTTCTGGCGGAGATCGACCGGATGGGGGAGCTCATTGCCCCCGTCGTACCCAACCAGCTCCTCCGTGGCGGTGACCGGCTCAACTTCGTGGGTCGTGCGGACATGGTGGTGGACCTGCAGAGCCGTCGGGGGCTGGTTTCCGCGGAGCAGCATCACCTCACCCATTTCGACACCGCGAGGCACTGCTTCTTCCAGGCGATCGTCGGTGCCAACTCGCCGCTGGTCGGGCGGACGCTCAAGGAGGTCGAGTTCAGGAGCCGTTACCAGGCAGCGGTGATCGCGATCCATCGCTCCGGGCAGGCCGTCGCGGCGAAGCTCGGCGAGGTGACGCTGAAGCTCGGTGACACCCTCATCCTGCTCGCCGATCCCGGATTCCGTGACCGCTGGCGCGACCGGAGCGACTTCCTCATGGTGGCTCCGATGGAGGGCACGCCCCCCGCGGTGAGCCGAAAGGCCTGGATCGTCGGGGTGATCGGCGTGCTGATCGTGGGTGTCGCCGGCGCCGGCTTCCTGCCCATTCTCCAGGCCTCGCTGATCGGGGCGATCGCGCTGGTAGGCTTCGGGGTGCTGACCGCGACCGAGGCACGCAACGCGATCGAGCTCGATACGATCATCGTGATCGCGGCGTCCTTCGCGCTCGGCACGGCAATGGAGAAGTCGGGCCTGGCCTCCGAGGCTGCCAAGGTGGTGATCAGCCTGTCGGGTGGTGGGAGCGTGCATGGCGCGCTGCTCGGCATCACGCTCGCGACCGTCATCACCACCGAGCTCATCACCAACAACGCCGCCGCGGCGCTGCTCTTTCCGATCGCGTTCGCGAGCGCCCATGCGCTCGGCGTCGATGCACGCCCGTTTGCGATCGCGGTGGCGGTCGCCGCCTCGAACTCATTCCTGACGCCCATCGGCTACCAGACCAATACCATGGTCTACGGGCCGGGCGGATATCACTTCGGGGATTACATCCGGGTGGGGCTGCCGCTGACGATCACCACCGTCATCACGACGGTCATCGTCATCCCGTGGTGGTGGCACCTCTAGGGACGGTCGGCCGGCACGGTCTCCGCTGACGTTGCCGGGCCATTGTAGCCCCGGGGGCCGTCCCCTTCCAGCTCCTCCTCGACTTCCTGCCGGCGCAGCAGTTCCCAGTAGCGTGCCCGGTTCGCCATCAGGGTCTCATGGGTGCCCTGTTCGACGATCCGCCCGCCATCGAGTACCAGGATCCAGTCGGAATCGCGCACCGCGGAAAGCCGATGCGAGATCACCACCCGGGTCCGCGAGGCGAGCGCGTCGCGGAGGCCGTGGAGGATCTGCACTTCAGTGTGCGCGTCGACCGCGGACAGTGAATCGTCGAGCACGAAGATGGGCGGGTCCTGCGCGAGCGCCCGCGCAATGGCCGCTCGCTGGCGCTGGCCGCCGGAGAGATTGACACCCCGTTCGCCGAGCATGGTGTCGAAGCCGTTCGGCAGGTCGGGGAGCGCGGCGGTGAGCTGGGCCGTCTCCGAGACCCGCTGCAAGCGGCCGTCATCGGGCGCCCCGAGAAGGACGTTGGCTCGCAGGGTGTCGCTGAAGAGGAAGGTCTCCTGCGGGACGAAGCCGACGGCGAGATGCAGGTCGCGCATGGTGAGATCCTTGAGATCGATGCCGTCGATCCGGACCCGCCCCTGATCGGGGTCGTAGGCGCGGACGATCAGCTCTGCGATCGTCGATTTGCCGGTCCCGGTCGCGCCCACGATGCCGAGTGATCCACCGGCCGGCACGCTGAAGCTGATGTCCTCGAGGACCCACCCGCGCTCAGGGGCGTTGGGGTAGCGGAACCAGACCTGCTCGAAGCTCAGGCTCCGCGCGCCGCGTGCGGGAGGCAGCGCCACCGGTGATGCGGGATCGGCGATGGCCGGAACGGAGTCGAAGAGCGCATTGAGCCGCCCCATGGAGGCCTCACCACGCTGCACCAGGTTCACGGCCCAGCCCAGCGCGATCATCGGCCAGACGAGGTAGACGAGCCAGGTGCCGAAGGCGATGAACTCGCCGACGGTGATTGTGCCCTGGATCACCAATCCGCCCCCGATCCACATCACCGCCACGGCGCCGAGACCGCCGAGGAAGGCGAGGAGCGGGTGAAATGCCCCGTAGACGCGTGCCAGGGCTAGATTGCGGTCGGCGTACTCCGCGTTTATCGTGCGGAACCGCTCGACCTCCGCGGCTTCCTGACGATAGGCGCGGACGATTCGGGCACCGGACAGGTTCTCGTGGACGGCCGCGGTGAGGTCCGAATAGGCCGCCTGGATGCGCAGGGTGCGCCGCTGGATGGCGGCACCGAAGACGACCATGCCGATCGGCAGTCCGAGCAGCGGCAGCAGCGCGATACCCGCGAGTCGCGGACTGATGTGGAGCAGGTAGGGCACCACCATGGCGGCGCGGACGATGGTGTCCGAGAGATACATCGCCCCGGGGCCGGCGACCATGCGGACCGCGAGCAGGTCGTTGGTGGCCCGAGCCATCAGGTCGCCGGTGGCGAAGCGGTCGTAGAATTCGGCCGAGAGCCGCTGCAGGTGTTCGAACAGCCGGTCGCGCACGTCGGTCTCGACCCGGCGGCTCACGCTGTTGAGTGTTTCTCGCATGACGAACCGCGCGAAGCCGCCCGCGGCGGCCACGCCGAGCAGCAGGAGCAGCGCCCGACGCACTTCGGCGATGGTGCCTCCGTGGCCGAGGGCATCGATGCCCTCCTGGAGGTACTTCGGGGCCAGGGTAGTGAAGTAGTTGGACAGCACGACGCAGGCGAAGCCCGCGGCGAAGACGCGGCGATAGGGTCGGGTGTAGGGCAGCAGTCGCCGCAGGTGGATCATGGGTGTGCAATGTCGCTCGGGCGGGAGAGCCCGGGCAAGTCATCGTTCAGGGAGGAAACATGGTCAGGAAGTTCATCGGCGGGCTCGCAGTGGCATCCCTCGTCGCTTGCGGCGGGAAGAAGGATCAGTCCCAGGCGGCCGCGGACAGTCTGCAGCGGGACCTGCAGCTCGCACCGGCGGAATCCACGACCGCGATCAACGACCAGCCCGCCGCGCAGCCGGAGACGCCGGCCGCGACGCCGACGCCCGCGCCGTCCACTCCTGCGCCCAAGCCGAAGCCGGCGCCGTCGAAGCCCGCGGCCCCGAAGACGAAGACCTACACCCTCGCGACGGGCGCTACGCTCTCCGGGACCGCCAACGACAGCCTGCACTCGCGTCACAACAAGACCGGCGAGCTGTTCCACGCCACGCTCAGTGACGACGTGAAGGATGCCGCGGGCGCGACGGTCATCCCCGCGGGCTCGGTTGTGACCTTCAAGGTCACGCACATCGAGCATGCGAATAATCGGAGCGAGAAGGATGGCCACCTCACCCTCGAGGCGCAGGACGTCACGATCGGCGGCCAGAGCTATCCCATCACCGGCACCGCCAACGAGACCACGGTTGAGCATGCCCTCGAAGGCCAGGGAGTCACGGCCGGTGGCGCTGCGCGTGTCGGCGGCGGTGCCGTCGGTGGTGCCATCCTCGGCAAGGTGATCGGCGGCAAGACCGGCGCGATCGTCGGCGGCGTGGCGGGTGCGGCCGGCGGCGCCGTGGCGGCGCGTCAGTCGGCCGACCGCGACATCGTGGTTCGCCAGGGAATGAAGGTCTCGTTCACCCTCGGCGCGGACTTCAGCATCACTCGCTGAGCTCCCGCTGGAAAGTCGAAGGGGACCGCGAATCCGTTCGCGGTCCCCTTCGTCGTTTCACCAGCTCCAGCGGTCCCTCAGTACCCGGCGCCGCCGCCACCACCCCGCGGGTCGGAGACGCCCTGCCAGCCAGTCGGCGTCCGGATGATCCCCTCGAGATCGCCCCAGTGTCTGCTGCCCCACGGAGAGGTGTGGCCGACCGTGTGGCCGATCGCCTTCAGTTCGGTGATCGCGGTCGGCTGGAACCCGTCCGGCTCCAGCCGGATCTCATCGGGCAGGCCCTGATGATGCATCTTCGGCGCGGCGATCGCGTCGGCCAGTGACATGCCGTGGTCGATCACGTTGGAGATGACGTGGTAGACCTGGGTGATGATGGTCGAGCCGCCGGGCGTGCCCACGACGAGGAAGATCTGCCCCTTCGAATCCAGCACGATGCTAGGCGTCATCGCGGAGAGCATCCGTTTCCCCGGCTGCACCGCGTTGGCCTCACCCTGAACGAGGCCGTACATGTTCGGCTGACCGGGCGCGGTGCTGAAGTCATCCATCTCGTCATTGAGCATGAAGCCGGCGCCGGACACCGCGACCATGCTGCCATAGCTGTCGTTGAGCGTGGTCGTGCAACTGACGGCATTGCCTTCCGGGTCGACCACGGAGTAGTGCGTGGTGGAATTGCCGTCGCGGATGCGCGGATCGAACGGTGGCGTCGGGGTCGCCTTGACGGGGCTGATCTGCGCACGAAGTGACGCGGCGTACTCCTTCGAGAGGAGGCGGGTCAGCGGCATCTGCACGAAGGCCGGGTCGCCCAGGTAGGCGTTGCGATCGGTGAAGGCGCGGCGCATTGCCTCGGCTTCCCGGTGCATCAGAGCCGCGGACCCGAAGGGCGGCAGCTTTCCGAACCCTTCCATCACGTTGAGGATGATGGCGAGCGTCACGCCGCCCGAGGAGGAAGGCGGCATCGAGTAGATGGTGTAGCCGCGATAGTCGATCTTGACCGGGTCGCGCCAGATCGCCTTGTAGCTGGCCAGGTCGGCCAGCGAAATCAGGCCGCCATCGCGCTCCATCTCCGCGACGATGGAATCCGCGACCCAGCCGTGATAGAACCCGGCGGCCCCATGGTCGCGAATCTCGGCGAGCGTCCGGCCGAGGTCCGCCTGGACCCACCGGGCACCGGGTGCCGGAGCGCGGCCGCTGTCAGGCAGGAAGTATCGGCGGCTGGCGGGGAAGTGGTAGAGCCAGTCACGATTGCCGTCCAGCGAGTTGCTGCGTGCCGAATCGACAATGAAGCCCTCGCTGGCCAGCCTGACCGCCGGGGCGATCACGTCGCGGAACGGGAGGCGCCCGAAGCGGCGGTGCGCCTCGGTGAGTCCCGCCACGGAGCCGGGGACGCCAGCCGCCAGCGCTCCCTTTTCACTCAGCATGGTGCCCCGGCCACGATGGTCGAGGTACATGTCATGAGTTGCACGGCCGGGAGCCGCTTCGCGATAGTCGAGGGTCGTGGTGGTGCCGTCCTTCAGCCGGAACACCATGAACCCGCCACCGCCGATGTTCCCCGCCTCCGGGTGCACGACCGCCAAAGCAAAGCCGACCGCGACCGCGGCGTCGACGGCATTGCCACCGGCCTTGAGGATTTCTCGGCCCACCGCGCTCGCGATGGGCGAACTGGAGACCACCATCGCCTGGGCCCCCTCGGCGGTCCGCGCCTTGCCCGCGAGATTCCAGGCCGGGTTGACCCCGGCGTTGGCCGACGCGGACGGGGATGCCGCCGGCGTGGAGGGGCGACCGGCGCAGGCCGGCAGGAGGACCACGCACAGCAGGGCAGCGCGCAGAACGCGATTTCTCAAGGACGACCTCGGGAGGCGGATGACACGTTGCTGGGGATGACCCGACGTACCTAATTTACGTCTCGCCTTCCCCAAGAACCAATGACCGACAGCTTTCTGGACCCGCGGCTCACCGAACGCCGAAATCCGCGGAGCGCCGCCATCGACCGGGCGCTCGAGGTGGCCTTCCGGGCCGGGGGAAGATTGTTCTATGTCGGCGCCGGGACCAGTGGCCGCCTCGGCGTGCTCGACGCGGCCGAATGTCCACCGACTTTCGGCACCGACCCGGAAATGATCATCGGGATCATCGCCGGTGGCCACAAGGCGATGTTCCGGTCTGTCGAAGGCGCCGAGGACGACGTCAATGCGGGGATCGCGGAGATCGACGGCCACCGCGTGACTGGAAACGACGTCGTGGTCGGCATCGCCGCCAGCGGGACCACCCCCTTCGTGCGGGCGGCCCTCGGGCGGGCCCAGACCCGCGGTGCGCGCACCGTGATGGTCTCCTGTTCCGAGCCGCCGCAGATCCTTCGCGATACCTGCGACGTCTGCATCACGCTGCCGGTCGGTCCCGAGGTCGTCACCGGCTCGACCCGCATGAAAGCGGGAACGGTCACCAAGCAGGTGCTCAACATGCTGACCACCGGCGCGATGATCCGGCTCGGCAAGACCTATGGCAACCTGATGGTGGATGTGCGGGCCTGGAACGACAAGCTGGTCGATCGCAGCGAGCGCATCCTGATGGAGACGACCGGCGCCACGCGAGAGGCGTCCCGCCAGGCGCTCGCGGCCGCCGACCAGCGGGTGAAGGTGGCCATCGTGATGCTGCGCCGGGGGGTGGACCGGGACGCCGCGGAACGGTTGCTGACGGAACACGGTGGCCATCTCCGGTCCATCGTGGGAGATCCTCCAGCGGTGACGACCTCATGACTGAACGACCGACACTCGCCATCGGACTCATGTCCGGGACCTCGCTCGATGGTGTCGACGCCGCGCTGGTTCGCTTCGAAGGCCCGACCCACTGCCACCTGCTGCACTTCCTCACACGGCCCTACAGCGCCGCCGAGCGCGATCAGATCCTCTCGGCGATCGCGGCGGGCGGTGCCCGGGACCTCGCGCTGCTGCATACCCGCATCGCGGAGTGGTCCGCCGAGGCGGTTGATGACCTGCTCGCCGGGTCGCATACCCGGGCGACCGAGGTCTCGATCATCGGGATGCATGGCCAGACGATCTGGCATGAGCCGCCGGCGGTGAGCTGGCAGCTGGGCGAGCCGGCCATCCTCGCCGAGCGGTTCGGCGTGCGGGTGGCAAGCAACTTCCGCGCGCGTGACGTGGCGGCAGGCGGGCAGGGCGCTCCCCTGGTGCCCGCAGCGGACGTGCTGCTCTTCGCCCATCCCGATCACCCGCGGGTCCTGCTCAACATCGGGGGTATGGCCAACCTCACCTACGTGCCGCGGCGTGCGGTTGAGGAAGGGGCGTTCGCGTTCGACACGGGTCCGGGCGTCGCATTGATAGACGCAGTGGCCCGCATGGTTGACCCCGGATTGCGCTATGACGTGGACGGCCAGCTCGCCCGGCGCGGCGCGGTGCGGGCGGAGGCATTCCACCGACTGCTCGCCGACCCCTACTTCACGGCCCCGCCGCCGAAGAGCACCGGGCGGGAGCGGTTCGGCCTTGCCCTCGCCCAGCAGCTCTTTCGCGACGTGCCCGGCCCCGATGCCGTCGCGACTGCCGTCGAACTCACCGCCCAGACAATCGCGGTGTCCATCGCACGCTGGGTCCCGGGCACGCCGGAAGTGGTCGCATCCGGCGGCGGCATGCATCACCCGGTCCTCGCCGCCCGGCTCGAGGCGCTGCTGGGCGAGCGGAGGCAGTCCCTGCGTCGGTTCGACGAACTCTTCTTCAATGGAGACGCGAAGGAGGCCGTTGCTTTCGCGTTGCTGGGGTACCTGACCATGCACGGACAGCCCGGCAATCTGCCCGGCGCGACGGGCGCGGTGGGGCACCGGGTGCTCGGCCAGCTCACGCCTGCATGAACGTCGGTCGCCTGGTCCTTCCCGCGCTGCGCTGGCGCCCCGAAACCGGATTCCACCACGAGGATCGGGCGATCGAGGCCGCCCTGGAACACGGGGTCGGTGGCTTCATCATTTTCGGCGTCCCGGGGGCCCGAGCGGATGAGATCGGTACCCTGATCGAGGAGCTTCTGCGACGGGCGGGGCGCCAGTTGCTCATCGGAGCGGACCTCGAGCGCGGCGCGGGCCAGCAGGCGCGGCGCCTCACGCCGATTCCTCCCCCGGGGGCGCTCGCCTCGCTCGAGGATGACACCGTCATTGCCTGGGCCGGCGCGACCACCGGGCGGGAGGCGCGTCGGCTCGGCATCAACTGGGTCTTCGCCCCGGTGGCCGATCTCGATATCGAGCCCCGCAACCCGATCGTGCAGACTCGCTCGTTCGGCGCCGACCCCTCCCGTGTTGGCCGCGCAGTCACGACCTGGGTCCGCGCCTGTCAGGCGGAGGGTGTGCTGGCCTGCGTCAAGCACTACCCCGGCCACGGGCGGACCACGCTCGATTCCCACAATACCCTTCCCACGGTTCCGCTGAGTCTCGACGAACTCAGCGAGACGGACCTCCATCCCTTCCGGAAGGCGGTGGAATCGGGCGTGCGGTCGGTGATGACCTCGCACGTGGCGTTCCCCGCGTGGGATCCGAGCGGACTGCCTGCCACGCGCTCGAAGGTCATGCTCGACCACCTGCGCGGGCCGCTCGGCTTCGGCGGACTGATCGTGACCGACGCGCTGATCATGCAGGGGGCGCAATCGCACGAAGGCGAGGGGGAGGCGATGGTCGCCTCGCTCAGAGCCGGCTGCGACCTGCTCCTCTATCCGAACGATCCCGCGGTCACGGTCGATGCCATCCGGCTGGCGTCGGCCATCGATCCCGCCGTGGCCGCCCGCTGTGCCCAGTCGCTCGAGCGGTACACCCAGGCGCTGGCCGTCGTATCAGCGCCGGTCAATCCCGCCTGGCAACTCGACCTCAGCACTCATTCGGCGCCGGGCATCGCGGACCGCCTCCTGGCGCGCGGTATGATCCGTGGCGAGCCGCCCGCGCTTGACGATGGAGTCGTGCTTACGATAGTGGACGACGACCTGGGGGGCTGGTACGCCCCCGGTCCCAGCGACCTCGTCGGTCGCTTTCTCGCCGGGGCAGGGCACTTCGAGCGACATGAGGGAAAGCGGATCGTGCTCGCTTTCGCGGAGCCGCGTGCCGCGAAGGGAAGGGGGGGATTCGGGCCGGAGAGTCTGGCGAAGCTCGAGGCGCTGGTCCCGGAGGCTGCGCTCGTAGTCCTGTTCGCCCATCCACGGCTGGCGGCGGAGATCCCGGGCGACTGTCCCATCCTGGTCGCCTGGCACCGGCAGCCGCTGATGCAGGAGGCGGTGGCGCGCTGGCTCGTTGCGCGAGGTGGACTGGCCTGACTCGGCGCCCGCCCGGTCCAGGGAGGTCAGTCGCCCCCCCCGACCGGTCAGGCGATCGCCGGTCTCGAGCGGGGTCCCTCCGGTGGCAGCAGCGGGCGTGGGCGCGCCTCGGCCCGTGTGAGCGGAAGCGCCTGGGCGATCAGCTCTTCCATCGGAATCGGCTCGCCGATCGCATAGCCCTGCGCGTAATCGACCCCGATCTTCCGAAGCGTCTCGAGCGTCTCGAGACTCTCCACCCCTTCCGCGACCGTCTTGAGCCGCATCACGTGGCCGACCCGATTGATGGCCTCGACCATGGCATACTCGACCGGGTCGTTCTCGATGTGGCGCAGGAACGCGCCCGCGATCTTCAGCGAATCCACCGGCAGGTTCTGCAGGTAGGCGAACGAGGACATGCCGCTCCCGAAATCGTCCAGCGCGAACCAGCAGCCCAGCGACTTGAGGTCGCGGATGAAATGCGCCGCGAGCGCCAGGTTCGCGATGGCGGCCGTCTCCGTGATCTCGAAGCAGAGGGATTCGGGTGGCACCTCGTTCCGGGCGAGCTGGTCGCGCACGAACGAGAGCATCGTGGGATCGCCGAGTGAGGCGCCGGAGAGATTGATCGAGGCAATCGGCTTCCAGCCGGCGGCCCGGTGCCGGGCATACAGCGCGGTGACCTCGCGGACCACCCAGCGGTCCACCGCCCCCATCAGGTTGTACCGTTCCGCCGCGGGAATGAACGCGCCCGGCGCGATCAGGGTGCCGTCCCGCTCCACCATTCTGAGCAGGATCTCCACCCGGGTCCGCTCGCCGGGATGCAGGACCAGGGGCACGATCGGCTGGCCGTAGAGGCGGAATCGGTGCTCCTGGAGGGCCGAGGTGATGCGGCTGACCCACTGCATCTCGCCCTGGCGGAGCGCCATCGTCGCATCGTTGGGCTCATAGAAATGGACCCGGTTCCGGCCCCGCTCCTTGGCGGCATAGCAGGCGGCGTCCGCGTCGCGGAGCACATTGGCGAGACTCTCCGTTTCCGCCGTGATCGGCACGACGCCGATGCTCACGCCCAGCGCGAATGGCTTTCCCTCCCAGACGAACCGGAACTCCTGCACCGTCTCGAGCAGGTCGTGCGCTACCCGGGTCGCCTGGCCGGGCGGGCAATGCTCGAGCAGCACGCCGAACTCGTCCCCCCCAAGGCGGGCCAGGGTGTCCCGCCGGCGGACCTTCTTCTGGAGCGCGCCCGCGAGCTGGCGCAGCAGCTCGTCGCCCGCCACGTGGCCGCAGGTGTCGTTCACCACCTTGAACTGATCCAGATCCAGGAAGCAGAGCGCGTGGGTGACGGCCTCCTCCTGCGCCCGCGTGAGCGCCCGGCCGACGCGCCGCTCGAACTCGTGACGATTGACCAGCCCGGTGAGATGGTCGTGGCTGGCCTGATGGGCGAGCTGCCGGGCGAGGGTCCGGGCGCGGCTCACGTCGTGAAAGACGAGCACCGCGCCGATGATCTCCTGGTCGTTATTCGTCACGGGAGAGGCGCTGTCATCGATCGCGAACTCGCGGCCATCGGGGCGGACGAGGAGCGAGAGATTGGAGCGCCCGACGACGCGCTTCTCCCGGAGGCAGGTCTCCACCGGGTTCTCGATCGGTTCACGCGTCGTCTCGTGGACCAGGGCGACCACACTCGAGATCGGCCGGCCCGCCAGCTCGGCGCTCCGGCAGCCGAGCAGCTGCTCCGCGACGGGGTTGAGATACTCGACGACGCCTCTGGCGTCGGTCCGCACGACCGCGTCCCCGATCGATCCGAGCGTGACCTCGGCCCGCTCCTTCTCCTCGGACAGACGGCGCTCGAGCTGCTTCCGCTCGGTCATGTCGCGCGCGATCGTCGAGTAGAAGTCCACCATGCCATCGAGTCGGCGGTGACAGATGATCACCTGCGACAGGGTGAGCTCCCGCGCATCCGCGGTAAGGATTGTGGTTTCCCCCTGCCACGTCCCGTCGCGGGCCGCCGCAGCCAGCGCGTCGGTCCGCAGGAGCACCCTCGTCCACGAGGGAACCACGTGATCGCGTGGCGGGAACTCGGTGCCGCCACCGAGCAGCTTGCGGCCCGCGTCGTTGAGGTAGATCGCATTCCCGTCCGCGTCCGCGAAGCAGACCGGGTCGGTGGTCGATTCGAGCACCGCGGCGAGCCGGCGCTGGAGTGCGGAGAGTGCGTGAGCCCGTCGCCGAGATTGGGTGACGGCGGCGAGCGCGGCGAGGAAAAGGAGGAAGGTCAGCGCCGCGCCGGCGAAGAGGGCGCTCCGGGCGGTATTCACGACGTGGTAGGCGCTCCGGGCATCGGTCTCCACCGCGATCCCGAGATCGAGCTGATCGTCCCAGGCCCACGACCCGATCACCAGCCGCCCCTCGTGATTCTCGTAGCCGTCCAGGTCGGCGCCGGACCCACGTTCGATCGTTGCCTTGGTGATGCGAGCCCGGCTCGGCGCCGAGGTGCCATTCCGTGTCGAGACCGGCTCGGTTCCGGAACTCGAACCAAGGACGTGCCCATCCGCGGCGAAGAAGTACACCTCGCTCAGCGAATGGATTCTGCTTTCAGCCGACAGCGCGTCCAGCTCCTGGTGCACCGGAAGGGCCAGCGCGAGCACGGCGATGACTTCGCCATGCTCGTCGCGGATCGGGGCGAAGGCGCAGAGCAGGGGAGATGCGCGGCGGCCCTCCTGGAAGGTGCTGAGGGCAGGCAGGCCATCGATGGCCTTTTCGAGCGCATCACGCATCGCCGCCGGGGGACTCGCGGCGACGGAGTCGGGCCAGTGCAGCAGGGTGCTCTCGTCGGCGCGGATCACCCAGTAGCCGGGGATGCCGTGCTCCCGGATTCCGGAGTCGAGCAACCGCCGCACGGCTTCGCCCGCCCGCCCGTCAGGGTGGGGGGATACCGAGCTCCCGATCATCCTCGCGACGGCGGGGCCGAGGCCGCGAGTCGCGGCCACCCCGACCGCCATCGTCTGCTGGCGCGTCGCCCAGTGCCGGGTGGCCTCGCGGGCGCTCGCCATCACCGTGCTGAGGTTGTAGCGCGCGGTATCGCGGACGGCGTGATCGATTCGGGAGAGCGTCCACCAGGCCGCCGCGCTCACCCCGAGCAGGAACAGCAGGATGCCGCCCCTGGCCACCCCGGAAAGCAGGCGATCGGAGGCGCGGGCGTGGGACAGCGATGGCGGAGGGAACTCCATGCGGGCAATGATGCTGCCCGGGAGGGGATGGGGCGGTGACTGCCCTCACCACCCCCGTCTCAGAGTGGAAGGCGGACGGGGTTTCAGATCAGGGCTGGAGCAGTTCCCATACGAAGTTCACCGGAACCGCGTACAGAATGCGTCCACCGCTCCCTGGCTGGCCGCCGTAGAGGACGCCGATGACGAGGCCTGCCTTGTCGAGAATCGGGCTGCCGCTCGCGCCCTGGGCGCCGTAGCTGTCGAGCTGGAGCAGATCGGGCAGCGTGCGGGACACGGTGCCGAGAGTCAGCGTGGCGGCCGCACCAAACTCGGTCCAGTCTCGGCCACCGGCGATATCGAGCCCGAGCGGGAATCCCAGGACGGCGGCGGGCTCGCCCATCTCGAGCTGGCGGGTGCTGTCGGCCAGTCCCTTGATCACGGGGACACCCCGGTGCACGCTCACCCGGAGCAGCGCGAGGTCGCCATGCTCGGCAATCTTGTCGATGTCGGCCTTGAAGTTCTGCCGCGTCCCGTCGAAGACGACCCCGATCTTGGCTGCCGCGACGCCGGTCGAATCGACCACCACATGCTTGTTGGTGACGATGTAGCCGCCGTTAGGGTCGGTCCGGACGGCGAACCCGGTGCCGGTGTAGACCTGTCCGCTCGGGAACTGCACGAAGATCAGGGCGATCGCGTCGCGGTTCGCATTCGCGATTCCCTTCGCGTCCATCTGCGCAGCGCCGGCCAGGGTCCGCTGCTGACGCACGGCGGCATCGAGCCGGGTGCGGAGGTCGTTGATCAGCCGCGCGTCGTTGGGCGTCGCGGCCAGCTGCTGCTTGAGCCGCTCGGCCTCGGCCTGGGCGGAATCGAGCGCGGCCTTGAGGCCCTCGCTGCCGGCCGCCATCGTGCCGATCTCCGCCATGAGGCTGTCGACCTGTCCCAGCAGGAGCTGGCGCTGTTCGGTCAGGCGCCGGCCCGTCTCGGCCGCCTGCCAAAGGTAGGCACCGGACAGCACCACGACGACGGCGAATAGCCCGATCACTGTGTTGCGGAGCGTCTTGGTCTGCTTGGTGACGGCGACTCGGATCCGGGTATTGGTTCCCGGCCCCGGCGTACGCCGCGGCGTGCGGAGCTGTTCGGGAGTCAGCTTGGGCGGAGGCTCGGGCGGCGTCCCCGGCTTGGCGCCGAAGACCACCGTGCCTGGGCCCTTGGCTTCGCTCGGCGGGGTCGCCTCAGGGGCGCGGGGCGTGGCGATCGCCGTGAACCGGATCTCCGGTCCGCTCGGCCCGAACCGGATCGTTTCCCCGCTGGTCAGTACATGGTCGCCGGTGATTCGCTTGCCGCCGACGAAGGTGCCGTTGGTGCTGCCAAGGTCCCGCAGCACGAAGAGGTCGCCGACCAGGGTGACCGTCGCGTGGCGGCTGGAGACGTCGAGATCCTGGTCGGCGTCGAACTTGAGCTCGGATTGCGGATGACGCCCGATGCCGATGTGCGCCTGGGCGAAGACGTCGGTTTGTCCTGCGCGCGTGCCGGAGAGGAAGGTGAACTGGGCTCGCATGCGCAGTCGGCGTCCGTTCAGTGCTGGCCGAAGAGCATGAACAGGCCCAGAGCTACCACGACCAGCGTGACCAGACCGACCAGCAGCCAGCGGGGCTGCGGGGCCGGCTTCGGAAGCGGGACGGGGGCTGGACTGCCGGTGTAGACCGGCACCGGCTCCGTCGTCGCCTCGGCCTCGGTCAGCGGGTAGACCTCGTGGCCGACGCCGGCACCGCCATCGGGTTCGCTGAGACCGTTGCCGCCGAAGCGCGCCGCGATCGCGGTGATGTTGTCCGGTCCGCCGCGCTCGTTCGCGAGGTCGATCAGCTTGGCGCAGACCTCCATGAGATCCGCCGTGCTGCCCGCGATCTCGCAGATCTCCTCTTTCTTGACCTGTCCTGAGAGTCCATCGGAGCAGAGGATGAGCAGGTCGTTGCGACAGAGTGACTGCCGGGTGAGGTCCACCTTCACCCGGGGATCGGGGCCGAGCGCCTGCAGGATGATGTTCCGGCGCTCGCTCTGCTCCGCCTCTTCTTCGGTGATCTCCCCGGCCTCGACCAGCCGCTGCATCAGGGACTGGTCCTTGGTGATCTGGGTGATCTGCCCGTTGCGGACCAGGTAGGCCCGGCTGTCCCCGACCTGCGCGAGATAGAGATCCGAGCCGAAGATGCCCGCCACCGTCGCCGTGGTCCCCATGCCGCGCACCTCGGGATGCTCCCGGGCGTGGGTGTGAATGCGGTTGTTGGCGAGTTCGACCGCCTCCTTCATCCGGTAGGCGAATCGCTGGGCACTGATCTCGTTGTCCTCGGGCCAGACACTGGTCATGTGGCTGAAGACGGCGTCGGCGGCCATCCGGCTGGCGACCTCGCCGGCGGCGGCGCCGCCCATGCCGTCGGCCACCATGAAGAGCGATCCGCGCGGGCCGACTTCGTGCTCCCGCATGTCGGGTTGCAGGCTCGAGACCCGGCGCGAGAGATCGGCGACGAGGAAAGTGTCCTCGTTGTGATCGCGGGTGCGGCCGAGATCGGTCTTGCCGAAGACGGAGACGTGGACTGTGCTCAAGGGCAGGTCATCTTTTCTGTGAGGTCGGCCCGGTCCTGATATTTGTCGTCCAGCCCTGCGGCGTTGACGGCCCAAGTGTGT
The DNA here is from genome assembly GCA_044229245.1 of Gemmatimonadales bacterium. GTDB lineage: Bacteria > Gemmatimonadota > Gemmatimonadetes > Gemmatimonadales > GWC2-71-9 > JADJOM01. Next base: position 202,922 of record JBGATI010000003.1, on the reverse strand, counting down.
GCGCTGTCCCGGAGGTCTTTCCACGCCGCAAGATCCGGCGGTGTCTTCTTGCAGGCGTCGGTCGCATCCTGAAGGTACGCGTTCATGACTGCGGCCGCGGCACGTCCCCGGAGATTTCGGGGAATCGCGGAATCCTGATAGAGCGACTGCGCCCGGGTGCGCGCGACGGCTCTTCGGGAGGGAGTATCGAAGATCGTATCCTCGAGAGCCGAGAGCTGCGCGGAAAGCGACGCGGTACTTGGCAGCGTCGGGAAGGGTCCCTGCCCGGCGCTGTCCCGCCCGATCGGCGGCTTCGTGCCCGGCTTGACGGATCCGGTGCCTGACGGTTTCGCCGTGGTGTCCGCGGAGTGCATCTGGTCCACTGGCCCCGGATCGCCGCCCTGCTGCTTCTGCGAGTCCGCAGGAATCGTCGGGACGGTCACCTGCTGGGTCGTATCCGCCGGCGTGGGGGCGGGTCCGTTCCTGCCGCGCAGCAGCAGCAGCCCGCCCCCGGCTGCCGCGAGCACGACCACGGCGGCGATCGGCACGATCAGCGAACTCTTCCTGACCGGAGGTGCCGAAGCCGGCGCCCTGGCCGGTGCGGCATCGCCCTTCGGCTTCGGCGCTCCGGCCTTGGGATCCACCCGCGTCGCCGGAATCGCCGCCTTGATCTCCTCGGCGCGCACAACCTGGGTGCCGGCCTCGACGTCCACCGCCCCAGTCATACTGGTTGCGAGCTTCCGTACGTCGCGGGCAAAGTCGCCGGCGTTGGCATACCGGTCCGACGGGCTCCGCGCGAGCGCCTTGTCCATCACCCGCTGCAGCTCCGCCGGGAAGCGCACATCGGGGCGCGCCGCGGCGAGCGGAATCGGATCGTCGGTCAGCCGCTTGATCATCGTTTCCTGCTGGCTGTCGGCGGGGAAGGGCGATGCCCCCGTCAGCATCCGATAGAACACGAGACCCAGCGAATAGAGGTCGCTCCGCCCATCAACACTGTCCCCGGCCAGCTGCTCCGGGGACATGTATTCCGGGGTGCCGACGACGAAGCCGGTCTTGGTGACCTTCTGCTTCCCCCCTTCGTCGCCGCTCATCGCCTTGGCGATGCCGAAGTCCACCACCTTCACGGTGTCCTTCCCGCGGGCGGTGATGACCATGATGTTGTCGGGCTTCAGGTCGCGATGCACGATGCCGAGGTCGTGGGCGACCTGGAGCGCCTCGGCGCACTGGACGATCATCCCCGCCGCCCGGGCGAGCGGCATGGCCGGGGTCTCGTCCAGCAGGGCGGTGAGGCTCTTCCCCTCGATCAGCTCCATCGCGAGGTAGATGAGCCCCTCGGGTGTCTCGCCGAAGTCGTAAATGGCGCAGACGTTCGGATGACTGATGCGGCTCGCGTTCGCCGCCTCGCGGTTGAACCGGCTGATCGCGTCGGGGTCGCTCATCGTCCCCGGCGTCATGATCTTGATCGCGCAGCGGCGCCCCATCTTCACATGCTCGGCCAGGTACACCTGGCCCATGCCGCCTTCACCCAGCTTCTTGGTGATATGGTAGCGCTCGGCGATGATCTCGCCGACGAGGTCGGTGCCGGCGGCGGACTTCCGCAGCGCCGTCCCGTCCCGGACGCAGAAGAGCTGGTCGTCGCCGTACTCGGCGCCGCACGTCGTGCAAACCCTCATCCGATCTCCGCGCGCAGCATCTGGTCTCCCACAAGCAGGCGGGCGTTCGGCGGCACGCGCCGCTCCCCCCGCACCGCCACGGCCACCCCGTTCCGGCTGCCGGCATCCACCAGCACGAAATCCGCATCTTCACTGCGGATGAGCGCATGCAGCGCGCTCATCGACGAGTCATAGGGGAACTGCCAGTCACCCTGCTCCCGGCCCACCCGCACCGTTCTTCCCGGTGAGAGCGTGAGAATGTCACGCGCGCTCCCGTCCGCCCGCACCTGCGCCAGGTTGGCGATGTCCGCCGCCGGTGTGAGGCTGCCGAGCCGCCGGGTCTGATCCTGCTCCGGGGGCCGGGGGCCGGGATACCCGAGGCGGCGATAGCGGAGAATCTGGCTGCCGAGCAGCACCTGGTCGCCGTCGGTGAGCCGATGCGGCTCGTCGAGGTAGATCCACGTGCCATTCTTGCTGCCGAGATCGCGGAGGGTCAGGATGCCGTCCAGGAACAGGAACTGGGCGTGCAGGGGCGAGAGATAGTCGTCGTCGGGGAAGTTGATGTCTGCCCCGGACCGCCCCATCGTCGTGACCGCATTCAGCAGGGGAAAACGCTGGGCGACCTGTCCGGCCCGGTCGAGCAGGGCGAGTTGCGGCGCCACGGCGCCCGCCTTCACCGCGACCGGGACGACCACCTGCGGGCCGGTGTCGCTGAATGCCGCTCCGCAGGCGGGGCAGAACTTGAACCCCTGGTCGTTCTGGCGGCCGCACCGAAGGCAGGCGTGGGCGGCGCGAGCCTGTGTCAGGCGCGTGCCGCAGGTGCCGCAGAACGGCAGGTCCGCGCCCACCGGCGTGTTGCACGATGGGCACTTCACGCTCGGGCCTCCGGGCGCGACTCCGCGGGAAGCGTCAGGCACCATGGGTGACCTCACCGCCTCGCAAAGACGGAATTGTCACTGGAGTGCTGACCAGCGCGCGCCGGTTGCATGAAGATGGAGCGTACCTCGGGTCTGGGAGATGAGGACGGATGCCCAAATGCAATCTAGGATTGGCCGCCGGGAGCGTCAACGGACGATCTGCCGTAAGTCTCGGTGGCTGTGTACCTTGCAGCCCATGCCTTCCCGCCGCTCCGCCGCACTCCTCCTCACCCTGACTCTGACTGCTGCCTGCGCTCCCGGCAGAGGCTCGCCGGGTCCGTCCCCGGTAAGGCCCCCGGCCGGCACGGCCCGAACTGCCCCGGGACCCACGATGGCCGGGCCAGCCGACTCCAGCGCCGCCGGACTACCCCCAGTTCCCGAGGTCGTCGGGCCACTTCAGATCTCGGTCGTCTACCCCTCGCCGACGGACATCGTGGACGCCCGCGACTCCACCTTCCTCTTCGGTTCGCTCGGAACCGGCCAGGCAACCCTCACGGTCAACGGCACCCCCGTTCCGGTCTGGCCCAACGGAGCCTGGCTCGCCTGGCTCCCGCTGGCCGGGGACTCCGACGCGCATTTCACCCTCGTGGCGAGGTCGGCCACCGACTCCGCGACGCTGCCGTACACGATGCGGCGGGTCCGTCGCTTCCAGTCGCCGGCGACTGGAGTCTGGATCGATACGACCTCATTCGCGCCGGCGAGTCGGATCTGGTGGCCCCGGGACGAATATCTCCCGGTCAGCCTGCGCGCGACCGAAGGGGCAGATGTCCGGCTCATCTTGCCGGACGGGACGATCGTTCCCATGGCAGCCGACGTCGGGCCGGGCGAGGTCTCCTGGGGCGTGCGGGCCTTCGATCGGGACACCGCGAAGTTTGAGGCTCCGCGTCGCGCGGACAAATACATCGGCGCGCTCCGCGGCCGCGCACTCGGCGAGAATCCCGGGCCGCTGCTCGGTCCGTCACTACCCGCGGCACCGATGCCGTCCTGCTGCCGGCAGGGGGGGACCTCCCCTGCGACAGGGGGACGTCCCGCCGAGGGGTCGAGCGATGTCGTCGTCGAGGCGATCCTCGGTGCCGATACCGCCCGGGCCCGCTGGCCGATCCGGCTGGCGCTGCTTGACACCGTTCCCGCCGTCGTGGAGTTCGACGACGATACGGCCCGCAAGGGCAATACGGACAGCCTCACCATCGGCCGGGCCCGGCCGGGCGCGACGTATCACTGGTTCTTCCCCACCGGGACTCGCGCTGTGGCGAACGGCCGCCTGGGGGACGACCTCCGGGTGAAGCTGTCCCGCGGGCAGGACGCCTGGGTCCCGGCGGGGGACGCGATCGCCCTCCCGCCGGCGACGCCGGCGATTCGAGGCACGGCGCTCTCCCTCACCCTGACACCGGCCCCCGATCGCGCGCTGCTCCGGATCCCCGTGACGCAGCGGGTGCCGTTCCGGGTCGAGGAAGAGCGGGGCCGCCTGACAGTCCGGCTCTACAACACGGTTGCGGATGTCAACTGGACCCGCTACGGAGCCCACGACGGCTACGTGCGCGACATTCGCTGGCTGCAGGCCGCGAGCGACGAGGTCACCCTCACCCTGGACCTCGCCGGTCCGGTGTGGGGCTATCGGACCCGGTGGAGCGGGAACGACCTGATCCTCGAGGTGCGCCTGCCGCCGAAGATCGATGCGGCGCATCCCCTGCGCGACCGGCTGATCGTCGTCGACCCGGGCCATCCTCCCTTCGGCGCGACCGGCCCGACCGGACTGCGCGAGGCCGAGGCGAATCTTGCAGTGTCGCTGATCGTACGGGACCTCCTCGAGGCCGCGGGGGCACGCGTCATCTTGACCCGCACGACGGATACTCCGGTCGACCTCGCGGCGCGCACTCGTTTCGCCGACTCCGTCGGGGCGGAGTTGCTGGTCTCGATTCACAACAACGCGCTGCCCGATGGACTGAACCCCTTCACCAACAACGGTTCGAGCGTCTTCTACAATCATCCTAGGAGTCTGCCGCTGGCCCGCGCGATTCAGCGTGTACTGGTTCGCCGCCTCGGACTCCGGGACCTTGGAGCCGCGCGCGGGGACCTCGCCCTCGTCCGCCCGACCTGGATGCCCGCAGTGCTCACCGAGGGGCTGTTCATGATGTTGCCCGAGCAGGAAGCCGCGCTGCGCAGTCCCGAAGGACGGCGCCGCTACGCGCTGGCGGTGCGGGACGGTATCGCGGAGTATCTGCGAGGTGTGGCGCTCGAGATAGGGACGGGCGTCCCCTAGCACGACTCGCCGGGGGCGGATGCTCCGCCGGTCCGGTCGCCAACATGCAACATCGAGGAGTGATCGCGATTCCGATGGCCGGACGTTCGACCCTGGTCTGCCTGCTGGCGGCGCTCGCCCTCTCCGCCGGTGCGTCGCCCGCGCTCGCGCAGTCGCCCGCGGACCGGGCGGCGCTCAACGCCTTCCGCGACTCGCTCGGCACCACGAGCGACAGCCTCGCGCTGCTGCAGCTTGAGCAGCGGCTGATCCAGATCGCCAAGGCGGATCGCGACAACCCGCTGCACCACCTGCGGCTGGGGTTCCTCGCGGTTCGCATCGGCGATCTGGGCAGCAAGAGCCGCTACGATGACGGCGCAGGGGAATTCCAGTGGGCGACCGAACTGCAGCCCACCTGGCCCCTCGCCTGGTACGGTCTTGGACTCGCGGAGGACCGGGTCGGCGACTCGCAGATCTCGATCGTTCAGGGATTGCAGGCGATGTTCGGCAAGGATCACCTCACCCGCGCCGCCAACGCGTTCGCCCGTTCGGTGCAGGAAGATCCCTCCTTCGTCGACGGACTCGTCGAACTCGCCTCCACGGCCCTCCGCCAGCGCATCAACATCAAGACCGACATCGCCCGGGAAGCGCTCCGTCAGGCGGCTGCCACTTCGGCCGCCGCCAATCCCGAGGTGCTGCTCTATCGCGGCCGGGTGGAGCGGGAGGTCGGCGACATCGACTCCGCGCTTTCCGCCTTCCGGGGATATCTGGGGAAGGGGGGACGCCACGGACTCGGCGAGCTCGAGCTGGCCCGCACCGAGTTCCTGCACGGCTCGCTCGACGGTCAGCGGGCGTACTACGATGGCGCGGCGAGCACCGATTCCACCTCGGTGGCAGAATACCGGGCCGATCTCGCGCTGATTGCCAACGACAGTGCGATGGCCGAGTTCGACCAGACGTCCGGCGAGCGCCGGGTGGCCTTCCTGCGCCGTTTCTGGGGCCAGCGTGATCGCGGGGCCCTGCTGCGCGATGGCGAGCGACTGCGGGAGCATTATCGCCGGCTCTACTACGCCCGTCGCAACTTCCAGCTGGTCACACCCAATCGGCACTATGACATCGTCGAACGCTACCGCTCCGGCAGCCGCGAATACGATGACCGCGGCGTCATCTACATTCGCCACGGCGAGCCCACTCAGCGCGCCACGTACAGCGCACCAGGGATGGAGCTGAACGAATCGTGGCACTACCGCCGGGCCGACGGTGATCTCGTCTTCCACTTCATGGCCCGAGAAGATGTGCAGGACTACAAGCTGGTCGAGAGTCTCTTCGACGTTCTCGGGTTCAGCGATGCCATGGCACTCCGGGCGGACCGCGACAACAGTCCGGGCGCTGCGATGGCCAACGAGCTGCTGACGACGCGCGACCGGTTCGCGCCGGTGTACTCCCGGCTGATTGCCGCCGGCACCGCCGGCTCGCAGAAGTACCTGACGGAAGAGCGGATGCTCGGGCGGCGCAGCATCGCGATCGGAACGAAGACGGATACCTACGAGCTGACGTATGCCCGCCCGCTCAAGGTCGCGACGGATGTCGTCGTGGTCGGGCGGGATTCCCTCGGCGGCCTGCTGCACGTGACCTACGCGATTCCCGGGTCGGCCCTGCACGACATTCCGACCGATCGCGGTCATGTCTATCCGGTGCGTGTGCGGCTGACGGTCGCCGACCGCACGGGCAGGAGCGTCGCGGCCGTCGACACCACCACGCTGTTCCTCAATCGCGAACTTGTGCCGGCCAACGAGCACCTGGTGGGCAAGCTGAGGGTGCCGGTGGTCCCCGGTCCGCTGACCTATCATCTGGCGATCGAGCAAGGGGATGACAACGGGGTCATGCTCCCGACCGACACGCTGACGGCGGGGGACTTCTCCGGGGACCGGTTCGAGCTCAGCGGACTCGCGCTCGGTGCACGCGCGGCCAACCTGACCTGGCGGCCCGCTCCAGGGGATACGGTGTGGTTCAACCCGCTGGGACGCTACCGGCGCAGCGCGCCGATGGAACTCTACTACGAGGTCTACGGACTGGAGACCGGGGCCCCGTTCCGGACCGAAATCCTGATTACTAAGGAGGGCGGGGGAGGGTTCCTCGGTATCTTCGGTTCGCGGAAGCCCGCCATCCGGCTGGGCTTCGAGGATCACTCGCAGGGCACGGCGACCCATTTCGGCCGGAGCGTCGCCCTCGATCGGCTGTCACCGGGGCGCTACTGGATCGCGGTGCAGGTCAAGGATACGGCGGGGAATCTCCGGACCAGCCGGGCCCGCTTCGAGGTGATCGACCGCTGAGGCATCCGCCCAACCTAACTCCACCTACCTCAAAGACTTGACTCTCAATGGCCGAACCGCATAGGTTCGGCCATGTTCTGTCAAAGGTGCGGCACCGAGGTCCAGAAGGCGACGCAGTTCTGCCCCACCTGCGGCCTCGATCTGCGGGTGAGTACGCCCGTTCAGGCGATCGCTGGCGGCGATGTGACTGAACTTGATATCGTCCGCGACGCGCTGAGCGAGGAGTACGAACTTCTCGAGGAGCTCGGGCGCGGCGGGATGGCCATCGTCTACCGGGCCCGTGACCGCCACCTCGAACGCGAAATCGCGATCAAGGTGCTGCCCTTTTCGCTCGCCTTCGACGCCGAATTCGTCGAGCGGTTCACGCGAGAAGCCCGGACCGCCGCCGGCCTCGAACACCCCAACATCATCCAGATCTACCGCGTCGGCAAAAGCGGCCGCGTCATCTATTTCGTGATGAAGCTGCTGCGCGGCGGGTCGCTCTCGCGCGTGCTGGCCGACCGGAAGAAGCTCCAGCCCGGGGAAATCCGGAAGCTGCTGAGCGATGTCGGCAGCGCCCTCGGCTATGCCCACAAGCGTGGCATCGTGCACCGGGACATCAAGCCTGACAACATCATGTTCGATGAGTTCGGGCAGTGCGTGGTCACCGACTTCGGGATCGCCAAGGCCGGCAGCGGCTCGAAGCTGACCGGCACCGGCATGTCGATCGGCACCCCGCACTACATGAGTCCCGAGCAGGCGCGCGCGCAGAGCATCGACGGACGCAGCGACCTCTACAGTCTCGGCGTCCTCGCCTACCAGGCGCTGGTGGGTGAGGTACCGTATGACGGCGAGGACAGCTTCGCGATCGGCTACAAGCACATCATGGAGCCGATCCCGGTGCCGCTGCTCGACACGCCGGATGAGCGGCGGCTCTTCGAGATCATCAAGAAGCTGATCATGAAGGACCCGCTGGACCGCTTCCAGGACGCCGAGGCGTTGCTTCGCGCTCTCGAAGGGCAGCCGAGGGAATCGGTGATGGGCCGGCGCGTGTCGACCGCTCAGGCGATTCTCGCGGTCCAGTCCACGACCCCCCTGCCAGCGGCGTCCATTCCGCTCTCTCCTCCACCGGTCGCCCGCGCGCTCCCTCAGCCACCCGCGCCGGGCAGCGCACCAGCCCGCGGGCCCGATACCCCCAGGCGCTCGGTGATGCGCCGCTCGGTGGCCGCCGAGGAACCAAGTCAGGGCAACTTCGTTCCCTGGGTACTGGCGCTGCTGGTCATCGCGGTCCTCGGCCTCGGGGCGAGAACGCTCTATAGGAAAGGGGTGTTCGGGGGGCGGCCCGCCCAGGACACCGTTCCCTCAGCCACCGTACCGGACTCGGCGGCCGCGATGCACCCCGACTCCCTCGCGGTGCAGGATTCTTCCTTGCTCTCTCCCGAGCTTGCCCGCTTTGATTCGGCGACCGGCGAGACCACACGGGTGAACGCCCAAGCGCCCAAGCCTGCCCCTCCGGTCAGCAAGCCACCGGAGACGAACGTGGGGGACAGCGGGACGCTGCTGCTCGAGAATCTGCCCCGCGGCTCGCAGGTCTACATCGATTCCCGCCCCGTCACCCAGCCGGGGGCGGGGATCCGGCTCCCTGTCGGCTGGCACGAACTCGGCGTCTCCGCCCGAGGGTTTGCCTTCTATACCGACAGCGTGCACATCGAGCCCTCCGGGAGACTGGTGGTTTCTCCCAATCTGAGCACCACCAACGCGCCAGCTCCTCCCGCCGGCTCCGCGGCCGAGCTGCGGCGACGGGTGCTGGCGCGCCTCGACTGCGAGAACCCGTCTGCCACGAATCGATTCGGTCGGGCCTGCTACGATTCTCCGCCACTTCCCCTCGGCGCGACGCGGCTCGCCCCGCCGAACGGCGTGCAGGGCGTGCCGTCGGCGGTGATCGTAGTGGTGAAAGTGTCGCGACAGGGGAAGACGCTCGCGGTCCGCACCCGGCAGGCGTCGAACGAGCCGGCGTTCACGCAGGCGGTCGAAAACTACGTGCAGAGCATGGAATGGACGCCGGCGATGCGCGATGGCCAGCCGGTTGACGGCTGGACGATGGCGGCGTTCACGCCGGACACGCCATGAGCGGTCCGGTCATCGCGAGGTCGGCCTGGATCGCGCCGACCGCGCTCGTCATGGGGGACGTCGCCGTCGGGGAAGAGTCGAGCATCTGGTACGGTTCGATCCTGCGCGGCGACAATGATGCTATTCGCATCGGAGATCATACCAATCTCCAGGATGGTACCATCGTCCATGTGGACGACGGGGTCCCGTGCGCCATCGGTAACCGTGTGGCCGTCGGGCATCGTGTCATCCTGCATGGATGCACGGTCGAAGATGACTGCCTGATCGGCATGGGCAGCATCCTGATGAATGGCGTCATCGTCGGGCGCGGCAGTCTCATTGCGGCAGGGGCGGTGCTTCCGGAGGGCACTCGCGTACCGGCCGGTTCGCTCGTGATGGGAGTTCCGGGCAAAGTCGTCCGTCCGATTGACGCAGAACTGACGCTACGGATCGAACAGACGTGGCGACACTATGTCGAGCAGGCGAAGCGACATCGCAGCGGGAAATTTCCTCCTGTCAAGCCGTGAGTTGGCGTGGTCGGAGTCAGCGGGGCGGGCGCGAGCCCGCCCCATTTTCGTCTCCCTGGACGTTGTGACAGCTTTGTGATGTGAAAATTGATTTTGCACGTATTTGCGTGACTTTCCCGCGTATTGTCGCGCAGGGCCCTCGCTCCTACTTTTGTCTTCCGTTTTACTCCGCCGTGCAGTGATCTGTTACCCAACTGACATGTGCCGGTTTCACACTCTCGCCTCGTTCAGGGACGGGCCATGGCGAATTCCGCTGACGCAACCCACTCGCTCGATCTGTCTGCCAACGCGCTCACGGTGCTGGAAAAGCGCTACCTCATCAAGGATGACCAGGGCAAGCCGATCGAGTCGTCGGCCGACCTCTTCTGGCGTGTCGCGCGCACCATCGCGGAGCCGGATCGCCGCTACGGGGCGTCTGTCGGCGCGGTCGAGGCACTGTCGGAGGCGTTCTTCGGACTGATGGCCCAGCGGAAGTTCATGCCGAACTCGCCGACCCTGATGAACGCCGGCCGGCCGCTCGGGCAGCTCTCCGCCTGTTTCGTGCTCCCGGTGGAGGACACGCTCTCCAACGGCAAGAACGGGATCTACGACACCCTGCGCTCGATGGCGCTGGTCCACCAGTCCGGTGGTGGCACCGGATTCGGCTTCTCCCGGCTGCGGCCCAAGAACGCGATCGTGCGCTCGACGATGGGGGTCGCCAGCGGACCGGTATCCTTCATGAGCCTGTATGACGCGTCCACGGACGTCGTCAAGCAGGGCGGGACCCGGCGCGGCGCCAACATGGGCATCCTGCGGGTCGACCATCCGGACATCCTGGATTTCATCGGCTGCAAGGACGACATCACCAAGATCACCAACTTCAACATCTCGGTCGCCGTCACCGACGCGTTCATGGCGGCGGTGGAGCGGGATGGTGATTATGACCTGATCCACCCCAAGTCCAAGCAGGTGGTGGGTCAGCTCAAGGCGCGCGAGGTCTGGAACAAGATCATCCATGGCGCCTGGAAGACGGGCGAGCCCGGCGTCTTCTTCATCGATCGCGCGAATCACTTCAATCCCGTGCCGCATCTGGGCGCCTACGAAGCGACCAATCCATGCGGCGAGCAGCCCCTGCTGCCCTACGACGTCTGCAATCTCGGCTCGATCAACGTCGGGTACTTCGTCAAGGATGGCCAGGTCGACTGGGATGGAATGCGTCAGGTGATCCATCTCTCGACCCACTTCCTCGAGAATGTGATCGACGCCAACAACTATCCGCTCCCGGAGATCGATGATCTCTCGAAGCGCATCCGGCGCATCGGCCTCGGTGTCATGGGCATGGCGGACCTCCTGATTCGCCTCGGGATCGCCTACGACAGCGAAGAGGGTGTGGAGATGGGCCGGAAGATCATGGCCTTCGTCGACGACGAGTCCAAGGTCGAGTCGGAGCGGCTGGCCACGCAGCGCGGCGTCTTCCCGGAATGGGAGAAGAGCATCTGGGGACCGGATGCCACCTGCGGCCGTGACGCGCAGGGCAACCGCGTCCGCCCGATGCGCCGCCTCCGGAACTGCAACGTCACGACGGTGGCGCCGACCGGCACGATCTCCATCATCGCCGGCTGCAGCTCCGGCATCGAGCCGCTCTTCGCAGTGGCCTTCATGCGCAATCAGGCCGGCGTCCTGATGCCGGACGTCAACGAGGATTTCGTCGCGATCGCAAAGCGTGAGGGCTGGTACTCCGACGATCTGATGAAGCGGATCGCCGAGGCCGGACACATCCGCTTCGCCGAGGTGCCGGAGAAGTGGCAGCGGGTGTTCGCCACGGCCAACGAGATCAAGCCGGAGTGGCACATCCGGATGCAGGCGGCCTTCCAGGCGCACAACGACAGCGCCATCTCCAAGACCTGCAACTTTGCCAACGATGCCAGCGAGGCGTACGTCGAGGAGATCTACCGCCTCGCCTTCAAGCTCGGCTGCAAGGGCGTGACCGTTTATCGTGACGGCAGCCGCGACATGCAGGTCCTGTCCACCGGCTCGGTCGCCAAGAAGGTCCAGGAGCAGGCCACCAGTTCCGGCAAGGCCGAGGCACGTTCCGATCTTGGCGGGATGACCGGCGCCTCGGCTGGTGAAGCACGGGAGACGGCCGCCGATCTCCACGGCGAGATCGCGGAGTTCCGCGCCGAGAACGAGCGGCTGCGCAAGATGGTGCTCGATCTCGAGGCCGAGAATCTCCAGCGCCGCCAGAAGCGCTCCCGTCCCGACATGCTTCGCGGCACCACTCGTCGGATCGAGACGCCGCTTGGCACGCTGTATGTGACGATCACCGAGGACGATCGCGGCCAGCCCTTCGAGATCTTCATGAGTCTCGGCAAGGCCGGTGGTGCGCTGATGGCGGATGTCGAAGCGATCGGGCGACTGATCTCCCTCTCGCTCCGCTCGGGCATCCCGATGAAGGAAGTGCACCGCCAGCTCCGGGGCATCAGCTCCGATCGCTCCATCGGTCTCGGACCGAACAAGGTCATGTCGGTTCCGGATGCCGTTGGCATCGCGGTCGAGAAGTGGATGCAGGACAAGGCCGGCGTCCAGCAGGAACTGCTCCCCGGAACCGCGGCGCCCACTGGGCTGCCGACCGTCGCCCAGGTGCAGCAGGTCGTGACCCAGGGCGGGGAGCAGTATTCGCTCAGTCACAATCAGCCCGTCCTCGCCGGCGCCTGCCCCGACTGCGGTTCGCAGCTCGAGCATGCGGAAGGCTGCAACAAGTGCCACGTCTGCGGATTCTCCGAGTGCGGCTGAGTCGCTGACTCGCCGGAGGGCAGGGCGGCAGACAATGAGAGTGCCGGGGCGGGAATGACCGGCAGGAAGACGGGGGCGGACCTGACATCCGCCCCCGTCTCCGTTTTTTTCAGGGCGACCCGGCTCCTGGCTGATCCGTCTGGACGGCGCCTGTCCTCGCCGGTACGATGACAGGGCGCCGTGGCCCTGTCTGTTGGCGCGACGGCTCCAACTGTTCCAGGCCTCTCCCGCGACCGGAGGCAGCTCCATGGACTATGCCAAGGCGTACATCAGCGACGCGGACATCCCCCGGGCCGACGACCCCCTCTTCCAGCATCTGATCGATACCTACGCCTCGGAAACGAACAAGACCGCATCGGTGTGGAGTGAGCTCCGCGACGACCAGCTCGGTTTCCGTCCGCACCTGAAGAGCAGCACCGTCCGGGAGATTCTGGTCCACCAGGTGCTTTCAGAGCGGCGCTTCTTTGGCGAGTTCATCGGCCTTGCCGAGCCGGGAGTGGCCGGCCTGCTTCCCCCGGGAGAGGCACCGGGCGTCAACGACTATATCGCCCGTTATGTCGCTCTTGCGAAGCCCCGGCTGGAGACGATCGCGCGGTACGACCAGACTCGCTGGAGGGAGCAGGTTCCTTTCTTCGACACCACGCGGGAACGGATCTGGGTCTTCTGGCGCCGCGTGCTCCACACCGCACATCACCGGGCGCAGGTCGGAATCTGCCTCAGACTCCTGGAAGACCTCGTGCCACCGACCTACGGTCCGACCGCCGATGTCACCTGGCGGGGGGCCGATCCGACCCGCACCGTCGAGGCGGCGGCTCGGCAGTCGCCACCAAAACCCTGAACCGTCCACGGGGCACAACTGGTGTCCGGCGCCGATCCGCAGTAGCTTGGCAACAATCCGGATAGCGAATCCGCACCTTCCCACCGAGGCTCAACCGATGACCGATCAGTCCGGCGAACTCACGCCCGTCAAGCCGGCGCGAATCGCTCAGGAGATCGCCAAACTCTCCGCTGGCAGGCGCTCAGGGGAGATCAAGGCGGACATGTACGACCAGAAGTTCGCACGCGTGATCCAGGAACTCCGGGGCCGCCAGGTCGACGGCACCCGGGAGGACGTCGTCGCCGCGCTGAAGCCGCTGCTCGAGGCGGGCGACATCACCGAGAAGGAACATTTCCGGCTCCTCGCTCAGCTCGGGATGCGTCCCTGAGGCTTCCATGTCGCTGCCTCCACCGCTCGGCTCGCTGGAAATGACGGTGGAGGCCGGTGACGGCCTGATTCTGAAGGGCAGCCTGACCTACCCCGACCTCACTGACGGCGGCGACTACCCGCTCGCCGTTCTGGCCCACCAATATCCCGCCACCGCGGACAGCTACGCCCCCCTGCTCGAGGATCTGCACGAGCTGGGATTCGCCGTGCTCGCCTTCGACGAGCGGGGGCATGGGGCTTCAACCCGGACCCCGACGGGACGCGTGGTCATCGACACTCCAGTCGGCTTTGACCTCGAAGCCTTCGGAGCGGCCTTCGTGAGCAGCATTGCCAAGGTCGGTTTCAATCGGATCGACGATGATGTGCTGCGGGTGGCGAGCTGGGGGGCGGCGCAGAACAACATCGATACCTCCGCCATCATGCTGGTCGGATCCAGCATCGGCGGAACTGCGGTCACCCTGGCCGCGCCGAAGGTCCCCGGACTGAAGGCCCTCCTGACGTTCGGACCTGCCGGGGAACTGGTCTGGGGCGACGATGGGCGAGAGCAGGCGCGTCGGGCGATGGAGAAGATCGTCGCGGAGACGCTTCATACGAGCTCCGAGGCGGATGCCTTTTCGGCCGCGGCCAATGCCCGTGCCTGGAGCGAGGGCCTGGCGCACGCGCGCGCCCACCTCGTCCCTGGCCACGCGCACGCAATGGCGATCTACTACCAGGCCCGTACCGAGGTGCTCGCGTTCGTGCGTCGGGCCTTCGGCCTCTGATGCTCACCCGCCGACTGGGCCCATCCGGTCCTCCGGTGTCGGTCGTCGGTTATGGCGGGATGCATCTCTCGATCAGCGGCCGGCCCGCGGAACGCGATGCTATCCGAGTCATTCATGCGGCACTGGATGCCGGAATGACCCTGATCGACACCGCGGACGCCTACTGCCTCGACGAGGGCGATACCGGCCACAACGAACGGCTGATCGCGCGAGCGCTCCAGAGCTGGTCGGGCCCGCGGGATCAGATCCTCGTCGCCACCAAGGGCGGGATCGTGCGTGCCGGGGGACGCTGGGACAGGGATGGCCGTCCCGAGCATCTCCGGGCCGCGTGTGAGGCGTCATTGAAGGCTCTGGGTGTTGAGCGTATCGCGCTCTACCAGCTTCACGCTCCGGATCCGCGGGTGCCGTTCGAGGAGAGTCTCGGGGCGCTGGCCGACCTGCAGCGTTCAGGCAAGATCCGCTGGGTCGGCCTTTCCAACGTGTCGGTCGCCGAGCTCCGGCGGGCTGAGCGGATCGTGGGCGTGGTCTCGGTCCAGAACCGTCTCAATCCCTTCTTCCGGGAGGCGCTGAGTGATGGAGTGGTGGAGTACTGCGCGCGCCACGAGATCGCCTTCCTCGCCTACAGCCCGACCGGAGGGGGTCGGCTGACCAAGAAGCTCTACGACCATCCCGCGCTCCTCGGAATCGCGAGCCGCGTCGGAGTGAGCCCGCATGCCGTCTGTCTGGCCTGGGTGATCGCGAAGGGAGCGACGGTGATGGTGATTCCGAGTGCCAGGCTTCCTGAGCACGCGATCGACTCGGCCACTGCGGGCGATCTCCAGTTGGGCGCCGCCGATCTCGCCGCCATTGATGCGGCCGAATTCTCGAGGGCGTAGGACCGCTGGGGGGGATGCTCAGGGCCCGATACGAAGGCGGGCCGGTCAGGTGACCGGCCCGCCTTTTTGTGTCCTGAGCGGACGTCCTCGCCAGTTACGGCGTGTAGGAGTCGCTCGAATTGAGCAGGTTCCCGGAGGCATCCGCGCCGCCGAGGATGAAGACCTGCATGCCGGAGGTTCCCGCGCCCATCGAGTTCCGGGCCGACGGCATCGAGACGCCGGCCTGCCAGGAGTCGGTGTTCGGGTCGTAGATCTCGACAGTGTCGAGCGTGTTGCCGTCGATGCCGATTCCCCCGATGACCGCCAGGTAGCCGTTCACAAACCGACCGGCGGCGTGATAACGGGCGGTGGGCATCGGTGTTCCGGCGGTCCACGTATTCGTGGCCGGGTCGTAGATCTCGAGCGTTCCGGTCACGACGCCATTGCTGTCGAGCCCACCGGCCACGTACAGCTTCCCGTTGAAGACGCCAGCGGTCGGGAAGACGTGGGACTGGCTCGACGGAGCCATCGCCGCCCAGGTGTTGGTGCTCGGCGTGTAGGCCGACAGCAGCGTCCTGAAGTTGACGCCGTCGCAGCCCGTCGTGACGTACAGCTTGCCGCTGATGGCGCCGGTGGCGCCGCAGCCGCTGGCAACCGGCATCAGCGCCTTGGTCGACCAGGTGTTGCCCGAGATGCTGTAGGCGTACAGCGTGCGGGTCGGCAGTCCATTGGTGGGCGAGTAGCCACCAGGGACGTAGAGCAGGTTGCCGATGGCATCCAGGCCATTGCCGTCGTATCGGGCCAGGGGCAAGGCGGTCTTCTGAGTCCACGCCGAACCGTTGAAGTAGCGGAATGTCGTGATGGCGCCGGTGGCGTTGATGCCGCCCGCCATGTAGGTGTTCGCCCCGACGGTGCCGGCACCGGCGAACCGCGAGACGGCCGACGGCATTGCCTTCCGCACCGCCCAGATGTTTCCAGGCGTCAGGATCTCATTGGTGCCGACCACGGCGCCGGAGGCATCGGTGCCCCCGATCGCCTGCACGTACGGATCGGCGTGGCCGATGTCCATGACGCCGAGACCCGAACGGGGTGTCGGCAGCGGGGTCTGGGCTGTCCAGGTGTCCGTCCAGGGATTGTAGACCTCGACGACGTCGAGGGCATTGCCGTCGTCGTCCACACCGCCGATGACGTAGATCAGGCCGTTCACGTGGCGACCCCACATCCGCGCACGCGGCGTCGGCATCGGCGCGAGCGTGCTCCAGGTGCCGCTGAGGGTGTCGTAGACCTCGAACGCCGCAGTGACGTGGCCGGTCGAGTCATAGCCGCCAATCAGGCCAGCCTTCCCGTTGACCTGCCCGGAGGCTCCGAAGGCGTGGGCGGTCGGCGAAGGCGATGCAATGGTCCAGGTGTTCGCGGTCTTGTTGTAGATGTAGTAGTTGTTCTTGTACCCCGGCGTCGCGTCGCAGCCGGCGGAGACGTACAGCTTGTTGACCAGTGCGATCGTGGTGCCACAAGCCGAGGGTGCCGGCATCGGCTTCGACGCGGACCACTTGGTCTTGTTCCAGATGTAGAGGGAGGTCGTGGGCACGCCGAGTGCCGACTTCCCGCCCGGAACGTAGAACCAGCCGCCGATCTCTGCGGCACCGTTGCCCTCGTACCGGGCCGCCGGCAGGGAAGGCTTGGTGAGCCAGGTATTGGTGGCGCGATCATACGCTTCGACCTTTGCCGAAGCGGCGGTCCCGTCCCAGCCACCCATGAGGTAGATCTGGTTGCTCACGACCTCGATCGCCGCCGCGGTGCGCGGAGTCGGCATCGGCGCCAGTGAGTTCCAGACGTTCGTGTTGGTGGTGAGCACCGGCGCCGGGTCCAGGCTGAACGCGGGGCCCGCGGGTAGCTGCGTCACGCTGCTTGGGGCGATCAGGTCGTTGCTCGAACAGGCCTGAAGTCCGAGCAGCGAAACCGCGAAGGCGGCGGGAAGCGCTCGGATCGCCAAGGAACGCACGGTCACTACGCTGTTCATACGAGTCCTTACGCAGACGGGACGGGGCTCGGTCTGGCACTCGGCAACCGATTCTGGGAGTGCACGGCCGGTGATCGATTCGGCAACAGCGGGCTTCAGGGGCAAGCGATATGCCATGGTAACGAGTTTCCTCGATCGTTGTAAGTCTATACTCCAAAACCACTTACTGCAACAGCGCGAGGCGCGGAATGCCCGGTGCTGTTGAGCGTGTGCGACATTCCACCGACGGGCCCGAGGATTCGTGCATCACCAGTTCTCTTCGCCCCTCCGCACCAGATAGAACGCGCCCCGGATCGATCCCTTCTCAGTCCCCTGATACCGCAGTAGCATTCCCCTCCTATGGCTCTCTCTCCCCGTCGTCCGACCGTCACCGCTGTGGTTGGCGGTGTCCCCGTCGGCAGTGCGCATCCGATCGTCGTGCAGTCCATGACGAACACGGACACCGCCGACGTCCCGGGCACCATTCGGCAGGTGTCCGCCCTCGCCCGCGCCGGCAGTCAGCTCGTGCGCGTGACCGTCAACAACGAAGAGGCCGCCCAGGCCGTCCCGGCCATCGTCGAGGGGCTCGAGGCACAAGGCGTCCGGGTCCCCATCATCGGGGACTTCCACTACAACGGCCACCTCCTGCTGACCAAGTATCCCGCCTGTGCCGAAGCACTCGCCAAGTACCGGATCAATCCGGGCAACGTGGGTGGGAAACACGCCGACGACAATTTCCGTGCGATCATCGACGTGGCGCTGCGCAACGAGAAGCCGGTCCGGATCGGGGTCAACTGGGGATCGCTGGACCAGATTCTCCTCACCGAGATGATGGACGCGAACGCCCGGCTGGCGGTACCACGGGATGCGCGAGACGTGATGATGGAGGCGATGGTCGAGAGTGCGATTCGCTCGGCGACCCAGGCCGAGGGGCTCGGCATGGCGCACGACCGGATCATCCTCAGCGCGAAAGTGTCTGGCATCCAGGATCTGGTCGACGTCTACCGGATGCTGGCGGGGCGTGCGGACTATCCGCTGCACCTTGGCCTGACCGAAGCGGGGATGGGGATGAAGGGCATCGTGGGCAGTGCAGCCGGTCTGGCCATCCTGCTTCAGCAGGGCATCGGCGACACCATTCGCGTCTCGCTGACGCCCAAGCCGAACGGCGACCGCACCGAGGAGGTGCTGGTGGCGCAGCAGATCCTGCAGTCGCTCGGATTGCGGAGCTTTACGCCGCAGGTGACCGCCTGCCCAGGCTGCGGTCGGACGACCAGCACCTTCTTCCAGCAGATGGCTGAGGACATCCAGGGCTACCTGCGCGAACAGATGCCCGTCTGGCGGGATCGCCACCCGGGCGTGGAGGAGTTGAAGGTCGCGGTGATGGGGTGCGTCGTGAACGGGCCCGGAGAGTCCAAGCACGCAAACATCGGGATTTCACTGCCGGGCACGTTCGAGGAACCGAAGGCGCCCGTCTATGTCGATGGCCGGCTGCTGGTCACGCTCAAGGGCGACACGATCGTCGCGGACTTCCTCAGGATTCTCAACGAGTACGTCGAGAACCGCTACGGCTCCGAGCAGGCTGCTGGTGCCGTGCACTAGCGCGACCCGTGACGCCCCCGAGCCAGCGTGATGCTCCAGCTTGACGCGGCCCTGCGGGAGCGTCCGCTCCTTGGGCTCGCCACGATGTTCGGCGCGGGCCTGGTCACGAGTCTGACTCCGTGCGTCTATCCCATGATCCCCATCGTCGCCGGAGTCCTCGGCGGGGCGGGGGCGGTTCAGCGATCGCGGGCCCGCACGATCGGCTTTACTCTCACCTACGTCATCGGACTGGCTCTGGTATATGCCGCGCTCGGGTTGCTGGCGGGCCTGACCGGCTCGCTCTTCGGCTCGGTCAGTTCCAACCGCTGGTCATACTTCTGGGTCGGCAATCTGCTACTGCTCTTCGCCCTCGCGATGCTCGACGTGTTCCCCATCACCGTGCCGAGTCGACTGCTCGGTTGGGCCAATCGTTTCGGCGGTGGGTCCTATGGTGGCGTCTTTGCGATGGGGGCCACATCCGGGCTGGTCGCTGCTCCCTGCGGCGCGCCCGCGTTCGCGGCCGCTCTTACCTTCGTGACGGCGACCCAGAGTGCCGGGTGGGGTTTTGCGTACCTCTTTGTCTTCTCCCTCGGCATGACCGCCCTGCTGGTCGCAGTCGGACTGGTCTCCGGCCTTGCCGGATCGCTGCCGAAGAGCGGCGCCTGGACCGTGTGGATCAAACGGCTGGCGGGCGTCGTACTACTCGCCATGGCCGAGTATTACTTCATCCAGATGGGGAAGGTCTCATGACATTCGTCATTTCCCGGTTCGTGCTCGTGGGCGCGGTGGCGCTCGCGCTGGTGACTGCACCCGCAGAGGGGCAGGGTGAATCCGGTCTCAAGATCGGTTCGTCGGCTCCCGTCGTCAGCGTGAACGACTTGGACGGGAAGCCGGTCAATCTCGGACAGTGGATCGGCAAGCAGCCGGTCATGCTCGAGTTCTGGGCGACCTGGTGCGAGAATTGTGAAGCACTGCTCCCTCGGGTCACCGCCGCCAAGAAGGCGGTCGGTGACAAGGTGCACTTCCTGGGGGTGAACGTCACCGTCAATCAGTCCCCGGAACGGGTGCGCCGCTACATTGCGCAACACGAGGTTCCCTTCCAGGTGTTGTACGACGACAAGGGAACGAGCACCAGGGCCTACGAGGCCCCCGCGACCTCTTACATCGTGATCGTGGACGCCGCCGGGAAGGTGGTCTACACCGGCGTTGGGGCGGACCAGCGATTCGAACCCGCCCTCAAGCGCGTTGCCGGCGTAAAGGAGTGAACTGCGCGATGACGTTCAGAACTTTCCGGGCGGCGACCCCGCTCCTGGTCGCTGCGGTCCTCGCGTCCGCCGGGGCGGTGCCGCTCGTGGCTCAGGATTCCACGATCGGTCGGCCGGCGGCCATCCTCGTGGACGGTCCCCGAGAGGGGGAGTTGGCCCCCGACTTCTCCCTTCCCTGGGCCAGCCGCGACAGCGTTGGGGGAGATCCCTGGTTCGGGCTGACCGCGCAGCGGGGCAAGGTCGTCGTCCTTGCCTTCTATCCGAAGGACTTCACCTCCGGGTGTACCGCCGAAATGCGCACCTTCGCGGACCAGTACGCCGACCTCTTTGGGGAGGATGTCGTCCTGGTCGGCATCAATGCGGACTCGCTCGAGACCCATGTCCGGTTCGCCCAAAGCCTCGGGCTTCCGTTCCGGCTGCTGAGCGATCCGGACCAGAAGGTCTCCAGGAAGTACGGCAGCGCCGGGGAGAAGGGGTACAACCGCCGGACCGTCTACGTTATCGACAAGAAGGGGCGGGTCTCCTACGCGGACCTCCGGTTCGGTGCTCTGGACCCGAAGGCCTATCGCGCCCTGAAGGCCGCGGTCCAGGAGGCCCGCCGGGTTCGGTAATCCGCACTGTCTGCGTTTATGCATCCGTATGCACACGCTGTGCATAGTTACCAGGTTCGTGACGACACTGTCGCTATCCGTTTTTCAACATTCGGCGACCAGTTCTTCTCATTGTGGGCATTGTGGTTAGCTCATTGACTTCAAGTGGAAAATGAGCCGATGCCCTAGCTGCTTCTCGGGCCACGCGATAGACGCCTCCGTCCACGCGTTTCCCCAGTCCACATGTTGATAACTGACTGAATCCACATGCGTGGGTGACTCTCCTCCCGTTTGCCTGCACGCTTCGAAGCAGCAGCCCGGTCGTGTGGAAAAGTTGCAAAAGCCCCGAACACTCCAAATCGATCTCATCGCCTGGCGAGCCGACTTGAATCTGGAAGGTGCTCATCGCCTCCTCGGTTCATCCCATCCCTCCGCTCGATTCTCCCGGGCACGGTCGGACTTTTCCACAGTGAGTCAAGCTTGGCGGGCGTGAGAATCAGCGGGTTCGGGTGGCCGCCCGCCAGGCCGGCATATTCGGGCGAGACAACCCTCCTCCCAGCAACTGGAGTTCGGAGAGCCAATCCGCCGCCCCTCAGAAGTTCCCGTTTCGCGCCCCGAAGCGCCTTCTCCGGCCTCTCCCTTACGATTATTCTCCCCTCCGTCAATTGCCCCCGCCATAAGCCTCCCTGAGGAGCCCGTGCCCGACGCCACGATTCGCCGTACGAAGATCGTCGCCACCCTTGGACCAGCCTGGGCCCGGCCGGAGCAGATGCATGCCCTGTTCGATGCCGGGGTGAACGTGGTGCGTGTCAACGCCTCCCATGGCACACCGGAGATCAGGCGGGAGTGGATCAACCTCGTTCAGCAGGTCCGATCGGAGCGGAAGGACGCCATCGCGATTCTGCTCGATCTGCAGGGTCCGCGCATCCGGGTCGGGGCGCTCGCCGCCCCGATTCAGCTGGTCCCCGGGCAGCAGGTGGTCTTCGCCCCGGAGGCCGTCGTGACCCCCGGGGAGATTTCGACGACGTATGACGCGATCGCGCGGGACGTCCATCCCGGCGCCCGAATTCTGCTTGATGACGGATTGATCGCCGTGCGGGTGAACGACATCCAGGGCGAGCGGGTGATCGGCACGGTCGAATACGGCGGGGAGCTCAAGTCGAACAAGGGGATGAACCTGCCCGGCATCGACGTCAGTGCGCCGGCGCTCACCGACAAGGACAAGGAAGACGTCATCGAGGCCGTCGCCCTCGGCGTCGACTACATCGCCTTGTCCTTCGTGCGAAAGTCGGCGGACCTCGACGGATTGCGCCGGCTTGTCCCGAAGAGCATCAAGCTGATCGCGAAGATCGAGAAGGACACGGCCCTCCGCGATCTCTGCGGCATCCTCGAGGCTTCGGATGCGATCATGGTGGCGCGCGGGGACCTCGGGGTGGAGCTGCCGTTCGAGGAGGTGCCCCTGGTGCAGAAGCGGATCATCCGGGAGGCCAATCTCCATGGCAAGCCGGTGATCACGGCGACGCAGATGCTGGAGTCGATGGTGAAGGCGCCGGTGCCGACTCGGGCCGAGGCCTCCGACGTCGCCAACGCCATTCTCGACGGCACCGACGCGGTCATGCTGTCGGCCGAAACGGCGGTGGGGGCCTATCCGCTCGAAGCGGTGCGGGCCATGGACCGGATTGCGCGCGAGATGGAATCCCATCGTCAGGGGCGGAGCCCGGCCTTTGACGCGGCCGTGGGACGGCGGGCGGAGACGGACGACAATCGGCATCCCAAGCCCGGGTCCAGCATTCCGGCGCGGACGGAAGATGCGATCGGGGTGGCCGTATGCGCCGCCTCGGAACTGTTGCACGTCCCGTTCATCCTCTGCTTCACCAGCAGTGGGTTCACCGCCCGGAAGGTGGCGACGTACCGCCCGACCGTTCCGATCATCGCCGCCACGCCCGAAGTCGAAACGTACCGGCAGCTCTCCCTGGTCTGGGGTGTCCTGCCGATTCAGACGGCCCACTCCACGGACTACGATTCGCTGCTGAGCCAGGCACGCTCACAGATTCTGACGCGCGGACTTGCACGACCCGGTGAGCGGGTGGTCGTGACCGCCGGCGTGCCGTTCGACGTACCGGGAACGACCAACCTGCTCAAGATCGAGGCGTTGTAGCGGGCGGCATCGGTCACATGAAACTCACCTTTCTCGGCACCGGCACCAGCTTTGGTGTCCCCCAGATCGGCTGCACCTGCGCGGTCTGTCAGTCCGTCGATCCGCGGGACCGGCGGACCCGCTCCGGGGCCCTCCTCGAGGCGGGGGGCAAGACGATCCTGCTGGATACGCCCCCGGAGCTTCGTCTGCAGCTGCTCGCGGCCCGAGTGGCACATGTCGATGCCGTGCTCTACACCCACGAACACGCCGACCACGTCAACGGCATCGACGACCTCCGGATCTTCTCCGTGCGCCAGCGCGGACCGCTCCCCTGCTATGGTCCGGCGGAAACACTCGACCGGATTCGCAGTGGTTTCCGCTACATCTTTGACCACGAGGTCCGCGCCTTCGAAGGCACCTCGAAGCCGCAACTGGAAATGCACCCGATCGAGCCGGGGGCGGTGCTCTCGATCGCGGGCATTTCCGTCCTGCCGCTCGCCTTCGAGCATGGCTATGTGCGGGTCTTCGGCTACCGGTTCGGGCCGATCGCCTACATCACCGACGTCAAGTCGGTCCCCGAAGCAGTGCGTGCGCAGCTGGGCGGGCTCAAGGTACTCGTGCTCAACTCGCTCTGGTGGCGGTCGCATCCGACCCATCTCTCCATCGGGGAGGCCATCGAGACGGCGAGGGCGATCGGGGCGGAACGGACCTTTCTCACGCATCTCACTCACGAAACCGGGCACGCCGAGCTCGCCGCTCAGCTCCCGCCCGGGGTCGCTCCGGCATACGACGGGCTCACGATCGAGGTAGAGGAATGAAGCTCCATTACGGGCGGATGTTCAGCGACCGGCTGGACGGGGTGCATGGCTTGCCCCGGCCGCGGCTGGCCGAATTGGCTCGCCACTTCGGCGACGTCCAGGCCGAGGTGCGGCGGCGGCGGTCCCAGGGCGAGTACGGTTTCTATCGCCTTGGCGATCAGGCGAACGCGGTGCAGCAGATCCGCCGGTTCGCCGAAGGTGTCGGGCAGGCGTTCGACCACGTCCTCGTGCTTGGCATCGGCGGATCGGCGCTGGGGATGAAGGCGCTGCTGAATGCGCTCAAGCGTCCGGGGTGGAATGAGCTGGACGACGAGGGCCGGGACTTCTTTCCGCGCCTCACCGTGCTCGACAACGTCGACCCCACCTCGGTCGCCGAAGCGCTCCGGCGCATCGATCCGCGCCGGGCGCTGGTCAACGTGATCAGCAAGTCGGGCGGCACGGCGGAGACGATGGCGCAGTATCTCGTGATTCGGCAGTGGCTCGAGCAGGCGCTCGGGCCGGCTGCCACCCGGCATCTGGTATTCACGACCGACCCGAAGCGAGGGGCGCTTCGCGAGATCGCGAGTCGCGAGGGAATCGCCGCGCTCGAGGTCCCGGCCGACGTGGGTGGCCGGTTCAGCGTGCTCTCGCCGGTCGGACTGCTGCCGGCGGCGCTGGTGGGGATCGACATAGAGGGGCTGCTCGCCGGCGCGCGGCAGGCCGTCGCCCGGGCGGAGCCGGATGACCTGCTGCAGAATCCTGCGGCCCTCTGGTCCGCCCTGCACTGGTCCGCCGACACGACGCTCGGCGCCCGGATGCATGTGCTCATGCCATACACCGACCGTCTGCGCGAATTCGCCGAGTGGTACCGGCAGCTCTGGGCAGAGAGCCTTGGCAAGGCGAGGGATCGCCGGGGGCAGGAGGTCCATGTCGGGCCGACCCCGCTCGGTGCCGTCGGCCCGACCGACCAGCACAGCCAGGTGCAGCTCTTCATGGAGGGGCCGTACGACAAGGTCGTCACCTTCATGGAGGTGGACCGGTTCGCCGAAGACGTCA
The DNA here is from genome assembly GCA_044229245.1 of Gemmatimonadales bacterium. Classification (GTDB taxonomy): domain Bacteria; phylum Gemmatimonadota; class Gemmatimonadetes; order Gemmatimonadales; family GWC2-71-9; genus JADJOM01. The sequence goes on along the minus strand of JBGATI010000003.1, from coordinate 178,177 downwards.
CCATTCCCGAGCTGCCGAACCTGCCGGCCGACCTCGCCTACCTTCCCGGGCACACGCTGGCCGAGCTCTTGCAGGCGGAGTGTCAGGCGACCTCGGCGGCACTCGCCCGGATGGGCCGGATGAGCTGTTCCCTCCGGCTGCCGGAGCTGTCCGCGGCATCACTCGGTGAAGCCATCATGTTCTTCCAGCTCGCGACGGGCTACGCCGGCATCTGGTATGGGGTCGACCCGTTCGATCAGCCCGGGGTCGAGCTGGGCAAGCAGCTGACCTATGCGGCCATGGGCCGTCCGGGGTTCACCGGCGAATCGCTCGGTGTTCCCCCCGGCGACATGGTCTGAGCCGTTTCACACACCTCGCGTTCAGGGTCTCCTATGGTCTCGCATTCCGGTCGTCTCGCCTTCCTCGCCCTCGCTGTGGGCACGAGTCTGGTGCTGGTTCCTTCGCGCGCGGAGGCGCAGGCCGTGCTCCGCCCCGGCGTCATCGCCAAGGGGGAGCTCAAGTCCGGCGATCTCAAGCTGGACGACGATACCTACGCCGATCTCTGGCGTTTCAACGGCAGCCGGGGGCAGCAGGTCCGGATCACCATGCGTGCCCCCACCTTCGACGCCTACCTCCAGCTCGGGTACTACAACGAGAAGGGGGAGTGGTCGAGCGTTGATTCGGACGATGACGGCGCAGGTGGGACGGATGCCAAGATCGAACTGGCGCTCCCCCGGGAAGCGGAGTTCACCGTCCGTGCCAACACCCTGAAGGTGGGTGAGACCGGCACGTATTCCCTTCTCCTCGAGACCGGCGGGATGAGCGCGCCGTCGCCCAGCGTTCCTCCCCCGAGCAGTGGGTCGAATCCGCTGGTGTCCTCCACACCGGGTGCACACATGCCGCTGGTCCTCGGTCAGTGGCTCAGCGGGACACTCGGCGCTGGAGACGATACGCTCTCCGACGGCAGTCCCGCCGACATCTGGGTGTACCAGGGCCGCCGCGGCGAGACGCTGACGATGGTGCAGAAGTCGGACGCGGTGGATTCCTACCTCACGTTCGGGCCGGTGACCAACGGGCGGTGGACGTGGGCCGAGGCGGACAACAACGGCGCCGGCGGCAAGGACTCGAAGCTGGTGGTTACCCTCGACGGCGACGGGGAATACTGGGTCCGGCCGAACGCCCTGTTCAGCGGGAAGGGCCCCTACACGCTGTTCGTGAGCAGCAGCCGTGGCGATCAGCCGGTGGCGGCGGTCGCGCCGCAGGCTCCGTCGCCAAACGCGCCCAGCGGTACGCCGATGCCCGCGATCGGTTCGGTGGGCCCGCTGCAGCAGGGCCTGACGCCGGGTGCCGCGGCCTCGCCGGCGCCGTCCAGCGCTGGCCAGGCCCCCGCGCCGGTCGCTGCGGCGCCCTCGGGAGCCCGGGCGGCAGAGATCCAGATCGGACAGACCATCCGCGGCCAGCTCACGGCCGGTGATCCGGTGAGTTTCGACACGACCTACATCGATACCTACGTTTACCGCGGGAAGCGGGGCGAGCGCATCAACATCATCATGATGTCCCCCGATTTCGGGAGCTACCTGCTCTTCGGACGGCAGCCGTCCGGCGGTGAGCGCTTCAGCTCGATGGAGCACACCGGCGCGAGCGCGGGCAGGGAGGCGAAGATCTCGGTGACCGTGCCTGACGACGGCGTCTACTGGATTCAGGCCAATGAATTCGACCGGACCGAAGGCGCCTATGTGCTGACCATCGAGGCGGCGCGCTAGCGGCCCTGCCGCAGCCCGCCTAGATTTTCCAGATGGTGCCGCAACTTCCAAGAGGACAGTCACTTATGACGGATCATCGCGCCCAGCTCATCGCCCTCTTCGGGGGCGCCGTGGTGCAGAACGGCGAGGCCGTGAAGGTCACCGACGCCGCGCGAGTGCAAGGCGAGGCGACCGATCGGCTGGTCTGGCAGGCCGTCTTCGGAGGGCCCGCCGATCGGGATGCGGCGCGGTGGCTGTTGTGGGAGATCGGGCAGGCGGTGGGGGCGCGGCCGCAGTCGATCGCCCCGATCTACTTCGCGAGAGGGCGGGGGGAGTGCGGTGGCTTCACGGTGCCGGCGATCAACGTCCGGATGATGACCTACGACACGACGCGGGCCATCTTCCGCGCGGCCAAGGCACGGAACGCCGGCGCGATCCTGATCGAGATCGCCCGCTCGGAAATCGCCTACACCGATCAGCGCCCGGCGGAATACGTCTCGGTGATCATCGGCGCGGCGCTCCGGGAGGGCTACTTCCAGCCGCTGTTCATCCAGGGGGATCACTGCCAGGTCAACGCGAAGAAGTACCAGGCTGATCCGAAGGCGGAAGTCAGCGAGGTCAAGAAGCTGATCGCCGAGGAGGTCGGGGCGGGGTTCTACAACATCGACGTCGACACCTCCACGCTGGTGGACCTGTCACATCCCACGCTCCATGAGCAGCAGCGGCTGAACTTCGAGCACGCGGCGGAGATCACCCACTTCATCCGCGAGCGGGAGCCGAAGGGGATCTCGGTGTCGGTCGGGGCCGAGATCGGTGAAGTCGGCCACAAGAACAGCACGGTGGAGGAGTTGCGGGCGTTCATGGATGGCTACACCGCCTCGCTCAAGCGGTATGGGAGTCTCGAAGGGATCTCGAAGATTTCCGTCCAGACCGGGACGAGCCACGGCGGGGTGGTGCTTCCCGACGGTTCGATCGCCAAGGTGAAGCTGGATCTCGATGCGCTGGCCGCGCTCTCGAAGGCCGCGCGCGACGAGTACGGAATGTCTGGCGCCGTGCAGCATGGGGCGAGCACGCTGCCCCCCGATGCGTTCGGGAATTTTGCGCGGCTCGAGACGGCGGAGATTCATCTCGCGACCAACTTCCAGAGCCTGGTCTTCGATCATCCCGCGCTGCCGGCGGACCTTCGCAAGCGGATGTACGACTGGCTGGATGTGAACGCCGAAAGCGAGAAGAAGTCGGGGGACACGGCCGAGCAGTTCTACTACAAGGCCCGCAAGAAGGCGATCGGGCCGTTCAAGAAGGACGTGTGGGGCCTGCCCGCCGAGGCGCGTGCCCGCATTGCAGCCGACCTCGAGAAGACCTTCGGCTTCCTCTTCGACCAGCTCAAGATCGAGGGGACCGCCGCACTGGTTTCCAAGTATGTCCACGCGCCCTATCAGGCCCACAGCTCGCTGGAGCGCGCGCTGGTGACCGCGGTGGACGACGCGGAAGCGGGGGAGTGACCATGTCCAGGGATGACGAGCGGGAGGTCGTGTACGTCGAGCGCGAGGGCGGTTCCATCAGGCCTATCCTCTTCGGTGCGCTGCTGGGCGTCGCGGTCGGGCTCCTGTTCGCGCCGCAGAGCGGGGCGGAGACCCGGCGGGCGCTGAAGCGCCGGCTCCGCAAGGCACGCGCGCTGGCCGAGGAGAAAGTCGGTGAGCTCTCGGAGAAGATCACCGGGGAGTGGCGGAAGCCCGAGGCGGCGAGCCGCGAGGATGAGCGGGATGAGGCCCGTAGCGACCTCGAGCGTCGGCTCGCCGAGGCGCGTGCCCGGCGCCGGAAGCCCGCTCCCGATGATGACGATGACGATGATGAGGAGCCGGTCGCCTGACCGGAGGGATCCTCCTTAGCCGCCTCAAGGGGCTCCGGGCGTTCGGTTGGCGGACGCTGGTGCAGGCGGATCGGCACAACCTCCCCTTTCTCGCCAGCGCGCTGACCTTCGACGCCCTGCTGGCGGCGATTCCGTTTCTGCTGCTCGTGCTGGTGGCCCTCACCCACGTCGCGCACCTCTCGCCGCGTTCCAGCGCGCAGGACCTGCAGCAGCTGTTTCAGCGGCTGATGCCGCCCACGGGGAGTGACGGCGAGGGGCCGTTTGCCGCGGTGGAGAAGTTCTTCCTCGGCCTGACCCGAGCCCGCGGGACGATCTCCCTCTACGCCATTCCGCTCTTCGTCTGGTTCTCGACCCGCCTCTTCGCCTCGATCCGGACTTCCCTGACGCTGGTCTACGACGTGCCGCGACGCAGCACCGGGCAGCACTTCATCATCGGCTACCTGCTGGGGAAGTTGCGGGACGCCGTGATGGTCGTGCTCACCGTCTCCCTGATCATCGCGAATGCGGTCCTGAGCGGTGGCCTCAAGATCATCGGGGCCCGCGGCCAGGAGCTGATCTCGGCGGTGCCCGCGCTCGGCTTCTTCGTGAGCGGGCTGGGCTACGTCGTGACCCAGGTCGTCGCCTTCGGGTTCTCGGTCCTGGTCTTCTACCTGGTATACCGCCACGCTTCGCCGAGGCGGCTACCCCGTCGGGCGGCGCTTGCCGGGTCGCTCTTCACCGCGGTGCTGTTCGAGTTCGCGAAGCGGGCCTTCGGGTGGTACCTCCATAACCTCGCCGTCGTGAACCGGTTTTCGGCGGACGCCAACATCGGCGCGGTCATCCTGTTCGTGTTGTGGCTCTACTACACCGCGCTGGTGTTTCTGATCGGGGCGGTCGTCGCCGAAACGTGGGATTTGTGGCACCGGCAGCGCGGGATCGGCGGGCTGCGCCCGGTGCAGCTCGCCGGTGGCTGAGGGCCCCGGTGCGCGGTATGTTCTGACCTGACCATCTTCACTGGCGATCGCCGGGCGCCCGCTCGCCGATTCGCACATTCACTTACGCCTCGCCAGCCGAGCTTCGTTCATGCGCCTGCTCTCGACGCTGCTGCTGCTCCCGACCCTCCTCCACGCACAGGACTTCGACTTCTACGCCCGCGGTCCCTACCGGTCGCAAGTGCCCCGACCCGAGTCGGTCCTCGGCTACCCGGTGGGCTCGCAGCAGACGATGTACTACCAGCAGCAGCAGGTCCTCGACCGGCTGATCCAGGCGGCCCCGGAGCGGGTGCGCACCGAGGTGATCGGACGGACGGCGGAGGGGAAGGTCATGCGGCTCCTGATCATCTCCTCGCCGGCGAATCTGGCGCGACTGGAGGAGATCCGGGCCAATCTCGCGCTGCTCGCCGATCCCCGGCGGACCAGCGCCGACCAGGCCCGGACGCTCGCGGAACGAACTCCCGTCACCGTGCTGCTGAATCATTCGGTGCATGGCAACGAGCCGGCCGGCTTCGAGGCCTCCATGCAGACCGCCTACCAGCTGCTGGCCTCCGACGAGCCGGCCACCCAGGAGATCCTGCAGAACGTCGTCGTGCTCATCAATCCGTCGCAGAACCCCGACGGGCACGAGCGCTTCGCCGCCTGGTCCAACTCCATCGCGGTGGGCAGTGACGATCCGCTGGCCGTGGAGCAGACCGAGCCATGGGCGGTCTGGGGCCGGTACAATCATTATCGCTTCGACATGAACCGCGATCTCCTGGCGCAGTCCCAGAACGAGTCGAAGGCCCTCGCCTCGGTCTACGTCCGCTGGCATCCCCAGGTCGTCGCCGACCTGCACAGCACGACCTCGCAGTACTTCTTCCCGCCGGTGGCCGACGCCCACAACGCCAACCTGCCGGGGAAGACGTACGACTGGTTCGAGCGATTCGGGAAGTACAACGGGCAGGCCTTCGACCGGTTCGGCTGGCAGTATTACGTGCGGGACGTGTTCGACTTCTTCTACCCGGGCTACATCGACATGTGGCCGTCGATGCGGGGCGGGGTCGGGATGACGTACGAAACCGACGGCGGCCCGGAACTGAAGAAGCGCAAGGATGACGGCACCTACGTGACGTTCGAGATGGCAATCGCGCACCACTATACCGCCTCGCTCGCCACGCTCGAGTACGCGGCGAAGCATCGCGCGGAGCGGCTGCGGGACTTCCACGAGTTCCACGCCACCGGCATGAGCGAGGCCCAGAAGCGGCCCATGCGCCGGGTGCTGTTCAGCGCCGCCGATCCGGGGCGGGCCATGTGGCTCGCGCGGCGCCTTGCGGGCGAGGAGATCGAGGTGAGCCGTCTGACGCAGGGCTACACCCCGCTTCGTGCGACTTCGTACATGGGTGGCCCGGTGGCGGCGAAGCGCAGCTTCCCGGCGGGTACCTACCTCGTCGACCTCGCGCAGCCCGAGGCCCGGCTGGCCACCACGATGCTCGAACCGCGGGCCGTCTGGGATTCGGGATTCGTGCGCCGCCAGGTCGCCGCCTTCCAGCGCAACCAGCGCCGGGGCGCGGAGGAGAACAAGGAAGGCTACGAGTTCTACGATGTGACCGCCTGGTCGCTGCCGCTCACGCTGGGACTCGATGCCTGGTGGACCGATGACACCAGCCGGGTCACGGCGGAGCGGATTCGGGTGACCGATTCGGTCGCGCCCCCGCCAGCACCCGCGCGGGCGCAATCCGCCTACGTCTTCGGCGATGAGTCAGAGGCTGGCACCCGTCTCGCGATGCGGCTGCTACGCGAAGGCTTCCGGGTCAGCGTGGCAACGCGGCCGCTCACCGCCGACGCTACGAAGTACCCGACCGGCACCTTCGTCGTGCGGCTCCAGCGGAATCCCGAGAGCGTCCACGACCGGATCGTCGCGCTGGCGCGGGAGACTGGAGCGCGGGTGAGTGCTGTCCGTTCCGCCTTCCCTGACTCGGGGCAGTTCGGCATCGGCAGCGAGACCGTCGTCGCCATCCGCGCCCCGCATATCCTGCTGGCGGCCGGGGAGGGCATCGACCAGACCGCCTTCGGCTCCGTCTGGTTCTACTTCGATCGGGAGCTGGGCATCCCCGTGACCCCGGTGAACGTCTCGACGCTCGGCAATGCCAATCTCGAGGACTACAACGTCCTGATCATCCCCTCGGGGTATGCGGGACGCCTGTGGCGTGAACTGGGTGAAGCGGGCGCGACCAGGCTCCGGAGCTGGGTGGAGTCGGGCGGGGCGGTGATCGCCTTCGGCGGCGCGACCGACCTGCTGGGGCGGAAGGAAGTCGGGCTCACGACCGTCAGGGAACTCACGGGTGACTCGGTCGCGGTGAAGGACACCACCGTCAACGATGCGACGCACCCCGGTCCGCCACTCGTCTCCCCGAGTGCGGCCGGCAGCAACACGCCGGAGTATGTGCCCGGCGCGATCTTCCGCGCGACCCTCGACCGCACCCACTGGCTCACCTTCGGATACGACCGCGACCAGCTGCCGGTCTTCATGGAGACCGGGAGTTTCCTCAAGCCGTCGGAGAAGGGGGCCAACCCGGTGGTCTTCACCGGCAGCGATCTCACCCTTGCCGGGTTCACCTGGCCGAACAACACCGAGAAGCTGCTCCGGAACTCGGTCTGGGCCGCCGTCGAGTCGGTTGGAAGCGGCAACGTGGTGGTGTTCGCCGAGAACCCGGTCTATCGTGGCTTCTGGCGGGGACCGGCCAAGCTGCTCACGAACGCGGTGCTGTTCGCCCCGGGGCGATGACCGAGCGCCTGACACTCGTCGTGCTCGCGGCGGGGCTCGGCAGCCGGTACGGGGGGCTCAAGCAACTCGATCCGCTCGGACCGGGCGGGTCGACCCTGATGGACTACTCGGTGTACGACGCCTGGCGGGCCGGGTTCAGTCGGGTGCTGTTCGTGATCCGCCCCGACATCGCGGAGGCATTCGCCCGGACGATCGGCGACCGCTATCGCGCCCGCCTCGAGGTCGCGACCGCCCATCAGCGGCTCGATGCCATGCCCGGCGGGAGCCCGCTCCCTGCCGGCCGTACCCGCCCCTGGGGAACCACCCAGGCGGTACTGGCGGCGGGCCCGGAGCTTGACGGACCCTTCGCGGTGCTGAACGCCGATGACTTCTACGGCAGGCAGTCGCTCCAGGCCGTCGCCGACTTTCTCCGCGCGTCTCCGGCAGGCAGTCAGCATCACGCCGTGGTGGGTTACCACCTCGACGCGACGGCCAGTCCGGCGGGCGGAGTGAACCGCGCACTGCTGGAGCAGGGGCCCGACGGACGCCTCCGTCACATCGCGGAGCTGCGGGAGCTGACGCGGAGCGCCGACGGCAGCTTCACCACCCCACCCGGGGCGGGACAGCGTATCGTGCCTGGCGATGCGCTCGTCTCGATGAACCTCTGGGCCTTCGGGGCTTCGATCCTTCCGGCTCTCGCACAGGTGTTCGCGGAGTTCATCGCCAGCGGCCCGGGCGAGCGGGACGAGAGCTATCTCCCGGACGCGGTCCAGGTCGCGATGGCCCGCGGGCAGGCGACGGTCGAGGTGCTCCCCACCTCGGACCGCTGGTGCGGCGTCACCTACGCTGAAGACCGGAGCTGGGTCAGCGCCGCGCTCCGGGCACTGGTCGATGCGGGCCGCTATCCGGAGGTGCTGTGGCCATAGGGGAGGACGAGGCGCGGGCGGCGATCGCAGCCTTCGATCTGCCAACGGTCAATCTGGAAGCAGTGGAGATCGGTCACATCAATGCATCGTGGCGGGCCACGACCACGACCGGCGAAGGCTACTTCCTGCAGCGACTCAATCCGGAAGTCTTCCCCGATGGGGCGGCCGTGATGCGCAATCTCGGCCATGTCACGTCGCACCTCGCCGCCAAGGTTCGCCACCTCCCCGATGCCGAACGGCGAGCCCTGCACCTGCTCACTCGGGCCGGCGGCTCGCTCTGCTGGCAGGCGCCGGACGGGGCCTGGTGGCGGATCTTTCACTACATCCCGCACACCCGCACCTGCCAGCACGCCACGACGACCGAGGAGGCGTACCAGGTTGGCCGCGCCTTCGGACTGTTCCAGGCAATGCTCGGCGATTATCACGGCGCTCCGCTCACCGAGACCATTCCCGGGTTCCACGACACGCAGGCCCGGCTCGCGGCCTTGGAGCAGGTCGTCGCCCGCAATCCCGCCGGACGGGTCACTGCAGTGGCCGCGGAGCTTGCCTGCGTGCGCGCCCGCCAGTCGTACGCGGCCATCCTGCCGCCGCTGCTCGCGAGCGGGGCGTTGCCCCTCCGGGTCGTCCACAACGATGCGAAAGCCGCCAACGTCCTCCTGGACAGCCACAGCGGCGAAGCGCTCGCCGTGGTGGATCTGGATACCGTGATGCCCGGGACAGTGCTGTACGACGTGGGAGACCTGATCCGTTCCGTGGCCAGTCCCACGGACGAGGACGAGCGTGAACTGACGCGAATCGCGGTCCAGACAACCCTCGTGGCCGCTCTCATGGCCGGTTTTCTCGGTGCCTGCGGGGCGCGCCTGACCGCGGCCGAACGCGGACACCTCGTTTTTGCCGGACTGCTCATCACGTACGAACAGGGCGTACGCTTCCTGACGGATTATCTCGGGGGCGACAGCTATTACCGCACCACGAGACCGGGCCAGAATCTCGACCGGGCACGGGCCCAGTTCCGGCTGCTCGAGCGCCTCGAAGCCGAGCGGCCGGCGCTCGAAGCGATGGTGGACCGAACCCCCTGCGGATGATACCCCGATGAAAGCCTTCTTCTGTCTCGCGCTCCTCCTCACCGCCGGCCTGCAAGCGCAGGAGCCCCGGCACGGGACAGGGAGTTGGGACGCCGACTCGCTCGGCAATCAGCGCGCCGTCGTCCGCGTCAGGCAGGCTGCGCCGGTCGTCCGCGTCACGATTCCCTGGCGGCGGCGTGACACCATGCCCGAGGACCGGGATATCGTCGTCCTCTCGCAGGCGACCGGGCGAAGCATGCGGCTGGCGCGCGGGCGCATCGATCGAGAGACCGGCACGATCGCCTTCGAGCCGGCGGACGGCCCGGGCGAGTACGACGTGTACTATCTCCGTTACGCCGGCAGCGTTCGCGCCAACTACCCCCGCGTCTTCTATCCGCGACCGTCTCCCGGTGACTCGGCCTGGATCGGTTCGCTCGGGCTCAAGCCCGAGGGCACAGGGGATGGCTGGCGCATTCTGCCCGAGGCGGAACTGGTGGAGATCCAGTCCGAGGGGGCCTGGAACACCCTGGCGCCGATGGAACTGGTCGCGGGCGCGGCGGAAACCCGGGCGCTGCTGGAGCGCCATGCCGGGGAGGCGATGCTCCTCTTCCCTGAGGATCGGGACCACCCCATCCGGATGACGAGGGATCTGCCGCATCGCTGGATCGAAGCGGGACCGAATGGACCCATCGGCATCTCGGGAGTCCGCGGCGAGTACGTCGCCTTCCAGATCGGCGTCTACGCGGTCGACTCCCTGGATGCGCTCTCGGTGAAATTCACCGCGCTCCATCACGGCGTGACTGATTCGATCCCCGCTGCTCTGGTGACCTGCTTCAATCTGGCCGGCGTCGACTGGGAGGGCCGGCAGTTCGCCACCCGCGTCAGCGTGCCGGCCGGCCGAGTCCAGGCGCTCTGGTTCGGGATCGAGCTGCCTGACTCGGCACGATCCGGGCGCTATGAGGGGACGGTCACGGTCGAGACGGGGAATCGCGGGCGGCTCGCGTTGCCGGTCGTGCTCACGATCAGGGACGGAGCGGTCGCTGCCCACGGTGATGACGAGCCGGCGCGTCTTTCCCGGCTCCGCTGGCTCAACTCCCGGCTGTACCAGGATGACGGACTGGTGCGGCCGTACCCGGCGGTGACCATCGCGGGGCGGACGCTCTCCATCCTGGGGCGGCGGGTTGTGCTCGGCGCCAGCGGCCTGCCGGCCAGTATCCGCAGTTACTTCACGCCGGCAATGACCGGGGTGGGCGCGACCGGACGGGAACTGCTCCGCGGTCCGGTGGCGATCGTTGCCACGGACGCCGCTGGCCGATCGCTCCGCTGGCGATCCAGCGGCGTGCGCTATGGCCGCCGCGGTCCGGCGGCGGTGCGATGGAGCGCGAGCAGCACGGCGGGAACGCTCGCGATGCGTCTGGCCGGGACGCTCGAGGCAGATGGCAATATCGAGTTCCAGATCCGGCTCTCGGCGCGGCGCACGACCGAGCTCGGGGATGTCCGTCTCGAGATTCCGCTCGATTCGGCGGTCGCGCGGTACCTGATGGGACTCGGGCAGAAGGGCGGCCGGCGGCCCGCGCCGTTCGAGTGGCGCTGGTACCAGCAGGCCAATCAGGACGCGGCGTGGATCGGCGACGTCAACGCCGGGCTCCAGTTCACGCTCAAGGACGAGCACTACGTCCGGCCCCTGAACACGAATTTCTATCAGCTCAAGCCGCTGGTCCTGCCGACCAGCTGGTATAACGGGGGGCGAGGCGGCTGCCGCTTCAAGCTCGAGGGGGCGGTCTACCTGGTACGCTGCTTCAGCGGCGCGCGGACGATCGCAGCCGGAGACTCGCTCTTCTTCAATCTCCGGCTTGCCATCACGCCCTTCCGGCCCATCGCGCCCGCGGCCCAGTTCTCGACCCGGTTCTATCACGCCTACGTCCCGCTCGACACGGTCGCCGCCGCCGGGGCAAATGTCATCAACGTCCATCACGCGACCGCCATCAATCCGTGGATCAACTACCCCTTCCTCACTCCGGACACGATGCGGGCGTACATCGATGCTGCGCACGAGCGAGGCATGCGGGTGAAGCTGTACTACACCGTCCGGGAACTCACCACGCGGGCCCCGGAACTCTGGGCGCTCCGGAGTCTGGGCCACGAGGTCTTCGCGCCGGGTCCGGGCGGAGGATACAGCTGGCTGCAGGAGCATCTCGGAGACGACTACATCGCGGCCTGGTACGTGCCGCAGATCAAGGACGCGGCCATCGTCACGAGCGGAGTCAGCCGCTGGCACAACTTCTACGTCGAAGGCCTCGACTGGCTGGCACGCAACGTCCGGATGGACGGGCTCTACATCGACGACGTCGCGTTCGACCGCACCACCATGAAGCGGGTGCGCAAGGCGCTCGACCGGCACCGGCCGGAGGCCCTGATCGATCTGCATTCGGCAAATCAGTACAACCCGAACGACGGCTGGGCCTCGAGCGCGAATCTGTACCTCGAACACTTTCCCTATCTCGACCGCATCTGGTTCGGGGAATATTTCGACTACGACAGTCCGCCGGACTACTGGCTGATCGAGATGTCAGGGATCCCGTTCGGGGTCATGGGAGAGATGCTCGAAGGCGGCGGCAATCCCTGGCGCGGGATGCTGTTCGGGATGACGAGCCGGCTGCCGTGGGCGGGTGATCCTCGACCACTCTGGAAGGTGTGGGACGACTTCGGGATCGCCGCCGCCCGGATGGACGGCTGGTGGGATCCGGCGACACCCGTGCGCACGGGACGGGCCGACGTGCTGGCGACGAGCTACCTCCGGGAGGGCAGGGCGCTCGTCGCGCTCGCCAGCTGGGCGCCTGACACGGTGGCCGTGCGTCTGCAGGTCGACTGGCAGAAGCTCGGAGTCGACTCTGCCACGGCTACGATCCGCGCGATTCCAATCCGCGACTTCCAGCCCGGGGCGGAGCTCGCGCCGGGGGCGGAGATCGTGGTGCCCCCCGGGAAGGGCTGGCTGCTGGAGATCCGGAAGCGGGACTGAGGCGGCGGCTATTCCGTCCGGCTGCCCCACAACTTCGGCACCAGATTCAGCAGCCAGATCCCGCTGACCGCGAAGACGCCGAGGAAGATCAGCGCCTGCGCGGTGCGTCCGTACAGGAAGCTGCCGGTACCGAACAGCGCGGAGTAGATGAACGCGATCCCGAGCACCCAGCCCAGCAGCGCCTGCGGAAGGCTGTCCGCGGACGGCCCGACACCCGCCTCCGCCTGCACATGGCGCCAGCCTGGTCCGGCCGGGCGGACCAGGCGGTAGAAGCTCACCAGCCGGGCAGGTTCGGTCGGCTCGGTGAGGAGGGCGGTGGCGACCCAGACCACCGTGGTGATCGCGACACTGGTCAGCAGCGCGACGGCACCGTCCACTGGATGGCCAAGCTTCGCGAGGGTCGCATAGATCACGGCCAGTGCGAAGCTCGAGATCATCGCCGCGATTTCGCTCCAGGCATTGATCCTCCACCAGAACCAGCGCAGCAGATACAGCAGGCCGGTGCCTGCGCCCACCGAGAGCAGCAGCTCGAACGCCTGCCGCGCGCTGTCCAGCACCAGGGTGAACGCCGCCGCCACCACCATCAGCGCCGCCGTGACCAGCCGCCCCACCATCACGTAGTGCTTCTCGTCTGCGCCGGGCTTGAGGAACCGGCGGTAGAAGTCGTGCACGAGGTAGGACGTGCCCCAGTTGAGATGGGTGGAGATCGTCGAGACGTAGGCGGCCAGCATGCCCGCGATCATCACCCCCAGGAAGCCGGTTGGCAGGAACTTGAGCATCGCCGGATAGGCCATGTCGTGCCCGATCAGCTTCGGATCCACGTACGGAAAGGTCCGTGCGATGTCGTCGAGCGACGGGAAGATGATGATCGAGCAGAGCGCCACGATGATCCAGGGCCAGCTGCGAATGGCGTAGTGGGCCACGTTGAAGAACAGCGTGCCCGAGAGCGCGTCGCGCTCGCTCTTCGCGGCCAGCATTCGCTGGGCAATGTAGCTCCCGCCGCCTGGCTCCGCCCCGGGATACCAGACCGACCACCACTGGACGGTGAGCGGCATGATCAGTACCGAGACGGTGAGACCCCAGTCGCTGAAGTCGGGGAGGAGATTCAGCGTCCTGGGGTCGGTCTTGGCGATCAGCCCCGCCAGGCCGCCGATTTCCGGCTGCCGCAGCGAGAAGACCGCGAGGGCGATCGCCCCGGTCATGGCGATGCCGAACTGGATGAAGTCGGTCACCAGCACACCCCAGAGCCCGGAGGTCGCGGCGAAGGCGACATTGATCAGGGCGCAGATCAGCAGCGTCTTCCCGATGGGCCAGCCGAGGACGACGTTCGCGATCTTCGCGGCGGCGAGATTGACCGTCGCCATGATCGCGCAGTTGAAGAAGAGGCCGAGGTAGAGGGCGCGAAAGCCGCGAACCAGCGTCGCCGCCCGGCCGGAGTAGCGGACTTCGTAGAACTCGAGGTCGGTCATCACTCCGCTGCGGCGCCAGAGCCGGGCGTAGAAGAACACCGTCGCCATGCCGGTGAGCAGGAACGACCACCAGAGCCAGTTGTTGGCGACGCCCTTCTCGCGGATGAGGTTGGTGACGAGGTTCGGCGTGTCGGTGCTGAAGGTCGTGGCGACCATCGACACGCCGATCAGCCACCACGGGGCGGCGCGCCCGGAGGTGAAGAACTCCGCGGTGCTCGAGCCGGCCCGCCGGGCGAGCACCAGCGCCGGGATGAGGGCGAGATGCATGACGACTCCTGGAGGGAAGGAGGCCGGGCTCAGGCCTGGCGGACGAGCCAGTCCTTGGCGGCGTCGAGCGTGTCGAACAGCCCGCGCTCCCGGCGGGCCACCTGGTTGAGCACCTGCAGCAGCACCTTCTGAAGTCCCGCGACTCCGACGAGCGCCGACGCGCGAATCCATGGCTGCACGCGCGCAAAGACACCCTTCACGGCCGCCGCGCTCTGCCGATCAAACGAGAAGCCGCGGACGACCATGACGACCCGCACCGACCCCGGCGCCTCGGCATGGATGAGCGATTCCGTGTGAACGATCAGGTCCTGGATGTCCCCCGGGCTGCGGAGGTCCGAAGCGTCCACGACCAGCAATCGGACGCCGCCGTGGTCCACGAAGCCGCTGCGCGCGGACAGGGCAGAGGGGTCGAGCATGCAGGTCCTCGTGAGCGGGACTGGAGGATGACCGTCCCGGGGCGCGGCGGCAAGGGGTTCCGGTACCGTGCGCGAGGAGGCGTCGCTATATTCACGGCGCCCCAGGTCCGAAGGGCGCTGGCGCGCGAACCGCGTCAGGACCTCGCCGGTAGCAGCGCTAAGCGATGTCCAGTGTCGCTTCGGGGTGCCTGGGGCACTTTTCTTTTCCATCCGCTATCTTCCCGCGCATGGCTCTCGCGCTCGCCCGAAAGTACCGTCCCCGCCGCTTCAGCGACCTGCTGGTGCAGGATCATGTCGCCGCCGTGCTGCGCGGCGCGGTCGTCAAGAATCGGGTCGGCCACGGCTATCTCCTCACCGGTCCGCGGGGCGTCGGCAAGACGACGGCCGCCCGGATTCTCGCGATGGCCCTCAACTGCGAGAAGAAGGGCGAGACCGAGCCCGCCGGCGAGCCCTGCGGCGTCTGCGAGAACTGCCAGCGGATCTGGACCGGTTCGGCCGGGCTCGATGTCGTGGAGATCGACGCGGCCTCCAATCGCGGCGTCGACGATGCCCGCGAGCTGCGAGAGCGCGCCATGTACGCCGCCTCCCGCGAGGGACACCACAAGGTGTACATCGTGGACGAGGCCCACATGCTCACGCGCGAGGCCTGGAACGCGCTGCTCAAGATCCTCGAGGAGCCGCCCCCGGGCGTGGTCTTCGTCTTCGCCACCACCGAACCGCAGAAGATCGCTCAGCAGGCGGCCCCGGTGCTCTCGCGCCTCCAGCGGTTCGACTTCCGCCGGATCGGCGCCCCTGCCATCCGGGACCGCCTCCGCGCCGTGCTCGACGCCGAGAAGATCGAGGCCGACGACGATGCGCTGACCCTCATTGCTCGTCAGGCGGATGGCGGCATGCGGGACGCGCTCTCCGTCCTCGACCAGTGCCTCTCCTTCGGTGAGGGGCGGGTCACCGCCGAGCGGGTTCGCGACATCCTCGGGCTGGTCGCCGACCAGGTCTACGCCGAGCTGCTCGAGGTGCTCGCCACCCGGAATCCGGCGGGCGTCTTCACCCTGCTCGATCGGCTCGACGAGGCGGGGGCGGATCTGATCGAGTTTACCGGCGCGACCGGGGAGGTGCTTCGCGCCCTGCTCATGCTCCAGGTCGGCGCAAAGCCCGAGGGCCTCACCGAGGCGCTCCTCGCCACCCTGCAGAGCTATCAGGGCCAGCTCGGTACCGGCGACCTGCTCCGGATGCTGAAGCTGCTGGGTGAATCCGAGGCGATGGTGCGCCGCAGTGCCAACCCGCGCCTGGCGGTGGAGACCCTCCTGCTGCGCTGGACGCTGATGGACCGGACAGTGGACCTCGAGGCGGTGCTTGCCGGGGCCGCGCCCTCCCCGCGTGGGGCCGATCCAGGGGCTGCGCCGGTGACTCGTCCTGCACTCTCAGCGCCACCTCGGGCCGAGGTCTCCGGATCTCCGGCGGCTCCGCGCCGGTCGGTCGAAGCGCCGAGGCCGCCGGCCCCGTCCCCGGCGCCAGCCGCAGTGCGAGCCCCGGTGAAAGCGGAATTCACCCTGGAGGGGCTGCTCCGGGCCTGGCCCGATCTGGTGGTGGCCGCGCGGGAGCAGAGCCGTTTTCTCGGCGAGGCGCTCGCGGCCGCTCAGCCCACCGCCGTCGACGCTCCGACCCTGAGCGTGATCGTCCCCGATGGCAATCCGATGCACCTCGAGGCGCTCGGTCGCCAGCGGGAGGCCGTCGAACGGCTGCTGAGCCAGGCGGTGGGGGCCCCGGTCACGCTGAGTGTTGCGGAAGCGACGGGTGGGGCAGGAGCCCCGGCGCCCCGCACCCGGCGCCTCAGCGAGGCCGAATCCCGGGCGGAGCGCCTCAAGGTCCTGAAGGGCCGGGATCCGGCCCTGGAGGCGGCCGCCGAGACCCTCGATCTGGAGGTGCTGGAGTAGCCCCGTGCTTGCTTGCCTTGGGCCCTTCGGAGCCCTACTTTCCTCAGACTTTGCAGTCACTTAGCGATACTTCTCCCATGGCCGATTGGCAGCAGCTTATTCAACTCAGCCAGCAGATGCAGGGGCGGCTTCAGCAGCTCCAGCTGGAGCTGGCCGAGCAGTCATATGATGCCCAGGCCGGGGCCGGGCTGGTGCGGGCCAGAGTCGATGGCAAGGGGACTCTGCTCGCATTGACGATCGACCCGGAGGCGTTCCAGGGACGGGATGCCGACCTGCTCGCGGATCTGATCCTCGGCGCCGTCGGCGAGGCGCAGCGGCGAGCAGCGGACGCCCTCCAGCAGGAAATGCGGCGGGTCTCCCCGCTGCCCCTCAACCTCCCGTTGTAGCGTCGGTGGGAGCCCTCGACGATCTGGTCACGGAGTTTTCCCGACTCCCGGGCATCGGCCGCAAGACGGCACAGCGCCTGGCGCACCATCTGGTGCAGCAGCCCGCCGACCGTCTCACCCGGCTGGCCCAGGCACTGGTCTCGGTTGGCGAACGGGTGCGGCCCTGTCAGGAATGCGGCAACCTGGCCGAAGGCGAGCGGTGTGAGATCTGCCTGGACCAGCGGCGCGACGCCGGACTGATCTGTGTGGTCGAGGAAGCGTCGGCGGTGACGATACTGGAGCGGGCTGGGGAGTACCGCGGGCGCTATCACGTGCTCGGTGGCCGGATTGACCCGCTTGCCGGGGTCGGCCCGGAATCGCTTCGGCTGGACAAGCTGGTTGCCCGGGTCGATGCGGGCGGGGTGCGGGAGGTGATCCTCGCAACCAACCCGTCCATGGAAGGCGAGGTCACCGCGACCTACGTGCAGCAGCTGCTGGCGGGCAAGGGCGCGAAGGTCACCCGTCTCGCGCGGGGACTCCCCGTTGGAGGCGATCTCGAATATGTGGACGGGGTCACCCTCGCCCACGCCCTGACGGCCCGGCAGGAGATTCGCTGATGGCACGGCGCAGTGGAGCGGTGTTCTTCGGCGTGGTGGCCGGCGTGGCGGCGGGACTCTTCCTGGCGCAGCGGCATCTCGGCCGGCATCGCGAGGATCTCTTCAGCAGCCGGCCGTTGCGGCGGTTCGCGGCGCTCGGCAATCTCGCCGCGACCGAAGGGGTCGAGACGGCGGCGCTGCTGAGGGACTATCTGCAGTGGGAGCGGCATCCTGCGCTCCGGCGGCGGGCGGGCGCCATTCTCCGCCGCATGGAATCGGCACTTGGCTAATCGCAGGGGAGTCTGATGGCAGGTGCATCCAGCTGGTCATTCCGGGAAGAGGATTCCATCAGGATCCATGGAATCCTCACCGCGTTTCTCCGCGAGTCCAACGCGCGGACCGGAATGATCGTCGACCGGACAGGACAGATGGTCGCGGTCGTGGGCGAAGAACCTTCTTTCGATCCCACCGCCTTCGCCTCCCTGACCGCCGCGGACTTCAGCGCCAACGACCAGCTCGCCCGGATGATCGGCGAGCCGGAGTTCGGCAGTCTCTTCCACCAGGGCGAGAAGGAGTCGATGTATCTCGCCGACATCGCGCGGCGCGTGATCCTGGTGGTCCTGTTCGACAACCGGACCACGCTCGGGCTGGTCAAGCTCCGGGTGCGGCAGACCGTGACGGATCTCCGTCAGGTCTTCGAAGACATGTTCACTCGGGGAACGGCCGGCCAGTCGCAGGTCGAGACCGGCTTCCTCGGCGAGGCGGAAGATGAAATCGACAAGCTGTTCGGCGCGTGACGGAGAGTAGACACCCATGTCGATGATCAACTACGCCTCGCGCGAGATCAACTGCAAGCTGGTCTACTACGGCCCGGGGCTCGGCGGCAAGACGACGAACCTCGAGTTCGTCTACAACAAGGTCGCGCCGAACTCGCGCGGCAAGCTGATCTCGCTTGCCACCGAGACCGAACGCACCCTGTTCTTCGACTTCCTCCCCGTGGACCTCGGCACCATCCGCGGCTTCAAGACCCGGTTCCACCTCTATACCGTCCCGGGCCAGGTGTACTACAACGCCTCCCGCAAGCTGATCCTCAAGGGCGTCGACGGCGTGGTGTTCGTCGCCGACAGCCAGATCGAGCGGATGGAAGCGAACATCGAGTCGATGCAGAACCTGTACGACAACATGGCGCAGCACGGCTACAACCTGACCCACATCCCGTTCGTCATCCAGTACAACAAGCGGGACCTGCCCAATGCCGCGACCATCCGCGAACTGCAGGCCGCACTCAATCCGGGCTGGGCGGTCGAGGATCCCGCCCGGCAAAAGGTCCAGCCCGATCCGTATCACGAAGGCGAGTTCCTGACCGAGCAGCTCGAAGGGCAGTGGATCGAGCGCTCACCGTACTTCGAGGCCGTCGCGATGAGCGGCGACGGCGTCTTCGACACCCTCAAGGCCGTGAGCAAGCTGGTGCTCAAGAGCCTGGGCTCGACCTGATGTGGAATCTTCCGAACGTCCTCACCCTCGTTCGGATTCTTCTGACGCCGGTCATCGCGCTGCTGCCGTTCATTGACGGGTACTGGCCGAAGTTCATCTGCTTCCTGATCTTCCTCTTCGCCGCGGTCACCGATGTCGTGGACGGGTACCTCGCCCGCTCCCGGAACATGGTGACCGACCTCGGCAAGCTGCTCGACCCGATCGCCGACAAGCTGCTGCTCTTCGCGACGATCATCCCGATCTACTGGATCTCCCGCACCCGGCACGACCTCTACGACATTCCGGTCTGGGGCAGCATCCCGCTCTGGGTCTGTCTGCTCCTGATCGGGCGTGAACTCGCCATGACCGGCTTCCGCTGGTGGGCCCAGCATCGCGGCATCGTGATTCCCGCGGCCGGGGCAGGGAAGCTCAAGGCCACGCTGCAGAACATCTACATCGGTGCGACCTTCCTCTGGTTCACTTTCCGTGACGCCCGCAAACCGCTCGGCTGGGAGCACAACAAGATCGCCGAGTACTGGAACGAGTTTCATGGTGGCGTCGTCGCGCTCACGCTGGCGCTGGCCACGGTCCTGACGGTCTACTCCTTCGTGGTCTACATCTACCGCTATCGCGGTCTGTTCAGTTCCAGGCCCTAGCGGTCCCCGGCCCCACGATGCGGATCGAACTGCTCACCATCGGCACCGAGTTGCTGCTCGGCTTCACCCTCGACACCAACAGTGCGGAGATCGGACGGGCGCTCGCCGCGGCTGGCATCTCCGTGGTGCGACGGACCTCGGTCACCGACGATCCCGACGCCATCCGGGAGGCGGCCGCCCAGGCCCTCGCCCGCACGGGCGCCTTCCTCGCGACCGGCGGTCTCGGACCCACCGCAGATGACATCACCAAGAAGGTGATCGCCGAGCTCTTCGGCATGCCACTCGAGTTCCGCCCCGAGTTGTGGGAGGGGCTGGTGGCGCGCTTCGCCCGGTATGGTCGGGTGCCCGCCGAAAAGAACCGCAGTCAGGCGGAAGCTCCCGTGGGGGGCACCATCCTGCCCAATCGATGGGGAACGGCGCCGGGGCTCTGGCTGGAAGGGCCGCGCGGTCTCGGAATCCTGCTCCCCGGCGTGCCCTCCGAGATGCGCGGTCTGCTCACGCACGAGGTGCTTCCGCGGCTCGCCGCCCGGGCCGGTGGGCGCGTCGTGCGCTCACGCATGGTTCGCACGACGGCGATCCCCGAATCCACGCTCGCCGAGCGGCTCGGCCCCATCGAAGCGGCGCTGGCACCGCTCAGCCTGGCCTACCTTCCGGGTATCGAGGGGGTCGATCTCCGGCTCACGGCGTGGAACCTCGAGCCGGAGGAGGCGGATGCCCGGCTTCGTGCCGGCATCCAGCTGCTGGCCGACCGCGCCGGTGAGTGGTGCTACGGCCTGGATGACGCGGACCTCGGCGAGATCGTCCTGGGGAGAGGCCGTGCCAGCGGCCTGACGCTGGCCACCGCGGAGTCCTGCACTGGCGGCGGCATCGGCAGTCGGTTGACGTCCATCCCGGGAAGTTCAGACGTCTTCGTCGGCGGGATCATCGCCTACGACAATCGGGTCAAGATCGAGGCGCTGGGTGTGCCGGCGGAACTCGTCGAGCAATACGGAGCCGTCAGCGAGCCGGTCGCCAGCGCGATGGCGATCGGCGTTGCCCAGCGGCTCGGCACTGCACTCGCCGTTGCCGTGACCGGGATCGCCGGCCCGGGCGGGGGAACGGACGAGAAGCCGGTCGGCCTGGTCTTCATCGCAACCGTGCACGGGGGGGAGGTGCGCTGTCACCGCCACCTCTTGCCTGGCGATCGCGGAGAAGTACGGGGCCGAACGGTCCAGCTCGCGCTCTACCGGCTGCTGCAGCACATGGGCGGAGGCATCGCGTCCGCGGAATCACCCCTCTCGCACCACCGTTTCCATACTCCTTTACATTCGGGGGGCGGACCGATTTCCGCCCCCTTATTCATGTAGCTGGCGGGGCCGATAATCGGCTCAGCAGTCCCCATGGTGTCGTGGCGTGCGCCTCGGCCGATGGGGCTGGGGAGCCATCGTGGAAAACACCCGCATCTCGAGTCTGCCGGCGAAGCGTCGGCCGGAGACGCCTGATCGCACTCGCCAGCGGCTCGCGCAGCCGTGGCCGTCAGCGTGACCGCGACCGGGAAGTATCGGTCGCTGGGATTCAAGCTGATGGTCCCGCTCCTGCTGGCCGGGAGCCTGCTTGCGGGGCTGGTGGCGTGGCTCAATCACCGCGTCGTCGAACGGCGCCTCGAAGAGGACGGCGTGAAGCGCGGCCTCTCCGTCGCACATGCCGTAGCCCTCGCGGCGGCCAACAGCAGCCACGCCGCCGATCTGCAACGGTTCATTCTCGCGCTCGGCGCGGAACCGGAAATCGACCGGATCGTGCTCGCGAGCGGCACCCCTCCCCGGATCATCGCCTCCACCCAGGCCGACTGGGTCGGGCTTCCAGTCGACAGCAGCCCAAGCACCTACCTCCGCCAGTTCCTATCTGGAAAAGCGCCGCCCTCCGGCGAGTTCAAGACGACCGATCCCGCCACGGGTGATCTGGTGGTCGCTGTGGCCTTCAATGGCCTTGCCGGCACTCCCGCACTGGGCCGCTCGAGGCCGATTCCCGGGGGCGTGTCGGTCCGGCTCAATCAGGCGGCCATGCTGCGCCAGGTGCGAATCTCCAGCATCGAGCTCACCCTGACCCTCATCTGCGGCATGCTGGGCCTGGTGCTGCTCGGCTTCCAGCTGCTGCGGACCAGGGTGATCCGTCCGATGCACACCATCGGGGACGCGGTAGCCCGGGGGCACGCCAGCGAGCGGCTGGGGATGCTGGCCCCGCTGGCTGCCGACGAAATCGGTGAGCTCGGCCGGGTCCTTCACTCCGCCCTCTCCAGGGCCGAGCTGGACGAGGACCGGTTGCAGTCCGTGCTGGCGCAGGTGCAGGAGGTGATCTGCGAAGTGGACCGGGAGGGGCGCTGGAGTTTCCTGTCGCCGGCATGGGAGCAGGTGACGGGCTACTCGGTAGCGGAGTCCCTCGGCCGCCCTATCGTCGAATTGGTGCTGCCGCAGGACCGGCACCTGCCGCTCGAGGCAATTCAAAACTGCCTGACTGGTGCAGTGCCAGGTCCCGCGAGAGCGACGCCGCGGATGCTGCATCGCTCAGGGGCGGTGCGTTGGGTCGAAGGGGTCGTGACGCCGCGCGCGGATGGGAGTTTCGCGGGCACGCTGCGCGACGTGACGGAGCAGAAGGTGGCCGCGGATGCCCTCCGTCTGCAGGATGAGTTCGAACGCGGTGTGCTCGATGCAATGCATGCCCACGTCGCGGTCATCGGGACCGACGGAAGGATCCGGGCGGTGAACCGGGCGTGGCGTGAATTTGCGCGCGCCAATGCCCCCGCAGGGGGCGAGCACACTCCTCGCACGGACGTGGGGGCCAACTATCTGGGGGTCTGCCTCACTCCAGGCGAATCGCAGAGCGAGGGCGCCCTCGCTGCGACCGAGGGCATTGTCGCGGTCCTCGAGGGCGAGGTGGCGACCTTCGAGATGGAGTATCCCTGCGATTCCCCGACGGAGCAGCGCTGGTTCCAGCTCAACGTGACGCCGCTCGGCGACCCCGTCGTGGGTGCGGTCGTCGCCCACATGAACATCACGGAGCGCAAGCGGTCGGAGGAGGCGCTCCGCCTCGCGCACGATCAGCTGGCCCTTCACCTGGAGCATTCGCCGCTTGCGATCATCGAATGGGACCCGGAATTCCGGGTGCTGCAATGGACCGGGAGTGCCGAACGGATGTTCGGCTGGAAGGCGGAACAGGTGATCGGCCGGCGCCCGGGGCAGTTCGCCTGGCACGTGGAAGACGAGGATCGGACGGCGGAGCGAACGCTGGCGCGGCTCGCCGCGGGCGAGACGAGTCACGTCGCCCTGGAAACGGAGAACTACACGGCCTCCGGCGGCGCCATCCGGTGTCGGTCCTGGAACACCGTGGTGCGCGACGAGGAGGGCCGTCCCCGGTCGTTCTTCTCCATCGTGCAGGACGTCACAGAACACTGGCAGACCCAGGAGGCACTGGCGCGGAGCGAGGAGCGGTTTGCCCTCGCGATTCAGGGCACTACCGATGGCATCTGGGACTGGGACATCGCTCGGGGGACGGTGTGGTACTCCCCGCGTCTCAAGGAACTGCTCGGCTACACGGATGCCGAGATCCCGAACCAGCTGGATGCGCTCGGGGTCTTCATCCACGATGAGGACCGGGCGGAGTATCAGTCGGCGATCTGGCGGCACCTGAAGGAGCGGACACCATACCTGGCGACGTACCGGGCGAGGCATCGCCATGGGGAGTGGCGCTGGCTCGAGGACCGGGCCCAGGCCATCTGGGGCAAGGACGGGACGCCACTGCGGATGGCCGGCTCGACCACCGACATCACGGCCCGGAAGCAGGTCGAAGCCGAGCTGCAGCAGTCCATCCAGGAGCTTGCTGCCGCGAAGGAGCGCGCCGAGGCGGGCACCCGCGCCAAGTCGGACTTTCTGGCGACGATGAGCCATGAGATCCGCACGCCGATGAACGGCGTGCTGGGGATGACCTCGCTCCTCCTCGACACGCCGCTGAGCGAGGAGCAGGCGGAGTACGCCGAGGCGATCCGGACCTCGGCGGATGCACTGCTCACCATCATCAACGACATCCTGGACTTCTCCAAGGTCGAGGCCGGGAAGCTGCAGATCGAGGTCGCGCCCTGCGATCCCAGGCAGGCCGTGGAGGAGGTCCTCGATCTGCTGGCGCCGAAGGCGGGCGAAAAGGGCCTCGAGCTGGCCGTGGTGTTCGCCCCCGATGTGCCGGAGCGGCTGCTGACCGATCCCGGCAGGCTACGACAGATCCTCCTCAACCTGGCAGGCAATGCCATCAAGTTCACGGCCCAGGGAGAGGTCATCATCGAAGCGGAGCGACGGACTTCTCCTCAGGGGGAATGGCTCGCCCTGACCGTCCGGGATACCGGCATCGGTATTCCTCCCGAGGCGCTCGGACGCCTCTTCGGCCGCTTCGAACAGGCCGATGCGAGTACCACGCGGAAGTTCGGAGGGACCGGGCTCGGACTCGCCATTTCCCGGCGCCTCGCCGAACTGATGGGGGGGAGTCTGACGGTAGAAAGCAGCCTCGGGGTCGGAAGTGCGTTCACGCTGCTGCTTCCCGGCAGGTGGGTCGAAGCCCCGGCCCCCAAGGTGCCGGAGCTCCCGCTCGAAGGGGTGCGGATCCTGATTGTCGACGACCTCGAGCTTGCGAGGCATGTGCTCGAGCGTCAGTTGCGGAGCGCCGGAGCCACGGTGCTTGCCGCCTCTGGCGCCGTGGAAGGGATGCGACTGCTGGAGCGAGAGGCCGCGGCGCGGGCAGCCATCCCTGTCGTGATCTGCGATCACGTCATGCCCGGCACCGATGGCGAGCAGTTCGCCAGCATGGTGCACGGGCGGTTCGGGGCGGGCAGTCCGAGACTCATTCTGACGACGAGCAGCGGGAGGACCGTGCTAGATCCGGGGCGGTTCAGTGCCATACTCGGGAAGCCGATCCCGGGGCGGCAACTCATCACTGAGGTTCGCCGGGCGCTCGCGAGCGGGCCCGGCAGCATGCGGCAGCCGGGGGGCACACCAGGTGAGCATCCAGCGCCGACCGGTCCGCGGGTACTCCTGGTCGAGGACAACGTCGTGAACCAGAAGGTCGCGGCGAAGATGTTAAGTAAGCTCGGCTGCCGGGTGGAACTGGCCGCCAATGGGCTCGAGGCGCTGGACATGACCGCGCGGTTCCGCTTCGACCTGATCTTCATGGACTGCCTGATGCCGGAAATGGACGGCTTCGAGGCCACCGCCGCCCTCCGTGAGCGGTGGGGAGACCACCCGTACGCGCCGATCGTCGCGATGACCGCCAACGCGATGGCCGGAGACCGGGAGCGCTGCCTCAACGCCGGCATGGACGACTATATCACCAAGCCAGTCGATCTCCAGACCTTCGAGGCCATTCTCGCCGCCTGGATTCCCAGCGATCAGCCGACCTCGCGCTCCCAACCACACCTGCCAATCTGACCCCTCCTCCGGGGCATGCCGGTTGCTGTTATCTTTGATCAGCCCACAACCGGATATATCAGCAAGTGCTTGAGAATCAGAACGTTGGAAACGAAGCAGGCGCGGGTCCGGGCTCCAGCGGTGACGCCCCGGATGCCGGGACGGCGGACATTCCTCAGGCGCATGCCGGTCTGCCCATCGAACCGTCCACCGAAGCGGTCCGGCGGCTCGAACTCGAGCTCGCCGAAGCGCGCGACCGGCAGCTGAGGCTGGCGGCGGAGTTCGACAATTTCCGCAAGCGCGTCGCCCGCGAACGCGAAGAGATCGGTCATCGGTCGCAGGCCGCCCTTGCGGTGAAGATCCTCGAGGTGCTGGATGACCTGGACCGGGTCCTTGCCGGTGGCGTGCAATCGCTGTCCACCGAGGTCGTTCACCAGGCGCTGGTGCTGATCGATCGGAAGCTCCGCAAGGAACTCGAAGCGGCCGGCCTCGAGCGCATCGATCCGGCGGGACAGGCGTTCGACCCGGCGTTTCACGAGGCGGTCTCGGTGCTCCCTCCACCGGCACCTGACGCCGACCATACGGTGAGCGCCACCTTTCAGGCGGGGTACCGGTTCAAGGGCGCACTCATCCGGCCGGCTCGGGTTCAGGTCTATTCGTCAGAAGGACACGGCTGACCGTGGCGAAGGACTTCTATCAGGTCCTCGGAATTCCGGATACTGCCGCGCCCGACGAGGTGAAGAAGGCCTATCGGCGGCTCGCGAAGCAGTATCACCCCGACGCCAATCCCAACAATCCCCAGGCCGCGGATCGCTTCAAGGAGATCTCCGAGGCGCATGCCGTACTGTCGGACGCCGACAAGCGGAAGCAGTACGATCAGATGCGGCGGCTCGGCGCCTTCGATGGCGGTGGCGGGTTCCGGCGTTCCGGCGCCTCCGGCGGCGCGGGTGGGCGACCGGGCGGTGCGTCGGGGGGGAACCAGGGCTTCGAAGGATTCGACTTCTCGGACGCGGGCGGGTTCGGGCTGGGGGACATCTTTTCGTCGATCTTCGGGCGGGGAACCGGTCGCCGCGAGGAGCAGGCGGCCGAGGCGATCGAAACGGTCGTCGAGATTCCGTTCCGCGTCGCGGCGCTCGGGGGGAAGGTCCCCGTACGGCTCCCGCTCAACGAGAATTGCCGCCAGTGCGGGGGGAGTGGCGCCGCCCCGGGGGCCAAGATCAACACCTGTCCGGAGTGCAATGGCCGGGGCAGCGTGACCTTCGGCCAGGGCGGCTTCGCGGTCAGTCGGCCCTGTCCGCAGTGTCGGGGGCGCGGGAAGGTCCCCACGGCGACCTGTCCGGCCTGTGGCGGGGCGGGAGAAATCCGGACCGAAAAGGAAGTCCTCATCACGGTGCCGGTCGGGACGGAGAGCGGCACCAAGGTGCGCCTGCGGGGGCAGGGGCAGCCGGCGAGGCCGGGTGAGGCACCCGGCGACATCGTGGTCACCTTTCAGGTGCAGGCGGACCGGTTCTTTCACCGGGAGGGACTCGATGTGCACTGCGAGGTGCCGATCAATCTGGCCCAGGCGATCCTCGGCACCCGGCTGCGGGTCCGGACCCTCGACGGCAAGAAGGTCGTTCTGCGGATTCCGGCCGGTACGCAGCCGGGCCGGAAGTTCCGTATCAAGGGGCTGGGGATCGAGAAGGGGGACCGGAAGGGTGACCAGCTGGTGCAGGTGCAAGTCCAGGTCCCCGAGTCGCTGACGCCCGAACAGGAGACTCTGCTCAAGGAGTTCGCCGAAAAGAGCGGCCTCGCCTACTAGCACCAGAGCCGGACCATCCTGCGCCTGACAATCGACCCTCCCTGCCATAGGCAGTGGAGGGTCGTCGGCCATCACGCCCCCCGGCGGGACGGCTACCGGGGGATCGCCTGATGCTCCCCGGTCGCGCGGCCGATTTCGCGGTAGCTATCCATCAGCACTTTGTGGGTGGAGATCTCCTGCTCCGGCGAGGGCGGGCGACGTTGCGTGTAACTCCCGTCCGAAGCCAGGTCCCATGCCTGGCGATTGTCCTGCAGCATCAGCGTGAGCAGATCCCGGATCGTGGCGCGGTGCGCCGGATTGTCGACCGGGAAGACGGCCTCGATTCGGCGCTCCAGGTTCCTCGGCATCCAGTCGGCCGAGCCGAGATACACTTCGTCCGCGCCCGCGTTCAGGAAATAGAAGACGCGTGAATGCTCCAGGAACCGCCCGATGACGCTGACCACCCGGATCCGGTCGCTCACCCCGGGAACGCCGGGCCTGAGGCAGCAGATGCCCCGGATGATCAGGTCGATTTCCACCCCCGCCTGTGAGGCTTCGTAGAGGGCCTGGATGATCGTCGGATCCACCAGCGCGTTCATCTTGGCCAGAATCCGTGCCGGCCGTCCGGCACGCGCATGCGCCGCTTCCCGCTGGATGAAGCTCACGAACTGCTCGCGCATGCCCCGCGGGGCGACAATGAGCTTGCGGTACTGGGTCGGCGCCGCGAACCCGGTGAGGACATTGAAGAGGTCGGTCAGGTCGGCACCGAGCGCCGGATCGGTGGTAAAAAGCCCGAAGTCGGTGTAGAGGCGGGCGGTGCGCGGATGATAGTTGCCCGTCCCAAGGTGCAGGTACCGGCGCATTGCGTCTCCCTCGCGCCGGACCACCAGCAGGACCTTCGCGTGAGTCTTGAGCCCGGCCACCCCGTAGCTGACGTGCGCGCCCACATCCTCGAGGCGCTGAGCCCAGCGCATGTTGTTCTCTTCGTCGAACCGGGCCTGCAGCTCGATGAGCACCGCGACCTGCTTGCCCCGTTCGGCCGCCTGCGCGAGGAGCCGGGCGATACTCGAGTCGCCGCCGGTCCGGTAGAGCGTCAGCTTGATGGCGACCACGTCGGGGTCGTCCACGGCCGTCTGGATGAATCGCTCCACCGAGCCGCTGAAGCTCTCATACGGGTGGTGCAGGAGCATGTCACCTTCGCGGATCACCTCGAAGATGTTCCTGCCCGAACTGAGCCGGGGCGGCGCCACCGGATGGTACGGCGGATCCTTCAGGGCCGGCAGATCGATCGCGCTCGCGAGGGACAGCATGTCCGCCGTATCGAGCAGGCCGGGAACCTCGTAGACGTCGTCCTCGCCGAGCGGGGCGGAGAGGGCGGCCTGTGCCGCATTGAATTCCGCCAGGAGCACTTCACGGATCGAGTGCGGCAGGTTGGGCGTGACCTCGAGCCGGACGACGGCACCGAAACGCCGGTTGCGGACTTCCTCCTGGATCGTGCTGAGGAGGTCTTCCGCTTCGTCGTGGTCGACTTCGAAGTCGGTGTTCCGGGTGATCCTGAAGGCGTAGCAGCCCAGGATCTCGACGCCGGGAAAGAGCGACTCGATGTTCGCGGCGATCAGCTGCTCGAGCGGTACGTAACGCCAGCCCCCCGCTGCGACAGGCACCCAGCGCGGCAGGATCTTCGGCACCTTCACCCGGGCGAAACGCTCCTCGCCATCGGCGGCCCGGAGTGCGACCGCGAGGGAGAGGCTGAGGTTCGAGATGTAGGGGAACGGGTGCGCCGGATCCACCGCCAGGGGAGTGAGGACCGGGAAGACGTTGTCCTGGAAGTAGCGGTCCAGCGACTGCCGCTCAGGCTCCGTCAGGGCACTTACATCGAGCAGCGCCACCCCTTCGCCCGCGAGGGCCGGGAGAATCTCTTCATGGAGGCAGCGCGCATGATCACGGACCATCTCCTGGACCAGGGCGGCGATGCGGCGGAGCTGCTCGTCCGGAGTGAGGCCGTCCGCGGTCCGTTCACTGTAGCCGGCGGCCAGCTGGTCCTTGAGGCCCGCGACCCGGATCTGGAAGAACTCGTCCAGGTTGGAACTGAAGATCCCGATGAATTTGAGACGTTCCAGCAGCGGTGTCCGGACGTCCTGGGCCTCGTGCAGGACCCGCCGATTGAACTCGAGCCAGGAGAGCTCGCGGTTGTTGTACAGGGAAGGGTGCCCCAGATCCTGCGCGGGGCTGGGGCCCGGTGGGGCGGCGGGCAGCATGGTGTCGGTCACGGGGGAGAATCTACCGGGAGGCGTCTCGGCGGCCAGTCACCCCTGTAACGGGGCCGTAACGGACCGCCGACCTGAGCGGTCCCTATTGCCGGACGACCCGGACTTCCTTCTCCCCCACCATGATCGAGAGCAGGAGGCTCACGAGGCTCACCAGGAGACCCGCCCAGAATGCGGGCCAGAAGCCATCAACCTGGAATCCGAGATCGAACTGGTGCGACAGCCATCCGGTGAGCAGCAGCATGAGGGCGTTGATCACGAACAGGAAGAACCCCAGCGTGACCAGCACCAGCGGACAGGTGAGCATCGCGAGCAGCGGGCGCAAGGTCGCGTTGACCAGCCCGAAGAGCGCCGCGACGATCACCAGTCCGGCGGGGCCTCCGCTGTAGTCCACGCCCGGGACCACCCGCACCGCCACATAGAGCGCCAGGGTGTTGATCAGCCAGCGAATGACGAGCGAGCGCATCAGTTTCTCGACTTCAGGTACTGGTCGAACCAGTCGAGCGTCGTGCCCCACCAGATGCGCCGGTTGCGGGGCCGGGTCACGAAATGCCCCTCGTCGGGGAAGTAGAGGAACTTCGCCGGGATCCCCTTGAGCCGGAGCGCGGTGAAGGCCTGCAGTCCCTCCGACACGTCCACCCGGAAGTCGTTCTGGCTGTGCACCACCAGCATCGGTGTCGACCAGTTGCCGACGTAATTCGCGGGGGACCACTTCTCCATGATTGCGCGGGCGGATGGGGTCAGCGGCGAACCCCCGAACTCCCAGAGCGGGAACCAGAGTTCCTCGGTCGTCCCGGCCATGCTCAGCGGATTGAAGATGCCGTCATGCGCGAGGAGCGCCTTGAACTTGGTGGTGTGCCCCGCCATCCAGTACACCATGTAGCCGCCGTACGAGCCGCCGGCGGCTCCCATGCGGGTGCTGTCGACGAAGGGCATCTTTGCCATCACTTCGAGTCCCTTCATCAGGTCCTCGTAGGGCAGCGAACCCCAGTTGCGGCTGATGCTGTTGGTAAACGCCTGGCCATACCCGGTCGAGCCATGGAAATTGACCGCCGCCACGACGTACCCCCGCGACGCGAACACGGCGTAGTTCCACCGGCTGTGCCACTGGTCCAGCCACGCTCCCTGCGGGCCGCCGTGGACGAGGTAAAGCAAGGGGTACTTCCTGGCGGGGTCGAAGGCGGGCGGCCTCACCAGCCAGCCGAAGACCGAGTCCCCCTGGGCGCCCACGAAGCCGAAACTCTCCGCCGGCGGGAGGTCGAGCGAGTCGAACCGGCTGTCGGTCACGTGGGTGATCTGGCGGACGTTCCTGCCGTCGATCGTGGCGCTGAAGATTTCCGGAGCGCGGGTGGCGGTAGAACGCAGGAAGGTCATGATCTCCCCGCGTTGCGACAGTTGCACGCCGGTGTTGGTCCCGCCGCTCACCAGCCGGGTCGTTCGGCCGGTGGGAACGTCGACACGGTAGATCGCGTGCCCGCCCCGTTCCTCCACCTCGGCGATGACCCCCTTCGAATCCGGGAGCCAGCGGAAATCGGAGATGCTGAGGTTCCACTTCGGGGTCACCGCCGTGCGCCGGCCGCTGGCACGCTCGTAGAGCATCAGTTGCTGGCGGTCCGCCTCGAAGCCCGGCGTCGCCATCGCGAGATAGGCGATGAACCGACCGTCCGGCGCGTACTGCGGGGTGTTGTCATTGCCGGCGCTGGTGGTGATCGCCTGGCGCGCCGATCCATCGGGGCCGAGGACGAAGATGTCGTTGTTGGTGCTCCGGGCAATCGCGGAGTCGGGATTGTAGACGAGCGCGAGTTCCGTCCCCACGGGAGAGATCGCGATGTCACGTCCACCGAGCGCGAGTGGCGGGACATCCCGGTCGAAGGGCGTGATGTCGGTAGCGAGACCGTCCGCGAGGTTCACCCGGAACAGGTGCGACCGCACGCCGAGACGCCATTCATCCCAGTGGCGGTAGAAGAGGTCCGTGAAGATCTTGGCATCGGTCGGGTAGGGCGCCCCCCGTCTGGCCGCTTCCAGGGAGTCTCCCCATGTCACGTCGGTCCAGAAGAAGAGCGTCTTGCCGTCTGGGGACCAGAGATAGTCGGCGATCCCGTCCTTCACGTTCGTGATCCTGGTGGCTTCTCCGCCACGGATCGGGATTCGCCAAAGCTGTGGGGTGCCATCTCTGGTGGAGATGAACGCCAGCACTCTGCCATCAGGCGCCCAGCGGGGAGCACGGTCGTTGCCTGCGCCCGCCGTCGCCTGCCAGCTGTCGCCGGTGGCCATGTCCGCCAGCCAGACTTTGCTCGCTGACTTGTTGTCCTCGAGTGAAGGCGTCGACACGGTGAAGGCGACGAGGCTTCCGTCCGGCGAAAGCTGAGGATCGCTGACGACCGGCGTGGTGATGTAGCCGTCGATGGTGATGGCCCGCTTGTCCTGCGCCATCAGCGTGGAGGCGGCGAGCAGCGGGAAGGGGAGCAGCGCGAACAACCCACGAAGCAGGGACATCAGGCGATGACTCCTCCGCCCAGCACCTGGCCGTCCGGAGCGTAGAGCACGCCTGACTGGCCCGGGGTGATGGCGCGGACTGGGGTGGCAAGGGCAAGGTCGAGTGTGGCGCCGTCCGCCGACACGACCGTGGCGGGAACGGCGGCGGCCCGGTAGCGGATCTGCGCCAGGCAGGTGTCGCCGACGGCGAGCGGGTCAGACAGCCAGTTCACTTCCTCCAGGCGAAGCCGGTGGCCGAGCAGGTCCTCCAGACCGCCAACGACAACCTCCCGGGTCTCGGGACGGATCGCGACGACGTAGCGGGGCTCGCTCGACCCGCCGGGCAGGCCCTTCCGCTGCCCGATCGTGTACCGCGCGAATCCCTCATGCTCGCCGATCACCTCGCCGGCGGTGCTCACCAGCGGTCCCGGCACGAGCGACGGGGCGTTCGTGGGGAGGTGCTGCTCGAGCACGGTGACGTAATCGTCGTTCGGGACGAAGCAGATTTCCACCGACTCCGGCTTGTCCGCCGTCCTGAGACCGAGACGCCGGGCGTGGGCGCGGGTCTCCGTCTTGGTCAGGTCGCCGACCGGGGTCAGCATTCTCGCCACGACCGCGCGGTCGATGCCCCAGAGGAAGTAGCTCTGGTCCTTCGCCGGGTCGCTGCCGCGGTACAGCCGGCCCTCGCGCGCGATGGCATAGTGCCCGGTGGCGATGGCGCTGCAGCCGAGGGCGTCGGCGTGGGCGAGGAGGTCGCGGAACTTGGTGAAGGAGTTGCAGCGCACGCAGGGGATCGGAGTGCGGCCCTGGCTGTACTCGCTCACGAAGTTGTGGATCACATGGAGATTGAAGCGATCCTCGAGATTCAGCACGTAATGGGGGATTCCGAGGGCGTGACAGACGTCCCGCGCGTCGTTGATCGAGTCGAGCGAGCAGCAGGGCCGGTCGGGCACACTCTCGCCATAGCAGAACAGCTTCATCGTGGCGCCGATGACCTCGTACCCTTGCGACACGAGTGCCGCCGCCGCGACCGAGCTGTCGACGCCCCCGCTCATGGCCACCAGGACACGCTCAGGCATCGCTGAGCCTCTCCGTCAGGCGGCGCACCTTCGCTGCGATGGCCGGGAAGAGCGCGAGGGTGCGCTCGATGTCTTCCTCGGTCGTCTCGCGCCCCAGGCTGAGCCGGAGGGCGGTCACACCGGTCTCGGCGGGGATGCCCATCGCCGTCAGCACATGCGAGGCCTCCACCGCGCCGGTCGAGCAGGCTGATCCGCCCGAGGCGGCGATCCCCGCCAGGTCGAGGTGCATGAGCAGCGCATCGCTCCTGACCCCCGGGACCAGGAGGCTCAGGACGTGTGGCGCCCTCGGCGCTGTTGCACCAGTCACGGCGAGGCCGGGGACCAGCGACTGCAGCCCGGCGGCCAGACGGTCCCGGAGGTCGGCGAGACGTTCCGCCTCCGCGCGCTGTTCCCGCGCGGCGAGCAGGGCTGCGCGGCCGAGGGCCACGGCACCCGCGACATTCTCGGTCCCGGGCCGGAGCGCATGCTGCTGGTTGCCGCCGTGCTGGATCGGCTCGAGCACCTTCGGGTCACGCACCAGGAGCGCGCCGATGCCTTTGGGTGCCCCCAGTTTGTGCCCGGAGATGGTGGCCAGAGTGAGGGCGTGGTCGTCGAACCCCAGGGGAATGCGCCCGAATGCCTGGACCAGGTCGGTGTGAAATGGCGTGCCGGCCGTCTGGCATAGCGCCGCGATGCTCGGGACGTCCTGGATGACCCCGGTCTCGTTGTTCACCCACATGACGGAGACCACGGAGGGCCCGCGAGTGAGCACGGAACGGAGCGCCGCGAGGTCCAGCTGGCCGGCGTCGTCGACGGGCAGGATGCACTCCAGCCCGCCGAGGTGGACAACGGCGTGCGCTGCCGCGAGAATCGCCTTGTGCTCGGTGGCGGATACCGCTGCCAGCATGGGCCGGCCACTGCGTCGGGCCGCGAGTGCGGTCCCGATCACCGCGAGGTTATCCGCCTCGGTTCCACCGGAGGTGAAGCATACCTGCGAGGGCTCGGCCCGCAGCGCCTCCGCGACCTCCCGCCGGGCCTGCTCCAGCGCGGCTCGGGCGGCACGGCCGAAGCGGTGGCTGCTCGACGGATTTCCAAAGACGTCGGATCCGAGAAAGGGCAGCATCGCCTCGAGCACTTCCGGACGGACCGGGGTGGTGGCGGCGTGATCGAGGTAGATCGGGGTGCTCGACATGGGGGGAAAGATAGCGGCGTGGTGGGGGAGGGGGCGCAGCATTCTCCCCCTCCGGCAGGCTCACATGCTTTGCACGTCGAGCGCCACCACGTCGTCGATCCGGACGGTCTCGTGCGTGAAAAACGGCTCGCCGTAGCGGGTGCGGATCAGCGAGCCGTAATGCGCATTCTGAGTTTCGACCAGGCCATAGAGGTCCTGCCCGGTTGGAAAGATCTCGCCGGCGTTCTTGGCGCCGTCGAACTGGCTGGCGTAGCAGCGGATCGCCTGCATTTTCCGCTCGAACTGCGGGGAGATGTCCACCACGAAGGTCGGCTTGACCGGATCCTCCCGATACGCCAGCGCATAGAGGATCTTGTGCGGCCGGTGTGCGGTCCCCGATGCGTTGTAGCGGGAGAGGCCAGCGAGGAAGCAGGCATCACGCCCCAGTTCGGAGGCAATTCGATGGTCGGGGTGCCGACCGACCGGGAAGGGAAGGATCACGGTCCGCGGGGCGAAGTGCCGGATCAGCTCGACGACGGTCCGCCGGGTTTCATCAGTGTTCTGCAGATAGGCGTCGGGCAGGCCGGCGTTTCGCCGTTCCGCGACGCCGAGGATCTCGGCCGCCCGGGCGGCTTCGGTGGCGCGGAGCTCGGCGCTGCCCCGGGTGCCGGACTCCCCGGCGGTCAGGTCGAGGATACCGGTGGAGTAGCCGGCGTCCCGCGCGCGCAGCAGGGTCCCGGCACAGGTGAGTTCGACATCATCGCGGTGGGCGGCGATCGCGAGCAGATCAACGGGCATGACGGGCGCCTGGCAGCGGGCTTCAGACGACTGAGGGACGGGCGAAAGATAGCCCGTCCCCCGGCCGTCCGTAGCTGCCCGGCTATGCCCCCCGGCGGCGGCGCCAGACCGCCCGCAGGCCGAAGAGCCCTGCCAGCACGAGCACTCCAAGTGGCACCAGCGTGCCGGACGATGCGATGGCGCCGGCCACGAAGCTGACGAAGTTCCGCCACGCCTGCCGGAAGGCCTCGCCGATCACGCTGCTGCTGCCCGTTTCGCCGACGAGCGGCGCCTTCTCGTGCACGGTGACGCTCAGGGTGCTCACCGACACATGTGCCTTGAGGTAGCGGAGCCGCCCCTCCATCCGCTCGATCTCCTCGCGCACCCGGGCGAGTTCGCGCTCGATTTCCAGGACATCCGACAACTTCCCGGTCCGGGTCGCCAGCAGGTCGATCAGCCGGGACTCGAGCCGATGGCCGTTGGCCACGCGCGCCGTGATATCGGTGAACTCCTCCCCCACATCCTCGGCGGTGACGTTGACGTATTCCACCCGCCCAATCGGGGACAGGCCGCGGGTCAGCTCATCGAACCGCGATGCGGGAACCTTGATCTCGAGGGTCGCGGACCGCAGCTGATGACTGCCCGCCTGCATCTGACTGTTCGCGATGTAGCCGCCGAGCCGCTCGGCGAGTTGCCGCACCTGGGCCACCGCCGCGTCGAGGGAATCGATCTCAAGGCTCGCCTGGCCGTTTCGGATGATCATCGCGGGAATCGCGGCAGGATCGGCGGGCATCCGCGGGATGCCGGCCGCCGGGCTTTCCGGCGAGGCAACGTCGCTCTGGGTCAGGGCGAGACGCTCTGCGGTCGCCGCCGGTGCGGGCGCGGGCGCCCCGGCCATGCCATCGGCGTCGATTCTGCTGGCCTTGGGGGCCTCGCTGGCGAATCCACCGCAGCCCATCAGGGCGAGCAGCAGGAGCCCGGTGTGCCTGGACGTGGGGCGCATCTGATCCTCTTTGGGGTTGTTGGACGCGAGAAGATGCGCCGGGGAGGCGCGATTGCACATCGGGGGGAGGATGGGGGGGCTACTCGTGCCGGAGCGCCTCCACCGGATCCATCCGCGCGGCCCGGTTGGCGGGATAGAGCCCGAAGATCAGGCCGATGACAACGGAGACCACCGTGGCGACCACCGCACTCCAGATGGGCACCTCCGAGCTCCAGCCGAAGACCCATTCCAGCAGCTGTCCGCTCAGCATCCCCACAATCACGCCGAGCAGGCCGCCGATCAGTGTCAGGGTCGCCGCCTCGACCAGGAACTGCCACATCACTTCGGCGCGTGTCGCCCCGACCGCCTTGCGGAGGCCGATCTCCCTGGTTCGGTCGGTCACGGAGACCATCATGATCGCCATGACGCCGATGCCGCCGACCAGCAGCGCGACGCTCGACAGGGAGATCATCGCGACGAAGAAGTAGTTCGTGAACTTGGAGACGACCTCGAGGATCTGGTCCTGGGTGACGAGGTCGAAGGTGTTGGGCATGCCGGGGCGGAGCCGGCGCGCCTGCCGCAGGGCCGCCGTCGTCACATCCTGCGCGTCCAGCACCGACACGCCATCCATAGGTTTCGCGGCGATGAAGAGATTGTTGGTCTCGTCGTAGCGATAGTTGCGCCGCGCCGTTTCGAAGGGGATCACCGCCCCGATCTGCTGGCCCGGCGGCTCGAACAGGTTCTGGGGCCTCTGGTAGATGCCGATCACCCGGAACGAGACGGGCCCGATGCGGATCAGCCGGTCCATCGGGTCGATCCGCCCGAAGATGACGCGGGCCGTCTCCTCCTCGAGGACCGCGACCTCCCCGCCGTTCAGTTCAGCCCGGTTGAAGAACCGGCCGCGGAGCAGAGTGCCGCCCTGGATCTCCATGTAGTGATCGTCGGAGCCGAAGACGGTCACCGTCTGGGTGCGGGCGCCCTGATATTCGATGCGCTGGAAGAGCTGCACCCACATGCCGGCATACGCGATGCCCGGGGCGCGGCGGATCGCTTCGGCGTCGGGGGCGTCGAGCACCGGGCGGATGCGCACCTCGTAGGGGAGCCGCTCGGGATTGAGGGGGGTCTGGGACCAGAACCGCACGACGTAATACGCCGTCGGGCCGGCCGCCGAGATCGCATTGAAGATCTGGGTCCGGATGCCCTGCACGAGCGAGGCGATCGCCATCACGGTCGTCACGCCGATCACGACGCCGAGAATCGTGAGACCGCTGCGGAGCTTGTTGGCGCGCAGCGAGTCGAGGGCGACCGTCACCCCTTCGGTGATGCTGTGCAGGATCATCGCATCACTCGGCCCGGAGCGCGGTGATGGGGTCGAGCTTGGAGGCGCGACTGGCCGGGTAGACGCCGAACAGGATGCCGGCTCCTGCGCCCAGCAGGAGCGCGGCGCCGACGGACCAGAGCGAGATCTTCGCGGGAAGCGGCGTCAGGTTCGACACGGCGAGGGCCAGCACCCATCCCCCCAGAACACCGAGGACCCCTCCCAGGGACGAGAGCGCGACCGCTTCGACGAGGAACTGCCGCTGGATGTCCCGGCGGGTGGCACCCAGCGATTTGCGAATGCCGATCTCCCGGGTGCGCTCGTTCACCGACATCAGCATGATGTTCATGATGACAATGCCGCCGACGACGATGCCGATGCAGACCACCGCCGGGATCGCCGTGAAGAGCCAGCCGGTCAGCTGCTTCCAGAAGGCCACGAGCGCGTCGGCCTTGTCCACCGTGAAGTCATCCGGCTCTCCGGGCCGCAGGCGATGGGCAATCCGCATCGCCTCTTCGGCGCGGGCCATCGCGCCGTCGAGCTGGGACGCTTCCGCCATCTTCACCGAGACGACGGTGGTCTTCCGTCGGCCATACATCGACTCGAAGGTCGAGAACGGAATCAGGATGAAACCGTCGAATGACTGGCCGAGGACCCGCCCCTTCTTCGCGATGACGCCCTTCACCACGAGCTGTCGGCCGGCCACGCGCACCCGGTGCCCCACGGCGCGAGCCGGGTTGCCGAAGAGCTTGTCCGCGATGTCGAACCCCAGCACCACCACATCGCGCCGCTCGCGGATGTCGGGGTCGGCGAGCGGTTCCCCCGCCTCGAAGCGGTAGTCCTGCACGATCTGATAGGGCGGGGTGACCCCGAAGACGAGGGCATCGCCGACGGTACGGTCCCGGTACACCACGTCGCTGATCGGGGTCGGCCAGCCGGACTGCAGCGAGACCGCCTCCGCGTCCGGGATGGCCTCGTAGACGACGAGCGCGTCTTCGCGGGTGATCAGCGGCCGCCGGTTGATGATCTTCACCTGCTCGTCGTCGAGAAACCCCGGTGCAATGGGTGTCCGGCGAACCTGGAAGGCGTTGGTGCCGATCATCGCGCCCGTGAGATTCTCGCGGACGTACGCATTCATCCCCTGGATGATGGCGACCACCACCACGAGGAAGCCGACCGAGACAATGATCCCGAGCAGGGTGAAGAAGCTGCGGAGTTTGCTGCTGAGAATGGACTGGAAGGCGAGTCGGAGGGCTTCACGCAGCGGCATGCGGTGCAATCTACCAACCCACCAGCGCAAGTGAGAAGTCAGGCGTGCCAAGGTTGTACATCGGCACGCCCGCCGCTCCCGCCGCGGTGCCTATTCGTACCGCAGGGCCTCGACGGGATCCAGCTTGCTGGCCTTGTTCGCCGGGTAGAGCCCGAAGAAGATCCCGGTCACGGTGGAGGCGGCGACGGCCGCGACGATCGACCAGAGCGGGACCAGCGCCGGAATCGGGGTGAACTTGTTGACCGCGAGGGAAATCAGCCCCCCGAGCACCATGCCGACGACACCACCGACGAGCGTCAGGGTGGCCGCCTCGACGAGGAACTGGAACATGATCTCGCGGCGCGTGGCGCCCAGTGCCTTGCGCACGCCGATTTCCCGGGTCCGTTCGGTCACCGAGATCATCATGATCGCCACGACGCCCACGCCGCCGACCATCAACCCGACGCTCGACAGTACCAGCATCACGAGGAAGAAGCCGCTCGTCATCTTGCTGAACGACTCCAGGAT
The DNA here is from genome assembly GCA_044229245.1 of Gemmatimonadales bacterium. GTDB lineage: Bacteria > Gemmatimonadota > Gemmatimonadetes > Gemmatimonadales > GWC2-71-9 > JADJOM01. The sequence continues at coordinate 139,656 of JBGATI010000003.1, read as the reverse complement.
CTTGTCCTGGGTCACGACCGCGAAATTGTTCTCCTGAGCCGGCTTGAGGCCGCGCGAGATACGGAGCACCGAGATCACCTGATCCTGGGCCTCGAAAACCGTGGCCTCGTCCGTCGGCATGACGGCGATGTCCATCCAGCCCTTCCAGTAGTCGGCCACCTTGGTGAAGGTGGAATGGGGGATGTACACCTGCGGCGAGGGATCGCCCCCGAAGACCGAACTCGGCTCGGTATACACTCCGAGGACGGTAAAGGGCTGGCCGAACACCTTGACCCGCTTGCCGACCGGGTCGAGTCCGGGGAAGAGGTCCTGGGCCAGCTTTTCGTTCAGTACGGCGACGGCGGACCCCGCGGCCTCTTCGACCTCGGTGAAGTTGCGTCCCGCCGCCATGGCGCCACCCTGCACCGCGGTCCAGGAGGCACTGAAGCCGGTCACCTGCACGCTCGAGAGCTTGGTGTCGCCGAAGGATACGGGGCCGCTGGTACCTTCGCGCCATGCCACCTCGCGGATCGCGGGCAGCGTGCGAATCAGGTGCGCCTCGTCCACGGTCAGCCACGGGTTGCGCCGCCACGGCGAGAGCTCGTCCGAACCGTCGGAAATATTGAGCCCGCCCTGGAAGAAGCGATTGACCATGAAGGTTTTCGGGCCGAGGCTCTCGAGTTCCTTCTCGACACCCCGATTGATCCCGGTCACCATGGAGGCCATCGCGATGACGACCATGACGCCGATCGCAACGCCGAGAATGGTGAGCGCCGCGCGCACCTTGTTGGAGCGCAGCGAGTCGAGCGCGATGCCGACCCCCTCGAAGATCCGGCCTATCTGCATACGGGCTCCCCTGTGCTCATTCGGCCCGGAGGGCGGTGATGGGATCGAGCTTCGAGGCACGGGTCGCCGGGTAGACGCCGGCGATGATGCCCACGGTCATCCCAAGCCCCACGCCCACGAAGATCGACCAGGGGGCGACGGCGGCCGGCAGCGGCGTCAGCGCCCGCACCGCGAAGGCGAGGGCGATGCCGGTCCCCACGCCGAGTCCGGCGCCGACGGTCGACAGCGTGGCACTCTCGATGACGAACTGCGCGAGGATGTCGCGCCGCTTGGCGCCGAGGGCCTTGCGGATGCCGATCTCCCGGGTGCGCTCGGCGACGGCCATCAGCATGATGTTCATGATCACGATGCCGCCGACGACCAGGGAGATCGCCACGAGGCCCGGGAGCGCGAGGAAGAGAATGCGCGAGATCTTCTTCCACCCCTCGAGGGCGCCCTCCGCGCTCTGCAGGCCGAAGTTGTTCTCCTCGGTCGGCTTGAGGCCCCGCTTGGTGCGCATCAGGGCTTCGGTCTCGGCCATTGCCGCGAACATCAGCGTGGGGTTGGCCGCCTTGATCTCCAGCTCGTCGAGGACGTTGAGCGGGCAGATGTAGCGCCGGGCGGGCGCCTTGAACGGCATCACCGCGAACTTGTCCAGTGAAAGCCCGAAGATCGTGCCGCGCCGCGCCGCGACGCCGATGACGCGATAGGGGAGACCCTGGATCACGACGTCGCGTCCAATCGGGTCGAGGCCGGCGAACAGCTTCTCGCCCACTTCGCTGCCGAGCACGACCACCGGGGCACCCACGCGCTGCTCCTGCACGGTGAAGATGCGGCCGCTGGCGATGTCGAGATTCTTGATCTCGAAATACGTCGGTTCGGTGCCGATCAGCTCGATGTCCTTGGCCTGCTTGCCGTTGAAGCCGAGGACCATGCGGTCGGAGCAGTACTTGGCGGCGACCACCGGGGTCTGCAGCCGCTCGACGACGTAGTCCGCATCCGAGTAGGTGATGCGTGGCCGGCGCATCCAGGCGCGCCACATGTCGTCGGTGACGTTTCCCGAATTGAAGTTGGGGAAGCGGCGCAGCGTGAAGGTGTTCAGCCCGATCAGCCGGTTGGCGAACTGGTCTTCCATGTAGACGTTCATGCCCTGCACGATCGAGACGACCGCGATCAGGAACGTCACGCCGATCAGCACGCCGATCAGCGAGAAGAAGCTCTTGAGCTTCTGCGAGACAATGGTGCGGAGCGCCATCCGCACCGCCTCGAAGATCGGCATCTAGGCCGCGACCTTTCCGTTCGTCGTGTCGCTGTCCAGCCGCCCGTCGCGCAGCACCACCACCCGCTCCGCATGGGCCGCGATGGAGGGCTCGTGCGTCACCACCACGATCGTCTGCCCCTGGGTGTGCAGCTCCGCGAAGACCCGCATGATCTCCTCACTCGTCGTGCTGTCGAGGTTGCCGGTCGGCTCGTCGGCCAGCAGCAGGGAGGGGCGGTTGACCAGCGCCCGGGCGATGGCGACGCGCTGCCGCTGCCCGCCGGACAGTTCGTTGGGCCGGTGCCCCATACGGTGTTCGAGCCCGACTCGTGTCAGCGCCTCGGTGGCGCGTTCCCGCCGCTCGCGACTCGGTACCCCGGCGTACACCAGCGGCAGCTCCACGTTGTGGAGCGCCGAGGCGCGGGGAAGGAGGTTGAAGGTCTGGAAGACGAAGCCGATCTCCTTGTTGCGCACCCGGGCGAGGGCGTCGTCGGAGAGCCGGGAGACCTCCTGGCCATTGAGCCAGTACGCCCCGCCCGACGGCGTGTCGAGGCAGCCGATCAGGTTCATGAAGGTCGACTTGCCCGAGCCGGACGGGCCCATGATCGCCACGTACTCGTTGCGGCGGATGGTGAGCGTGAGTCCGCGGAGCGCGAGCACCTTCTCGGTGCCCATCAGGTACTCGCGCTTGAGATCCTCGACATGGATGATCCGGTCGCTCATGGCTTCTTGCCCTTGGCGCTGTCCGGAGCCGCCGACTTCACCTTGGTGCTGTCCTTGAGGTCGCGAATCGCCTGGTAGGTGCCCGAGACGATCGTCTCGCCCACCTTCACACCCTCGATGACCTCGAAGTACTCGTCGCCGGCGATGCCCACCTTCACCGGCCGGAACGAGGCGACCCCGTTGTTCACCACGAAGACGCCCTCGGCTTCCTTCTTCTTGTCCTTCTTGGCCGTGGTGTCCTTGGCTTCGGGCTTGGCCTCGTTCGGCACCTTCTCGTTCTCGCGCACGGTCAGGGCGATGATCGGCACCGACAGCACGCCCTTCCGCACGTCGGTGACGATCCGGGCCGTGCAGGAGAGGTCGGGCCGGATGTCCTTCGGCGGGTTCTTGAGCGTGATCTCCACGTCGAAGTCCACCGCCCGGTCGTTCGAGCCGGATGCGGTCGATGTCGCCGTGAGCTGCGCGCTGTTGCTGATCTTGGTGACCCGCCCCATGAAGGTCGTGTCGGGGAAGGCGTCGATCGAGACTTCGACCGAGTCGCCGTCGGCGAGCCGCACCACGTCGGTCTCGTCGACCTGCACCTTGGCGAGGATCACGGACAGGTCGGCGACGGTCATCAGGAGGCCGACGTCGCGAGAGAAGGTCCCGGGGACGGCGACTTCGCCTTCCTCGACCGCGAGCCGGGTCACGCGCCCGCCGATCGGCGCCACGATCCGGGTCTTCCGCAGGTTGTCGTTCGCCTCGGCCAGGCTCGCCCGTGCCTGGGCCAGCCCCGCCTGACTGGCCTCGGTGTTGGCCCGGGCCACGTCGTAGCTCGTCTGGGCCTGTTCCACCGCTTCCACGGTGATCAGGCTGGAGTTCGCCTTCTGCAGCTCCAGCGCGCGATCGAGCGCGCGCTTGGCCTGGTCCTGATTGGCCTTGGCGCGGAGATAGTCGCTCTGGGCCGAGGCGACGAGCGCCTGGGACCGGCTCACCGCGGCCTGGTAGATCGCCGCATCGATCTGCAGGAGGAAATCGCCCTTGCGGACGACGTCGCCCTCCTTGACCCCGATCTTGGTGATCCGCCCCTGGATGTCCGAGAGCACGTCCACCTTGGTGTCAGGCTCGATCTTGCCGCTGGCCGTGACGACCGAGACGAGGTCCCGGGTCGACACCTTCTCCATGCGGACCTCGACGGCCTTGTTCTTCCCCTTGGCAGCTCCGAGGGCCAGTACGGCCCCGACGGCTACCACGATCAGGCCGGCGAACAATCCGAGCTTCATGCGACGCGACATGTGTCGTTCCTCTTTATTGGCGGAGCGGACGGCCGACCGCGGCTTCGAGCGACGCGAGGGCCTTGTGGTAATCGTAGATCGCATTCACGTAGTCGCCCTCGGCGCGCTGCACCGAGTTCTGGGCGTCCGACACTTCGAGCGCCGTACCGCTTCCCAGCCGGTACCGGTCCTGCGCCAGGCGCAGCTGATCCCGCGCGGCGTCGCGGCTGGCGGCCTGCACCGAGATCGCCTTGTAGTCGGTGGCGAGCGCCAGGAAGCGGCTGTTGACGTCCGCGTGCACCTGCAGCGCCTGCGCCCGGACGCTCTCTTCGGCGTCCTGCTCCTGCTCGCGCGCCTGCTGCAGCCGGAGCGTACGGCCGAAGCCGGTGAAGATGGGCAGCGAGATCGACAGGCTCGCCCCGAAGGGCTGCTTGGTGAAGTTGAACGGGAAGGTGTTGTTGGCGTCGAGCAGCGAGCGCCTCGCCTGGGCGGTGAGCTGGGTGCCCGTCGGAGTCAGGCCGGCGCTCTGGTAGCAGGCCGCGGCACCCTGCAGGGTGTGACCGGGCAGCAGCGCCTGCAGCGAGTCCTGGAAGATGCAGCCCTGGGCCCCGCCGATGGCGCCGGCCAGCGACTGACTGAGCAGCAGGCTGCTATTGGTCTGCTGCTGAGTGAAACCGCCCCAGCCCGCGCGCATCGAGATGCTCGGGAGGAACGCCGACTTGGCCGACGTCACCCCGACCGAGGCCGCACGGCGCCGCGCTTCCAGCGCCTTGAGCGAAGGATTCTGCTGCTCGGCCAGCGAAATGAGCTGGTCGAGCTGGAACGTCGGCTCTTCCACCGGGAACGAGTCGCTCAGCGCGATCTGCTCGATCGAGACCGGCGGGGCGACACCAATCCGCCGGAACAGCTCGATCTTCGCCTCACTCTCCGCCTGCAGATTCCGGAGCAGGGCCACGTCGGACTGGGCCTTCTGCACCTCCGCCTGACGCACTTCGATCAGTGTGCCCTGTCCAACCCGGTACTTCGCATTCGCCAGATCGAGGAAGTTCTGATTGCGCTCGACCTGCTGACGCGCCACCACAACCTGTGCGGTGGCCTGCAGCGACGTCAGGTACTGCTGCGTCACCGCGAACTTGAGGTTGCTCTCCTCATTGATGATGTCGGATTCGGTGGCCCGCTGGTTGGCCTTCGTCTCCTTCGGGGCCACGAGCCGGGCACCATCCAGCTGCCAGCTGAGCCCGGCATTCCAGCTCGAGCCGACGATCGCGGAGGTCTGCTGGGTGAAGCCCTGACCGAAATTCGCCCGGCCGGCACCGGTGTAATCCATGCCGCCCGACACCGAGGCGCTCGGCAGCAACTGGCCGTAGGCGTTGCGGACGGTGGCCCGGGCCGTAGCGGCGCCGTTGAGGCGCTGACGGTAGAGCGGGTTGTTGTTCTTCGCCTGCTGCAGCGCCTCGCTGAGACTCAGCGTCGCAGTCGGCGTGAAGGCAGCGGGGGTCTGGGCCGCGGCCAGAACTGGGATGGCCATGGCAGAAACGAGCAGCCAGCAGCGTCGCATCGAACGGTCCTGTGATATGTAGGAGGTACGGCTTGTCGGGGCTTACGGTGGGGGTAAGCCGGGAGTTTCAGGTTGTGACGCCTCAGTCCCGTTTCCGGGTTGCTTCCAGTCCCAGCCCCGGAATGGAGACCCGGATCAGGTCACCGGCGCTGCCGACCTCGAGTTCCCCCTCGATCCCGCCGCTGAACCGGATCAGGAAGCCTCCAGGTTCCTTCCCAGGGAACCGCTGGACGGTGAAAGCGGCACGACGGAGGGTCTGCGGGAAGACGGCGGTCAGGCTGCGTCCGGCATCGGTGGCGAGGGGAACGATCTGCAGGTAGAGGGCGAACACGCTGTCCGTCAGCAGGACCAGGCCCGACCCGCCGGGCGATTCGCTGGCCTGCTCGGCCCCGCGCTCGACCCGGCGGATCGTCAGACGGTTCCGCTTCAGGACGGCGTACACCTCGGCGCTCGCGACTCCCGCCTTGCGGCCAAGCTGGAAGGCGCCCTCGGAATCCCCGGTGCGATCCAGGCTCGCGTTCAGTTCAAGCCCCGGCTTGGGGCTCAGGTAGCTTGCCCGCGTGATGATCCGGAGCCCGGTCGCGGAAGGGGTCAGCTGGAACGTCTCCACCCCGATATCCCGGCCGCCGGCCCGGACGATCAGCGTGCCCCGGTCTGCGACCTGCGCGCGCATCGGCGCGGCAAGCAGGGTCAGGCCCACGAGAAGGCGGGCGGCACGGGGCGGGGAAAGCGGGCGCAGGTTCATGGCAGGAAACAATATAGTGGCTAAGTTGGGACCGATGACGGCCCAGTCCTTCCGGCTCGATCACCGAGCTCATTGGCTCGTACTGGCGGCCCTCGTGCCGGCCGCCGAATGGCTCCGCAATCCCGCGGACGGTTGGGTCCTTCTGCTCGGGATTCTCGCCGTCGCGGCCCTGCCCCTGGCCACCCGGTCGGGTGGCCGCGGCCGCATGGTCATCGGCGCCGTCGGGGTGCTCGCGCTCACGCTGGTGGCCGCGGAACGCTGGGTCGCCCGGGTCGAGGATGACTGGCCGGCGGAACGGGAGCGGCGGATCGCCGCGGCGTTCCAGCGCCTCCAGGGAGAACTGCACGCGAGTCTCAAACAGGCCGACCGTCAGGCGGAGCTCGCAGTGCGATGGGCCGATGGCGATCGCACCCTGGCATTCGGGGAACTGGATCGTGCGCTTCCACGGGGCGGAGTCGAGACCGCCATCGCGATCATGGACTCCACCGGCGTTCCCTGGGCCTGGGCGGGACGGCATCGCCTGGTGCCCGAAGCGGACGGTGATTCCATCAGCGCCAGGTTCAGCCGCTTCTACGCCACCATCGAGAGCCGCCGGCACAGCCCGTCCGGCCGCATCGCCGTGGCAAGCCTCCTCGTCTGGGCGGATTCCGCGGTACCGAACCCCGAACGCAGCCTGACTGCGCAGTTTGGAGCATCCGCTGGAGTGCAGCTCCGGGTCTTCCCACCCGGGTCGACCCAGCGGGGCAGCGACATCTTCGACTATTCCGAGCCGACGACCGCGGGCGAGCGGCTGCTCTTCAGTCTCCAGCCTGTCCCGCCGAGCCAGAGCGTCGTCCTCGATGCGGTCACGGACCAGGCGAGCGCCTGGGTGGGATGGGCGGTCCTCCTGGTCCTCCTGGTCGGGCTCCTTGCGGCGCGCTCGCCGGAGGAACGCCTGATTCTCGTCGCCGGCGCGGTCTGGTGCACCGTCCGCTCTCCGTTAGGCGCGAGCGTCGGTCTGGGCGATCTCTTCTCGCCTGGCACGTTTTTCCGGGGATACCTCCGCCCCATCTCCGGCTCTGCGGGCAATCTGCTCGTCACGGGCATCGCGCTGCAGGTCTTCGCGATCTGGCTCTGGGGGCAGCGCCCCGCACGCCGCTGGTGGTCGCTGCCGCTGGGTGTTGCGCTCCTCATTGGTGCGCCCTACCTCGTGAACGATCTCGGCCGTGGCATCACCCCGCCCATCAACGGGGTGACGACCTCGCTCTGGGTCACCTGGCAGGTCACGCTGACCGTCGCGACGTCCGCCCTGATTCTGCTCGCGGCCGCGCTCTTCCGGGGCGAGGACGACCGGGCTGGCCAGGTCGGTGGCGTCGCGATCGGGGTGTGCATCGCGCTTGCCGCGGCGGTGGTCGGGGTCATCATCTGGCAGCCGAAGATCGGGTGGCCGGAGTGGTACACCTTCCTCTGGGCCCCCGCGCTGCTGCTCGTCGCGAGACCGGCTCCGCGCTGGGCCGCGGTGGCGGGCACCGCAATCGTCGCGGGAACCGTGGCGGCGCTGGTGACGTGGGGTGCCGAGATCAACGGACGCATCACGGCCGCCCAGCGCGACCTGGCCCGCCTCGGCGAGGTCGAGGATCCGCTCGCGCAACCGCTGCTCGAGCGACTCAGCGATCAGGTGGGGGCCGGTACCGAGCCCACGGCGGCGTCGGGGATGTACGTGCTCTGGCGGGCCTCCGACCTGGCTGGGCAAGAGTTCCCCGTCCGGCTCGCGCTCTGGGAGCGCGACGGCACCCGGCATGCCGAGCTCTCCCTCGACTCGCTCGATCTCCCCACCCAATTGGTCGCCGCGCTGGTGAAGAGCTTCGACTCGACCGCCAGCCGGAAGGTGGTGACGCTCCCGCGCGCGCCGGGGCGCCATTACGTCCTGCTGCAGCATCTGCCGAGCGGACGAGTCTTCACCGCCTCGGTCGGGCCTCGCACCAGGCTGCTGGCCCCGGCCCGGCTCGCCAGGTTGCTGCGGCCCCCCTCCGAGGGGCCTCCGTTGTACGACCTCACGCTCTCGCCGCCGTTCACGCACGGACTCGTCAGCGCACCGAGCACCCGCTGGTGGCGCTCGGGTGCCGAGGTTCGGACGGACAGACTGATCGATCTGCCGGAGGGGAGCCGGCACGTCCATGCCGAGGTGATGCTGCGTCCCTTGCCGCTCTTGCTGGTGCGAGGGGCGCTGCTGGTGGCGATCGATGCGCTCTTGCTGGTCGGGCTCTGGCTCGTGGCGACGCTGCGCCTGCCGACACTGCGCCAGCGGCTCGGTCTCCGTCGTCTGGCGCGGTCGTTCCAGGTCCGGCTCGCCGTGACACTCGCCGTCTTCTTCGTGATTCCTGCGGTCGGATTCACCATCTGGGGTCTGGGCCGGCTGACCGCGGAAGCCAATCGTACCCGTGACCTGCTGATCACCGCTGTCCTCCGCGACGCCGTCCTCACCGCCGGCGGCCTGCTGCAGGAACCGGCCGACTACCTGCCGGAAGGTCTTGCGGATCTCTCGAACCGGCTCGACGCCGATCTCGTCCTCTATAGTGGAGGCAGGCTGGTCGCCGCGAGCGCCCCGCTGCTCGAGGACCTGGGCCTCGTCGAGCCGCTGCTCGATGCGAAGGTCTACACCCGCATGGCGCTCGGGGACGAACTCGAACTCACCCGCAACGCCACAACGTACGTCGCCCCGGTACGGGTCGGATATCGCATCGCGCAGTCGGGCCCCCCCGGCGGGGTCGGAATTCTGGCGACGCCGCAACTCGCCTACGACTGGAGCCGGAGCCAGGACCAGCGCGAACTCACCTTTCTGCTCCTGCTCGCCACGCTGGGGGGAGTCGGGGCCGCGCTCCTCGGCGCCCAGATGGCGGCGCGGGCCCTCTCACGGCCCGTCGCCGATCTGGGTCGATCGGCAGCGGCCCTCGGCCAGGGCCTGCCGATGCCGGTCGTCCAGACTCCGCCGGTCGAATTCGAGCAGGTGTTCACCGCGTTCTCGCGCATGACCGACGACGTCCGCGCCAGTCAGGCGGCACTGGACAGTGCCCGGCAGCGTACCGCCGCGGTGCTCGCGAATGTGGCCACCGCCGTGGTCGCTCTGGATGCGGACGGGGCCGTGATCCTCGCGAACGCGCGCGCGCGACACCTCCTTGCCGCGGGGCTGGCGGAAGGCGAGCACTTCGCAGCCGCCCTGGGCGAGGGGTGGGCGCCCCTTGTCGCGGTGGTCGAAGGGTTCCTGGCGAGCGCGGAATACGATCGATCGATCGAAGTCGATGTCGGAGACCGCACCTACCGGGTCCAGCTCGCCCGCCTCGGACGGGCCCCGGGGAGTTCGGTGCTCGCGCTGGACGACCTGACCGACGTCACCCAGGCGGCGCGCGTGCTGGCCTGGGGAGAGATGGCGCGTCAGGTGGCCCACGAGATCAAGAACCCGCTGACGCCGATCCGCCTCGGCATGCAGCACCTGCTCCGGGTCCAGCGCGAGCGGCCGGCGCAGTTCGAACATACGCTCGAGGAGACCTCGAGCCGGATTCTCTCGGAGATTGACCGGCTCGATACCATCGCGCGGGCGTTCAGCCGCTTTGGTCTGCCGAGCCATCTCAAGGCGCCGCTCGACCAGGTGGACCTCTCCGCCGTCGCGCGCGAAGTCGCCGGGCTGTACCGTCTGACGGCGGATGGAGCGATCGTCGAAGTGGAGGGCGGGGACCTGATCCGGCGGCCGGCCCGTCAGGACGAAGTGAAGGAAGTCCTGGGCAATCTCCTCGAGAATGCCCGCAACGCTGGCGCGCGACGGATCCTCATCCGGCTCGAGGCCAGCGGCTTTGCCGTCATCGATGACGGGCACGGGATCGCGCCCGATCTGCTACCCCGGATCTTCGAGCCGCGCTTTTCGACGACGACCTCAGGCTCCGGACTCGGCCTTGCGATCGTGCGCCGCCTGGTCGAGGGGTGGGGCGCCACGGTTGAGGTCTCGAGCGAGGTTGGCGAGGGCACGACCGTCGTGGTGCGCTGGACCTGAGGCAGTTGCGCCCTGAGGGCCAGATGGCGATTCTAGGGTCGGTCCGATTCGGACCAGACTGCTGTAATCCAGGGGTGCCAAGGACGGTACCAGGGTTCGGCCCAACTCCTGCATTTTCAGGCTGGGTACTCCCGAACTCATTCCGGTTGCCGTCCCGAGGGTGCCGCCAATGAATCCAGAACCGATCCCGCAGGACCTGCTGGCCGTCCACGACCTGCTTCGGGAAACCCTTGCCAATGCAAGGGATAACGGCGGGCCGTTCCAGTACGGTGTGGCCGTATTCCCACGCACCGGCCGATTTGGCGCGCCAGTTTTCGGGATCGCGACCAGTGGCGGCGAGTCCACAGTCCTGACCTATAGGATGCTACAATCGCTGGTCGAACTGCCGGTCTACATCTCGGGCAGAGTACCGGCGACCATCCGCGAGGGCCTGAGCTACGGCCCGCCACGGGTCATTCCGTTGGCGCTCCTCGACCAGCCCGTGCTTCGCGTTGGTTTCACCTGCTGCATCGGGGCGAGTCGGGATGATCTCGACCGGACGCAGCCTCTGGAGACCAGCGTCTTTGCCGGCGATCTGACCGCGCCGATCATCCTGCTGCTCGACGCACGACCCGACGGCTGGCCGCACTGAAGCAACCCTCCGGTTGCCGGAATGCCGGGAGCGGGCGCACCGACTGGGCGCCCGTTTTCGTTTCCTGATGCGTAATCCGGCCCCGCCGCGGCGCAATTCGACTCCACGAATCGGCCTCCGCGCTCACACGTTGGGTGGTCCCTCTCCGGAGACCACATGCTCGCGCACGTACGCTCGGCGGCGGTCCTCGGCATCGATGCGTATCTCGTCGATGTCGAGGCCGACCTGGCCAACGGACTCCCCGCCTTCAATACGGTTGGCCTGCCGCAGGGCGCGGTGAAGGAGGGGCGGGAGCGCGTCCACGCCGCGATCACCAACGCCGGGTTCACCGCTCCGCTCAAGCGCATCACCATCAATCTCGCTCCGGCGGATATCAAGAAGGATGGATCGGGGTTCGATCTGCCAATCGCCATCGCGATCCTCGCTGCGAGTGGGCAGATCGGACCGGTGGCCCTCGATGGTGTGCTGCTTCTCGGGGAACTCGGCCTCGAGGGCGATCTCCGACCCGTTCGGGGCGCGATTTCCGTGGCGCTCGCGGCTCGTCGGGCCGGTCTGTCCGGGGTGATTCTGCCGGAGGGTAACGCCGCCGAGGCAGCCGCGGTGGAGGGGCTCACCGTCTTCGGGGCCTCGAGCCTCGCGGCGGTAACGCGGCACCTGACGGGAGAAGCACCGCTGGAAGCCCGGCGTTGCGATGTGGACGCCTTGCTGGCCCAGCCGCTGCCCGAGCCGGTGGACTTCTCGGATGTGCGGGGCCAGGCAGCGGCCAAGCGGGCACTGGAAGTCGCGGCGGCCGGGAGTCACAATGTGCTGCTCATCGGTCCACCGGGATCGGGCAAGACCATGCTCGCCCGGAGGCTGCCGACCATCCTGCCTTCCCTCACGCTCGACGAGGCGCTCGAAACGACCCGCATTCACAGCGTTGCCGGATTGCTGCTCCCCGGCCGGTCGCTGCTGACGGTCCGGCCGTTCCGGGCACCGCACCACACGATCAGCGATGCCGGTCTGATCGGTGGCGGATCCACGCCGCGACCGGGGGAGGTGAGCCTGGCGCACGATGGGGTCCTGTTTCTCGACGAGCTCCCCGAATTCCGCCGCAACGTGCTCGAAGTCCTGCGGCAACCGCTCGAGGATGGTCACGTGACACTGAGCCGCGCGGCCATCAGCCTGACCTACCCCGCGCGGTTCACCCTGGTGGCCGCGATGAATCCCTGCCCCTGCGGACACCAGGGCGATGCGCTGCGGCCATGCGTCTGCGATCCCGCGGCGGTGCAGCGGTATCTGTCGCGGATCTCGGGGCCGCTGCTCGATCGCATCGACCTGCATCTCCGCGTGCCCGCGGTGCATCCGGCCGAGCTTTCGGGGGAGCGCACGGAGGAGCCGAGTGGGGCGATTCGCGCACGAGTCCAACGCGCGCGCGAACGCCAGCGCCGGCGATTCACCGGGCTGGGGCCCATGCACGCGAATGCGCATATGGGGCCGCGGGAGCTGCGCCGCTTCTGTCGCCTCGATCGGGATGCCGAGGAGCTGCTGCGCGCGGCGATGACTCGTCTCGGACTGTCAGCCCGGGCGTTTCATCGGGTGCTGAAGGTGGCACGCACGATCGCCGATCTGGCGGAGGAGGAAACGGTGGGCGTCCCCCATCTCGGAGAAGCGATCCAATATCGGACACTCGATCGGGCGACTGCGGTCGGCGCGAATACGGTCTGAGGGCTTTCGGAGGATCGCGCGGCCCGATACGTTAGAGTGTCATCCACATAACAACCAGAGTGCGCCGACCGATTCTTTCTCTTGCCGCGCTGTTGCCGGCACTGTTGTCCTGCACCGCCATGGGGCAATGGCTCTACGACGACCCCTCATTCGCCCTTCGCTCCGTCACGGTGCGCCGGGGCCCGTCTGGCGCAGGCCCCTCCGATTCGCTCGATCTGGTCTTCATCGGCTGCAACCGCAACGACTACGACCTGCTCGGTGACGGGTTCACGGCACAACTCGCCGTAAGCGGGAGAATGATCGGGCAGGGGGCGCGCGAGCAGCCGATTCTGCTCACGACGCGTGACACCAGCAGCTTCACGGTCACGCTTCCGCTGCAGGAGAACCTCGCGGTCAGTGCTTCACGCGTACCGTTCGAGCTCGACTCCCGCAGCACGCTGCACACGCCGATGGGGGACCGTCCCCTCGCGTTTCACGTTCGCGGACGGGTCGACTTCTCCGATACCACCTCGCGCTGGTTCGCCGAAGCGGGTCCGGCCTGCCGTCCCGGTCTGTCCCAGCTGCCCGGTGAGTTCGATCGCCGAGTGCCCTTGGCGCGGCCTGGGGATGACCCGCCCCGGATCCCGATGCAGGGGCCCGGCCCGGGCCCGACGGGGAACAACCCTCCCTGAGTCCCGCCTGACTGGACGGTGGTCCCCCCTCCCGCTCAAGTCCCCGCTGGCGTGTCCGATACTCCCTCTATGCACGAGACGTCCGCTGCGCGGGCGTGGCCAGGGGCGTTTCCACCAGCGAGGTCCGCATGTCGGTTTCCGGGGTTGGTATCAGCAGCTTCACCTACTCATACCAGATTTCAGTGTACTCCGTGTCGGTCTCGGCAACCCAGGGAGCGACATCCATCCCGTCCGAGACGACCAACTCCGCTCCTGAGTCGGCGCCCGCCGCGCCGGTCTCGCGCGATCAGTTCAGGAGTGATCTGACCACGCTCTTCCAGGCCGTGAAGAGTGGGGACATGGACGCGGCGAAAAAGGCACTCGAGACGGTGCAAGCCGATCGCCCCGAACTCTTCGACTCGGGCCTCAAGCTGTCCGGGCGGAAGGCTGCCCTGCAGTCGGACTTCCAGGCGCTCGTCAGCGCGGTCCAGGCGGGAGATTCTACCAGCGCCCAGGGGGCGCTCACCCGGATGCAGTCCGACGTCAAGGGCGCACACGGTCATCACCACCACCACCGGCGCCATGGTGACGGGGCCGGTATCGCGCTGACGCCACCGCCGGCCAGCGGAGCGACCCCCGCCAGCAGCACCCCGAACCGGGCCGGGGTCGGCAGCGGTGACGCGGATCGTGACGACGGCAGCCGCTGACCCGGCGCCTCACACACGATGAACGGCCCGGCACCGCGCCGGGCCGTTCGTCGTACGGACCCTGGCCGTCAGCCGGCCTTCTTGGGCTTCTGGCTGAGGAAATAGGTGAGGGCTGCGATCACCAGCGCGATGCCGGCGCCATAGCCGAGGAGCTGTCGCTCGCCATCCCACGTCACGACCTGCCCGAGAAAGACCACCCCCATCACGACGATCACCACGCCGATCAGCTTCTCCTTGAGATCGTTGAGGTCGTGGATCTCCAGCCAGTGCGGCAGCACCATGCGGTCGTCGACGAACAGCTCGAAGAGTCCGATGGCGATGACGTAGAGGACGGTCGCGAGGAGGAAGAGGTCGGTGATCTCGATGAACGTCAGGATCAGCCCCTTGGCGCCCTTCGGGCCGTCGCCGTCGGCGGTAACGAGGCTCCGGACGGCGCCGAAGGTCTCGAAGGCCCCGTAGGTCAGCAGGCTGGTGGCGGCCACGAGGATGGCCACCACGGCAACGACGATCATGAACCGGCTGCCTCCGAGGACGCGCGCGAGGGCGGACGGAGTCGTCGGGGTGGAAGGGGTCGGTGAGGTCTCGTTCATCGGTCCTGTGGGATCGAGGGTCAGTGCTGGGCTGCCCGCCGGAGACGGTCGCGAATGCCGTCCCACGCGGGCGAGGGGGGCGGGGGCTCCACCAGGATCACGGAGACGTCGGCCGCATCAAGGTCGTGAAGCGCGCCATAGAGGCCGCGGGCGTAGGCCGCGGGGTCGTCAGGCAGCGTGATCGAGGCGGCACACCCCGCGGGAGGAGCGGCGGAGCGCATCAGTGCGCCGGTGCCGGGTGCAACCGCGGGCGTGTCTCCTGCCTCCAGGAGGACCAGACGCGCGCGGGGTGCATAGTGACGGTCGAGCATCCCGGGCGAGGGCCGTGCCTCCTCCGGCGCGCCCGAGGCCTGCGCCAGGTCGACCGGCCCGATCACCGCTTCCAGTTCGGCCCGGGAGATCATGCCTGGCCGCAGCAGGACCGGCCTCGGGCCGGACAGATCGATGACGGTGGATTCGATGCCGACGGAGGTCGACCCACCGTCCAGGATCATCGGCACCCGGTCACCCAGTCCCTGGGCGACATGCGCGGCGCTGGTGGGCGAAATCTGTCCCGATCGATTGGCGCTCGGTGCGGCGAGCGGAAATCCGCAGGCACGCAGCAGGGCCAGCGCCACCGGATGGGCTGGTACCCGGAGGGCGACCGTGCCGAGGCCGGCCGTCACCTCGGACGGAATGCCCATGGCCTTCGGCAGGACCAGCGTCAGCGGCCCCGGCCACCAGCGGGTCGAGAGACGTTCGGCGGCCTCAGGCCAGACCGTGACCAGCCGCTGCGCGGAGGCCGCATCCGCCACGTGCACGATCAGCGGATTGTACCCGGGACGCCCCTTGGCATCGTAGATCCGCTGTACCGCTGCCGGGTCGAGAGCGTTCGCGCCGAGTCCATAGACGGTCTCCGTCGGGAAGGCGACCAATTGGCCCCGCTGCAGCAGGGAGGCCGCGCGCGCGAGGATCGCGGGTGCGGGATGGAGCGGATCGACGGGCTGGACGTGCGTCATCGCCGATTCAATCCTCGCCACGGGGTGGGCGCCGCTCACGCTTCCGGGCGCCGCGCTGCTTCTTCTCGGTGAGCCGGCGCTCCTTCGCGGCCCGGCTGGGACGGGTCGCCTTCCGTCGCTTGGTCACCGCGAGCGCACGGGCCAGCACCTCCTGGAAGCGCTCGATGGCGAGTTCCCGATTCTGTGCCTGACTGCGGGTTTCGCTCGCGACGATGCGCAGCAGGCCGTCGGCGGTGAGTCGGGGGGCCAGCCGCGCGAGCACCTGGCTTCGCTGGTCCTCGCGGAGGCTCGGGCTCGTGCGTGCGTCCCACCACAGTTCGATCCGCGTCGACGAGGTGTTCACATGCTGGCCGCCCGGCCCGCCACTCCGGGTCGCCCGGAACGAGAGTTCGGCGAGAGGAATGGCAACCGTTGGCGTGACGCGGAGCGCGGCGGGTTCCGTCATGCGCGGAAGTCTGGAGCCGTCGGGCCCGGGGTGGAAGGGGATGGCTGTCGGGACCCGGGTCGCCCGCTTACGTTACCGCCATGACCTCGATCACGGCGCTCGAAGCCCATCTCGCCGGCCTCGGCCGGGTCATGCTCGGCTATTCGGGAGGCGTTGATTCCGCATTGCTCGCGGTCGCCGCGCGCCGGGCGCTCGGACGCGAGCGCTTCCTCGCTGTGATCGGCCGCAGTGACTCCTACCCCGCCGTCCAGTATCAGGCCGCGCTCGACACCGCGCGCCGCTTCGACATCCCGCTGCTCGAGACGACCACCCGCGAGCTCGAGAACCCCGACTATCGCGCCAATGCGCCCGACCGCTGCTACTTCTGCAAAGCGGAATTGTGGAGCCGGCTGGGCGAACTCGCGCGCGCGCGCGGATTCGATACCGTGATCGACGGGACCAACGTGGATGATCTGCAGGAACACCGGCCCGGCGCCCGCGCCGCGGGGGAGCACCAGGTTCGCTCTCCGCTCTTCGAACTCGGCTGGACCAAGGCCATGGTGCGGGCGGCCGCCCGGGAGGCGGAGATCCCGATCTGGGACGCGCCGGCGGCGCCCTGCCTCTCGAGCCGCCTCCAGTACGGGCTCGAGGTCACCTCGGAGCGCCTGCGCCAGGTCGAGGCCGCCGAGGACTTTCTCCGTCAGCTCGGCATTAGCGGAGACCTCCGTGTCAGGCATCGCGACGACCTGGCCTCGATCGAGGTCGCCGAGGCGATGCGACCCCGGGTCGAGGCGGAATGGCCTCGCATCGTCACGCAGCTGCGTGGTCTCGGATTCCGGGAGGTGCGGCTCGACCCGCGAGGTTACCGGCGGGGTGGCCTGCTGGCCGAGTTGCCGGTGCTGGGCGTCTGATGCGGCTGTTCGCCGCGCTGCCGGTCACCGGCGACGCGACGCCGGAGCTGACCGGGCTGCTTCGCGAATACCAGCGCATGGACTGGCCGGTGCGCTGGGTGCGTCCGGAGGGGCTGCATCTGACCGTCAAGTTCTTCGGAGAAGTGCGGTCTGGTCTGGTACCCGAGATCGAGAAGGCCCTGCGGCAGGCCTCGCGTGGGGTGGCCCCGATGCCGTTGGCCCCGCGGGAACTCGGTGCCTTTCCCGGCTTCGCGGCGGCGAAGGTGCTCTGGGCGGGGTATGAGGCAGAGGGCACCCTCGAGCTGCTGGTGCATCGGGTGGAGCAGGGCGCGGAGGCGCTTGGGTTCCCGGTCGAGGGACGCCCCTTCCGGCCGCATGTGACGATCGGCCGGGTGCGCGACGGGCGCGGGCTCCCCCACGCGGCGATCGACGTCCTGGAGGCCCGGCCCCTGCTGCACGGATTCGTCGCGGATCGTCTCGTGCTGTACGAGAGTGTCACCGGCCCGGCGGGCGCGGCATACACTCCGCTCGTGACCATTCCACTGGGTACCTGATGCGGCTCTGGACGCTTCCCTTCCGTCTGTTAGGCATCTTCGTCCTGGCGGTGATCGTCAGCGGCGCCTGGCTGTTCCGCTTCGAGATCCTCCGTCTGGTCCGCCCCCAGGTGGCCCGGGTGACCGAGTCCCTGGGCGGGGAAGGCGCCGGGCGCCCCGGGCCGGCGGCGCTCGCGCGGGCGAAGGACAAGGTCGACAGCCTGCACGGATGGGCGGCCGATTCGGTCGTGCTCACGGCCAATGAAATGGCCGCCCTGCTCGTGGACGGGCTGCCCGCCGACGCGCGGGCGCATCTCGACTCCATGACGATCGAACTGGGAGAGGCCAGGGTGACGGTGTCCGCGCGCCTCGAGACAGCACAGATTCCGAAGGACGCGCTCGGTCCCCTTGTCGGCGCTTTGGAACCCTGGGAGCGGGTGACGGCGGGGGGGGCAGTCCGAGTCGTCAAGACCGGACAGGCGGAGTGGCGGGTGGACGCCCTGACGCTCCGTGGTTTCACGCTGCCGGAGGAGACCAGCCGGCGACTCGTGGAGCACGCGCTGCCTGGAACGAAGAATGGCGTGGTTCCCCTCACGCTCCCGAAGGGTGTCGCGGGCCTGCGCATCCGCCGGGATGGTGTATCGCTCTATCGGCGGGAGGCGCCGTGAGTCATCGGTTGCTGGTGGTCGACGACGAGCCCGGAATCCGCAGCGCGCTCAAGCAGATCCTCGAGTACGAGGGCATCGAGGTGCGGACGGCGGCCTCGGGTGGGGAAGCGCTGACGCTCTATCCCGAGTTCCGGCCGCACCTCGTCTTCCTCGACGTGAAGATGGCGGGGCTGGATGGCCTCGAGACGCTGACCCGGCTGCGTGACCTCGACCCCGACGCCGTCGTGGTGATGATCTCCGGCCACGGCACCATTGCCACGGCCATCGATGCCACCCGACGGGGGGCCTTCGATTTCCTGGAGAAGCCCCTCGACTCCGACCGATTGCTGGTCACCGTCCGCAACGCGCTCCAGCACGCCGATCTCTCCGAGGACTACACCCGGCTTCGCAAGGAAACGGCCGATCGTTTCCAGATGGTGGGGGAGAGCCCCGAGCTCCAGCGGGTGCGCGACACCATCGCCCGGGTCGGTCCCACGACCGGCCGGGTACTGATCACCGGCGAGAATGGAACGGGCAAGGAACTCGTCGCCCGCGCCGTCCATGAAAGTTCTCCCCGGCGCGCCCGGGCGTTCGTGGAGGTGAACTGCGCCGCGATTCCCTCCGAGCTGATCGAGAGTGAACTCTTCGGACACATGAAGGGTTCCTTCACCGGTGCGGTCACGGATCGCGAGGGGAAGTTCGAGCAGGCCGATCGCGGGACTCTCTTCCTCGATGAGGTCGGTGATATGTCCGCCTCCGCGCAGGCCAAGGTGCTGCGCGCATTGCAGGAAGGGGTCGTGACACCGGTCGGCGGCACCAAGCCGATCCAGGTGGACGTCCGCGTGATCGCCGCGACCAACCGGAATCTGGAGGAAGAGATTGCCGCCGGGCGGTTCCGCGAGGACCTCTACTACCGGCTGAACGTCGTGCCGATCCAGGTGCCGCCCCTCCGGGAACGACGGGAGGACATTCCGGCGCTGGTCGCCCATTTCACGCGCCAGCTGGCGGGTGGGGCCGGCGCGGCCGGGAAGCGTTTCGACCCGTCCGCCATCGAGCGACTGCAGCGGCGCTCGTGGCCGGGGAATGTGCGGGAGCTTCGTAACACGATCGAGCGGATTCTCATCCTCTCGCCGGTGAAGAACATCAGCGGGGCCGAGGTGCGGCGCCTCCTCGGGGACGACGGGTCACCCGAGCCGGAGCCGGAGGAGTGGCCCGAGGACGAAGAGGGGCTCCTCGAAGTCAGAGGCGTCCATGAAAAGGCATACATTGCCAGCAAGCTGCGTGAGTACGACTGGAACATCACCGAGACCGCCCGGGCGCTGAAGCTGTCGCGCTCGGCCCTCTACAAGCGGATTGAGCGGCTCGAGTTAACCCGGGATGGCCAATGAGCGATCAGCCACGCGACTGGGACAAGGAACTCGCGGACATCGACAAAGTGATCGCCAAGTCTCCAGCACCCGTGCCCGGGAGCCGCGGCGCACCGCCGGCGGCGCAGGGAGGCGGGGGGCGGATCTCGGCGCCGGCCTCGGGTGGCCGCTTCCCGGTGTTCACGACCTGGCTCCGCGTCGGCCTTGGGCTGCTCCTCGCGGTGGCGATCACGCAGTGGCCCTACCACAACGCCTGCGGCTTCAATCTCGCCATATACCTCGGCGCCATCATCACGGTCGTGGTGGCCGGCGCCTGGAGTTCGATTACCTCGTGGCAGCGTCGCCTCGGCTTCGCCCACTTTCTCTCGCTGCTGGTGCTGCTGTGGGGCCTCGTGCTGACGGCCCGCGAGGTCCTGCCCCGCGTCGGGTATGCACGGCATGCCCGGACCTGGAGCTGCGACGCCGGCGTGGAAGCCCCCTGATCGCTGCCTGACGATTTCCCTGGCCACGGCCCGGTGAGGGCCGAATTCGAGCATGACGACCACCTACAAGAATCTGATCGGGGGCGAGTGGCTCGCGCCCAGCACCCGGCGCTATATCGATAACCGGAACCCCGCCGACACGCGGGATCTCATCGGCCGGTTCCCCGACTCCGGGGCCGTCGATATCGATCGGGCAGTCCGCGCGGCGCGCCGAGCCTTCGAACAATGGCGTCTGGTGCCGGCGCCGGCCCGGGGTGATCTGCTGCGCCGGCTGGGTGAGCTGCTGAGCGAGAACAAGGAAGACCTGGCACAGGGCATGACCCGGGAAATGGGGAAGGTGCTGACCGAGACCCGTGGGGACGTGCAGGAGGGCATCGATACGGCCTGGTACGCGGCGAGCGAAGGGCGGAGACTCTTCGGGCGCACGGTTCCGTCGGAACTCCGGGCCAAGTGGGCGATGAGCTGGCGCCGGCCGATCGGCGTCTGCGGACTGGTGACCCCCTTCAACTTTCCGCTCGCGATTCCCACATGGAAGATGTTTCCCGCCCTCGTGTGCGGGAATACCGTCGTGATCAAGCCGTCCGAGGATGTTCCGCACACCGCCCACCGCCTGGTGGAGCTGGCGCTCGAGGCGGGGTTCCCGCCCGGCGTAATCAATCTGGTGCACGGACGGGGCGAAACGGCCGGCCAGGCGCTGGTCGAGCATCCGCTCGTCCCGGTGATTTCATTCACCGGCTCCACGGCGACCGGCGCACGCATCGGCGAGACCTGTGGACGGATGCACAAGCGGCTCTCGCTCGAGATGGGCGGCAAGAACGCCATGATCGTGATGGACGATGCCGACCTCGAGCTCGCGCTCGAGGGCGTGCTCTGGGGGGCCTTCGGCACCACCGGGCAGCGGTGCACCGCCACCAGCCGGCTGCTGCTCCACCGCAAGGTGCATGATCGGTTCCTCGACCGGCTGGCCACCCGTGCCGCCCGGCTCCGGCTCGGTGATGGGCGCGCGCCCGGGACCGAGGTGGGACCGCTGATTCACCAGGAATCACTCGCGAAGGTGCTCACGTATGTCGACATCGGCCGGAGCGAGAAGGCGGAACTCGTCACCGGTGGCCGCCGCCCCGCCGGGGGCGCCCTGGCGCACGGCTGGTTCTACCAGCCGACGATCTTCGCGGCTGTGAAGCCGGGCTCGCGTCTCGAGCAGGAGGAGATCTTCGGTCCCGTGCTCAGCGTGATACGGGTGGGCTCGCTCGAGGAAGCGATCCGGGTCAACAACGGTGTCCGCTATGGATTGTCGAGCTCGCTCTACACGAGGGACGTGCATGCGGCGTTTCGCGCGATGCAGGATCTCGACAACGGGATCACCTACATCAACGCTCCGACGATCGGGGCCGAGGCCCATCTCCCCTTCGGGGGGGTGAAGCAGACCGGGAATGGACACCGGGAGGGGGGCTGGGAAGTCTACGAGTTCTATTCGGAAACGAAGGTGGGGTACGTGGACTATTCTGGTACCCTGCAGCGCGCGCAGATCGACAACTACGGTGAGGGCTGACCCCCGCTTGCGCCGCTTTTTGGGCGAGGCTAAGGTTCTGGTAGAAGCTCCTTCCTGCCTGCGGTGAGGCAACCGTCAATGCGTCCAATGCGAGTGGGTACCGGCAAGCGAGGATCGTCGTCGTTCGACGAGGGCTCGCTCGACCAATACCTCCGGGAGATCAGCAAGTATCCGCTGATCAATCAGGAGGAAGAGGTCCGCCTTGCCCAGCGCATCCGAACCGGTGATCCCGAATCACTCGACAAGCTGGTCCGCAGCAATCTCCGTTTCGTCGTCTCCGTCGCCAAGAAGTACCAGAACCAGGGTGTCTCCCTCTCCGACCTGATCAACGAGGGCAACCTCGGCCTGATCCGCGCCGCGCACAAGTTCGACGAGACGAAGGGCATCAAGTTCATCTCCTACGCGGTGTGGTGGATCCGGCAGGCCATCCTGCAGGCTCTCGCCGAACAGAGTCGCATTGTCCGGGTCCCGCTCAATCGCGCGGGGACGCTGCACCGTATCGGGAAGCGGTCCGCGGCGCTGCTGCAGGAACTCGGACGGGAGCCGACGCCGAAGGAAATCGCCGAAGGGATGGACATCACGCTCGAAGAGGTGCAGAAGACCCTCTCGATTTCCCAGAACCATCTCTCGCTCGACGCGCCGCTCACCCCGGGTGAGGACAACAAGCTGCTGGACTACCTTGCCGACACCAGCGGCTCCGGTGCCGACACGGACACGTTCGAGAAGGCGCTGACCGAGTCGATTGAAGAGGTCCTCTCGACGCTCAAGGAACGCGAGGCGAAGATTCTCCGGCTGTACTTCGGCCTCGACGGACCCGAGCCGATGACCCTCGAGGAGATCGGCAGCCTGCTCGGTATCACCCGCGAGCGTGTCCGGCAGATCAAGGAGAAGGCGCTGACCCGCCTGCGGCATGTGAGCCGGGCCCGGGCGCTGGAGTCGTTCCTCTCCTAGTCCGGCGTCCGCACCCCGAAATACCACGACCCTCTGCCGGTGCCTGGCAGAGGGTCGTTTCACATCCCGATCTCCGGCCGGCGGAGGGCTATTCGCCGCGGAGGATGCGTTCTACCTGGTCGAACTCGATCAGGAAGGCATCGTGCCCGTACAGGCTCGCGATCTCCCGGTACTGCGCGGCAGCGCCACCCGAGCGGTACCCCGCCACCCAGTCTTTCACTTCCGCAGGATAGTAGAGGATGTCGGTGTCGATGCCCACACCGATGACCTGCTTCACCCGTTCCGCGGTCGTCCTGCCAGCCGTGGCCAGATCACCGATGTCGTGCGTATCCATCGCGTGCATCAGCGCGACATAGCTGCGGGCATCGAATCGGGCCACCAGCTTTTCACCGTGCCGACGGAGATAGTGCTCGACATCGAAGGTGCCGTTCGCGCGGCTCTGCCGCCGGCCGAATCGCTCCTCGAACTCGATCTGCGAGCGGTAGGTGATCATCGCGATCGCGCGGGCGGCCGCGAGGCCCGCGGTGGGCCCGAGACCGCGCGGGTACTTCCCTCCCTGCCACGCGGGGTCCGCCTCGATCGCCATCCGCTGCGCCGCGTTCCAGCCGATCGCCTGGGCTGTCGTACGGGCGGGGGCGGCGAAGACCACGAGACGCTCGACCGGCACCGGGGAGATCCGGCCCCAGTGCAGGGCCACCATCCCGCCCAGCGAGCCGCCGGTGGCGACGATCAGCCGGGGAATGCCCAGGAAATTGAGGAGGGGGATGTGCGCCCGGGCGAGATCGCCCGCGGTGAGTTCCGGAAAGCTGCCGTCAGGAACCTCACTCGGTCCGGACGAGCCGTAGCAGCTGCCAAGCAGATTCGCCGCGATCACCGGGTGCCGGCTGGTGTCGAGACATCGGCCCGCACCGATCACCGGCTCCCACCACGAATCGATGTCGGCGCTGCCGGTCAGGGCGTGGAAGACCAGGTGCGCGCCCTCCCGCTGGGCAAGGGCAAGGTCGCCGAAGACCCGGTAGCGGAGTCGAGCGTCATGGATGAGTCCTCCGCGCTCGGTACGGAAGTCGCCGAGGGGCAGATCGGCCGGCGGCGCATCGAGGAGCGAGGGCACGATAGCGGGTCCGGAATTCAGGAGGCGCGCAACGCGGGCGCGGAGCCGGTGCCCTGGCGGAGCACGAACGCCGAATGGACGATGCGGGTGGCTGCAACACTGTCCCCCGCCGGCACCAGGAACCTGGGCCCGTTTGCGGCGGGCTGGATGTCGCGGGGGATGATGCCCGCGCTGATCAGCGCGTCGCGCAGCGAATCCGTCGCTGCGGCGGCGTCCCCGGGCACGGCGGAGATCGCCGTGATCTCCGCGATGCCGTTCTCCAGCACGAGCGTGGCGACGGCCCGGAGCTGCGCGGAGGGTGCCTCACGATAGACGCTCGTCGCCGGAGCATCGCTCCTGAGCGAGTGAAAGGTGAGTGGCAGCTCGTGCTGCTCCGCGAGCCGGGCCGCATCCACGTGCACGATCTTGGCGCCCGCCGCCGTCAGCGCCGACAGGAATGCATGCGGCGCGGCGCTGATCGGGAGGCCATCGCTGACCAGCTTCGGATCCGCGGTCCGCAGGCCGTCGGCGTCCTTCACGAACGCGGCCCGGGTCGCCCTCAGCGCCACCGCGAGCGCCACCGCAGAGGTGTCGGTGCCGCCACGGCCGAGGGTCGCCACCCGTCCGCGCTTCCAGCCCTGGAACCCGGTGACCACCGGGATGACGCCGCGCTTGAGCAGGCGCTCCAGCCGCTGTCCGGCGATGGTATGAATGCGCGCGCCGCCGAACCTTCCGCTCCCGAGGATGCCAGCTTCGCGGGCATCGAGCGACACCGCCTCGACGCCGATCTGGTTGAGGGCAAGGGCCAGCAGGGAGGCCGTGACCACTTCGCCGGTCGCGACCGCACGATCGGCTTCGGCGCCGGTCGTCGTCTTGTTCGGCCGGCCGGCGCGCTCGGCGGCTCCCCCCGCCTCCGCGGCGCGCCGGACCTCCGCGGCGAGCCCGAGCAGGTGATCGGTCACGCCGCGACGCGCGCTGGCGACGGCCACCACCGGCTCCTGCGCCGCGAGGCGCGCCAGACGGTGGGCCTCGGCGGCGATGCGCTCGGGGGAGGCGAGGGCGTCTCCCCCCAGCTTCACGACGGTGGGACGACAGGACATCAGGCCGCGCCCGCCTTCGCGGTCGTCTTGCCCGGCGCCGGGGTGGCACCGAGTGCCTGATCCAGATCCGCGATCAGGTCCCGGACATCCTCGAGTCCGGCGGAGATGCGGACCAGCTCCGGCGTCACGCCCGTCGCCTTCTGCTGCTCGGGGGTCAGCTGCTCGTGCGTCGTGGACGCAGGGTGAATGATCAGCGACTTCGCGTCACCCACGTTCGCCAGCAGCGAGTAGAGCTTCACCTTGTCGATCAGCGCGCGGGCGGCGGTAGTGCCTCCCTTGATCCCGAACGTCAGGACGCCGCCATACCCGCCCTCGAGATAGCGTCGGGCATTCTTGTGCTCGGGATGGCTCTCCAGCCCGGGGTACGACACCCACTCCACGCGGGCATCCTTCTGCAGCCACTGCGCGAGGGCGAGCGCGTTCTCCGAGTGGCGCCGGATGCGGAGCGGCAGTGTCTCCAGCCCCTGAAGGAAGAGGAACGCGTTGAACGGTGACAGGGCGGGGCCGAGATCCCGCAGCAGCTGCACCCGCAGCTTGATGATGTAGGCCAGGTTCTTGAAGGCGTCGGTGTATACCAGCCCATGATAGGACGGGTCCGGGGACGAGAACTCCGGGAAGCGACTCCGGGCCTTCGGGCTGGCCCAATCGAAGGTGCCGGCATCCACCACGACGCCGCCGATCGAGGTCCCATGGCCGCCGATCCACTTGGTCGCGGAGTGCACCACGATGTCCGCGCCGTACTTGATGGGCCGCGCGAGGGTGGCCGCGCCGAAGGTGTTGTCGACGATCAGCGGGATCCCGCTCTCGTGGGCGATCTTCGCGAGTGCCTCGAAGTCGGGGACATCGAGACGGGGGTTCCCGATGGTCTCGACGTACAGCGCCCGCGTCCCGTCGTTGATCGCCTTGCGGACGGTGTCGTGGTTGTGGATGTCCACGAAAGTCGTGGTGATGCCCCACTTCGGCAGCGTGTACGCAAACAGGTTGTAGGTCCCGCCGTACAGCGTCTGCGAGGACACGATGTTGTCGCCCGCACGCGCCAGATTCAGGATCGCCAGCGTTTCCGCCGCCTGGCCGCTCGCCACCCCCAGGGCGGCGACGCCGCCCTCGAGTTCCGCCACCCGCTTCTCGAAGACGTCGGTCGTCGGGTTCATGATGCGGGTGTAGATGTTCCCGAACTCGCGCAGACCGAACAGGTTCGCGGCGTGCTCGGTGTTGTTGAACACGTAGCTGGTGGTCGCGTAGATCGGAACAGCGCGCGCGTTGGTCGTCGGGTCGGGGATCTGGCCGGCGTGGATGGCGAGGGTGTCGGGGTGGTACGTCATCGGTGGTGCTCCTGTCGGTCAACGGTGGTGGTGCCGGCTGCCAGAATGCAGACCGGCCCGATTCACGTTGGGTGAACCGGGCCGGGCGTTGGTCGTCGGAATCGCGGCGTTACATCACGGAATCGCCTGACCGAGACGCGCGCTGGCGCAGTCCACCCCGCGGGGGGTGCACATGCACTTGCAGCGACACATCTCTGGGCAGCGCCTCATGAGCGCAACGTCTCCCTCGGGTTGTGCGGCGGTGCAGAAACGAAAAACCCCCGCGGCCACGAGCGCGGGGGATATCCCACGGCTCTTTAGCTCTTTGGTTCGGGGTCCAACAGCCCCAGGCGGTAGCAAGTGGCCCTAAATCCGTCCGCCGGATGCCAAGCTAAGAAGCCTGGCGACCATCGTCAAGTAGGGCGGGGAGGAGCCCCGCCCCGGTTTCAGTAATCGCCGAGATCCTCCATGTCCTCCACCGTGTCCGCTTCGGTGGTCGGGTACATGGCGATGCAGATGTAGGTTGCCGGATGTTCCCTGGCCCAGGAGCGGAACGTCAGCTGCTGCTGCAGCGCCGCCTCCAGCTCCGCCATCGCCTGATCCGAAATCGGCGAAGGGTTCATCCGCTTGTGGCGGTGCATTTCCTGGATGCTCGCCGACAGCAGCGTGATGAGCAGGTCGCGGTTGATGCAGAGCTCAACCGGCATCAGCATGTTGATGCCGCGGGGGAGCGGGTAG
Source organism: Gemmatimonadales bacterium (assembly GCA_044229245.1). Taxonomy (GTDB): domain Bacteria; phylum Gemmatimonadota; class Gemmatimonadetes; order Gemmatimonadales; family GWC2-71-9; genus JADJOM01. The sequence goes on along the minus strand of JBGATI010000003.1, from coordinate 112,915 downwards.
CCGGACTTGGCTGGCTCTGCCGGCGGCTGGGGCCGGGCCTCCGCCGTCGGCAGTTCGGGGGTCCAGTCCTTCATCAGGTGGCTGATGCGGTTCTTCATCATGGCTCAAGGTTCCTGAGGGGGTCTCCTTCCAGTCATCGGGCGGGGGCGGTGAAAACTTTAGGGGCCGGGGCTAGATTGAAACCCCAAGCAGCGTCAGCGCTTACACCTGTCCGAGGTTTCCGCGACCCATGGCCAGCAACCCATCCTTCGACATTTCGACCGGCGCCGACCTCCAGGAGGTCGACAATGCGGTCAATCAGGCCCTCAAGGAGGTCGCCCAGCGGTACGACTTCAAGGGCACCAGCTGCACTATCGAGTTCGACCGCACCAAGGCCGAGATCCGCCTGCTCGCCGACGACGAGTTCCGCATGGGACAGCTGGTCGATGTGCTGGAGGGCAAGATGGTCAAGCGGGGTGTGCCGGTGAAGAACCTTGATCGCGGCGAACTGATCCCCTCGATGGGGACGTCCGTCCGGCGGGTCATCAAGCTCACCCAGGGGATCAGCTCGGAGACGGCCAAGAAGATCGTCAAGGCGATCAAGGAACAGGGCTTCAAGAAGGTGCAGACCCAGATTCAGGGGGAGGAGGTACGGGTGACGGCCCCATCACGGGACGAGCTGCAATCGGTGATCGCCTTCCTTCGCACCCAGGATTTCGAGATCGAGCTCAAGTTCGGGAACTACCGCAGTTGACCTCGCCTTGGCGCCGCGCCGGTTTGGGCCTCCTCGTGGCCGCGCTCTCGACCTGCGCGCCGCAGGAGACGCCCCAGCTCCTTCCCGGTCCCGAGGTGCACTCTCCCGACATCCGTATCGGCCTGGCGACCGGCGTCCCGCGGCTCGAGCTCATGGGGGACAGCGGACTGACGCTCAGCGACCCCGAGGGGGCGGCGATTGCGGCGGCGGAGCCGGCCGCGAGTTGGCGCGTGACCCTGGCCGGTCCAAGCCTGCGCGCGGAGGGACCGAAGGGGTGGGTCGTGAGCCAGCCCCGGTCCTTCACGGTGGCGCCGAGAGTGGAAGGGGGGCTCGTGTTCGTTGGCGGGAGAGGCTATCGGGGGACGATCATCGTGGTCCGCGACCGGTCCGGACTCACCGCGATCAACACGGTCTCGATCGAGGACTACCTCGCCGGGGTGGTCGGCGCGGAGATGGGGCGCCGGGATTCCACCGAGGCCGAAGCGCTCGCCGCACAGGCGATCATCTCGCGAACCTTCGCTATCCGGAATCTGGGCAAGCGGGCGACGGAAGGATTCGACCTCTACGCCACCGTGGCCGACCAGGTATACGGCGGGGTCACCGCGGAGTACCCGCTGGCCCGGTGGGCCGTGGCCCACACCGCCGGGCTCATCGTGACCTGGCAGGGTGTCCCGATCGATGCCTTCTTCTATTCCACCTGTGGCGGGCGGACGGCGGACGGGACCGAGGTGTTCGCGGGGGCGGACCGGCCCTACCTGACGTCGCTGCCTGACACCGATGCCGACGGCCGGGCCTACTGCCGCATCTCCCCGCGCTATCAGTGGCATGAAGAGTGGACGGCGGAGCAGCTGCGCGGCGTCCTTCGCCAGTCGCTCCCCGCGCTCACGGGGACCCCCGCCGAACAGGTCGGGGTGGTCACGGGTGTCGAGGTGGCCAGTCGAACCCGCTCGGACCGGGTGTCCCGGGTGACGGTCTCGCTCAATCGGGGCAACGTCTCGGTCATGGGCCCCGCAATCCGCCTGGCGCTCCATCCGGTCGGCGAGGTCTCGCTCCGCAGCGCGCTGTTCCGCCTGCGAGAGGTCCGTCAGGGAGCCACGCTTCGTTCACTGATTGCCGACGGCTCCGGCGCTGGCCACGGGGTCGGCTTCTGCCAGTGGGGATCAGTCGGCCGAGCCCGGGCGGGGCAGGATGCGCCGACGATCCTCGCCGCCTACTTTCCCGGCACGGCTGTCAGCCGTGCCTACTGAGTCTCGCTCCAGAGGAGAGGGCATGTCGGAACCGCTCAAGATCGGCATCCTTGGCGCCGGGGCCATCACCCAGGTCGCCCACCTCCCGGTCCTTCGGAAACTGAAGGGGGTCGAGGTCGTCGCCATCTGCGACACGGACCTCCCCAAGGCCCGGGCGCTCGCCACGCGATTCCAGGTCCGCGATGCCTTCAGCGATATCGAGGAATTGCTCGAGTTCGAGAAGCTCGACGCGGTCGCCATCTGCACCCCGAACCATCTGCACGAGCCGCACGTGCTGGCCGCGCTGACGGCTGGGGTCCACGTGCTGGTGGAGCGGCCGCTGTCGCTGACTGGCGCAGGCGCCCAGCGCATTCTCAAGCAGGCCGAGAAGCGGGACCGCGTGCTGATGGTCGGCATGAATCATCGCTACCGTTCCGATGTCCAGCTGGTCCGCAGCTTCGTGCAGAGCGGCGAGCTCGGCAAGATCGAGAGCATCCGCGGCAGCTGGCATGTCTTCCGTCCCAAGCGCACCCAGCTCGGCTGGCGCCAGCGCCGGGATGAGTCGGGTGGCGGCGCCATTCTCGACCTCGGTCACGCCATCCTCGATCTCGGCTTCTGGCTCTCCAACAACCCCAAGCCCATCCGGGTGAGCGCGGTGCTCCAGGGTGGGGAAGGGGCCCGCGGGGTCGAGCACTCGGGCAGCGCGATGGTGATCTGCGAGGGGGGCTTCTCGCTCTTCGTCGATGTCACCTGGCATCACGTGGGTGAGGGAGAGCGATTCGGCCTCGGGCTGCGCGCCAGCAAGGGCTCCGCCGGCATCAATCCGCTCAATGTCTGGAAGGAGCTGAACGGCGTCCCGACCGACGTTGCGCCAACCGGCGCGATCGGCCGGGAGAACACCTTCAGCGCCTCCTATCGTGCCGAGTGGGCCCACTTCCTGGCGGTGCTCCGTGGCGAGGCCAAGGGCTTCGACAACCAGGAGCAGGCCACGCTGCAGCGGGTCATCGATGCGATCTACAAGTCGGCCGCCTCCGATGGCAAGGATGTCGAGTTGTGAGACTGCTCCGCGCCGCGGCGCTCGTCGTGGCCAGTCTCGGTGGGGTGCAGCGCCTTCCGGCCCAGCAGTCGAGTGCGCGGGCCGCCGAGCCCGGCGCGGAACTCACGATTTCGATCATGACGATGGGGGTCGGCGCCGAGGTGTGGGAACGGTTCGGCCACAACGCCATCGTGGTCGAGGATCGGCGGCAGGGCACCAGCATCGCCTACAATTTCGGGATGTTCAGCTTTCGGCAGGAGAACTTCCTGCTCCGCTTCATCCAGGGGCGGATGTGGTACTGGATGGCGGGCTATCCGACGGAAGACGACGTGCCCCGCTATATCGCCGCCGAGCGCTCCGTCTGGCAGCAGGAACTGAACCTGACGCCGGCCCAGCGGCTGGCCATGCGTGATGCGCTCGAGCGGAATGCGCTGGAGGAGAACAAGTTCTACCGCTACGACTACTACCTCGACAACTGCTCCACCCGGGTCCGGGATGCCATCGACCAGGTCCTCGGTGGCGCATTCAGGGCCCAGATGCAGGGGCCGGCGACGGGGAGCTTCCGTTTCCACACCCAGCGCCTCAACACCAACAGCCTTCCCCTCTACACCGGACTCCTGCTCGCGCTCGGACACGGCGCCGATCGGCCGATCACCCGCTGGGAGGAGATGTTTCTCCCGCTCAAACTCCGAGAATACCTCGACGCAGTGCGCGTGCCCGACAGCGCCGGTGCGCTTGTCCCCCTTGTCCGTGCGGAGCGCGCGCTCTACGTCAGCGACAGGTACCCGGTGCCGGCTGCTCCGCCCTCCTGGGGCGTGGGCTTTCTCCTGGCGGGCCTCGCGATTGGCGGGCTGCTGTGCTGGGGGGGCATGGCGGCGGCGGGTTCATCGGTGGCGCGACGCACCGTGCAGGGGCTCGGCACCGTGTGGGCGCTGGTGACCGGAGTTGGAGGAGCGATTCTGGTCGGGCTCTGGGGATTCACCGACCATGCCATCGCCGCGCGCAACGAAAACGTGCTGCAATGTTCGCTCTTCGCCCTCGCGCTCGCCGGCGTGCTGCCGCTGGTGTCGCCCGCCCGGGCAGGGGCCGCCCGCGCGGCCCGGCTGCTGGCGCTCATGGTCGGTGCCCTGTCGCTCCTCGGCCTCGCCCTCAAGCTGCTCCCCGCGTTCGACCAGGTGAACGGGCAGGTCCTGGCCCTCTTCGTGCCGATCAATCTCGGACTGATGCTGGGCGTGCTGGCCTGGGTCGCCCGCATGAAGAAGGGCCCCGCCTAGCCGGGGCCCTTGCAGGACACGCACCCGCTACCCACATCAGGGTCGCACCATGCCCCGGCTGTCCCTCCGCTCCGGCACCACGTCCTCGAAGATCCGCGCATCCACGAACAGCCGGAACAGGTCGGCGTCGAGCTGGCCGGTCTTGACCTCGTCCGACAGGATGTCCAGCGCGCGCGTCGTCGGCAGCGCCCGCTTGTAGGGGCGGTCCTGCGCAGTCAGCGCATCGAAAATATCGGCGATTGTCATCATCCTGGTCTGCAGCGGAATCGCCTCGCCCCGCACCCGCCGCGGGTACCCCGTCCCGTTCAGTTTCTCGTGATGCCCCCGGGCGATGTCCGGAATTCCCGCGAGCCCCTTCGTCCAGGGGATCTTCCGCAGGAAGTCGAAGGTGTGGCTCACATGGCTCTCGATCTCGAGCCGTTCCCGGTCATCGAGGCTCCCCTTGCGGATGCTCAGATGCTTGACCTCGACGCCGGCGAGATAGGGCTGAGGGTTTCCGTCGATGTCCAGGAACTCCATGCCCGCAAACTCGTTGAGCTGCGCGAAGTCGCCTTCGGCGAGCACCGTCGGCTCGTTCGAGGCAAGGACGACCTTGAGCATCCGGTCGACCGTCTCGATCGACTCCCGCTGCCGCGCTTCCAGCTCTGCCAGGAACGGCTCGTAGCCGTCACGGCCATTCCGGAGGAGGTAGTCCGCGCGCTCCCGCTCGAAGGCCAGCTCCGCGGTCCGCCGGATGAAGGCGTGCCGCTGCCGGATGATCGTGAGTTCACCGTCGTACAACTTCTTGGCCTTCACCAGGACCTGCTCCCGCACGCCGACCTTGCCGAAGTCATGGAGCAGCCCCGCGTAGCGGATTTCACGCACCTGCTCGCGCGAGAAGCTGATTCGCGCAAAGGGCCCGTCCTGCACCCGGTCGACCGCCTCGGCCAGCGCCACGGTGCGGCTGGCAACACGCTCGGAATGGCCTGACGTGGTCGGGTCGCGCTGCTCGATGGCCTTGACCGCCGCCTTCACGAAGCCCTCGAACAGCCGCTCGATCGCCTCGTAGAGCTGGCTGTTCTCGACCGAGACGGCTGCCTGACCGGCCAGCGCCTTCACGATCTTCACGGTGTGCGGACTGTAGGCGATGATCTGCCGGGTCGCATCTTCGGGGCTGGCCAGGACGGCGGCCGCGTCCCGCTTCCGGTTGAGCAGCTGCAGGACCCCGATCACATCGCCCGAGTGGTTCTGCATCGGGATGACCAGCATGCTCTTGGTCCGGTATCCGTACCGCTCGTCGAACGAGCGGTTGAACGAGTACTCGACATCCGGCGGAAGCATGTAGACATCCTCGATCACCAGCGGATCCGCCTCGGTCGCGGCGTAGCCCGCGAGCGAGGTGTGGTCGATCGGGATCGTGAATTCGACGAACGGAATGTCGGGACGACTGTCGTTCTGGCTCAGTTTGAAGCGCAACCGCCGCGTCCCGAGCTCGTCCGTCTCCGCGATGTAGAGACTGCCAGCATCGGACTGGGTCACCCGGCGTGCCTGGGTCAGGATCAGGCCGAGCAGGGTATCGAGGTTCTTCTCGGTCGTGAGCAGGACGCCGATTTCGGCCAGTTCGGTGAGTTCGTGCAGCCGCGCGGCGGACTCGGCCCGGGCGCGGGCATGTTCGCGGTGCGCAGCGGACACCCGGAAGGCCGAACGCAGCGAGACCAGCAGCTGTCGCGGTCCCGTGGGGAAAGTGAGAAATCCGGCGAGCAGCTCGGGCGGGAGGTCTGACGGCACGTCGGCTTCGCCCGCCTCACCGAGCGCGAGAAGCGCGATGCCGGCATCCCGGAGCCCCGCGAGCAGCTGCGGCGTGACTTCGCGGCGCGTCGTCGCGTCCAGCAGATAGGCGGTGGGGCGATCGTCGCCTCGCACCTCTCCGGGGCTGGCAACCTCGCGGACCTCGACCTGTTCCGCGCTGAACGCGGCAGTAAACGGGGCTGGAGACCAGGAGGGCGGGTGGAAGAGTAGGTACTTCACGGGGCCGTGGCCGCGATCGAATCGCGGGGGAGCGGGCGGATGCCGGTCACCAGGCGGTGCGGCCTCCGGCTGACCTGATCGATGAAGTACTCCAGCTTGGCGCTCAGGATGTAGACGTTCTTGAGCGTCTGGCGAATGTCAGGAGTGACATCGCTGGCCGTTTGCGCGACGGTCGAGGTGAGCGTGTCGGCCCGATTCACCAGTCGGCGGGTATCCCCGAGGAGCAGTGCGAGCGAATCCTGCAGCACCCCGATGCTGGTGTCGGTCGTGGCCAGGGTCGTCCGGGTCTGTTCGATCATCGGCTCCAGGCGGTCGAGCACCTGGCGTGCGCTCGCGAGCGTGGCGCGCAGTTCCGGACCGGTCGTCGAGATCTCGGTCTGGGTGGCGCCCGCAGTCTTGTCCAGCGTTGCCAGCAGTTTGCGGGTGTCCTTCAGGATGTCGGACACCTGTGTCTTCAGCGTATCGGCGACTTCCTTCAGCACGTCGGTCCAGCCCTGCGTCAGCTCTCCGCGGATCGTATCGCCGGGGGCGAGCACCGCGCTGATGTTGTTCTTCGGCACCTGGAGAGCGATCGATGCGGCGCCGATGAGGCCCGTCGAGCTGATTTCCGCCCGGGTACCGAGCGGCAGCCGGATGGGGACACCATTGGCGTAGCGTTCCCGGAGCCGGAGCGCCACCAGGAACTCCGGGGCACCGATCATCTGACCGGTGTCGGCCAGCGGCGAGATCGAGGCCACCTCGCCGATCGCCAGCCCCTGCAGGAACACGGGCGTGTCCTGCTTGAGGTCCTGCACGTTGGGGCTCAGCATGTAGAGCGTGATCCGTCGCTCGGTCCAGCCCCGCGTCACCACGAAGGCGACGAGGGTGACGACGACGGCGCTGACCACCAGCAGTCCCACCAGCACGTCCGCGGTGCGGGGACGGAGACTCATCGTACCTCCTCGGGGCGCCCGCGAACCAGGCGCAGGTGCCGGTCCACGCGCGTACGTAAGAGCGCGGGCAGGTCGGCGCCCGTCATGAAGACGGCCCGGCGCCCGCCCTCCGCGGTTTCGCCACCCCGCGCCGCCTCCAGCAGTTCACCTGCAGCACGATCGGTCAGCCCGTCGAACGGTTCTTCGAGGATGACGAGTTCAGGGTCGAAGGCCAGTGCGCGCGCCAGGGCGGCCCGGCGCCGGTCCTCCGCGCTGGCCTGCGCCGGCCGCTGGTCCGCGACGCGGGTCAGGCGAAGCTGGGCAACGATCACGTCGACGCGTCCCTCGATATCCCTTGGCCGGAAGTCGCTGCCGAACCGCAATGGCAATCGGATGTTCTCGCGCAGGGTGAGATTCTGCAACAGGCCGTCTCGCGCGGGAAGGTATCCGACCTTTCGCCGGAAGGCGAGTTGGGCGCGCCGCTCCATCGTCGCGAGTTCCGCGCCCAGGGTCAGCACCCGTCCTCCCGGACTCCGCTCGAGCCCCATCGCGAGTCCGCCGAGCAGGTCCACTCCACTGGCCTCGTCCCCGGTGACCACGACAGTGCGGTGCGCGTCCACGTCGAGGCTGAACGCCCCCTCAGCTTCGGTCGCCGTGTTCGGCATGCCGCTCATCGTCCGGCGGCGCACCCGGCCGAGGGGAATGTCGACGAACGTCAGCAGCGGCTCGCTCACTGCAGCGCTCCGACGATGAGCGCCGCCACCACGAAAATCAGGGTGATGGAGTGCACGGTTCCGCGAATGACCGCCTGCGGAATTTCCGTCGGGCCCCGGCGCACCGACAGCCCTTCGTAGCTGGGAATCACCCCGATGATGAGGCCGAAGATCAAGCCCTTGACGACCGTGAGGACCACGTCCTGCGTCGTCAGATAGGCGAGGACGATGCCGAGGTATCGGGAGGCACTCATGCCGGCGATGAATGCTGCCGCCAGGTAGCCGCCGAACACCGAGATCACATCGAAGAGCACGATCAGCGTGCAGACCGAGACCACACAGCCGAACAGCCGGGGCAGGACCAGGTAGTGGAATGGGTCGATGCCCATGCCCTCGAGCGCGCGCACCTCGCCGAGGACGGTGTTGGTCGCGAGCTCGGCGGTGATCGCCGTCCCGCTCCGTCCCACGACCGCGATCGCGGTCAGCAGCGGGCCGAGCGTGCGCACGATCACCACGATCATCAGCCGGCCGATCAGCTCCGACGCGCCGACCTTGTCGAGCTGCGCGACGGTGGCGGAAATCGTCAGATAGCTGAGCACGCCGGACAGCAGGACAATCAGCCCGACGGCCTCGAGCGCGGTGAAGCGGAGCTGGTTGAGCAGCACCTGGGTCGCCACTCGCCGCCCCGCGCCGGGGAGGCTCTGCAGCGAGGCGACGCCATCAAACGCGAAGCGCGCCAGCGCGCCCACCTGGGCGAGCCAGCGCGCCGTCCCTCGACCGATCGCGGCGAAGAAGCGGACCACCGGTCAGCTGCCGCGGACCCTCTGCAGGCCGGCTTTCGCCTCGGAGTAGTCCGGGAAGATGTCCACGGCCTTGCTGAAGAACTCGGCCGCCTTGGTCTTGTCTCCACGGTCCTGATACAGCAGGGCGCGGCTGTAGTAGGTCAGGGCCTCGGTCGGCACGTTGCGGGCCTTCACCGCCCGGCTCACCTCGGCGCTGAGCGGGGGCAGCTTGGTCTCTGCCATCAGTCGCTCGGCCAGAGACTGGATGAGCTTGAACATCTCCTCCCGCTTCTCGTACTTCGGGTCGCTACGCACGACCTTGAGGATCTCACTCGTCTCCACATCGACCAGCCGGGCATCGACCCGGAAGTGGCCGTAGAGGTCCACGAAACTCCCGAGCACCATGTACTTGGCGCCGACCAGCTTGCCGACCTTCGCGGCGGTCGCGGCATCGACACGGCCATCCTTGCCGAGATCCTGCTCGTTCAGCAGGGACTGCACGTTCTCGCGCTCGACGACGCGCGCGCCGGGGTTCTGGGCCAGCTCGCTGATGAGCATGCCAGCGAGCCCCTTCTCGAGCGCCTCGAAGTTCTCCTTGTCCTGCCCGTAGGAGCCGCCATTCTGGAATGGCATCACGGCAATGCCCGGCCGGGTATCCTGGGCCCGGAGGAGGGGAGCCGTGGACAGCGTGGTCAGGGCGGCGAAGAGTGCCAACGAACGGTGTCGCATGGTGTCAGACCTCGTCAGAGAGTCAGGGACATCCCTTCCATCGCGGCCTCGACCTGCAGGCCGGGTGCTCGCGTCGCTGCAAAGCTGCGCGCTCCGATCACGAGCGCGTCGATGGCGGCATCATCATGTTCCGGCTCGTGGTGAAACAGCACCAGTCGCCGGCAATTCGCGTCGCGCGCCAGCGCAATCGCCTGTTCCGGGGTCGAATGCCCCCAGCCCGCCCGCGCCTCGATCATCGCCTCGGAGTACATCCCGTCATGGATTAACGTGTCGACCCCCCCGAGGAATCTCACCAGCTGGTCCCGCCAGTCTGGCGGGACGTCGTAGCTGCCGCCATCTCCCAGCTCATTGTCCGTTACATAAGCAATAGTCCGGCCACCCTTCACCGGAACCAGCTTGTACCCGAGGGTCGTCCCGGGATGCCGCAGCCGGAAGGCCTCCACCAGGAATCCGTCGATTTCGAAGCTCCCCGTGCTGACTTCGGTGATTTTCAGGTCCGCGGCCAGCGCCTTGAGGGGGACCGGAAACACGACGGGATCCATCTGGCGGTCCAGGATCTCCTCCAGCGGAACGCCAGCCTGTGCCGCACCGTAGATCCGCACACTGTTCCCCTTGGTGTTCAGCGGCTGAAAGAATGGCAGCCCCTGGATGTGGTCCCAGTGGGTGTGCGACAGGAGGATGTCGAGATTCATCGGTGCGGTCGCGAGTCGCGACAGCTCCCGACCGAGCAGGCGGATGCCGCTGCCCGCGTCGAGGATCACGAGCTGGTCGGTGTTCCCGGATACGGCAACGCAGGAGGTGTTGCCTCCGTAACGGGCGGTATGGGCGCCGGGCGTCGGTATGGAGCCTCGCGTGCCCCAGAACGTGGCCGTATACGTCACATCACCCCTCACAGGATGGCACCCGCGCGGGCAGGGAGCCTGCCACCGGAAGCCGCGTCGCGGAACACGGAGACGGCCAGCGGGCTCACGAACGGCCGGCGGCGCGTTCGAGCAGGGAACGATTGAGGATCGTGATGTCCTTGCGTGTGACCTGGATCAGGCCGCGCTCGAAGAAATCGCGCATCGTCCGGGAAACCGTCTCCCGGCTCGAGCCGATCATCTGCGCGATCACGTGATGGGTGATCTTCTTGGTGACCCGGTCACCGCCCTCCTCCTCGGCGAGGCGCAGGATCAGATCCGCCACTCGGCCGTTCACATCCAGCAGGACCAGGCTGCCGATCTTCTCGTCAGCCCGGCGGAGGCGTCGTGACAGCTCTCGGAGCAGGGCGATCGCGACCTCGGGGGAGGTGCGCAGGCGTGACTGAAAATCCTCACGCCGCAACACGAGGACCGCGGCATCGGTCATCGCGATGACCGTCGCCGAGCGCGGCTGATCATCGATCAGCGCCATCTCGCCGAAGAAGCTGCCTTCGCCGAGCACGGAGAGAATGACCTCACGGCCATCTTCGCCGATCAGGACGACCTTGACCTGGCCTGCGGCAACCAGGTAGAGCGCATCACCGGGGTCGTCCTCGAAGACGATGACGCTGCCCTTCGGGTAGGTCCGCTCCCGGACCAGTTCCGCGAAGGCGGTGATGTCACCCTCACGCATGCTGGCAAAGAGCGGAACCTTCTTCAGGACCTCGAGCGGACTTAGCGGCAAAGGGCCCTCTATGTGGTGGAAGTATCAGTCAATACGATAGTTATGCCACCGGCCCCCTGTCAAACCTCGACGGCGGCCCGGTCCGGCCTCCCTGAAGGACCGGAAGTCCGACAGTTGATGCGGCGTGGGGTAAGTGTGTATATTTGCAGGCTTTCCAAGCTTAGGCACTTATCATCGCCCCGCGCAGCGGGGCGGCAAGGAGACGATCGTGAAGGCCAACCTCCATCCGATCTACAAGAAGCTCACCGTGAAGTGCGCCTGCGGGAATGAGTTCGAGACGCGCTCCACGAGCACCAGCGTGCACGTTGAAATCTGCGCGAAGTGCCACCCGTATTACACGGGCAAGCAGCGCCTCATCGACACCCAGGGCCGGGTGGATCGGTTCCGGAAGAAGTACGCGTCCGACAAGGCCGCTCCCGGCACGACCCAGGGCTGAGTCATGGAGGCCCGACTCCGCCAGGCGCTCGCCCGGGCGGAGGAGGTCGCCAACGAGCTGGCCGACCCCTCGACCGCCGGCGACCCGTCCAAACTGCGGGCCCTCGGGCGGGAACACACCCGGCTGGCACCGATCGTTCAGCTGTCCGAACGACTCGACAAGCTCAAGGACGAACTAGCGCAGGCTCGGGAGATGGCCGACGAGGCCGATCCCGAGCTTGCGGCCATGGTCAAGGCCGACCTGAGCCGACTCCCCGCCGACATCGCTCGCCTCGAAGCCGAACTGCACGAACTGCTCCTCCCCCGGGACCCGCTGGATGACCGCGATACCATCGTGGAAATCCGCGCGGGAACGGGCGGCGATGAGGCCGCGCTGTTCGCTGCCGACCTCTTCCGCATGTACCAGCGCTATGTGCAGCGGAAGGGGCTCACTGTGGAACCCATCTCTTTCAGCGACGGGACCTCGGGCGGAATCAAGGAAGCGATCTTCGCCGTCCGCGGGCCGGAGGCGTTCGGGCTGCTGCGCCGCGAAGCCGGCGTGCATCGGGTGCAGCGTGTGCCCGCCACGGAGACGCAGGGGCGCATCCACACCTCCGCCGCCACCGTGGCCGTCCTGCCGGAGGCGGAGGACGTCGATGTCACGATTCACCCCAACGATCTCAAGATTGATGTCTTCCGGGCCTCGGGCCCTGGCGGGCAGAGCGTCAATACCACCGACAGCGCGGTGCGCATCACGCACCTGCCCACCGGACTCGTCGTCTCACAACAGGACCAGAAATCACAGCTCCAGAACAAGCTGAAGGCCATGGAGGTGTTGCGGGCCCGGCTGCTGGATCGCATGATCGCGGAGCAGGAAGCCGCCCGGGCGAAGGAACGTCGCTCGATGGTGGGGACCGGTGACCGGTCGGCCAAGATCCGGACGTACAACTACCCGCAGAGCCGGGTCACCGACCACCGCATCAACCTGTCATTGCATGACCTGCCGGGTGTCCTGGACGGCAAGCTCGACGAACTGATCAACGGTCTCCGGATGGCGAGCCGCCAGGAGCAACTGGGTGATTGAGCCGGTTCCGACGCTGGATCGGCTCGTGGCGCACGCGGGTCTGCGACTCAAGGCGGCCGGCGTGGCCGAACCGCGGCGTGAGGCGTGGCGTATCTGGGCGGATCTCAAGGGCCTCTCCTCGCACACCGGCTCGATCCTCTCCGAGGAAGCGGTGCCCGGCGGTGAGGCGGAGCGATTCCGTCAGGCGGTGGACCGGCGGGCCGCGGGGGAGCCGCTCCCGTATGTCACCGGCCTCGCGGGCTTCCGTGAACTGACGCTGCATGCGGACCGGCGGGCACTGATTCCGCGACCGGAAACCGAAGGGCTCGTCGAGCTGCTGCTCGCGCGGGTGCCCGGCGGCAGGGTCGCGGACATCGGAACCGGCTCCGGCTGCATCGCCCTCGCGCTCGCGGACGAGGGACGCTACGATCAGGTGGTGGCGGTCGACCGCTCACGAGAGGCCCTGGCCCTGGCGGCCGAGAATTGCGGGGTGACACGCCTTCGCCTCGACCTCGTGCTCGGGGATCTCGTCGAGGCGCTGGCGACGGAATCGCTGGACGCCGTGGTGTCCAATCCGCCCTATCTTTCCGATGCCGAGTACGCCGCGCTGGACCTCTCGGTGAAAGCCTGGGAGCCGGCGCTGGCACTGGCGAGTGGACCCGACGGATTGCTGGCGACCCGCCGATTGCTGCACGACGCACTTCGCGTGCTGCGGCCCGGCGGCTGGATCGCACTCGAGATCGACGCAAGCCGCCGGGCAGAGACCGCGGCGGCGGCTGATGTAGCTGGATGGAGTGACATCGTGGTACACGACGACCTTTTCGGCCGCGCGCGGTATCTCCTCGCGCGGAGGAGCGAGACGCTGTGATCTGGGACAAGGCGGAGGAACTCGGCAGACTGATCGGACAGATGCCGGAGTACAAGGCGTTGCGGCGGGCCGAGACGGGCCTCAGGGACGATCAGGACGCCCAAGCCAAGGTGGAACTGATCCAGCGACTGGCCCGCGAGATGGATGAGCTCGTGGCGGCGGGTCAGATGCCCGATCAGGCGACCGCGGAGACCTATGAGACCGCGGTACGGGAACTCGAGATCAGTCCCAGCGGACAGGCCTACGCGGTCTCGCGGGCGAATTTCGAGAAGGTGATGATCAAGGTGAACCAGCTGATCGCCCAGGGCATGGAGAAGGGCGCTCAGAGCAGCATCATCACGCTCGGATGAGTGGCGGGTTCTTCCTCGTCCTCGAAGGCACCGAAGGGGCGGGGAAGTCCACCCTCAGGGCTGGGCTCGCGGAGCGGTTTCGCGCCCAGGGGATCGAGCCGGTGCTGGTACGCGAGCCGGGGGGGACCCCGGTGGCGGAGCGCATCCGCGCCGTGCTGCTCGATCCGGCCCATCCCATGGAGCCCGTGAGCGAGTTGTTCCTCTTCCTCGCGGCGCGAGCCGATCTGGTGGCACGGGTGATTCAGCCTGCCCTTTCGGCCGGCCGGGTCGTGCTCGCGGACCGTTTCCAGCTGTCCACCGAGGCGTACCAGTGCGGCGGCAGGGGCCTCGATCTCGAGCTGTTCCGAGTGGCCAACCGAGCCGCCACCGGGGGGCTCGAACCCGATGTCACCCTGGTGCTGGATCTGCCGACGGAGCTGGGATTCGAGCGCATCCGCACCAGCGGTCAGCCGCTTGACCGGATCGAGCAGGCCGGCGCCGACTTTCACGCCCGGGTGGCCGAGGTCTTCCGGCGGGCCAGCGGAGCCAACATCGTACATCTCGACGCGGCGCTCCCGCCGGCGGAGGTCCTGCGCCTCGCCTGGGAGGCTGTGCAGGACCGGCGCCTTCAGGCACTGGGCAAGGGCAGCCATTAGCTTTAGCGGCACGGCGTCCCGCTCCCGTCGAGCGGGCGGCCCGGGCCAATCTGGAGGCAGTCATGCGGCAGCGCTGGGGTCTCGTCGTCCTTGTGGCGGTCATTTCTTTCTTCACCGGCGGCTGGCTGCTGCAGCGTGGCGCGGCCCGGGATGGCGATGTCTATCAGCAGGCGCGTCTCTTCGATGACGTCCTGTCCCACGTCAGTGCCTACTACGTCGATTCGATCCCCCAGGGCAATCTCTACGAGAAGGCCACTACCGGGCTCCTCGAACAGCTCAAGGACCCGTACTCGGTGCTCCTGCAGGGCGACGACTACAAGCAGCTGACCGAGACGACGACCGGCAACTACGGCGGTCTGGGGATTCAGATCGACGTCCGTGACGGCTGGATCACGGTGGTCGCCCCGCTGCCGGAGACGCCGGCGGAGAAGGCCGGGGTCGAAACCGGCGACCAGATCATCTCCGTGGACGGCAAGTCCACCGAGGGCTGGAACAGCGATCAGGCGGTCAAGGCACTGCGCGGACCCGCCGGGAGCGCGATCGAACTCCGGGTGCGCCGCGCCGGCTTCGAGAGCCCGATCGTCTACAAGCTCACCCGCGCCATGATCCATGTGCGCTCCGTTCCCCCCGGGACGCTCTTCTCGGGCGGGATCGGATACATCTCGCTGAGTCCGGTGGCGGAGAGCTCGACGCAGGAACTCCGCAGTGAGATCACCGCCATGCTCGGCAAGGGGATGAAGAGCCTCGTCCTCGATCTTCGTGGCAACCCCGGTGGCCTGCTCGACCAGGGGGTCAAGGTCGCAGACCTCTTCCTCGACAAGGACCAGGAGATCGTCGCGACCCGCGGCCGTGCCCGCGGGGCGACGAAGAATTTCATCGATGCGGCGCGCCAGGAGTGGCCGTCGCTGCCGATCGTCGTGCTGGTCAACGACGGGACTGCCAGCGCCGCCGAGATCATTTCGGGCGCGCTGCAGGATCACGACCGGGCCGTCGTCGTCGGGGTGCCGACCTTCGGCAAGGGCCTCGTGCAGACCCTGTTCCCGTTCTCCGACAACACCGCCCTCAAGCTCACGACGGGTCGCTGGTACACCCCGAGCGGGCGGACGATCCAGCGGAAGGCGCGCAACGAGGAGGACCAGATGCGTCAGGCGGCCAGCGAGGCCGATGGCGTGAAGGACTCCCTCAAGACCGACACGATCAGTCGCCCGCTGTACAAGACCGACAGCGGTCGCCAGGTGCGGGGCGGCGGCGGCATCGTGCCGGACCTCATCATCCGGCAGGACACGCTCACGGCCCAGGAACGGGCCTTCGCGACCGCGCTGGCCTCGAAGTTCGCCGAGTATCGCGACGCGCTCACCGCCACGGCGCTCCAGCTGAAGAACGACAAGGGCGTCACGTCCGAGGACTTCACCGTCACTCCAGCCATGCGTGCGGAGGTCCTTCGCCGGATGCGGGCCAAGGGGGTGGTGATCACGGACGAGACCTACGCCCAGGCCACGCCGCTCGTCAGCGACCAGCTTGGCTACGAGATCGCCCGCTACGTCTTCGGACGGTCGGCGGAATTCCGCCGGCGGGCGCACGATGACAAGCAGATGCAGACGGCGCTCGATCTGCTTCGCCGGGCGCAGACCCCCAAGGCGCTCATGTCCCTCGCAGTGAGTGAGGCGGCGGGGACGCCGGCAAGGAACTAGCGATCGCTCCGTCGCTGGAAGTTCCTGCGGCCTTCGCCACCGGACTCGCAGTCGGATTGCTCTCCGCACTGGCGGGGATCGGTGGCGGAGTGCTGATGGTGCCGTTCCTCTACGTCGTCTACGCTCCCACGGGTGTTCCCGTTCCCGCCCAGACCGTCGTCGCCCACGCGACCAGCCTGGGCGTCGCGTTTGTCACCTCCACCATCGGCACCTGGCGGTACGCCCGGGCGAAGGCCATCGTCTGGGGCGCCGCGGCGACCTATGCCGTGCCCGGCATCCTCACCGCGTTTGTGGTCGCCCGCGTGCTGACAAAGAGTGAAGGCGCGCACTGGGTCCGCGCTGCCTTCGCGGTCTTTCTTCTGCTCTCCGGACTGGACATGGCTCGCCGGGCCCGACACGCGTCCGCGGAAACGGACACCCCACGGCTGGCCGGCCACTCCTGGTGGTGGCTGGCTGGAGTCGGCGTGATTGGCGGGGGGATGTCGGCGCTTCTGGGAATCGGAGGCGGGCTGATCGCGGTGCCCGCGCTCATCTATGTCGGCCGGCTGCCGGTGAAGGCCGTCGCGCCGACGGCGCTCGCCGGAGTCTGCCTGACAACACTGTCCGGCGGACTTGGCTATCTGACGGCCGGGCCGGGACCGGCTGTCTCGAGCTGGATGACCGGCTTCATGGACATGCGAATGCTCCTGCCACTCTCGCTCGGTGCGGCCGTGACGGTGCCGATCGGCGTGCGGGTGAATCGCAAGTCGAGTGGACCGGCGCTCTACTGGACCTTCGCCGCCACCTTCATGCTGATCGGGCTATCGATCCTGTGGACCTGGCTGCACGGATGAGCCGATGATTGCCATCGTCGGTGGGGGGCGGATGGGGCGCGGGCTCGCGGGAGCGCTGAGTGAGGCGGGGGAGACCGTCTCCCTCTGGTCCCGGCGCGAGGCGGTGGGCGCGGTCGAAGGCGCCGTGGCCGGCGCGGCAACGGTGCTGCTGGCCGTGCCGGATGATGCGATCGCCGAGATCGCCAGGCAGCTGCAGGCCGCGTCAGCCATCGACGCATCCCAGACGGTCCTGCATCTCTCCGGCCTGCACGATCGGCGTGCGCTGCGGGCGCTCGATGGCAGCGGTGCGGCGCTCGGTTCCTTCCACCCGCTCCAGACCATCTCGGACCCCGCCACGGCCGCCTCGAGCTGGCGGGGGGCCTTCGCCGCGCTGGAAGGCGATGCCCGCGCCGTGGCGGAAGGCCGGCGGCTCGCCGGGCTCCTTGGTCTGACCGCGGTCGAGATCCCGGGTGCCGCCAAGGCCGCCTATCACGCGGGGGCAGTGGTCGCCTCCAACTATGTCGTCGTGCTGGCCAGCATCGCCGCGAGGTTCGCGGCAGGTGCCGGCGTGGCGCCCGAGCTCGCGGCGCGGATCTACCTGCCGATGCTGAGGGGGGCGGCCGACAATCTGCAGCGGCAGTCTCC
Source organism: Gemmatimonadales bacterium (assembly GCA_044229245.1). Lineage (GTDB taxonomy): Bacteria > Gemmatimonadota > Gemmatimonadetes > Gemmatimonadales > GWC2-71-9 > JADJOM01. The sequence goes on along the minus strand of JBGATI010000003.1, from coordinate 95,382 downwards.
CGTCGAGGCGCTCACCGGCCCCGTCCGGCGAGGCGACGTCGCCACCCTGCAGGCGCACCTGGAGGCGATCCCGCTGGAGGATCGCCGGCTGTATGCGAGGCTCGGGCTCGAGGCGCTGAAGCTTGCCCGCGAGGCCGGGCTGGACGAAGGAAAGGCGGGGGAGGTGGAGCGGGTGCTGCGGGACTACTGATCGATCACCCGGACGCCGCTGGGCAGGTCGAAACGGAACGTCGCGTCGGAGACGCGGCGATTGGTCTCGACGGCGGTGAGCACCAGGGTCCGCCGCTGCCCGCTGCGCTCACGGATCTCGAGCCGGCGGGGAAGATGGTCGAACTGGTCGATCCAGACCACCGCCTCGCTGAAGGGCAGGCTGCGATCGTTGGGCGTCAGCGCGATCACGTCCACACCTCGCCCGGCGACGGCGTCGGCGCGGAGGTATCGCGCCCGGTAGCGCTCAGCGGGGCGAGTGAGGATCCACGCAAGCACGTTCGGCCCGTAGGTCGGGTCAGTCGGGATCTTCAGCCGCAGCACCTGGCCCGGTGTGGTGCTCGGCGTATAGACCCACAGCCGCTCACCATCCATGACGATGGCCTCCCCCGCGGGGTCGGTGAAGCGCATTGACAGCTTCGCCTCTCCCGACTGCACCAGCTTCCCCCGGCTCTCGTAGGTCCCGATCATCGAATCCGCGATGACCTGGCGGAAATCAGCGCGGAACGAACTGATCTTCTGATAGGTCTGCGCGGCCTTCTCGATGATGGCCGCCGGATCGGGGTCCTGGGAGAGCGGCGCCGGGGCGGTCCACGCCAGGAGCGCGAGCATGAGGCCCCGCCCGATCACGTGCGGCTCCCGGCCGGTGCCGCGATGGTCCGTCCGATCGCCTGGGCGATGAGTCGAGTCTCCTGCATCATGCGCGCGAACTGCTCCGGATAGAGACTCTGCGCCCCGTCGGAAAGCGCCCGATCGGGATTGGGGTGTACCTCGACCAGCAGGCCATCGGCTCCGGCCGCGACGGCCGCCCGTGCCATCGGTATCACCATATCCCGATGCCCCGTCCCATGGCTCGGGTCGGCGACGATGGGGAGGTGACTCGCCGCCTTCACCACGGGGATGGCTGACAGATCGAAAAGGTTGCGCGTCGCGGAGTCGAAGCCGCGGACACCCCGTTCGCAGAGGATGACATTGGGGTTCCCCTCGGCCAGGATGTACTCCGCCGAGAGAAGGAGTTCCTGGATCGTGGCCGAGAGGCCGCGCTTGAGGAGCACCGGTCTGGGGAGCCGGCCCACTTTCTTCAGCAGGGAGTAATTCTGCATGTTCCTCGCGCCGATCTGGATGATGTCGGCGACTTCGGCCACATGCTCGGCACCCTCCGGGTCCATCGCCTCGGTGACGATCAGCAGTCCGGTCTGCTCCCGCGCCTTGGCCAGCAGCCGCAGCCCCTCGATCCCCATCCCCTGAAAGGAATAGGGGGACGATCGTGGCTTGAACGCGCCGGCGCGCAGCACTGCCGCGCCGGCTTCGCGGACCTGCTCGGCGGCGGTGAGGATCTGCCGCTCACTCTCGACGGAGCAGGGACCCGCCATGACGACCACCGCTTCGCCACCGATCTCGAGCCCGCCGCCGAGCCTGATGATGGTCGGTTCCGGCTTCCACTCCCGGGAGACCTGCTTGTAGGGCTTGGAGACGTGGATGACCTCCTGCACGCCAGGAAGCGCCTCCATCCTGGAGCCGTCGACGCGGCCATCGTTGCCGACGAGTCCGACGGTCGTGCGCTGCTTCCCGGGCATCGGGCGGGCGGTGTAGCCCATCTCCTCGATGGTATCGCAGACACGCTGGATCTGTTCCGCGGTCGCATCGGTGTGCATCACGATCAGCATCAGGACACCCGCTCGAGCTCTCCGAGCCGCACGCCCACGATTGTGGAGACGCCGGGCTCCTGCATCGTGACGCCATAGACTGCCTCCGCCGCCTGCATCGTGCGGGGATTGTGCGTGATCACGATGAACTGCGTGGACTTCTTGAACTCCTCGAGCAGCCGGATGAAGCGGCCGACGTTCGCGTCGTCGAGCGGCGCATCCACCTCGTCCATCAGACAGAACGGACTCGGCTTCGTGAGGTAGATGCTGAACAGGAGCGAGACCGCGACCAGGTAGCGCTCACCGGTGGACAGCAGGTGAATGCGCTGCACCTTCTTGCCCCGGGGGGCGGCGTGGATGTCGATCTCGCTCTCGAGCGGGTCGTCGGGATTCGAGAGCTTGAGGTCGCACTCGCCACCGCCGAACAGCGTCTGGAAGACGTGGAGGAAGTTGCCGCGGATCGCGGTGAACGTCTCCATGAACATGGTCCGGGCCGTGCCATCGATTTCCCGGATCGCCTGCTGCAGCGACCCGCGGGCGGAGACGAGGTCGTCGCGCTGGGCGGTGAGGAAATCGAGCCGCTTGGCTTCTTCGGCGTGCTCCTCGACGGCCAGCGCATTGACCGGCCCGATGCTTTCCAGTGCCTCGACGATCCGCTTCGACTCGTTCTCGAGGGTCTCGAGATCGAGGTCGAGCATCGGGGCCTCGGCGAGCAGCGTGTCGAGCGGCTTCTTCCACTCCGCCTCGACCCGCTCCACGATGGCGCGCCGGCGGCCGGTGGCCTCGGTCATCTCGATCTCGAGCCGGTGGTACTCGGCGGTCAGCCGTTCGACCCGCTCACGAGTCTCGTGCAAACCAGCCTCGGCCTCGGTGAGTGCCAGGCCAGCCTGGGCCGCGCTCTGGTCCGCTTCGGTCGCGGCGGTCTCCAGTTCGGCCACGGCCACGCGGCGCTCGCCACGCGCCTCGATCCACTGTGCCTGCTGCGCCGCCAGCTCCGCGGTGTCGGTCTCGATCTTTCCCAGTTCGCCGGCGAGCGTGACCGCGATCTGGTCGGCGTCGGTGCCCACCCGCTCCGCACGGTTGAGCGCCGCCTGGGCCGCCTCGAGGCGTGCGGCGAGCTGGGCCTCCTGGACCTGCCAGTGCACGCGCGCGTCGCGCGCGGCCTCCTGCTGCGTCTCCAGATCGCTCAGGAGGGCACGGCTCTGGCCCAGATTTTCGTCGAGGCGCGCCCGCGCGAGGTCCCCTTCCGTCAGGCTCGCATCGATTTCCTGCAGGCGGCGCTCGGAGCGCTCGATCCGTTCGGTCAGCGAGGCAAACTGCGTCGACGCCTCGCCGAGTTCTCGGCTGACGGCGTTGGCGAGGCGAATTGCATCCTCGCGGGAGGCGACCGCAGTGCGCTCCGCGTCGCGGGCCTGGTCCGCGGCGTGGCCCGCGGCTTCCTGGCCGGCTTCCGCCTCGGCGAGCCGTGCGACGGTCGCACCGAGCGCGAGATCGGCCCGGTGCAGGGTGGCCTGCGCCTCGCCGACTTCGTTGGCGAGGCTCTCCAGTTCCGCCCGGCGCCGCAGCGGGCCCGAGGGACTCGGGGCGCCGGCGAGGAGGATGGCGCCGTTGGGGCGGCGCAGCGCGCGGCCGGTCGGCTCAAGCACTTCGGAACCGCCGAGGAGCGAGCGGACCCATGACTCCGCCGGGCCCTGCGCGTACAGGCGGTCGCGGAGCGGACTGTCGCCGGCGGCCCCCGAGGGAGCGACATCCATCGGCAGCAGCACGATCGCGCCGGGCTGTTCCCGCGCGTGCCATTCCTGAATCGCGCTGACCGCCGAGCTGTTCTGCACCAGCACGGCGTGGACCCACTCGCCGAGCAGCCGTTCGGCCAGTTCGGCATCCTCACGACCCGTCCTGATGAAGTCGCTGAGCGGGCCGAGGATCACATCGCCGAAGAGCTCGCGGGCGCTGAGCAGCGCCGCGGCACCCGGGGCGAGCCCCACGCGATCCCGTTCCAGCTCCTCGAGCGCCTGGCGCCGCGCGGTCAGCTGCGCGAGGCTCTCTTCGGCCGTGCGGCGGTCGGCGCGCTCGAGCGCCTCGCGGCGACGAAGTTCGGCGACGAGGTGCCGGGCCCGCTCCGCTTCAGCGGCGCGGCGCTTGGCCTCTTCGGCGTGGCGTTCCGCGACTTCCGTCGCTTCGGCGCGGCGGCGCTCGGCCACTTCCTGTTCCGCCTGCGCGGCCTGCCGCCGTGCGCCGGCCGTGGCGGCCTGTTCCCGCAGGGATGCCAGATCGGACTCGAGGGAGTGCCGTTCCCCGGCGAGTGACCGCAGGGTCTGGATTCGCTTCTGGATCTCCTCCTCGAGCTGCCTGACGACCTGGCGCTGCTCGCCAAGCTTGAGCCGCACATCCTGCTCGGCGGCGGTGCGCGCAGTCAGCTCCGCCTGAATACGCTCCCGCTCGGCAAGGGACGCGACGTGCTCTGCCGTCGCCGCTTCCCGGTCGCGGATCGCCTGCTGGCGCCGAGTCTCCATGACCCCGCGCTCCTCGGATGCACGGAGCTTGCGGGCCGCCGCGTTGGCGAGCCGCTCGGCCGCGAGCGCGAGGTCGCCGTCGAGCTTCCCGAGTTCGAGACGGACATCGCCGAGACGGCGGGCGATCTCGGTCCGCTGCGCCTCGGTGCTGGCCCGATTGCGGGCGCATTCGTCGCGCCGCTCCTCGAGCTGCACCAGCGACTCCCGCGCGACCGGGAGTTCCTGCTCCAGTTCGGCGTGCCGGCGCTCGGAAGTCTCCATGTGGTCGCCCAGGTCGCTCAGCAGCCGCTTGGCGAGAGTGAGCTGGACGGCGAATTTCTCCTCCATCAGGCGGGCGTGGCGCTCCGCCTTGCCCTTCTGCCGCGCGAGGCTGCGGATCTGGCTCTGGACCTCGGCGATGAGATCCTCGACCCGCTGCAGGTCCCCGGCCGTCTCCTCGAGGCGCCTTTCGGTGGTCTGCCGCCGATCGCGATACAGCCCGATGCCCGCGGCCTCCTCGAAGAGTGAGCGACGGTCTTCCGCGCGATCCGAGAGGAGGTACTCGATCATCTTGGCTTCGATCACGACCCCGGCATCCGTGCCGAGGCCGGTGCCGCGGAGCAGATCCTGGATGTCGCGCAGCCGAACGACCGTGCCGTTGAGCAGGTAATCCGACTGGCCGCTCCGGGAGAGCCGCCGGGTGATCTGCACCTCGCGATAGGCGATGGGCAGGTCACCGTCGGTGTTGTCGAGGAAGAGCGAGACCTCCGTCACATTGACCGGACGGCGCGCCGACGAACCCTGGAAGATCACGTCCTCCATCTTGCCGCCGCGCAGGGTGCGGGCGGACTGTTCGCCCAGCACCCAGCGGACCGCATCGGAGACGTTCGACTTTCCGCAGCCGTTCGGGCCGACGATACCGGTCACCCCATCCTGAAAGCTGAGCGTGACGGTGTCGGCAAACGACTTGAAGCCGGAGAGTTCGAGCTTCGTGAGCTTCATGCTTCTCGTCCTGTCTTAGCGGTCGGGTTGATAGATGAAGAATGGACGGCCGAGTCGGCGGCCCGTCGATTCAGCAGCTTCGCGAGTGGGGTAGGGGCCGAGGACGACGCGGTAGCCTTCTTCGCCCGCGCGAGGATCCAGCACCTTCGCCGGCAGGCCCTGCTGTTCCAGCTGGCGGGCCAGTTCGGTCGACCAATCCCGATTCTGCGAACTGGAGACCTGCAGGTAGACCCTCGTGTCCTGCTCCCCGGTCGAGTCGGTCGGTGCCGCGGACGAGTCCGTCGTGGCGACGGGCGACTCGGTGCTCGCCGTCCCGGTCTCGGGCGTCCACGCCAGCGGCAGCCAGAGGTCGGACGCCCCACCCTTGATTCGTCCCGTCTCGGCGAATTCCGGCTTGGTCAAGTCGTATGCGATGACGTCATCACCCGCCTTGACCAGCAGCGTCTGCTGGTTGGTGATCGTGGGGAGATCGGGTGCCCAGTCCGCCGCGAAGCCATGGACCAGCCGATTGGTGGCGAGATCGACGAGCCAGAGCGAATCGGCGTCGGCCGGGTGCACCATGAGCCAGCGCCCATAGGGATCGACCCGAAGGGCACCGGCACCCCCCGGGAGGTCGATCTCGCCGACCTTCTCCTCCGAAAAGCGATTGTAGACGAGGACGGAGCCCTCCCGCCGTGCCACGTAGACCCGGTGGCCGGAGGGAGAGAAGATCACGGCGCGGGCATGCCCGGAGACGCGGATGCTCTTGTGCTGGTCGAGGGCATCGGGGTCCACCAGCACGACCGCGGTGTCCGCCGCGATGGCGAGCAGGTCACCCCAGAAGGTCGCCGCGGCATCGCCGTTGGGCAGCAATGCTCTGGAGGGCTGGTCTTCCGTCCGGAGATAGGTCAGCGTGCTGGTCGCGCCCGCGGACATCGCGATGAGGGACGCCGTCCGGGTCCCGAACATATCCCGCGGCCGGGCCGGCAAGCGCGACTGGAATCGCACCGGGTTCCGACGTACGAATTGCACCACCCGCAGACTGTCATCGACGGTGAAGAGCGTGCCATCGGGGCCGACGGTGACGTCCCGCACATTCGTGAGCAGTTGTGGCCGGGGCCGGGCGGTCTGCAGGTCCAGGGCAACGATATCGTTCTTGACGCCGAGCGCGTACACCAGTCCCTGGTCGAGATCGACACCGACCGGTCGGCGGAGTGGTGGGAGCGGTGCGCTCGATTGCCACCCCCAGCGCTCGAGGCGCGGGAGGTGGAACAGCTCGGCGGTGCCACCCGCGGCCGGGAGCCGCAACAGGCTCGACGGTGGCGTCGTGGAGGCGACCGAGAGACCGTGGGCGAGGGGTTGGGAGCCGGACTGACAGGCGGTCGCGAGGAGCGCCGTCAGGGCCAGCAGGGGACGGGTTTTCACGCGGGGAATCTAGCAGATCCGCCGGGGGCGGAGAAGGCGGCTGGCGCCAGCGCGCGTGGGCTTGCGCGCGGCGATCAGCCGCCTTTCGGCCAAGCGCATCCGGTCTAGAACACCGGGCCCAGGCTGAGCGTCCAGTAGCCCTTGATCATGCGCCGTTCCTGCGGGATCGAGTAATCCAGCCGCAGGATTACGAAATTGAACAGGTTCATCCGGGCCGAAGCGCCGAAAGTCTGGAGCGGGGTCCGCACGCCAGTCGGGCTGTCCCCGGGGCGCCGGCTCCACCGGAGCTGGTCACCCTCGTTCCATGCGAGTCCGACGTCGTAGAAGAGCGCCCCCTCGATGGGGGGGAACCCGACGGGCAGGAACCCGAAGGAGCCGTTGAGGAGCGGGAAGCGGAGTTCGGCGCTGCCCACCGCGAGCTGGGTGCCGACGAGCCGGTCGAGCTCGTTGCAGCCGGTGAAGGTATTCGCGTCCGTCGTACGGCACTCGTTCCGGTAGTAGCTGCCGGAGGTGTTGCCGCGCAGGAGATCGGTGTTGCCGAGGAAGACCCGGAAACGGCTGGCATCGCGCCCGATGCGGCCGAAATAGAGCGCACGGGTGGCGAGCGTGAACGGGCCGATCAGGTGGTCATAGCGCCGGTAGTCCGCGAGCCCCTCGAAATAGCGCCAGCCGCCGATCGACTGGGATGCCTCGAGGCGGTAGCGGCGGCCATAGAACGGGCCCACGTAGCCGTTGAGGGAGTTGTCGAAGGTGTACGCGAGCGTCGGCTGGATGTAGCTCGCGCCTGGCAGGCTGACCTCGCGCTCCGATGGGTTGGCGGTCGGCAGGCCGGTGGACGGCTGGTAGGGCTCGAAGATCTGCTGCAGCCGGTCGCTGATCGAGGAGGCCGTGATGCCGAACTCGACGCGCTTGAACCGGCTCAACGGATAGATCGCCTGCGCGCCGACGGAACGGACGACGATCCGGCGCAGATTGGTGATGAACGTTGCCGAGTCCACTCCATCGGAACGGATCTGACTCGGCTCGAGGAAGTAATACGGCTCCTGACCGATCGTGGCGGCCCAGTTCAGCCGGTGGCTCATGTTGACGTAGGTCGCGTTGACCAGCGCCTCGCTGATCCGCCCGTTCACGTAGGCGGCGAACAGGAGCTGCTCGTTGCCGAGCATGTCGGAGAGCTGGATGGCACTGCCCCCGTAGAAGCCGCGTCCGAAATTGTCCCGCGTGTATCCGATGGTCGGCCGGGCCACATAATCCGGCTTGAAGCTCACCTTGTAGCGATTGACCTTGAATTCCGACGTGTCCGGAAGCTGGATCTCGGTCGAGTCCATGAGCGCGGAGATGGTCACTGGCCGCTGGGTCGAGTCGGTGACATCCGGGGCGGTCTCCGCCTTGCGGAAGCCGCCGGAGGTGACGTACAGCGATCCTGTGGATTCGAGCGGCTCCGCCGCATTGCCGGCGCTGTCGCGCGGGGCCGCCGCGTGGCTGCTGTCACCCAGCGTCGGGTATCCCCCCGGGGGCTCCACACCCGCGGAATCCCGTCCGAGCACGACTTGTGGCGCGCGCCACGGCTGGCGCTTCATGCTCCGCGGATTGTCGATGCCGTACACATCGAACTGATCACGCGAGTAGTACACGAAGGCCAGGCGGTCCGCCCCGCGCGCCCACGAGAGCACCGGGGAGAGCGGCGTGATGCCCTGGGCCCCGGTGAAGAGATCGGTGAGCTGATAGACCTGCTTGTCCCCCTGGTCGTAGAGGAAGACGTTGCTCACCCCATCCCGGTCGGAGACGAAGGCGATCTGCCGGCCGTCAGGCGACCACTGCGGGCTCACGTTCTTGCCGAGATCCATGCCCGGCAGCACCTCGATCCGGCCGCTGGCCACGTCGTAGGTGGCGATCCGCATGTTGCCGAAATGCAGGGTCGAGAAGTCCGTGCCGGGCCCGCGGTCGGTCGCGAAGGCGATCGTGGCGCCGTCCGGCGACCAGACCGGCTGCAGGTCGGCGTACTTGTCGTTCGTCAGGCGCCGGAGGTTCGAGCCATCGGCGTTGATCAGGAACAGGTCCGAGATGCCGCCGTCATAGCCGGTGAAGACGAGCTGCTTCCCGTCCGGGCTCCAGGACGGCGTCGTAATGCCATTCAGCTTCACCCTGATCCGGCGGGCTTCCTTGTTGCGCTTGACGTCGATGACGAGGATCTCGTCGCGCGGACCGCGCTTGGCCGCGACCACGAGGTACTTGCCGTCCGGTGACCAGCTGCCGGACGAATTGATGAATCGGAAGGTCTCGTAGTTGCTGCTGTAGGACGACTTGAGCAGCCGGTGCTTCACCTTGCCGCTGGCCACGTCGGCCAGGTACAAGTCTACGAAGTAGAAGTTCTTCTCGCTGAAGTAGGCGATCTCGTTCCCGTCCGGGGAGAGGGCGGGGGCAAGATGCAGCGTGCCCTGCGAACGGTCCTCGGTGAGGATCTCCTTCGCGATGTCGCGTGCCTTCTGTCGCGAGGCGACCTCGGGCAGGTAGGTCTTCTGGATGTGCTCCTTCCAGAGATTCGAGAGCTGCTTGTAGTCGACCCCCAGCACGCGCTTGATCGAGCCCTCGAGGCCGCCGCCGCCGGCGAGGGTGCCCTGCATGATCGCGCCGATCGCCTCGTCGCCCCAGCGCTGGCCGATGAACGCTACCAGGGCCTGCCCGAAACGGTACGGGAAGATCCGGGGGTCGTTCTCGAGCTGATCGATCGTGGGGATCTTGCCCTCGATCGAGGCATCCCGAAGCCACATCGCGGTGTTGGGATCCACGCCGCCGATCGACAGATACTCCGCCATGCCCTCCACGAACCAGAGCGGCGGGTTCACGTTCACGATGGTCTGCAAGCCGGCCCCCGCCCGCCCCCGGCTCCAGATGTCATACTGGAACTGGTGGGTCATCTCGTGCTGCAGCACGTGCTCCAGCTCTTCGTAGGAGCCCGTGAACGGCAGGACGATCCGCTGCTTGAAGAAGTCGGTGACACCCCCGGTGCCTTCACTCGGGCCTTCGGGGCCGAGCGCGTTGGTCTGCTGGAAATCGGAGTGGGAGGCGTACAGGATGATCGGCTTCCGCTCCTTGTATTCGTGGCGGAGGATGCGCGACAGCCGCTGGTACGAACGCTCGGCGAGCCGGCCGGCATCGAGTGCCGCCGTCCGGGCTTCCGGATAGAAGTAGATGTCGAAGTGCTCGGTCCGGAGGACCTGGAAGTCGAAGGCCCGGTACTGGACCTTGTTCTGCCCGAAGTAGTATTGCGCCGGGAGGAGCGAGGGAGCGCCGATCAGGAGGGAAACGGCGAGCGCGGTACGACGGATCATGGGCATACCTGCCAGTTCAGGAGCCGGTTCGGATCTCCGGCGCATCGTTCCAGAGGCGCTCGAGCTGATAGAAGCTCCGCGCGTCCGGATGGAAGAGGTGGACCACGAAGTCCACGAAATCAAGCAACACCCAGCGCCCAGTGGGCAGTCCTTCGACGTGGTGGGCATGAGCGCCACGCCGGTCGAGCCGGTCCAGCACCGCGTGGCCAAGGCCACGCACATGGGTATCCGAGGTTCCCGACGCGATGATGAAGAAGTCGGTCGCCTCACTCAGGCCGCGAAGGTCGAGCACCACGATCTCGCGTCCCTTCAGATCCTCGATCGCCTCGACCGCCGCCGCGATGTCCTCGCGCGGATACCCGCCACTCGCCGATCGTCCCGTCACGCCGGCCGTCCTGCGCGCGGCCGCGCCGGGGTGCCATCCTCGACCTGCCAGAAGATCGCCCAGGCCCCGAACCCGACGTGGGCACCGAGGACGCCGGTCGCCAGCGCGACGAAGCAGTCCTTCGGCTGGTAGGCCGCCACCAGCGCGGCCCGGATCCGTTCCGCCGTCTCGGGGGCATCCGCGTGGACAATCCCGAAGCGCACGGAGCTGGGTTTCGGCGCCAGCCGCTTCTCCACCAGGCTCAGCACCCGCGGGACCAGATTCGGACGCCCTCGCACCCGATCCACCGGGACGATCGCGCCGTCCTGGTTGATCTCCAGGATCGGCTTCACGTCGAGCATCGCCCCGATCCAGGCCTTTCCTCTCGTCACCCGCCCTGAGCGCAGCAGGTTGTCGAAGCGATCCACCGTCAGGAAACACCCCGACTGCTTCCGGATCCGCTGCAATTCGGCGGCGATGTCGCTCGCCACCCACCCCGACTCGGCGAGTTCGGCGGCGCGGAGCGCCAGCATGCCGAGGCCGAGCGAGGCGGACGCGCTGTCGACGCACTGCACGCCGTCGATCGCCGTCGCCCGGACCGCGGTCAGCGCCGACTGAAACGTCCCCGAGAGCCGGCTCGACAGGAGCACTGCCACGACTTCATCGGCTGCCGCCCTGGCGTCCCGCAGCACCCGTGCAAATTCGGCAGGGGTCGGCTGCGAGGTCGTCGGATGCTCCTTCGACACCCGCATCTTCCGGTAGAAATCGGAAGGCTTGAGCTCGACGCGATCCCGGAACGTTTCGTCCCCGAACATCACCTGCAGTGGCACCAGCTGGATGTGATGCCGGTCCAGCACCGCGTCCGGCAGGTCCGCCGAGGAGTCGACCACCACCGCCACCGGCCGATGATCACCATGCGCCAGTTTGCGGTGCTGCGCCCGCATGTCTTCGGCCTTGGTGGTCTCCACGGTTCCCCAACGGGCCGCGAAGGTAAAGACGGCCTCCGGCGTGTCGGTGTGCACATGGATCTTCAGGATGTCCCCTGCCAGCACTACCTGTACGGAGCCGCCGAAGTTCCGGATCTGCGCCCGGACCTCGTTGGCGGGTGGCAGCATCTCGGCCCGGATCATCACCTCGGTGCAGTACTGGAAGTCGCGCTCCGCGGCGACTTCGACGTCGGCGGCCGGCACGACAAACTCCGACGTGTCGGTGATCGGCGGCGCGGGGAGAATGGGGTCGCCCTCGATGTACCGGACGACGCCTTCGATCATCCTGACGAAGCCCATGCCGCCGGCATCGACGACACCGGCCTCCTTGAGCACCGCCATCAGGTCCGGCGTCCTGGCCAGGGCGAGTTCTCCCTCGGCGAGCAGGCGGGTCATGAACACCGAGACATCGGGCGAGTCGGCGGCGGCACGGGCTGCCGCCTCCGCCGCCTCGCGGGCCACCGTGAGAATCGTGCCTTCGCGCGGGTCATCGAGCGAGGCGTATAGCCGGTCGGCGCCGCGGCGGAACCCCTCCGCGATCTCCTCGGTGGTCGCCTCCTCCTTGTCGTCCATCACCTCGGCGAAGCCGAGCAGGAAATGGGCGAGCATCATGCCGGAATTGCCCCGGGCGCCGAGGACGGCTCCGCGGGCGGCGATTTTGGCGGTAGTACCAAGCGGCGCGTCGCCGAGCGCCCTGAGGGCGTCGGCGACGGAGCGGAGGGTCAGACTGAAGTTCGTTCCCGTGTCCCCATCCGGCACGGGGAAGACGTTGATACGGTTGATCTCTTCGCGCCCTGCGGCCACCCAATCCGACGCAGCCAGCAGGGACCGCGCGAGCCTCGGTCCGTCAACGTACCGGATCCCGACGGTCATCCGCGACGGTCACTCCGCCACGACGGTCAGACGCAGTTCCGCATGGACGTCGTGGTGGAGCCGGACCGGCACGGTGTGCTGGCCCACGGTCTTGATCGGATGCTCGAGGTCGATCTTGCGCTTGTCGATCGCATGGCCCTGCGCGCTGAGCGCGTCGGCGATGTCCTGCGCGGTGATGGACCCGAACAGGCGGTCGCCCTCGCCCGCCTTCCGTGACAGCGTGAGGCTGACCGCGTTGAGCTTCGAGGCGATCAGCTCGGCAGCGCTGCGCTCTTCCGCCATGCGGGCCTCGCGGGCCTTGGACTCGGCCTGGATCCGCTTGCGGTTGCCGTCGGTCGCCTCGTACGCGAGGCCCTTCGGCAGCAGGAAGTTGCGGGCGTAGCCCGGCTTCACCTTGACCAACTCGCCAGCCTTCCCGAGGGACTTCACGTCCTCGCGGAGAATCACTTCCATGGAGATCTCCCTTCTGTGTCGGCGGGCGCGAAGCGCCGCCGGAAATCCACCCAGGTATCGGCCAGGCCGAGGGCGAAGGCGCCGCCCAGCGCGACCGGAAGAATCAGCAGAATGCCACAACCAATCACGACGAGGATCGGCAGGGGGAAGGACTCGATCCCACCCCAGATGATCGCCGCGCCCCGCGCCGCGTAGAGCCCACCGGCCACCACGGCGATGTTGCCCATGAAGTCCCGAACCGGCTCAGGCACCGGCAGGACGAAGACCGCAAAGCAGCAGACCACGAGCCAGATGAGCTGGTCATTGAACCGGAACTCGGCAAATGCCTCGGGTGCCGGTCCGGCCGGCTTAACTGCAAGACGATGGTACCAGGCCCAGGCGAGTGCCAGCCCGGGGAGCGACACCAGCACAAGCACGGCGGGGAGCAGGTGGGCCATGACGCCCACCCCGGCCGAAAGCGCGTCCAGCATCATCCGGGCACTCGCCGCTTGCGCCGGGTTGAGCTGGACCTGCGCCAGGAGTTCGCGGCGTGCCTCCCAGCCCATATGTGCAACCGCCAGCTGAATGTCCTGCCAGCGGGTTCCCAGCCACCAGGCCCATCCGGTCGTAGCTCCCAGGCTTCCCAACGCCGCCAGGATTGCCCCGGCGACGATTCGCCGATGCCCCGAGAGCATCATCAGCACGAACGCCCCAGTGAGGAAGAGCGCCCACGCCGACATGATCTGAGTGGCCAGGCCACCTGGCCTCAGGAGCGACGAGCAGAGCCACAACACCGCCGCCGAGACCCACGCCCATTCCCGCAGGGTGGTCGGTCGCGAGGCGGCCAGCAGGCCCGCCAGCGGCCCCAGCACGAACAGCGGTGGAAAGAGGACGAGGTAGCCCAGCAGCAGCAGCATCGACCTCCAGGTCACCGCCGGTCGGCCGCCGGCGGTGACGGTCAGCTCGTGCCCCGCTTCACGTAGGGCAGCAGGGCGAGATATCGCGCCCGCTTGATCGCCGTTGCCAGCTGGCGCTGGTGCCGCGCCGTGATCCCGGAGAGCCGGGCGGGCAGGATCTTGCCGCGCTCGGTCAGGAACCGCTGGAGCTGCTTCTCGTCCTTGTAGTCGATGTACCGGATGCCCGCTTCGGCGAGCGGGTCACCCTTCCGCGTGCGCTTCATCATTCGTCATCCTCCTCGAACTTGCGGTCGGTCATGTCGCGGACCGGCGTGTAATCGTGCTCGTTCACCACGACCAGGAAGCGGAGGACGCCGTCGTCCAGCTTGAGGGCGCGCTCGAACTCCGGCAGCAGGTTCGGGGCGGCCTCGAAGTTGGCGATGACGTAATAGCCGGTCTCGCGCTTCTTGATGGGGTAGGCGAGCGTGCGCTTGCCCCAGTGGTTCACCTTGACGGGTTCGCCACTGGTCTGCGGGATAAGCGAGTGGAAGCGGGTGAGCTTCTCGGTGATGGCGGCTTCTTCGAGGGAACTGTCGAAGATATAGACCGCCTCGTACTGACGGGCCATGACACCTTCCTTTGGGCTGGACGCCCCGGTCCTGGTGCGGGTACCGGGGAGGACGAATTGTGAGCGGGAAAACCTAGTCACCAGAATGGTTTAGCGGTAGTGCCCCCCATGAAAAAGCCCCCTCCCGGAAGGGAGGGGGCCCGGACGACCGAGGTCTACCGGCGCCGACCGAAAAGCCGGAGCAGGAAGAGGAACAGGTTGACGAAGGCGAGGTAGAGTCCCAGCGCTCCAACCACCGCGTACGCGCCGATCTTGCCGTCGGGAAGCGCCAGCGCCATCGCGCGCATCTGCTGCGCCCGGTAGGCAGTCAGCGCGGTGAAGACCACGACCCCACAGACCGACAGAATGAACTGGAACATGTCATTCTGCCAGAAGATGCCGACGATCGAGGCGATGATGACCCCGAACAGCCCCATGATCGCGAACTGTCCCACCCCTTCCAGGTTGCGCTTGGTGATGGTCCCATAGAGCGCCAGCGCTCCGAACATGCCGGAGGCGGTCAGGAACGTCGACGCGATCGAGGCGCCGGTGTAGACCAGCAGGATGACGGAGAAGGTGATGCCGTTCAGCGCGGCGTAGGTGGCGAAGAGCATCGCCGCCGTATTCGGAGCCAGCGTGTCCACCTTGGCCCCGAGATACCAGACGAAGCCGATCGGGGCGAGAAGCACCGCCCAGAACAACAGCTGATTGGAGAGCAGGCCCTGGATCAGGACCGGCGAACTGGCCACGAACAGCGCGACCGCCGCGGTGATGGCCAGGCCGATGAACATCCAGCCATAGACCCGCTGCAGAAATCCGGTGACCTTGGCCGCCTCGGCCTGCGTGCCTGCGAGGGTTGAAGTGGAACTGCTGCCGGCAAACGGATTCGACATCGGTAACCCCTGGGGTTCTTGAAGGTCCGGAAATCTAATTTGGCTTCGCCCGGCGCGCCTACCAGTCCCGGCCGCCGCCCTGACCGGATTTGCTCCGGCGCCCCTCATGGGTGGAGAGCTGCTGGCGCTCGACCGACTCCAGGAGCGAGCGGGCCTGCTGCTCGTCCAGTTCCTCCGCCGACTCGCCCTCGTCTCCACCCTGACCGCCTCCGGCCATCGCGCCGACCGCCGATTCACGGCTGCCTTCGTAGCCCTCCTCCTGGCTGCCGCGGCCATAGTCCGCGCGTCCCCCACGACCGCGCGAGCCCCGTTCACCGGGATCACCGCCCCGAGCCAGGGCGATCTCCAGATTCCACTTGGCGTCCTTGTCGTCGGGGTTGAGGCGAAGGGCCTCCTCATACGCGTCGTCCGCCCGCTCGAGATACCCGCTGAGCGCGTTGGCGTCCTCGGCCGCGCGCACGAACGCATTCCCCATGTTGAAGTAGGTCTGGCCTCGCAGCTTGTCGTTCGCGCCGCCCAGGGCGTCGCGGTACATCTTGACTGCCTCCGAATACTGCTTGAGCCGGTAGAGCGAGTTCCCGGCGTTGTACCGGACGTCCGAGCCGCCCTGCTGGCGGAGCACGTTCTGATAGGCCTCGTACGCCTCCAGGTACTTGCCCTTGTCGTACAACTGCTGGCCGCGGGCCACGTCGCGCTGCGCCGAGGTGCAGGAGAGCAGGCCGAGCACGATGACCGCGCCCGTTGCGAGCATCGGGCCCGTGGGCCGTGCGGAGGGTTGGCGCGTGATCCCGGGGTGCGGCGCGGGGCGCTTCGCCTTCGGGAGGCCGAGCAGCGAATCGGCGAGCAGCAGGACGACCGCGAGGAAGAGCGGCCACTGATAGCGCTCGTTCGGTTCGGTCGCCGGCTGGGTGGCGAGGGTCCGGGCCTCGAGATGCAGCAGGGACTTGCTCATGGTCTCCAGCGCCGCGCGATCGTCGAAGCGGGCATAGCTCCCGCCTGACGCGAGGGCGATCGCCTTCAGGACGTCCTCGTCAAGTTTCGAGATGATGGGCCGGCCGATGTCGTCGACATGCCAGGGACCGGTCACGTCTCCGCTGTCGTTCGGTACGTTGGCGCCCTCCGCCGTGCCGATCCCGACCGCGAAGACCGGCAGCTTCGCCTTGCTGTACAGGTCCAGGATCGGATCGATGGCGCCCTGGCTCCGCTCACCGTCGGTGAGCAGGATGACCGCGCGCGACCCGACCGCCGTGCCTTCGCGACGCAGCGCCCGCTCGGCCACCTTGAGTCCGGCGAGGATGTTGGTGGACGGATCGCCGATGTCGTCCGGCGACGCCGCATCGAGGAAGAGCTGGAAGGCGGCGAGATCGCTGGTCGGCGGCAGCTGCAGAAAGCCCGCCCCGCCGAAGATGACCAGGCCGATCCGGTCGCCGGGGCGCGCACTCGCGAGCTGCCAGGCGAGCCGCTTGGCGAGGTGCAGGCGGCTACCACCGACGTCCGCGGCGCCCATGGAGCGCGAGAGATCGAGCGCCACGATGATGTCGCGCCCCGTGCGCGCCAGATCCTTCGGACGCCTGCCCAGCTGTGGCCGGGCCAGCGCCAGCACCAGCAGGGTGAGCCCGGACCAGCGCAGGATGGTTCTGAACGTGGCCGGTGCCCCCGCGGGCAGCGACGACATGCGGGAGAGCAGGGCCGGGTCGCCGAACCGGCGCAGCGAGTCCCTGCGCTGCATCGCCGCATGGCGGCCGATGAGCCAGAGCGCAGGCAGCACCAGGAAGAGCGCGAAGGCCGACGGATCCGCGAAGATGCTCATGGCAGAGCCCTCAACCAGGTCAGCTTGAGCAGCATTTCCAGCAGCAGGAGCGAGAGCCCGATGCCGACGAGGATCGGGAAGAGCTCATGCCACTCCCGCGTCTCGCTCACCTTGACCTCGATCCGCTCCAGCGGGTCGATCTCCTTGAGCACCTCGGTGAGCATGCTGGGGTCCGTTGCCTTGTAGAACTGGCCGCCGGTGCGGGTCGAGATGTCCTTGAGCACCTCTTCGTCCCGGCCCGAGAGCCGCGCGTTGACGTTGCGCACCGTCCAGACGCCGTTGAGCGCCACCGAGAAAGTGTCCGCCGAACTCAGCCCGATGGTATGGATCCGGACACCGAGCGCCCGGGCTGCCTCCGCCGCCTGGACCGGGGTCACGTCGCCGGCGTTGTTGGCACCGTCGGTGATCAGGATGATCGCGCAGGAGTTCTTCGGAAGATTCTTGAGCTGATTGAGACCGAGGGTGATGGCGCTCCCGATCGCAGTTCCGTCGGGGAGGTTGCCGATGTCGACCTGTTCGGCCAGCCGGTCGAGCACGCTGATGTCGGTGGTCAGCGGAGCCTGGAGGAACGCCCGGCCGGCGAAGATCACCAGCCCCATCAGGTCTCCCTCGCGCCGCTGGATGAACTCGCGCAGCACGGTGCGGGCAACCGCGAGACGATTGCCCGGCTGGAAGTCCGCCGCCTTCATGCTGCTCGAGATATCGAGCGCAAGAATCAGGTTGCGCGACTTGACCCGGGTGGGCTCGGAATCTCCCGGCACCTGCGGGCGGGCGAGGGCGGTCACGAGGACCGCCATCCCGAACAGGCCGAGCGTCGCGGGGAGCCGGTGCCAGCGCGCGCGCAGCGTGGTCTTGCCGGCCGTGGCAAAGCGGAGCGCCGGAAAGGCGATCCGGTGCACCGGGGCGCGCCGCCGGAGGAACCAGCTTCGGAGCAAGAGCCCGAGCGGGACCAGGAGCAGCACCAGGAAGTACGGGTCAGCGAATCGCATCGGTCGGTTCGGCGGCAGCGCGCCACGCCTCGAGCAGGGTGCGGGTGCGGGCGACCTGTTCGCTCGCGGCAGTGTGATCGGGCCGGACCTTCGCGAACTTCACCAGATCGGCATTGCCGAGCACGGTCTCGCAGCGGTCCCGCAGTCCGCCGTCCGAGAGCGGCGGAGGAAGCGCCCCGCCAAGCTCGCCGGTCGTGAGCCCCTGATGGGGAATCGCGCCGGCCTCCAGCAGGCAGGTGCGCACGACGTCGGCGATGTCCGCGAACAGCGGGGCATAACCATTCCCGTTCGGATGTGCCGCGCTCTCGAGCATGGCGAGCCGTGCCAGGGCCTGATCGAAGGGACCGCCCGGCAGCGCAGGCTGTTCCGCCGGCGCCGCGGTCGCCGCCCGGCGCTTCGCCAGCCACCAGAGCCCCCCGGCCACGCAGGCGAGGAGGACCGTGAGCTGGATCCACACGGGACCGCTGAGCGGTTGCAGCGGCTTGATGTCCTTGAGCTGGGGATTGCCCGCCTCGAGGATCGGCACGACCTCGACCGAGACCGGCAGATGGAGCAGTGTGTCAGGCGGGGCACCGGGCTCGGTCCGGTAGAGCAGCGCGAGCGTCGGGACCGGCTGCGGGCCGATCCGGTAGAACGCCACCGTGGCCGTTCCCCGATAGGTCCCGCCGCCGTCCGGCCGCAGGGTGTCGGCGGCGAGGACCCGGATCCCGCGCGGGGGCGGCACGAGGGTGTGCGGGACCGCATCGATCAGCTCCATGCCCGGCTTGAGCTGTACGGTCACGTCGAACACGAACCGGTCGCCGATCGTTCCCTTGGCCTGCCTGGGCTTGAGCTCCAGCGATTGCGCGGCGCCCGCCACCGGTGCGCCGGCAGCGAGAAGGAGGACCAGGGGAAATGTCAGGCGGCGCATGGTCAGCCCCGCCGGAGCTGCCGGCGGCTGAAGAATGCGGCGAGCCGTTCGCCGTAGGCCTGATCGGTGTCGAGGCGGACCAGGTCCACGCCCCGTCCCGCGCAGTGCCGCCCCAGCGCTTCATCGAACGCCGCCCGCTGCTCGCGGAACTGCTCGCGCACCCCCGCATCATCGGCGTCTACCACCTGCCAGTCGCCGGACTCCGGTTCCCAGAGCGTCACGAGTCCGACCGGTGGCAGTTCGCGCTCGCGCGGGTCGGTGAGCTGCACCGCCACGACGTCGTGGCGCCAGGCGAGCCGGTCGAGGCCGAGCCACTGGGCGGGATCGAGAAAATCCGACAGCACCGCCACCAGCGCGCGGCGGCGGAGCAGGGGCTCGAGGAAGTCGAGCGAACGCAGCAGGTCGGTTCCGCGGTCCTCCGGCTGGTAGGCGAGCACCTTGGTGACCAGCTGCAATGCCTGACTGCGGCCGCTCTTGGGCGGGCTGAACCACTCCACCCGGTCCGAGTAGAATGCCGCGCCGACCCGGTCGCGGTGACGCGTCGCGGCGAGGGAGAGTACCGCCGCGACTTCGGCCGCGAGCTGCCGCTTGGTGCGGTGCACGCTTCCGAAGCCGCCCGAGGCGCTGACGTCGACCAGGAGGATCAGCGAAAGCTGACGCTCCTCCTGGAACCGCTTGACATAGGGAGTCCCGAGGCGGGCCGTGACGTTCCAGTCGATGCTCCGGACATCGTCACCCGGGAGATACTCGCGCACCTCCGCGAACTCGACCCCGCGGCCGCGAAAGGCGCTCGCATAGTCGCCCGCGACCAGGTCGCGGACCAGATCGCGCGTGGTCAGCTCGATCCGGCGGACTTCGCGAAGCAGCTCGTCAGGAATCACGGCACCGGCACGGCGGCGAGGATCCGGTCGAGCATCTGGTCGGAGGTGACGCCGTCGGCCTCCGCCTGGTAGGTCGGAATCAGTCGATGACGAATCGTGTCGTGCGCCATCGTCTTCACATCCTCCGGCAGCACGTAGGCCCGTCCCGCGAGGAAGGCGTGCGCCTTGGCGGCCTTGACGAGATTGATGCCGGCCCGCGGCGAGGCCCCGAACTGGATCAGCCCCGTCAGATCCTTCAGGTTCCACTTCGCCGGCTCGCGGGTCGCCGCGACGATGTCGAGCACGTACTCCTTGATCTTCTCGTCGACATGCAGCCCCCGCACGATCTCGCGCGCCCTGAGCACCCGGTCCGGGTGGATGACGGCCCGGGTGGTCGGTTCGGCGGCGTCCGTCATCCGGTCGATGATTTCACGCTCTTCGGTGCGGCTTGGGTAAGTCACGATGAGCTTGAACAGGAACCGGTCGACCTGGGCCTCGGGGAGGGGATAGGTGCCCTCGTGCTCCAGCGGGTTCTGCGTGGCGAGCACGAGAAACAGCTCCGGCAGCCGATGGCTCTCTCCTCCGATCGTGACCTGGCGCTCCTGCATCGATTCCAGCAGGGCGCTCTGCACCTTGGCCGGCGCGCGATTCACCTCGTCGGCCAGCAGGATGTTGGTGAAGATGGGGCCCTTCTGCACGGTGAAGTCGCCCGCCTTCTGGTTGTAGATCATCGTGCCGATCAGGTCCGACGGCAGCAGGTCCGGCGTGAACTGCACCCGCCGGCAGTCACAGTCGATCGTTGAAGCCAGGGTCCGCACCGCGAGCGTCTTGGCGAGACCGGGAAGCCCCTCGAGCAGGAGGTGGCCGTCAGCCAGGAGACCGATGAGCAGCCGCTCGAGCAGAATCTGCTGCCCCACGATGACCCGGCTGATCTCCGTCAGGACCTCGCGGAACGCAGTGCTCTCCGCCGCAATCTCGGGGGCGCGGGCGAGTGCCGAATCGGGACTGAAGCGCGCGAGCGCGCCGCTGGACGTGGTCATGCGGGGAGATTCCTCGGGAATGGCGCCCGCCCCCGGTCGGGGGCGGTGCGACGAAGACTGCGTGGCGAGCAGTGGAAGATTATACGGCCGCGTGGGGGGCGACCGGAAGGGTCGGAATAGGAAGCGGCCGCAACCCTAGACGTTGAAGCGGAACAGCAGGACGTCGCCGTCCTGTACCACGTACTCCTTGCCCTCGGCGCGAGCCAGGCCCTGCTCCCGGGCCGGCTTCCATCCGCCAACCCGGACGAAGTCCGCATAGGACACTGTCTCGGCCCGGATGAAGCCCTTCTCGAAGTCGGTGTGAATGACGCCGGCCGCCTGAGGGGCCTTGTCACCGCGGTGGATGGTCCAGGCCCGGACCTCCTTCTCGCCCGCCGTGAAGTAGCTCTGCAGGCCGAGCAGGTGATAGGCGGCATGCGCCAGACGATCCAGCCCCGACTCCGTTGCGCCGAGGGCGGCCAGAAACTCGCCGCGATCCTCCGGCGGGAGTTCCGCCAGTTCGGCTTCGACCTTGCCCGAGAACACGACAATGTCGGCGGTCTCGCCGTCGGCGGCGACCGCGGCCTTGAGCGCCTCCACATGCCGGTTGCCGGTGGCGAGCTCGCTCTCCAGCACGTTAGCCGCGTAGAGAACCGGCTTCGAGGTGAGCAGGTTGAAGGCGCGATAGGTGGCGGCCTCTTCGTCGGTGGGCTTCACTGCTCGCGCGGGCTTGCCCTCGGACAGGGCGGCCTTGAGTGCGGTCAGCAGGCGGCTTTCGAGCTTCGCCTGCGCGTCCCCGGACTTCGCGGCGCGGGCCGACTTGTCCAGGCGCTTCTCGACGCCCGCGAGGTCGGCGAGTTGCAGCTCGATGTTGATCACCTCGCGATCGCGGGCCGGATCGACCGAGCCCATGACGTGCTGCACGTCGTCGTCATCGAAGCACCGGATGACGTGCACAATCGCATCCACCTCGCGGATGTTGGCGAGGAACTGGTTGCCGAGCCCCTCGCCCTGACTGGCGCCCTTGACCAGCCCGGCGATATCGACGAACTCGACGACGGCGGGGAGGGTGCGCTCCGGTTTCACGATCCCCGCCAGGACGCCGAGCCGGGGATCCGGCACGGTCACCACACCGGTATTGGGCTCGATCGTGGCGAACGGATAGTTCGCCACCAGCGCCCCCGCCGAGGTGAGGGCGTTGAACAGGGTCGACTTGCCGACGTTGGGGAGCCCGACGATGCCTAGGCGGAGCATGTGCGCACGACCATCGAATGAGTGCGCCGCCGGCATCGGCCGGCGGCAATGGAATCTGTCACTGTCTACTTGCCGTTGAAGCGGCTCATCGCGACCTCGATACCGTCGGAGAGCCAGCATTCCACGGCCTCGGCCATGGGGCCGAGCTGCTGCGTGAGTGCATCACGCTCGTCGGGCTCGAATGCACCGAGCACGAAATCGGCGGTGTCGCGGGTGCCGCTCGGGAGTGGGCCGATCCCGATGCGCAGCCGGGCATAATCCTGCCGCCGCAGGGTGCCCTCGACGCTCTTGAGCCCGTTATGCCCTCCGGCGGACCCCGCACCCCGGAGCCGGAAGCGGCCGAGGGGCAGGGCGAAATCGTCTACGAGCACCAGCAGGTCGCGCGTGACATCGAAGTCCGCAAGCGAACGGAGCGAGGCCAGGGCGGCCCCGCTCCGGTTCATGTAGGTCAGCGGCTTGATGACGGCGACGTTCTGTCCGAGCAACTGTCCACTGCTTTCCCGGGCGGCCGGCACGCGCCGGAAGGGCGGCAGTTTCCAGTGGGCGACGAGGTGATCCGCCAAGAGAAACCCGGCATTGTGCCGGGTTGTCTCGTACTCCTGACCCGGATTGCCCAGGCCGACGATAGCGCGCAGAACTCAGTCCTTCTTCTCTGCCTCTTCCTCGGTCTTGGCCTTGCGGATGACCTCCGGCTCGGCCACGGCCTCGCCCGTCGCGGCGGCAGGCGCCTCTTCGGTGCGCGGGGCGACGATGGAGCAGACCGGGAGGTTCGGATCGTTGAGGATCTCGACCTTGGCCAGCTTCACGTCGCGGACATAGATCGACTTGCCGATGCCCAGCGGCGTCACGTCGATCTCGACGCGGGTCGGGATGTCGGCCGGGAAGACCCGGATCTCGAGGCGGTGGAGCACCTGGTCCAGGACGCCGCCGAAGTTGCGAACGCCATCGGCGGTACCGGAGAGGTGCACCGGCACCTCGAGCGTGACCTTCTCGTCCGCGCGGACTTCGTACAGGTCGAGGTGGATGACCTCGGTGTTCCGAAGCGGATTGCGCTGGATGTCGCGAATCAGGGCCTTCACCGGCGCCGCGCCGTCGACGGCCACGTCGAGGATGGTGCTGCCAGCGCTGATTCCCGCCAGCAGCTTGCTCAAGGCGGCCCGATCGACACTCAGCGCCTCGGGGGCCCGATTGTGACCGTAGATGATCGCGGGGATCTGGCCAGCGCGGCGGAGGCTGCGGGCAGCGCCCTTACCGGTGCCAGCGCGGCGTGCTACCTGAAGTGAAACCTGATGTGCCATGGGTCCTTGGTCCTTCGCTCAGGGGCGGCCGGTGCGGCCACCCGTACAAGGCGGCTTCCGCGCCGCCCATTGGATATCAGTCGAACAGCGAGCTCACCGATTGATCGCTGTGGGTGTAGCCGATCGCCTTCGCCAGGAGCGGCGCGATCGAAAGTACCTTGAGACGGTCGAAATGCCGCTCCGGTGGAAGCAGGACCGTGTTGGCCACCGCGACCTCGGTCACCGGACTGTTCTTCAGCCGCTCGATCGCGGGCCCCGACAGCAGGCCGTGGGTCGCGCAGCAGTAGATGTCCTCCGCCCCCAGGCGCTTCAGGGCGTGAATCGCCTCGGACATGGTGCCGCCCGTATCGATCATGTCGTCGGGGATGATGACATCCTTCCCCTTGACCTCACCGACCACGTTGACGACTTCGGCCACATTGGCCGACGGCCGCCGCTTGTCGATGATCGCCAGCGTCGCATTCAGCCGCTTGGCGAAGCCCCGCGCCATCTTCGCCCCTCCGACGTCGGAGGCAACCACCACCAAATCACGAAGCGACTTCTGGCGGTAGTGATTCACGAACACCGGCGCGGCGTAGAGATGGTCCACCGGCAGGTCGAAGAAGCCCTGCATCTGGTGCGAGTGGAAGTCCATCGCCAGCACCCGCTCGGTACCGGCCACCGTCACCATGTTCGCCATCAATTTGGCGCTGATCGCCACCCGCGGCTGATCCTTGCGGTCCTGACGCGCATACCCGAAATACGGAATGACCGCCGTGATTCGCGCCGCGCTTGCCCGCCGCGCCGCGTCGATCAGCAGCAGCAGCTCCATCAGGTTCTCGGCCGGCGGGTTGGTCGGCTGGATGACGAAGACGTCCCGTCCGCGGACGTTCTCATCGATCTTGACGAACAGTTCGCCGTCGGAGAACCGCTTGATCGTCACCTGGCAGAGCGGCTGACCCAGATGCGCAGCGACTTCCTCCGCGAGCGGCCGGTTGGCCGATCCGCAGAGTAAAAGCATCTGGCTCCGCTGCAGGAATTCGCTCATGGCAATAGCCCCCAAAACTAGTCGGGGACAGAGGTTGGGTCAACTGCAGACACCGGCGCCGCTCCGCCCTGGAGGAAGTTGGCCCCGGTGGATTCGAACCACCATTCGCAGATCCAAAGTCTGCTGTCCTGCCATTGGACGAGGGGCCAGTCGGGGGGAAACGTAAGGGAAACGGAGGGGGGGTGAAAGGTTCGGCTCGCCCCGGAGGTCAGGCCGGGGGGGAGAACGGCACCGGCGTGGCGGGCGGTGTACCGAGCGTCTCTACGGGGATGGCTCGACCCAGTTTGGGACTCAGGGCCATCCGGGCGTCGTCCCGGTCGCGGGTGTTGCGATAGATACTGAAGATCGTCGAGCCGGACCCGCTCATTCGGCAGAGCAGTGGATGGGTACCGGTCAGGGCGTCGAATGCCTGGCGGAGTTCGGGGTGCCGGCCGAAAAGCGCGAACTCGAAGTCATTCCCCGCCATGCGGGCCACGCTCCCCCAGCTCGCCAGGCTCTCGAGGTCCAGGGCGACCGCGCCACGCCTGCCGGCGTTCTGCCGCGCCGCATCCACCATCCGGTACGCCTCCGGGGTGCTGACCCCGATCGGCGGAATCACCAGAAGTCCCGGCGCGGGGGGCAAGGAGGGGATCCGGAGCAGTCGCTCTCCGTGGCCCCAGCCGAGTGCCAGCGGGGCGCCGCTCACGAAGAACGGGACATCGCTGCCGAGTCTGGCGGCGAACTGCAGCAGCTCGTGCCGGGGAACCGCGTTGCCGGCCAGGTGATTGGTGGCGATCAGGGCGGCCGCGGCATCACTGGAGCCGCCGCCCAGCCCCCCCTGGACTGGAATGCGCTTGGTAAGCGTGAGCTGGACGCCGAAGCTGTTGCCGGTGGCCTCGAGGACAAGGGCTGCGGCGCGTAGCGCGAGATTCTCCGTGGGAGGGCCGCAGTCGGCACCGGCAACCTCGAGGAGGATCCCGGGCGTGTCCCGCCGCTCGACGCGGAGCGTGTCCGCGAGATCGAGCAGGCAGAAGAGTGACTCGATGCCGTGGTACCCGTCCTCCTCCCGCGCCAGCACCCGAAGCAGCAGGTTGACCTTGGCGTGGGCGGCGACCTCGACCGCCGTTGTCACGGCGGTCCCTGCCGCATGGCACCGAGGCCAAGGTTAGTGCGGAAGACCGACCAGGCGCCGAGCAGAGTGATCGGGATGAAAGTCGTGACGTGGTACGTGAGGGCGTAGGCCGCGGCGAGATTCTTGTCGACCTGATAGAGGCCGAGCAGCAGGATGATGGGAGCCTCGAAGACGCCGACGTACCCCGGCGAAGAGGGCAGGGCGATCCCGAACATGATGAGTCCCTGCATCAGCAGGGCGACCGACAGGTCCGCCTGAATGCCGAATGCCCAGAACATGACATAAAAGGAGAGCGCGGAGGTCATCCAGATCGCCAGCGACCAGAGGGCGACGCCCGCGATTCGGCCGGGAGACCGCAGGACCGAGAGCCCGTGCCGGACGCCTTCGATGAGGGCGACCAGCTTGTCCGCGAGCTTCTCCGACGGCACCAGAGCACGCACGACCCGCTCGGCCAGGAGCGGGAAGGCCACGACGAGTCCGGCTCCGACCAGGCCGAGCACGGCGGCGATCCCGCCGAAAGTCACGATGTTCGCGACTCGCCCGGAGAGGTCGCTCTCAGGCAGCCGGGCGGTGAGGAGACCGCCCGCGAGCAATGCGACCACGATCATTGCATCGAAGAGCCGTTCGACCGCGATCGAGGCGAGGACGGAAGGGAAGCGGGTCCCCGTCAGTTTCGACGCGGCGAACGTCCGCACCACCTCGCCCATCCGAAGCGGGAGGACGTTGTTTGCCATGAAGCCCATGGCAATGGCGTGCCAGAGCGGGGTTGCCCCGAGCCTTCTGCCGTCATCGCCGTGGAGCAGGATCTGCCACCGGAAGATGCGCAGTACGAAGGTCGCCGTCGCGAGCCCCACGCCGAGCAGCATCGGCGCGATGCGCGCCGTGCGGACGAACTCGAGAACCTGGGCGAACTGGATGCCGCGGAGTGAGGCATAGAGCAGCGCGGCGGAGATGGTGATCCCGACAAGGACCTGCCAGACCGGCGCGCGCCGCTTGGGCGCAGAGGACGTCAAATTGGGCTCAGTCAGCGATGGCGAGCTCGACGAGGTCGAGCAGTTCTTCGACCAGCGGCTGGACGGCGCCGGCCGAATCGGAGGTGGACCAGAGTGCGCGGATCTCGCGGCGGACGGCGTCGGCCCGTTCCAGCGCAGACCGGCCATGGTAGAGCAGCTCTTCGATGTCGAGGACGGCGGCCTCCGGGGTGGGGGCCGTGCTGACGGCAACCGGCTCAGGCTCGGGGGCCTCGACCACGGGAACTTCGAGCTCGGCGGGGACTGCCGCGGGGCGGCCCGCGATCAGTTCCTCATACAGACTGAAGCTGGCCGCGAGGTCCCAGCTGTCGCGGGCCGATGTGGTCGGGACGGCCGGGGCCCCCGCGACCGCGAGTGGTGCCGCGACGGCCTCCTCGTCCGGCGCGAGCGTCTCAATGGGCACGACCGCTGGTTCGGCGGCCTCCGGCTCATCGGGGGCCAGCGACTCGATCGGCACGACGTCCGACTGGTCGTCCACGGCGACAGGCGCCGCGCCCAGCATGTCGAGCGAGGTGATCAGCTCCTCGAATGCCGAGGCGAGGGTGCCCGGCTGCGTCACCTCGGTGAACCCGCGTAGTCGACCTCCCGCCTCCCGCATGAGCGCGACGAAACGCTCCGGTTCCCGGGCCGCGGCACCCCGGCTGACGGCGGATCTGGCCGAGACGGCAAAGGTGTCGACGGCGATCTCCAACGCGCCGGGAAGGCCGGTGGCGAGGGTTCGCAGGTCGGCGAGGAGCAGATGCAGACGGAGGCTGCGCTGGGAATCGGCGGAGGCTTCCGCGATCTCGTCGGCTGCCTGACAGAGATGCTCGCCGCGGCTCACGACGGCGGCGGCGCTCATTGCGGCCCCGACCACGCTGCGCGGCGCCGTCCCGCGATGGACCACGCCGTCTTCACCGGCGTAGAAGAGCGCCTCGATGGGGACCACCGGGAGTTCCTGGGGGGCGGGAGCGATGAGCAGCGAAGCGAAGCGCCGGAACTCCGGGGCCTCCGCCTCGGGCCGGCCGTGTTCGGCGATGTCCCGGGCCGAGCGGGCAAGGGCCGCGGCCGCGGCGTCCAGCCGGGCGCCGCCTTCTTTCGCCGGGAGTTCAAGCCGGCTCACGCTGGTCACGGTGCGCTCGATCCCGTCCAGCAGGTCGGGAAGCGGCGGATAATCCGCGAGCGCGGCGAGCCCCCGGAGCGGCTGCATCCGGCGCAGCACCGCCTGCAGGGAGTCGAAGGACGCCGAGCCACCGGCCAGACTGCGCCCTGCCTGATCGAGGACGCTGCCGAGCGCTGCCGACTCCCGGGCCAGAAAGACCCGGACGCCGGTTTCGGTCGCGGCTGCTGCCGGGGCGGGACGCTGGGCGTTGCCCGCGGCCTCTTCGAGGCGCAGTGCCAGGCGTTCGGCGCGCGCGGAATCATCGGGCGTCCAGTTCCGGACCCGCTCGACGAGCGTTCTCAAGACATCGACCGCTTCACGGCAGAGACCGGCGAGGGGCGCGTCCCACGGGCGGCGTCCGTCGCGAAAGCTCCGTACCAGGTGCTCGAGGCCGTTGGATGCCCGGGCAATCGCCTGCTGATTGGCCATGAGCGCGCTGCCGCGGAGCGCGCGGGTGAAGCGCACCAGTTCATCGGCGTTCGGCGCGGTCGCAGTCGCCGACAGCGACGCGAGCCGGTCGAGGTACTCGCCCGCCTCCAGCGCGAAGAAGTCATCAATGCCGAGCGGCTGGCTCATGGCGCCCTGGGGTCCGAGGGTGTAGCGCGGATTGCGCAGGCACGGGTCACGGCACGGCCGAATTACCGGACGACAGACCTGGTGTCTTGCGCCCCTTTAGTGTAGGAGCCGACTGGGCGCAGGTCAAATCACCGGTCACCGGGAGACGACCAGCGCGCGCATCTCGGCGACCGCGGCGGCCATTCCGACCATCACGGCGCGGCTGACCACGCTGTGTCCGATGTTCAGCTCTTCGATTTCCGGGATCGCCGCGACCGGGGTCACGTTTCGGTAGGTGAGGCCATGGCCCGCGTGCACGGCGAGACCGAGGCTGCGTGCGTGACGTGCGGCGTCCACCAGTTCCTCGAGGGCCGCCGAGGCGTTCGGCCATGCATGTGCATAGCGGCCGGTATGCAGCTCGATCGCGGGGACGCCGAGTGCGCGGGACCGGTCGACGCTGTCGCGGGTCGGGTCGATGAACAGGCTGACGCGGCAAGTGGCCGCCGTGAGGCGGGCGATCACATCGGTCAGCCGGCCGACGTTGCGCGTCAGGTCGAGCCCACCCTCGGTCGTCACCTCTTCCCGGCGCTCGGGGACGAGGGTCACCTGGTATGGCCGCAGCCGGCAGGCGAGCGCCACGATCTCCTCGCTCGTCGCGAGCTCGAGATTCAGGAGTGTCGTCAGACTCCCGGTGAGCCGGACGATATCCTCGTCCTGCATGTGCCGCCGGTCTTCGCGCAGATGGGCGGTGATTCCATCCGCGCCGGCGGCTTCCGCCAGTGCGGCTGCAGCGATGGGATCGGGTTCGTCGGTGCGGCGCGCCTGCCGCACGGTCGCCACATGATCAATGTTGATGTACAGACGCATCGGCATCATTGCCCGCTCCAGAAGCCTCGTTTATGTTGCGCGCTTCGATTCCCGTTTGGCCGGAGGTCTGCGTGTCCTACCGTCGCTGGTCCGGTGTTCTCCTGCTGACGCTCGCCTGTGGCGGCGGTCCTGGTGCCGCGGTGCCGGCGGATACAGCCACCACGCCGGAAGGTGCGGTCCGCAGCTTCATGCAGGCGATCGCCGACAGCAATATCACCCGCATGGGCCGCTACTGGGGAACCTCGCGTGGGCCGGCCAGCCAGACGCATCATCCGGCGGACTACGAACAGCGGCTGTTCGTGACCCAGTCCTTCCTGCGCGATACTCCGTTTCACATCCTGCACACCGTGCCGGTCACCGACGACAAGAACCGCATGACCGTGCAGGTGGACCTCGACCGGAGCGACCCGGATGGAACGCGGTGCACGCGCAACGTGCCCTTCACGGTGCTCAATCTTGGCAAGCAGGGCTGGATCGTGACATCGATCGACCTCACGCTCGCCGGGACCCCGGGACGTTCCTGCGCCGCCCGCAAGACCGGGCCCTGAGCGGGCGCTACTCGGTGAGCTCTATAAGGATGCCACTGGTGCTCTTCGGGTGGACGAAGGCGATGCGATGGCCGCCCGCGCCGATCCGGGGCGATTCATCGACCAGCCGGTAGCCCGCGGCGCGGCAGGCGGTGAGGGCGGCATCGAGATCGCCTACCCGGTAGCAGATGTGATGGATCCCCGGTCCGCGTCGCTCGAGAAATTTAGCGATCGGACTGTCGGGCGAGCGGGGTTCGAGCAGTTCGACATCCGACTCGCCGAAGGGGAGCGAGACGATGCGGGCGCCATCGGATTCCTCGGGGAGGCCCGGCGCGAGTCCGAGGACGTCCTGATAGAACGCCAGCGCGGCCTCGATGCTCTCCACGGCGATGCCGATGTGGGCGATGCGGGGATGGTCGGTCACGGGCGATGGCGGTTTGGCGTCTGACAATGATTTCTCTGACGCGGCGGCGTCCGCGTCTTGCTCAAGATATCCGGAAAGGATCAGGATCGCATGGCCAGCGCGAATGTCGTGAATGTGACGGACAAGGATTTTGCCACTCAGATCGAGCAGGCCAAGGGGCTGGCGATCGTCGACTTCTGGGCCGTCTGGTGCGGCCCCTGTCAGGCGATCGCGCCCGTCATCGACCAGCTCGCGGATCAGTATGCCGGCAAGATCAAGGTGGCCAAGCTGGACACCGACACGAACCAGAATACCGCCGTCCGCTTCAACGTCCGGTCGATCCCGACCATCATGCTGTTCAAGGACGGCAAGCATGTGGACACCATCATCGGGGCCGATCCGCGGATCAAGACCATCCTCGAGGGCAAGATCCAGCAGCACATGGGGTGAGGCGCGGCCCCCGCTGACGACATCTCAGACGAGGTGCCCCGAGTGCTCGGG
This sequence comes from Gemmatimonadales bacterium, assembly GCA_044229245.1. Taxonomy (GTDB): domain Bacteria; phylum Gemmatimonadota; class Gemmatimonadetes; order Gemmatimonadales; family GWC2-71-9; genus JADJOM01. The sequence continues at coordinate 64,945 of JBGATI010000003.1, read as the reverse complement.
GCACCTCGTTGCTTCCGGGAACCGCCCTCCGCACTCCGTTCGCTCCCGGCTTACCTTTGAGCCCATGACCTCGGCGACCCCTCCCGCCACGCTGTACGTTGTGGCCACGCCGCTCGGCAACCTGGGCGATCTGTCACCGCGCGCCGCCGAGACTCTGCGCCGCGTCCCGGTCGTCGCCGCCGAAGACACCCGCCGCGCGATGGGACTCCTCTCGCACCTCGATGCCCACCCGCGCGTCCTGAGCTTTCACGCGCACTCCCCCGAGCGGCGCCAGGATCTGCTCCTCGACATCCTGCGCGAGGGCCGGGATGTCGCGCTGGTGACTGATGCCGGTACACCGGGCATCAGCGACCCGGGGGAATCGCTTGTCGGGGCGGTGCGGGCGGCCGGCTTCGGGGTCGTCCCCATTCCAGGCGCCTGTGCCGTCACGACGGCGCTTTCCGCCTCGGGCCTGCCGGCGGACCGCTATCTCTTCCTCGGGTTCGTGCCCCGGAAGGGGAAGGAGCGGGATCGCCTGCTGAAGGAGGCGGCAGCGTGCGCATGGACCGTCGTCCTGTATGAGGCACCCCCGAGACTCGGTGCTCTCCTCGAGGATCTGGCGGCAGCCGCCGGCGCGGACCGGGAAGTGGTGGTGGCGCGGGAACTGACCAAGCTGTACGAGGAGTTCCGGCGCGGAACCCTCGCGGAACTGGCATCGTACTATCAGGCATCCGCGCCGCGGGGCGAGATCACGGTCGTGATGGCCGGGCGACCGGACGCGCCCGCCGAGGCACTCCCGGTCGCGGATGTCGAGGAACGCGCCCGCAGCATTCTGGCCACCGGCGTCACCCGCAAGGAAGCGGTCCAACAGCTCGTGACCGAAATGGGTGTCCCCAGGAATGAGGCCTACCGCATCGTGACGTCACTCGGATGATCCGCCTGCGTTCGTCTGCCTTCGGCGGGATGGCAGCGGTCGCCGCTCTGCTGCTCGCCGGCGCGGCGGATCGGCTGGGTGCGCAGGACCGCGCGGCCGATGGGGTTGCCACGATGACGATCGGGCGGCTCCACTACGACGGTGGCGGTGACTGGTACGCCAACCCGTCCAGCCTCCCAAATCTGCTGCAGGCGATCGCGACGCGGACCCGGCTCCGGGTCGGGGCGCGGGAGCGGGTGGTGCGCCTTGTGGACGACGACATCTGGTCGGTGCCCTACCTCCACATGACAGGACACGGGAACTTCCGCCTCAGCGACGCGGAACTGGTGGTGCTGCGCCGGTGGCTGCTCCAGGGCGGATTCCTCCATGCGAGCGACAACTACGGAATGGACACCTCGTTCCGGCGTGAAATGGCCCGCCTCTTCCCGGACCATCCCCTTGTGGAGGTCCCGCTCGACCACCCGATCTATCACCTGGTGTACGACTTCCCGAAGGGTCTCCCCAAGATCCACGAACATGATGGCAAGCCGGCGCAGGGATTCGGCCTCTTTCTCGATGGACGGCTCGCCGTCTTCTACGACGTTCAGTGCGATCTCGGCGATGGCTGGGAGGATGCCGACGTGCACAAGGATCCACCGGAGAAACACGAGGCGGCGCTCCGGATGGGCGTGAACCTCTTTGCCTACGCGGTCGGTTACGGCGGAGCCACGCCATGAGCCGAACCGGGGGAGTGATTGCTTCGCTGCTGCAGGGATTCCGGCGGCTGAACCTGATCGCCTGGGCCGGCGCGAGCATCGGCGCCCTCGCCCTCGTGCTGGGGCTCGCGGCCTGGGGGGCCCGGCTCGGCTGGTTCAGCCAGCCGTGGTGGGTTCTCGCAGCGTGGGGAGGGGCGGGAGCGCTCGCCTGCGCCGCCCTCCTGATCGCGCAGCGCCGGCCGCAACGACTCTCTCCAGCTTGGCTCGCCGAACGGCTCGAGGCCTCGGGATTTCGCCGCGGAGCGCTGACGGGGCATCTCGAGCCCGCCGCCGCCGGGACGAGCGCCGACCTGCTCGCGGTCGCGGATCAGCGTCAGGCGGAGGAGCTGAGTGCCCGGGCCCCAAGCCTGGTGAGCGTGCTGGAGCAGCCCTTCCGTCGCCGGGCGCTCCAGGGGGGACTCACGGCACTCGCGGGCGCCGCGTTGCTCGGTAGCTCGGCTCCGACGCAGGGGCGTTCGGCACTCCTCTGGCGCCCATTCGAGGCCTGGTCGGCGACGGTCGCTCCCCTCGAGCTCACCGTGAGCGGCGAGGAGATCGAGCGCGGCGGTCAGGTCGAGGTGCGGATGCTGGCCCGTGGCCGGCCGCATGCAATTCTGTGGCGTCGCGCCCCGGGCGAGGAGTGGCATGGGCAGGGCGTGGTCCTCGATTCAGCCGGACGGGCCGCAACGCGCATCGGCCCGCTGCAGACCGATCTCTTCCTCCGGCTCTCGAGCGGTGGCCGTAGTTCCGATACGGTGCAGGTTCGGGTGCGGATCCCCGCCTTTCTCGGATCGTTGAACGTCACCGCCCGCTATCCGCGCTACCTGGGGCTCGAGGACGAACCGATCCCGACTCGCGGTGATTCGGTGGTGGTGCCGGAGGGGACGCGCCTCGAGACCGTCGGCGAAGCTACGGCACGACTCGCATCCGCGGGATGGCTGGCAGGGAGCTCGACCGGACCGCTTGACGTCTCGGGGATGCGGTTCCACGGGTTGTTCACCCCGGCTGGGGCACAGACGTGGACGCTGGCGCTGTCGACCGCGTCAGGCACGCCGCTCGCAGGCGACACGGTGCGGATTCCGATCCTCGTGGTGCCTGACAGCGCCCCGCGCGTGGAGGTCCCGGTTCCCGGCGCGGACACGCTCGTGCCGCTGACGCTGCGCGTCCCGCTGGTCATCGACGCGCAGGACGATCACGGGCTGAGCCGGGTGACCGTCGAGAGCCGGCGCATCAGCCGGCTTGGCTTCGAGGATCCGGCGCGCGTCGAATCCGTCGCATTGCCACCGGGCGCGCGCGATCGCGCGATCCTTCCCTGGGAACTCGACCTGAATCAGCGCGGACTGCTGCCAGGTGATACCGTCCGCTTCTTTGTTCGGGCCTCGGACAACGCCCCCAGTGCGCATGTCGGCCGATCGACGGAGTTCGTGCTCCGGCTCCCGACCCTCAGCGAGATTCGCGAAGCCACACGGCTCACCGCCACCGATGTGGGCCGGCGGCTGGACAGCATCGCGCAGTCGACCCGGAAGCTCGAGCGGCAGACGGAGGATCTGGCGCAGGAGCGTCCGCGGCCGGGCCAGGACCAGAGTCAGAACGGCACGACGGATCAATCGCTGAGTTTCGACAACGCAAAGCGGGCCGAGAACGTGGCCGAATCGCAGCAGGAACTGATGCGGCAGGCGGAGCAGGTCAAGGACGCCATCAAGGCGCTGCAGCAGAGTGCCGAGGCGGCCGGCATGACCGATCCTGCCTGGCAGCAGAAGCTGCGGGAGATCCAGGACCAGCTGGAGCGGGCGATCACCCCGGAGCTCCGCGACCGGCTCGCGGAACTGCAGCAGGCCCTCAAGGAGCTCGATCCCGAACGGGCGCATGACGCCCTCGAGAAGCTCGCGCAGGCGCAGAAGGAGCTGCGCGATGCGCTGGAACGGAGTCGCGAGCTGTTCAAGCGTGCCGCGCTCGAGGGCGACATGGCGAATCTCACCGCCGAGGCGAAGGACCTCGCGATGCAGCAGCAGCAGTGGAACCAGCAGGTGGCGGCACTCGACTCGACGCGGGCGACGCGCGAGGAGCAGTCGCTTTCCAGTCGCGCCGACTCCCTCGGTGCCGCGCTGGATCGCCTCTCGAAGGAACTCGGGGAAGAGAGCCCGCAGCGCCAGGAGGCCATGCAGCAGGCGGCGCAGCGTGCCAGTCAGGCGGCGCAGCAGATGCGCCAGGCCGCCAAGTCGGCGGGGCAGGGCAAGAAGGCGGAGGCCAAGCAGCAGGGCCAGCAGGCGTCACAGAAGCTCGACCCGCTCGGCGAACAGATCACCGAGCAGCGCGAATCGCTGCAGGATGAATGGCGGCGGGAGGTCATGGCCGCGCTGGACCAGGTGCTCGGAGATGCGAGCCGGCTCGCGGATCGGCAGCTCAAAGTCGGGGAGGCGCTGCAGCGCGGTGAGACCTCGGCCTCGGTGCGGTCCGAGCAGGGCGCGATCGAGGAGGGCGTCGAGCGGCTGCAGCAGCAGGTCAAGGAAATCGGCGGGAAGAATGCGATGGTGTCGCAGCAGTCGGGGATCGCCCTGGCGACCGCAGAGAACGCGATGCAGAAGGGGCGCGAGGCGCTCTCCAACGCCTCCCCCAATCCGCGGGAAGCCTCACGCCGCGCGGCGGAGGCGGTGGATGCGCTCAACTCCGCCGCATTCACCCTCCTCCGGAGCCGTGGTGCGGTGGAGGGATCGCAGAGTGGCTCGGGGCTTCAGGAAGCCATGGAACAGATGGCCCAGATGGCCCAGCAGCAGGGACAGCTCGGCCAGCAGTCCGGTGGACTCCTGCCCATGATGGGCCAGGGAGGGCAGGCCCAGGAACAGCTCCGCCAGCTCGGAGCCCAGCAGCGTGCGCTCGCTGAGCGGCTGGAGCGGATGCGCGCCGGCGGGCAGATGCCCGGCGCCGGGGACATGGCTCAGGAGGCGAAGGAGCTTGCCAGGACCCTGGAGGCCGGGCGTCTCGATCGGCAGACGATTGAACGCCAGGAGCGGCTCTTCCGCCGAATGCTCGATGCCGGCCGCACCCTGCAGGGCCAGGAGGAGGACGACAAGCAGGAGCGGCAGAGCACCACCGCCAAGGACGACAGCATCCGGTTGCCCCCGGCGCTTCGCACCCGGCTGGATGGCGCCGATGCACTGCTGCGACTGCCTTCGTGGGAAGAGCTGCAACAGCTCTCTCCGGAGGACCGCCGCCGGGTGGTGGAGTACTTCCGCCGTCTGAGTGAAAAGACGGGTGCGGCGAGTGGCCCACAGGGGGCCAAGCCGTGAGATCCTGTCCTCGGGCGCTGTCTCGTTGGCTGGCGATGCTGTCGGTCATCGTTCCGTCCACGCTCTCGGCGCAGGACCAGATGTCCCGCGCCTTTGATCTCGAGCGGCGCGGCAGCTATGCGCAGGCGGCGGAGCTCTACCGCGCGGTGCTCAAGGGCAAGCCTGCCGACGTGAGCGCCCTGCTGGGTCTCGAGCGGGCCCTCACGCCGATCAATCGCATCCCCGAGATCCTCCCCGCGGTGCAGGCGGCGCTCGCGGCCGATCCCTCCGTGATCCCGAGCTACGGCGTCGCACTCCGGGCCTACGCCGCGGCGAATCTGCTCGACAGTCTGCCGCATCTGGTGGACATGTGGGCGCGCGCTGCGCCGGGCGACGAGACGCCGTTTCGGGAATGGGCCGCGGCCGCGCTCCAGCGCCGCGATCGCAGCATGGCACGCCGCGCCTATCAGGCGGGACGAGAGCGGACCGGGAAGCCGGATGCTCTGGCCGCCGAACTGGCGCAGCTCGCGATTGCGGAGCAGGACTGGGCGACGGCGGTGCGCGAGTGGGCGCGCGCCGTCAGGCAACTTCCGGGCTACCGGTCGTCCGCGATCGCTACTCTCGGCCCTGCGCCGGAGCGGGCCCGTCTGGACATTCTGAGGGCGCTCGACAAGGAATCCGGGGTCGAGGTCACGCGGATCACCGTCGAGCTGCGCGCCCGCTGGGGCGATCCGCTCGGTGCGCTGGACGCGCTGATGAAGTCGCTGCCGCCCGGGGCGCCGCAACAGCTCGATGCCCTGCAGGGGTTCCTCGAGCAGGTGCGTGTCGAGTCCACGACGCCGTATCTGCAGGCCCAGGCACGCACACTGGAGGAAATCGCCGACCGCTGGACCGGCGCGCCTCAGCGCTCGCGGCTCCGGCTCGAGTCCGCACGTGCGTACGTCGCGGCGGGTGACCGGCCGGCGGCGAGACGGATGCTCACGCGCATCGCGGGTGACAGCGAGGGCGGTCCCACGGTGCAGGCGGGGGCGACCGCCACCTTGATCGAGCTGCTGGTGAAGGAGGGAAAGACCGAGGAGGCCTCGACCCAGCTCGAACGGTACCGGGCCGCGCTACCCGTCGACGACTTCCTCCGGTTGCGGCGGGAGGTCGCCGCACGCTGGGGGCAGGCGGGGGAAATCGGCCGAGCGGAAACACTGCTCGCCGCTGACAGCAGCGTGGAGGCGCTGGCGCTGCTGGGCCGGCTGCGGTTGTATGCGGGGGATCTCAAGGGCGCCTCGTCGCTATGGAAGAGTGCGGGTCCGTTCGCCGGCACGCGGGAGGAAGCGACCGAGCGTTCGGGGCTGCTCGCCCTGATTCAGCCGATCGGCCCCGACACCCTCGTTCCGTTCGGGGTCGCGCTCCGGCAACTCGATGGAGGGGATACGCTCGGCGCCGCGAAGGCGTTCGAACAGGTGGGGCGCGGATTGCCTGTGGATGGGGGTCGATCGGACGTTACCCTGTTCGCTGCGCAGCTCTTTGCGTCCGCGGCGCAGAACGCCGATGCCGAGCGGCTGTTCCGGCTGGTCGTGAACAAGGACACGCCCGCGACCTCCGCTGCCGCCCTGCTCGAGCTGGGCCGCCTGCTCCTCTCACTGGATCGTCGCGAGGATGCCACGCAGGCCCTGGAGCAGATGATTCTCGATTTTCCGACGAGTGCTCTGGTCCCGCAGGCGCGCCGCCTGCTCGATCAGGCCCGGAACGCGGTACCCCGCACATGAAACGACGCGACTTTCTCGGAGCGCTCGGTGCGCCATTGCTGGTCGGCGTGGGGGCCCCGGCCCTGCGGCGGGTCGGCGCGCTCTGGTCGCAGGAAGCGCCGTGGCTGTTGGTGCCGATGGATGATGCCCAGACCGATCATCTCAAGGCGTACGGCGTGACCTACCGGGTGCTCGATCGGGGCGCGAAGGCGGAGTGGTTTCTCAACTACCGGGGCGGTTCGTTCCTGTTGCCGGGTGACGCCGCCACGCAGCGGGATGCGGCGCTGGCTGGTGTCGCCTGCGAGCCGGTCTCCGACGGCCAGGTGACGAGCATCAAGGCGGAGATCGCCCAGGGGAACATGGATGCGATCCCGCTGGAGAAGCCGCCCAAGGTTGCGGTCTACGCGCCGCCGAACGCCTCGCCGTGGGACGACGCGGTGACGATGGTGCTCGACTATGCCGGGATCAAGTTCGACAAGATCTGGGACCCGGAGGTGATTGCCAAAGGCCTCGTGAAGTTCGACTGGCTCCACCTGCATCACGAGGACTTCACCGGCCAGTATTCCAAGTTCTACCTGAATTACGCCGGCGCACCGTGGCTGGCCGACATGGTGGCACGCAACCAGGCCGTGGCCAAGCAGCTCGGCTTCCCGAACGTGCCGGCCGACAAGCGCGCGGTGGCGCAGGAGATCCGCGCCTTCGTGAACCGGGGGGGATTCCTGTTCGCGATGTGCACCGCGACTGAGACGCTGGATCTCGCCCTGGCGAGCGCCCACGCCGACATCGCCGCTTCCTACGCTGACGGCTCGCCGATGGATCCCGATGCGGCGAGCAAGATGGACTGGAGCCAGGCGCTCGCGTTCCAGAACGCGCAGCTCGAGCTCTCGCCGAACATCCCCGCCTACTCGGACATCGACGGGCACCAGGTGAACAGTCTCGACCGGCGCCAGCCGCTCGGCGCCTTCAAGCTGTTCAATTTCAGCGCCACCATAGACCCGGTGGCGACGATGCTGGTCCAGAACCATCGCGACATCATTCCGGACTTCTACGGGCTCACCACCTCATTCACGAAACACACGCTGAAGCCCTCAGTGACGATCCTGGCCGATGAGCCCGGCGCCAGCTGGGCGAAATACATCCACGGCGAACTGGGTCAAGGGACCTGGACCTTCTACGGCGGGCACGATCCCGAGGACCCGCAGCACCAGATCGGCGATCCGCCGACGGACCTCTCGCTGCATCCGCACTCGCCGGGCTACCGGCTGATCCTCAACAACGTGCTCTTTCCCGCCGCGAAGAAGCGCGAGCTGAAGACCTAGGCGACCGCCGCGCTTCGGCCGCACGACCGGCACGTCTCCCCGATTATCTTCCGGCTGCATTCGATCACCACCAAACCCAGGGCTGATGGCTCAACACCCCCGCATCCCCGCCGATGTGCAGCGGCATCTGGCCACCGAAATCGCCGCTGCCGGCGGGCGGGAGGTGTCGTTCGTCGCGTCCGTGGATGCTGGAGGTCGGCTCCTCGAGGTCCGGACCGTGGCGCGCGGGACCGTCGATCGCGTCCTGGCGCTGCCCGGCGTCGCCTCCCGCGGCGAGATGCTGCTCCACAATCATCCCAGCGGCGTTCTCGAACCGTCGATGGCCGACCTGTCGGTCGCGGCCAGGCTCCACGACGGCGGGGTCGGGTTCGGTATCGTCACCAACAGCGGTGACGATCTCTACGTCGTCGTCGAAGTGCCGAGAGCCAAAGGGGAGGCCCGGCTAGACGCGTTCGAGGTGATCGGCGACCTGGCCGAGCATGGTGCGGTCGCGAAGCAGATGGGCCAGTACGAGGATCGCCCGAGTCAGCGGGACATGGCGGCGTACATCGCCGATGCCTATAACGATGGCGGCGTGCTGCTGCTGGAAGCGGGGACGGGGATCGGCAAGTCGTTTGCGTATCTCGTGCCCGCGCTCGCCTGGGCGAAAGCCAACGGCGAGCGCACGGTGATCAGCACCAACACGATCAACCTGCAGGAGCAGCTGATCGGCAAGGACCTGCCGCTCCTCCGCGACGCGCTCGCGACGGACCTGCGGGTGCCGACCTTCGCGATGCTCAAGGGCTGGCGGAACTACCTCTGCCTTGCCCGCATGCATCACGCCGTCGGCGCGCAGCGCTCGCTGCTCGAGCCTGACAAGTACGACGAACTTCAGGGGCTCTTCGCATGGGCGGGCCGCACCGCGGATGGCACTCTCGCGGATCTGCCGGTGACGCCGAGCGGCGAGGTCTGGGACGAAGTCAGCGCGGAGGCGGATCTCTGCCCCCGGCTGCAGTGTTCGCACTTCGATGCCTGCTTCCTGTTCAAGGCCCGCCGCAAGGCGGCCGAGGCGGACGTCGTGGTGGTGAACCACCACCTGCTCTCCGCCGATCTCGCGGTGCGCCGTGCATCCGAGAACTGGAAGGAAGCCGCGGTGCTGCCGCCGTACGATCGGCTCATTCTCGACGAGGCGCACCATCTCGAGGATGTGGCGGCCGGCCACCTCGGGGCCCAGGTCACCAGCCGGGGCATTCGTCGGCTGCTGGGACGCTTCGAGCGGAACGGGAAGGGGCTGCTCCCGACGCTCGCCGCCGATCTCACCGCGACCGGCGACCTGCTGAGTCGTGCCAGTCTCGACCTGCTTCGGGAGCGGCTGCTACCGGGAGTCTCCGACGCACGCCGCGCCTCGGATCAGCTGCTGCTCCGGCTGCACGGACGGGTGGAGCAGGAGCAGGGCGGGGTGCTGCGCCTGACCGATGAGTTCGGCACTGATCCGGTCTGGGCGGCCGGACTGCAGCGGGAGCTCGACGCCACGCTGATCGCCTTCCGGTCGATCAAGGACTACGTCGAGACGATCGCCGACCGGATGGCCGGCAACGATCTCACCGAACGACGCATCCAGCTCCTGGGTGAGCTGCGGGGCGTCATGCGGCGGCTCGATTCGGTGGCCGACGCGCTCAATCAGGCACTCCGGCCCGCGCCGGGTGGCACTCCGACCGTGCGGTGGCTCGAGCGCAGCGGGCCCAAGGGCCAGCAGGTCTCGCTCGCGGCGGTCCCGCTCGATCTTGCGCCGATTTTGCGCGAGGCCATCTTCGACCGGGTGAAGACGGTCGCGCTCACCAGTGCCACGCTCGCTGCCGGCGGGGAATTCGACTTCCTCGAGTCGCGCCTCGGGCTTTCGATCGCGCCGAATCCGGTGACGGTGAAGACGATCCTGCCCTCGCCCTTCGACTACGCCGAGCAGTGCCTGTTCGGGATTCCCAACGATCTGCCCGATCCGCGCGAAGATGAGCCGGGGCACTCCGGTGCAGTGGTGCAGGTGGTGCACGACCTGGCGCAGGCGTCCGACGGCGGGATGTTCGTGCTCTTCACGAGCCACGGCGCGCTGCGCCGGACCGCAGTGGAACTGCGGGGCATCGCGGGCGAGCGGTGGCCGATCCTGGTCCAGGGGGAAGCGCCGAGAGACGTGCTGCTGCGCCGCTTCCGCGAGCTCGGGCGGGCGATCCTGCTTGGTACCGACTCCTTCTGGGAGGGGGTCGATGTGCCAGGGCGCGCCCTCCGCTCGCTGGTGATCACCAAGCTTCCCTTCAAGGTTCCTTCCGAACCGATCACGGCGGCGCGGCTGGAGCGGCTCGCCGAGCAGGGGGAGGACGGCTTCATGGGCTATCTGCTCCCCCATGCCGCGCTCAAGCTGAAGCAGGGTTTCGGCCGGCTGATCCGGACCCGGACCGATGCCGGGGTTGTGATCCTGCTCGACAAGCGGGTCGTCACCAAGCGGTACGGGCCGCTCGTCCTCAGCGGACTGCCGCGCGCGGATCGGGTGATCGGGCCGTGGTCGGAGGTGCGTACCCGGGTCGAGGACTTCTTCGCCCGTCACGGAATCGAGGCCAGCGTATGATCCCGGTCAAGCCGTCCAAGATCGTCTGCGTGGGACGGAACTACATCGCGCACGCGCAGGAACTCGGGAACTCGGTGCCACCCGAACCGATGATCTTCCTGAAGCCACCCTCCGCGCTGCTCGCGCTCGGGGACCCGATCGTCATGCCGCCGCAGTCGCAGCAGGTCGAGTACGAGGGGGAGATCGGGATCGTGGTGCTCGAGCGGCTCCGGAACGTGAGCGTGGCGCAGGCGGAGAAGGCACGCCTGGGATTCACCTGCGTGAATGATGTCACCGCCCGCGACCTGCAGAAGACCGACGGTCAGTGGGGACGGGCCAAGGGCTTCGATACCTTCTGCCCGGTGGGGCCGACGGTCGTTGAGGGGCTCGACTGGCGCACGCTCACCGTCACCACCCGCCTCAACGGTACGGTGAAGCAGCAGGGCGCCACCTCCGAAATGGCGTACAGCATTCCCGTCATCCTGGCGTTCATCTCGAGCGTGATGACCCTGGAGCCGGGGGACTTGATCGCCACGGGGACGCCGGCCGGGGTGGGTCGTCTTGCCTCGGGCGACGTGGTCGAGGTGGAAGTGTCCGGCGTCGGCGTGCTCCGGAACACGGTCCGGTGAAACCCGCCGACCGGATCGGGCGCCTCCCTGGCTATCCGCTGGCGGACCTGCCGGCCAAGAAGCGTGCGCTCCTTGCGAAGGGCGTGGACGTCATCGATCTCGGCGCGGGTGATGCGGACTATCCGCCGCCCACCGAAGTCATCGAAGTGATGCAGCGCGCCGCCGGTGAGACCCGCTTCAGCAAGTACGGGTTCCAGCAGGGGAACCCCGAATTCCGTCGGGCCGCCGTCGCGTGGATGCAGCGGCGCTTTGGCATCACCTTCGACCCGGCGACGCAGGTGCTCCCGCTGCTCGGCTCGAAGGAAGGGCTCTCGCATCTGCCCTTCGCGGTCCTCAATCCCGGCGACGTTGCGGTCGTTCCCGAGCCCGGCTATCAGGCCTACCTCGGCGGGACGATGCTCGCCGGCGGCGAACCGCTCGTCTATCCGCTCACGGCGCGCACCAGGTTCCTCGTGGAGCTCGAGGAACTTGGCGATGCCATGCTGCGCCGGGTGCGGCTGGTCTACCTCAACTACCCCAACAATCCCACGGCCGCCATCGCGCCGATCGAGTATCTCGAGCGGACCGTGGCGATCTGCCGGCAGTACGGGATCACGATCGCCTACGACAACCCGTACTGTGATCTCACCTTCGATGGCTACCGCGCGCCGAGCATCTTCGAGATCCCGGGTGCCCGCGAGGTGGCGATGGAGTTCTTCTCGCTCAGCAAGAGCTTCTCGATGACGGGATGGCGGCTGGGATGGGTCGCGGGGGAGACTGCCTTCGTCACGGCGCTCACCCGCGTGAAGTCCTATGTGGACACCGGCCCGTGGCTCGCCGTGCAGGAAGCGGGTGCCTACGCCCTGGATCATGCGGAGCGACTCATGGCACCCAACGTCGCGGAGCTCCAGGGGCGTCGGGATGCCGGTGTGGGTGCGCTCACCGAGGTCGGCTTCCGGTGCGAATCGCCGAAGGGGACCATGTACCTCTGGGTGCCGCTGCCGGATGGCGTCAGCTCCGCGGAATTCGCGCGGCGCGCGCTCGAGGATGAAGGCGTCGTCGTGCTGCCGGGAAGCGCGTTCGGTGCAGGAGGCGAGGGGCATTTCCGGATCGCGCTGACCGTACCACCAGAGCGGCTTCGGGAAGGGGTGCTGCGTCTGGGGAGGACACTGGCGGGTGTGGACTGATCCTGGCAGGGCGGGGACAGGGTGGCGCCGCGCGGTCGCGATCGGCGTCAGCCTCGCCGTGCACAGTCTGCTCTTTCTCGTGGTGATTCACGGCAGGCTCCCTGTTGTACCGGAGCGGGTTCCGTCGCTGATCGCCATTCCCCCTTCGCCCGAGCAGGAGCGGACCACCCCGGCCCGCTTTTACATCCCGCTCGTCGAGCAGGGACGCGGCACTCGGCGCGCTCCCACGCCACCGGTGAACCCGGTGCCGACCGATACCGTGAGCCGTCCCGAGGAGCCGCCGCTCGTTGCCAATGAGCCGGTGGAGAGCGCGTCCGTGCGCCGGAGTCCGGCCGGGCGGATCGGGCCGGCCCTCGGTGACGGGCGTCTCTGGGTCCGTCCGCTCCCGGTGCCGCCGAAGGAACTGGCGACCCGACTCGGGAAGTCGCACGTCGAGCTGGTGGACAGCGCGGTGAACGCCATCGTCCAGCAGTATCTGGACTCGATGGCGAGGGAGCCGGGGGCGGATCAGGTGAAGCTGCCTGACTGGACGGCCACGGTGGCCGGCAAGAAATTCGGCCTCGATTCGCGGAACATCTACATCGCGGGGCTCAAGATCCCGGCGGCCGTGCTGGCGCTGCTCCCGATCCCGAGCGGCGGCAATCAGCAGCGGGCCCTGGATCACACCAGCGGCTGGATTGCGGAGGACCTGCGCTCGGCGGCGCAGCGTGCGACGACGCTGGACGAGTTCAAGCGGGCGGTGAAGGATCTCCGCAAGGAGAAACAGCGACAGAAGGAACTGGAGCGGGCACAGCGGGAACGACCGGATACGGCGCAATGAAACTCATCGACACTGACGAAACCGTGGTCATCGTGACCGGCTCGGATATCCGCGCCGAGGAGCGGGACCGTCCGACCGCCTACCGTCTCAAGGAAGAGATCGACAAGCGGAGCGATGGCCAGCCGTTTCGCCGCGCGGTGGTGGTGGGCGACGCCTGGTATCTCGACAACCGGATCTTCCATCTGAATCCGACGATCGCGGTGGGTGGCCCTGGCGTCAACGGTGTGGCGGCCGGGCTCTCGCAGCAACTCCCGATCGTCTGGACCCAGGATCAGCGCGCTTTCGTCCAGGCGGATTTCGAGTCCGAAGCGAAACGGGCGATCCTGTGGGGGATGGATGCCGAGGCAACGATGATCTCGGTGCAGGCGTTCGTGGCCCAGGGATTTCTGGATGACCTGCTGCGGCGGATCTGGAGATTCCGGACCGAGGTCTACGTCTAGGGCGGGGTGATGGTCCCGTCGTCGTCGATGCGGGCGCCGGTCCCCGGAAAGTCGAGCGACGTCACCCGCTGCAGCAGCTTCACCGCCGAGCCGGACTGGTCCGGAGTCGGGCCGGCCTGCGGGATCTGAATCAGCGCCGGCATGCGGGCCGATCGAAACGTGCCGTCGCCGTCGAGTTCCAGCTGCAGCACCGTCGTCTGTCCCAGCGGTCCCTCGAGATTGAATCCCCGATAGGTCATGAAGTTGCCGAGCGAGTAGAAGACCGGCTTGCCCCGGTAGAACTCCACGCCCCTCAGGACATGCGGCCCGTGGCCGACCACGGCGTCCGCCCCGGCATCGATGACAATGCGAGCCCATTTCCGGAGATTGCCTCTCGGTTCCTTGCCGAGAAACTCTGGCCCCTTCGGGGTACGCACCGCCGTTGCGCCCTCCTTGCCGCCGTGGAATGTCACGACCAGCACATCGACGAGCTTTCGCACCGAGTCCACGATCCCCGCACTCGCCGCGAGATCGAGGAGATTGTACGCATGCGGGTAGGTGGTGAAACCGACGATCCCCACGAGCGTCATCTGCCCGTCGTGCATCACGGGCTGGATGACGACCGAGCCGAGCGGACCGTACGGCACGAGCCCCAGGTCCCGCAACGCCCCCTCGCTGTGCGCACGGCCATCGGTGCCGAAGTCGTTGGCGTGGTTGTTCGCGAGGTTCAGGTGGGTGAAGCCGGCCTCGGGCAATCGTGCAGCGAGCCAGGTCGGGGTCGCGAAGGAGTAGCAGTTGGCGTGGGTGGCGCGACGGACCCGCTTGCGAGTGGAAGCCCGCCGAGGCTTGACGGTGCTGTCGGACGTCGCGGAGCTGTCCGGAGGCGGACCGCACTTGAGGGAATACCCGGAATCGGAAAGCACCCCCTCGAAGTTGCCGACAACGAGGTCGCCCTTGAGTAGCGAATCGACCGCGCTGAAGAGCTGGCGTCCGCTGTCCGCCGGGAGGCCATCCTCGAGCGTGCGAGTGCCAAGATTGATGTCGCCGGTGAAGGCGAATCGAATGGCGGTGGGGGTGTGGACGATCCCGCCTCCCGGCTCCTGCGCGGCGAGGGGCGCCGCGAGGAGCAGGAAGAGGAACAGCGGGTCAGCGAGCGGCCACGATCCGCGCGAGGCTCTCATCCCGGCCCACGACGAAGAGGAGCTCGTTGACCGGCTCGGAGACCGTGCCGCCGGTGAGCGCGACGCGGACGGGCTGCATGATGTCTCCCAGCTTCTTTCCCTCGCGCTCCGCGACGGCCTTGAGCGCGGCCTCGAGATCATGGGCGGTCCAGCCGTCGGCCGGCAGGGCGGACAGCGCGGCGTGCGCCGCGTCGAGATTTGCGGCGAAGGCGGCCCCGAGCTTGGTCACGAGCTGCTCGCCCTTGGCGTCGCGGACGATCCGGCTCCGGTCCAGCCGCACGGCGAGCTGATTGGCGATGTCGATCAGCGTCCGGGAACGTGCCTTCACCGCATCGATCAGCGCCTCGAGATCGTGCCCCGTCCAGTCCACGCCCATCTCGGTCAGGAGTTTGGCGACCGGGTCGCGCAGTGCGGATGCCGGCTCGGCCGAGAGATACTGGCCGTTCATCCACTCGAGCTTGGTCGTGTCGAAGACGGCGGCCTTCTTCTGGATTCCTTCGAGGGAGAAGAGCTCGATCATCTCCGCCTCGGGGAGGATCTCCCGGTCGCCGCCCGGCGACCAGCCGAGGAGCGCGAGGAAGTTGCGCATCGCAAGCGGCAGGATGCCGGTGTGCTCGTAGTCCCCCACGGCGGTCGCCCCGTGGCGCTTCGAGAGCTTCTTGCCGTCGTTCCCGAGGATCATCGGAACGTGCGCGAAGATCGGGGCCGGCTGGCCGAGCGCGCGGTAAAGCGCGATCTGCTTCGGGGTGTTGGAGATGTGATCGTCACCCCGGATCACGTGGGTGATCCCCATCTCCACATCATCGGAGACCACGGCGAGGTTGTAGATCGGAGTGCCGTCGCTCCGCAGGATGATGAAGTCGTCGAGGTCGTGTCCCTGAAAGCTGATCCGGGAGTGCACCGCGTCTTCCCAGGCGATCTCACCGTCGGGCATCCGCAGCCGGATGCTGAAGGGGTCTTCCTTGGCGAGTCGCGCCTCGATCTCCGTGCTGCTCAGCCGGCCGCAGCGGCCATCATAATGAAAGCCGGTGCTGGTCTTCTCGGCGACCGCCCGCATGGCGTCGAGCTCTTCCCGTGTGCAGAAGCAGCGATAGGCCCGGCCGCGCTCCAGCAGGCCATAGGCCTCGGCGCGATGGCGGTCGTAGTACTGACCCTGGAAGTAGGGCCCCTCGTCGTAGGTGATCCCGAGCCACTTGAGGCCATCGAGGATGACCTGCGTATGGGCCTCGGTGCTCCGTTCCTTGTCGGTGTCTTCGATGCGGAGAATGAACGTGCCGCCGGTCTTCTTGGCGTACAGCCAGTTGAACAGGGCTGTTCTGGCGCCGCCGACGTGCAGGTAGCCGGTAGGGGAAGGAGCGAAGCGGACGCGGACCGGAGGCATGGGGCTGGTGCCGGATAGAGAAAAAAGTGAGGAGTGAGGAGCCAGGAGGAACTCCTTACTCCTCACTCCTCACTCAGCGGAGTCGCAGGGATTCGAACCCTGGATAGAGCTTTTCAACCCTATAACGGTTTAGCAAACCGCCGCCTTCAGCCACTCGGCCACGACTCCAACGGGGTGGGATTCTACCCTCCCGAAGGGTCCCCGACAAGGCCGGAGCGGGCGCGCCCGGTCCGGCTTCGACCCGGGTGACTGTGCCCCCCATTACAGCCCCGGCGGGCGCGCTGACCCAGAATTGAACATCCCTAACGGATGCGCCGAATGACCGCATGCCGCTCCCTCCTTGTCGCCTGCGCGCTGGCCTGCGCCTGCGCCGGAGGTGCGGCCGCGCCGACCGATCAGGGCGGCAATGGCGGGCGCGGAGGTGGCGGCGGGGTCGGACCAGGGCTCGGGGCGGGGGCGAGTCTCGAGGGCCGGCTGCCGTTCCCGGCGAACAACCCCTGGAATCTCCCGGTTGACACGGCCGCGGTCGATCCGAATTCGGCGGCCCTCATCGCCAGCATCGGAACGACGGGCTCACTCCATCCCGATTTCGGCGCGGACTACAACGGCGGCCCGTTCGGTATCCCGTACATCGTGGTCGACAGTCTGACCTCCCCAGTTCCGGTCTCCTTCGACTACGGCGACGAGAGCGATCCCGGGCCCTATCCGATTCCGGCCGGTGCCCCGATCGAGGGGGGTGCCTCGAGCAGCGGTGATCGGCACGTCCTCGTGATCGACCGCGACCGCTGGATGCTCTACGAACTGTACAGCAGCTATCCGCAGGGCTCGGGCTGGCACGCCGGCTCCGGTGCCGTTTTCGATCTCGGCAGCAATGCGTTGCGTCCCGCGGGGTGGACCTCGGCCGATGCCGCGGGCCTCCCGATCTTTCCGGGACTGGCGCGCTATGACGAAGTGGTGGAGCAGGGAGTGATCCGGCATGCGCTCCGGTTCACCGTGCAGCGCTCGCGTCACGGCTACATCACGCCGGCGCGGCACTACGCCAGCAGCGACACGAGCAGCACGCGGCCCCCGATGGGGATGCGGGTCCGGCTCAAGGCCGGCTTCGACATCTCATCGTATCCGCCGAGCGCACAGGTCATCCTGACCGCACTCAAGACCTACGGCATGATCGTGGCGGACAACGGCAGCAACTGGTTTCTGTCGGGCGCACCGGATGCGCGCTGGAACGACACCGAGCTGAACACCTTGAAGCGGGTGCAGGGGAGCGATTTCGAGGTTGTCCGGATGGGCCCGGTGACCACCAACTGAGACGGAGGCGGCCTTCTGGCCGCCCCCTTTCGCGGCAGTCCCCGATCAGGCGTTGGCTTCCATGACGGCGAGTTCGGCCACTCGGGTGAGTGCTCGGGTGAGGTCCTCCAGCAGATCCTCCGTCGCCTCGATCCCCACCGACAATCTGAGCAGCCCTTCGGTGATGCCGGCCGCCGCGCGCTGTTCGGCGGTCATCGATGCGTGGGTCATCGAGGAGGGATGAGCGATCAGCGACTCCACTCCGCCCAGCGATTCGGCGAGCGTGAAGCAGGTCAGCCCATCGAGGAACGTGGGCACTGCGGCCTCGCCTCCTTCCAGCTCGAAGCTCACCATCGCCCCGTAGCCCGCCTGCTGTCGCGCCGCGATTGCATGCCCCGGGTGGTCAGGGAGCCCCGGGTAGTTGACCGTCGCCACGGCCGGATGCGAAGCGAGCAACTCGGCCACGGCGGCGGCATTCTCGAGGTGCGAGCGCATCCGCGGGTGCAGGGTGCGGATGCCGCGCAGGGTCAGATAGCTGTCGAAGGGGGCGCCGGTCACGCCGATGACGTTGGCCCACCAGCTCAGCTCTTCCGCCAGGGCAGCCTTCCGCGCGATGACGGCTCCGCCGACCACATCGCTGTGGCCATTCAGGTACTTGGTCGTCGAGTGGACCACGATGTCCGCTCCAAGCGCGAGCGGGCGCTGCAGCGCGGGGGAGAGGAAGGTGTTGTCGACGACCAGCAGGGCTCCCGCCTTCCGGGCCAGTGAGGCAGCCAGGTGGAGATCGGTGATCCGGAGCAGCGGATTGCTCGGCGTCTCGACCCACAGCATCGTGGCCGGAGTCGCAAGGGCCTCGGTCAGGGCTTCGGCGTCACTCTGATCGATGTATTCCACGTTGAAATGACCGCGGGCGGCAAGGGTATCGAGCTGGCGCCGGGTTCCCCCGTAGCAGTCATGCGGCGCGACCAGCCGGTCGCCCGGCTTGAGGAGCTGCAGGACCAGCAGCACGGCCGAGAGTCCGGTGGAGGTCACCACGGCGCCGGCTCCCTCTTCCAGCTCCGCGAGGGCGGCACCCAGCGTGTCGCGGGTGGGGTTCGCCGTCCGGGTATAGTCGTACGGACGCTTGTCCCGGAAGCCGTTGAAGGCGAAGGTGGACGAGAGGTAGATCGGCGGAATCACGGCGCCATGATTTCCGTCGGTCGCCACGCCGGCGCGGACCGCGCGGGTCTCGGGCCTGGTCTCGGACTGGCTCATCGGGCGACCTCGACGGTACAACGGCTCGAACAGGCGGTGGTGCGCGGCATCGGAGGGCTCCTGGGCAAAAAAAAGACCTGACGGGAATAGCCGCCAGGCGTCGCGTTTTAGCACTTGTTTAACGTGGTTGCAATAGGCGGCAAATGACCACGAACCATCAATTGTGTCAGCAACAGTACCGATTCATCCAATTCTCGTCAAGATCCCCGGAAGACTTGAGCCTCACGGAACGGCGTGGGTGAGATTCGAACTCACGGAACCCTTTCGAGTTCGGCGGTTTTCAAGACCGCTGCCTTAAACCACTCGGCCACCACGCCCCGACGCCCCGGAATCTGGCGCGGGTATACGCTACAATGGCCTCCGGGCTTCCACAACGGGACGCGGCCCGGGCTCATTCCCCGGCGGCGGCGTCCGATACTCTGGGGGTGACGACCGAGACGACCCAGACCTGCCCCCATTGCGGCACCACCGCCGTCGGCGGCGCCCGCTTCTGCATGCACTGCGGCGGGCCGGTCGGCGTGGCCTCCTCCCGCCCCTCGGCGTCGATGACCTCGCCGTTCGAGTTGCTGCGCGATGAGCTGATCGCCGCGACGGCGGGAGAGTATCGGGTGCTCACCGAACTCGGCCGCGGTGGAATGGCCGCCGTGTACCTGGCCGAGGACCTGTCGCTCGGTCGCCGCGTCGCCGTGAAGGTCATGGTGCCTGGGCTCGATGCGACGGAAGGGATGGCCGACCGCTTCCTGCTTGAGGCTCGGACCGCCGCCCAGCTGAGCCACCCCAACATCATCCCGATCTACGCCGTTCGCACCACCGAGGCGCTGCGCTACTTCGTCATGAAGTTCATCGGTGGCCGATCGCTGGACCGGGTGCTGGCCGAGACCGGACCGCTGCCGGTGCCGGTCGTGCTGGCGATCCTCGCCCAGGTCGGGTCGGCGCTTGAGCACGCGCATCGCCGCGGGGTGGTGCACCGGGACATCAAGCCGGCCAATATCATGCTCGACGAGGATGGAGCTGCCATCGTCGCCGACTTCGGCATTGCCAAGGTGGCGCAGGGGGTGAGCCTGACGCAGACCGGGTCGACGGTCGGGACCCCCACCTACATGAGCCCCGAGCAGTGCACCGGCAAGGTGGTGACGGGGGCGTCCGATCAGTATGCGCTGGGCTGTGTCGCGTTCGAACTCCTCACCGGCCGGCCTCCCTTCGTGCACCAGGAAGTCGTGCCTGTGCTGCTGGCTCACGTCTCCGACCCGCCGCCGCCACTGCTCCCGCTCCGCACCGACTGCCCGCTCGAACTTGCCGTCGTCATCGACAAGATGCTCGCCAAGGACCCGGCCGAGCGCTGGCCGTCCCTTGAGGAAGCGATTGCCGCCGCCGAAGCCGCACCGTTCGGGGCCGACCCGTCGGTCCGCGCCACCATGCGGGAACTCGGTGGGGCCGGCGAGCAGCGCGCGCTTCCACCCATGCCCAGCATTCCGGTGAGCCCGCTGCCTCGGCCACGGCCTCGCACCGAGCCGATGCTGTCCGCCCCGCGCGCACAACTGGGGGGGCAGGCGCTCACGGTCTCGATTCAGCCTAACGGAGCGCTGCTGCAGGCCGGTTCCGGCCTGCAGCTGCAGGCCATTGCCCGCGACCGCGCCGGGCTGCCGCTCTCCGAGGCTGCGATCACCTGGCAGTCGCAGGCGCCAGGGGTGGTACGGGTCTCGGAGAGCGGTGTGGTGACCGCGCTGGCGGAGGGCGAGGCGGAAATCGTGGCATCGGTGGACGGTGCCCGCGCCTCCATCCAGGTGCGGGTCGCCCGGGTTCCGGTCTCGATCCTCCGCATCAACGCCACGAGCACGCTGTGGCAGGTCGGAGACCGGGCGAACCTGCAGGCGGTGGCATTCGATCAGGGCGGCTCGGTGCTGCCCGGCCGGGTGATCCGCTGGAGCTCACTCGATCCCTCGGTTGCGAGTGTCGACTCGGACGGCGCCGTGCAGGCACTCACCGAAGGCCAGGCCCGCATCCGGGCCGAGAGTGAAGGACAGGTGGCGGAGACGACCCTCGAGATCCGCGGTCTTGCCGGCTATCTCCAGGTGCTGCCCGGGGAAGGCGCACTGGCGGTCGGGCAGGTCGTGAAGCTGGTCGCTGTCTGGCGTACCGGCACGGGGGAGGGCAAGCCCGCCACGAACGCGACCTGGAGCAGCAGCGATCCTACGGTCCTCCGGGTGACGCCTCAGGGGGAACTCACCGGCTTCCGCCCCGGCAGCGCGCAGATTCGCGCCGCCTTTGCCGGGCAGGTCTGCGACGTGACCTATCAGGTGTCGCGTGTCGAGGTGGCCGCCGTCCGGATCACGCCGCGGCCGACCGTGGTCGAGGTCGGGGAGGTGATCCGGCTGCAGGCCCAGGCGAGCGACCGCCTCGGTTCGACGCTCGCCGGGCGGGTCGTGACGTGGACCTCCACCCATCCCGACATCATCGCCGTCGCCCCCGACGGCACGCTGCGGGGGATCTCGCCGGGGCAGGCGCGGATCAGCGCCTCGGTCGGAACCGGCTTCACCGGGTTCGACGTTCGGGTGGCCCCGGTCAACGTCGTCGCGGTGCGGTTGGAGCCCTCGGCGCTGACGCTGCGTGTGGGTGAGTCGGGAGAACTCAAGGCACTGGTGCAGGGCCACAAGAGCGGGCCGCTGCGCGGGGTTCGGGTGGAGTGGCAGTCGAGCGATCCGAACGTGGCGCAGGTGACACCCGAGGGTGTCGTGGTCGGTGTCCGCTTCGGCACCGCACGCATCGCGGCCACCGCAGGCGGACGTCGCGCCACGGTGGCCGTTGAGGTTCGAGCCGCTGCCACGATCTCCGCCCCGCGGCTCCGCGTGGGCGGCTGATCCGCCTACTTCAGGTTGGACTCCACCGCCCGGGCGATCGAGTCCGACCGCGCCGACAGCGCGCTGTCGCCCTGCTGCAGGAAAGTCGTCGAGGTCGTTCCGTAGATCACACTGTACAGCGACAGGATGCTCTGTGACGGCCGGTCGACCCAGCCCCTGGGCCGGTCCCAGGACGCTGCACCGTAGTTGTACGTGCCGAACAGGAGTCGCTTGGTCCGGTCGACATCGAGGTAGCCCAGACCGCGGTTGAGGACGATCGAGCCACCTTCCTTGAGCGGCGACGGATTCAGCCGGCGGACCAGCCCTTCAGTGGCCAGGTAGGCGGTCAGCCCCAGGGTCTGGTCCGGCACGCCCCCGTCGCTCCAGGCGAAGTAGATCGGCCGCTTGCCGATGTTGTCGCGGATCAGGAAGACGGCGATCAGGTCCGACAGCATCAGGGTGTCGTGCCCGAAGGCGACCTGCAGGTCGCCGAACTTGACGCCCGAGTTCGGCGGCACCAGCTGGGCCTCGGGCAGCTCGTTGATGGCCTGCTCCGTCAGGTCGAGCACCTTGTTGGTCGGCTTCTCCCCCTTCCAGTCCTTCCAGATCGCAGCCGCCTTCGACGGGTCGAAGGTCGGCGTCTCCCGGCGGCGCAACTGCTGCAGATGCCAGCGGGTGTTCATCAGCGAGAGGTTCGCAAGCGTCACATCCGGCCGGATGCCCTCGACCTCCTGGGCGTACCAGAGCGGGAAGGTGTCGTTGTCACCCGCGGTGATCAGGATGCCGTACGGTTCCACCGACTCGAGCAGGTCGCGCGCGAAGTCGCGCGCCAGGGTCTCGTGCGCCCGGCTGGCGGTCACATGATTGCCGGCGATCGGAATCAGGGCGAGCCCGAGGAGCGGCGTCGCCGCGATCCAGCGTCCCGACGCGCTCATCCGGCCCTTGAACAGGTCGGCGGTGGCCTGCATCAGGGCACCGAAGCCGACCGCGATCCAGAGCCCGAACGCCGCGAACGACACGACGAAGAAGTAGTCGCGCTCGCGCACCTCCCGAAGCACCTGGCCCTTGGAGGGGTCGGTCGGGTACGAGAAGCCGTACTTGAAGTTGAGGTAGAAGATCAGCGCCAGCGTCACCGTGCCCATCAGCGTGAGCGAGGCCCAGAAGGCACGCCGGTCGCGCTGCCAGAGTGCCGAGGCGCCCGTCAGGCCGAGCAGGGTGAACAGCGCCATCGAGGCACGCATGCCGGCGTTGCCCCAGTCCCGCGCGAACTGCCAGCTGAAATACTGCAGGTAGTTGCCGAGCTGCGAGATGAAGTCTGCCTGCCTGAAGGTGACGGATGGCTTGCCGTACTGCGCCCGGTTGAGCACCTGCTGCAGTGCATCCCAGGTCGTCGGCTCGCCTTCGTTGATGGGCGGCAGCTGGTGGGCGCGGATCGGCAGAAAGACGTAGTTGAGCGAGACGCCGATGACCACCGCGAGGATCCCGAGGTAGAGCATCGGGCGACGGAATTCGCCCGCATCGCGCCAGAAGGTGTATCCGGCCAGCGCCGCGAAGACGATGCCGAGTCCCATGCGCGTCTCGGCGGGACCATCCACGAAGGCGCTCCACTGGCCCGAGACCGCCAGCGCGAGCGAGACACCGAGCCACAGGATCCATGGCTTCAGCAGCACCGACGGCTCGGTGAAGAGCACGTAGATCCCGACGGCTGGCGCGGCCAGCACGCCCATCATGTGGTTGGTGGAGGTCAGCGCAATCAGGTAGGCGATCAGGATGAGCCACCGGTCGCGATGCTGGCCAGGCTGGTCATCCGCCCAGTGGACGCCGAGCCACATGACCAGCGCCGTGAAGAGCATCGAGACGGTGTAGACCTTCTCGTTGACCGTCGACTGGTTCCAGACGGTCCAGGCCATCGCGCCCACCAGGATGCCGGCGAAGGCTGCCGCGAGGCGAGCCCAGCGGACCGTCACCACGTCGCGCATCCAGCGGTCGGCCACCAGGAACCAGAGTGCGGCGGAGGCGGCGCTCGTGGCTGCGGCGAAGAGGTTGATGCGTACCGCGTACTGCGGACTCAGCGGGAGCGCACCCCAGGTGTGCGCCAGAACCGTGAAGAGCGGATTCCCGGGCGGATGCGGAATGCCGAGCACGTAGGCGGCCGCAATGTACTCCGAGGTGTCCCAGAAGGCCGTGGTCGGCGCCAGCGTGAGGACGTAGATGATGAAGACCGCGAGCCCCGCGAGGGCGGCAAAGAGGTACGGCGGCGGTTCGCGGGTGGCAGAGGCCGGATTCGTCATGGACTCAGGGGCAACGGGTAATTGAGAGAACAGGAACCGGATTCTGGCGCGTGGACGGAATGGTGCCCCCGAGCCGCGCAGCGATCACGGATCAGTGCCGGAACTGGCGCTTGCCGGTGATGATCATCGCGAGGCCATGCTTGTCGGCCGCGGCAATGACCTCGGCGTCACGCAGGGATCCGCCGGGCTGGATGATGGCGGTGACCCCGGCGGCAGCGGCTTCCTCGACACCGTCGGCGAAGGGGAAGAACGCATCGGACGCGAGCACCGACCCATTCGGGTCGTGGCCCTGCTGCCGGGCCTTGTGGACGGCGAGGAACGAACTGTCCACCCGGCTCATCTGACCCGCGCCGATGCCGATGGTGGCCTCGTTCCGGGCGATCAGCACCGCATTCGACTTCACCGCGGCCACCGCGCACCAGGCGAACCGCAGGTCCACGAGTTCCGCCTCGGTCGGCTTCCGCACAGTCGGGGTCTGCCAGTCGGTGTCGGTGAGATCGGGGACGAAGCGATCCTGCACCAGCAGGCCTCCCCGGACCCGCTTGAAGTCGAGACCGTTCTGCCCTCGGCTCACCGGCAGTTCCACCGCCCGGAGATTCTTCTTCCCCGCGAGTACCTGTAGCGCTTCATCGTGGAAGGAGGGCGCGACGACCACTTCGAGGAACAGCTCGACCAGCTGCTCCGCCGTCCGGCGGTCGACGACCGTGTTGAACGCCACGACGCCCCCGAAGGCGGACTTGGGATCGCAGGCCAGCGCCTTGGCGAACGCCTCGTGAGCCGAACTCGCCACGGCGACGCCGCAGGGAGTGTTGTGCTTGATGATGGCGCAGGCGGGGCGGGCAGGCCAGAGCGAGACCGTCCACATTGCCGCGTCGAGGTCCAGGATGTTGTTGAAGGAGAGTTCCTTCCCCTGGCGCTGCTTGAGGTCGCGGAGACCACGGGGCTCCTCGTCCACATACAGGCCGGCGCGCTGGCTGGGATTCTCCCCGTACCGCAGCGCCATCAGCCGCTCAAAGGAGAATCCGATCCGGCTCGGCAGGCCGTCCTCCGTCGGCGTCAGGTAGCGGGCGATCGCGCCGTCGTAGTCCGCCGTGTGGCTGAAGACCTTCGCCGCCAGTGCCCGCCGCTCCTCGGCCACGACGCCGCCCTTGCGGAGCTGGTCGAGAATGCCGGGATAGTCCATCGGATCGACCACGACGGTGACCGAGTCGTGGTTCTTCGCCGCCGAACGCAGCATGGCGGGGCCGCCGACGTCGATGTTCTCGATCGCATCCTCGAAGGTCACATGCGGCTTCGCGACCGTCTCGCGGAACGGATAGAGGTTGACGGCGAGGAGATCGATCGGGGTGATTTTCCAGGCGGCAATGGCGGCCAGATGCTCGGGGACCTCGCGTCGCGCGAGCAGGCCGGCGTGGATCGCCGGGTGGAGCGTCTTGACCCGGCCATCCAGGATCTCGGGGAATCCGGTCACCGCCTCGACCGCCGTCACCGGGACGCCCGCCTGACGCAGTGTCGCGTAGGTGCCCCCCGTCGAGATCACATCCCATCCGAGATCGACCAGCCCCTGGGCGAATGGGACGATTCCCCGCTTGTCGCTCACCGAGATCAGGGCACGCGGCACGTTGTACTCCTCACGCAGGTATTTCCATGGGCTCGGGCAGGGGGACCGGATGGCCCGCCTCGGCGGCCGCGAGCACGACGGCTGGAAGCAATTGGTGTTCGGCCCGCAGCACCCGGGCCGCAAGGGTTTCGGCCGTATCGCCCGGCAGCACCGGCACCCGGGCCTGGGCGAGAACGGCGCCGCGGTCGTACTGCTCATCGACCAGGTGCACCGTGGCCCCGGAGAACCGGGCCCCACTGGCGATCACGGCTTCATGGACGTGGTGCCCGTACATCCCCGGGCCACCGAAGTCAGGCAGCAGGGCGGGGTGAATGTTGAGCATCCGGTTCCCGAAGGCCCTGGTGACGGCACCTGGGACCAGCTTCAGGTACCCCGCCAGCACCACGAGATCCACCCGATGCTCATTCAGCACCGCCAGCCACTCCGCCGCGTCCCGGTGATTCGCGAAGGAGACCGCCGGGATACCCCGCTCTCTCGCCCGATCAAGCGCAGGGGTGTCGGGGCGGTTGCTGAGGACCAGCACCACTTCGGCCTTCGATGAACCCGACAGGGCGTCCAGCAGCGCGAGGAGGTTCGACCCCCGACCCGAAACGCAGACGGCAACCCGCATTGGCATGGCGCAAGAACTTAGCGGCCTCAGGCCTCCTATAGTAGTGGTGCCGCGGCCCTTCGCGGCGCTCCCGCGGGGCTCCAGTCTTGCCGGTATCCTGCCGACAATCCCAACAGGCACTTGGAGTTAGCGTCCCGGGGCGGGACGGGATGGACTCGTCGCCGGCCGGATGGCCCCCCGATTGCAAATCAGGAGCTTGAATCCCGTCAAATCACCTGGGCTGAGGACCGCATCATGCGCACCCGTTTTCACCTATCCGCCCGTCTCGGCGGCATTGTCTGCGCGCTGGCGTCGCTGGCCAGCTGCACCGCCACGACCAAGGAGTCATCGCTCCCGATCGAGAAGTACGTCACCCAGGTGTCGGACGGCACCGGGACCATCCAGGCCACGCTCGTCACGGGCGATCCGCCAGAGTCGAACGGCGGCCCGGGCAACACCGTCGCCGGCTTCCCGGCGATGGTGAGCGGCGGCAGCGCGCAGCAGACAGTGAATGGCGCCGCATCCTTCACGCGGGTGGTGGTGAAGGTGCCCGGTGCGACCAATTACTACGAGCTGCAGGTGCCGGCCGCGGCGAGCTATGACGTCGTCATCCATGCCGCAACGACGCTGCCGAACATGTCGCTGCCGGTCGCCTACGCGGTCGGTGATGCCGGCTCGCTTGGTCCGTACACGGTCCTCGCGACCCGAGTGATCTCGGTCGGAACCGGCGACATCCAGATCAGCGTCTCGTGGAGCGATTCGAGCGACGTCGACCTGCATGTGATCGATCCGAGCAGCGAGGAGATCTACTACGGCCACAAGACTGCTGCGAGCGGTGGCAAGCTGGATCTGGACTCGAACGCCGCGTGCAGCAAGAACAGCCTGCCGGATGGCACCCAGGCGTTCCTGAGCAACGAGAACATCGTGTGGCCGACCGGCCAGGGGGTCTCCGGCACCTACACGGTCCGGCTGACCTACTGGTCCGCGTGCGGAGTCACGGCCGGGACCGACTATATCGTGACCGTGGCGCGGGCCGGCGCGGTGCCGCAGATCTTCCGCGGCAACTTCCAGCCACCAGGCACCAGCGGCGGAGCGGGGTCGGGTATCCTGATCACGACGTTCACCTACTGAGCCGCGCCGAACGCAGAGGGACCCCTCCTGGCTCATGCCGGGAGGGGTCCCTCGTCATTCGCCGCTCCGGTTCGCGGGGCTACCCGGCGAGTATCGCAGTCAGCGCCTGGACGATCTCTCCGAAGCGCTCCACCGGCAGCGTCCGCGGATCGAGCAGTACCCGGCACTGCTCGACGCGGGCGATGACGGCCGGATCGCCCAGCCGAAGCCGGAGCGCGAGTCCGTGGGCGCCTAACGCACCTCCGTCCAGCGCCACCAGCGTCGTGGGAAGGAGGGCCCCGGGGAAGGAACCGCCGCCGACCGCTGACGCGCCTTCATGCAGGGTCGGCCTGAAGACCGGAGGCAGGAGGGCGGCCAGGTGCGCGGCCCGCGTGGCCAGCTCGGCGGCCTCGAGGGTGAGCATCGAGAGGATGGGGATCGTGGCGATCGCCTCGGCCGGATCGCGATAGAGCGCCAGCGTGGCCTCGAGCGCGGCGAGGGTGAACTTGTCGGCCCGGAGCGCCCGCGCGAAGGGATTGGAACGGCATCGCGCGACCGCGCTCTTCCTGCCCACGATGCAGCCGGCCTGCGGTCCGCCGAGGAGCTTGTCGCCGGAGAAGAGGACGAGGTCGGCGCCGGTCGCCACGGCGTCCGGGACGCGCGGTTCGGTGGTGAGACCCCAGCGCGAGAGATCGGCGAGCAGCCCGCTGCCGACGTCGTACAGATAGGGAATCCCGGCCCCGGCCGCGAGGGACGCGAGTTCGGCCGGCGGCGGAGTCGCGACGAATCCGGTCTGCTCGAAGTTGGAGCGATGCACCGTGAGAATGGCAGAGGCCCCGGTGAGGGCCCGCTCGTAGTCCGTGCGGTGGGTCCGGTTGGTCGTCCCGACCTCGACCAGCACGCAGCCGCTCTTCTCGAGGATCTCCGGAATCCGGAACGCCCCGCCTATCTCGATCAGTTCGCCCCGCGAGATCAGCACCCGGCCGCCACCCGCCAGCGCATTGAGCGCGAGTACCAGCGCGCCGGCGGCGTTATTGACGGCCAGGCCGTCCTCCGCCCCGGTCAGCTCAGCGAGGAGCTGGCGGCAGTGGTCGGCACGGTGTCCCCGGCTGCCGGTCGCGAGGTCGAATTCGAGGGTGCTGTAGTCCTCGGCGATGGCCTGGATCGCCTGACTGGCGACGGGGGCGAGGGGCGCCCGGCCGAGATTGGTGTGGAGGATGACGCCGGTGCCATTGAGGACCGGCCGGAGCGAGCGCGCCGTGTTGCGCTGCAGCCGTTCGGCGATCTCCTGCGCCCAGTCCTCGGGCGGCCCGCTCCGCCGCCGGCGCGCGGCGTCGATCGTCTCCCTGACGGCCGCCACGACCGCATTGCGCGGGGCTGACCGCATCAGGTCCGCGACCGCCGCCTCGTTGAGCAGCCGGTCGACGGAAGGGAGCTGGCGCCGCGCGTCGCTCACGGCTTCCTGGTGGAGTCCGCGGGCGCGACGTTCCTGGTCGAGTCGGCGGGGGCCGGGGTCTTCGCCGAGTCCGCCGGCGTGGCGAGACTGTCCTTTGTCTCCGCCTTGGCCGGTGGCTTCGGCTTCGGAATCGCCAGCACCGACTTCGCATCCGCGGTCACGCCGGCCGCGCTCCGAATGCCCCGGATCTGCAGATCGAACTTGCTGAGCGGTGCGAAGGCGCTGTCGACCCGGAGGATCAGCCGGTCGAACAGGACGGGCCGGGTCTTGATGATCGAGTCGGCCTCGGCATCGGTCTTCGCCGGCTCTGCCCCCTGACGGAGTCCGGGCGGCCGGTGGTCGGGCAGCTTCGGCGGCGGCTTCTGCCCCGTGCTGTCCCGCTTCACACCCTCCCGCTTGCTGGTGTCCTGCAGCGCCTTGAGCGAATCGGCCCGTGCCCGCGCCAGCTTCTGCAGGCTGTCATCGAGGGCCGGGGACCGGAGCGAGCGGATCGGGACTTCGCTCGAGTCCTTCTGCAGGCGGAAGCTGACCTTCAGGCTGTCGATCGGCTGGGTCGGGTCGAGTGGCTGCGAGAAGGTGATCGTCGCGCTGACGCTGTCGATCGGCGTCACCGTGGTGATCTTGGGGCCCAGGGTGTCGCGCGGGATCAGCCAGAGCGGGGCGACGCGGGAGGCACCCGACGCCACCCGGGTGGAGTCGTAGCTCTCGCGCCGGTCGCGACGGAGGTTGTGGTTCTGGTCGAGGACCCCGACTACCGACCAGCTCCCATGGGGCAGGGGACCGATCGCGAACCGCCCGCTGCTGTCGGCGACGGTACGATAGGTCAGGCTGTCCGGCAGCAGTGTCAGCTCGATCAGGGCCTGGCGCGCCACCCTTCCACTGACCCAGTCGATCGCGATGCCCTGCAGCGTATCGGTGGGCATGGCGCCGCCGGTGCTGAAGGTCAGGACCGCCGTGGTGTCCAGCTTGTTGCGCCGGAGATCGGTGATGCCCGGCAACAGCTCGATGCGGTAGGCGCGGTTCGGCTTCCAGCCTTCCTTGGGGCGGACGGTGATCCGGTCGCGCTTCCAGTGTACCACGGGTACCGCGTTGCTGGGCGAGACCAGGAAGAGCTTCTCCAGGTCACCGGTGCCAAGTCCGTAATTCGGCGAGGAGCCTTCGGAGATGACCTTGTCGAACCTGAATTCCACATCCCGGTTCCAGTCGCCATAGACGCCGAGCGATTCGGGGACGGTGCCGAGGAGCTTGGGCGGCACCTTGTCTTCCGGTCCGCCCGGAGGGGAGCCCATCCGCGCGCAGGCGAGGATGGCGAGCAGCGTGAGGCCGGCGAGCACTTCGCGCGGGCGCACACGGGTCATGCCGCGCGGCTCCGACCGGGACGGGCTCAGGCGCATCCGAGCTGTCCGCGCTTCTCCGCGATCGCCGCGGCCTGCTGCTCCATCGAGGCGAGCTTCTCGCGCTCCTTGGCCACCACGTCGGCCGGTGCCCGACTCACGAACTGCTCGTTGCCGAGCTTCTTGTGCTGGCTCTCAATGAGTCCCGTCAGGCGGGCGTGCTCGGCGCCCAGCCGCTGGCACTCCTTCTGGAGGTCGACCAGGTCGCCGAGCGCGATGTAGAGTGCTGTCCCGTCCTGGAGAACCGCGTTCGCCCCAGGCTCCGTGAGGGGCTCCCCGTAGGTGAGGGTACCGACCTTCGCGAGCCGGGTGATGGTGCCCTCCTCGGCGGTGAACGCGGGATGGCGGCGGGAGATGCGCAGGTTTACCTGCTTGCCCGGTTCCACGCCGTATTCCGCCCGGATCTGCCGCACCGCGCCGACCAGCTCCTGCACGGCTGCGAAGTCCCGCTCGGCGGCGTCATCCTGCGCGAGCCGGGCGGGGGCAGGCCAGGATGCCGCCGTGATCGAGTCCTCCGCCGCCCGTCCCGGGAACCGCTTCCACAGCGCCTCGGTGATGAACGGCATGATCGGATGCAGCATCTGCAGCGCGACGTCGAAACAGCGCGTGACCACGGCGCGGGCCACGTCGCCGCCCGGCTCGCTGCCGTAGAGCCGCGGCTTGATCTGCTCGAGATACCAGTCCGCGAGATCGCTCCAGACGAAGTGGTAGATCGTCGAGGCTGCCTCGTTGAGCCGGTACTTCTCGTAGCTCGCGGTCGCCTCGCGCACCATCCGGTCACAGCGCGCCACGATCCAGCGGTCGACGAGCGAGAGCTCCTCGCGCCGCACCACGTCCGTGTGCCGTCCCGCGAGGGGACGGACCGCGCCGCCGTAGGCGCGGGCCGGCGAATCCCCCGCCGCCTCCGGCAGGTTGGTGAGGATGAAGCGCCCCGCGTTCCAGAGCTTGTTCGCGAAGTTGCGGCCTGGCGCGAAGGAGGTCTCGAGGTCGTTCGGGTCGAGGATCACATCGGTGCCAACCGCCATGCCCGCGATGACGGTATAGCGCAGCGCGTCGGCGCCGAACTTCTCGACCACCTCGAGCGGATCGATCCCGTTCCCGAGCGACTTCGACATCTTGCGATGCTGGGTGTCGCGCACCGTGCCGTGCAGGTAGACGGTGTGGAAGGGGATGTCGCCCATGAACTCCACCCCCGCCATCACCATCCGCGCGACCCAGAAGAAGAGGATCTCGGGGGCGGTCACCAGCACGGAGCCGGGGTAGAAGCGCGCGAGATCCTCGGTCTTTTCAGGCCAGCCGAGGGAGGAGAACGGCACCAGCCAGGAGGAGAACCAGGTATCGAGCACGTCCTCGTCCTGACGGAGCGCTCCGCCGCAGGCGCAGACGCTGAGGTCGGTCCGGCTCACCAGCGTCTTGCCGCAGTCGTCGCAGTACCAGACGGGGATGCGATGCCCCCACCAGAGCTGCCTCGAGATGCACCAGTCGCGGATGCCCTCCATCCACTGGGCGTACTCGTCACCCCGGCGCTCGGGAATGAAACGGAGCCGGCCATCGGTGTAGGCCTTGAGGGCGGGCTTCGCCAGCGGCGCCATCTTCACGAACCACTGATCCGAAAGGCGCGGCTCGACCACCGTGTCGCAGCGATAGCAGTGGCCCACCGCGTGGCGATGGCTCTCGACGCCGGCGAGGAGCCCAAGCGCCTCGAACTCTGCCACCACCTTCTTGCGGGCCTCGTAGCGGTCGAGGCCCTGGAAGCGATCGGGCACCGTCTCGGCCATCCGCGCTTCCGGCGTCATGATGTCGATCTGGGCGAGGCCGTGCCGCTGGCCGATCTCGAAGTCCACCGGGTCGTGGGCCGGGGTCACCTTCACCGCGCCGGTGCCGAACTCCTTGTCGATGGCGCGGTCGGCGATGATCGGAATCTCGCGGTCGGTCAGCGGGAGCTTCAGCCGCCGGCCGATCAGCGCGGCATAGCGCTCGTCCTCTGGATGCACCGCGACCGCGGTGTCCCCGAGCATCGTCTCCGGCCGGGTCGTCGCCACGGTCACGTGACCCGTGCCGTCCGCCAGGGGATAGCGGAGCCGCCAGATCCGTCCCTCTGTCTCTTCCTTCTCCGCCTCTTCGTTGGAGAGCGCGGTCAGGCACCGGGGACACCAGTTGATGATGTACTTCCCGCGATAGATGAGTCCCTTCTCATGCAGGCGCACGAACACTTCGCGCACGGCGCGGGAGAGGTCGTCGTCGAGGGTGAAGTAGGTGCGTGACCAGTCGGCGCTCGCGCCGATCGCCTTGAGCTGGTCGAGAATCTCGCCCCCGGTCTTCTCCACGAAGCTCCACACCCGCCGGACGAATTCTTCACGGCCGAGGTCGAACCGGGTCATCCCCTCCTTCGCGACCAGCTTTTCCACCACGTTCTGCGTCGCGATCCCGGCATGGTCGGTGCCAGGCAGCCACAGCACCTGGCGCCCCCGCATGCGCTCGAAGCGGGCGAGCACGTCCTGGACGCTGTTGTTCAATCCATGGCCCATGTGCAGCACCGCCGTCACATTGGGCGGCGGCATCATGATCACATACGGGGCCAAAGCATGCCTTGCCTGCGCAGGCTCGAAGCAGCGACGCTCCAGCCAGAACCGGTAGAGGTCGGACTCGATGGCAGCGGGATTGTATTGCGGGGGGAGCGTCGTGTCGTTCATGCGGGGAGGTCGGTCGCGTCGAGGGCGGGCACGGCGGCATCGTCCTCGCCGTGCACGAGGAGACAGTTCACGAGCGTGTCGATTCCGGCGGTCTGGCTCACCAGGCGGAAGGCGTGGGCGCGAAGCGCCCGGGTCGGCACCCAGCCGTGGAGTTCCACGATGCCGGGCCCCACGCCGATGGGGGCGAGTTCCAGCCCCTTGAGCCGCGAGTCATGTTCAAGCGTCAGGCGGGCGGCGCGGGCGGCCTCGGACGGGGTCAGCCGGGCGGCACCGCGGGGTTGGGTGACCCGCCGCAGCGCGCGGCCGGTGCGCTCCCGCGACAAGGGCCCCAGCCACTCGCCCAGCGCAAAACCGGCGGCCACACCGACGACGGTGCCGACGAGGGTCCAGGCGAGGAGTTCGGAAGCGGAAGGACGGCGCGACATGATCGTGGATATGCTCTTACGCTGGTCATCGGCGAGCAGCTAAATTAACACCATGAGTGAAGATAACATGCAGGTGAGTGGTGTTGCCCTCGGGCGCTGGGTGGTGTTCGCCCTGCTCCTGCTGGTCGGGCTGGTCTGGTATTTCCTGTCCTCGCCCCGGGTGCCGCCCATTGTCCGCCCGCCTGCGGCCCAGGAGACGCCATGAGCATGATCCGCCTTACCCTCCCCGATGGCAGCGTTCGCGAGGTCGAATCAGGCACCACTGCCAGGGAGGTGGCCCAGTCGATCGGTGCGGGGCTGGCGCGCGCCGCCCTCGCCGCCCGCGTCAACGGACAGATTCGCGACCTCGACCGGCCGATCACCGAGGATGCCGCCTTCGCCATCCTCACGGAGAAGGACCCCGACGCGCTCGATGTGCTGCGTCACTCCGCGGCCCACATCCTCGCCACCGCCGTCCGCGAGCTCTTCCCCACGGCGGCGATCGGCTTCGGTCCGCCGATCGAGGATGGCTTCTACTACGACTTCGAGGTCGAACGGCCGTTCACGCCCGACGACCTGGCGACGATCGAGAAACGGATGGCCGAGGTGACGGCGAAGGATTACCCCTTCGTCCGCGAAGTCGTGGACCGCGCCGAGGCCAATCAGCGATTCCGGGACGACCCGCTCAAGCTCGAACGGATCCGTGACCTCGGCGACGACGAGACCATCACCGTCTACACCGACGGGCCCTTCGTCGACCTCTGTCGCGGCCCGCACATCCCGAGCACGTCGCGCCTCAAGCATTTCAAGCTGCTGTCGGCGGCTGGCGCCTACTGGCGCGGCGATTCCAACCGCCAGATGCTGCAGCGGATCTACGGGACGGCCTGGTTCAAGAAGGAGGACCTCGAGGCGTATACCCATCGGCTCGAGGAGGCCCGCAAGCGGGATCACCGCAAGGTGGGCAAGGAACTCGACCTGTTCGTCTTCCACCCGTTCGCTCCGGGCGCGCCGTTCTGGACCGATCGCGGCACGGCGATCTACAACACCCTCAATGCCTATATGCGCGAACTGCAGCGCGATGGCTACCAGGAGATCAAGACGCCGCTGCTCTACAACAAGGGCCTGTGGGAGATTTCGGGACACTGGGGCAAGTACCGTGAGAACATGTTCCTCGTCCACAACAACGAGACGGGCGAGCAGGACATGTCCCTGAAGCCAATGAACTGTCCCAGTCACCATCTGCTGTACGCGACCGGCAAGCATTCCTACCGCGAGCTGCCGATCCGCTACAGCACCTACGACGTGCTTCACCGCAATGAGGTGAGTGGCGCGCTCGCCGGCCTGACCCGGGTCCGCCAGTTCCAGCAGGATGACTGCCACATCTACCTGATGGAGTCCCAGATCGCGGATGAGGTGCGAACCCTCACCCGCTTCATCCTCGACTATTACAAGACCTTCGGGCTCACCGCCACGCTCAAGTTCGCGACCCGCCCGGAGCAGCGCATCGGCGACGACGCGATGTGGGATCGTGCCGAAGGGGCGCTCCGCGCCGCACTCGAGGCGACCGGACTTCCCTACGAGCTCAAGCCGGGGGATGGCGCGTTCTACGGGCCGAAGATCGACTTCGATGTGGCCGACTCGATCGGGCGGACCTGGCAGCTCGGCACCATTCAGCTCGACTACGCCGCGCCCGAACGGTTCGACCTCAAGTACGTCGGCGAGGACAACCACGATCACCGTCCGGTGATCATCCATCGCGCGGTGAACGGCTCGTTCGAGCGCTTCATCGCGATCCTCATCGAGCACTTCGCCGGCGCCTTCCCGCTCTGGCTCGCCCCGGAGCAGGTGCGGGTGCTGCCGATCTCCGACGTGCAGGAGGCGGCCGCGGCCAAGGTGCACCAGTTGCTCCGGGACGCCGGGCTCCGCGCCACGCTCGGCGCGGGGAGCCAGACCCTCAACTACCGTATCCGTGAAGGCGAGATGCAGCGGGTGCCGTACATGGCCGTCGTCGGCCAGCGCGAAGCCGAGAATGGCACCGTGGCCATCCGGGTGCGCGGGGCAGGGAACAAACAGGAAATCATCCCGGCGACCGAATTCGTCGCCCGGCTCACGGAACAGGTGCGCAGCAGGGCGCTGGTGCCATGAGCGGCAGGTATCCCCGCATGGTCGGCCCACTCAAGGAAAGGCTGTAACCGATGGTGATCGTGTGGTGGGCCCTCGGACTCGCCGGCGTCGCGGTCCTGTTCATCGTGTTGCAGAGTATCTATCTCGGGGCGGTCCTCAAATGGGAGGACGAGCAGTCCGTCGGGCTGGGTTACTACGGCCGCTCGCCCGCGGGGCGGGAACAGTTCAAGCGGACGCTTCGCCTCCACGCCCGGCTGCTCTCGCCGCTCCTCAAGCTCAACTCGGCCGGTGCCAAGCTCGATTTCCAGAAGCTCCGCTTCCTTTACAAGGGCGTCGCTGGACCGCACGGGAGCTGCAGCGAGGAGAGTTTCGCCAGGGGAGCGGCCTATCCAGCCCGCCCGGACGACGTCTTCGTCGTGACCCAGATGAAATGCGGCACCACCTGGATGCAGCAGGTCGTCTACGAGGTGCTGAATCGCGGCGGGGGAGATCTGGTCGAGACGGGCAAGACGATGTATGCGATCTCCCCCTGGCTTGAGGGACGGAAGAGCGTGCCACTCGAGGCGGCACCTCGCGTCGGCAGGGAGCGGCCGTCGCGCATCATCAAGACCCACTTCCCCGCACAGCTCTGTCCCGCGGCGCCAGCGGCGCGCTACATCTACGTCGCACGCCACCCCGTCTCCTGCTTTGCTAGCTGCATCGATTTCATCGTTACCAACGTCGGAGGCATGGCGCCGCCGATCGAGAGTTTCGAAGCCTGGTACTGCTCCCCCGACCTGATGTGGTGGGGCACCTGGCCGGAGCACATGAAGGGGTGGTGGGATCGTTCCCGGCGCGACGGCAACGTGCTGTTCCTGTACTTCGAGGACATGAAGCGCGATCTGCCGGGCACGGTATGCAGGGTGGCCGAGTTTCTCGGGGTGGCACCGCTCAACGAGCAGGAGCTCGCGCGGGTGGTGGAAAAGGCGGGCTTCGCGTACATGCAGAAGTATCAGGACAACTTCGAAATGCACCCGCCGCACATCCTGCAGACCAATGCCGAACTCTTCGTGAGCGGCACGGCAGACCGCCACAAGGACGTGCCCGCAGAGGTGCGCGACCGGCTCCTCGCCTGGGCTGCGCACGAGATGGCGGGGCACTCCTTTCCGCTTGCGCAGGTCTATCCTGCGGTGGCGGCGGCTGGCGGCGCCCAATCCGTACAGGCGTAAGGCCATCCCCGGAGTGGGATGATGACCCTGCACCGGCGCGCATAGTCATGCAGCATCTACCGTCTGTCGGCTGCTCCGGTGATACTTCTGCCCTCGGTTCCACCATTTGCTGAGGGCTTCGTGAGCGACGCTACCACGCCGGTCATCCTCGCCGCCTGCCGCACCCCGATCGGGAAGTATCTCGGTGCGCTGGGCGGCTTTTCCGCACCCCAGCTCGGCGCCCTGGCCATACGCGAGGCGGTGCGCCGTTCCGGGATCGACGCCGCGGCGGTCGAGGAAGTCATCATGGGTCAGGTCGTGCAGGGCGGCTCGGGCCAGGCCCCGGCGCGCCAGGCCATGATTCATGGCGGGATTCCACCGGTGGTGCCCGCCCTGACCATCAACAAGGTGTGCGGCTCCGGTCTCAAGGCGGTCATGCTGGCCTCCCAGGCGATCAAGGCCGGGGACGCGCAGTGCATCGTCGCCGGCGGCCAGGAGTCGATGTCGTCCGCACCGCACTATCTCTACGGCTATCGGAACGGCATCAAGGCCGGCAATCAGACGCTCGTCGATGGGATGATCCACGACGGGCTCTGGGACTCCTTCGGCAAGAATCACATGGGGGAGTACGCCGAATACACGGCGGACAAGGCCGGTGTCACCCGCGCCGATCAGGACCAGTTTGCGTTCGAGAGTCACCGCAAGGCGGTCGCGGCGCAGGAGGGTGGCAGGTTCGCCGCCGAGATCGTGCCGGTGGAGGTGCCCGGCAAGGGCGGGACGACCACGGTGTCCGCCGACGAGTCGCCACGGAAGGACACCAGCCTCGAGTCCCTCGCGAAGCTCAAGCCGGTGTTCAAGAAGGATGGCAGTGTGACGGCGGGCAATGCGCCGGGGCTCAATGACGGCGCAAGCGCACTCATCGTCGCCTCCCTGGCGTTCGCGAAGGCACACGGGCTCAGCCCCCTCGCGAAGGTCACCCACTACGCGACCGGCGGCGGGGAACCGAAGGATCTCTTCTTCGCCCCGATCTTCGCGGTGCAGAACCTGATGAAGAAGGCCGGGACCTCCATCGGCCACTACGATCTCATCGAGGCCAATGAGGCCTTCGCCGTGCAGGCCATCGCCGATGGCCGCGCCCTCGGCTGGGACTGGGACCGGGTCAATGTGAACGGGGGCGCCGTCGCCCTCGGCCATCCCATCGGCGCGAGCGGTGCCCGGGTGCTCACCACGCTGCTGTATGCCCTCCAGGACCGGCAGAAATCGGCCGGACTCGCAACCCTCTGCCTCGGCGGCGGGAACGCCGTGGCCCTCTCGGTTGAAAGGATCTGAGTTCATGACCCGCCCCTCGATTCAAGTCCAGGTTCCGCCGGCGCCGACCGCCAGGCTTCGCGGGATGCCGCTCCGCTGGCCGCTGACCCTGGTCGGCGCGGCTGCTCTGGTCGCGCTCTCCGCCCAGGTGGCCATCCCGGTGCCGTTCTCGCCAGTGCCGATGACGCTCCAGGGCCTGGCGGTGATTCTCGTCGGCGGACTCTTCGGCGCGGCGCTGGGTGCCGGGTCGATGGTGCTCTATCTCATGGCG
Organism: Gemmatimonadales bacterium; assembly: GCA_044229245.1. Classification (GTDB taxonomy): domain Bacteria; phylum Gemmatimonadota; class Gemmatimonadetes; order Gemmatimonadales; family GWC2-71-9; genus JADJOM01. The sequence continues at coordinate 26,977 of JBGATI010000003.1, read as the reverse complement.
GGTGCGTTCGGGGCGCCGGTGTTTTCGGCGGGCCACGCCGGACTTCCGTGGCTCTTCGGTCCGACAGGCGGCTACCTGCTCGCGTTCCCGCTCGCTGCGGCTGTCGTCGGTCGGCTCGCTGAGCGAGGGAACTTCTCGCGTTCGCTGCTCGCCGCCTTTCTGGGGATGGCGATCATTCATCTCGGGGGCTGGGCCCAGCTCACCCTGATCTCGGGCGGCGCCGCGAAGGCCGCGACGCTCGGAGTCATGCCCTTCATCGCGCAGGACCTGCTCAAGGTGGTGCTCGCCGCCGTCGTGCTGTGGCGCGCGCATCACGCCCTCCGACTCCGCTCGTGACGCTCGCCGCCGTGCCTGTGCGCCCGTCGCCAGTGCGCGCGGCGGGCTGGGCGCTGCTCTATCTCGGATCCGGGTTCGTGCTGATGGTGGTGCTGACCATCGTCGGGGCGAAACTCACCGGAGGACTCGAAGCGGGTTCGACTGGCCCGCGGACCCTCCTCATACAGACGGTCAGCGGCCTCGTGGCCTATGGCACGCTCACCTGGGCGATCGGCCGCCGCGCGATCGGTCTGAGCTGGGAGGAGCTGCGCTGGGCGCCCACCGCCGGAGCGGGCAAAGGGTTCGTGCTCGGCCTCGGGCTCGGCATCGTCCCGGCGGCGCTGGCCCTGGGACTGTCGCTGCTGGTCGGGGGCGCGCATTTCATCCCCGACACCGGCAGCTCGCAGGACTACCTGATCCAGGTCGCGCGGACCGCGTCGCTGCTCGCGCCGGCGGCGCTGCTCGAGGAGGTGATGTTCCGCGGCGTGGGGCAGGTGGTGCTCGCGCGAGCGATTGGCCGGGTACCCGCGCTCCTCTTTCTCTCCGTGCTGTTCGCGATGGCCCACCTGCTCAACCCGAACGGCACCATGCTCGGCATGGTGAACATTGCGCTCGCCGGGCTGATGCTGGGCGTCGCGTTCTACGCGCCCGGCGGCATCTGGACCGCCTGGGGCGCGCACCTCGGATGGAATGCCACACTGGCGGCGATGGATGCGCCGGTCAGCGGGCTGCCCTTCCGCATCCCCCTCATCGACTATCAGCCCGGTGGCCCGCAGTGGCTCACCGGCGGCACCTTCGGCCCCGAAGGTGGCCTGCTGGCGACCGCGATGATCGCGCTCGCCACCGTCGCCGCCTGGCGCTGGAGCGGAAAGGAGCTGTCGTGAAGGTTGCCGTCATCGGCGCGGGCACCATGGGTAACGGCATCGCCCAGGTCTTCGCGACCTCAGGACATCACGTCACGATGGTCGATGTGTCGGCCGGGGCGCTCGACAAGGGGCTGGCCGCGATCCGGACCAGCCTGGGGCGCATGGTGAAGAAGGGGACGCTCGGACAGGACGCGGCCGACCTGGCCACCAGCCGGATCGCGGTCGCGACCACGGTGGACGACGTGCACGGCGCGGAGCTCGCGATCGAGGCGGCGACCGAGAATCCGGCGCTCAAGTATCAGATCTTCCAGCAGCTCGATCAGGCCTGCGCGCCGGGTGTCATTCTCGCGAGCAACACCAGCTCCATCTCGATCACCGAGATCGCCGCGAAGACCCGGCGCCCCGAGCTGGTGATCGGCATGCACTTCATGAACCCGGTCCCGGTGATGCAGCTCGTCGAGGTGATCCGAGGGCAGGCGACCAGCGACGAGACGACCCGGCGGGTGATGGAGCTGTCCACGGCACTTGGCAAGACACCGGTCGAGGTCAACGACTATCCCGGCTTCGTCAGCAACCGTGTCCTCATGCCGATGATCAATGAGGCGATCTTCTGTGTGATGGAGGGCGTGGCGACCCCCGAGGCGATCGACACGGTGATGAAGCTCGGCATGGCGCACCCGATGGGACCGCTCATGCTGGCGGACCTGATCGGTCTCGACACCTGTCTCGCGATCCTCGAAGTCCTGCACCGGGGACTCGGGGACGACAAATACCGCCCCTGCCCGCTGCTCCGGCGGATGGTGGCGGCAGGACAGCTCGGACGCAAGACGGGGAAGGGCTTCTACAACTACTGAGGTACCGCCCCGAGTGCGAACGCGACGCTCGGAGCGGTGCCGGAATCCGGAACTCGGAACCCACTCGGAACTCGGAACTCTTATGGATCCGTTCAAGTCGATGGCCGCCTACGCCCATGAGCAGCTCGTGCTCTGTCACGAGCCCTCCTGCGGCTACTACGGGATCATCGCCATCCACGACACCACGCTCGGTCCCGCCCTGGGCGGCACCCGGTTCTGGAACTACGCGTCGACCGACGAAGCGATCACCGACGCGCTCCGCCTGGCGCGCGGGATGAGCTACAAGTCGGCGGTCGCCGGGCTCAACCTCGGGGGCGGCAAGTCGGTGATCGTGGGCGACAACAAGCGGACGGACCGCGAGGCGGTCTTCCGTGCCCACGGCCGGTTCGTCGAGTCGCTCAAGGGGCGCTACATCACCGCCGAGGACGTCGGGACCTCGCCTGGGGACATGGAGTACGTGCGGATGGAGACCGAGAGCGTCGCCGGGCTGCATGGCCGCTCCGGGGATCCGTCGCCCGTGACCGCCTACGGGGTCTACTGCGGCATGAAGGCCACTGCGAAGACGCGCTGGGGATCCGACAGCCTCGCCGGCAAGAAGATTCTCGTCCAGGGCTGCGGCCACGTCGCTTTCTCGCTCTGCGAGTACCTGCACGCCGAAGGGGCGAAGCTCGTGGTCACCGACATCGACCAGGAGAAGGTGGCGCAGGTGGTGAAGGCGACCGGCGCGGAGACCGTGGCGCCGGACAAGATCTACGACATTCCGGCGGATATCTATTCGCCCAATGCGCTCGGGGCGACGGTGAACGACGATACCCTCAAGCGCCTCAAGGTCGAGATCATCGCCGGCGGGGCGAACAACCAGCTCGCCGAGGAGCGGCACGGAGTCGAGCTCGAGAAGCGGGGCATGCTGTACGCCCCCGACTACGTGATCAACGGCGGCGGCGTGATCAACGTCTATGGTGAGCTGATGGGCTGGGATCACGATCGTGCCAAGCGCAAGGCGGCGCAGATCTACGATACCCTGCTCAGCATCTATGCGACGGCGAAGGCACAGAACATCCCGAGCTACCAGGCCGCCGATCACGTCGCCGAGGCACGGATTCGTGGCGTCGGGACCATCGCGGGGATCCGGGTATGACCCCCTGCATTTTTATTCGTCCGCTGGCTATACTGACAAATGCCTGAAGTCATCCCGATCGGCGCCGATCACGCCGGCTTCGCGCTCAAGGAGCGGCTCAAGCAGGAACTGCGTTCGCTGGGCTTCGAACCGCTCGACCTCGGAACCCACTCGGCCGATTCCACGGACTACCCCGACTACGCCCATCCCGTCGCCGGGCAGGTCGAGCGGGGCGAGGTGCGGCGCGGGGTGCTGTTGTGCGGGACGGGTCTCGGCATGGCCTACGCCGCCAATCGCCACCACGGGGTGCGGGCGGCCGTGGCCTGGACGCCGGAAGTGGCCCGCCTGGCGCGGGCCCACAACGATGCCAATATCCTCGTCCTGCCCGCCCGGTTCGTGTCGGAGCAGGAGGGCCTGGAGATTCTGCGGGCGTGGCTGAGTGAGCCCTTCGAGGGTGGCCGCCACCAGCGCCGGGTCGACAAGATTGAACCCTGAAGGGAGATCGCATGTCGTACGACCACAACGCCTCGCTCCGCCAGGTGGACCCGACCATCGCCGGCCTCATCGACGCCGAGCTGCACCGTCAGCAGAACGGGCTCGAGCTCATCGCGAGTGAGAACTTCGCCAGTCGCGCGGTGATCGACGCGATGGGGACGCCGCTCACCAACAAGTACGCCGAGGGCTATCCGGGCAAGCGCTACTACGGCGGGTGCGAGGTGGTCGACAAGGTTGAACAGCTGGCGATCGACCGCGCGAAGCAGCTCTTCGGCTCCGACCACGCGAACGTCCAGCCGCATTCCGGCGCGCAGGCGAATTTCGCGGCGTTCATGGCGATCGCGAAGCCGGGCGAGACCATCATGGGGCTCGCGCTGCCGCACGGCGGGCACCTTTCCCACGGCGCCGCGGTCAATCACAGCGGTGCCGTCTGGCGCGCGGTGCAGTACGGCGTGAATCCCGGCACCGGCCGGATCGACATGGACCAGGTGCGGGACCAGGCGCTCCGCGAGCGCCCCAAGATCCTCATCGCCGGGGGCAGCGCCTACGCGCGCACGATCGACTTCGCGGCCTTCCGCTCCATCGCCGATGAGGTCGGGGGGTATCTCCTCGTCGACATGGCGCACTTCGCCGGCCTGGTCGCGGGTGGCGTGCATCCCTCGCCGGTGCCACACGCGCAGGTCGTCACCAGCACGACCCACAAGACGCTTCGCGGCCCCCGCGCCGGCATCATCCTCTGCATCCAGGATCTGGCCGCCGCGGTCAACAAGTCGGTCTTCCCGGGCACCCAGGGTGGCCCCCTCGAGCATGTCATCGCCGCCAAGGCCGTGGCCTTCGGGGAGGCGCTCCAGCCCGAGTTCAAGCAGTACGCCAAGCGGGTGGTCGAGAATGCGAAGACGCTCGCCGACGCCATGATCGAACGCGGCTTCGCGATCGTCTCCGGCGGCACCGATACTCACTTGATGCTCGTGGACCTGCGTCCCAAGAATCTGACGGGCAAGGAGGCAGAAGCACTGCTCGGCAAGGCGGAGATCACCGTCAACAAGAACACCATTCCCGACGACCCGCAGTCGCCCTTCGTGACCAGCGGCATCCGTCTCGGGACGCCGGCCATGACGACCCGCGGGATGGGGAAGGCCGAGTTCAAGCGGATCGCCCAGCTCATCGACGAGGTGCTCACCCGGCGCGATGAAGAGACCATCACGCGCGTCAAGCACGAAGTGCTCGACCTCTGCCGTGCCTTCCCGCTGTACCGTCCGCGGCACGCTTGACCCCCCGGCGTCCGGGTCCTAGCTTCGCTCGCTATGACCCGGACCACCCTGTCGCATCATGAATGAACTTCAGTTCACGGCCGATGTCCTGACGCGTCTCCGCGCCGACGGATATCGTTACGATGAGCGCGCGTACCTCTTCGTGCTCGCCGCGATCGAGTTTCTCCAGTCGCGTCTCGAGGCGCGCCGCCACGTCACTGGCGCCGAGCTCGCCTGGGCCTGCCGGGATTTCGCGGTGCGGCAGTTCGGCCTGCTGGCACCCGAGGTCCTGGGCTTCTGGGGGATTCGCAAGACCGAGGACTACGGCAGCATCGTCTACATCCTCGTCCGCGCCGGCCTCCTCTCCACGCAGCCGACCGATCGCGAGGAGGACTTTGCGGCCGTGTACGAATTCCACGAGGCCTTCAGCGAGCCGTATCCGTGGGATGGCGTCGCGGAGCTGGTGGCGGTCAGTCGTTAGGCATCTGTCTTCGGGCCACCGAAGACCGAAGGACCCATGACCCTTCCCGTTCTCTCCCCCGAACAATCCAGCGAGTGGGACCGCCGCGCCGAGGCGGCGGGGATCGCGCTCGCGACCCTGATGGAATGCGCCGGCCGGGCCGCGGCGGAGCTCCTCGCCGCCCGCTTCCCGGACCGGCTGGCCGGCGGCGTCCTGGTGGCAGCCGGCCCCGGGAACAACGGCGGCGATGGCTGGGTCGTCGCGCGGGTGCTTCACCGGCTCGAGGTGCCGGTCTTCGTGACCGCGGTGCCGGGCGATCCGTCGCCTCTCCATCGCCAGATGGCGGACCTCGCGCGGAGCGAAGGCGTTCGTGCCGTCGAGCCCGACGGTCCGTGGCCGACGGTCACGCTGGCGGTCGACGCCCTGCTCGGCACGGGCGCGCACGGCGCGCTTCGCGCCCCGATCCAGGCCCTCGTTGACCGTCTGAACGACCTGGCGCTGCCGATCGTCGCGATCGATGGCCCGACCGGTGTCGACCTGCGGACGGGCGTCACCCACGGCGCCTCGGTGCAGGCCAGCCTTTCCATCACATTCGGCGGGCTGCGCCGCGGCCATCTCCTCGCGCGCGACGAGTGTGGCACGGTCGTCGTTGCGGACATCGGCCATCCCGCGCCGGAGGCCGGCTGGCCGGTGCTGCTGACCGATCGCGAGGCGGCCGACTCGCAGGGCCGGTTCGCCGCGCGCGCGCACAAGGGAACCCGCGGCCGGGTCGTGGTCATCGGCGGTGATGAGGGCATGAGTGGCGCGCTCCGGCTGGCGGCGCGCGCCGCCTTCGGGGCAGGGGCGGGACTCGTCCACGCGGTCGCGCCCGGAAGCACCATCGATCTGCTGGCGGCGGCGGAGCCGGACCTTCAGACACTGCGACAGGACTTCTCGCTGCCGCTCAGCACCGAGCTCGTCGCGCTGCTCGAGCGTGCCGATGCCGTCGTCATCGGCCCGGGCCTGGGTAGGGCGGCGGGGCGGGAGGGACTTGTTCTCGAGGCGGCACGGCACGCCCGGGCGCTCGTGCTCGACGCCGATGCGCTCTACGCGCTCGGTGGCAGCCGTGAGGCGCTCCGGACGCTCGCCGCGGACCGGCCGGTGGTGCTCACGCCGCATCAGGGGGAGTTCCGCCGCCTCTTCCCCGAGCATGCGGAGAGCCTCGAACTCGATCCCTGGGGCGCTGCCTCCGCCGCCGCCGCGATGGTCGGCTGTGCCGTGCTGCTCAAGGGGGTCCCGACCGTCGTTGCGGGCCATGAGGGCTCCACGATCACGGTCGCTGCGGGCAATCCGGGACTCGCCACGGGCGGCAGCGGCGACATCCTGAGCGGCCTCGTGGCGACGTCCGTGATGCAGATCGCGCCGCCGGTGCTGGCCGCCGCGGTCGCGGCCCAGGCGCTGGGACGCGCCGCCGACCTGGCGGCGCGTCGCTTCACCGCGCGGGGCATGCGACCGATGGATGTCACCGCCGCGCTGCCCGATCTCTGGCGGACATGGGAGACCATGCGGCAGGTGAGGCCGGCGCCGCGCCCGCCGGTGCTGCTCGAGCTGGAGGCGCCGCAGCGGTGGTGAGATCGGCGTGGAGCACCGCCCTGCTCGTCGCGCTGCTGGCGCTGCCGGCGGAGGCACAGACTCGGGACTGGACGCCGGACGAGCGCGCCCTCGTTGGCGACTTCACGCGGATTACCGCCGTGGCTACGAGCAGCGATCGGGTGTACGTGGTGACGCCGGGCGCGGTGATCGCCTGGGATCCGCTCGCCCGCCGCTGGTCGGGGCCCTGGCAGCCCCGCGATCCGACCTCCCTGAACGATGTCTTTCTCGCCTTCGCCGATCCCCTGGATGGCGGCCTCTGGCTGGTGCGCCGGGGTGGATGGCTCCGGCTGGACCCCGGCATTCAGCTCTGGGAACAGGGCAGCGTGCCGGGTGGCGTCGTGGACGCCGCGCTCGATCAGGATGCGCCGGGGGCCGGGCTCTTTCTCCGGGTCGGCTCCGGGTGGTTCACGGCCTCCCGCGGGGGCGTCGCGTTTCCTGGCAGCGCCCCGAGGCGCCCGCTGCGTGCCGCGACATTGGATGAGGCGATCCGGAGCAATCCGGCGATTCAGGCGAACAGCGCCTCGCTCCTGGCGACGAGCCGGCTCCGGAGCGTGCGGTACACGGCCGTCGCCCGGGCGCAGGGATTCACCGGCATCGGCTGGTATCTCGGAACCAGCGGCGCCGGCGCGTTCTTTCTCGCGGACGGCGCCGGGATCGCGGACCGGCTGTCCTATGGCCTGCCGAGTGAGGTGGTGGCCGCGGTCTTCGCGGGGACGGGCGGAGTGTGGGCGGTCACCGAGCGTACCCAGAACGCCGATCCGGGGCTGACGTTCGTCGCGACGAATCTCAGCGAATTCCGCTCGCTGCAGGGACCGCGGGCGACCGGGCTGCCCTTCATCCAGGCGCGCCGGGTCGTCGGGCTCGAATCCGATCTCTGGCTCGCGACCGATGGCGGCGTGATCAGGCTCTCGACGCGGACGGAAGATGCTGACCGCTATGACGAAGGGCGGGGACTGCCTGACGCACGCATACTCTCGCTCGCCCAGCGCCGCGGACGGATCGTGGCCGGCACCGCGCATGGCCTCGCGATTTACGCCGATTCCACCGGGTTCCGCAGGCTGGCACCGAGCTTTTCCGACGCGGCCTACGCCGTGGCGCTCTCGGGCGACACGACCTGGGTCGGCACCCGGATTGGTCTGTTCGCCGCGCTGCCGGGCGAGCCGGACCTGCTGCAGCCCGACGCGCTTCGCGAAAGCATCAGCCTGCAGGCGCCGGTGGTCGCACTCACGTGGCGCGCCGATACCCTCGTGGCGCTGCTCCAGGACCGCCTGCTCTGGCGCAATCCGGGCACGGGCCGGTTCACCCTCGGACCGCTGCTCGGCAGCACGCTCGGACGGCTGCATACGGTTATTAACGGTCGACGTGGCCTCTACATCGCTGGTGATCGCGGTGTTGGTCTCGCGGGGATTCTCACTCCGCTCCGCCGGCCACTGACCGCACCCGGGGACCTGCCCGGGCAGGTCACCGACATCGCGGTGGATGACACTTACCTGTGGGTTGCCACGCTGCGCGGCCTCGTCCGGCTGCAGCTGGATGCCATCGGACAATGACGAGAGAATCAGCGACACCTTTCAACGGCCGGACGACGATCCGGCTCGGCCCCGGGCGCGAGTTCGACCGGATCCGGCAGATCCTTCAGAAGCTCGGGCCCGTCGCGCATGGGGTCGGTGACGACTGCGCGGTGCTGCCTGACGGAGAGGGACGACTCGTCGTCAGCGTCGATCTCTCCGTCGAGGGTGTGCACTTCCGGCACGACTGGCTGACCCTTGAGGAGTTCGGCTGGCGCGCGACGTCGGCCGCGCTGTCCGACCTGGCCGCCGAGGGGGCGGCGACGATCGGCGTGCTCACCAGCATCGGGGTGCCCTCGAGTGCGAGCGATGACGACCTCACGGCGCTCATGTCCGGCGTCGGCCTCGCCGCGCATGCGGCAGGTGGCGCGGTGCTTGGTGGGGACCTGACGGCCAGCGAACGCTGGGTGATCGACGTGACCGTGCTCGGGCGCGCCGTGCGCCCGGTGACTCGCGCGGGCGCCCTCGCGGGCGATGGCCTCTGGGTCACCGGCGAGCTCGGGGGGGCCCGTGCGGCACTGCACTCCTGGCTCGCAGGGGGAGCCCCGGATGCGGCCGCGCGCGCGGCCTTCGCGCACCCGCGTCCACGGATCAGCAGCGGCGTGGCGCTCGCCCGGGCCGGGGCCCACGCCATGCTGGATCTCAGTGATGGTCTTGGTGGTGATGCGGAGCATATGGCCGCCGCTTCCGGGGTCGCCCTGGAGATCGACCTGACGCGGCTTCCGGTCGCCCCGTCCGCACGGCTGGTCGCCGTGCGCGAAGGAACCGAGCCGGCCATCTTCGCCGCCGAGGGCGGGGAGGACTACGAACTTCTGGTCGCGATGCCGGCGGCATTCGATGCCACCGCGGCAGCCCGTCTGACACGCGACACCGGCGTGCCGTTGACCCGCATCGGGACCGCGCACCCCGGCGCCGGCGTCCGCCTCCGTCTGGGCGACCGGGTGGTGGCGCTCCGGGGCCACGACCACTTCGCCTGAGCAGCCGTTCCCTGATCCCTGCTCCTGTTGTACGTTCCGCACACCCACGAGAGCCCCACTCCAACCCACCGGTTCCATGTCCACGATCATCGAAGTGCACGGGCGCGAAATCATCGACAGCCGCGGCAATCCCACCGTCGAGGCCGAAGTCGTTCTTTCCAGCGGGGCGACGGGACGGGCCGCAGTGCCGAGCGGCGCCTCGACCGGCGAACATGAGGCAGTGGAGCTGCGCGATGGCGACCCGAAGCGCTATCAGGGCAAGGGCGTCCTCGAGGCGGTTCGCAACGTCAACGAGGTGATCGGGCCGCGGCTCGAGGGGATGGCGGCCGAGGACCAGATCACGATCGACCAGGAGATGCTCGATGTCGACGGGACGCCCAACAAGAGCCACCTGGGCGCCAACGCAATGCTTGCGGTGTCGATGGCCGTGGCCCGGGCGGCGGCGCAGGACTCCGGACTTCCCCTCTATCGCTATCTCGGTGGGCCCCTCGCGCGGGTGCTGCCGGTGCCGATGATGAACATCCTGAATGGCGGCGCCCACGCCTCCAACAACGTGGATGCCCAGGAATTCATGGTCGTGCCAATCGGCGCGGAGACCTTCCCTGAGGGGCTGCGGATGGGGGTGGAGGTCTTCCATGCGCTGAAGAAGGTGCTCACCAAGATGAAGCTCTCGACCGCCGTTGGCGACGAAGGTGGGTTCGCGCCAATGCTCCCGTCGAATGAGGCCGCCCTCGATGTCGTGATGGAGGCGATTCGGTCGGCGGGCTACGAGCCAGGCCGGGATCTGGCGATCGCACTCGATGTGGCGGCCTCGGAACTCTTCCAGGAAGGGGAGTACGTCTTCAAGAAGGGCGACGGCAGCCGTCGCCCGGCGTCCGGGATGGTCGACCTCTACGCCAGCTGGGTGGACCGGTATCCGATCGTCTCCATCGAGGATGGCCTCGCCGAAGACGACTGGGACGGCTGGAAGCTGCTGACCGAGCGGCTGGGCACCCGGTGCCAGATCGTGGGCGACGATCTCTTCGTCACCAACGTCGATCGCCTCGGCCAGGGGATCGAGCAGGGAGTCGCCAACGCCGTGCTGGTCAAGGTCAACCAGATCGGGACGCTCACGGAAACCCTCGAGTGCATCGAGATGGCGAAGACGGCCGGGTATGGCGCGATCATCTCGCATCGGTCCGGCGAGACCGAGGACACCTTCATCGCGGACCTCGCAGTCGCCTCTGGTGTCGGCCAGATCAAGACGGGCAGCGCCAGCCGGACCGACCGCATCGCCAAGTACAATCAGCTGCTCCGCATCAGCGAAGAGCTCGGCGAGATCGCCCAGTATCCGGGCCGGGATCTCTACGCGCTGTGAGCCGCGCCCGCTTGCTCGTCGCCATTGTCCTTGGCGGGGCGCTTCTGTACGCGATTTTCGGCGGGGAATACAGCACACTGAACTGGCTCAAGCTCAGGGGCCAGGAACGGGCGCAGCAGGCGGCCATCGATCAGCTCACGGTCGAAGTCGACTCGCTGCGCCGCTATGCCAAGGCGGTGGTCACCGACCGAAAGCTGCAGGAACGCCTCGCCCGCGAGCAGTTCGGAATGATCCGGAAGGGGGAGTTTCTCTACCGGCTGCAGGTGGACAGCGAGCCCTAGGACTCGCTGTCCGTTGCCTCCCTCAATTGCAGGAGGTCCCCTCATGCGGCACCGCCCCTCGCTCGCCTCTCGTGCCTCGCTGCTCTGCGCTCTCGCGACTCTCGCCGCGTGTCAGCCCGCAAAGTCCCCCAGGTCTCCAGAAGGCCCAACCCAGCCGCCGGTCGCGGCGCCCACCACTTCCGCGGCCGATATCTCCCACGGCGAAGCTGCCATCGGGACCGCGGGAGTGCCAGCACCCATCTCGGCGCAGGCTCCACCGCCGGCGCCCGGGCACCTGAAAACGCTGCGTCTCGAAATCCAGCACGCTCCCATCACCATCGATGAGGGTGTGAGCTACGAGGCGTGGACCTTTGCCGGGGGCGTGCCAGGTCCCGTGCTTCGGGCGACCGTGGGCGACACCGTCGATTTCACGCTCGTCAACAAGGCCCCGATGCCGCACAGCATGGACTTCCATGCCGCGGAGATCGCGCCAAGCCACTATTACGTGAACGTCAATCCGGGCGACTCGATTCACTATCGGTTCGTGCCTCGGGTGTCCGGGGTCTTCATGTACCACTGCGGGACCGCACCGGTGGCGGCGCACATCGCCAACGGCATGTACGGCGCCTTCATCGTCGACCCGGTGGTTCCGCGGGCGCAAGCCCGCGAGTTCGTCCTGGTGCAGAGCGAGTTCTACCTGTCGCCGGAGGACAGCAGCCACCACGCCCGAAGCCTCGACTGGCCCAAGGTGCTGGACCAGGCCCCCGACTACGTAGTGTTCAACGGCCGCTCGGCGCAGTATGCGAAGCACCCGATCCCGGTGGCGGTCGGCGAACCGATCCGGATCTACGTCGTGAACGCGGGGCCGAATCGGGTGTCATCGTTCCACGTGGTCGGGGGCATCTTCGAGCGGGTGTTCCTCGACGCCTCGACGAGCACCCCACTCGCTGGCGTGCAGACGGTGATGGTCCCGGTGGGCGGCGGGGCCATCTTCGAAACCCGACTCCGGGAAGCGGGGACCTACCCCTTCGTCACCCATGCGTTCGCCGACGCGACAAAGGGCGCAATCGGCATGTTCGAGGCGGGGAAACCTTGACGCAGGGTAGGGCGCTTCGCTAGGATTTGCGCCCCAAGGCTGGGTAGCTCAGGTGGTTAGAGCACGGCACTCATAATGCCGGGGTCGGCGGTTCGAATCCGCCCCCAGCTATTCCTCCGCAGCGGCCGGCTGGTCCGCCTCTGGATTTCACATGCCGCTCCAACCTGCGAAACGTCGGCCCGGGCTACCGCCCGGGCTGTGTTGTTTGGGGCCCATGGCAGATGGTCTACACCCGGTCGGTGCAGACACCGCGTGTGCCATCGCGGCACCTGGCGCTGGTGACCGGCTACTTCAGCAATGATGCGGGGTGCGCGACCTTCGGTGAAACGGAGTTCCTTCACGTCGTGACCTCCTGGCTCACGGAGCTGGGTATCCCGTACGATGTGACCGGGACGGCTGGGAACAGCCTCCACGGGCTCGACCTGCATCGGATCGACCCGGCGCCCGACTCGATCTTCAACTTCGTCTGCAGCCCGTGGCTGAACTCCAACAATTGGCACTTCGCACGGTTCTAGCACGCCGTAGTGGGGCTCCCGCATGTGGAGCGGTCGCGAGCCCCCTGCGTCGCCTGACCCACGGCTTGCGATCGGCGGCCCTACCCCCAGATTGGAAGTACCCTCGCCCCGCACGAAGCTCACCGCGGGACCGCCCCTCATGGAGACGATTCGATCCGACTCGGCGCCGCCCTGAGCGGAGCCTCTCGAAGAGTGAGATCCCATGTGGCTGCTGCTCGGCCTGCTGCTGTCACCGTTGCCGGTGGAGGGCCCAGGCCCCGCGCCGCGCGTGCCTGCGGAATTCGCGAGCCATCCGAGACTCGCCGATGCGGCGCGGGTGCTGGCGCAATCGGCCACGGGCCGGGCGGTGATCGCGCGGTATCACGCGACGGACTACGTCCTCGTGGTCGGCAGGAGCTCCGAGCGTGCCTCCAATACCAGGAGCCTTCTCGCGCGCCGAGCCGGGCACCCGCCGGACTTCCTGACCGATCACTTCGCGCGCCAAGTGATTCTCTTCAACGACACCCTGCCGGCGGCCACCGTCGCGGTCGGACTGACTCACGAGATCATCCACGTACTCGGCGGCGCGCCGCCCGGCACCCGTGCGCTCGGCGAGGAGGAGCTCCGCGCCTGGAATGTCGCGCTCGACTTCTACCTGGGTCTTCCTGACAGCCTTCGAGCCGTCGCCGCTCCGAAATACGGGGCCTATGCGCGCTGGCGCACCCAGAGACCCGAGGAGTTCGCCCTCACGATGCGGTGTCAGTACCCCGACACCCCTGGCTGCCCGGATCCAGAGCCACGCCGAGACGGCCGACGCATCGGGGCCGGGGTAGAAGCCGCGGGGACACCGGCCAGAGCGCTCGACGCCTGCGGGCACCGGGAATCGGTCGGCCCGGGGCCATGGCCAAGTGATCCGGAGCCGGCATGGAGGCACTTCATTCCCGGGGTGGAGTGGCCCGACCCGTCAGTTCCCGGATTTGCGAACCGATTCCTCCTGTTTACCCCCTGTCTCCCGGTAAGACCTGTCCGGGCGAGTCGAAGCGGTAGCGGCTGACTCTCCGGCTCGTCAGGCGACCGGCAACCTCCCCGCAACCCGGTTCCTCCGGCATCGCCCCGGGCCCCTGGAAGCGGGGGAGCGCGCCCCCACCGTCCAGCCCGCCCACATGGTGGACATTGTCCCTTCCCAGCGTATCTTTTGAAATCCGACAATGCCCATCCCGGTGCAATGACCGCTCCAGCGCCCACCCCGCAGCAGATCGAGCTTGCCCGCGCGAGCTATGAGCGCTGCCTGCGTCACGATGATTTCTTCCGCTCGTTCTACGAGCGGTTTCTTGCCAGCGACCCCGCGATCGCACCGCAGTTCGCCAACACCCGTTTCGAGCGGCAGCACAAGCTGCTGCAGCACGGACTCGGGTTGCTGCTCAGTTACGCAGGTCGGCCGAATCCGCACCTGCTGGAGCGGATCGCAGAGCGCCATGGCCCCTCGGACATGAATGTGCCGTCGAGCCAGTACGCCATGTTCCTCGACAGCCTGCTGCACGCGGTGCGACTCCACGATCCGGAGTGCACCGCGGAGACTGAAGAGGCCTGGCGGATGGCCATGCTGCCCGGCGTTGAGTACCTGGAGCACTTCGGCCGATGAGCGGCACGACGGGAGCGGTCTGCGAGAAGTGCGGCACCGCGGTCGGCCGCGGCGCCCGATTCTGCGCCTCGTGCGGGACGGAGGTCTCGAACCCGATCAACGTGACTGGCGAAAGCACGGTCATGGTCTCCAACACGGCGATGATCAAGGACCGCTTCCTGGAGACGCTGCGGGATATCACGCTCGGGGAATATGAGATCCTGCTGGAGATCGGCAGTGGCGGGATGGCCTCGGTCTATCTTGCCCACGACATCCAGCTCGACCGCAAGGTCGCGATCAAGGCGATGCATCCCCAGCTGCTGCAGGGCGACGGGATGGTGGAGCGGTTCCGGCTCGAGGCCCGCACAGTCGCCAACCTCAGCCATCCGAACATCGTTCCGATCTACGCGGTCAAGCAGGAGCAGGACCTGCTGCTGTTCGTGATGAAGTTCATCGAAGGGCAGCCACTCGACGCGATCATCAAGGGCCAGGCGCCGCTCCCGCCGCTGATGGTCAGCCAGATTCTGAGCCGGGTCGCCGACGCGCTCGGCTACGCCCACCGGCACGGCGTCATCCATCGCGACATCAAGCCCGCCAACATCATGGTGGACATCGAAGGCCACCCGGTCGTGACCGACTTCGGCATCGCCAAGGTCGCGAACACCGAGGGGCTGACGATGACGGGGGCGGCGATCGGGACGCCGCACTACATGAGCCCCGAGCAGTGTCACGCGATGCCCCTGAGCGGGGCCACGGACCAGTACTCGCTCGGCGTCACGGCGTATCAGATGGTCACCGGCAGCCTTCCCTTTGAGGGAGGCAGCGCCATGAACATCATGTTCAAGCATGCGCACGAGCCGCCCGCGCCGCTGCTGGAGCGGGTCCCCGACTGTCCGCCGGAACTCGCGGCGGTGATCGAGCGGATGCTCGCGAAGAAGCCCGAGGATCGCTTTGCGCGCATGGAAGACGTTGTGCGTGCGCTCAATGCGCCCATCATGGATCACGACGATCCGGTCCGGTCCCAGCTCATCCAGTTCGCGATGCAGGGAGAGAATCGCCGCCTGCTCAAGCGGGTCAGCACCCCGCGAAGCCCGGTGCCATCCGTGGCCGGTACCTCGGGGCCGAACCCCAGGACCCGAAGAGCAGCCGCCGCGGTGAAGGCCTCGGCGACCATGGCCGCGGCGCCGACGACCGTTACCGCCCCACCGGCACCGCGGCGCAATCCGCTGGTGATCGCCGGCGCGGTCCTGGCCGTGGCGGCACTTGGCGTGCTGGGCGTGCTGCAACCGTGGAAGAGCCGGGGGACAGCGACAACGGCGACGGTGCAGGGGCCTGCGCTGCCCGCGCCGGAGCCTGCAGCCGTCAGTCCGGTCACTCAGGACACGGGCACAACCGTCGTCGCCGTGCGGCCTGAGTCCACGGTGGCCGTCGTGGACTCTGCCCCCGCCACGCCCGCACCGCCCCCGGCGGAAACCCCCAAGGCCGCGGTGCAGAAGCCACCGGTCCCGAAGCCGCAGCGCCCCGCGACCCGAACCGATGTTCCTCCCCCCGGTGCGACGGCTTCGACTTCCCGGCTCTCGCCGCTGCAGTCCGTGCAGGTGAGCGGGCCGAACAGTCTGGCGGTCGGGGAGAGCGTGACGCTGGACGCTGATGCGATCGACGCCGCCGGGCACAGCGTGCCTGGCAGGCAGGTTGCCTGGAGATCGAGTGCGCCGGACGTGGCGACGGTGAGTGCCGGCGGTCAGGTCGTCGGGCGCCAGCCCGGGCGGGCCATCATCAGCGCTGCCGTGGAGCAGGTCAGCGGTTCGATGGCCGTGACGGTGCAGGCCCCCGCGACGGCGCTCGCCATCACGCCGGCCGATCTCACCCTCGAAGCGGGCAAGACCGGGACGCTCTCCGCCAATCTGCTTGGGGGCAGCGGGCGCCCGGCGGACAAGGTGCAATGGAGCTCGGGCGCGCCGCAGGTGGCGAGCGTGAGTCCGGATGGCACGGTGACTGCGCGCGCGGTTGGCACCGCGACCATCACCGCCGTTTCCGCGGGCCGGCAGGCTACGGCAACCGTGACGGTGACCGCGCCTGCCGGCCCCAGTGAGGCGGACCTCCGCACTCAGGCCGAGGCCACGATTCAGGCCTATGCCCGCGCGATCGAGACGCGGGATGTCGGGCGGGTGCGGCAGGTGTTCCCGAGCATGCCGTCGGTTCGGGAACAGCAGCTCAGGCAGGCGCTGCCGAACATGAAGAACCTGCAGGTCCGGCTGACGGTCACCGATCTCCAGATTACCGGTGACGTGGCGACCGCTGTGGTGTCGGGCAAGTGGCAGTTCCAGGCCAGCGGCCAGCGGAACGAACTGCCTGCGGACAATGTCTATCAGCTCGCTCGCCGCGGTTCCGGCTGGGTGATTACCGAAATCCGTTGAGGTTGCCGATGATGGGTGCCCGTCGTGTCGCCGGATTGCTCGCTGCCTCCGTGCTGCTGCTGCTTGCCTGCCGCGAGGTGCTGAGCGATCTGCCCGATGTGCGGGTGCATTCCGTCACCGTCTCGCCTGACAGTTCGGACCTCGTCATCGGGGCGACCGGGGCGCTGGACGATTTCCCCCTCGATCCCTCCGGCGCCCTCCGCCCCGGGCGGCCGGTGACCTGGGTCAGCGCCGATCCCTCCATCGCGACGGTGGATGACACGGGTGGCCTCGTCGGCGTCTCCGCGGGAACCGTGACGGTCACGGCGACGGTGGACGGGGTTCAGGGCTCGGCCCGGGTCCGCGTGGGGCCGAGACCCGCGATCGGCCTGGGCGGAACGACCGCGACCTTCAATTCACAGGCCGGTCAGGCCAGCCCCGCGCCCCAGACCGTGGCGATCACCAATACCGGTGGGCTCTCCCTTACCGGGATCGCCTTCGGTACGGTCCAGTACAGCGGCGGTCAGCAGAATTGGCTGCTTCCCTCCCTCAGCGGCACCATCGCTCCGGCGACCCTGACGCTGACCCCCCTGACGACGGGGATCTTCACCGCCGGCACCTATACTGCGACCCTGGCCATCTCCTCCGCCGTCGCGGGGAACAGCCCGCAGACGATCACGGTCACCCTGAACGTCGCACCCGGACCGCCCGCGGCGCGGGTGCTGACGATCACCACCGGAAACAACCAGACGGCCGCTGCCGGCTCGGCGGTCGCGATCGCGCCGACGGTGCAGGTGAGCGATACGTTCGGCAACCCGGTTTCCGGGCTCTCGGTGACGTTCACTGCGCTGAGCGGTGGTGGAAGTGTGACGGGTGGGACGGTACTGACCGATGCCACGGGGCATGCCACGGTCGGATCCTGGACGCTCGAAGCCAATGGGGCCGTGCCGGCCACTGGTCTCTACCTCAACCAGCTCCTGGTCACGACCCAGGCGGCATCCTCGGTCGCCCTGCAGGGCAACGCTTACTTCAGCTATACCACCCACGTGCATCACATGTGGGCCGCCCCCGCCGCCGGGGGCTGCACCTTCTGTCATACGGCCAGCAATGGACTTGGGGGGCTGAGTCTCGGTGGGGCCGCGACGCCGACCTACAACCTGCTCTTCAACGTGCCGACCACCTGCCAGTCGGGGCAGTTCGTCGAAGTGGCGCCTGGCGGTGGGGCAACGGCGGAGGCGGCGAGTCTCCTGATCCTGAAGCTGGACCACACTGCTCCCGCGGCATGTCCGGGCGGGATGCCCAGCGGGACGACCTTCATCCCCGCCGCGATGCGTGACACCATCCGGGCCTGGATTCGGGCCGGCGCGCCGCTCAACTGAGCTGTTCCTGAGAGTCCCGCCACCCGATCGGGTGGCGGCCTGCGATTAGAACGATCCTTCCAGCCCCGCCGTCCAGATCCAGTCCGGCTGCATCCCCGTCTTTCGCATCGGGGCCATCGCGTTCAGGACCACGATGGCGCCACCGCGGACCCGGAACTTCATGCCCAGCGAGAGATTCATCAGTTCGTCCCGGCGATTGGCCACGTTGGTAGACGGCACGCGCCGGGGAATCGGCACCTGGTAGACCAGGTCGCCGGGAAGGGTCTGCTTGCGCGCGCCCACCTGCCAGGACGTGATCAGTTCGGCCCCCATGGTGGCCCACGATGCCATCAACTGGTCGAAGCCGAGCGTGGCGAGGAAGGCATCATTCACCTGGTTGTCGCTCCTCGCCAGATAGCCGACGTTGAGGTGCGGAGCGAAGTCGCCGAACTGCGCCGACGCGATGCCCGAGGCACGAACCGAGGTGAAGCCGGATCCCAGCAGGTTCTTCTCGTTGCCCGTGGGGAAACGGACCTCGCCGAGGATCGCCGCCCCGAACTTCTTGCCCTGACCGAGGTTGACCTTCATGCGTCCGACCACGTCGCCGATGCCCGAGGCGGAACCGGAGACCCGGGTCGTCGCCCGCATGATCGGATTCGCCGGATCGCCCCCGAAATTGTGCACCGTCGAATTGCCGAACGGGAGGACCTGCGCGGTGCCTGTGCCATCGAGTGTCGTCCGGACGAACGGCACTGCCACGCCCACATCGATGAAGTCGAGCATCCCCCAGGTGGCATTGAGGTAGGTGCTCGTGATATTCATGTCCATGCGCAGCCGGACGGCGATGATGTCGTTCTCGAAATCCGGGATGCCGTAGAGCGAGTCGCCCACATTCTCATGCCCGAAGTTGAACTCGATGTTGTCGAGCGGGCTGCCGTTGAGCGAGGTGAAGGCGATCTGGGAGACGTAGGCGCCGAGAAAGAACCGGCCTCGGCCGAGCGTCTGCGCGCGTTCGCCGAAGATCGGTCCGGGCGAAGTGGAGGACTGCACCGGCAGGCCCCCGATGATGGCGAAGGTGGTGCCGCTTGAGGTGGCGCTGATCGGCGTCGACGCCACCGACCGGCCGACCGAGCTCTCCACGAAGCCGATGACCGTCGAAGAGCCCGCCTGGACCGCGGGGATGAAGTGGTCGCCGTGTCCGCTTCCCACCGAGAGACAGAGAGGCTTGCCGCAGTCTCCAAACGTGAACAGTCCATTGATCTGGCTGCTGAGCGTCTGGGCCTCGGCCGGGAGCGCGAGGCAGGCAAGCAGGGCGGCGGTGACCAGCGATCGCATCTGAGACTCCGGGGGGAGGAATTAACGCAGCCAACTTACAGTCCGCCCGTGGATGACCGCAATGTCCCGGCGGTCCCGACTTCCTCCCCCCCTCCCGGCCCTCCGCCGAATCAAACCACTCCCCGTGCCGTTCGGTGCCTTGCCATCGCCCCGGCGAGCAGCGGGGAGGAGGCGGTCGGGTATACCAATCGAGCTGCAGCCGTCGCGCGATGTCGAGGCCGTGGTCTCCCCGGCCGCTCTCGGAGATATATAGGAATAGGAGGAGCAGCCCACGATGCCCACCAGGCTCCGCGTCAGGCGACCGATCCCAACTGCGGTGGCGGTCACGGAGATTCCTCCAGCGCCGACCGACAGCGCCCCGTGGAGGGCGGGCTGAAACTGAGGCTCAGGAGAGGCACGAGCAGAACGGCCAGGCTCCTCAGGCCAGCGCCGAGGAACTTGGCAGGGACGCACCGGCCTGACCCGCGGCAGGCCGGATGGGCAGGGCGGTCTTCCCGCCTCCCGGCCCCGGAGACTGCCCTGGTGGCTTAGTTCCTTTCCGCGCGGACGACTTCGACTCGCAGCTCCGTCCAGCCGTCCGCCTGGTAGTACTCGACCCTGAGCTGGTGCGGCCCGGGTGCGATCGGGGCCTCATCCACCGCGGATTCATGCGCGGCCCAGTGATCGACGACCAGGGCATCATCGACCCAGACCCTGATGCCATCGTCGCTGATGGTCCTGAGCGTCATCTCCGCATCGGGCAGGACGACCGCCGCGCGCGCCTGAAGCGCCCAGCGCTCCAGCGGGACTCCCTCCAGCGCTGGCCGGTACCACTCGAGATCGAGCCGCGGGAGCCGCAGGCGGTGAGTGGGTTCTCCCTGAAGCAGCGCGGAGAACGCCTCCGGGCGAGTGCGGGGATCGGTGCTGTCGTTCCATGCGAAGAGGCGGCCGTCCCAGTCGATTTGCGGCTCGAACCGCTCATATCCGAATCGATAGGGCGTACCAGCCGGTCGCGCGATTCCGGACGGGGATTGCGTGGCGCTTCCGCGATACTCGAGTTCCACGGCCCAATTCTGGCCCGAGGCCGACACGGGCGTCACGGTGAGGGTGTCCCCCACCCGCCCGGAGATTATGGAGAGCGCCGCAATCCCCCGGCGGTCTGTCACGCGCCACCGTCCAGGAGGCCCGAGCACGGCGAGTCGAAGTGGCACGGCGTGACTGCTGTCGACAGGCCAGAGCCGCGGCGATCTCCAGTCGTACGGACCCCACTCGTCCACGACAATGGCGGAACGGTCCCGCCTCGCCGTGGGGGTGGAGGGGACCGGGAGCGGGTGTCTGACGGACACCGGGAGCTTCGCGCGTTCCATCGCTGGCAGGACAGGCAGGGAAGTGCAGTCGGGGCTGGTCGAGACCGAGCTGGCGATCCCCTCCGGATCCGCGGTGGTCGAGTCACCCAGCACGAACAGCGAGTCGACGCGTGAGGAGCGGTTGTCACTGAGGAGCAGGCCGGCCGTGTTCCTGGCGCGCAACAGAACCCTGTGCCTGTCGAACTGGTTCCCCCGGATCTGGTAGTCCCTGCTCCGGGTGTCGCGGTGCTTTGGATACCCCCAGTCGGACGGTTCGATGGGGTCGCCCCAGAGCCGAATCGCCGTGGAGTCGCCGGAGAAGCGGTTGCCGAGTATCAGGTTGCCCTGACCGTGCTCGATCGCGACGCCGATCCGGTTCCCGCCGAAGCAGTTCCCGATGATCTGGCTCTCGTAGCTGTACCCCCCCCACAATCCGTGGTCGCTCCCTGTCACCCGGTTGCCGATGAACTGGTTCCGGCTGAAAGTGGCTTCCATCGCATTGGTCGGCGCAAAGCTGAAGTCGTTGCCGAGGAAGAGATTGTCGTTGGCTCCGCCGGTCCCGGAGTCCATCGTCGTCTGACCCGCCCACAGGAAGAGTCCATCGCCTCCATGGGTCACCGAATTCCAGGCGACGATGTTGCGGGAACTCTGCTCGAACAGGAGCAGGCCGGCCGAGTCCTGCCCGCGGCGGTAGAACCGATGACTGTAGCCGCGCACATTGTAGTCAAGGCGGTTGTGCTGGATGAGATTGTCGCTCGAGCGGTACAGACCGATGCCGAGCCCCGAGTTGAAGGAGAAGCTGTTGTCTTCCAGCCGCAGGCTGTCGGAGTCGGTGAGCATCAGCCCATTCATTCCCTGTTCCGCCACCACGCCGCGGATCGTGCCGCCGCGCACACCTGACAGGTAGATGGCCGCGCCGTACCGCAGCCACTCGTCCTGTTCGTTGTGATGGAACGAAAGCCAGTCCACGAGGCTCTCATGCTCGAACAGGCTGAAGAGCCGTGGCTTCCAGTTCCGGCTCAGGTTACCGCCATCGATCGTCAGGCGCCGCGTCCCGCGCGCGAGAATGCCGACCTTGTAGCCGTGCACGGTCGGATGAAGCAGTGTGATGCCGTCTCCACCGTCGACGAGAATGGCGAGCCCCATGGCGCGGTCTGGCGCCAGCCCGGTCTCCGTGCCTTGCATGACCGCCGCGGAGAAATCGACCGTGATCTGGTGGCCGCGGATCGTCACGCACGCCGAGTCCAGCGCGCGGGAAGGATTGATGGTGCGGGGTCCCGGGACGATCCTCGCCGAGCGGGTGATGACCAGTCCGCAATGCAGCGGGACGTCAGGACCCTGTCCGGGTCGGGCTGCCAGGGCGCCACCGGGCAGCGCGAGCAGTGCCAGAAGCGAGACCTTCCGAAGGTGCAGAAGCATGATCGCCGGAGCGTTCGAGGAGGGGCTTGAAGTGTGCCCCGTGGTCGGCTGGAGGGCAACTGCCCTCGGCCTCGAAACGCGCGCGCCCCGGAGCGTAGTGCTCCGGGGCGCGTGGTAAGACGATCCTGCCGTGGCGATCAGACCGTGCGGGAGAATACCGCCCGGGCCGTTGCCCGATCGAGGTGAGCATCGAGCTCCATGCAGAGGTTCCGCAGGAAGTAGCGACCGATTGCCGTGACCGCGATCCGCTCCGGCTCCAGCTCCACCAGACCGGCGTCCGCATGCTGCTGGAACCGGTCCAGTTCAGAGCCGAGGAGCGACCCGGCCGTCTCGCCCCCCTCGAGCGGCAGGCCGTACGGCAGCTCGAGGTTGCACATCAGGTGGGTGATGATCGTGCGCCGCCGGCGATCGTCGAGGCTGAGGTGATGTCCCTTGACCACGGGCAGGCGGCCGGCATCCACGGCCCGGGAGTAGTCACCCAGTTTGGGATCGAGCTGCACGAACCGGCCCGCCAGGTCCCCGATCCCGCTCATGCCAAGCGCGAGCATGTGATCGGCGGGGCGCAGGGTATAGCCCATGAAGTTGCGGTGCAGCCGGCGCTCGTCCGCCGCGATCGCCAGTTCATCGGTCGGCCGCGCGAAGTGATCGAGCCCGACCCACTGGTAGCCGGCTTCGCCGAGGTCGTTCACCGCCGTCTCGAACAGCCGGAACTTGATGTCCCGGCCCGGAAGCTCGGCCTGATTGATCTGCTTCTGATTCGGCTTCACCGACGGGACGTGCGCGTACCCGAACACCGCCAGCCGGTCGGGATTGAGCGCCGCCACCCGTTCGAGGGTTCCGCGGAAGCCGCTGACGGACTGCCGGGGCAGGCCGTAGATGAGATCGAGGTTGAGGCTCTCGAACCCCGCTTCCCGGATCTCGTCGACCACCGTCTCGACGAGTTGGAACGGCTGCATCCTCCCGATCGCCGCCTGTACGGCGGGGTCGAGATCCTGAACCCCCAGGCTGATCCGGTTGAAACCGAGCGCCCGCAGATCCGCGATCTGTCCCGGCTTGACGAGGCGCGGGTCGAGCTCGATCGAGCGCTCCGCGGTCTCGGAGATCCGGAATTCCTTGGTCAGGCGATTCACCAGCCGGTGACGCTGGGCCTGGTCGAGGAAGTTCGGCGTCCCGCCCCCCCAGTGCAGCTGGACCACTTCGCGTCCCGGCCCCAGGATGGCGAGCACCATGTCGAGCTCGCGCTCCAGCCGGTCCAGGTAGTTGTCCACGACCGAGCGCTGCCGGGTCACCACGGCGTTGCAGCCGCAGTAGTGGCACCGCTCCGCGCAGAAGGGCAGGTGGACGTAGAGCGACAGCGTGTCCGAGGTGCGCGCCCAGACTTCAGCGAGCGCGGCCCGGTACTCCACTTCGCCAAAGCTCTGGGTCCAGGCCGGCACCGTGGGATAGCTGGTGTACCGCGGTCCGGGCCGGTCGTAGCGCGCGACGAACTCCCTGGGGATCAGGCTGGTGGAGCGCATCAGATCTTCGCGACCGGCGTGGGTCGCGCCTCGGGAGCGGGCTTTGCCTCGCAGCCGCCGGTGTTGTTCGGCGCCTTCCGGGCCTTGCGGGTCATGGCGCCGCCGAAGTTCGTATCTGGCGCGAGATCGGGACGCTCGGCCTTGATCTGCACCAGTTCCTGCTTCGTGAACACCTTCGACTCGTCGAAGCGGAGGTTGACCTCGCCGGTCATCTTGACCCGGCCGATGTCGTAGAAGCGTCCTGTGGCCGTCATCTTGGCGAACGCTTTCAAGCAGCCGAACATGTACTTCCGCTTGAACTTGTCCTTGATGAACGGATACTTGAGAAAGGTCTTGCGGGCGTAGAAACGGCCGTAGCAGCGGAGCACCTGCTTGAGTACCTGCTCACGGTCCATCGCGTCCGGCTTCATGATCGGGGTGGTGAAGTTGTAGCGCGAGAAGTCGCGCACTTCCACCTTGTCCCCCAGCTCCTCGAACAGGTCGGAGAACGGCCACGGCGTGTACATGTTCCAGTTGGCCATATCCGGGTCCCAGTCCTTGCAGAGCTGGTAGGTCTCCTCGATCGACTCAGGCGTCTCGTTCTCGAGGCCCATGATGAACTGCGCCTCGGCCAGCATCCCGTTCTTCTGCAGGAGCTTGATCGCCTTCTTGTTCTGCTCGATCGTGGTCTCCTTGTGGAACCGGTCGAGCCCCATCTGGCTCGCCGCCTCGGTCCCCAGGGAGACGTGGAACAGGCCGGCCTTCCGGTAGAAGGGGAGCATGCTCTCGTCGCGGAGGATGTCGGTCACGCGGGTGTTGATACCCCACGGCACATCGATCTTCCGGTCGATGAGCGTCTGGCAGAGCTGCACGAACTTCTTCTTGTTGATCGTGGGCTCCTCATCCGCGAGGATGTAGAAGCCGACCTTGTGGACCTGGGTGAGGTACTCGATCTCGTCCACGAACTTGTTCGGATCCCGGACCCGGTAGTCGCGCCAGAACTTCCACTGCGAGCAGAAGCTGCAGGTGAAAGGGCAGCCCCGCGCGAAGCTCGGCACGGCGACCCGGGTGTTCATCGGGATGTAGATGTAGGTCGGCCAGTGGAGGATGTCCCAGTTCGGCTTGATCGCATCCAGGTCCTGGATCGGCGGCTCCGCCGGTGTCGCGACGCACTTGCCGTCCTCGCTGAACGCAATGCCCCGGATCGAGTGCCGGTCCCGCTCATCCACCCCTTCGTCGATCGCCTTCCACAGGTTCTGGGCGATGACCTCGCCCTCGCCCCGAATGACGTAGTCGATCCATGGAGCCTCGTGCAGCACCTGGGCGTACATGAAGGTGCCGTGGATGCCGCCAAGAACAGTCTTGATCTTGGGATTGACCTTCTTGGCGATCTTGAGGGTGTTCTCGGCGCTGTAGATTACCGGCGTCTTGGCGCTGGTGGCCACGACGTCCGGCTTGAGGTCACGGATCTTCTGCTCGATCGTTTCGGCGGAGAGGTCGTTCGCCATCGCATCGAGGAAGTGCACATCGCCCATCCCCGCCTGCTTCAGCGCCCCGGCGATGTAGGCCACCCATGGCGCGGGCCAGTTGCCGGCAATCTCCGCTCCGCCAGCGTGATAGTTGGACAGAATGAGCAATGTCCGCATGAGGTGATCCGAGGGTGTACGGTGGAGGTGTATGGCGTGGTTTACAGTCGGGAAGCTAGGCAGGGCTCTTGGAAGGTTCGATGAAGGCAGGATGAACAGGGGTACGCGGCTTACGGGATTAGAACCTCACGCTGAAACGACAGCAGCGCCCACCGGCTGCCTCACACTCGACCTCCTCGACGGCGGTGCCTGGGTGAATGAGCTGCCGGAGCAGGCGCTCGAATGTGGCTCGATAGAACGTGCAGGTGGCGGACGGGGCACGGAGTCCACGGCACATCGGGCAACCCGTGATACTGTAGCCGGCGCTTGAGCCGAATTCGACGCCGAAGATGCCGCTCCCCGCGAAGGTCCAGGCGTGAGCGCGGATCGCCTGACTCAAGATCCGGAAGGAGAGCCTGGCCGGGAGCCAGGGAAGGAGAAACTGCGCCGCGCGAGGGATGCGGTGGGCCAGCAGATACTCGGCGGTCAGGACGCCGGCCCGGTCGAGGACCTCCTGACCGGCCCGCGGACCAAGGCCCTCGAGGACGCTGTGGGCCAGCCGGTTGAAGTCTGATTCCGGTACCATCGCCTCCGGCAGGGCACTCGTAAGATCGGCGTGTCCCCAGCTCCGGAGGGCACTGTCGCCGCCCACCGGGCCGAGACGCTCTCGAAGCGCCGCGACCGTCTGGATGATGGAGTTGGGGCCGATCCGGTCTTTCGGGGCATCGGCCAGAGTGCGGCTCACGGCAGGCCTACTCGGTTCAGTGGCGAAGCAGTCCGCGCGCGGCGTCTCTCAGCTGGCCGAAGCGCTCGGCGAGCAGGAGCCGGAGCCAGATCGTATACCGGTTGGGGCGCTGTCGCAGTTCGCTGCGCACCAGGCCCAGCAGGGAGTATCGCCAATCGGCGACCTCGGCCGGGTCGGGCCTGGGGGCATCAGAGTAGCTTCCGACGAAGATCGAGTCGTGCTCATACTCGTGCAGTGTCGGCCCCACCCGGGCCCGATAGCGGAATTCAAAGGCGGGGAAGAGCGGGCAGCGGAAGCCCATTTCCTCCTGCAGGCGGCGCTCTGCGGCGGCGCGGGTTTCTTCGTCCGGCCGCGGATGGCCGCAGCAGGTATTTGACCAGCGCCCGGCGGAGTGATACTTCCCCAGCGCCCGGCGCTGGAGGAGGAGCGCTCCCCGGTGATCGAAGACGAAGACGGAGAAGGCGCGATGCAGCCGCCCCTCCTCATGGGCACGCAGCTTCTCCGCGCGACCGATCACGCGGTTGTCGCCGTCGATCAGGATGACCTCTTCGCGCGGCAACACCAGGGTCACTTGGCCACGATCTCCAGATCTTCCGGGGCGAGCACCACGTCGCCATGACCGGGTACATCGACCGTGATGCGATCCTGGAGGCGGTCGGACGGTTTCCGCTTGATCCGGCTCACCTCGACGATGAGCCCGATCTTGCCCTTAACCCTCGGCACGCCTGAGCTTACGATTCGCGCTTCAGTGCCGGGGATACATTGATCGATATGGGCCATCTTTCGCCTCGGTAAACAGGGATTATGGTGCAAATAGGCCCGCTTGCGCGTGCGTCAAATATAGTGTACCATGGCTAGTGTCAAGTCAACATGACACTCAAGGTTTCCCGATGACTTCCTTTGCTCCGGCCCCCGC
>JBGATI010000025.1:0-77692 GCA_044229245.1 Gemmatimonadales bacterium | reverse complement strand
TTGTCCACCAGATAGACGAACAGCCAGTTGAAGAAGAAGTAGAAGACGTAGTTGCTGCAGAAGTAGCTGGCCGCGAGCAGCAGGATCTGCGGATCCCTGATCACCAGCTTCCAGTCTCCCCTGGCGATCGGCGTATCGTGTGCCGGGCGGCCGGCGTCGATGAGCGCCAGCTCGTCGACGCCGACCGCGGCATGCTCCGCCGGGGTATCGCGCGCGTACCACCACCAGACCGCGGCGAGGAGGAATCCGAGCGGCGCGGTGAAGAGGAACGACTCGCGCCAGCCATAGCTCTCCATCAGCCAGGCGATCAGCGGTCCAGTGGCCGCGGCACCCAGCGTCAGCCCGACGTTCGACATCCCGTTCGGAAACGCCCAGCCCGCGACGGGAAACCAGGCGCAGGTCATCGCACCGCCGGTCACCGGATAGAACGGCGCCTGCGCCACTCCCATCAGCGCCCGCATGGTCACGAGTGCGGCGATTGTCGCGAGCGGGACGCCGAGGCCGCGGTCGGGGATGATCCCGATCATCAGGTTCAGGACGCCCCAGAGTGCCGCGATGATCGTCATCGTCTTCCGGCTGCCGAGCCGCTCACCGATGACGCCGCCGGGAAACTGGAAGATGCCGTAGCCCCATGCAAAGGCCGCGAGAATGAAGCCGAGCTGGACCTGGGTGAGGCCCAGGTCACCCATCATGTGCTCGCCCGCCACGGACATGTTGGTCCTGAGCACGTAGGCGATGACGCTCGCGACCGTGAGCAGGACGAGGATGCGCCAGCGGATCGTGGTGGAACCTGCGGGATGGACGACGGACGGCTGTTTCAGGAGGGGTTCCGGGGCTCGAGGGAGACGCCCGCGGACGGAGGGGCCGGCCGCGGGTCGCGATCCCCAAACTGTCGCGCGAGCGTCTCCTCGGATAGACCCCTACTGGCGGCAGACCGCCTTGGGATCGCCGTGGGCCCCGTTCACCAGGGGACGGTGATCCATGTTGCCGATCTGGATCGCGACGTCGCGCACCAGCCGCGCGACCCGGGCGAGCGCGTCGTAGTCGATGTACGCAGGCTCGTCGGTGACCTGGTGGTAGTCGAGGTGCTCGCCCCGGGAGAGTGCCGTCGCCGGAATGCCGTAGCGGGCGTAGCTGTAGTGGTCGGCGCGGCAGTAGTACTGCAGCGGGTGCCCAGGCTGATCGAACTCGTAGTTGAAGGTGAAGGGCTGCGGTTGCCGCGCATTCACCGCCTCGAGGGTATCCCCGAATTCGGTCGAGAGCCGCCGCGAGCCGATGACCTCGAGGTAGCCCACGCCGCCCTTCGGCAGATCCGCCGCATCGCCCCGGCCGATCATGTCCATGTCCACCTCGGCGACGATCGAGTCGCGCGGCACCGTCGGATGGTCGGTGAACCACTTGGAGCCGAGCAGGCCGAGTTCCTCGGCCGTGTGGGAGACGAAGAGGATCGAACGCTTCGGCCGGTTCGGCAGCCTGCTGATCGCGCCGGCGATCTCCAGCAGCGCCACGGTGCCGGTGCCGTCGTCGTCGGCGCCGTTCACGATTGAATCCTGCCGGGGCGGGCGGATCCGGCGGAGACTGTCGAGGATGACGGCGATCTGCCGCTGCTCCTCCGCGGTGGCGGGGCGCTCCGGCGAATCGGCACCCATGGGACGCACCACGCGATTGAACGCGCGCAGCGAATCGTGGTCGACCGGTGTCGTGAGCCCGACATGGTCGTTGTGCGCCGAGACCGAGACGTAGGTCGCACGCAGTTTCGGGTCGCGGCCCGGCAGGATCGCGACGACGTTGCGCGCCGGCAGCGGGAAGGGCTGGAACGATACCGCCGCGTGTCCTTTCACCGTTCGCCCATCGGTGCCCGACGCCAGATCGCCCGTGGCGCGGCCGAGCAGCTGAGTGGCGGCGCGCTCCGAGAGCATCAGGATCATCGGACCGGTGCTGCTGTCGGCCGAGCCGACGGCCAGCGAGCCACGGCGGAGCTGCGCGACGATCGCGGAAGGGAACCGGTCGAGGAGCACGGTGCCGACGGCGACGGCGCCGCTCAAGCGGGAATCGCCCAGCACGGCGCGGACACCCCGCGGCGGTGCGTCAGGCGCGAGTCCGAGGATCACGAGCTTCCCGCGCGCGGCGTCCGCGCTCAGCCACGTGGCGGGATCATTGAGCAGTCCGCCGTAGACGGCGCGGACATTCGTGAAGTCACGCGTTCCGGCACCGTTCTGGCCGTACGGCAGCAGGTCGGTGCCGAAGTGAATCATGTTGCCGTCGGCCTCGAGCCAGCTCGTCGTGTCCGGCGCGACGCGGCCGAGCGGAACGGTCTGGAAGTAGCCACCGCCGTCGCCAGCCGGCTTCAGACCGAGCCGCTTGAACTCCGCGGCGACGTAGTCGGTGGCCAGCAGGGCTCCTCGGGTCCCCGGGTCGCGGCCCATCATCGAATCGTCCGCCAGCGCAAAGAGCCGGGCGCGGAGGTTCTCCGCCCTGATGGGGTCCTGGGCCTGAAGCGACGGGGCGATCAGGATAGCGGAGAGCAGTAGCGCGGGCAGGCAACGGGGCATGGCCGGGTGTCCAGGGTGTGAGAGGTGGTGTGCCGGACGGACCGGCCCAGCGTCAGGATTCACGCCGCTCGGGCGATTGCCAGCGGGATGCGTGGATGGCAACTTGAGGGCGCTGAAGGTTGGTTTCCCCTCTCCCTCAAGAACTCATCGGCGATTCTATGGCTGACAAGAAGATCATCACGGTGCTGGGTGCCACCGGCGCCCAGGGTGGCGGACTGGTTCGCGCGATCCAGCACGACGCTTCCTCGCCGTTCCGCGCGCGTGCGGTCACCCGGAATCCGGCGTCCGATGCGGCGAAGGCGCTTGCCGCACTGGGCGCAGAAGTCGTCGCCGGGGATGTGGACGACGAAGCGAGTCTCACGCGCGCCTTCACCGGCGCCCACGGCGTCTTTGGCGTGACCTTCTTCTGGGCGCACATGTCGCCGGAGCGGGAACTCGCCGACGCCGCGCGCATGGCCAAGGTGGCGAAGGAGACGAAGGTCGCCCACTTCCTCTGGTCCACGCTCGAGGACACCCGCAAGTGGATCCCGCTCAGCGACAACCGGATGCCGACCCTCGGCGGCAAGTACAAGGTGCCGCACTTCGACGCCAAGGGCGAGTCCAATCACTTCTTCACCGATGCCGGCGTCCCGACGACGATGCTCAACACGTCGTTCTACTGGGACAACTTCATCTACTTCGGCGCGGGGCCGAAGACCGGGCCTGATGGCAAGCTCTACCTCACCATGCCGATGGGCGACAAGAAGCTGCCGGGGATCGCGTCGGAGGATATCGGCAGGTGCGCCTATGGGGTCTTCAAGCGCGGCGCGGAGTTCGTCGGCAAGAGCATCGGCATCGCGGGCGAACATCTCACCGGCGCCGAGATGGCGGCAGGACTGACCAGGGCGCTTGGCAGGCCGGTGCTGTACAACGATGTCCCGCCGGAGGTCTACCGCAGCTTCGGCTTCCCCGGCGCCGATGACCTCGGCAACATGTTCCAGTTCAAGCGCGACTTCAACGCCGACTTCTGCGCGGCCCGGAGCATCGAGTTTTCCCGGAGCCTGAATCCGGCGCTGCAGAACTTCACCCAGTGGCTCTCCGCGAACGCCGCCAAGATTCCGCTCGAGTGACGGTGCGGAGCGGCCGGGGACGGCCGCTCCCACCGGTGTGGGGGTGCGCGTCCGCGCGCGCCCCTACGGCGTCCCCGCCTGGTACGGTGCCAGCTGTTCCTCCACCGTCTTCTTGTCTCCCACGACCGTGATGGTCATCCGGCTCGGGTCGAGATACTTCGACGCGGTCGCCTTGATCTGGTCCGGTGTCACCCCCAGCACGTTCTTGACGTAACCCGACAGCCAGGCATCGCCGAGACCGTACTGATCCACGAACTGGAGCTGGCTGATCACGCCGTAGCGTGAGCTGTTCTGGATGGTGAAGATGCCCACCATGTTGTTCTTGATTCCGTTCAGCTCCTTCTCCGCTGGCGCTTCGTTCCGGAGCCGTTCGGTCTCGTAGAATATCTCCTTGAGTGAGGCGCCGGTGACGTTCGTGGTCACGTCAGCGACTTCCACCCACAGCGCGGTCTTTGGCCAGGAGCCCACGAAGGAACCGGGGGAGTAGGTGTACCCCTTGTCCTCGCGGATGTTGCTGGTGATGCGGGAGCCGAAGGAGCCGCCGAGCAGCGCGTCGGTCACGCTGAGCCGGATCCAGTCGGCGCTCGAGGGATCGGCGACCGGGAGACCCACGCGGAGCGAACTCTGCACCGCGTCGGGCCGGTCGATCAGCGTCACCTGGCGGTGGTTCACCGGGGTCGGCGGATTCACCGTCGCGGCGGGGCCGGCGGCCCAGCCGCCGAACGCCGTGCGGACGGCGCGCTCGACCCGCGCCGCATCGTAGACGCCGCTGATGTAGAGATGGCTCCGCCGCGCACCGTAATTCTTGGTATAGAAGCCCCGCACCTTGCCGGCGGTATAGCTCATCAGCATCGCTTCGGGGGGGACGACCCGCCCGTAGGGATGATTAGGGAAGAGCATCTCGCGGAACTTCGCCCGGGCAATCTGCCCCGGCTGGGTCATCGAGATGGCGTTGTCGCGCGCGCGGTTGGCGCGCACCCGCTCCACATCCGCCGGCGCGAACTTCGGGTGCAGCACGACATCGGCGAGGAGCGCGATGTACCGGTCGGCATTCTCGCTCAGCACCTCGCCGCCGACGCTCACGCCGTCGTCCGACGAGCCCGCGCTGACCGCGCCGCCCATCTCGGCCGCTTCACGGGAAATGTGACTCCCCGCGCGGCTGGTGGTGCCTTCGAGCAGCATGTCCGCGGTGAGTCCGGAGAGCTGCACTTCATCCGCGGCCTCGTCGATGCCGCCGGTCGCGATCTGGAGACTCACCGCGACCTTCGGGACGAGACCGTAACGCACCAGGGTGACCTGCAGTCCGTTCGGCAGGGTGAAGTTCTTCCGCGGCGGGAGCCGGAAGTCCTTCGGCGTTCCGGGTGCCGGGGGCAGTTCCTTCTGAGCCAGCGCCGGAGTCGCGACGAGCGCGAGGCCCGCCAGAATCGTGATGACGCGCATGGGAGTCCGCCTCACTGGCTGCCGGCCGCGGCCGCCTGCCTGGCGCCGGGCACGATGGTGTAGACCGTGCGATTCTCGCGGCGGAGAAATTCCCGCGCGGTCCGCTGGATGAGTTCGGGGGTCACCTTGGAGAATTCCGTCTCGAGGCGATTGATCCGGCCCGGGTCGTTGTCGAAGAGTGCGAAGGACGCGAGCATGTCCATCCGGCCGAAGCCGGAGAACTGCTCCATCATGTCGTAGAGCGCCGAGCGCATCTTGGTGCGGGCCCGCGCAAGGGTGGCCGCATCGATCGGGCGGTCCTGCAGATCTGCGACCGTCCGGTCCACGCTCGCGACCAGCGAATCGGGCGCCACGGTGGAATCGTGGTAGACCGAGACCATCCAGAGCATCGGGCCCTGGTAGTTGAACTGATGCCCGAGACCCCAGTTGATGCCGGCGCTCACGTCGCCGGTATAGCCCTTTTCCGTGACCAGCGTCTGGTACAGCCGCGAGTCGCGGCCCTGCCCCAGGATCTGGTCGATCATCCCCATCGCGAACCACTCGGGCGTCCACCGCTCCGGCATGTGCCACGCGAAGCCGATCGCCGGACGATTGGCGAGCGAGTCCACCCGGCCGGTCCGCTTCTCGGCGGTCTGCCGTGGCTCGGTGAGATCGGGCGGCGGCGGCAGCTCCGACGGCGCGATCTGCCCGAAGTACTTCTCGATCCAGGCGTGTGCCTGGGCGGGATTGAAGTCGCCCACGACTCCGAGCACGGCGTTGTTCGGGGCGTAGTACCGACGGAAGAAGGCGGAGGCGTCGGCGAGCGTGGCGGCGTCGAGGTCGTGCAGGTCGCCGTAGAAGTTGTGCGCGTTGTACCAGTTCTCGTTCGCCGCCATCGGCAGGTCGATCCACGGGAACGAGCCGTACGGCTGGTTGAGCACATTCACCCGGACTTCGCTCTTCACCACGTCCTGCTGGTTGCGGAGGTTGGCGGTGTCGATCGCCAGCCCCTTCATCCGGTCCGCCTCGGCCCAGAGCATAGTCTCGAGCGTGTGCGCCGGCACGACTTCGTAATAGTTGGTGAAGTCGAAGCGGGTCGAGCCGTTGAGCAGGCCGCCGTTGGATTCGACCAGCTTGATGAATTCCAGCTTGCCGAGATTGCCGGAGCCCTGGAACATCAGGTGCTCGAAGAGATGGGCGAAGCCGGTGCGGTCCTTCGGCTCGTTGCGGAAGCCGATGTGATAGTAGACCCCGATCGCGACCGTCGGTGCGGTCGTATCCCGCGAGAGGACGACGCGGAGTCCGTTCTTGAGTGTGTAGTAGTCGTACGGGACCTGTACCCCGGCGGGCGCCTGCGCGCGGGCAGCACCCGACGGCAGGGTCAGCGTCAGGGCGAGCGCGGCGGCCGCGATCGGCCGCCGAAAGGCTGCGGACATGGGAAGAGCTCCAGATGTGGTAGGCATGGGGTCGGCTGCAGGACGACCGGTCGGTCGCCCTACGGGCACCTCCCCCTCGGGTTTCAGCGTTTCGGGGCCAGCGCCTGCGTGATCGTTGTCCGTACCGTCACTCGGGATTCCGTCGCGAGCGCCGCGGTCAGCGTGGCTCGGCCGGTCTCACCGCCGACCCGCGCCAGGGTCCGCACCGCCTGGCTCGCGAACAGCGGATCTCCATCGGACAGGTAGCGGGTTGCGATGGCAATCGCTCGGCTCTTGTCCGCGAGCCTCGCCAGCAGGTTGAGCGCCTCGCCCCGAACGCTGCGCGGCTCGCTGGTGACGGTCATCGCTTCGATGGCCGCGACTCCCGCGTCATCGGGGAAGACCCCGAGGCGCGCCGCAGCGGCCGTGCGCACGCCGGTTGCACCACCGGTCCGGGTGAGCCCGATCAGGAACGCCCGCCCGTCAGGCGAGCGGGTGGGATCGAAGACGCCGAGCGCCTGCATCTGGACGTAGAAACTCGGGTCGGTGGTGATCAGCCGGAGCGCCTCCGGCTGCGCTGCCACGGAGTCGACTTTCGCCAGTGCGACGATCGCCTGGCTCCGGACGTTGCTCGAGGGATCGCCGAGGCCGGCGAGGATCAGGTCCCGGCTGGTGGCCGCGTCGCGTTCCGCGAGCTGCCGGATCGCTTCGGCGCGCATGTGGTCATCGGCGTCATTGAGTGCGATGAAACGACGGGCATCCCGGGCGACGTCGGCCGTCGAGGAGTCGAGCGCCGACAGCGCCCAGTAGCGCGCGGCGAACTCGAGATCGTGCCGGGCCAGCTCGGCGAGCTCGGCGGGAGTCTGGTCGGTCTGCACCGTGCCGAGCAGCCAGCCCCCCTCGTCGAAGCGGAAGGTGACCGGTTCACCGGGCAGTGCGAGCACGAAGCGCTGAGTCTGCTCGGTCACCATGATCTCGCGCCGCACCACGGAGTCGCGGGTGAGGATCCGGATCGTCGCCGGGAAGCGGAACAGCGGGTGGGTGGAGTCGATCGCCTGCGTCTGGCGGACGGTGAGCGTCAGCGTCTTCGCCGAGGCATCGTACTTCCGCTCGACCTTCACCTTCGGATAGCCGATGCCGTAGGCCCACTGGTCGAAGAACCAGTCGAGGTCCCGCCCGGAGGCCCTCTCCATCGCGATCGCGAAGTCGGCGGTCTCCACCGGCCTGTAGGCGTTGTCGGTGAGGAACCGGCGCATCCCCGCCCAGAACACCGAGTCGCCGAGCAGGCGCCGGAGCTGGTGCGCGACCTGCGCGCCCTTGGGATAGATGTGCCCGCTGAAGAAGAGCTGGATCGGATCGGTGCCGGGCTGCTCGCCCATGACGAGCGGCCGCGCAATGTTGCGATCGGCGTTCTCCGCGTCACGCTGCTGGTTCAACCAGCTCCACTGGCCCGCGCTCCAGCCCCGGCTCTTCTCGTTGTGGACCGACTCCATGTAGGTCGTCAGTCCCTCATTCAGCCAGGCGTGCGCCCAGGTCGCGGTCGTGGTCAGGTCGCCGAGCCACTGATGCGCCAGTTCGTGCGCCGCGAGGCCGCGGCCGCCGAACTCCGGCTCGCCCCCCGCGCCGTGCAGCACCTGGTCGGTCTGCGTGGTCGCCGAGACGTTTTCCATGCCGCCGTAGGTCAGGTCGGGAATGACCGACTGGGCGTACTTGGCCCAGGGATAGTTCACCCCCAGCACCTGACTGTAGGTCTCGATCATCGACGGGGTCTCGCCGAAGGTGCGCCAGGCGGCGGTGACCGTGTCAGGCGCGACCCAGTACTCGACCGGGATGCCGCGCCAGTTGTCCCGCAGCACGGTGAAGCGGCCCGCGACGAGTGAGACCAGATAGGTCGACGCCGGCAACTCCTGCGACCAGTGCCAGACCTGCCTCCCGCCGGCGGCAGGGGTCACGGCCACGAGACGCCCGTTGGACAGCGCGCTGAAGCCGGTGTCGGTGGTGATCAGCGTCTCCCAGGTCGCCTTGTCGTTCGGGGCGTCGTAGGTGGGGAACCAGCTGTGGTTCTCGGTGGCTTCGCCCTGGGTGTACATCACCCGGCGCCGCGGCACGAAATACATCCCCCGCTCCGGTCGGCCATGATACCTGAGTGAAAAGACGACGGTGTCCCCCACCTGCGCTCGGCGGGCGAGCCGGACCGTCACCCGGCCGGTATCGGACGTGAAGCGCAGCTTCTTCCCCCGGCTGTCGGAGGCGCCGTCGATCGTCAGTTGGGAGGCATCGAGGCGGATGGTGTCGGTGGGCGCCACCGTGACGATGAGCCGGGTCTCGACGTCGCCGGTCATGCTCCGCCGATCGAGGTCATAGCTGATTGCGATGCGCTGGTGCAGCAGATCGAAGCTGCGGGGGTGCACCGGCCAGGCGCGGGGCGGGGTATACTCGCCGACCATGCCGGAGCGCGGGGCGGCCTGGGCCTGGGCGGAAGCGATCGTGATGGTGACGGCGAGGAGCGAAGCGACCAGCGACACACGGCGGTACATCGAGCGTCCTTGCGGAGAGGAGCACGGAGTATGGCCACCTCTCTGCCGACGCGCCAGCGTGGTGACTAGAGGGCGGTCGCCACCGGGACGGGCAGCATCGATCGCGGCTCTTCGAGCATGCCGCGGATCTCCTCGGCGGTGAGCGGCGGAGCGAAGTAGTACCCCTGTCCCAGTTCACAGCCGAGGCTCATCAGTGCCAGGCACTGGTCGGTGCGCTCCACGCCCTCGGCGACGGTGCGGAGCTTGAGCGTGTCGCCCAGGCCGATGATCGCGCGGGCGAGCGCCGACTTCTCCAGGCCGCCGCCGATATCCTCGACGAAGGGCCGGGCGATCTTGATCATGTCGATCGGGAAACGCTGCAGATAGCTGAGCGAGGAATAGCCGGTGCCGAAGTCGTCGATGGCGAGTTGGACGCCGAGTGTCTTCAGCTCGATGAGCCGGTCGAGTACGGAACCCTCCTGCTGCATCAGCACGCTCTCGGTGATCTCGAGGACCACCGCGGACGGCTCCACCCCGGATTCGGCCAGCGCTTCCCGGGTTTCGCGGACGATGTCCAGTTCGTGCAGCTGCCGTCCCGAGATGTTCACCGCCATCGTCATCCGGGTGTGCGGAAAGGTCTGTCTCCAGCGCTTCACCTGCCGGCACGCCTCGCGAAGTACCCAGTGGCCCAGCTGCACGATGAGGCCGGTCTCTTCCGCGAGCGGGATGAAGTGCTGCGGCAGCAGCGCGCCGAAGCGCGGATGTTCCCAGCGCACCAGCGCCTCCACCCCTTCGAGGAGACCGGTCCGGAGGGAGAAGATCGGCTGGTACACCAGGGTCAGTCCATCGGTCTCGATGGCCTGACGCAGCGCCGCCTCGAGCTCGAGCCGGTGCTTCACCGCCGCATACATCTGGGACTGGAAGGTCTCCGCCCGGCCCTTGCCGCGCCGTTTGGCGTTGTACATCGCCATGTCGGCGTTGCGGAGCAGTTCGTCCGCCGCATCCTCGGGGGCCGCGGTGGCGACGCCGATGCTCACGCTCATCGGCACTTCGTTGCCACCCAGCATGAAGGGGCGGGCCAGCGCGTGCTGGAAGCGTTCCACCAGCATGTTCAGATCGTCAGGCGAGACCCCGTCCTCGATCAGCACGGCGAACTCGTCCCCGCCGAGGCGGGCGACGGTGTCGCTCGCGCGGGCGCTCGACTGCAGCCGGTCGGCGGTGCTGGCGAGGAGACGGTCTCCCTCGCCGTGGCCGAGGCTGTCGTTGACCTTCTTGAAGTCGTCGAGGTCGAGGTACAGCACGCTGACGGGGCGGCTCTGCCGCCGGGCGAGGGTCAGCGCATGACTCACGCGATCGAGGAACAGCGCCCGGTTGGCGAGCCCGGTCAGCGGGTCGTGGAAGGCCTGATGGGTCAGCTCACGCTCCAGCCGCTTCCGCTCGCTTACATCACGGCCGTTGAGGACCACGCCGCGGACGGTCGGATCGCTCAGCAGGTTCGTCGCCAGGATCTCGGCGTGGAGCAGCGAACCGTCCGGCTGGCGGAAGCGCCATTCCACCGGCGCGCTTACCGCGATCGTGGCGGCGGCCTGCCGGAGGAACTCGCGGGCGCGGTCCCGGTCCTCGGGATCGATGAGGTCGGTGAGCGTCCGGCCGAGCAGGGCATTCGGGTCCTGACGGAGCACGCGTGTCACCGAGGGGCTCGCGAACCGGATGCTGCCATCGGCGCGCACGACGAGAATGACGTCGGATGAATTCTGCACCAGCGAACGGAACCGGGCCTCGGCGGCGGAATCGGCGAGCAGCCGGACGTTCTGCCGCACCGCGATGAGCTGGCGGATGACGACCAGAGCCGTCATCAGCACCGCGCCGACCGCGATGCCGCTGATCGGATCGGACCAGGGCTGGATCGCGGCGCCGAGCAGCAGGCCGTAGGTCGTCGCGATCGCGACGTATGGCAGCGGCGAGAGCGGCTGTACGTTGGGGCGTGGTTCCGCGCGGCGCTCCAGCCGCGGGACCGGCCGGCGCCAGTACAGCTCGGCGCTCGCCGTGAGCAGCAGGTAGAAGAGCAGGTAGACTGCATCGGTCCAGGCCGCGCTCCGTATACCGGAGTCGAGCAGGACGAGGTCGAAGGCCAGGTCCGCGACGATGCTGACCAGGATGCCGGTCATCAGCAGCCGGAACGCGACCTTGTTGCTGTCGAGCGGGCCACGCAGGATCACCGTCGTGGCGCCGTACAGCACCAGCAGGCTTGCCAGCGGATAGGCGAAGGCGAGGACGGCCGTCGCCAGTGCCCCCTCACCCGCGTTCTGGGTCGGAAGGACGGTGAAGTACCAGATGGCGACGGCGCCACCGATCAGCACGATCGCGGCATCGAGGGCGTATTTGAGCTTTTCGACCCGGAGTCGGCGCGCCATGGGGAACGACAGCAGCGCCGCCAGCATCAGGAAGCTGTCGCTGAGATAGAAGACATCCGCCCAGGACACGGCCGGCGCCTCGCTCAGGGCCACGAGGTAATAGACCGAAATGCCGTTGCCGAGCAGGACCATCACGCAGCCCGTGCCGAGGAAGCGGAGCGAGCGACGGACCCCGTAGTCCAGAATGGTGTTCCCGGCCGCGAGGAAGCAGAGCACCGCCACCGTCAGGTTGAGCGGCATGAAGGCGAGGTTCCCCAGCAGCGATCGCAGCTGCTCACTGCCCCAGCCCGCGCGCTCCCAGACCAGATACGTCAGGCCGTAGAGCGCGGTCACCATGGTGACCGCCCCCACCCGGCTGCGTTCGGTCTGCGGCTGGTTCGTCATGCCTCTTCCCGGCCGTTTCCGGCCTCGAAACTCTTCCACCCCATTGCCTTAGGTCCCCACCGGACGGCGGAAATCCCCATCAAGCCGCATTTTGCGGCTGGAAAGCGGGGGTATCGATCTGTTCTGGATGCCTTCAGGGGGTACATGGGCAAACGTGATGCCGGGCATCTGCCCGGGGTGCGCCCCGTTGCTTGCCTCCCAGTCCGTGGCCGACTCTCGGCCTCCAATGCCTGAAGAACGACTCACGCCCGCTTGCGTCGATTTTCGGAGGGGTCTATGGATGATGCATCACCAATCGCGGATTCCAGAGTCCCATCGTCACCGATCGGAGAAGGTCTCGTGCCCAAGCTGTCCGTCTCATCGAGGTTCCGGCTTCCCCTCCTCGCGCTGCTCATGCTGGCGGCCTGCAGCCCGAAACAGGTGCCGCTCGCCCAGACCGAAGACCGCGACGGGCTCCGGTACGTCATCGGGAGCAAGGACCCGTTCACGGGGATCCTGCTCGTTCCGCAGGACAGCGCCACCGGCGTGCGCGTCAACATGCCCTATCGCAAAGGGGTGCGGGACGGCAGCGCCGAGGGTCTTCACCGGAACGGCAAGCGTGCGTTCGCCGAGACGTGGAAGGCGGGCCGGCGCGAGGGTGTCCGCGAGGAGTGGGATTCCGCCGGCCAGCTCTCCCGGAGCCAGGCGTTCGTGAACGGAGAACTCGAGGGCGTGATGAAGGACTACAACGCCCTCGGCAAGGTCATCAGCGAGCGGCCAATGCATGCCGGCAAGGAGGAAGGGGTCACCACCACCTGGTATGACGACGGGAAGAAGCGCAGTGAAGGCCACTTCGTCGCGGGCCTGCTGCAGGGCACCCTGCAGATCTGGTATCCCGACGGAACCAGGAAGTACGAAGGGGTCTTCGCGGAGGGGCGGCCGGAGGGGGTGGTGACGGAGTACTATCCGAGCGGCAAGGAGAAGATTCGCACGACGTGGAAGAATGGAGAGGCGGAAGGGCCCTACACGCGCTGGTTCGACAACGGGCAGATGGAGGCCGATGGCACCGCCAAGGACGGCGCGATCATCGGCCTCCGCATGTGGTCACGGGATGGCAAGCCGATCACCCATCCCAAGTTCAATCCCGGTCTGCTCAACAGCCCGCACCCGACCTGAGCCGGCGGGCGCTCAGGGCTTCCAGGTTCCCTTCGCGACGGCCGGTATGAAGCTGTCCACGCCGTTCGGAGGGAACTTGAGCGTCTTGCCCTGCTCGGCGCTCTGATAGGCCGCCATCAGGATCCGCACGACGTCCAGCCCATCATCCCAGGTGAGCAGCGGCTCTTCCTTGCCGAGGAAGACGCGCACGAAGTGCCGGTTCTCCGCCTCGTAGCCGTACGCGGCCGCCTCGTTGGCAACAACGGGCATGAGTCCCATCTCCGCATTCTGCTTTTCGACCAGGTCCTCGCCGGTCTTTCCCTTCACTTCGCGGCTGAAGAAGAGCTTGAGCCCGGTGTCGAGCGTGTTCCACGACATCGAGTACTCGGGGCCGAGCAGCTCGGCGGAGAGCCGGAGCCCGGCGCCGACGAAGCTCCAGCTCGTCGTCGCTTCGCCAAGGACGCGGTGACCGTCCGCCGTGTCGAACTCGATCATCAGGCTCGCGAAGTCTTCCGAGGGCTGCTTCGCGTAGTCCACTTCCTTGCCCATCGTGGCCTTGAGCCGCTTGCTGTATTCGGGGCGGCTCCACTTGAGGCTCGCGATGTGGGCTGTGATCCGCACCGGCTTGACCGTGCCCAGTGACTCGCCAGGACGGGTAAGCAGGTGGCGCACCACCAGCGCCGAATGACACATCATGTCGTTGAGCACGCCGCCGCCCTGCAACGCGCCGCGCCAGAACCAGGGCATGTGCGGTCCGCTGTGCTCCTCGGCGGCGCGGGCCAGGTAGGGGCGCCCGGTGTTGGCGGCGCCTCGCGCCCAGATCAGGTTGCGGCCGGCCTCGACCTGCGGCGCGAAGAGCTGGTTCTCCAGGTAGCCATGCTTGAGCCCGGCCCGCTTGACCAGGGTGGTGACGAGCTTCGCCTCGGCGACATTGCGCGCGAGCGGCTTCTCGCAGGCGATGCCCACGAGATCGCCGTGGCCGCGCATGATCGGATCGGTCAGCTCCTCGACGTTCTCGACCCGGGCCTGGTTCGGACCGCAGAGCCAGATCGCGTCGATCTCAGGATCCACCACCATCTCGGCGATCGAGCGGTAGGGCTGGCAGGCGCCGATGTCGAGCTTCCGCGCGTACGCCGCGGCCGACTCCCCATTCTTCCGGTTGGGGCTCCAGACGCCGCGGATCTCCGCGTCGCGCACTCCCTGGAAGGATTGCATGTGAAAGCGGGCGTTGAAGCCGCTGCCAATGAAGCCGATACCGAGTGGACGGGTAGGCATGAAGGGCCGGAAGTAAGGAGTTGATGGTGGTGTCGCCCGGAGAATATCCGGGATCACAGCATGAGCTACCCAGTCCGCCTCGTCGGTGATCTGGGTTCCAATTCGAGTCCGCTATTCGCTGACCAGGGCCTGATAGACCAGGGTGCGGAACCGCTCGCCGAGGTCCATGTTCCGCCGCGGCATGAGCTGCACCATGTAGACGGCGACGAGATCGCTGGCCGGGTCCACCCAGTAGTTGGAGCCGTAGGCGCCACCCCACGAGAATCGTCCGGCCCGGCCGTACTCCCCCGCCACTCCCGGATTGGTGAGGATCTCGAAGCCGAGCCCGAAGCCGAGTCCCCGGCTCCGGTACACGGTGTCGATCTGGTCACTCGTCATCAGGCGCACCGTCGCGGGCGAGAGTATCCGCGCGCCATCGAGGCTGCCGCCGTTCTCCAGCATCTGCAGGAAGCGGGCGTAGTCCCGCGCGGTAGACACCAGACCCGCCCCGCCGGAGAAGCTCACCCGCGGACCGCTGACGTAGTCGCCCTGGCCGAGTGGTCCTTCCGGGGCACGCACCAGGCGGCCGCTGTCCGAGAGGGCGTACACCGTGGTGAGCCGACCAGCCGCGCGCGCCGGGGGATAGAACCAGGTGTCGGTCATCCGGAGCGGAGTAAAGATGCGCGAACCGAAGAAGACATCCAGTGGCTGCCCCGACACCCGTTCGACGATGCAACCCAGGATGTCGGTGTTGTAGCCGTACACGAAATGGGTGCCGGGCTGCTCCACGATTGGCAGCGCGCCGAGCCGGTCGATGCTGGCGCAGATCGGTTCGGACTTGTCGGCAAAGTACCAGCCATAGCCGGCGGCCGGGCCCAGGCCCGCGGCGCGATACTGCTCGCGGACCAGCGAATCGGTGCCGTAGGAGATGCCGGCGGTATGGGTGAGCAGGTCGCGGATGGTGATCACGCGCTGCACCGGCACCAGGGCGAGGCCGGTGTCGGTCTTCATCGCGACGCGGGTCGTGGCGAAGCTCGGGACGAACTTCGAGACCGGATCGGAGAGCCGGAGCTTCCCCTCTTCGATAAGAGCCATCACGGCGACGCTGGTGATCGCCTTGGTCTGGGAGGCGATGCGGAAGAGCGCGTCGGTCGTCATCGGCCGGTGGGCCTCCACGTCCGCCATGCCGAAGGCCTTCTGATACGCGACCCGACCGTGGCGCATCACCAGCATCACCACGCCCGACACGCGGCCCGAATCCACGAAGGCCTGGGCCACCCGGTCGATCCGCGCCAGCCGGTCGGGCGCGAAGCCGAGCGCGGCGGGTGCGGCCGGCGCACGGTTCTGGGCGATGGCGCTGGTGAGCGGTGTGACGGCCAGTGCGACGCAGAGAAGCGGCCCGACTCGACGCATGCAGTCCTCGGTACGGTAGGGGGCGTGCTGCTGCTGGATCAGTCGTCGCCGATCGGGCTGCCTGGTGGAGGCGCGATCGGATCTCGCGGCCTGGTCTCTTTCTCCCCCGGCTCATCGAGGAACCGCCTGAGGTCACCGCTCAGCGCCGCGGCCTGGGCGCGGTCGGCGGCGGTCGCCGTCGCCCGCGCTCGGGTCAGCTCGAGCTGGCGCCGGAGCCCCTCGAGCTCCGCCAGCGCCACTGCGCGAGCCTGCGGATAGTCGGCGCCGGCGGCGAGGCGCATCAGGTCGTCGGCCACGACGTAACGAACCGCGCGCGCGACTTCCGCCTCGTACGGATCCTTCGGTGTGACCCCGAACGCCGCGGTCACGACGGCGTGCAGCACTTCTGAGAGGCCAAGCTGCTTCGGGTCGAGCGCCGGCTGCTGTGTCAGGCGGGCCGCCCGCTCGGGATTGAAGAGCAGCGAGAGGGTGAGATCGGCGGCCGACATCGCAGGCGCCACGGCGTCGAAGGTGAGCCCCGTGGTGCGATTGAACAGCTCGCGGTGCTGGGCGTACGGCGTCGGACGGGGCGGCAGCGTGGCGAGCACGCTCCGGGGCAGGGTGAGTTCCGCCGGGGCGATGGTGCGGAGCAGCGACTTGAGCGCCCGGCGCTGGTCGGCCGCCGGTACCGGCTTCACCGGGACCTGGCCGTCACCGCGGCGGGCGTAGCTGTACCACTCACCCCCGATCAGCTTCACCGCCGCCTCGGTCTGATAGCGGTGATGGAGGTAAACCGGGACGAGCACCTCCTCGAGCGTCGCCATCGGGCTGCCGGCGCGGATGGTGCTCTCGCCGAACCGGTTGAGTGCCACTCGGCGCACGTCCATCACCCGGTCGAGCTCGACGGCGGCATCGGTGCCGTTGTCCCAGAGGTGCGCCGCGGGATGACTGCTGCCCTGCGGCCGGGCATCGCCATCGGTGAGGAAGGTGATCCCGCGGGCGCGGGCATCCGCGAGGATCCGCTCGAGCGCCGGCCGTTCATCGCTGCCGGACGGGAGGGTGGAGTAGCCGTAGGCGATCGTCACGCTGTCCCAGCTTCCCAGTCCCTTCGCATACGCGCTGTCCAGCGAGAGCGAGCCATCGGCGGCGATCTGCACCAGCGGATGGGGATAGTCCATCACGGAGGCGCGCCCCTGGCTGCTCGCGATGTAGTTGTGCTCCAGCCCGAGCGAATGCCCCACCTCGTGCGCGGCGAGCTGACGCAGCCGCGCCAGCGCCATCGCGAGCGGCGCCGCCGGCTCTTCATTGCCCGTCGGGTAGGGATCGACCAGGCCTTCGGCGATGAGGTAGTCCTGCCGCACCCGGAGCGAGCCGAGCTGCACCAGTCCCTTGAGGATCTCACCGGTGCGAGGGTCGACGACTGCGGAGCCGGTACTCCAGCCGCGGGTCGCGCGGTGCACCCACTGGACCACGTTGTAGCGG
This sequence comes from Gemmatimonadales bacterium, assembly GCA_044229245.1. GTDB lineage: Bacteria > Gemmatimonadota > Gemmatimonadetes > Gemmatimonadales > GWC2-71-9 > JADJOM01. The sequence goes on along the minus strand of JBGATI010000025.1, from coordinate 60,621 downwards.
ATGTCCATCGCGTCGGCCGTGTCCGGCAGCATCTCGACCCGAAAGGCGTTGCTGAACCCGGCCGCCTCGAAGGCGGCGCTCCACCAGCGGGCGCCCTCGAGCAGCGCCGAGCGCACCGGCTCCGGGACACCGGGGTCGAGATAGTAGATGATCGGAGTGACCGGATCACTCACGGCGGCATTCGGGTTCTTCTTGACGAGCCGATGCCGGGCGATGAAGCGCTGCACCAGCGGCTGCCCGATCGGCGTCGCGTAATCGGCATACTCGATATCGAAGAAACCGGAGCCGGCGATGTCGATCCGGGGCTGGTATCCGGCCGGTGGAAGCGCCACGAAAGAGAAGTGCTGCCGCAGCGTGACCGCGTCGGGACTCGGCGTGACATCCCGGATCCACTGGCCGGTCGCATCGCCGGTGAAGGTGAGCGTGGCCTCCACCTCCGTATTCCTGGGGAACGCGCGCGTCCTCGGCAGGTAGATCGCGCTCCGCGAGGCGTCGAGATGGTACTCCCCCTGTCGGGTGCCCCGCAGGGTTCCCGTGACGTCGTTCTCGTCCGCCAGGAAGAAGTCGGTTGCGTCCACCAGCGTCCGGCCTCCGGTCACCGCGACGACCTGAAAGCCCCAGAGCACCGATTGCGCGAAGGACTCCTCGACGGCGCGCTGTTCCTGGGCGCCACCCTTCACCGCACGGAAGTTGTAGTTGGGCTGAACGAGCAGCAGCTTGGGGCCCACTCGGTCGAACCGGACGATCTTCGAGCCGCCGATCCGGCTCCGGTCGAGCCCGATGTCATTGGAGCCGACGCCCGTGCTGAGCGACGGGACCATGATCAGCTCCTCGCCGACCAGCGGGACCTCCAGGTAGAGGCGGCCCCCACCGTCATCCCAGTAGAGCGGGAGGAACCCTTCGAGCTTGCGATAGCTGCGGGTCTTGGTCTCGATGCTCGGGATGGAATCCTGGGCATGGAGGGGCGCAGCCAGAACGACGAGCGAAAGGAGCAGAAGCGGGACGCGCATCGGCGGGGCACCGAATGTTAGGAGTGGCAGGGACGCTATCACCCCACGGCGCGAAAGGCCAGCGGGCGGTGCGCGATCACACCGCCCGGGCGAAGTGTCCGCGGGTGTAGGCGCTCCCGGTGATCGCGCGGACCGCGCCGCTGTCCGGGGTCCGCCCAGCGGCGAGCGCGGAGAGCTGGTCGCGATAGGCCGCCGTCACCTCGGCGACGGGATCGCCGGGGACGTTGAAGACCAGCCGGAAGTTCCGGAAGCCGCGGCGCCAGAGCGAAGCGAGATATTCCGACGCATCGACCGGGCGCGAGTGCAGCAGCCGGTTGCGGCAGGCCGAGTCGGTCGCGACCGGAAAGACGTAACCAGTCGGATCGGTCAGCTCGACATGGGTGTGCTTCTTGACGCAGAGGTCGCGGCAGGTGGTGGGCTCCCGCTCGAACGCAGCAGACAGGGTGCAGTGCTCGATCGTCATCCCCTCCGGCCGCCCATACGCGAAGATCTCGAAGCCCCGTCCCTCCCACGGCGCCGCCACCTGCGCCATCTCGTCCCCGGTCAGTTCGATAGAGAGCACGATGCGGCTCGCGCCGAGCTGGAAGATCTCGCGCGCCGTGGTCTGGTTGAAGCAGTTGACCGCATAGTCCGCCACGACGTCGCGCCCCGCACGCGCCTGCTCGGTGACCAGGCCAAGGTGCCCGCTCACCAGCGGCAGGCCGAGGGCCAGCCACTTGTCGAGCACCTTCCGCTCTTCCGGCCGCACGATCGTCGGAGTGCGGAGCCGGAGCGTGATGCCCCGCGCGGCAAGGGTGTCGGCCAGCGCACGCACCCGCGAGACCGGTGGGGTCGGGTGCCGGATGAACAGATCGAGAGTGACTTCATTCGCGCCCGACTCGGCGGCCGCCAGCGCATCCTCGATGCGCCACACCTCGGCGGTGAGCCGGTAGGCGGGTCCCTGCTCGATCTGGGACACGGTGGCCGCCATCGAGTGGCGCGCGATCGCCGCCTCCACCGCCGCCTCGCGCAGGGCGCGCCTGTCCTCGGCGGTCAGGGTGCGGCGCCTGACAAGCTCCTGCACCGCCTCCTGGCGCAGGTCGTTCAGGATGCTCACGGGAAGGAACACGTCGGCGGCGAGGCCCGAGCAGTCGAGGGCACTCAGCACGAACGGCGTCTCGCCGAGCCGGCCGAGCTGCTCCTGCAGCCTGGCGCGATCGAGCGGGCGCTTTTCGGCGGGCGTCAGCGCCACGGCGCTCCGGACGGTGACGATGTCGCCATTCACGGTGAAGCGCGCAGTGAGCGGCTCGCCCGCCGCTCCGCCGACGAAGACCCCGATCGGGATCTTGCCGCCGTTGTCATCCGCGCCGACCTCCGCGAAGGACGAACGTGCCCCCGCGAGCAGCGCGGCGTGCGAGGAGCGCACCACGACCCAGCCCTCCGGGACGTCGGTGCCGGCGTTGATGGCCTGGGTGTACTTGCCGCCGTGTCGGCCCAGCTCGCGCACCCGGGTCACCGCGAAGCCCGTGTTGCCCTTCGCCGAGCCGTCCGGATGCTCGAAGCCGAGCCCGTCGCCGACGGCGACCGGCTGCGAGACCGTGATCAGCAGCTCCTTGCCCTGGCGCCCGGTCACCCGGCCGAGCTCCGCCCCGCGGTTGTCAGGATGGTCACGGGTGATGTAGTCGCGGCCGGCCCGGCCGCCATACATGCCGCCGGTGAAGCCGCGGGAGAAGATCTGCACCAGCGGCAGTACCTCTGCCGCGCTCGGCTTCTTCCAGCGGCCTTCGGCCAGCCGGTCAAGGAATTCGCGATAGCCGTGGGTGACCGTCGCGACGTACTCGGGCTTCTTCTTCCGGCCTTCGATCTTGAGGCAGCCGATCCCCGCTTCAGTGATTTCAGCCAGGTGATCCCAGGCGCCGAGGTCGCGCGCGGAGATGAGGTAGCCGCGGTCGAGCTCGGCCCCGGTCAGCGCGTCGGTGAGGACGTAGTCCTTGCGGCACGACTGCGCGCACGATCCCCGGTTGGCGCTCCGCTCCGAGATCATTCCCGACATGAAGCACTGCCCCGAGTAGGCGATGCAGAGCGCCCCGTGCACGAAGCTCTCGAGGCCAAGCGCGGGCACCGCGGCCCGGATGGCGCGGATGTCCTCCAGCGTGTTCTCGCGCGCGAGGACGACGCGATCGACGCCCAGCTCCTGCAGCACCCGGGCGCCGCTCGCGTCGTGGACCGTCATCTGGGTCGAGCCGTGGATTTCGAGCTCGGGATAGATCTCCTGGATCAGCCGGACGGCGCCAAGATCCTGGACGATCGCCGCGTCGATGCCGCGATCAATGCACTCCCCGAGGTGGAGGAGGGCGTCACGGAGCTCGGCCGGCTTGAAGAGGATGTTGAAGGTGAGGTAGATCCGGACACCGCGGGCGTGCGCCAGCCGGCAGGCTTCCTCGAGATCGTCCATCGTGAGCTGCGCCCCGTCGTCGCGGGCGTTGAACCGCTCGGCGCCGAGATAGATGGCGTTGGCGCCGTTGGCGAGTGCCGCGCGGGCGGCATCGAGGGTGCCGGCGGGTGCGAGCAGCTCGGGGACTGGACGTGACATGCGGGGAATCTACAGGGGAATGACAGGAAGGCGGAAAGGCGGGATGGCGGGAGGAGCGGATCAGTACCGCCCTTCCGCCCTCCCGCCCTGCCGCTCGCGCCGGCTCCACCAGAGCAGCGGTCCACTCACGGCGACGATCGGCAGGGTGAGGCTGAACAGGAAAGCGAGCGTCCGCGTCGGCCAGCCCCAGAGATCCCCGGTGTGCACCTCGCGGTTCCACTGCCGCACCAGCTTGTATGCGAGCGGCGCGGTCCTCGTCGAGACGGCCGCGAGTACCGCACCGCTGCAGGGGTCGAGGAAGACGCTCGTCCTGCCTGCCGGGGTTCGGTCCCCCGGATAGCGCATCACCACCCGCACCGCTGCGGCGCGTCCGGGGCCAGCCTGAATCCAGGTCGTCTCGGCGCCGGGCTGGTCGGTGCGTGCGGTCTCGAGCAGCCGGTCGAATTCGACACCGCTGTCGGCGTTGCACGTCGACGCGGCGAGCCCGGAACCATCCGGGATGGGTGGCGCGTGGGTCGCGCGCGCGACCAGGTCGTAGCTGCCCCGCTGCCAGTGCAGCACGATCCCGCTGATCCCGAACAGCATCAATGCAACCCACGAGTAGGCCGCGAGTGCGCTATGGAGATGAAAGAGAATTCGCCGGGAATTCCCGGTTCGGACGATGCTGAAGATCTTCCCCGGCCACCAGAGCATCAGACCGGTGACGGAGAGGAAGAGCAGCCCGACCGCCGCCCAGCCGCTGATCTCCGACCCGAAGCTGTCGATCAGGAGCCTGGTGTGGAGGTCATGCACCGGGCGAAGCGACCAGATGTCGTCCGCGAGGCCCAGCACGACGCCGGTGTAGGGGTTGACGACGAGCTGGGCGTCCGCGGCGTCGGGACGATGGAGCGAGATCTGGTAGGCGCGGTCGGGCCGTTCCGGGAAGCGGACGCTGGTGAGCACCGCGCCCGGGTACTTCGTCTGAAGGCGCGCGGTGAGGTCATGCAGTGAGAGCGGCGCGCTGCCCGGCTCGATATGCGTGAGCAGCGAGTTCGAGGCGTCTTCCAGCTCCGGCTGAACGGCGAGGATCGCGCCGGTAATCCCGAGCACCACGAGCACCGGCGCCAGGATAGCGCCGATGATCAGGTGCGCGGTAAGCAGCGTTCGGCGAAGGGTCACGCGTGAGGGGTCGCGGGGCCTCGCCTCATGCCGTCGCGGTGTCCCGCGTCAGCCGGCGGAAGAGCCACATGGCGAACCACGCCACGCCCACCCAGAAGGCGATCTTGATGGCGATCACGAAGATCCCGATCGTGATGCCGATCAGGGGCAGCAGCAGCAGCGCGATGACCTTAAACAGGATCAGGGCCACGATACCGGTGGCGGCGAGGCCGAGGACAGGCTTGAGCATCGGATACGGCTCCAATTGGGGACCGGGTCACTACGGACCAATCGTTCCAAGGTGTCACGCCCCGGGGCCACGTTTCAGGGCTGCAACCTCCATCCGGTCGCTGAGTCTCACCCTGCCTCTGCGGCGGGGCCGCGGCCGGAAATCGGCCGATGCTGTCAGCTCCTGCCCCGTCCCGCAGGCTACACCCTGTCGCTCAGGCGATCGTCAGGTGGCCGCGAGACCCCTCAGTCGAGTTCTCCTCGAAGTCCGGCGGCGATCTGGCTGACGAGTTGCCGCAGTCGCTCTCCCTGTCGACGGCTCGAGACTCGCCAGAGGGCGCGGGCGATCCATGCGCTGGCCGCCAGCGTCGACAGGCCTGACGCTACGATTCCGCCCAGCGGGACATGGGCCGCGGTCGCCACGATCGCCGCAAGCAGGCCGGCCCCGAACGCCCCGATGCCATAGACCGACTGTTCCCCCTCCGTGCGGAGGTCGCCCCGGATGACGGTGCCTGCCGGCTCGGGGTTGATGGTCAGCGAGAAGGCGGAAAAGCCAGAATCGTGCTCCCACTGCAGGCCATCTCCGAGCTCCCGTGCGGATCCCGAATCGGGGGCCAGGGTCCGCACCAGCGAGATCAGCCGGGGATAGTCGTTGGGGGTGATGGCGACCTGGACGACCTCGCGGTAGTGGTACGCCCCGGCCAGGGGAACCAGGCCGGGGCCATGCGGGGGCGCACGATCGGACCTGACTGGAACCGCCGGAACGGGTTCGGACGGAGAGTTGATCATGCGACCTCGATCTGTGCCCGAACGGCTGCGCCACGCCGGTGAATGCGCCAGTCAGGCGTCGATGGTATACACGCTGGACACCAGCCCGCTGGGGTACTGGGTTGTTCCCACGTGCCGGAGGACGACATCCTTGGGGAGCGTTCCGAACAGCGGGATTCCGGTCCCGATCAAACGGGGAATCCGGGTGATGGTCATCGTCTGAATCAGCCCGGCCCTCAGGAACTGCTGTATGACGATACCTCCATCGACGTAGGCATGCCGGAACCCCCGGGCCTGCAGGGCCTCCACGACCTCGCCCGGTGAGGCGGCCATGGATTCCACGACAGCGCCGGCCGGGAAGGGGGAGGGGAGTGGGCGATGGGTCAGCACGACGACCGGCTTTGCGGCGAAGGGCCAGACGCCGAAGCTCAACACCGTGTCGAGGGTATTCCGCCCCATGATGAGGACGTCCACCGAAGACATGAAGGCCTCGTACCCGTGATCCTCGGGGGTGTCGGGCAGCCAATCGAGCGCGCCATCAGGCCGCGCGATGAAGCCGTCGACACTGGTGCCGACAAACACGGATGCCCTGAACGGGACGGGTTCCATTGACGCCCAGCTCCCTATTCGTAGCGGACTCCCAGCTTGGCCAGCGCTTCGGGAGGGCAGCCTTTCCACTCCATCACGAACTGATTGCCGAGGTAACGGAGATCCTCGACGCCGATCTTGCTCGAGAAGAAGCCCGAGGCGGTCAGGTCGCGGAAGCGACTGAAGAAGGCGACGCCCTGCGAGAACGCCGGCTTGGCCCGCTTCGGCCAGGCGATATCATCGAGGATCGCTCGCCGTCCCGCGTCGGCGAGGTCGATGAACTCCCGGCCGAAGCGCGCGTGCGCTTCGGCATCCAGCCAGGCGAGACCGCCGCGGATCCCGGTCCGCATGCCCGGATTCTCGTTCAGGATGAAGTCCATGAACTCGGGGACGCCGGCGTCGATGGCGCCCCCGGAGCGGCCGTCGCGGGGGATGACCAGCTCGGAGAGCATGCGCACGGTGGCGTATTCGTGCGCGGTGAAGAACGCCGGGGTGAAGTCGCCGGCGCCGAGGACACGGCGCGCCGCCTCCGCCGCCCGGGTGACCTGGGCGGGGGAGAGTCCGGCCGCGAGCAGCGGAATCCCCGCGAAGAGCTGCAGCGCGTCGCGCCGCGAGAGATCGCCGCTCACAGTTCCCCCCGCTTCATCGCCTGGCTGATGTAGTCCGAGGCGCGCATCGAGAGCGCGAGGATGGTCCAGGTCGGGTTCTTGTCCGCCTGCGACACGAACGGGCCACCGTCGGTCACGAAGAGGTTCTTCACGTCCCACGCCTGGTTGTTCGGGGTGAGCGCCGAGCGCGCCGGGTCGCTGCCCATGCGGACGGTCCCCAGTTCGTGGATGATCGATCCGCCGTTCGAGATGCCGTAGCCGCTCTCCTTGCTTGGCATGTCGTCCCAGATCTCGCCCCCCATTTCGGTGATCAGGGTGCGGAAGGTTTCCTGCATGTGCTTCACCTGGTTGGTCTCGTAGTCCGACCACTTCCAATGGAAGCGCAGCACCGGGATGCCCCACTGGTCCACCACGTCGGGATCGATCTCGCAGTAGCAGTTCTCGTTGGGGATCTGCTCGCCCCGCCCGGAGAGGCCGATCGTGGCTCCGTAATACCGGCGGTAGTCATCCTTGAGCTGGCGGCCATAGCCGCCGCCGCCGGGATAGTTCTCGATCCCGCCCATGAAGCCGTAGGACGGCTCGCCGAGCCCGCCCCAGATCTCGATGTGATAGCCGCGGGGGAAGTCGAGCTTCTTGTTGTCGAGCCACCACGGCATGTAGAGGTGGGCGCCACCGACGCCGTCCTCGTTGTGAGGCACGTGGTCGACCATCTTCGGGATGAAGCCCCCGACGTCGGTGCCGGTGGTGTCGGTGAGGTACTTCCCGACGACACCGCTCGAGTTCGCCAGCCCGTCGGGGGACTTTGACGACTTGGAGTTGAGCAGGATCCGGGCGCTCTCGCAGGCGCTCGCCGCGAGCACCACGACGCGCGCGTCCACCCGCTGCTCCGCGCGGGTCGCGGTGTCGATGTAGAGGACGCCGTCGGCGCGGCCCTTCGCGTCGACGGTCACCTCGCGCACCATCGCTCCGGTGATCAGTGTCAGGCGGCCCGTCTCCATCGCCGGCCACACCAGCACGTTGGACGAGGAGAAGTTGGCGTTCACCGCGCAGCCGCGATTGCACTGGCCGCAGTAGTGGCAGGCGTTGCGGCCGTTGTGGGGCCGGGTGAGGATCGAGAGCCGCGAGGGGATGCAGGTGACGTCGTGACGGTCGGCCGCCTGCTTCACCAGCATTTCCCAGCAGCGCGGCTTCGGTGGCGGGAGGAAGATGCCGTCCGGGTGATTATGCAGCCCCTCGACGCTCCCGAAGATGCCGACCAGCCGGTCGACCTCGTCGTACCAGGGCTTGAGGTCGTCGTACGAAATCGGCCAGTCGTCGCCGAGGCCGTCCTTCGACTTGCCCTTGAAGTCGTCGGGCCCAAACCGGAGCGAGATCCGTCCCCAGTGGTTGGTGCGCCCGCCGAGCATGCGGGCCCGCCACCAGTCGAACTTGGTGCCGGGTGCCCGGGTGTACGGCTCGCCGGGCACGTTCCAGCCCCCGATGCAGCCATCGAACTCCCCGAAGGGCCGCTCGCTGGTCGACGCCCCCCGCCGGGGAGAGTCGTAGGCCGGCCTGAGCATCGCCGAGTCCTTGGTGTTGTCCCAGCTTCGGCCGGCCTCCAGCAGCACCACGTTGGCGCCCGCCTTCGTGAGCATGTAGGCGGCCATGCCGCCGCCCGCGCCGGAACCGACGATACAGACATCATAGGGGGTGCTGCGGGGAAGCGAGTGCGCCATGGTCGCGATCGTGAGGAGGGGAGAAGGGCCTGCACGAATCTTCCCGCGAGAGCGGTGCGCGTCAACCGACCCGACGCGGCGATCCGCGCCGCCCGACGCCCCGTCGCGAACGGGCGCGGCCACGGATGCGGGTTACCGCAGGGTACTGCCCGCCTCGGCGCGGACGTACTGTCGGGTGAAGGAACGCGGGGTGAGCCCGATGGTCAGTTCGACGAAGACGATCATCCGGGTGCCGTCGAGTCCGACGCCGTACGACTCGACGACCTTCCCGCCCCCGTCCACCTTCTGCTCGACGACCAGGGCGTCACCCTTCCAGCGCGCCGTGGTCTTCACCACACCACTGCTGTCCACCGCCGGCGTCACCCGCGTCTTCCCGATCCGCAGCGTCTGCTCGACGCCGGCGCTGTCGATGGTCGTGAACGTCCCCTCGGCGATACTGATCCGGACTCCCACCGGCACCACGCGCACCAGTTCGAGCGTCTGGCGAATGCGGGCGAGGTCTTTCTCGCTCATCCCCTTGCCGTAGCGCCCGCCGCCGAAGCGCCGGCCACCACCGATATCGGCGCCCGGCCCCCGTTCGCCGCCGGGTCCGCCGCTGCCCGGCGGACCATAACCAGGTGCCCCGGTGCCGCCCGGACCTTCGCCGCCCGGCCCGACGCCGCCGGGACCGGGGACGGGCCCGCCCGCCGGTCCTCCGTCGCGGCCGAACCGGGTCGTGAGACTGTCGCTTCGCGCCGGGTCGAGTCGCCACGCGCCGTCAGGCCTCGGTTGCTGCGCCGCGGCCGATGCGGCGCCCAGCGTCGCGGCCACAAGCAGGGCCGGTGCGACTCGGCGAATCAGTCGGCGGGAGTCCATCATGGCGGGAAGCTGCCTGTTGAAGAGGCCGACGCCGCGGCGTGTGGTCTCTCGCGGCGACGGCAGACGAAGTATACGAGGGTCTGCCAGCCGGGGACGAGCGGTTGCCGCTTGTGTTGCACCGATCCAAGCGAATGGTGGTGGGCTTGTTCCGGAATGCCCGTTCGGCCGGTCTGGGCTCAGTGTCCCTGGCGTTCGAGTTCGAAGAAGACTCCGTCATGGACCGCGAAGGCCCGGTCGTCCGTGGTCTGGAGGAGCACGCCGCCGAGCCCCTGCCACGCCTTGCCGTTGCAGGCGACCTCGGTCACGACGAACTGCTGTCCGGGAGTCTCGGGCAGCCCGAGCTGGCCCGCCCGGATCCGGTAGCCGGTCGTGAGCAGGCTGTCCGCCGGAGCGGAGCGGCGCTGATACGACGGCGCGACGCAGGTATCGCTGCCGGCGATCGCCTCCGCGATGCCGAATTGCAGGGTCTTCCCGGTGAACGCGTCCGCCTGCTTCGAACTCATGGCACTGATGCCCGGCTCGCGGTGCCCCACGATGGTCCAGACTCCCGTTGGATCCCTGAGCGAAGCGGAAGTCGTCTGCCGGCTGAACCGGAGCGGCGCGGTGACCCCTTTCGAATAGATCCGCAGTGTCGCGCCATCGAACTCGTACCGTTCGGCGGCCTGCAGGAGCCTGAGGTATTCCGTCTCCTGCTGATTCACCGCGTCGGCGCATGCCATGCGGGTGGCCCCAAGCGCGCCGAGGCTGATGGCCGTGCCGTCGAGGCGCGCATCCCCGAAGTACCGGTTGCAGGAGGCGCGGCCGATGACCCGGCCGGAATCGGGGAACTCCAGCGTCACGGCCGCATCGGGCAGCGGCGTCTTGCCTGCGAGGTCCTCCAGCTGCCAGGCGCTGCCGATCAGATCGGCTGGGGCCGCGCCACCCGCGGCCGACCTCTCCCGACTGCAGCCAAGGGCGAGCAGGGCGACTACGATCAGCATCGAGGGGCAGCGGGATCTGGTCATTGCGAGCGACTCCGGTCGTTCAAGCGAGGTGGCACGCGGCGCGTGTCACGAGGTCAAGATGGGAACCCGCTCCGGGCCGCGCCACCCCGGTCGAGGGGCTCCGCATTCCCGCTCGTCCCTTCGAGCGACCCGCTCATCCCCGCCTCGATGGCGCGTCTCGCGCCCCACCCGCACATTGCCGACATGACCTCGCGCCGCCGCTGGCTGATCGCGCTCGTGGTGCTGCTCGCCTTCACGGCGGCCGGCCTCTCGCGCTTTGCGCACTTCTGGCTGGATGATCTGGCTCGCGGCCATGCCGGGAGCGCGGGTCCGCGCTTCATCGAGGAGATGACGGGCAGCTACGCTGGTGCACTCGTCTTCGGGCTGCTGATCCTCCTGGTGAATCGCTGGCCGCTCGAGTCCACGACGTGGAGCCGCCGGCTGGTGGGCTACGTCGTGGCGGTGGTTGCGCTCGGGCTGCTGCACACCTCGCTCATGTGGGCAAGTCGTGTCCTGATCTTTCCGCTCGTCGGCCTCGGCGCCTACGACTACGGGCTGATGCGCTATCGCTTTCCCATGGAGTTCGCCATCCAGGCGCCGAACATCCTCGTGATGATCGCCGGCCTCCATGGCTGGCGTTACTACCAGGAGGCCCGGCGGCGCGAACTGCAGGCCGCCCAGCTCGAGGGCGAGCTCAATCGCGCCCAGCTCGGCCGCCTCGAGGCGCAGCTCCAGCCGCACTTCCTGTTCAATACTCTGAACGCCATCTCCTCGCTGATGTACAGCGATCCCGCGCTCGCCGACCGGATGATCGGGCGGCTGTCGGACCTGCTCCGGCTCACCTTCCAGCGTGCCCCCGATGCCGAGGTGCCCCTGGCCAGTGAACTCGAATGGCTGGGCTGGTACCTCGACATCATGCAGCTGCGTTTCGGGGACCGGCTCACGGTGGTGCGGGACATTCCGGCCGAGACGCTGAAGTTCGTGGTGCCCCGGCTGGTGCTGCAGCCGCTCGTCGAGAACGCGCTCACCCACGGGGCCGCGAAACAGGCGGGGCCGGCGACCGTCACGATTGCCGCGCGGCGCGACGGTGACCGGCTCCGGATCAGCGTCACCGACGACGGTCCCGGCCTGACCGGCGAGCCGGCCGCCGCACTCACCTCCGGTGTCGGGCTCTCCAATACCGTCGGGAGGCTGCGCGCGCTCTACGGTGATCAGAGCCGCCTGGCGCTGGAACGCCCTGCCGCCGGTGGGCTCCGGGTCGTACTCGATCTGCCGGCCCGCCACCAATGAGCATCCGCACCGTCATCATCGACGACGAGCCGCTCGCCCGCGACAAACTGCGCGGCTTTCTTGGCAGGCACCCGGCGTTCGAACTGGTCGGGGAGGCAGGCGACGGGCGGTCGGCCCTGACGCTGCTGGAGGGTGTCCGCCCCGATCTCGCCTTCCTCGACATCCAGATGCCCGAACTCGACGGCTTCGAGGTGCTCTCGGCACTGGAGGGGAAGGCGCTGCCATACGTGATCTTCGTGACCGCGTACGATGAGTATGCGGTGCAGGCCTTCGAAGTTGGCGCGGTGGACTACCTGCTCAAGCCGGTCGCGCCCGACCGGTTCGATCAGGCGCTCGAGCGCGCGGAGGAACGGCTCCGGCGGGGCGCCGATCCGGACTTCGCCGCGAAACTCGCACGCGCCCTGGAGCAGCTCGCCCCCGCGCGGCCACCGGTCGAGCGGTTCCTGGTCCGGGAGCGCGGCCGTTCGAGCTTCGTGGCGGTCGCCGAGATCGACTGGATCGAAGCCGCCGGCAACTACCTGAAGCTTCACGCCCGGAGCGGCACGCACCTGATCCGGGCGACGATGAAGGAGATCGAGGCGCGCCTCGATCCGGCGCGCTTCGTCCGCATCCACCGCACGACCATCGTCAACCTCGACCGGGTCCGCTACCTCGAGCCCTGGTCGCACGGGGATCAGGTCGTGGTGCTGCAGAACGGCGAGAAGCTGACCCTGAGCCGCCGCTACCGCGACCGGCTGCCACGCACCTTCTCCGAGGAATAGCCGGCGGCGGCCCTGCCGCGTCCCGCCGATCCCACCGCCAGTCCCGTCCATCCCGATCTGCTCGCGTCCCGATCGGCGATTCCCCATCCTGCTGCCGTCACCCTCATGAGGAGCATGGAGATGCTGTCACGACTGCTGCAGGCTGGGCTGCTCACGGTTCTCGCGACCGGTGGCGTCGCGGTGTGGGCCGCCACGCGCCCGGAAAACGGTGCGCCCCCGGCGACGGGCTGGTCCAGCTACGGCGGTGACCCGGGTGGCGCTCGCCACTCGGCGCTCACCCAGATCACCCGGGAGAACGTGACTCACCTCGGCGTCGCGTGGACCTACCGGACCGGCGACGCGACGCACGACGATCATGGCGAGGGACCGAAGGAGGGGTGCGGTCGCTGCCACACCGGGGCCAGCAAGTTCGAGGCGACCCCGATCCTCGCCGACGGACGGCTTTATCTCAGCACCCCGCTCAACCGGGTCATCGCCCTCGACCCTGAGAACGGGCACGAGCTCTGGCGCTACGATCCGAAGCTCCGCCTCGACCTCGAGCGCAACGAGGGCTTCGTCTCCCGCGGCGTCGCCTTCTGGCAGGACGGCGCGGTCCGGACGCCGAGGGCCTGCGCACAGCGGATCTTCTTCGGGACCGTCGATGCGCGGCTCCTCTCGCTCGATGCCGCGACTGGTCGACTCTGTGCCGAGTTCGGCGAGGGCGGCACCGTGCATCTCGACCGGAACGTCGGCCGGGTGCAGGAGGGCCAGTATGGGGTCACCTCCCCGCCCGCGGTGATCGGCGATGTGATCGTCGTCGGCTCGGCGATCGGCGACAACCGCCGGGTCGACATGGAACATGGGACGGTGCGCGGCTTCGACGCGCGGACTGGCCACCCGCTCTGGAGCTTCGATCCGATTCCGCGGACCGCGGCCGATCCTGCCTACGCGGAGTGGAGTCCCGAGGCGGCCGCGAAGACCGGCGCCGGCAATGCCTGGGCGCCACTGTCGGTCGATACGGCGCTCGGTCTCGTCTTCGTCCCGACCGGTTCGGCGGCACCCGACTTCTTTGGCGGGGAGCGGCCGGGGGACAATCGCTACACCAACTCGGTCGTGGCGCTCGAGGCGAAGTCGGGGCGGGTGCGCTGGCACTTCCAGGTGGTGCACCACGACCTGTGGGACTTCGATGTCGGCTCACAGCCCTCGCTGATCACCGTGCCCCGCGACGGTCGGCAGGTCCCCGCCGTCGCGGTGGCGACCAAGATGGGCCACCTCTTCATCCTTGATCGCGCCACCGGCGTGCCGCTCTTCCCCGTGGAGGAGCGCCCCGTGCCAGCGAGCGATGTAGCGGGCGAGACGACCGCGAAGACCCAGCCCTTTCCGGTGCTCCCGAAGCCCCTCTTCGACGGCGAGCTCCGCCGCGAGGACATCTGGGGCGTCTCCCCGGATGAGCGGGACGCCTGCCTGTCACAGTTCGACCAGATGCGGCATGGGCCGATCTTCACCCCGCCAAGCCTCCAGGGGACGGTGATGTTCCCTGGCTACGCCGGCGGAACGACCTGGGGCGGGGTGAGCTGGTCGCCGGAGCAGAACCTGCTCGTCACCAACCTGATCCGGATTCCGCTCTGGGTGCGGCTCGAGCGGCGCGAGCCGGGCGATTCGAACGGCAACCAGATCGGCACGCCCTACCGGATGAGTCGCGGCATGCTGGCGTCACCCAAGGGGCTTCCCTGCAGCACGCCGCCATGGGGTTCCCTGGTGGCCATCGACCTTGCGACCGGCGCGCAGCGGTGGCAGGTGCCGCTCGGCCAGGTGCCGGAACTCGCGATGGCAGCGGGCTCCGCGGGGTGGGGGTCGCCTAACATGGGCGGTTCCATCACGACGGCCACTGGCCTGGTCTTCATCGGGGCGGCCATGGACAACGTGCTGCGGGCCGTGGATCTCGAGACCGGACGGGTGCTCTGGCAGGGCGCGCTGCCGGCAGGCGGACAGGCGACGCCGATGACCTACGAGGCTGGCGGGCAACAGTACGTGGTCATCGCCGCGGGCGGTCACGGAAATCTGGGGACGACGTTTGGTGATTACGTGGTCGCCTTCCGGCTCAAGCCCTAGCGGTGCGCCGGGCTATTCGAAGCGGACGCTCAGCAGCCGGCCCCTCCAGTAGCTCTGGCGGCCCTCGGGAAGGACCCAGCCGACATCGCCGCTCAGCGGGATGCGCATGCCACCCCGCTCGGCGTACTCGGAGAAGTGTCCTTCCCACGGCGTGGGGACGCCGGTTCCGCGCACGTCGCGCATGCGATCGGCGGCGTAGATCCGGCTGACCAGGCGCTGGGCGTCGAAGTAGAAGGTGAGCGAGGCGCTTGTGGAGCCCACTTTGAGCGTAGCCTGTGCACTGCTGTCATCGATCGCAGTCCACGTCACCCCGGCCGACGGCAGCAGCGCCGTCGGCACCCAGGTGGCTTCGGCGAGGTAGCGCAGCAGCGCGCCCTGCGCGATCTCCGCCGTGCCGGCGACCGCGACCAGTGGCACGACACCCAGGATGCTGGCGCGCATCGACCCGGCGGCATCGGCGAATCCGTCCCGCACGTTGACGGCGATGCCGGGGAGCATCCGGATCCTCGCATCCCACACGAAGCCCGGCGGTGCCGTGTTGATGTGCTGCGTCGCCGTGAAACGGCGCCAGCCATCCGCCGTGGGCCGGAGAAGGAAGGTGCCCTCCTGAGTGATCGTCGCGTGGCGGATGAGTGGCTGCCCCTCCTTCAGCACGGCGCGGAAGTAGGCCGCCACCGGCATCGGGAGGCTGTCGAGATCAGAGACGTGGAATCTGGCGGGGGCGCCTTCGGCAGCGCCGCCGGCGACGCGGGTGACCAGCTCGGTCGTCGCCTTGCGCCACCGCATCTCGGCGCCAACCAGCAGACCCGCAATCATGGCGGCGAGCAGGACGACAATGGCCAGCGTGATGCGCACGGGACGCCTCCCCCGGGGTGAGCCAGGGGGCAGTGTAGCCTGACTGGAATGAATGGTCTGTGAACCGGGGCTGAACCCCGACCGCCTCAGGGGATGAGGCAGATCTCCCGGGCCTCGGCGAGGCCGGTCCGCGCGTCACGGGTCGGGAGAAACTCGTGCGCGATCCAGCCATCGAAACCGGTGTCCGCGATCGCCTGCGCGATGCCCCGGTAGTTGAGTTCCTGGGTGGGATCGAGCTCGTTGCGGCCCGGATTCCCCGCCGTGTGATAGTGCGCGATCCACTGGCCATGATCGCGGATGGTGCGGATCACGTCGCCTTCCATGATCTGCATGTGGTAGATGTCGTAGAGCAGGCGGACGCGCGGCGAGTTGACGGCGTACATCAGGTTGAGGCCGAAGCGCATCCGGTCGCCCATGAAGTCCCGGTGATCCACCCGGCTGTTGAGCAGTTCGAGGCAGATCGTCACCCCTTCCTGCTCGGCCAGCCCCTTCACCCGGTCCAGCGCCTCCACGCAGGCCGCCAGCCCCGCTTCGTCGCTGCGTCCCTCACGGTTGCCGATCATCGCGATGATGTTCGGGACTCCGTGCCGCCGCGCCGCCGGGATGGCCCGCTCCAGCTCGCCGAGGAGGAGGGGGTGGTTGGCGCGGTCGTTGAGACCGCGGCGGATGAAGTCACGCCGGTCGGTCGGCATGCCCATCGAACAGATCAGCCCCTGCTCCTCGGCGAGCGGCCACTCGCTCTCCTTCAGCAGGTCCACCGCCCCGAAGCCGAGCGCCTTCACCATCGGGAAGAACTCCCGATCCGGGATCTCGTCGAAGGGCCAGCGGCAGACCGACTGACGGAGGCGCCCGGTGGCTGGCACTGCCGAGGACACCAGGGCCGGCAGCCCGCGCGCTGCCGGAGAAAGCCCGAGAACTCCCAACCCTGCCATGCCAAGCAGTTCACGACGCGTCGTCATTGCGCTCGCTTCTGGAGGACATCGATGACCGCACGGTGGAGGTCGTCCAGAGAGGTCGGCTTGAGCAGCACTCGGCGGATGCCGGCGGCCGCGGTGACCTCTTCCGGGAAGTCATCAATGTGTCCCGTGGCGAGGATCACCGGAAGATCGGCGCGGATCCTGGTAATCGCCGTCGCCAGCTCGATCCCGTTGTGGCCCGGCATCGTGAAGTCGGTGATCACGAGGTCAAAGGCGCGCGGATCGGTGCGGACCAGGTCGATCGCCTTGGCGGTGGAGGTGGCGGTGACCACCGTGTAGCCGAGCATCTCGAGCCGGCGCTGCCCGAGCTCGGCGAGCGACGGTTCGTCATCGACGAAGAGCACCCGCTCTCCATGGCCCTGATCATCGGAGTGCTCGACGGCGGTGACTGCCTCCTCCCGAAGCTCGCTCATCAGCGCGGGGAAGTAGCAGCGGACTTCGGTGCCGACCTGGAGCTCGCTCGAGATGCGGACCGCCCCTTCGTGATCCTTCATGATCCCATGCACCATCGCCAGCCCGAGCCCCGTCCCCGCGCCCGGTTCCTTGGTGGTGAAGAAGGGATCGAAGACCCGCTCGATCACCGCCGGGTCGATGCCGGATCCGGAGTCCCGGACCGACAGCATGGCATATGGCCCTTCGCGCATGTCGGGATTGGCCCGCGCGATACTGTCCCGGACGTAGAACGGTTCCAGCCCGATCTTCAGCGTGCCGCGCTGGGGCATCGCGTGGGCGGCGTTGGTGCTGAGATTCATCAGCACCTGGTGGACGGAGGTCGCGTCCCCGAGGATCGTGGGGGTGGTCTCGTTCAGCTCCACCTGGATGTCGATGGACGACGGCAGCGTGGCCCGCAGCAGCCGGATCACTTCGGGGACCTGCTGCTGCAGGGCCAGGGGCTGGCGCTGTGGCGCGCCGCGCCGACTGAAGGTCAGGATCCGCTCCACCAGATCGCGCCCGCGGTTGGCGAAGGAGAGCAGTTCGCGGATGTCCTGCACCATCCCCGTCGCGTCGGGGCGCTTGGCCAGCTCGACGTGCAGCAGTTCGCCGTAGCCGATGATGCCGTTGAGGATGTTGCGGAAGTCGTGCGCGATCCCCCCCGCCAGCGTGCCGACCGCCTCCAGCTTCTGTGCCTGTCGCAGCTCCTCCTCGAGCGTGCGCCGCGCCGCCTCGGCCTCGCGCCGCGCCGTGATGTCGACGATGGCGCTGAGGATGAACACTCCCTCTTCGGTGACCACGGGCGTCAGCCCGATCTCGAGCGCGACCTGGCTGCCGTCCTTGCGCCGGCCGAACAGGTCGCGCCCCGCCCCCATCCGCCGCACCTTGGGCTCGGCGACGAATCCCTGCCGGAAGTGCGGATGGACACTGCGGAACTGCTCGGGGACGAGGAGGTCGACCGGCTTGCCGAGCAACTCCTCGCGGGAATAGCCGAAGAGCCGCTCGATCTCGCGATTGACGAGCACGATGCGTCCTTCGGCGTCGATCATCAGGAGCCCGCTCGGGGCGGACTCGACGGCGGCGCGGAGCCGCTGCTCGACATTGGGAGTGTGTTGAGGGGTCATGGGGTGACAGCCACGGAGGGGGCGTGGAGGGGAGGCCCGACGAGAGGGTCGGGGCGAGCCGCGCGCCGTGTATGCAAATAGAAGGTACGGCCCCTATCGGAATTGGCCAGAGGACGGAAACCGGCCAGTGTCAGGCTGTTGGAGCGGAGGGCTGTCAACTCACACCATGTAGTTCTTGGGCGGGTTCTTCTGTTTCAGAATCGGCCGGTCGAAGGCGAAGGTCGAGATGTCACTCGGCGTCGCCCCCTCAATGGACAGCTCACTCAGAATCCGTCCGATGACGGAGGCGAACTTGAAGGCATGTCCCGCGCAGATGGCGATGCTGATGTTCTCGTGGCCGGGGATGCGGTCGAGCACGAAGTCACGGTCGGGGGTCAGCGTGTACAGGCAGGTCTTGGTATACAGCACCGGGCCGAGGGCACGGGGAAGATACCGCTTCGCCCAGGTCTCTACCCGCTGGAAGGTCTCCGGATCGGGCTCGAAGGTGCGGGTCTCGGCGGTCACGGTGCGCCCGCCCGCATCCTGCGCGATCTTCGTCGCCGCCTCACCGAAGACCGGAAAGCCGTAGAACGACGGGTCATCCATCCAGATCCAGATCGGGAAGCGCCCCGGCGTGAACTCCGCGAGGTGCGGGGAGCTGAAATAGGTGACCTGCTCCTGGGTGACTTCCAGCGGCAGCGGCGTACCAAGCCAGCCGAGGATGTTCGGCGCCCAGGCGCCCGAGGTCACCACCAGCTTGCGGCACCGGAAGACCGCGCCGCCCGCGACCACCTCCACTTCGTTGCCGACGCTCCGGACCGACGAGATCGGCATCCCGTCGAGCAGCGTGGCGCCGTGCTCGCGGGCGAGTCGCTGGTGCGCCGCCGTCGCGCGCGCCGCCATCGCGATGCCTCCGTCCGCCTGGAAGATCCCGTGACAGTCCTCGGTGAGCTGGAACTGGGGCCACCGCCGCATGATCTCCTCGGCGTCGAGGTGCTCGAACGGGACCTGCTCCTTCGTCAGGCTTGCCATGTAGGGCTCGAGCGGGATCGCACTGACGCGGTGGCAGAAGTCGAGACCGCCGGTCTTCAGGACGCACGGTTCACCCGCCTCGGCCTCCACCTCCGCCCAGCAGGCATAGGCTCGCTTGGCCAGGTGGACGTAGGCGGGCGAGTTGTAGGAGAGCCGGATGATGCGGCTGTGGTCCTGCGAGCCGCCACGCACATGTCCCAATTCGAACTGTTCCAGGGCCAGCACGTCGCGGCCCGCGGTTCTGGAGAGCCAGTAGGCGGCGCCGCTCCCGAGGCCGCCGAGCCCCAGCACGATGTAGTCGTAGTCAGTTCTCATGGGGCGGGAAGGTGCTGCGCGAAGGGAATGCGCGCCAGTCGGCCGTCCGCCGGGGCGATGCCTGAAAGTCAGGCCTTGACGCCTTCCCTGCGGAGGCGGAGCTTAGTCCGCATTGTGACACGCCATTCCACGAATTCGGGCTCGCCCAGCGGCACGCAAGCCATCGAACGCGCCTTTACGATTCTGCGCGCCTTCTCCGACGTGCACCGTGAGTGGACCCTGGCGGAGCTGTCCCGGGCGCTGCACCTGACCAAGCCCACCGCGCTCCGGCTGCTCGGCGTGCTCGAGCGGGAGGGTATGCTCCGCCGCAGCGGACCGGGCGGGAGCTACCGGCTGGGCCCGACGGCGATCGAGTTCGGGGCGCTGGCCCAGCGGACCACCGATCTTGCGGGCGTTGCCCGTCCCGAACTGGAACGGCTCGAGGAGCTGACTGGAGAGACGGTGAGTCTCGAAGTACTGGCTGGGCCGCAGATCCAGGTGCTCGATCAGGTGCGTGGCCGCTCCCGTGGCAGCGCCGCGGAGTACGTCGGTGCCCGCTGGCCGGCCCATGCGGCGGCCACGGGGAAGGTGATGCTGGCTGCGGCACAGGCCGCCGGCAATGAGTTGTGGCGGGATTACCTGGCGGTGGTGGGCAGTCGACTCCCGCGGTTTACCGACCGGACGATTGCCAGCATGTCCCGGCTCCGGACCGAGCTGACGATCGTCGAACGGCAGGGCTTCGCCACGGCGATCGAGGAACTCAACGTCGGGTACGCGGCGATCGCCGCCCCGATCCGCGACCACAACGGTGCGGTCGTGGCAGCCATCTGCCTTGGGGGACCGCTGCCGCGGATCGCGCGGCGCCGCCTCAGGAGCCTGGTGCGTCAGGTCATCGACGCCTCCGCCGCCGTGTCGCGCAGTCTGGGAAGTTCGGCGGGACTCCGCGGTCCCGAACCTCTGGCCCGGCTGCGCGCATGACCACCTCGCCCCGGAGGTGCCGGCATCCCGCGATGGTGCGCGGCCTGCTCGCGCTGGCCCTGCTGGCCGGTGGGGGGGGACGGGTGGCGACGGCGCAGGCGCCGCGCGGGCATCTGCTGATCGTCGGCGGTGGCGAGCAGTCGGATGATCTGGTGCGTCGCTTTGTCGATCTCGCCGGCGGGGCCGGGAACGCGCGGATCGCCGTCATCCCGATGGCGAGCGAAGAGGCGCAGGCCACCGGCGACGAGAAGGCGGAGCAGTTGCGGGAGTTCGGCGCCGAGGCCCTGGTGTTCAATCTGTCACGGGCCGAGGCCGACGATTCGGCGACCGTGGCCCGGTTCGGGGGTATCACCGGGATCTGGTTCTGTGGGGGCGATCAGGCCCGGCTCGCGCCAATTCTGTATGACACCCCCGTGCTTGCCGTGATGCAGCGGCGCTTCCGCGAGGGCGCCGTCATCGGCGGTACCTCGGCCGGGGCGGCGATCATGAGCGATTCGATGCTGACCGGCAATCAGCGCCGGCCGGACAGTCTGGGGTATTACGGTGATGAATACCCGGCGATCGCCCGGGAAACGATCGAGGTGGTGCGGGGTCTGGGCTTCCTGCACGGCGCGATCGTGGACCAGCATTTCATCCGGCGGGAGCGGCACAACCGGCTGCTCAGTGCCGTGCTGGAACGTCCGTCGCTGGTCGGCGTCGGGATCGACGAGGGCACCGCGCTCGAGATCGGGGCCGATGGAGTTTGGCATGTCGTCGGGGCGAGTGCGGTCGTGATCTACGACGCCCGCTCGGCCCGCATCACGCCGGGAGGGGCCGCGCACCTCGGGGCAAGCGGCATCAGGTTGCAGATCGTCCCGTCAGGCGGCAGTTTCGATCCACACAGCGGTCGGGCGGCGCTGCCGACGCCGTGAACTCTCGCGCTCCGGGGGAGAGGCCGTGCCCGGGGTGCGCGCAGGTGGCAGGACACCCGTAGCAAATGCTGATAATCCAGGCTGGACCCGAACCTCATGGAGGCACGAGTATGAGGCAGTTGTGTCGTTTGACCCTGACAACCATCGGCGTGATATGCCTGGGGCTGTTCGCAGCCGCCCCGGTCGCCGCGCAGGTGCTCCGGGGGACGGTTTCAGATTCCGCCGACCAGAAGCCGCTGGAAGGCGCCCTGGTCTCCGTGGTGGGGACGGGCCGGCGCATCGTCACCCGGGCCTCCGGCGAGTACAGCTTCGCCGATATCCCGGCCGGCAGCTACACGGTGCGGGTGCAGATGATCGGCTTCTCGCCGATGGACCGGAAGGTGGCCCTCACCGGCAGCGATGATGTGACGCTGGACTTCGCGATGAAGCGGAAGCCGGTGCAGATCGAGGAACTGGTGGTGGTCGGGTACGGCACCCAGAACCGGCTGAACCTCTCGACCGCGGTCTCCTCCGTGAGCAACCAGGACGTGACGGGCCAGCCCAATGCCAGCGTCGACGTGGCGCTGCAGGGCAAGGCGCCCGGCGTCTACGTCAACGAGAACTCGGGCAATCCGGGCAATGCGGCGACGATCCGGGTGCGCGGCGCGGCGTCCCTCACCGCGGGCAGCCAGCCGCTGTACGTGGTGGACGGCGTGCCGATCGTCTCCGAGGACATCTCGCAGCTCGATCTCGGCGGCCAGGGGGTCCGGGCGGCGAGCGGCATCAACGCCGATGAAATCGAGACGATCGACGTCCTCAAGGACGCGGCGGCATCGGCGATCTACGGCTCCCGCGGTTCGAACGGCGTGGTCATGATCACGACCAAGCGCGGGTCGCTCGGCAAGCCGGTCGTCAGCTTCAACGCCTATGCCGGCACCCAGAGCCCGTCCAAGCGGCTCAAGCTGCTCAACTCGACGCAGTACATCACCTACATGAACGAGGCCGCGTCGAACGACGGCTACGGCCCCGATTACTTCGGCCCGGTCGGCGTCGCGGACAGCATCAACACCAACTGGCAGGACCAGGTGCTGCGCAGCGCGCCGATCGGCAACGCCGAACTGGCGGTGGCGGGCGGCAACGAGAGCATCAAGTACCGGGTCTCGGGCGGCTACTTCGAGCAGAAGGGCATCGCGCTGGCGTCGAACTACCGCCGGCTGAGCGGCCGCGTGAACCTCGACTTCAAGGCGAGCGACAAGCTGGACTTCTCCACCAGCCTGGGCCTGTCGGGCGAGAACATCCTGCGGATCGAGAACGACAATACCCTCGACGGCGTCGTGGCGAACGCCTACGCCCTGGTGCCCTACCTGCCGGTCAGGATCGGCAATCAGTTCACCAGCACCGCGGATGGACTGAACTACACCAACCCGGTGGCGCTGGCGACGTACAACGACGCCTTTGCGCGGACCACGACGATCCTCGGCAACGTCGAGGCGAAGTACAAGGTGAGCAGCGTCCTGAAGGCGACCGGGCGGGTGGGCGTCAACCTCTACAGCGTGCGGGAGACGAAGTACGAGTCGCCGCTGGTGGTGGGGCAGTACGCGGCCGGCGTGGGTGGGGTGGCGCGGCGGGCGAACAGCCTGTCGAACCGCTACGTCTTCGACGGTTTCCTCACCTACGACAAGAGCTGGAACACCAAGCACTCGCTGCAGGTGACCGGCGGCTCGAGCATCGAGATGAGCCGCGGTGAGTCGGTGTTCCTCCGGGGCGAGACCCTCAGCGACCCGTCGCTGCACGAGGTCTCCAACGCGACCACGATCACCAGCTTCAGCGGCGCGCCGACGGAGAACAACCTGGTCTCGTTCTTCGGCCGGGCCAACTACACGCTCAATGACCGCTACCTGATCGGGGCCACCTTCCGGACCGACGGCTCCTCGCAGTTCGCGCCCACCAAGCGCTTCGGCACCTTCCCGGGAGCTTCGCTGGCCTGGGTCGTGTCGCGCGAAGGGTTCTTCAAGCAGGGTGGCGCGTTGGACTTCCTGAAACTCCGTGCCAGCTACGGGTACACCGGCAACATCGCCGGCAGCAACTACCCCTTCCAGAGCTCGAACTGCACCACCAACTACGGTTCCGAGGCGGGCTACTCCTCCTGCACCATCGGCAACCCGAAGCTGGGCTGGGAGCGGACCCGGCAGGTGGATGCCGGCCTCGATCTCGAGATGCTGGACAGCCGGATCAGCGTGACCGCCGACTGGTACCACAAGAAGACCGAGGACCTCATCGTCAGCCGGCCGGTGGCGGGCAACAGCGGCTACACCTCGTTCTTCAGCAACGTCGGCAACATCGTCAACAAGGGCATCGAGTTCTCGGTGACCGGCGTGATCGCCCAGTCCAACCGGGCCGAGGGCTTCCGCTGGGCGACGACCTACAACATGGCCTTCAACAAGAACCGGGTGACCAAGCTCTACGGCGGCCAGCCCTTCTCGACGGGCATCCGCAGCATCAACCGGGTGGAGGTCGGTCAGCCGCTCGGCGCGTTCCAGGCCTACAAGTTCCTGGGCGTGGACCCGGCCACCGGCGACGCGATCTACAAGGACGTCAATGGTGACGGCCAGATCAACAACCTCGACCGCACCATCGTGGGCAGCCCGTGGCCCGATTTCACCGGCGGCCTCACGAGCAACATGACCTGGAAGGGTTTCGACCTCACCGCCTTCTTCCAGTTCAGCAAGGGCAACGACGTCTTCAACGGCGTGAAGATCTTCAGCCTCTCGGGCGGATACTACTACGACAACTCGTTCACCGAGGCGCTCAACCGCTGGCAGAAGCCGGGCGACAAGACCAACGAGCCCCGGGCCAGCTTCGACGGCACCTCCGGCGCGCGCGAAGTCTCGAGTCGCTTCGTGGAGGACGGATCCTACCTCCGGCTGCAGGAGCTGACGCTCGGCTACCAGCTGCCCGGCGCCTTTGCGGCGAGCATGGGCTTCGCCAACGCGCGGATCTACGTCCGTGGCCACAACGTCTTCACCAGCACCAAGTATTCCGGCTACAGCCCGGACGTGAACAGCAACGGCTCCACCGCGAACGTCTCGCTGGGCACCGACTTCTACTCGTATCCGCAGGCGCGCTCCTGGGCCTTCGGTGTACAGGCGGGGTGGTGAGCCATGCCTACGACTACTGAACGGACCCCGAGGAGCTTCTCCATGCTCAGCCGCTCCGCCCTGACACTGGTCGCCGCGCTCGCCATCGGCGGGTGCAACGACTTCCTCGACACCAGTCCGCCTGACCAGCTGCCGGACAATCTGGCGGTCACGACGCCGGCTGGTGCGCGTGCCGCGCTCGCGGGGGCCTACAGTGCCCTGCAGAGCGGCAGCTACTACGGCACCGACTTCGTCACCTACTCGGACCTGTATTCCGACAACGCGATCCACACCGGCACGTTCAGCAATTACGCCGATGCCGGGCAGCGTCAGCTGCGCGCGGACAACAGCGACCTGAATGCGATGTGGGACGCGATTTATGACGGTATCAAGCGGACCAACATCCTGCTGCAGAAGGTCCCGACCATCACCACGCTGGACGTCACCGAGCGGGACCAGATCCTCGGGGAGGCCTATTTCCTCCGGGCCCTGCACTACCACAACCTGGTGAAGCTCTTCGGGGGCGTGCCGCTCCGGCTCATCCCGATCACCAAGCCCGAGGAAGCCGCGCAGATCACCCGCGCGACTGTCCCGGAGGTCTACACCCAGATCATCAGCGATCTGAGCCAGGCCGAGCTGCTCATGAGTGGTGGCGGCGGTAATCACGCCTCTGCCGCAGCGGCCAAGGCGCTGCTTGCCCGGGTGTACCTGTACCAGGCCGACTACGCCAACGCCCTGCTCAAGGCCAACGAAGTCGTGGCCCTGGGCTTCCAGCTCGCGCCGGTGTTCTCCGATCTCTTCGATGCCCAGGGCCAGTCCACGCCCGAGGACATCTTCAAGATCACGTTCACCGCGGAGCAGTTCAACAACATCGGCTACTACTGGCTGTCGTTCGACGATGGCGGGCGCTACGAGCTCGCCCCGTCGCAGACGCTGATCGATGCCTATGACACCACCTCGACCGATGCCCGGCTGCTCTGGGGCATCACGCCGGATCCCTCGGGCGGATACGCGGAGGGCTCCGCCTTCGGCTCCAAGTTCCCCACGCCGGTCGGTGCCGAGGATTTCCATGCGATCCGCTACGCCGAGGTCCTGCTGATCAAGGCGGAGGCCTTTGCGCGGCAGTCGCAGCTCGACAGTGCGGTGGCCACCTACAACCAGATCCGGGTGCGCGCCGGCCTGGCACCGCATACCCTTGGCGTCGAGGTGACGACCCAGCCCGAAGTCATCGCCGCGATCGACCATGAGCGGCAGCTCGAGCTGGCGATGGAGGGCGATCGCTTCCCCGATCTGGTGCGGACCGGTCAGGCCGTGACGGTGATGGGAATCCAGTCCTACCAGACTCTGTTCCCGATTCCGCAAGCGGAAATCGACGTCGCGCCGAGCATCATCCAGAACCCCGGGTACTGACGGCGCAGATGGAACGAAGTGGTTTCAAAGCACGAGAGGCCGGCAGCGAAACATCGCTGCCGGCCTAAATAGCCCTGATGGTAGGCCTCGGCCGGATAGAACCGATCGAGGGCCAGCACCTGGGTGACGATCGGTGCGCCAAACACCTTTCCCGCCGTCAGCTCGCGGATCACCTGTTCCGCCGTCGCGCGCTGCTCGGGCGAGTGGTAGAAGATCGCCGAGCGGTACTGGGTGCCGACATCCGCGCCCTGGCGGTTGAGGGTGGTCGGATCGTGGATTGCGAAGAAGACCTCCAGCAGGTCGTGATAGCTCAGTTCCGCCGGGTCGAAGCTGACCTGCACGACCTCTGCATGCCCCGTCATCCCGCTGCAGATCTGCTCGTACGACGGGTTCACGGTCGTGCCTCCGGTGTATCCGGAGACGACCTTGTGTACCCCCTTCAGCATCTCGAGCGGCGCTTCTACGCACCAGAAGCAGCCGCCGGCGAGCGTTGCAAGCTCCAATTCAGTTGCCACAGTCACTCCATCGATCGTTGAAGTTGCCCTACTTCGTCACCAGCCCGGGCGAGGGCTTGGTCACCGCCGGTGGCGGCACCGGCCGCTTGCTGCTGCGCGCCAGCAGCTGCGGGAGGTTGGCCAGCTCCACCGCCGTCACCGCCATCACCGCCGAGGCCTGCTTGAGGTCGTCGGGCACGGCGTGGTCGTAGGTGTCCACCTGCGAGTGGTGGGTGTGGTTATAACCCCGGGAGATCTGGTCAAAGTTCCACCCCGGCACCCCGTAGGGAATGAAGGAGAGGTGGTCGGTCCCGCCCTTGTTGAAGTCCCGCACCGCTCCGGCACCCAACGACACGACCGGGGCCAGCAGATCTCTCCAGAGCTGTTCGTCCTGGGTACGGCCCTGGAGGGCCTGGCCGGTAATGGCGCCGGTACCGTTGTCGAGCACCAGGACGGCCTGGATGCTGTCGGCCTCGTCGGCGTGACGGGCGGCGTACGCCCGCGACCCGAGCAATCCCTCCTCCTCACCGCTGAACAGGATGAAGCGAATGGTACGAGCCGGTTTGAGACCGGACTGGATGATGGCGCGGGCCGCCTCGAGGACAACCATCGAGCCAGTGCCATTGTCGGTGCTGCCGGTGCCGAGGTCCCAGCTGTCGAGGTGGGCGCCAAGGATCACGACCTGGTTCGGATACTTGCTGCCCCGGATCTCCCCGATCGTGTTGTACTGCATGACCGGACCTGAGCCGATCCTGTTGTCGACGCTGCCCTCGAGCTTCGGCGTGACGCCCTGCCGGATCAGCCGATCGAACATCGCGTAGTCCTCGTGCGCGATGACCACGTTCGGCAGCGGCGAGACGTTGTTGGGACTGCCGCTCATGTTGAGCAGCCCATGTTCCTTGCTGGCGTCGACCAGCGTGCCGAGCGCCCCGGCCTGCTTGAGGAGATAGGGCAGGTCGGTCCGGAACTGCTGCCGCGCCTTCCGGGTCGCCTCGGTGGTATCCGTCGGCGTCGCGGGGGCCGCGGGGCGGGCGGCGCGCTGTGCCGCCGAATCGGCAGCGGTCATCTCCGGGCCATCGGGGTTCCAGATGGAGGCCGGTGCGCGGGTCATCAGCCAGGCACCTTTGATCTTGTCGCGATAGACCGCGATGCTCTCGGCATTGGTGACGTCCACCCGCACCACCGGTCCGCTCAGCGTCTTCCCGCCCGTGCCCGCGGTCCACGCCCAGCTCTCGGCGTGCAGGTTCCGCTCGAAGGGCGCCTTGATGGTGAACGCCGCGGGCCCGCGGGTCCACGTCACGCCGAACTGCCACGGCTCGAGCTGCGCCGTGAGCCCGTACGCGCGGAACCGTTCCGCGGTCCACTCGTTGGCGCGGACCATCGCGGGAGAGCCGGTCAGCCGCGGCCCGATCACGTCGGTCAGGTGCTGCAGGTTCGCCATGACCTCGGAGTGATTGAGCGCCTGGTCGATCAGGCGGCCGGAGCCGGCGGTATCGACCTGGGCGGAGAGCAGTTGCGCGCCGACCAGCGGCAGCAGCGCCATACCGAACATGCGTTTCATGATCCGATCACCTTGTAGACGTCCCACCGCTGTGTTGCGGGAATGATCAGCGGCGCCAGGGCCTGCGCGTGCTCCTTGAACGGTCCAGCTCCCATGCCGCCGAGGGCGGCCTCGAAATCGGCCAGCGAGTCGAAGACGTACTCATCGACGAGGTGTGATGGAGAGACACCAACATGCCCCGCCAGGAGCCGGATGTCACGGGCGCGGCGGAACTCGGAGTGCGCGACCTTGTCTTTGCCCCAGGCGCTCATGATCCGGACCGCGTCGCCCTGCCTGCCGAACGGGATGTCGAGATGCCACTGACAGACGTACATGAGGGGCCTCCGCGAGGGTAGAGGAATCCGGTCGCCCCAATCTGCGGCGCGGGACGGAGTCGCGGAATGGCCGTCAGATCTGGTGGAGGATGTTGCGATGATAGGGCAGCGGGTCGCCGCGGCGCGGGAGCAGCCGGTCCCTGAAGAACCAGAGCACACCGAGACCACCCGCAAAGAGCAGCAGGCTGAGCGGGAGCGTGGCCTGGAAGGTCGCCAGCGGATCGGCGCCGGCCGCGTCCTCCGGGGAGAGCCAGGGGCCGGCCACGAAGGCGAGGAGATTGTTCAGCGCATGCGCGGCCATCGAGAGCCGGAGCGATCCGGTCCGCAGGTAGATGCCGGTAAGACCGAGGGCCAGCAGGAAGATCCCCAGTGGCGAGAGGTGCAGCATCGCGAAGAGCGCGGTCGTGACCAGCGTGCCGCGCACCCGGCCCCACTTGTGGCACCAGCGGTGGAGCAGCAGGCCACGGAAGATCAGCTCCTCGGCGATCGGGGCGAACACGATCACCGTGACCCAGAGCACGACCGTATCGAGCCGTCCCGAGGTCTCCGGAAACATGGTATCCGCCCGGTGCAGCCACGCGCGGACCAGCTCGGGTTTGAGCAGGGAGATCGGATAGTAGAGGAGCCAGGTCCCGCCGAAGTTCACCGCGGTGAGCGCCGGGACGAGCACGAGGATGCGGGCGATGCCCGGCGGATTGGGCACCGGATGATCGAGCCACAGCATCTCGAGCCCGCTGCGGCGGCCGAGCCACCAGGCGAAGAGGAACATCGCCGGGTAGAGCAGCATCATCGTGATCAGTTCGGAGCCGGGAAAGATCGCGATGGGGACCGCGGCCAGCAGCATGATGCCGAGGCACCCGAGGAGGAGTGCACGGGCGCGAAACGGCGGATGGGCGGCCATGTGCGCTACTTGAGCCGGTCCCCGATGTACCGTCGGATGTCGAGCGAGAGGCTCTCCATGGGCGCGTAGTACCCCTGCCGGAAGACGCGGCTTCCCATGCCGCGCTGGACCGCGCCGCAGATGACCCAGTCCTGCAGGTTGGTGATGTCCCAGAATTCGACCGCGTCCATCGGGTCGAAATCGGGCCGGGCGATCTCGTCGGGGTGGAACAGGAAGTCGCAGATGACCGTGGTGCTCGCCGGTCCGTGTGGCCAGAGGGTGAACGCCGCGGCGTGGTCCGCCGAGAGCGAGACCATCAGGTTGGGGTAGACGAGTTCGCCCTTGTGCAGCACCCGCTCGTCGTCATTCAGGCCGGCGAAGGGCTTCCGGTCGGTGGTGCCGCTCATCGTGAACGTCCACGCCCCTTCGCGATGGGGCACCCCGCGGTCCCAGTCGAGGTCCATCCCGCCCTTCTGCTTGAAGGCCGGCACCACCCGGCAGAGCTCGGGATGCACCGGGCCACAGTGGTAGCACTCGTTGTAGTTCTCGAGCACGACCTTCCAGTTGGCCTCGACCCCATAGCAGATCCGGTGTGCGCAGCGCAGCTCGGCGAGCGGATAGCGGGCGGTGCGTTCCGGGGCGCCACCGAGTTGCTCGGCGAGGGTGACCGGAGGATGCGTGCCGGAGAGGTTCAGGAAGACGAAGCCCCCCCAGGTGGCCACGCCCACGCCGTAGAGCGGGAGCTCTTCCTTGCAGAAGCCGTCCCCCTCCTCGAGAAAGGGGGCGGTGCGCAGTTGACCGTCGAGGTTGTAGGTCCAGGCGTGGTAGGGACAGCGGATGCCGCTCGTGAAGTTGCCCGTGGGGCGGGCGCCGGTGCCTGACCACGGCTTGGGGGTCGCGTCGAAGACGAGTTGCGAGCCCCGATGGCGGCAGACGTTGTAGTGCGCGTGGAGCGTTCCCTCCTTCGAACGCACCAGCAGCAGGCTCTCCCCGGCGACGTCGAGCAGGAGATAGTCACCGGCGTGCGGTACCTCCTCCTCGCGGCCCACACAGAACCACTCGTGGGCGAAGATGCGGTCCTTCTCGCGCTGGAAGAGCTCGGGCGAGAGGTAGTACTCGCGGGACAGCGTCGGTTCGAGAGGCATGCGCGAATTTACCGATGGGATGCGAACGGCGACAGCACCTCAGCGGCCGCCGCCGATTTCCCCTCCCTCGGGGCCGTAGAAGAAGACCCACAGGGCGAGGTCTTCGGTAAACTGCTCGAAGCGATGGTCGCGGTGGGCCGGGACGAAGAGCACGTCCCCCGGACCGAAGGCCACCCGTTCGGGGCCGTTCTTGAACCAGCCGCTTCCCCGGACCACAACGTAGACCTCGTCCCGGGTGTGTGGTGTCTGCGGATCGGTGGTCTTCGGCGCGTAGAGCCCCACCTCCAGGGTGCCATGCTGCATCAGGACGGCGAAGTGGTCCCCGTAGGGACCCGGCATCCGGGTGAGTCCTTCCGCGAGCGTCAGGTGGGTCGGCGTCATTCGGGTGCTCCTGAAAAGCGTTCCGTGGCGAAGAGCGAGAGCCGCGGGTCGGCCGGCTGGCCGAGCAGGCTGTGGGCCAGGATCCGTCCGATGATCATGCCTAACGACATCCCGTTGCCGGAGAAGCCACCGACGGCCCAGCCCGTCGCGCCGGGGAGCGGCACGGCAATCGGCAACCGGTCTTTGGTGAACGCCATCGTCCCGGCCCAGCGATGGGTCACCTGCAGCGCGCCGATCTCGGGGAAGAGCCCGGGCAGGACCCGCTCGAGCGCCTGCTGCACATCCTCGGTCGTCGTCACCTCGAGCACCCGCTCGTCGCGGTCGGGCCGAATGCCTCGGCAGCCTCCGAGGATGATGCTGCCATCCCGTGTCTGCTGCCAGTACTCCTCGGTGGCGGTGGTCATTGCCGTCATTCCCGTCCGGAAGGTCGGCTTTGTCGGCGCAAAGGCGAGGACCTGGCCCCGGACGGGGGTGATCAGCCCGCGTAGCGCACCAAGGAGCGCGCCGGTCCACGCATTCACCGCGACCGCCACCGCCCCCGCCTCGAGCACGCCACGGTCGGTCACGATCACGGCCTTGCCGTGGCGGCCATCGATCTCTCGGACGGTGGCCCGCGTGAGCGTGGCGCCGCGTCGCCGGGCCGCGTCGGCCAGGCCGCGGACCAGCTTGCCGGAGTGCAGCAGGCCGATGTCGCGGAAGAAGAGGCCACCGGTGATTCTCGGACCGAACTGCGCCCCGACCATCGCCTGCGCTGCGGTGCGGTCGAGATGATCGGTGCGGCACCCGTCCTCGGTGAGCAGGGCAGCGAGACCGCGGTTGACCTGCTGTTCGTGGTCATCGAGCGCCAGATGCAGATGTCCGCACGGGCGCAGGTCGCAGTCGATCGACTCCTCACCGAGCAACTCCTCAGCGAGACGGCGATTCTCCAGCGTCAGGCCGAGGAGAGACCGGGCACGCTCCCGACCGAGCCGGGCGACGCTGGCGTCGTAGTCTTCCGCGGTCCCAACCGGGAGGAAGCCGCCATTCCTTCCCGTGGCACCGGCGCCGATGCCCTCACGGTCGAGGAGCAGCGGCTTCGCGCCGGCGCGCGCCAGCCAGTACGCCGTCGAGAGGCCGACGATCCCGCCTCCGATGACGAGGAAGTCGGTGGCGGAGGGGAGTTCGATCTCCTCGAGCGCGGGGGCGGCGCCCCACCAGGGCGCGCTCATGGCACCGCCGCCGGTGGGTTGTAGAGGACGCTCACCGCACCCTGGCGCGCGACCTTCGTGATCACCTGCAGTGTCGAATCGTAGCTGACCCGAAGATGGCTCTCATCGTCCCAGCCGACCTTCGGAAAGTCGATCACGCCTTTGACGAGGTCGACGCGCAGCACCAGCAGGTTCCCCGGTTCGGTGGACTCCGCCTCGGTCCGCGGAACGAGCGAGATGTTGAGGGTCGCGTCCTCCGGACCGCACGTCCGGGTGTAGACGATGGCCTTGAGGTCATCACCCGGCGATGGGCGGACGCCGAGATCCTGTGTCGTGCAGGCCGGACGCGCCTTGCAGCCGGTGAGCAGCGCGAGGAGCAGGGTGGAGCCGGGGAGCACGCGGCGCATGGTCATTCGGCGCCGCTAGAATCGATCGAGGTCATGCGCGACCACCGTCTTGCCGCTGAATCCCCCCGCCTTCACGCCGGCGAGAAGCTCCTCGTCGGTGCCGCCCATCCGCACCACATGGTAGAGTACCAGCAGCTTCGGCCTGGCTCTGGAGGCCAGGGCGCCGAGTTCGCGATCGGAGGTATGAAAGGCGTGCATGTAGTCGGGCCAGGCGTTGCCGCCGGGGCGGAGTTCGCTCTTGAGCCGCGCCGAGGGATAGACCTCGTGGATCAGGACGTCGGCACCCGCCGCGGCGCGCTCCAGGGTGGGGCTCGGACGGGTGTCGCCCGAGATCACGATCACCTTGCCCGGGGTCTCGATGCGGTACGCGAACGCCTGCTTCCATGAGCCATGAGGCACAGGGATGGCGCTGATGCGGACCCCCGCCGAATCGTAGACCACCCCGCCGCGTGTCTCGCGGACATCGACCTTGTATCCGCCGGGCGCCGCGTGCTCGAGGCCCTCGGTGCGCACCGCGATGTCTTCCGTCCACGCGGCGAGGAGATGATCAGTCATCGCTCTCGTGCCGCTCGGACCGTAAATGCGGAGCGGCGCCCGCCGGCCCATCACCCAGGAGGTGAAGATCAGGTCGGGGAGGCCGAGGGTATGGTCGCTGTGCAGGTGGGTGAGGAAGATCGCGGTGAGCGGACCCTCACGCACCGGCAGGCCCGCGGCGGTCATCTGCCGTTCGGCGCCCGGACCGGCATCGAAGAGAAAGATCCGGCTGCCCACGGTCACCGCCGTGGCCGGGCCCTGCGCCTTGGGGTCCGGAAACGGCATGCCGGTGCCTAGCATGATCACCCGGGTGGTGTCCGCCGGGGCGGGACGCCCGGCGCTCCCCTGGCCTCCGAGCCCGACCACGAGCAGCGGCAGCGCGAGGGAGATGGAGCGGATCACGGGCATCATGGTTTTCCGGTGAGGAAGGCTAGTCCAGCAGTCCCAGCACCTCGTAGGCGGCATTCCGGCCGTTGATCCCGATCACGCTGCCGCCCGGATGGGTACTTGCTCCGCAAAGATAGACGCCCGGCATCGGGGTCTTGTAGGCGAACCGGTTCTGCCACATGTACTGCGGCAGACACTCGCCCTGAAAGATCTGTCCGCCGGTGAGGCCCAGCCGGGACTCTACGTCAGGCGGGCCGAGCACTTCGCGCGCGATGACCGCCCCGGGGAGGTTGGAGCAGAAGCGCCCGATCGACGAGAGCACGACATCCCCCGCCGCCTCCCGGTGGTCGTCCCAGGTGCCCGCCGCGAAGGTGTGCGGCACGTACTGCGAGAAGACGCTCATCAGGTGCTTTCCCTCGGGCGCCACACTCGGGTCGTACGCGGTCTGCAGATAGATCTCGGTCCAGACCCGCTTCGGCAGCCGCCCCGCCATCGCGTCGGCGTGGCACTGCTTCCACTCCTCGCGGGTGACCGGGGTGTTGATGGTGGCGAGGTGATGCGGCATCCGGGTGCCCGGTCGCGCCCTGAAGTTCGGCAGCTCGGCCAGCGCCGCGTTGAACTTCACCGTCGCGCTTTTCATCGGCACTTCGTCGACCCGGCGCTTCCAGGCGGCGTCGGCACTTGCCCCAAGCAGCCGGGCGGTTACGACCGGGTCCGCGTTGGAGATCACGACCGGGGCGCGGATTGTCTCGCCGCCGGCGAGCTCCACCCCTTCACCCGGCATGATCCGGGCGACCGGGACGCCGGCCGCGACGACGGCCCCGGCCTCGGCCGCGGCATCGTGAATCAGGAAGGAGACCATCCCCATCCCGCCGGTCACATAGCCCCAGCCGCCCGGCTCGCCGTTGTCGAGCCGGCCGGAGAAGTGATGGTAGTAGAGCGACGCCGTCCCCCGGTCGAACGGGCTCGCCGCGCTTCCGACCACGCCCTGCCCCATGTATGCGAGCTTCATCCGCTCGTCGTGGAGGTACCGGTCGAGCAGCTCAGCGATGGACCATTCATACAGGAGCCCGATGGCATCCGGATCATGCCCCACGCGGCGCTCGATCTCCTCCCGGCTCGGCGCCCGATGCAGCCAGGTGTCTCCATCGTCCAGCGGCCGCAGGGCGTAGCAGACCCGCTTCATGAGGTCGTGCATGTCGTGCCGCCCCTTCACATCCTTCGGACTGAAGGCGCGCAGTTCGGCCTCGGCCTTCGCCTCGTCGTCCCAGAGCTGAATGCTCGAGCCGTCCTCGAACGGCACGAAGTAGCCACCCATCGCCGGGGTCCAGGTGTAGCCACGCCGCGGCAGCTCCAGCTCCTCGATCACCCGCGGATGCAGCAGCCCGACGACGTACGCGCAGGGCGAGACCCGGTAGCCGGGCCAGGTGTCCTCGAGCGTGCAGGCGCCGCCGATCCGCTCCCGCGCCTCGAGCACCAACACCCGCTTCCCCGCGCGCGCGAGGTAGAAGGCGCAGGTGAGGCCGTTGTGGCCGCCACCCACGATGATCGCATCCCACGGTTTGCGGGCCAGCTCGGCGATCGGCGCGGGGAGCCCGACTTTGCCGAGGGTAACGACGGCGCTCTGGGTCATCGGAGGTCCGGGACGAGGATGACTGGCCGGTTACTTCAGATACTCGGCGAACCACCCCAGATACTGCTCGTACCGGTGGCGCTGGTAGCTCGGCTTGTTGATCCCGTGGTACTGACCCGGATAGATGATCAGCTTCGTGGGCACGCCAAGGGTGCGGAGCGCCTGGTACATCTGTTCCGAGTTGAGCAGCGGGACGTTGAAGTCCTTGCTGCCGCACAGGAAGAGCGTCGGCGTCTTGATCCGGTCGGCGTGCAGGAACGGGTAGGCGAGCTTGAGGTAGGTGGCCGTGTTCTTCCACGGCGTGCCGAGTTCCGCGACGTACTCGCGGACGTACATGTCGGTGCCGAACCCGGCGAGCGGATTGGAGAGACTCGCGCCGCTGGTCGCCGCCTTGAAGCGGGTATCGGAGGCGATCACGTAATTGGTCAGGATGCCGCCGTAGCTCCAGCCGCCGACCCCGAGTCGCGCCGGGTCGGCGATGCCGCGCTTCACCGCGGTGTCCACGCCGGCGAGCACGTCCTGCACATCCTTGTTGCCCCAGTCGGCCCAGAGGGCCAGCGAGAACTTCTCGCCCCGCCCCGAGCTGCCGCGCGGATTCATCGCGACGACGGCGTAGCCGTTCGCGGCAAGGAGGTGCCAGTAGAAATCGAACTCGTTCTGGAACTGGCCGACCGGCCCGCCGTGGATGTTGAGCACCGTCGGGTACTTCCGGCCGGGGACGTAATCAATCGGCAGGGTGAGGAAGCCGTTGATGATCGTTCCGTCCTTGCTGCGGACGCTGATCTCCTCCACCGAGGCGAGCTTCACCTCCGCCATCAGCGAGTCGTTCTGGTGTGACAGCGGCCGCGGCTCCGCGCCATCGACGGCATATACCTCCGCCGGTTCGGCGGCCGATTCCACCACTGCCACGATCTTGCCGTCGTTGCTGATCGAGAAGGAGGAAACCACCCGGCGTCCGCCGAGCAGCTTCTCGACCGGTCCGCCAGTCGCCGGAATTCGTCCGAGATAGATGCTGCGGTCGTCCTCGATCTCCGCGTAGATCGACTTCCCGTCGGGACTCCACGTCACCTGCTGCGGATTGCGGTCGAGCGTCGGCGTGAGCACCGTCGGCGCCGTGGTGCCACCCCAGGGAATCACCGCAAGCCGGACGCCGGCATAGTAGATGAGCGAGTCGGGGCCGCCCTGGATGTACGCGATGGTGCGCCCGTCGGGGCTCCACGCGGCGGGGCCCCAGCTGGGATCGCCGTCGGGGCCAGTCGAGGTCGTGAGCTGGCGCGGGACGGCGCCCACCGTCGCCTGGATGACGTACAGATCCCAGTTGTTATGGCGGTCAGGGTCGTCACCCGCCTGCTTGCTCGAGAAGACGAGATACTGCCCGTCCGGCGACCAGACCGGCTGCTCCTCGTCGTGCTCGCCCGGCGTGAGCAGCTGGAGTTTCTTGTCGGCGAGGGTGAAGAGGTAGAGATGTTTCCGCTTCCGGCGGACGTAGCCGGTGATGTCCTCTTTGAAATAGAAGCGGTCGATGACGATCGGCGGCTCGGTCTTGGCCGAGGCGGTGTCGCGCCTGGCCGGGGCCGCGTCGGGCGCATCGTCGGAAATCGCATTGGCCGACGGGGCCAGGGCGCTGGTGGTTTCCACCGAGTCGCCATCCTCGATCACCAGCACCATCCGCGCGCCATCGGGCGACCAGGCGTAATCCGAGACCCCTGCCTTGATGTCGGTGAGTTTCGACGCCTCCCCTCCCTGGCGGCTCAGCAGCCAGAGCTGATCCGATTCATGCTCGTCGCCGCGACTCGAGAGAAAGGCGAGCCAGCGCCCGTCGGGGCTCCAGCGTGGCGAACTCTCACTCTCCCTCGGCGAACTGGTGAGGCGGACCGTCGTCTTGCCATCCCAATTGCTCATCCAGAGATCGGTGACATGCTGGTCGTCCTTTGCGTCCACCTCGCTCACCGAATAGGCGACCCAGCGGCCGTCCGGCGAGATCTGCGCATCGCTCACGCCCTTGAGCCGCTTTAAGTCGTCGAGCGAGATCGGATGCCGGGGTTGCTGCGCCGCGAGCGGGGCGGCGGCAAGCAGGAGAGCCAGAGGCAGGGTGCGACGCATGCGGACTCCAGTGAGGTTGTCCGATGATCGCCCGGGATTCCCGGGGCCGCAAGCCCGGACCGCCCCACAATTCCGGTCTGGCCTCGCCCCATGCGCAACCGGTCTCGCTGGTGCCGCGGCGGGTCCCGCCGCAGATTCCCGGCATGCCATCGCGCCACCGATTCCTTCTTGCCACTCCCGTCCTGCCATGATCGTCGAGGCCTGCCTCGAAACCGTGGCCTCGGCCGTTGCCGCCGAGCGGGCTGGCGCCGACCGGATCGAACTCTGTTCCGATCTGGTGGAGGGGGGCGTGACCCCGAGCGCCGGACTGCTCCGTGCGGTCCGCGCCCGCATCGACATTCCGATTCACGTCCTCATCCGGCCCCGCGGCGGTGAGTTCGTCTTCGATGCCGCCGAGGAAGAGGTGATGCTGGCGGACATCCGCGAGGCTCGGCGCTCGGGAGCGGACGGTGTCGTGATCGGCGCGCTTTCGAACGGACAGCGGATCCACCGGGCGCGCACCGAGCGGCTGGTCGCCGCGGCGGGCACGATGGCCTGCACCTTTCATCGTGCCTTCGACGTCACCCCCGACCTGGATGCGTCGATCGCGCTGCTCGTGGAGCTGGGCGTGTCGCGGGTGCTCACCTCGGGAGGCGCCGCCACCGCCATCGAGGGGAGTGCCACGCTCGCACTGCTGCAGTCGCGCTGGGGCGAGCGGATCACGCTCCTGGCCGGCGGCGGCGTGCGCGCCGGCAACGTCCGGCAGCTTGTCACTGAGACAGGCGTTCGCGAGGTCCACCTCGGTCCCCGGCTCGCTGAAGGGCGCGGCATGGATATCGAAGAGCTCGAGGCGACACTCGCCGCCCTGCGCGGCTGATCCGGAAACAGGCTCCACTATTACGTCGTATGGCTGCAACCCTCAACCCAGGTCTCTCCCGGATGCGATTCCCTCATCGTGGTCTGCTCGTCGCCGGACTCCTCGTGATGGCCGCACCGCTCGCGGCCCAGAACGCCCCCGACCATGACGCGATTCTGGCCGTTTCCAGGCGCCTCTTCGATGGGATGCGCGCCGGCGACAGCGCGATGGTGCGCTCCACCTTTCATCCCAGGGCCTTCCTTGCGAGCTCCTTCGTGCGGCAGGGCGCCCCGGCGATCCAGGTGGACGAGGGTCCGGATGGATTCGTGAAAGCGGTCGGCACGCCGCATACGGAGGTGTATGACGAGCGGGTCGCGCATCCCGTGGTCCAGCAGGATGGAGCATTCGCCACGGTCTGGATGGACTACACCTTCTATCTCGGGGACAAGAAGAGCCACTGCGGTGTGGACGCCTTCTTCATGGCGAAGGAGGGTGCCGACTGGAAGATCGTGGCAATCATGGACACGCGGCGCAAAGACGAGTGTCCCGACCTGTGAGCGAGCCGATCAGCTGGGCGGACTTCGAACGGGTGGAGCTGCGCATCGGGACGATCGTTGCGGTGGACGATTTTCCCGAGGCGCGGAAGCCCGCGTGGAAGCTGACTGTCGATTTCGGCGAGTTCGGCACCCGGCGCTCGAGCGCCCAGATCACGACGCACTACTCCAAGGCCGATCTGCTCGGCCGGCAGGTGCTGGCGGTGCTCAACTTTCCTCCCAAGCAGATCGGCCCGTTCCGCTCCGAGGTCCTGGTGACCGGATTTGCGGACGAGAGCGGGGCCATCGTCCTCGCCATGCCCGAGCGGGCGGTCCCCAACGGGGCTCGGCTGGTCTAGGGCGGCCGGCCCTGCTGGCGTGCCTTGGAGCCGGTTGGCGCGCACGGCCGTGCGCCTTTACACGGCCGTGCGCGCTTACACCCGTCGGATACCCCTGCTACCGCCCTTTCGATAGATTTCCCGTCCTATGCCCGCCTACCAGTATCCCGAGTCCCACGTCTTCTACCGGAAGCTCACCCGGCGCTTTCCGCTCATCACCCGCGGTGAGGGGTGCTGGCTGATCGACGCCGACGGCAACCGCTACCTCGATGGCTCCGGCGGGGCGTTCGTCGCCAATCTGGGCCACGGCATCTGTGCGATCGGCCAGGCAATGGCCGACCAGGCCTCGAAGATCGCCTACATCAACGGCACCGCGTTCACCAACGAAGCGGTCGAGGCGCTCGCCGACGAACTGGCGCCGCTGCTACCACCCGAGCTGGACAAGTTCTACTTCCTCGGGAGCGGCTCCGAGGCGGTCGAGGCCGCGCTCAAGCTCGCGCGCCAGTTTTGGGTCGAGACCGGCAAGCCGTCGAAGCACAAGGTGATCGCGCTCTTCCCTGCCTATCACGGGAACACGCTGCTCGCGCTGTCCGCGTCAGCGCGCGAGCACTACAAGACCTACTATCGCGAGTGGCTGGTCGACATCCACCGGATCCCGGCGCCGTACAGCTATCGCTGCGAATGCGGAGGGAGCGCGACGGCCAACTGCCCCGTCTGTGACGGCTCCGGCCTCGACGCCGCCATCCAGCAGCTCGGCGCCGACAACGTCGCGGCATTCATCGTGGAGCCGGTCGGCGGCAGCAGCACCGGACATGCGGTGCCGAGGCCGGATTACTTCAAGCGAGTCCGCGAGATCTGCGACCGGAACAACGTGCTGCTCATCGCCGATGAGGTGCTGGTCGGCGCCGGGCGCACGGGCACCTGGTCGGCGATCGAGCAGTACGGCGTCGTGCCCGACATCATGACCTTCGGGAAGGGGATCACCGGCGGCTATGCGCCGCTCTCCTCGGTGGTCGCATCGCGGAAGCTGCTCGATCCGATCGCGAAGGGCTCCGGCGCGCTGCTCCACGCGCAGACGTTCAGCCATCACCCGGTCCTCGCGGCCGCCGGACTTGCGGCGGTGCGCTACATCAAGCAGCACGGCCTCGTCGAGCGCTGCCGCACGATGGGGAAGGTGTTTCACCAGAAGCTCGAGCCGCTCCGCGCGCTTCCGTACGTAGGAGATGTCCGCGGGCGCGGGCTGCTGGCCGGCGTCGAGTTCGTGCAGGACAAGGGGAGCCGGGCCCCGTTCCCGCGGAAGCTCAAGTTCGCGGAGACCTTCAGCGAGCAGGCGCTGGCGGCTGGGCTGATGACCTGGGCCAACATGGGCCAGGCCGATGGCACGAACGGCGATCTCTCCTGCCTCGCGCCGCCATTTGTCATTACCGAACCCGAGATCGACGAACTGGTGCGGCGCTTCACGGCCGCACTCGAGCAGACCATCACGAAGCTGAACCCCTAGGCTTGTAAGCGCGCACGGCCGTGCGCGCCAACAGCACGCTCGAGCGCGCCGCCAGCGCGCCAACGGAAACGCCAGAGGAACACGATGACCGCCACCGCTCCGCAGCAGAAGATCACCTACACCTCCACCAACGTCGACATGGAGGCGTTCCACCGCGCCTACGACGCCGCGCTCGCGGAGGTCCGGGCCACGGCGGGCAGGAGCTACCCGCTCTACATCAGCGGCAAGGCGATCGAGGTCGTCGGCAACGACCCGATCATCGACGTCTCGCCGATCGATACCAGCATGGTCCTCGGCACCTTCGCCTCCGCGACCAAGGACCATGTCGATCAGGCCATCCGCTCCGCGCATGCGGCCCAGAAGGCCTGGGCTGCGCTCGCGTGGCAGGAGCGGATCCGCATCATGCGCCGGGCGGCCCAGATCATCCGGGAGCGGAAGTTCCTCCTTTCCGCGATCATGAGCTACGAGGTGGGCAAGAACCGCTTCGAGGCCATGGGCGACACCGAGGAGTCGGCGGACCTCATCGACTACTACTGCCAGCAGGTCGAGGATCACAACGGCTTCACGCGCGACATGGCGAAGATGACGCCCATCGAGCGGAACACCGAGATCCTGCGGCCCTACGGCGTCTTCGTCTGCATCGCGCCGTTCAACTTCCCGCTGGCGCTTTCCACCGGCATGTCCTCCTCGGCGCTGATGACCGGCAACGCGGTCGTCTACAAGCCGGCCGAGGATACGCCGTGGACCGGCATCAAGCTGTACGAGGTGTACCGAGACGCCGGCGTGCCGTCAGGAGTGTTCAACTACGTGTCGGGACATGGCCGCAGCATCGGGGACGCCTTCTGGCAGCACCCGCTCACCGACGGCGTGGTCTTCACCGGCTCGAAGGGGATCGGCATGAAGATCTTCCACGGTCTCTCCCAGAACTGGGTGAAGCCGTGCCTGATGGAACTCGGCGGCAAGAACGCCACGATCGTCATGGACAGCGCCGATCTCGATGCCGCGGCGGAAGGGGTGATGCGCTCGACCTTCGGGCTGCAGAACCAGAAGTGCAGCGCCACCAGCCGGGTCTATGTCCACAAGGCCGTCGCCAAGCCGTTCATGGCGAAGCTGATCGAGAAGACCAAGGGCATCACGATGGGCGATGTCACCCAGCGCGACGTCTGGTACGGGCCGGTGATCAACGAGAAGGCGGTGCAGCGCTGGGAGAAGGCGGTGGCCCAGGCCGGGCGCGAGGGCACGGTCGTCCTCGGCGGCCAGCGGCTCCGCGGTGAGGTGTTCGACAAGGGACACTTCCTCGCCCCGACCATCGCCGAGCTGCCGCTCTCGAGCGACCTCTTCATGGAGGAGCTGTTCGCCCCGTTCCTGGCGGTCGCCGCGGTGGACAGTCTCGATCAGGCCATCGCCGAGAGCAACAAGGCGGAGTACGGTCTCACCGCCGGGCTCTTCTCGAAGAAGCCGGAGGAGATCGACCGCTTCTTCGACGAAGTCGAGGCCGGCGTCTGCTACGTGAACAAGAAGAGCGGCGCGACCACCGGCGCCTGGCCCGGTGCCCAGCCGTTCACCGGATGGAAGGGGAGCGGGTCGAGCGGCAAGGGCGGCTGCGGCCCCTGGTATGTGCAGCAGTTCATGCGCGAGCAGAGCCGGACCGTCGTCGAGGGGTAGGGTGGGTAGCGGCGGGGCTCCGCCCCGCCGTACCAGGGTTCTTCCCCCAAAACCAGCAGCACGGAGCGTCCGATGCCCTCACGTCGTGTCGCCTCGGTGGATATCGTGCGTGGTGCCGTGATGGTGCTGATGGCCATCGACCACGTCCGCGTCTACTCCGGTCTCCCGCCCGGCGGTCCCACGCCGGGCATTTTCTTTACCCGCTGGGTCACCCACTTCTGCGCCCCGGCCTTCGTCTTCCTCGCCGGCACGAGCGCTTCGCTCTATGGCGATCAGTTGAGCGATCGCCGCGCACTCTCCCGATTCCTGCTCACCCGCGGCCTCTGGCTGGTTCTTCTCGAGCTGACGGTCATCCGGCTCGCATGGACCTTCAACCTGCAGGTCGGCACCGGTCTCGCCGGGGTCATCTGGGTGCTGGGCTGGTCGATGGTGGTGTTCGCCGGCCTGGTGCGGCTGCCGCGCCCCGCCGTCGCGCTCTTCGGTGCGGTCATCGTGGCCGGGCACAATCTGTTCTCGGGGACGGTTGCCGCACCGCCCGATGGCGGGACGGGAGGCGCACTCGGGTGGCTCTGGCAGATGCTCTATCTCGGCGGGCCGATCCAGTTCGGCGAACATGGCCCCGTGCTCTTCGTGCTCTATGTGCTGGTGCCCTGGGTCGGCGTCATGGCGCTCGGCTATGCCTTCGGCGCGATCCTCCGCCTCGACCCACCGATGGTGCGCCGGTACTGTTTCGCGATCGGCGGGGGAGCCATCGCCTTCTTCCTGCTCTTCCGCGGCTTCAATCTCTACGGCGATCCGCGCCCGTGGGACAGCTCGCGGATGCCCGCCGTTCTTTCGTTCCTTAACACGACGAAGTATCCGGCGTCGCTGCTCTTTCTCTGTATGACGCTCGGCCCGGTGATCGCGCTGCTGCCGCTGCTGAAGCGGGTGCATGGCAAAGTCGCCGACTGGCTGACGACGCTGGGCCGGGTGCCGCTCTTCTACTATCTGCTCCACATCCCGCTCATTCACCTGCTCGCGCTCGGCTTCGATGCCCTGCGGCATCCGGCGGCGGTCTCATGGATGTTCGAGAACCACCCCGCAATGGTGGGGCCGGCGCCTGACGGGAGCGTCTGGAGTCTGTGGGAGCTGTATCTGGTGTTCGCGGTGGCGCTGGCGGTGCTGACGATTGCCTGCCGACGGTATGCGGAGGTGAAGCGGACCTCGACCATATGGTGGCTCCGCTACCTCTGATCGTGGCGTTGAGGGAATGTCCCGAAATGACAGCGGGATCTCCGATGCCGGAGATCCCGCTGTGCTGCATCCCCCCGAGTCACCGCTCGCCTGTCAGTCCTCTTCTTTCAGGCACTGCTCCAGGATGCCCATGCCGGTGTCGACGTCGTACTCGTCGAGCACCAGCGGCGGGGCGAGGCGGAAGGTGCTCTTGCCGCAGCCGAGGAGCAGGAGCCCCTTGGCGAAGGCGCGCTCGGTGATCCGGTCGATGATCTCCGGATACGGTTCCTTGGTCGTGCGGTCCTTCACGAACTCGACGCCCATCATCAGGCCACGGCCGCGCACGTCGCCGATAACGGCATACTTCTCCTGCAGCCGCTTGCCGTGCGCCAGCATCCGGTCGCCCATCTGCTGCACGTGCGGCAGCATCCCCTCGACGATGTCGAGCGTCGCCAGCGCCGCCGCAACGGCGGTCGGACTGCCGCCGTAGGTGGAGCCGTGCGCGCCGGCCTCCCACGTCATCACCGACTCCTTCGCGATGAAGGCGCCGATCGGCATGCCGCTGCCGAGTCCCTTGGCGCTCACCAGGATGTCGGGCTCGACGCCTTCCCAGTCGCAGGCCCACATCTTCCCGGTCCGGCCGACGCCGCTCTGCACTTCGTCGGCGACGAGCAGGATGCCGTGCTGATCGCACAGCTCGCGCAGTGCCTTGAGGAAGCCGAGCGGCGGGATCACGTAGCCGCCCTCACCCTGGATCGGCTCCACGAAGATCGCGGCCACGTCCGTCGGATCGACCTGGCGCGCGAAGAGCTCGTGCAGCGCACCGAGCGAGTGACCGATCGGATCGGCGGAGCGATACGGGTTGGCGTACGGCACGTGGTAGACCTCGGGCAGCATCGGCCCGAAGTGCTTGTGCTGGCGGGCCTTGCTCGAGGTGAGGCTGAGGGCGCCATAGCTCCGGCCGTGGAACGAACCCTGGAACGAGATCAGCGCCGGCCGCCGGGTATGGTAGCGGGCGAGCTTGATCGCCCCCTCGATCGCCTCTGTGCCGGAGTTGGACAGGAAGGTCCGCTTCCGGCTGGTCCCCGGCGCGAGCTTCGCCAGCCGCTCCGCCAGCCGGGCAAAGCCCTCGAAGTAGAAGTCGGTTCCGCAGATGTGCAGGAACTTGTCCGCCTGCGCCTTGATCGCGGCGACGACCTTCGGGTGATTGTAGCCCGTCGCGGAGACCGCGATGCCAGCCATGTAGTCGATGTAGGTGTTGCCATCGACATCCTC
The DNA here is from genome assembly GCA_044229245.1 of Gemmatimonadales bacterium. GTDB lineage: Bacteria > Gemmatimonadota > Gemmatimonadetes > Gemmatimonadales > GWC2-71-9 > JADJOM01. Next base: position 16,519 of record JBGATI010000025.1, on the reverse strand, counting down.
GACCATCGCGCCACAGCCCCCGCCGATGACCAGCGGATACTCCTTGATGTAGGAGGTCGAGGTCCAGGCGGCGTCGCGGTCGATGATGGCCTTGCCCTTGGGGCCCGGGGGCGGCGTGAGGATCCGGGGATAGTTGCGGCTGGTCATGGTGTACCGTCCGTTGATGCGTTGGCGCGCACGCCCGTGCGCGATGACATGGATCTCGCTGGGTGCACACGTACGGGCGACCGGCCGGTCGCGCCTACGCGTGCACGGCGTGCGTGGCGCTGTGCCGGGCGCGCTGCTCGGCCTCGTGCTGGCGCCACCACTCCTGGCCCGACTCGGGCAGGGTGTGGATCGGGTCGAAGTACTCGTAGCGCTGGTTCAGCTTGGCCACATCACCCCACTCGATGCTGGTGAGGTAGTTCTTGGTCCAGTAGCTGATGCCCTTCTCCCGGTCGTACTCGGCCAGCTGGTGCACCCAGCGCTTGCCGACGAACGGCACATCGCAGATGATGCGCGGCGTCGCGAAGCCGGGGAGATAGCCCATGATGTCGTGCTGCAGCTGCTGCGCCTCCCACACCGACGTCCGCCAGTGCTCGGAGTTCGGGATCATGTCGCACATGTAGAAGTAGTACGGCAGGATCTTGGCGTGATCGAGCAGCATGAAACAGAGCTCGAGCAGGTCGTGCGAGGTGGCGTTCACGCCCTTGAGCAGCACGCCCTGGTTGCGCACGTCGCGGAACCCGATCTCGAACAGCTTCTTCGTCGCCTTGCCGACCAGCGGGGTCACCTGCTGGGCATGATTGGCGTGGGTGTGCAGCGCCAGATCCACCCCGCGCTCGATCGCCTTCTTCGCCAGCCGCTCGAGGCCGGCGATGACGTTGTCCTGCAGGTAGTGCTGCGGCAGGCCGATGAGCCCCTTCGAGGCGAGCCGGATGTCGCGGATGTTCGGGATGTCCATCAGCGCGCTCACGAACGGCTCGAGCTGGCTGATGTGCAGGTTGGCGATGTCGCCACCGGAGACCACGACGTCCCGGACCGACGGCGTCTTCCGCAGGTAGTCCAGCATCTGCTGGTGGCGGTCTTTCTGCGGCACGCTGAACTTGAGCTTCTCCACCTGCGGCACGTCGTTGCCGACGAGGTCCATGCGGGTGCAGTGGCCGCAGTACTGCGGACAGGTCGTGAGCATCTCCGCCAGCACCTTGGTCGGGTACCGGTGCGTGAGACCCTCGACCTGCCACATGTCATGCTCGTGCAGGCTGTCGCGCGAGGCCTTCGGATGGTTGGCCCACTCGGTGAGCCGATCGGCGAAGGCGGGTGCCATGTAGTGCCGCACCGGGTCGTGCCACAGGTCCGCCACATTCATGGTGTTGATCATGTGCGGCGGGATCAGCATCGACATCGTCGCCCGCAGTTCATGATCCTTCGCGATGCTCTCGGCGAGGGAGTCGGGAAGGAGCGAACCCAGCACCTCCTTGAACTCGCGCAGGCTCTTGATGGTATGCTTCCGCTGCCAGGTGGCGTCTTCCCACTCGGCCGCCGTCACCCCCCGGAACCCCGGAATACGAGTCCAGTCCGGCTCGACGAATTCGCGGGCCGGCGGATACCGGAACGGCTGACCGGCCTTCATCGGCTGCTTGGCTTCCATGGAGCACCTCGACGGCGGAATGGCGGAGTTCGGCATGATGCAATCCCATATCATGCTTGACGTTAGAGATAATAATATATAATATATTCTTGCGCAAGCTGAGGCTGACTCCCGCCACCGGACGGAGCCGACGCGCGGCAGGACGCCGCCGTGCCCAGCGGGGAGCCAACGAGAGGATCGCCGTGGATCTGGATCAGGTGCTCGAACGGATGCCTCGCGTCCGCAAGCAGTCGAGCCACGAGCTCGTGGCCGATGTGCTTCGTGAGGCGATCACGACCGGGGTGTTGCGGGCGAATCAGCCCCTCCCCCAGGACGAGATCGCCGCGCAACTTCGGGTGAGTCACATTCCGGTGCGCGAGGCCCTGCGCCAGCTGCAGTCCGAAGGACTCGTCACCTATCAGGCGAATCGTGGCGCGACGGTGACCTCGCTCTCGGCCGAAGAGATCCGCGAGATCTACGAGATCCGCGCCATCCTGGAGACGGCGGCGATCCGGAGCGCGACGCCGCTCCTCGATGCCAATGAACTCAACCGGGCCGAAGCGATTCTCGATGCCGCCGAGGCGGCGATCGACGGAGCGTCGTGGGGTTCGCTCGATGTCGACTTCCATCAGCTCATTTACCACCTCGACGGCCGGCCCCGGCTCCGCGAGCTCATCGAGGGACTGCTCCGCCGGGTGGACCGCTACTGGCTCTCGCACGGGCTGATGCTCAAGCACCGGAGCGAGTTCGAGTCCGAGCACCGCGCCATGCTGGAGGCGATCCGCGCGCGCAACGCGGACCGCGCGGTGGAACTGCTCGGACGGCACCTCGCCGGGGCGAGCGACATGCTGATCGCCGAGCTGGACACGCACCCGCAGCCGGCGGCCGCCGGCCGTCCGAGGACATCGGTCGGCTGACGGCCGACGCCTCATCGCCAAGGGAATCCATGCACTCCAAAGTCGTCTCGATGCGCGAAGCCATCGCCGCTCATGTCCACGACGGGGACACGGTGGTGATCGAGGGCTTCACCCATCTCATCTGCTTCGCGGCGGGCCATGAGATCATCCGCCAGCGGCGGAAGGATCTCACCATCGCCCGGCTAACCCCGGATCTGATCTACGACCAGATGATTGCCGCGGGCTGCGCGAAAAAGCTGGTGTTCTCCTGGGCCGGGAACCCGGGCGCCGGCTCGCTCCACGCCTTCCGCCGCGCGGTGGAGAAGGGCACACCGGCGCTCGAGATCGAGGAGTACAGTCACTTCGGGATGGTGGCGCGCATGTCGGCCGGGGCGGCGCGGCTGCCGTTCTGGGTGATGCGGAACTACATGGGAACCGACCTGCCGACCGCCAATCCGCGGATCAGGACCGTCACCTGTCCCTATACTGGCGAAGAACTCGCCACGGTCCCGGCGCTCAACCCCGATGTCACCGTGATTCACGCCCAGCGCGCCGACGAGAATGGCAACGCCCAGGTCTGGGGGCTGCTCGGCGTGCAGAAGGAAGCGGCCTTCGCGTCGAAGCGGGTGATCGTCGTGGTTGAGGACCTGGTCGATGAATCGGTGATCCGCGCCGATCCGAACCGCACCCTGATTCCCGGCATGATCGTCGATGCGGTGGTCGTGGAGCCGTGGGGCTGTCACCCCTCGTATGCCCAGGGCTACTACGACCGGGACAACGACTTCTACGTGGCGTGGGAGGACATCTCCCGCGACCCCGTCAAGCTGCAGACCTATCTCGACGAATTCGTGTACGGCGTGAATGACCGCGCGGAATACATGGCGAAGATGCCTGGCCTGGCCGAGCGGCTGAAGGCGAAGGACCACTACTGCGAGGGCGTGAACTATGGCTTCTGAGTATTCGCCTTCGGAGATGATGGCGGCCGTCGCCGCGCGGGAGCTCAAGGACGGCGAAGTGACCTTCGTCGGGATCGGGCTCCCGAATCTCGCCTGCAACCTCGCGCGCGCCCTGCAGGCCCCCGACCTGGTGCTGATCTACGAGTCCGGTGCGGTCGGCGCCGTGCCCGAGCGGCTGCCCGTCTCGATCGGCGATCCGTCGCTGGTCACCGGCTCCCTGATGGTCTGTTCGATGGCCGACGTCTTCCAGCTCTTCCTGCAGAACGGGAAGATCGAGGTGGGCTTCCTCGGCGGCGCGCAGATCGACCAGTGGGGCAACATCAACACCACTACCATCGGCAGCTACGCGAAGCCGAAGGTCCGGCTGCCGGGTTCCGGCGGTGCCGCCGAGATCGCGGTGCATGCCAAGCGGGTGCTGATCATCAGCCGGCTCAACAACCGCGCCTTCCCCGCACAGGTGGACTTCATCACCAGTCCGGGACAGCGCTGTCGCGGCAAGACCCGGAAGGAACTCGGCATGCCGGGTGCCGGGCCGATCAAGATCATCACCGACCGGGGCATTCTCGAGAATGATCCCGAGACGGGCGAGATGATCCTGACGGCACTCTATCCCGGGGTGACGGTGGACGAGGTGAAGGCCAACGTCGGCTGGCCGCTCAAGGTGAGAGACAACCTCGCGCTCGTCGCCCCACCGACGGAACGGGAACTGTACCTGCTGCGTGAAGTGCTGGATCCGAAGAAGCTCTTCCTCGGTTGACCCTGATTCGACGGCGACGGCGCCTCCCCGGCCCGTCGCCGTTTTCATTCTCCGATGGTGCCGCCATGTCCCCGATGACGAAGGTCCGTTCCTCGCTCCTCCTGTTCGCCCTCCTCGCCACCTCCCCCGTTGCCGCCCAGCAGGCCCATCGCCGTCCCGAGACGGCCGCGCAGTTCCTCGCGCGGGCCGAGGCGGAGCTGCAGGCGCTCTCAATCAAGGCGCAACGCGCGGAGTGGGTGAGCGAGACCTACATCAATGACGACACCGAACGGATGGCTGCTGAGGCGAACGCCGCCTACGGTTCAGCGGTCCAGCGTCTGGTCGGCGAGTCGCAGCGGTTCACGCGTCTCCGGATCGCCTATCCGCCGGAGATCGCGCGGAAATTCTATCTGCTCCGGCTGCAGGTCTCCGCGCCGCCGCCGGCCGATACCGCGCGCGCGGCCGAACTCGCGGGCCTGGCCGCGCAGCTCAACGGCGACTACGGGCGGGGCAAGTGGTGCCGGACCGTCGCCGGAAAAGAGGAGTGCCTCGACATCGGAGCGATCTCCCAGATCATGGCGACCAGCCGCGATCCGGAGGCGCTGCTTGCCGCGTGGGCGGGATGGCATAAGGTCGGCGCCCCGATGCGGGAGCGGTACCTCCGCTTTGCGGAGCTGTCCAATCAGGGCGCGCGCGGGATGGGCTTCAAGGATGCCGGCGCCATGTGGCGCTCGGGATACGACATGCCGCCGGAGCAGTTCGAACAGGAGATGGACCGTCTCTGGGGCCAGCTCAAGCCGCTCTATCTCCAGCTGCATGCCTATGTCCGGGCGAAGCTGGTGGAGCAGTACGGGGCGAACGTCGTTCCGCCCGATGGAATGATCCCGGCGCATCTCCTGGGCAACCTCTGGGCCCAGGAATGGGGCAACATCTACGACGTGGTCGCGCCGCCGGGTGGCGGTGCCGGCGGCGTCGACATCACCGCGCTCCTCGCGGCCCGCAAGGTGGATGCGCTTGCGATGGTGCACCACGGCGAGGGCTTCTTCACCTCACTGGGCCTCGCGCCGTTGCCGGCGAGCTTCTGGGAGCGGTCTCAGTTCACCAAGCCGCGCGACCGTGAGGTCGTCTGCCATGCCAGTGCCTGGGACATCGACACCCAGGACGATGTCCGGATCAAGATGTGCATCGAGCCCAATGCGGAGGATTTCGTCACCGTCCATCACGAGCTGGGGCACGACTTCTACTACCTGGCGTACAAGGCGCAGCCCTTCCTCTTCCAGAACGGCGCCAATGACGGATTCCACGAGGCGATTGGCGACGCGATCGCGCTGGCCATCACGCCGGAGTATCTGCTCAAGGTCGGGCTGATGCAGGGACCCGTCCCGGGCGCCGACGCCGACGTCCCCCTCCTGCTCCGGCAGGCGATGGACAAGGTGGCCTTTCTGCCGTGGGGACTGCTCGTCGACAAGTGGCGCTGGCAGGTGTTTGATGGCCGTCTCACGTCGAAGGATCTCAACGCCGGCTGGTGGAAGCTCCGCCACGACTACCAGGGAGTGAGCGAGCCGCTCCCGCGCACCGAGGCCGATTTCGACCCGGGGGCGAAGTACCACGTCCCCGGGAACACCCCATACGCCCGCTACTTCCTGGCGCGCATCCTCCAGTTCCAGTTCTATCGTGCGCTCTGCCGCGAGGCGGGGTATACCGGGCCGCTGCACCGCTGCACCTTCTTCGGGAGCAAGGCGGCGGGCGCCCGGCTGGCGGCGATGCTCGAGGCCGGCCAGAGCAAGCCGTGGCAGGAGACGCTGTACGCGATGACGGGAGAGCGGCAGTTCGATGCCAGCGCGATGGCCGAGTACTTCGCGCCGCTCAAGACCTGGCTTGAGGAGCAGAACCGAGGCAAGCCGGTGGGGTGGTAGGGCGACGGTCGAGGGAAGCGGGGTTCCGCTTCCCTCGACTCTCTTCCGGCTTCCTTACTTCGTCGCTTTGGGCAGCGGTTCCGGCAGATCCGCCGCCACGTAGGCCATCACCGCCATCGCCGCGACGCAGCGCGCGAAATCGGCCGGATCTAGCTTGTCGATCGTGTCCCCCTGGGTGTGGTGATACCAGAAGTACCGCTCGTCCTGGACCCGGAGACCCATGCCGGGAACGCCCCGTTCCATCAGCGGGCCGATGTCGGCCTCGCCACCGCCCCGCACCATCGAATCGGCCTGGATCGGCGCCAGCAGCGCGGCGATCTGCCGGATGGTCGCATACGCGGAGTCCGAGCCGGTGAAGTCGAAGCCGACCGGCCGGAAGGTGCCCCCGTCCGATTCGATCGCGAGCACGTGGTCGCTGACGCGATCGCCGAGGGAGTCGCGATAGGCGGTGCCGCCGCGGAGACCGTTCTCCTCGTTGGTCCAGCCGACGACCCGGATCGTCCGCTTGGGCTTGAGCCCGAGGCGGTGCAGCAGATGGACCGCTTCCCATGCGGCGACCACGCCACCGCCGTCGTCCACGGCACCCTGGCCGACGTCCCACGAATCGATGTGGCCGCCCATCACGATGACCTGCTCCGGATGCTCGCTGCCGGTGATCTCCGCCATCACATTGCGGCTGTCCGCGTCGGGGAGCGTCCGCGCTTCCATCTTGAGCGTGACGACGACCTTCTCACCCCGGTTCTGCATCCGGTGCAGCATCATCGCGTCTTCCATGGCCAGCGCGGCGGCGGGAATCTTCACCACCGTGCTGTCGTAGCGCATGCCGCCGGTGTGCGGGGTGCGGATGCCGTAGGGTCCGACCGAGCGGATGAGCAGGGCGACGGCCCCCGCCTTGGCCGCAGCGATCGCCCCCACCCGGCGGTACTGGCCGGTTACGCCGTAGTCGATCCATGGTGCATCGAACAGGACGATCTTGCCCTTCGCCTCGGCGGCCTTGGCCGTCAGTTCGTCGAATCCGGAGACCACGAGCACCGGTGCCGTGATGCCCTGCTTCGGGGTGCCGATGCTTCCGCCGAGTCCGAGCATCGGCAGCGACATGACGCGGGGGCTGACCAGCGTTACCGACTCCTCGCCACGGACCCAGTGGGGAACCTTCACCGGCTGGGTGCGCGGCCGGTCGAGTCCGTCGCGCTTCATCTCGGCCAGAATCCAGTCGATGGCCCGTTCGAGCGCGGCGGAGCCGCTCAGGCGGTGCCCATTCCCGTCGACCAGCCGGCCGAGCCGGTCGTAGGCGCTGCTGTCGGCGAGCGCGGCATGGATGATCTGGTTGGCGGTGTCACGATACCGGGTGGCGATATCGGGGTTGGTGGCCTGGGCGGCGAGGGGGCTGCTGGCGCAGAGCGCGGCGAGCGCGCAAACTAGGCGGCGAGGGGTTGTCGTCATGATGGAAAGTCTGCATGCGTACCGGGCCGGCGCAAGCGGGGCCCGGGTTCTCCCAGCGGAATGAGGAAGCTCTTGACCCGTGCGTTCACAGGATGTATCGCCGGCGCCGCGCTTGCGCTGGTGCTGAGCACTCCGCTCGAGGCCCAGCGCGAGCCGGTGCTCAAGCAGATCAGGCTGCCGCACAACTATTACTATCGCGAGATGTACCTGCCGCAGGTCACCAGCGGACCCTCCGAGGCGACCTGGTCGCCGGATGGGAAGACGCTGGTGTATGCGATGCAGGGCTCCCTCTGGCGCCAGCGGATCGGCGACAGCGTGGCCGAGCAGCTCACCACCGGACCGGGGTATGCCTACCAGCCCGACTGGTCGCCTGATGGCTCCCGGGTCGTGTATGCACGGTATCAGGCCGACGCCGTGGCACTCCACCTGCTCGATGTGAACACGCTGACGGACGTCCCGCTCGTGGCCAACGGCGCGGTGAACGTCGATCCCCGCTGGTCGCCGGATGGGTCCCGCATCGCATTCGTGAGTACGGCGTACGAGGGGAGGTTTCACGTCTTCGTGATGCAGGTTGGCGCGCACGGCCGTGCGCGCTTACAAGAGTCCGTGCCTGCCGAGCCCCGGTCCGATTTGGAGGGCGCGCCCGAGCGTCTCACTCCCGACACCGACTCGAAACTCCCGCGCTACTACTACAGCCGGTACGACCACTACCTCTCGCCGACCTGGTCGCCGGATGGGAAGGAACTGCTCTTCGTCTCGAATCGGGGCAAGATCTGGGGCACTGGCGGGATGTGGCGCATGGAGGCGAATGTCGGAGCGGAGATGCATCTCGTCCACGACGAGGAGACCAACTGGAAGACACATCCCGACTGGGCGCTGGACGGCAGGCGCATCGTCTACTCCAGCTATCTCGGCCGCCAGTGGAATCAGCTCTGGCTCACCACCGCCGATGGCGGGGACGAGATGCAGCTGACCTATGGCGACTTCGACGCGACCAACCCGCGCTGGTCACCGGACGGCCAGCGTATCGCCTACATCAGCAATGAGCAAGGCAATACCGCCCTGATGATCATGGCGATCCCGGGTGGCGCCAGGATGCGGATCGAGTCGCGGCGGCGCGTGTACCGGGAACCGGTGGGCCGGCTCAGTGTCAGCGTGGTGGACGCGGCAACCGGAAAGCCGATGGCGGCGCGGGTCTCGGTCACCGCCAGGGATGGCCGTGGATTCGTGCCGGATGATGCGTGGCGCCAGGCGGACGATGGCTTCGATCGGAAGCAGCGGAAGTTCGAGGTCAGCTATTTCCACTCCGGTGGTGCGAGCACACTCACGGTGCCGGCCGGCCAGGTTTCGGTGGAGGTCACGCACGGCCTCGAGTATCGCGTAGCCCGGCAGCGGGTCACGGTGACCAGGGATGGCCGCGCGGCGGTGACGATCCGCCTGTCCCGACTGATGGCGCTCCCCGGCTGGACTTCCGGGGACCTCCATGTCCACATGAATTATGGCGGCCACTATCGCGCCACCCCCGCCACGCTCGCCTTCCAGGCCCGCGCCGAGGGGCTCAACCTGGTCGAGAATCTGATCGTCAACAAGGAAGACCGGGTGCCGGACGTGAGCTATTTCACCGGCCGGCCCGATCCCGTCTCCACGCCCGACCTGCTGCTCGTGCACGACCAGGAGTTCCATACCAGCTACTGGGGCCACACCGGGGTGCTCGGGCTCACGCGGAACGTGCTGCTGCCGGGCTATGCGAGCTACACCGGCACGCCGATCGCGAGTCCCTACCCCGACAATGCGAAGGTGGCGGACCTGGCCCATGCCCAGGGCGGGCTGGTCGGCTACGTGCATCCGTTCGATGAGTATCCCGATCCGGCCGACACCACGGTCCGCCTGACGAACGGCCTGCCGATCGATGTCGCGCTCGGCAAGGTGGACTACTTCGAGGTCGTCGGCTTCAGCGATCATCTGGCGACCTCCAGGGTCTGGTACCAGCTTCTCAACTGCGGCTTCCGGCTTCCCGCCGGGGCGGGGACCGACGCGATGACCAACTATGCTTCGCTCCGCGGTCCGGTAGGAACCAACCGGGTCTACGTGAAGTCGGGACTGCCGGTCGACCGGGCGCAGTGGTACGCGGCGCTCAAGGCAGGGAAGAGCTTCGCGACCAACGGACCGCTGCTCCAGTTCCAGATCGGGGCGACTGCGATCGGCGGTGAACTCTCCCTTCCATCAGGAACGCATCGCCTCCCGATGCGGGTGACGCTCCGGTCGCTGGTGCCCCTCGATCATCTCGAAATCATCGGCAATGGTGCGGTGGTCGCCTCGATTCCGCTTCGCGGCGACCGCACCGCGGCCGACACGACGGTGGCGATCGACGTCTCGGCCAGTGGCTGGTACCTGCTCCGCGCCTATGCCGATCAGGGCACGGAGCCGGTGCTCGACATCTATCCCTTTGCGAGCACGAGTCCGGTCTACATCACGATCGCCGGGAGGCCGGTGCGAAGTGCCGCCGATGCGGCGTACTTCATCCGCTGGCTGGACCGGCTTTCGGCCGATGCCTCGGCTCACCAGGGGTGGAACACCAGCGCCGAGCGACGCGAGGTGCTCGACCGCATCCGCATGGCGCGGGAGGAGTTCGAACGGCGGCGGGGACCCTGACGATCCTCGGACCTCGCTCCGAGGGTGGAGGCGGGCTCCACCCCTGAGCTAATTGTCCGGATACCCACCGGACCCCATCTTTGCCCTGCGCCGATTGCCTCGGCAGACGGGCGCAGACAACGGTTCCTCTGGGAGCCACCCGTGTCGGGTGAGGATTCGCCTCATCAGAAGACGGTGCACCGACGTCCCCTCCGGGGGCGTCGGTCACCGTCTCTTTTTTTCGATCCGAGTGGTGAACCGGCCTCGGCCGGCGGTTGTTGCCCTGGAGCCTAACCACAGGAGCGTCACCATGCTGGAAACCATCGCCATCGTTCTGCTGATTCTCTGGGTGCTCGGCATGGTCAGCAGCTACACCATGGGCGGCCTGATTCACGTCCTGCTCGTCGCTGCGATCGTGGTCTTCCTGGTCCGCATCATTTCGGGCAGGCGCGTCGTCTGACCACTGGTCTCCGCCATCCGCACCGGGCCGCACGCGTCGTGTCGCGCATGCGGCCCGCTGTCTTCTACGCCTGCCTCGCGCTGGGTGCATTGGACTGCAGCCAGCTCAAGTTTCTCAAGTCCGCCTCCGTCCCGGTGGCGCGTGGCGAGTCGGCGCTGACCCGCGGGCCGGCGTACGACAGCACGATGCCGGTCGGGGTCGATCCCCTCGCGGATTGGCCCATGTACAACCGCAGCCTCGATGGCGCACGCAGTTCACCGCTCGCGGAAATCACCACCGAGAACGTGGGGCGGCTGGCGCGCGTCTGTGACCTGAGTCTCGACGAGAAGGCCAATCTGCAGGCCGGTCCGGTGGAGGTGGCCGGCACGATCTACCTCACCACCGCGCTGAACACCTACGCGATCGACGCCGCGACCTGCCGGCTCCGCTGGAAGTACCACTACGCCTACTCGCCCGGGCCGGATTTCGACCTCAAGGTCAATCGCGGAGCCGTCTTTGCGGAGGGCAGGCTCTATCGCGGCACCAACGACGGCCGCGTCCTCGCGCTCGATGCCCGGACCGGGCGCGAACTCTGGAACGTCGTAGCGGGGAACCCGCGCCACGGAGAGACCTTCCCGGCCTCCCCCATCGTCTGGAAGGGCAGGGTGCTCATCGGGAATGCGGGCGGTGACAACTTCGGGGTGACCGGCCGGATCATGGCCTTCGACACCGCCGATGGCGGCCGGCGCTGGAGCAGTTCGCTCGTGCCGCAGTCCGGACCGGCCGCGGCAACTTGGCCAGCGCAGACCGAGGTGATTCCCAAGGCGGGGGGTGCGACCTGGACGACATACGCTCTCGACACCCTGACGGGCGAAATGATCCTCGGTACCGGCAACGCCGCTCCCGACTTTCTGCTCGCCGCCCGCACCGGCGCCGACCTCCATACCACCTCCGTCGTCGTGATCGACACACGGGATGGCACGCTCGGCTGGACCACCCAGCTCGTCACCGACGATATCCACGACTGGGATCTCTCCGCGGCACCGCTGCTGGTCACGACCCCGCGGGGCAGGCGGATGGTCATCGAGGCGGGGAAGGATGGCTATCTCCACGCCCTCGACCGCTCTACGGGACATGTCCTGTACCAGGCGGAGGTGGCCACTCATCTGCACGCGGATGCACCGTTCGGCCCCTCGCCGACCCGGTTCTGTCCCGGCGTCAACGGTGGAGTGGAGTGGAACGGGCCGGCCTATGCAAAGGCGGCGGGCCTCCTGGTGGTCGGCTCCATCGACTGGTGCACGACGGTGACGATCGAGCCGGTCGGCAAGCTCAAGGGAAAGAGCGGGCTCCCGTGGACCGGGTCGGCGGCGCTCAAGGCTCCATTCGGGGTGCCTGACACGGCACGGTCTGGCTGGCTCACGGCCGTCGACGCCGAGAGTGGTGCGATCCGCTGGCGCTACAAGTCGTCGATGCCGATGGTCGCGGGAGTCACCGCGACGGCCGGTGGCCTGATCCTGACCGGCGACTTGAAAGGCGATGTCCTGGCGTTTGACGCCGCGAGCGGGAAGCTGCTCTGGCGCGGCGCGACCGGCCTGCCGATCGGCGGTGGAGTCGTCACTTACCGTACTGGCGGGCACCAGTATGTCGCTGTGGCCGCGGGGATGCATGCGCCCCAGACCTGGAACATCGCGAGCGCGCCCGCACGCCTGATCGTTTACGCGCTGCCCGACTGAATCCGGCGGGCGGCGTGACCCACTCGACTGTGCACATGGAGGATGTGATGTCTCTCAATCTCATCGCCCGCAGCTCCATCACCATCGCCGCGTCGCCAGGTGACGTCTGGGAGGGCTTGACCTCGCCGGAAGCGATCCGGGAATACATGTTCGGCGCGACCGTGGTCAGCGACTGGCAGGAGGGGCACCCGATCGTATGGAAGGGAGAGTGGAAGGGTCGACCCTACGAGGACAGCGGCGTGGTCCTTCAGGTCACCCCTGGACGCGCGCTGCAGTACAGCCATTTCAGTCCGCTCGCCGGGCTCCCCGACCTGCCAGAGAACTACCACACCGTGACCATCGAACTCGATGCGGACGGCCCGACGACGCTGGTCTCGCTTTCCCAGGACAGGAATGCGACGGTCGAGGAGTGTGAGCATGCGGCCAGGAACTGGGAAGCGATGCTCGCCGGCCTGAAGCGCTGGGTCGAAGCCGCGAAGTAGCCCCATCTCCGGGACCGCTCGATTCCGGATCCTGCATTGGAGGCATCGATGTCGACGACGAAGCGAAATGGCAAGCGGGTTCCAGGCCGGCGTTACGGCAAGGCGGCGAGCGCCAGCGTCGCGCGGGCCCTCCGCAAGGAGAAGCGCGGCCTGCTCAAGAGTGGCAAAGGCGGGCGAGGCGGAATGGTGACGAGCCGGAAACAGGCCATCGCGATCGGGCTGTCCGAGGCGCGGAAGAAGGGGGCCAAGGTGCCGGCGGCCCCGGACGGAAAGTCCCGGTAGCTGGCTGGCGGCTGGCGGCGTGTGACGCTGCCGGCGCAGCCGGCCCACGCCGATTCGACACAGGGCGATCCATGGGCTAGTGAGCCGGCGGGTCAGGCGGTAGAGTTGGGAGCAACGAGGAGGCCCCGCTCCTCGATTCCTCAACCCCGCCCAGGCTCATGCGCACCTCCACGCTCCTGCTCGGCCTCGCCCTCAGCGCCGGACCCCTTGTCGCCCAGGACGTCACGGCGATACGTGCCGGACGGTTCATCGACGTGGAGCGCGGAGAGGTGCGCACCAACCAGGTCATCCTGGTGCGGGGCGAGAAGATCGAAGCGGTGCTGGCAGCGGGGGCGCCGATTCCGAAGGGTGCAACGATCGTCGACCTCTCGGCCTACACGGTGTCCCCGGGGCTCATCGATTGCCACACCCACATCGCCGATCCCATCGAGTCGAACAGCGCCGCCGACCCGCTCACCATCTCGGCCGCGCAGAGCGTCTTCTTCGGCGTACGGAACGCCCGGGCGACGCTGCTCGCCGGCTTCACGACGACGCGTGATGTCGGCGTCTACCGCGGCTTCACCGATATTGCCCTCCGCAATGCCATCAACGACGGCACCGTCCTCGGGCCCCGCATGAAGGTGGCGGGCGCCTACGTCACCGTCTCCAGCGGCGGCGGCGAAGTCACCGGGCTCGCCGCCGATGTCGTGGTGCCGGCGGACTTCCGCCGTGGCGTGGCCAACTCCGTCCCCGAAGTCCGCCAGCGGGTGCGGGAGATCCTCAACGCCGGCGCCGACTTCATCAAGATCATCGCGACCGGTGCGGTGCTCGCCCCCGGCACCAAGCCGGGCGCGCCCGAGTACACCGAAGAGGAGATCCACGCCGCGGTGCTGGAAGCCGCCAATTACGGCACCTTCGTCGCGGCCCACGCGCATGGCGCCGAGGGGATGAAGCGGGCGGCCCGGGCGGGGGTGCGGTCGATCGAGCACGGTTCGCTTGCCGACGACGAGGCGCTGCAGATCATGAAGGAGCACGGCACCTGGCTCGTCGCCGACATCTGGAACGGCGACTACATCGACTCGGTCGGCACTCGCGATCACTGGTCGGAGGAGATTCTCCGCAAGAATCGGGAGACCACCGAGACCCAGCGCACCGCCTTCCGCAAGGCGGTGGCGATCGGCGTGAACATCGCCTACGGCACCGACAGCGGCGTCTATCCGCACGGGCTCAACGCGCTGCAACTCCCCTACATGGTGAAGTACGGGATGACCCCGATGCAGGCCATCCAGTCGGCGACGATCAACGCCGCGCGCATGATGTACTGGGACGGCGAAGTCGGTTCGCTCGCGCCAGGGAAGTACGCCGACCTCATTGCCGTGAAGGGCGACGTCCTTGCGGATCTCGCCCGCTTCAGCGACGTGCCCTTCGTGATGAAGGGCGGGCAGGTGATCAAGCAGGACGGCAAGGCGCTGCGCTGAAGGAGGTGGGGTCCATGGTGAAGTCGCTGCTGCTTTCCGCTCTGCTGCTTGGTGCCGTGGGCTGTCATCACCGGGCCCAGCCGGAGGTCACGGTTGATGAACGGTCAGGGGAGGTCGCCGTCCGGGTGATCAACCACAACTTCGCCGACATGGTGGTCAACCTCGAGGAGAACGGGCGGCGCTATCGGCTCGGTCTCGCCAATGGGGAGAATACGACGCTCTTCTCGGTGCCATGGCGGCGGGTCGCAAACAATGGAACCGTGCGACTGCTGGCGGATCCCGTCGGCGCCTCGACCGTGATCCGGACCGAGCTGCTCAGCGTCTGGCCCGGGGCCCTGGTGGTCTGGACCATCGAGAGCAGCCCGTCGCAATCGAGCGCCGGCGTGTACTGAAACACCCTCTCAACGAAACGGCCGGCGCGGATCGATGTTCCGCGCCGGCCGTCGTGCGTGATTCCCCCGAGATCAGGGCACGTCAGGATCGCACTTGCTGCGATCGAAGTTGCGGTTCTGGTCCTCCGAGGCCGGGACCGGGAAGGCAACCCGGGTTCCGTAGGAACCGCCGCGGAGATAGCTGCCGGTCGGGTAGACCGCGTTCACACTCAACCCATACTGCCGCACCAGCCGGCGCAGATCGCCGAGCCGGTGTCCCGTCGCGTACATCCAGAAAGCCCGCTCGCTGAAGAGCTGATCCCGCGCCTCCGCGGCCGTAGACGGCGCGGGGAGACTCGGCAGGCCGATGCTGCTCCGAAGTCCGTCGAGGATCGCACTCATTCCGGGGATGTTGCTGGCCTGCAGCGCCGCTTCGGCCTCGATGAGCCGGGCCTCGATCCCATCGGCAAGCACTACCGAGCCTCCGATATCCGCGTACTTGAGGATATCGAACTGCGGCGTGGTCTGGTCCAGTCCGAGGTGGCCGGTGTCCACGAACGGCACCCGCGGGTCGTTGGCCGTGCGGAAGGGGAGCCCCACGGTGCCTTCGCTGTCGGCCATCGAGATGCTGCCGCCCGAGGGGCCGGAGACACCGTAGATGAAGACGGCGTTGGCCAGGCTCAGCGGCGAGGCATCGTGCTCGGTGTAGTAGGCGAAGGAGGTGGGAACGCCCTGTACCGCGATCGCGGCGGAATCGTAGATGCCGAGATTGAGGAGCGCCCGCGCCTTCCCGACCTGTGCGAGATACTGGACGTTCGGGTCCACCGAGATCGCCGGTGAGGCGAGCGCCGAGTCGAACCGGGCGATCGCATGCCGCAGCGATCCCACCGTGGAATCGGTGGTGCCCGGTGTCACGACCCCGTTCTGCACGCTGCTGTACGGAATCCCGGAACAGAAGTCCTCGGCGAACATCACGTAGGTGTAGCCGGCCAGGCTCAGCATCTCCGGGATGCCGGCGTTGGTCGTCGGATCTTCGGCGTACTTGAGGAGCGCCGCCGCCGCCGCCTCCGCGCCCGAGCGCGCCTTGTGGAGCCGGAAGAAGATGTCCTCCAGGCTCCCGTTGTTGGTGGCGACCAGGCGCTGGTCGAATTCCACGGTGGACGGGATGAACCCCGAGTGCTGGAATTCATCCGACATGTCGCCGGTCAGCACCAGCAGTCCCTCCGTGCTGGCCTGGCTGCCATCGCCGTCGCGGGCGAAGACGAAGTCGTGGATCGCGCCGGCCCGGCGCGCTTCCGCGCCCTGGGGAGAGTCGAGCTGGTTGGGCTGGATGATGTCCGGCTGGTTGGTATCCAGCAGGCCGCATCCCGTCAGCGACAGGATGCCGAGGAGCGAGAGCGCGCCGAACGCGCTGCGAGGGCTGGTATGCATCGTTCGCCTCATCAGAAGCCGACGTTGACGCGCGCGATCCAGTACTGGACCTGCGGCTGGGATTCGAAGTCGCTGCTCGAGAAGTTGTCCTGCCCGAAGGCGTTGACTTCGGGATCGACGCCGGAGTAATCGGTGAT
>JBGATI010000044.1:0-11620 GCA_044229245.1 Gemmatimonadales bacterium | reverse complement strand
AGCAGACCGCGAGACCGACTCCAAGCACGCGCCGAAGGATCGACATCATACGGAGCGAAGTCTGCCCGAGGACCGAGACGAAACGCAAGTCATGAACGGGCGCTCATGTACGGCAGATGACACGGCGCTCAGGCGGAGGCCGCGGGGTTGGGTGCGCGCAGGAACTCTTCGAGCTCCCTCGGCGCTGGGACCCGCCCGCTGAACTTCACCTGGCCATCCACCACGAGCGCTGGAGTACTCATGACGCCATACGTCATGATCTTCTGAATATCCTCGACCTTGTGCACCTCGGCATCGGAGCCCATCCGCTCCAGCGCCGTCCGCACATTCTGTGTCAGCTGCTGGCACCGGGCGCAGCCGGTTCCCAGGATTTCGACTCGCATGGATGCCCCCTCACAGCACGGCGTTGAACAGGTATCCGACAATGATGATCCCACCCGTCACCACCCCGACGAAGACCGCGATGAGCTTCGGCTGCAGCACCTTGCGGAGGATCACCATCTCGGGGAACGACAGTGCGATGACCGACATCATGAAGGCGAGCACCGACCCGAGCGGCGCGCCTTTCTCCATCAGGGCCTGCACGATCGGGATGATCCCGGCCGCGTTCGAGTACATCGGCACACCGAGCACCACCGCGAGCGGGACCGACCACCAGCGATCGCTGCCCAGCAGCTTCGCCATCGCGCCGGTCGGGACGTAGCCATGGATGACCGCCCCGACCGCGATGCCGGCCACGACCCAGGGCCAGACCCTGCCCACGATGTCGGCCACCGCTTCACGGCCGGCGGTCACCCGGTCGCCCCAGGTCAGGCGGGGCGACTCGGCTGCTGACGTGGGCATGGCCGGCATCGCGGTCACCCACGGCTCGATCCAGGCTTCAAGATGCAGTCGCCCGATCATCCAGCCGGCGACGATCGCGATGGTGAGTCCCGTCGTGAGGTAGAGGAGGGCCACCCAGGGGCCGAACAGCCCGGCGAGCAGAACCAGCGCGACCTCATTGACCATCGGTGCGGAGATCAGGAACGAGAAGGTGACCCCGAGAGGGACGCCGCTCTTCACGAACCCGATGAAGAGCGGCACCGCCGAACAGGAGCAGAAGGGGGTGACGATGCCGAGACCGGCGGCGAGGACGTTGCCGACACTCTCGCGCCGGCCTGCCAGGATCTCGCGCGTGCGCTCCGGGGTGACGAAGCTCCGGATGATCCCCACGCCGAAGACCACCGCGACGAGCAGCAGCAGCACCTTGGGCACGTCGTACAGGAAGAATGCGAGCGACTCCCCCAGCCTGGTCCCTTCCGCGATGCCGAACAGCTCGTAGGTAAGCCAGTGGGCCGCGGTCGCGGTCTGACTGTAGAGTGCGAGCCAGAGCGCTGTCGCGGCGACGCCCCAGATCATCCGGTGCTCGGGCGGGACCTCGGAGCCGGGCAGGTGGGACAGGGGAAGCGGGGGGCTGCTCATCGCACGATCCCAGGGCCGCTGACGGAGTGCTCTTCCTTTAGAGCGCGAAGAGTGCACATGCTGCAGTATCAAGTGGGGCGGCTGCATGCGGCATGAGAAGGGACTGAATGTTGTCTCATGAGCGCCGGCAGGGGGCGGGCATGGGGGTGGTGAAGGTCCTCCTGCGTCGTGATTCCAGTCCCTCGCGGCCCATGTGCCCCATCAACGAGGCCGGCGCGGCGTGGCGACCCATGCCAGTTCTACTGGCGCAGGGGATCGGAGGGTCGCAGTTTATGCGCGGACGTCAGGCGAACCCCATTCGGGAGCGCGGAATGCCGAACAGGATCAGGCCTGTCGGTTCACTCGTGGTAGGGCTCGCGCTGCTCGGCTTTGCGGGGTCGCCCGGCGGCGTCACGACGGCCGTCCCCCGCACCACGCCGGCCTGCGACTCCCTGGTCGCCGCCATCGCCGCCGGCACGGCCCACCCGGTGATCCGCGGGCCGGTGCCGCTGCAGATCTTCGTGCCGCCGCCCGCGCCCGGCGATCTCCATCGCAAGCCCTTCACCGTCTCCTGGAAGGTCTCGGCCTCCGGCTCGGCGGTCGTGGATTCCAGCACCGTGCCGGCGACGACCGATTCGCGGTATCGCGCGCAACTGCTGCACGCGCTCAGCGAGTATCGGTTCCGTCCGGCCAGCGCCGAGGACTGCGCTGTGCCGGCGGTGTACCAGTCGACCTTCGATCTGCAGTGATTCGGACAGGTGGTGACGAGCGGGCGGGTTGCCGCCGCCGGTCCTTGCTCTCGCTCCCGGCCAGGCCAGTTCACTGGCCTCAGCCGAGCCGTCGCTTCAGCGACGACTCGGGCACCAAGCGTCTGCGCGGCGCCCTGCTTCTGCTGCTCGCCCTTTCGGGCTGCACTGACCCGGTGCCGGCCACCATCTACGTGCCTGCCAGCGACTATCGCCAGGTGCTGACGGTCAGCGCGGAGCTCGACTCGTCAGGCAGGGTGCGGGCCGGGGGCTGGCTCCTGCTCCACGCCCGCCGCTCCACCGGTCCCTGGCAGGCGGTGCCGAAAAGTCAGGCCGACACCACCGACTGCTGGTGGCGGCAGGCCCCGCCGACCGATGAAGCCGAGGTCGCGAGCAACGTTGTCTGGACGGTGGCACCGGCCGATAGCTTCCAGTTCAATCAGCCGACGCCGCCCGCGTGGAAACGGCGCCTCAAGCTCGGCCGCCCCGGGCACTACCGCCTCTGGGCGACCTCCCGCGGCTGCCGCACGCCGCTGGTGAGCGATACGATTCAGGTCGAGGTGGTGCCCTGACCGCGGCGCTCCACCACTGATTCCCGGCTGCCTTCTCTTCCACCCGTTCCTTCCCTCAGGAGCCCGCATGGCCACCGTGTACCCCGGCCGGATGATGGCCGAGCTCGATGGCGACTTCGTCGTCTTCCTCATCGGCATGCGCATCAATCGTCCGTGGAAGGTCCACAAGTGGCTCCCCGTGGCGCGCGCCATGCCCAGGATGATCAAGGAGCTGAGCGCCCATCCCGAGTGCGGCTGCCTGGCCGTCGCCGGGAGCATCAGTGTGATCGTGCAGTACTGGCGCTCGTTCGAGCACCTCGAGGCCTACGCCCGGAGTCCGCAGCATGAGCACTGGCCGGCCTGGACCGACTTCAATCGCACGGTGCGCGCGTCGAGCGGTGACGTGGGGATCTGGCACGAGACCTACCTCGTGCGGGCAGGGGAGTACGAGAACGTCTACGGATCGATGCCGCGGATGGGCCTCGCGCTCGCCGGCCGGCACATTCCGGTGGCCGCACACAGGGATGGCGCCCGCGACCGGCTCCGTCCCACCTGAACGACCTCCGCATCCCGGTCATCCGCCATGCCGCGTCCCCTCCGCTAC
Organism: Gemmatimonadales bacterium; assembly: GCA_044229245.1. Taxonomy (GTDB): domain Bacteria; phylum Gemmatimonadota; class Gemmatimonadetes; order Gemmatimonadales; family GWC2-71-9; genus JADJOM01. Next base: position 8,279 of record JBGATI010000044.1, on the reverse strand, counting down.
TCCATCAACATCACCCTCGATGGGTGCTGCGATCATCGGGCCGGCATTCCGGACGAGGAGCTGCACCGGCGCGCGGCCGAGCTGCTCGAGCGGGCGGACGCGCTCCTCTTCGGCCGAGTCATCTATCAGATGATGGAGGAGGCGTGGCGGGGGCCGGCGCCGGCGGCGGTGACCCAGCCGTGGATGGCGCCGTTCGCCCGGACGATCGACGCGGCGAAGAAGTACGTCGTGTCGAGCACGCTCACGCAGGTGGACTGGAACGCGGAGCTGGTGCGCGGCGATCTCAAGCAGGCAGTCGAGCGACTCAAGCGGGAGCCGGGGAAGGGGATCCTGACCGGCGGCGTCACGCTGCCGCGGGCGCTGGCGGAGCTGGGCCTGATCGATGAGTACGAGTTCGTGGTGCATCCGAGGATCGCGGGTCATGGGCCGACGCTGTTCGCGGGGATCTCCCGGTATATCGACCTGGAGCCGGTGAGCCGGCTGGAGTACGCCTCGGGAGTGGTGGCGATGCGGTACGTGCCGGCCAAACGGTAGCAGACGGCCCGTCACCCCGGGCAGAAATTTCGACGGAGCCCCCATGGACATCAGCGGCATTCCGTTCCAGACCACCGACTGGTCCCAGGTTCAGCCCACCGAACATCGCGGCGAGCAGGGCATGGCCTACTGGCGGACGAAGACCCATGGCCGCATCCGCGTGCGGATGGTCGAATACACCCCGGGATATGTCGCCGATCACTGGTGCGAGAAGGGGCACATCCTCTTCTGCCTCGAGGGAGAGCTGCTGACCGAGCTCGCCGATGGCCGCAGCTTCCGCCTCACTCCCGGCATGAGCTACGAGGTGGGCGACGGGATGGAGCCGCATCGCTCCTCCGCGCCGCGGGGCGCCAGACTATTCATTGTGGACTAGGCCCCGCGGAGACCACCCATGACTTCCCCCACCTTCGCTTCGCTCGGCTGGGACGACGACTTCGCCGAGCTGGCCCGCGTTCAGTGCGATCCGGCCGCGTCGGTCGCCCGCGTGGCAGCGGTGGATCGGGACCAGCTCCTGCTGCTCGATGCGTCAGGAGCGTTCCGGGCTCGGCTCGCCGGGAAGCTGCTGCACGAGTCGGTCTCCGCGGCGGAACGCCCCTGTGTGGGCGACTGGGTCTGCGTCGAGAAGTTGCCGGGGGATGGGATCGGGCGCGTGGGCGGCGTGCTCCCGCGCCGGACCGGTCTCCGGCGCAAGGCGCCCGGCGACGCGCGCGAGCTCCAGATGATCGCGGCCAATGTCGATGTCGTCGTCGTGGTGCAGTCGTGCCACTACGACTTCAATGTCAGGCGGCTGGAGCGATACCTGGTCATGGCGAGAGACGGCGGCGCCAGGCCGTGCGTACTGCTCACCAAGACCGATCTGGTGGGACCTGAAGTCGTTGCGGGGCAGGTGGCAGCGATCAGGGGTGCGGGCATCAGTGTGCCGGTGCTGACGCTCAGCAATGTCACCCGTGCGGGGCTGGGTGAACTCGAGGCGCTCCTCCTGCCCGGGAAGACCTACTGCTTCGTCGGCTCCTCGGGCGTCGGCAAGAGCACCCTGATCAACGGGCTGATCGGCCGAGACGCGCTGGACGCGAAGCCCGTCAGCGGCACCGGCGAGGGGCGGCACACCACCGTGCGCCGGGAGCTGATCATGCTGGCGAACGGCGCCCTGGTGATCGACAATCCGGGCATGCGGGAGTTCGGGGTGCTGAGCGCCGACGGCGGCCTCGAGGCGAGCTACACGGACATCCTCGCCCACGCCGGCGAATGCCGCTTCCGCAACTGCACCCACAGCAGCGAACCCGGCTGCGCGGTGCTCCGGTCCCTGGAAGCCGGGGAGATCGATGCCGAGCACTACGAGAACTTCCTCAAGCTGAGGAAGGAATCGGAATACGCCGACCTGTCTTACGCGGAGAAGCGCCGCAAGGACAAGGATTTCGGCCGGTACGTCAAGTCGGTCAAGAAGGATCTCGGAGCGGAATAGCCGCTCGCTTGCGCGCGCAAGCCCCGCTCCGCAGCTTAGGCGCTGACCTCAGCCGATCCCCCTCCCTCCACTCCGGCACTCCCGCATGCGCCTCAACGCGATCCTCGTGAGCCTCGGCCTGCTGACGCTCGCCACTCCCCGCGTGCCAGAGGCCCCGCGTCCGCTCGTCGGCATGTGGCGCGTCGTCCGCTTCTGCGATGAGGACTCGACGGGAGCGATGGTCGATCCGCTCGGACCCAATCCGATCGGCTACTTCATCTACACCCCCACGGGCGAGCTCTCCATCCAGGTGATGCGGACCCCTGTCTCCGGTCCGCTGATCAGCGACTCGGCGCCGCTCGCGAATCTGGACGAGCTCCACTCCTACTACTTCGGCTACTTCGGCACCTACACGATCACCTCCGACACGACGGTCATTCACCACGTGCAGGGCGGGACGATCGCGAGCTACATCGGCACCGACCAGTACCGCACCTACCATGTGCGCGGCGACACCCTCTCGATCGGCGCGCCCCCCTATCCCTGCCGGGTCCTGCTGCGCGTCCGCGGTGCGACCTGACGTCCCTGCCGGCAGCGGTTCGACGCCGAGGGCGATGCGACCAGACTGAAACGCGCCCGAGGGCTGGTGTGAGGCACGATTGCCGGGGCTCGTCAGGCGTGCATATTCTCTTCTGACACACCCGCTGTGTCGTCTCCACCCATCCGATGGATCACGATAGGCCACAACCCGTTCAGGAACGGACGCCAGCGTACCGTTCAGAAGGTCCGGTAGTTGCGCTCCACGGTCTCGCGGTCTGACGACTACCATCCACCGGGACAGCCCATGCGACTCTCAGCCCTCCGCCTCGGCCTCCTCGGCCTCGCCTTCACGCTCGCCTGCGGTGACGACACCGGACCGGGTCATCATGCGCTGTCCTTCACCGCACAAGTTGACGGGCTCTCCTGGCCGAGCGACACCGCGATCGCCATCGCCTTCGGCGCGCCGACCGATACCACCCTTGCCGTCACCGCGGTCCGCACCGTGTCCGCGGCCGAGGAGCAGCAGATCTCCTTCTCGGTGCATGGCTTCAGCGGCACCGGGTCGGACTCGCTCGGCGATTCGACCTTCGCCGGCATCGGGGCATTTGCGATCTCGCAGGTGAGTGGCGGCGTGATCACCGGGACAAAGATCTATCGCACGATCGCCTCGGCCCCGGGCACATTGACCATTACCCGGGTCAGTCGCTCGGACAGCACGGTGAGCGGGAGCTTCGCCTTCGAGACCGCACTCACGCCCGATACGGCTCCTCATCGCCAGGTCGCCGGCTCCTTCACTCTGCGGCTCGGCTTCGTGCAGGTGTTCCCGGTGCCGTGACCGATCTGACGGCGGGGGCCCGAATTCCGCCGCGGTTCGCCGCAGGGGCACCTTGACCCGGTCCACGTCCCGGTCAGTACATTGGTGCCATCGAGCGCCTCGTCCGGGCCGCATCTTCTCCCGGGGCCGAGGCGCTCTCTGCTCCGAGCAAGGGACCACCACATGCGCCGTGCGCTTCCGCTACTTCTCCTCTGCGGCCTCGCCGCTCCGCTCGCCGGGCAGGGACAGCCGACCTTCACCACGCCGCCGGAGCTCCCTCCCACGCGGAGCTACTCGCAGGTGGTCGACATCCCGGCAGGGAGCCGGCTGATCATCCTCTCCGGCCAGGTGCCGCTCGACTCGACGGGACAGCTCGTCGGCGGCACCGACTTCCGCGCGCAGGCGGTGCAGGTCTTCGAGAACCTGCGGCGCGGGCTCGCGAGCCGGGGGGCGGGATTCACCGATGTCGTGAAGCTCACCTTCTTTGTCAGAGATGTGCAGAAGCACCTCGCGACCGTCCGCGAGGTCCGCGATCGCTACATCAATCCCGCGGCGCCGCCGGCGAGCACGCTGGTGGAGGTGAGCGGACTCTTCCGCCCCGACGTCCTCCTCGAGGTCGAGGCGATGGCGGCGGTGCCGGGCTCGAAGTGACGACTCAGGCGACGATCCAGCAACGAAGGAGAGCCGATGTGCCGCAACATCAAGACGCTGCATAACTTCGCTCCGCCCGCGACGGACGAGGAGCTGCGCGCCTCGGCGCTGCAGTTCGTGCGCAAGCTGAGCGGATTCAACAAGCCATCGAAGGCGAACGAGGCGGCGTTCGATCGTGCCGTCGATCAGGTCACGGCGGCGGCCACGCTGCTGCTGGCCTCGCTGGTGACGACAGCTCCCCCGCGGGACCGGGAGGTCGAGGCGGCCAGGGCGCGGGAGCGGAGTGCGGCGCGATTCGCGCCGAAGGAGCGGGGCGGCAGCTAGGTCGTTGCTGATTCTCGCTTGCGCGACCGCGCCCTCATCCCCAGCTTCTGCGGGTCACAAGCATGCGGTGGCTGACGCCGCACGACATCCCGAATTGCAACATCCTCCACTACCACGTCGGACGGATCTGGCATGCTGATGAGCGAATTCCGCTACGCCCTTCGCAGTCTCTCCAAGGCCCGTGGCTTCACGTTCACCGTCATCCTCACGCTCGGCCTCGGCATCGGCGCCAACACCGCCATCTTCAGCGCGGTGCGTGGTGTCCTCCTCAAGCCGCTGCCGCACCGTGATGGCGACCGCCTGATGTACCTGCGGCAGTCGGCCGAATTGAAGGGCAGCGACAACATCGCGTTCTCCGTCCCCGAGATCAACGATTTCCGGGCCGCCTCCAAGGCGCTCGGCCAGATCGCCGAGTACTCGCCGCTGACGCTGAACCTGCTCGAGGACCAGGGCGCGTCGCAGGTGCAGGTCGGTCTCGTGACCGGCAACTACTTCGACGTGATGGGGCTCGCGCCGATTCTCGGCCACGCCTTCTCGGCGAGCGACGACGGCGCGGGCGCCGCCCCGGTGATGATGCTCACCTACGATTACTGGCGGGAGCACTTCGCCGGCGATCCGGCGATCGTCGGCAAGTCGCTCCGGATCGGCGGGCGCACCGCGGAAGTCGTGGGAGTGCTGCAGCGGGCGCCGTTCTTCCCCCAGAAGATCGACGCGCTGATGAACATGTCGATCAGCCAGCACCACGTGAGTGCCACGATGGTGCAGGGCCGCACCCACCGGATGACCGAGATGATCGCGCGGCTCGCTCCGGGCGTCACGGTCGAACAGGCCCGTGCCGAAGTCGCGGCGATCACCGCCCGGGTGCACGCCGAGTATCCCGGGACCTACGACGCGGGCTCGGGGTACACCGTCACGCTCACCCCCTTCAAGGAAGTGCTCGGCAAGGACGCGCGGCTCACCCTCTGGCTGCTCATGGCGGTGGCGGTGTTCGTGCTGGTCATCGCCTGCGCCAACGTGGCGAACCTCACCCTGATGCGTGGCGTGCGTCGCGAGCATGAGATGATCGTGCGGGCCGCGCTCGGTGCCGGCACGGCGCGGCTCCGCCGGCTGCTCCTCGTGGAGCACCTGGTCCTCGCGCTCGGGGGCGCGATTCTCGGCATCGCGATCGCCTACGCCGGCGTCGGCATGCTGGCGCGGTTCACGGCGCGCATGAGCAATCGGGCCGCCGAGATCCACGTCGATGGCGTGGTCCTCGCGTTCACGCTCGGCATCGCGGTGGTGGTCGCCCTGCTGCTCTCATTCGGGCCGAGAGTGGGGAAGGAACACAAGCTCGGCACCGAGCTCACCTCCGGGACGTCCCGGACCACCGGCAGCGGACGCCGTCGCCGGCTGCAGCAGGCGCTGGTCGTGACCCAGATCGCCGTCTCGGTGATCCTGCTGACTGGCGCGGGGCTCCTGGTGCAGTCGATGCAGCGTCTCGCCGCGGTCGACCCGGGCCTCGACACGAAGAACGTCCTCACCATGGAAGTGCCGGCCGACTTCAGCGCGATCACCAACAAGGATGCGGCGATCGCGACCTATGAGCGGATGGCGACCGAGCTCAAGACGATCCCCGGGGTGCAGGTGGTGGGGCTCGGCTCGAACGTCCCGCTGCGCAGCACGCAGTTCCAGCTCGACATCAAGGCCGAGGGGCATGCGCTGGGGGCCGGCGAGCCGCAACCGCAGGCGGAGGTGCGCACGGCCGACCCCGGCTACTTCACGGCGTCCGGCATGACGCTGGTCGCCGGCCGGGACTTCGCCGCCACCGACAACGCCACGTCGGGACACGTCGCGATCATCAACCAGACCCTGGCGAAGCTGCTCTTTCCGGGCGAGGACCCGATCGGCCGCCGAGTGGCATGGACCGGTGAGGTCCTCAAGTTCATCGGGCTCAAGGAAGACGACTGGATGACGATCGTCGGCATCGTGCGCGATACCAAGGACGGCGGGCTCGACGCCAACCCGCTGCGGGCGATCTACACCCCCTTCGAGCAGACGCTCTTCCCGACGGGCGGGCTGGTCATCCGGACCCAGGTAAACCCGATGGGCCTCGCCCAGGCGGCGCGCGAGGTGATCCGCTCGGTGGACCCGCAGCAGCCGATCGAGAAGATGATGGCGCTGGACGCGATCCGGGACGAGAGCGTCGGCCCGCGGCGCGTGAACGCGGCGCTGATCGGCTCGTTCAGTGTGCTCGCACTGATCATCGCCGCCATCGGCATCGCCGGCGTCCTCGCCTTCTCGGTCAGTGCCCGCACCAACGAGATCGGCATCCGGATGAGTCTCGGCGCCGACAGCAGCATGGTGCAGCGGATGATCCTCGGCGAGGGCGGTGTGCTGCTGGTGGCGGGACTCGGACTCGGCGTGATCGGCGCGCTGCTGACCACGCGGCTCATCCAGGGCCTTCTGTTCGGCGTGACGCCTAACGACCCGGTGACTCTCGCCGGCGTCGCGGGGGTGATGGCATCGATCGGGCTGGCCGCCTGCTGGCTTCCCGCGCGGCGCGCGGCGGGGATCGACCCCGCGATCACCATCCGCGGGAACTGAATGCTCGCTCGACTGCTGCGTACCGACAACGACGTGGCCGCCACTGCCGCGCGCCTGGCGCTGGGGGTGGTGATCTTTCCCCATGGAGCGCAGAAGGCGCTGGGGTGGTTCGGCGGTGGGGGCTTCGAGTCCAACATGGCCGGCTTTCAGTCGATGGGGATCCCGCTGCCCTTTGCCTTCCTGGCGATCGTGGCGGAGTTCGCGGGCTCGATCGGACTGATACTCGGGTGCCTGACACGGGTCGCGGCGTTCGGCATCGGCTGCAACATGGTGGTCGCCGCGCTCCTGGTGAGCCGGCCCCACGGCTTCTTCATGAACTGGTACGGCTCTCAGGCGGGAGAGGGCTTCGAGTTCCACATCCTCGCGATCGGTCTCGCCATCGTCCTGATGATCCGGGGCGGTGGCGCGGTCTCGGTCGATCGGGCGATCACGTCGGCGAATGGAAGACTCCGCAACGGCTCTTCCCGGAGCTGATCGATGTTTGTGGCGGTGCGGTCGGGCGGGGTGGTTCGAGCGCCGCGCTGTGCGGGCCCGCTGGTGTGGGCTCGTCCCCTGCAAAGCCGGTATCTTCAGGAGGACACTCCCATGCGCCGTTCTATTCTGACATCTCTCGTGGGGCTCACTCCCCTCCTCTCGACGCCGCTCCTCGCCCAGGCGCCTGGACCACTCGGCGTCGAGGCGACCCTGGGCATCGCCCATCGCGGAGAGAACACCCTGCTGCTTGCGACCGAGGGCATCCAGGCCACGGTCCGCGTCGGCGTTCCGATCCATCCGCGCCTGAGGGTGATGGGCGGCGCCTCCTGGACCCGGCTCCCGGAACTCGATCGTATTCAGCCGAGCTATTGTCCTTCCGGCGTCGCGTGCAGTAGCCCGGCCACCTACCCGGGACTCGGCATGGCCGGACTGGGAGCGGGGCTTCAGCTGCTCCTGCCCGTCGGTCCGTTGCAGTTGCGGGTGAGTGCGCTGGCGGGTGGTCAGTGGCTGTATGACCATCCCGCTGGCGTCCCCGGACTCGCTGCCGGTACCGAAGGAGGGGTGGGACTCGCCCTGCCCATCGGCAGCCAGCTCCACCTGCTGCTGCAGGGACGTATCGTCCATCTCTTCGGGAAAGCCGGAGGCGCGGCCAATACGCAGCAGATCGGAGCCGGCCTCGCTTTCAACTAAGGGCGCAGTGTGACCACCGCAGGACGCGACGTCCTCGGCAATCGAAGTCTCCAGGTGAGGCAGCTAGATGCGACGGATTCGAGGAAGTCTGCTGGTGCTGGCCCTGCTTGCCGGCTGCGGGGATTCCGCAGGCCCGGGGACGGGTGGTCCACTCTTCACCTCGGTGACGCTGGATGGGCGACCCTGGGTGCCTGACACCGCCTACGCGATCCTGAATGGTGCGGGCGG
>JBGATI010000002.1:0-325819 GCA_044229245.1 Gemmatimonadales bacterium | reverse complement strand
GTGGCCGCCGCGATGGCGCTGGTGAAGGCCCACCGCACCCACGGACACCTGGCCGCGCATCTCGACCCGCTCGGCAGCGAGCCGATCGGTGACCCCGCGCTCGACCCCGAGCCGCTCGGCCTCAACGCCGAGGTGATGAGCAAGATCCCCACGGCGGTGCTCCGGATCTCGGCACCGGGCCAGACCCTGGCGGAGGCGCTGCCCCGCCTGCAGGACGCCTACTGCGGCACGATGGCGTACGAACTCGAGCACATCTCGAATCATGGCGAGCGCGTCTGGTTCCGGCAGATGATCGAGACCGGACACCATCGCCAGCCACTGACGATCGAGGAGGAGCGCTGGCTCTATCAGCGCCTCATCGACGTGGAGGCCTTCGAGCGTTTCCTGCACAAGGCCTATCTGGGCCAGAAGCGCTTCTCGATCGAGGGCGTGGACATGCTGGTCCCCATGCTCGACACCATCATCGAACTGGCGGCGCAGCAGGGCGCGCGCGAGGTGGTGATCGGCATGGCGCATCGCGGACGGCTCAACGTCCTCGCCCACACGGTGGGGCGCGCCTACGAGACGATCTTCGCGGAGTTCGAGGGTGCGAAGCACGCAGCCGGCTCGGGCCAGTCGCTCGACGGCGGCACGGGCGACGTGAAGTACCATCACGGCGCCGAGGGAGCCTACAAGACGCGGAGCGGCAAGGTCGTCACCGTCACCCTCTCCCCGAACCCGAGTCACCTCGAGTTCGTCGGGCCGGTGGTGGATGGCCGGGCCCGCGCGGAGCAGACCACGCGCAAGGGCCGCGAGGCGCACCACGACCCCACGGCGGCGCTGCCGGTGATCATCCACGGTGATGCCGCCTTCGCCGGCCAGGGTGTGGTCGCGGAGACCTTCAACCTCGGCGCGCTCAAGGGGTACCGGACCGGCGGCACGATCCACCTGATCACCAACAATCAGGTGGGCTTCACCACCGACATGTTCGACTCGCGCTCGACCCGGCATGCCAGCGACCTGGCCAAGGGCTTCGACGTCCCGATCATCCACGTGAACGCCGACGACGCCGAGGCCTGCCTCGCCGCGGTCCGGCTCGCGATGGCCTACCGCGAACGGTTCCACGAGGATGTGCTCATCGATCTCGTCGGCTACCGCCGCCACGGCCACAACGAGGGCGACGAGCCGACGTACACCCAGCCGCAGATGTACGAGCGGATCAAGTCGCTCCCCACCGTGCGGCAGCAGTACGCGGGGAAGCTGGCGCGGCGCGGCGTGATCGCCGAGAGCGAAAGCGAACAGCTCTATGCCGCGGGCTACCAGCGGCTGAGCGACATCCAGCAGGCCTTCAAGGCCAACATGGCGAAGGCCGTGGCCCAGGAGCCGCCGAAGGCCTCCGACCGTTCCTCGGGGATCGAGCCGGAGACGGCGCTGCCGGTCGAGACGCTGCAGGCGCTCAACGAGCAGCTGCTCACCTGGCCCGAGGGCTTCGAGGTGAACGCGAAACTGCAGAAGCAGCTTGAGCGGCGCCGCACCGCGCTCGGACCGGACGGCGGCATCGACTGGGCCCATGCGGAAGCGCTGGCGATGTCGGGGCTGCTCGTCGAGGGGATCCCGATCCGGCTCACCGGCCAGGACTCCGAGCGCGGCACCTTCAGCCAGCGCCACCTGGTGCTGCACGATGCCAATAGCGGCCAGACGTACACCCCGATGAAGCACCTCCCCGGGGCGCTTGCGAGTCTCGAGCTGCACAACAGCCCGCTGTCGGAGCTCGCCACCCTGGGCTTCGAGTACGGCTACAGCGCGGCGGCTCCCGAGACCCTGGTGATGTGGGAGGCGCAGTTCGGCGACTTCGTGAACGGCGCCCAGGTCATCATCGACCAGTTCATCGTCTCCGGGCTCTCGAAGTGGGGGCTCACCACCCGGCTCACCCTGCTGCTTCCGCACGGCTACGAGGGACAGGGGCCGGAGCATTCGAGCGCTCGGCTCGAGCGGTTCCTGCAGCAGTGCGCGGAGGGGAACATCCGCGTGGCGAATCCGACGACGCCGGCACAGTACTTCCACCTGCTGCGGCGCCAAGCGCGCCGCACCAGGCAGCGCCCGCTGGTGATCATGACGCCGAAGAGCCTGCTGCGCCTGCCGCAGGCCGCGAGCCGGATCGAGGAGCTGGCGACGGGCAGCTGGCTGCCGGTGCTGGATGACGCGGTCGCCGCGAGCTATCGCGATCAGGTCCGGCGGGTCGTGCTCTGCTCCGGCAAGGTGTACTACGACCTCCTCGCCGGTGCCGCCGGCGCCGATCGCTCCCGGCTCGCGCTGGTCCGGCTGGAGCAGCTCTACAGCTTCCCGGAGGAGGAGCTCCGCGCGATGTTCGCCGGATACGGGCAGATGACCGAGCTGGTGTGGACCCAGGAGGAGCCGCGGAACATGGGGTCGTGGAACTACGTGGAAGGTCGGCTCCGCGCGATTCTCCCGCCCGGTGTCTCGCTCCGCTATGCCGGCCGGCCCGACCGGGCGAGCCCGGCGGAGGGGTACGGCGGGGCGCACCAGGTGGAGCAGAAGCGACTGGTGACGGACGCGCTCGGATAGTCCCCGGCGGACGCACCGATACGGAGGGGGTGGGCTTCCCATGAAGCCCACCCCCCTTTTTTCGCCACCAGGCGGCACGGTCCTCGCCTTCCGGAGCGGGAGCATCCCGAAACGCCGTGCTGGAGAGCTTTGTCCGGCTTGCAGTTAGGCGCTGGACGGCAGCCCTGTTGCCACCGCGCGGCAACGCACGGTGCCACTGTCCATGCAGACTTCGTCACCGGAGGATCGTCCGATGTCCCCCCCTGTCGAGGACCGGAAATACGGTCCGCTGATCTTCGAGAAGCGGCTGCCCCGGTCCAGCGCACTGCTCCTGACGCCCGTGGCGCTGGCGTTTCTCTGGGTGGCCCTCAGCGCGGGTCCGCTCACCCTCGCGACGGTGTCGGTCCTGCTGCTTGCGCTAGGCATGCTGGCGCTCGTGGGCTGGACCCTTTCCTACCGCGCGCGCATCCACGAACAGGGGATTGTGACGGAGAGCCTCTTTGGTCGGCGGGAGATGCAGTACCGCGACATGCGCACCTTCGCCTACTCGAGGATCTCGCGCGCCGGGCAGGTCACCGATACCCTGAGCCTGATCCCTCGGACCGGCAAGACGCTGCGGGTAACGGTGCAACCGCGCGGCGGCCAGGATGCCGATCTGGCCCGCGTCGTCGAGGCGCTGACCAGCCGAGGTCGGGCCCAGATGGAGCAGGAGCTGGCACGGACCAAGCGGGCGCGCTGGCTGACGGAGATCCAGCGGGTCGTGCCTCGGCCACCGAAGGTCTCGCTGTCCCGGGATGCGATCCTGCTCGAGGACGACGCCGGCAGCACGGCGCTCGCCTTCACGGCAATCGAAACACGGATGAGCAACGGCTTCTTCCTGGTCATCGAGCGCGCGACCGGAAAGACCCGGCTCAGCGTCCCCTGCCTGACCCCGAACTTCTATCCGGGCCTCGCCCTGTATCAGTGCCTGACTCAGACCGCCCCCGCTGCCGCACTCGACCGGATCCCTTCCGCCTGAGAGGTCGGGCGGAGAATTCCCCGGAAGCTCGAAGGGCCGGCGTCCGTGGTGGACGCCGGCCCTTGCTCTTCACCGCTCCGTGGGTGCCCGGCAGGCTAGTGCTGGCCGTTCCCGTTGCCATTCCCGACGTGCGGCACGAACTTCGGCCGGTTGGGCGGGAGCCAGTCGCGCTCCGAGGCCTGGCGGATCATGTCCTTCACCCAGTCGGAGAGATGCTCTCCATAGTGGAGCAGAAAGACTCCACGGGCGCGCTTCTGCGCGATGAAGGCGATGAACGGCGTATCGGCTTTGGCGGAGTTGCAGGGCTGGCAGGCGATCACCAGGTTATCGGGCCGATCGTAAGCCGTCTGACCCTTGCGGGGGTAGACGTGGTCCAGCGTGGTACGGTCCCCAGGAATCTCGGTCCCGCAATAAGCGCAGATCGGGCCATAGCGGTCGATGAGCCATTGGCGATGGGCATCCATCGAGCGACGACCAAGGCTGCGGGCGCGGGTCGGAGGTGGTGAGGAGGTGGGACGACGGTTTGCTCGTGACACAACTATTCCTTCAGTGATGAGGTCCAGCGAATGGGGTCAGGGGGTCCCTCCGCAGTTATCGGTCCGCTGTAATCTAGACATGACCCCCCAGCCTAACCAGTCCCCGGGAGTCGAGCATGACTGAAAGCGTTCTGTTCCATCGTCTTACGCCGGTCCTCTTCGTCGACCGGATCCCCCCCTGCCTCCCCTTCTGGACCGAGCGGCTGGGCTTCCAGTCGGTGGCCGAGGTCCCCGGGGCGGACGGCGAGCCCCAGTTCGTGATCCTGGTCAGGGACGGGCTGGAGGTGATGTATCAGACGTGGGCCGCACTCGAAGCCGACCTCCCGGAGGTCGCGGCCGCCCCGCGGGGCCACTCCGTTTCGCTCTTCCTCGACGTCGGCGATCTCGACGCGGTCGACCACGCCCTTGAGGGCTATCCGCGCGTCGTCGAGCGCCACACGACCTTCTACGGGATGGAGGAGATCACGGTCCGCGAACCGGGCGGGGCGCTGGTCACCTTCGCGATGAAGACGGCCTGAGGCCGACGAGCGCCGCCGTCACCCTGGCGGCGCTCCAGCCGAGCAGCGCGGCATAGCCAAGCTCGAGGACTACCATCCCCCAGGGCGCGAGCTGGAAGACGCCGGCCAGCCGCGCGGTCAGTCGGCCAAGTGGTGCGAGGGGGATGAATGCGAGGAGCAGTGTCCAGCCGAGGGACGCGGCGACCCCGACGCGCCACGGAGGGCCATCCTGATCGGCGAGCTGCCATGCGACGGCCGCGACCAGCAGCGCCCACCAGCCGAGCAACCAGGTCCCCGCCGCCATGACTGCCGCGGCGATCGCGATACCTCCGAGCCGGCGCATCATCTGGCGGGCTCCAGCCTGAGATCACTCACCACGCTCGCCGCCGCGGCCTCCGCGCTCCTCGGCATGAACAGGGTATCCAGTTCGCCTCTGCTCCAGGCGCTAAGCCGATCGAGGTATCGCGTGCTCGCAGGATTCCCCGACTGTCCCCCGGGATAGATCCCCCAGCCGTGCACCTCCGGTCCGAGTTCGACGACCATCCGCCAGCTCGGCCCGAAGCTCCCGTCGCCGCTCGAGGGATTGAGGGTCGACATCCCTCCCTGCACCGGCACACCGAGCGCGGACAGCGCTCGGAGCCTGAGTAGATGATAGATGCTGGCATGGCGAATCCGGTCCCACCGCCATCCGCCCGCATCGGGCTCGCCATGCTCGCGGAGCGTCGTCTTCAGCGCCCGCTCGAGTGCCTCGGCGAGGATTGCGTCGCGGTCCTCCACCACGTCCTTGGTGCCGCGGTCGTCCCACCACCGGCTGGTCGAGTCCCTGAGCAACTCCAGTACGATCGCCGTGCCGGGCAAAGACGGCGTCGCATGCCCAGGTGTCGGGAGCTCGAGTTCGTCCCAGAGCAGCGGTCCGAGCTGGTGCATGGCCTCTTCGTAGAGGACGGCGCGCTGGTTGTCGAGCGTATAGCGGCGATCCCATTGGGCAAGCAGCGTGGCGGCCCGCTGCAGCGACGCGCGCTCCGGATGGCGACGTGCGGCATGGAGGAATGCCGGCACCAGCCGATCGGCGAGGGGACTGCCGGGATCGGTCTGATAGCGGCGCATCGCGTCCGGCGTCACCGCGTTGTCCGCGCGCAACAGCTCGTTGATGCGGAGCGCCCGGGCCGGCGTGTACCAGTCGGCCCCGAGATAGCGCGCGTCGACGCGCGGGTCCACCGGCTGCTGATTGGCCGAGGCGAGATAGCCCTGGGCGGGATTCAGCGACTGCGGCAGCGTGCGCACCGGCCAGTCCCCGATCCAGTCGCTCGCCGAGGTGTCGCCGCGCTGGAACTGGTCACCGCGGCCAGCGCCGGGGCGGAGCGGGAAGCGACCCGTCGTCCGGATCGCGATGCTCCCGCCGCGATCGGCGACCAGCATGTTCTGCGCGGGGGCCTGATAGTCGGCCATCGAGTCGAGCCAGGCCGTCGCCGTCCGCGCCCGCGCGGCGCGCGCGAAGGCGACGAGTTCGTTCCCCGCCTCGAGCACGGTCCACCGCATCGAGGACCAGCGGCCGCTGCGATCGCGGGTCAGCGGCCCGCGGTGGGTGTAGCGAAGCGTGTCGGCGGCGAGCACCGCCCCGTCGGTCCCGCGAAAGAGCTGCGGCACGAGCCGCAGCGGCCGCCACTGACCGTCGATCCGGTAGCGTGACGGCGCGAGGCTGTCATCCACCACCTCCGCGTAGCGGTCGAGCACATCGGCTTCGGCGTTGGTGAAGGTCCAGGCGAGGTCTCGCGTGAACCCGATCGTGATGCCGGGCGCGCCCGGGATCGTGACCCCGTACACATCGAGCGAGTCCGGAACGACGAGATGCGCCTCGTACCAGATCGAGGGCAGGCTCAGTTCCAGATGGGGATCACCGGCCAGCAGGGCGTACCCATTCCGGGTGCGGCCGGGAGCGACCGCCCAGTTGTTGCTGCCTAACGCATCGACCGCCCGGCCTGACGTGCCGCCGACCCCTGCGAGGCGTGGGAGCGGCTCGCGCTCCGGGCCGGCGGCGCGCCCGGCGAGCGGATCGGGAGCACCCGGCGGCGGGAGCGGCGCGAAGTCCTCGCGCGGCGCGCGCTGCCCGTTGGGCTGAATCGGTTCCTGGATGGGGCTGTTGATCGGATAGAGCGCATCCGCGGCGGCCTCACCAACGAGCGCGCGGGCCGCCTCGTGATTCTCCTCGAGATCGCTGAGTGCGAGGGTCCATCCCATGCGCCCCAGGAGATACAGGCTGTAGACGGGCGCCCAGCGTGCCGGCCGCCGGCCGAGCAGATGGTATTCGAGCGGGAGATCGCGCGGGCCGAGTTGATCGATCCAGGCATTCACCCCGGCGGAGAAGGCCTCGAGCAGCCGCCGGTCCCGCGAGTCAGGCGCCAGCGCGGCGAAGTGGGCGTCCGCCGCATCGGCGAGCCCGAGCTGCCGCGACTTGCGATCGAGCCGGAGCAGTGCGGAGCCCGCGAGCTCCGTCAGGCGCCCGGCCCCGGCCCGCCACTGGAGCTCCATCTGCAGCAGCCGGTCGCGTGCGACGACGTAGCCGAGGGCCCGGATGGCGTCGGTCTCGGAGCCGGCGAAGATGTGGGGGACGCCACGGTGGTCGAACCGGACCGTGACTGGGCCACCGAGCCCGGGGACGTGACCGGCCGCGGTGGGGGCCAGCTCCGCCTGGCGGGCAACGCTCCAGACACCACTGGCGGGATCGAGGAGGCGACCCAGCGCCGGCAGCGGACCGTTGCGTCGCACGCTGAGCGCGAGCAGGACCAGCAGCACCGCCCCGGCCAGCACATCGCCGAGGCGGCGAGCCATCATGGGTGGAAGCGACCCTTGAGGAGCCGTCCCCAGGTCCAGGTAAGCGGGAACACCTTGGTCGCCGGACCGGAGTCGGAGACGAGGGGATGCCCCTCGTTGGCCCAGCGGAAGAGCCCGCCTTCGAGGTTCGAGACTCGCGTGAACCCCTCCCGCGTGAGCGCGAGGACCATCGCGGTACCGTAGACCCCGGTGGCATCGTAGACGACCAGCGGCTGATCCTTCGAGATGTGATACAGCGGCTGGAGGTCGGGAGCGGCGGGATCGATCTCCACGGCGCCATCGATCCGGCTGACCGCGTACTGCTCCGCCGGGCGCGCGTCGATCAGCATCGGCGGCGGCCGGTTGGGATCGGCCATCCAGGCCACGAGTTCGGCGGGCGAGACCTGGCGCACCCCCTGGAACTTGATCCGGAGCGCCTGACGAAGGAGCAGACTGCCGAGCGGGCTCCCATCCCACAAGAGACCACCCAGGATCGCGACGAGGACGAGGAGCGCGACGATGGTGCGCTTGGTGAAGCGTTTGCGGGGCGGCTTGGCTGGTGGCATGAGGGGAGGATGCGGGAGGTTTCGCGGGTTGTCAACGCGGACGCACCCCGTGCGGCGGCACCCCGCGCGGATCGCGCCCCGAGCTTCCGGCACGGAAAGAGTCAGGGTGCCGTACCGGAGACTTCCCGGCGCGGCACCCTGACGTTCCTGACTCCTTTACGAGCGGTTAGCGGCGGCCGCCCTGTCCCCGGCCGCCCTTGTCCCGGTCGTCCAGCTTTCGGGTCTTGGCGAGCTCCTCCGCCTGCTTGGCTGCGAGACGAATCATGCGGTCGGGGCTCTCCGACTTCATGATCTGGCGGGCAGCGCCGGCGGTGAACGTCACCTTGCCATCGGCCAATTCCGCCGTCAGCGGCCGTCCCGTCGTCAGCTCGAAGCAGCCCAGCACATTCTCACCACCACCCTGCGCCGACTTCACCCGCTCGGCCAGCGCCTCTCGCCCATTCAGACCCTCGAGGGTCACCGGGGGACTGCCAAAGGGCGTGATCGGCTGGATCAGCAGCGCCACCTTGGCTCCGGTGACCGAGGCGGCGATTCGAACATCCTTGCCTCCGACCTCTCGCGCCCAGCGGATGGCTTCACGTTCGGCCGGCGAGGGGGGACCGCTCTTGATGCTGGTGGCGCTTTTGGCCGGCGCACCGGAGGACTTCTTCTCCTGGGCACGCTTGATGGCCTTGATGTACTCGGGCTCGTCGTTGGACACGGCTGACTCTCCGACTGGCGGCGGTAAGGTTATTGGGAGGGAGAAGATACACCCGTCACCGCTTCATCACCATTGCCCAGAGCCCATAGTAAAGGAGGACGGTCGACGCCCATCCGATCACCGACCAGCGGATGAAAACCCGCCGGATCACCACGGGATCGCTGCTCCGCTCCAGCCGGACCTGGTCAGGCAGCAGGAATACCAGCCACGAGAGCGTGGAAAGGGCGAGCGAAACGATGCCCTTGAGCAGCCAGGGCGTCGTGAAGAAGGGGAACCCCACCTGCAGCGCCATCACCACCCCCGTGATGGTCAGCATGGCACCGCCGCCCGTCGTGAAGACGAGGTCGGTCCAGAGAATCGCTCGCGCGATCGGCCGGAACGGCATCGTGGCATCCCGCCAGTGCCGGTAGAGATACGCGGACCAGACACCGGTCACGGTCACGTTGCCGACCATCAGCACCGCTCCCGTCACGTGCAGCGCGCGTAAGACCTGGTAGTCAACCATTGCGATCGTCGAAGGGCCCGTTGAGCAGGCCGAGCGCATGACGCACCCGGTCCAGCCGTTTGTTGATGGACAACCTGCCCGGCAGCAGCACGGTGAAGTCGCTCAGGTCCTCTGTCGCCAGCCGCTCGTCGAGTTCCCCGACTGTCTCGCTGAGCCGGGCTTCGATCCGTTCCGCGAGCTGCTTGCGGCGGAGGCGGCGGGCCGTGGCCGGCGTCGCACCCGGGTCCACCGTGAAGGCGCGGCCGAGCCACACAAAGGCGTCAGGAATCTGCTCTCCGCGATAGCGGTAGCGGAACCCCACCGGTCGAATCGTCAGCGGCCGGTCCGCGCCGAGCACGAGATGGGCTGCTCCCCGCTCGGTGCCCGCGATGGGTTCCTCCGGTGGTCGCCTCGAGCCCTGCGGAAAGATCCACAGCCCCGTCGCCGGACGGCGGAGGACCAGTGAGGCACGCTCGAGATCGTGATAGGCGCCATGGGGGGATTCCCGTCGCATCGGCAGCGCGCCGACCCACCTGAACCCCCAGTACCGTTCCAGATGCTGCGCCTCCATCAGCACGTGGAAGTGCAGGCCAAGCCGGGCGGTCGTCAGGCAGGCGAGGAACCCGTCCCACCAGTTCGTGTGATTCGCGACAAAGAGTACAGATCCCGGGACCGGTTGGGCGCCGGGCACGTCTCCACCCCAATGCACCGCGGCGAAGTGCCGGGAGGCGAGCCGACGCAGGTATCGCTCGAAGGCCCGGGCGGCGAACCGCCGAGGCGGTGGGGAAGCGTCGGAAGCGTTCAGGAAGGGAATCAGGTGGGCGTGAGGCCCGGCTCCACGCCGCGATACTGGCGTTCGCGCCAGAAGGCGCGGCCCAGGATCACGAGCTTCCGCGCGAAGGGCACGCTGGCCCGGCCCCGGAAGACGTCATAGTCGGCGCGTTCGATCTGGTCCAGAATGCCGGCATAGGTCTGCTGCAGCAGGCGGACGGTCAGGCGGGAGCCATCATCGGGAAAGATCGGGATCGCCGAGTCGGCGGACGCAAACCACTCCCGTGCCCGCGACACCTGGAAGACCAGGAAATCGCGCAGTCGCGGGGTGAGCACCCGGCGTTCGAGATCGGCGCGCGAGAGGCCGAACGCGGCCAGTTCATCGAGCGGCAGGTAGACCCGGTCGTTGTCGAGATCTTCCCGAACGTCCCGCAGGACGTTGGTGAGCTGCATCGCGACGCCGAGCCGGATGCCGAGTTCGTCGAAGCGCCGATCGTCCACCCCCAGGACGGGGCCGATCATGAGGCCGACGCCGCCCGCAACGTAGCGGGAGTACTGCAGCAGCGCGGGGAAGTCAGGCATCATGACGGCCCCCAGATCCATCGCGACGCCGTCGAGGAGTTCCAGGAGCGGCGCGAGCGGGACCCGGTGACGGTGCAGCGTGTCCGCCAGCGCGAGCCAGCGAGGAGGAACGGGCGTCTTGCCCGCGTGGATCGCCCGCACGGTGTCGCCGAGCGCGGCCAGCTCCTGCCGGACGTCGGCCACGGAACGGCTGCCCCGCTGGTCGACCAGGTTGTCGACGTGCCGGCAATAGTCGTAGATCGCGAAGATCGCGCGCTTCTTCTCCACCGGCAGGAACCGGCTGGCGAAGTAGAAGCTCTTCGCCCACTCCGCGGTCACCCCTTCGGCGCGGACGTAGCTCCGTTCGAGCTCGTCCAGCATCATCGGGCCGGCGCCTCCGCGAGAATCCGCTCCGCCAGGCACTCCGCGGAGATGAGCGCCATCGGCACGCCGCATCCGGGATGAGTGCTCTGGCCGACGAAGAAGAGATTCTTGAGCGCCGCGTGCCGATTGTGCGGACGGAAGTAGCCGATCTGCATGAAATTGTGCGACAGCCCGAACGCCTCACCGCGCAGGTTCCCGTAGCGCTCCGTGAAGGTCGCCGGGGTGACGAGCTTCCTGGTGACGATCGACTCGCGGAGCCCGGCCATGCCGAGCTGGCGCTCCATCCGCTCGAGCGTCTGGGCCTCGACCCGCGGGCCTTCCTTCTCCCAGTCGATCCACTTCGCCTTGTCGCGCGGCTGCGCCGGCGCGAGCACGAGGACGAACAGATTCTCGCAGCCGGGGGGCGCGACGGACCCGTCGGTGCGGCTGGTGGCGACCACGTAGAACGGCGGGTCGTCAGGCATCCGGTGCCGGACGAAGAGGTCCTCGCAGGCCGTCTTCATGTCGTTCCCGACCACGAAGTTGTGGTGCTGGAGGTGGGGAAACTCCCGCTTCGTTCCGATGTACATCAGCACCACCGAACAGGAGAACCGTTTCGATTCGATGTTCGGGTAGGGCTCCTCGAGGAGCTGGTCGTAGACGTACGGGAGATCGGCGTTGGCGACGACCACGTCCGCCGGCACCCGCTCCCCGCCCTTGAGGAGGCAGGCGGTCACGCGGCCACCGCTCCGCTCGAGCCTCTCGACCTGCGCGCCATAGCGGTAGGTCACGCCGAGCTCCTTGCCGAGCCGCTCCAGCGCGAGCGGCAGCATGTGCATGCCGCCCATCGGGTAGTGCACCCCGCCCGCCACCTCGACGAAGGGCAGCAGGGAATAGATCGCGAGCGACTCGTAGGGGGACAGACCCAGGTACAGCGTCTGGAAGCTCATCGACTGCTGCAGCCGCTCGTCCTTGAAGTACTTCTTCACCAGCCGCTGCAGGTCGCCGAGGGCGCGGCTGAAGAGCAGGCCGCGGACATCGCCCGAGATCATCGAGGCGGGGGTGTGCATGTTCCGGCTGATGTACTTGAGCCCGCTGTCGTACATCCGCCCCGTGACGGCGAGGTACTCGAGGAGGTTCGGCCCGCAGCCCGGCTCCATCGCCTCACAATTCTCGATGAGCCGGTTCAGCACGCTGGTGCGGTCGTGCCAGACGCCATCGGCGAAGTGGATCCGGTAACAGGGATCGATCTGGACCAGGTCGACATAGTCCTCGAACCGCCGTCCCATCTCCCGGAACAGCTTCTGCCAGTACTCCACCATCATCACCAGCGACGGCCCGGTGTCGAAGGTGAAGCCCTCCGACTTCCAGACCCCGGCCCGGCCGCCCGGGACGTCGTGCCGCTCGAGCACCGTCACCCGATAGCCGGCGTGCGCGAGCCGGGCGGCGGCGGCGAGACCACCGATCCCCGAGCCGATCACCAGCGCGGAGGTCCGTCCCGCGGCAGGAGGCGGGACGGCGGCTTCATTGTCAGGCGCGGCGAACGAGGCGGTGGAGGTCATGTCAGCTGCGGCCCGCCAGGCGTGGGGCCGGCTCGGATTGAGGTTCAGGAATGTGCTCGGCCCCGACCTTGAGGCCCGAGCGGCGAAGCTTGGCGCCGTTCACTTCGGCGCCCTGACCACCCAGGACGACCATCGTCCCCGGGGGAAGCAGTCGCGGCAGCCGGCGCAGCTCCGGCAGGCGGAGCGTCACGTTGGCCGGATCCGCGGCCGACAGCGCGACCACCCGCGGAATCACCGTCCAGCTCGCCTCCACGATGTCCTTGGTGGGCAGGTTGGCGCCGAGATAGTGAACGCGCCAGCCGCGCACCTGGAGCTGCGTGAGCGTCACCAGGAATCCCCACTCGTGATGCTCCCCCGGGAGACAGGCGGCCAGCAGCACCGGCCCGGTCGCCGGTCCGTTCGACAGATCGGTCTTGAGCTGCTGGACGATGACTTCGCTGGCGAGGTGCTCCACGGCGACGCTCAGCTTGCCCAGCGCCCAGAGATCCCCGATCACCTCGCCGAGCGGCATCACGATGTCCCGCCCAAAGCTAGTGAGGTCCATGCGGCGCCGATGCTCGGCCAGCAGCGCGGAGAGCCGATCCCGATCGAGGCGTTTCGCCGCGGTGAGGAGCTGCGCGAGCGGCGACCCATCGGTCGCGCGACCCTCGGCCCGGGCGATGACGGATTCCCGCTCCTCCTTCACCAGATCCCCGATCCGCTCTCCCGCCGCACAGAGCCGGGCGAAGGCGCGCAACAGGGCGACCTGCTCGATCGAATAGGCCCGGTACCGGTTGGGCTGGCGGCGCGGGCGCACCACCTCATAGCGGCGCTCCCACGCCCGGAGCCGGGCGGTGGCCAGCCCGGTCAGCTCGGCGACTTCGTGGATTTCATAGCTGCGGTTGGCGGTCATGGTGGTCATGGCGGTTCCTGCCCGGCTCTCTGGGTGTTCATAGTTTGACATACGAACCATGAACAGTATAATCCCCCCTCACACCGCCCGCCACCAGCCACTATTTTGAGCCGTCCTTACCGGAGCCTCGCCCCTGACCACCCCGGCCACCGCGCCTCGCCCCACCCCAGAATCCCACATGTCCGAATCCGCCTGGCGCACCATCAACTCCCTGCGCGTGCTGGCCATGGACGCCGTCGAGCAGGCCCAGTCCGGGCATCCGGGCACGCCGATGGCGCTCGCGCCAGCCGCCTACGTGCTCTGGGACCGTTTCCTTCGCTTCGATCCGGCCGCGCCCGACTGGGCCGACCGAGACCGCTTCGTGCTGTCCTGCGGACACGCCTCCATGCTCATCTACGGGCTGCTCCACCTGAGCGGCTACGCGGTGAGCCTCGAAGACCTCAAGCAGTTCCGGCAATGGGGTTCGAAGACCCCGGGTCACCCCGAACGGGGTCACACGCCTGGCGTCGAGACCACCACCGGTCCCCTGGGCCAGGGCCTCGGCAATGCCGTGGGCATGGCGATCGCCGAACGGACGCTCGCGGCACGCTTCAACCGGCCGGGCTTTCCGCTGGTGCAGCACCGGGTCTGGGGATTCGTGAGTGACGGCGACCTCATGGAGGGGGTAGCGAGCGAAGCCGCCTCGATCGCCGGCCACCTGCAACTGGGCCACGTGAACCTGATCTTCGACGACAATCACATCACGATCGACGGCGACACCACACTCAGCTTCACGGAGGACGTGGGGAAACGGTTCGAGGCCTATG
Source organism: Gemmatimonadales bacterium (assembly GCA_044229245.1). Classification (GTDB taxonomy): domain Bacteria; phylum Gemmatimonadota; class Gemmatimonadetes; order Gemmatimonadales; family GWC2-71-9; genus JADJOM01. The sequence continues at coordinate 311,708 of JBGATI010000002.1, read as the reverse complement.
GCTGGCAGGTGCTCCGCGTCGCCGACGGCAACGACCTGGAAGCGATCGCCGCCGCGCTCACCACCGCACGGGACGAGACCAGCCGCCCGACCCTGATCTGTCTGAAGACCCGGATCGGCGACCCCGCTCCGACCAAGGGCAATACCTCCTCCGCGCACGGCGCCCCGCTCGGAAAGGAAGAGGTCGCGAGAACCAAGGCGATCCTTGGCTGGCCGGAGACACCGTTCCATGTGGCCCCGGAGGCCGCGGAGTGGCGGACCCGTTGCATGACACGTGGTCGGGAGGCTCGCGCCGCCTGGGAGGAGCAGTTCACCCGCTACCGCACCGCGCACCCGGCCGATGCCGCCGAATTCGAGCAGTGGCTGGGGGGCAGGCTTCCCGCAGGGTGGGATGCCGCGCTGCCGGTCTTCACCCCTGCGGATGGCCAGCTCGCGACGCGCCAGGCCTCCGCGAAGGTGCTCAACGCCATCGCCGCGAAACTCCCCAATCTGATGGGCGGCTCCGCCGACCTGGCCGAAAGCACCGGCACCGACATCAAGGGCGGCGGCAGCTTCTCCGCGACGGGAACGGGCCGCAACCTGCACTGGGGCGTCCGCGAGCACGGCATGGGCGCCTGTCTCAACGGCATGGCGGCACACGGCGGCGTGCGGCCGTTCGGCAGCACCTTCCTGATCTTCACCGACTACTGCAAACCGTCGATCCGGCTCTCCGGCCTGATGGGGCTGCCCGTGATCTACATCGGCACCCACGATTCCATCGGCCTCGGCGAAGATGGACCGACCCACCAGCCGATCGAGCAGCTCGCGATGCTGCGCGCGACGCCGAACGTCTGCGTCATCCGCCCCGCCGATGCCACCGAGACCGTCGAAGCGTGGCGCGGGGCGATCACCCGCGAGACGGGGCCGACGGTGCTGGTCTTCTCCAGGCAGAAGCTCCCGATCCTGGATCGCTCGAAGCTGGCGCCCGCCGCAGGTGCGGCGAAGGGCGGCTATGTGCTGCTCGATGCGCCGAGCGGCACTCCGACGGCGATCGTCATAGCGACGGGCGCCGAGGTGCATCTTGCGATGACCGCGGTCGAGCGGCTGCATGGAGAGGGAATTCAGGCACGGCTCGTCTCGCTGCCCTCATGGGAGCTGTTCGAAGCCCAGCCGGCCGCCTATCGTGATGCGGTGCTGCCGCCCGCCGTGCGGGCCCGGGTCGCGATCGAAGCCGCGACGACCTTCGGCTGGCATCGCTGGGTCGGAGAGCAGGGCGCCGTCATCGGCCTGGATCACTTCGGCGCATCGGCGCCGGCAGACCGGCTGTTCAAGGAGTTCGGATTCACGACGGAGCGGATCGTGGCCGACGTCAAGCGTGTCATGGAGAAGACCAAGTGACCAATCCGCTCATTCAGCTCGGCGCCCACGGCCAGAGCCCCTGGTACGACTTCATCACCCGCGACCTGGTGACCTCCGGCGAGCTGGCACGGCTCATCGCCGAGGACGGGCTGCGAGGGATGACGACCAATCCGACCATCTTCGAGAAGGCGATCGCCGGGAGCGACCTCTACGACGAGGACATCCGGCGACTGGCCTCCGAGGGGCGCCGCCCGGCGGAGATCTTCGAGGCGCTGGCCATCGAGGATGTGCGCGCGGCCTGCGATCTCTTCCTGCCGATCTACCGGGAGAGCGGGGGGATGGACGGCCTGGTCTCGATCGAGGTCTCGCCCACGCTCGCGCACGACGCCGCGGGAACCATCGCCGAGGCGGAGCGGCTCTGGGCGCGGATCGCGCGGCCGAACGTGATGATCAAGATTCCGGGCACCAGGGAAGGGCTGCCGGCGATCACGCACTGCCTGTCGAAGGGAATCAACGTCAATGTGACGCTGCTCTTCGCCGTGGCCCGCTACCGGGAGGTGGTGAATGCCTTCTTCGCAGGGCTCGAGCAGCGAGCGGCGTCCGGCAAGCCGGTGAAGGGGGTCGCGTCGGTCGCCAGCTTCTTCGTGAGCCGGGTGGATGGCAAGGTCGATCCGCTGCTCAAGAAGCTCGAGCCGAGCAGCGGCGCCGGGCTCCCCACCTCGCGCGCCGCGATCGCCAATGCGTGCGCCGCGTATGCCGCATTCGAGGAGCTGTTCGCCTCCCCGCGGTGGCGGGCGCTCGCCGCCCAGGGCGCGATGGTCCAGCGGCCGCTCTGGGCCTCGACCAGCGCCAAGGATCCGGCGCTGTCGGACGTCTACTATGTCGAGGCACTCATCGCGGACCAGACGGTGAACACCCTGCCGCCCGCCACCTTCGCGGCGTACCGCGACCATGGCAACCCGAAGGTACGGATTCGAGAGGGGATGGCCGAGGCGAGCGTGACGCTCCGGCTGCTGGCGGACCTCGGCATCAACCTCGAGACGGTCACGACCAATCTCGAGGTCGAAGGGGTCGCGTCGTTCGCCGGATCGTTCGATTCGCTGCTCAAGGTGATCGAGCAGAAGGCCGCGGCACTCGTCTAGTCTGTCTCACCCGTGGAGGTCCCGGCTGTCGGCCGGGGCCTCTTCTCGTTGGTGCATGCCGTAGTCCCGCACGACGCTCACTACGCGCAGGCGGTAGTCGCGGAAGATTCCTCGGCGACCGGAGCGCTGGGCCACCCGGTGCTCCGCGACCGAGCGCCAGCGGGCCACCGCCTCCTCGTCCCGGAAGAAGCTGAGCGAGAGCAGCTTGCCGGGCTCCGCGAGGCTCTCGAACCGCTCGACCGCGATGAACCCCTCGATCTGGTTCAGCATCGGACGCAGCTCCGCCGCGAGCGCCAGGTACTCATCTCGGCGCCCCTCCGCCGGCCAGACTTCGAAGATCACCCCGATCATGACTCCGCCCGATCTGGAGCGAGACCGACCGTGCCCTCGACCGCGAGGACGAACTGGCGTTCTTCGCGCAGGATGAGCCGCTTCGACCGGGCCATCGCGAAGTTGGCCAGGGCCTCGGCGTCCATCCTGAGCCGGGCACGGTAGGCCTCGTACTCCGCGAGACTCCCGAAGCCGATCAGCCCCCAGGCCACATCGTTCGTCCCCTCGTGCGGCAGGAAGTAGCCGAGGAGGTGGCCACCGCATCGCGGGATGATGCGACCCCACGCCGCGGCGTAGCCCGCGAAGGCCTCGAGCTGGAAGGGATCGATCTGATAGCGGATGACGCAGGTCACGGTCACGGGAGGCTCCGGTCACGGGGAGCCGCAGGATAGCATCGCGACGTTTCGATGGCCGACGAACCATCCCGGCCCCATATTCGTCGCATGAGGAAGAGCCCCCGCCGACTGCCCGATGCCTCGGTCGCGCCCGCCGCCGCGTTGCTCGCCGACCCGGCGCGGGTGGCGATGCTCTGGGCGCTCGCCGATGGACGTGCCCTGCCGGCGGGAGAACTCGCGCGGGCAGCGGGCGTCGGAGCGCCCACCGCGAGTGCCCATCTCGGGAAGCTGCTGGCCGCCGGATGGGTCGGCGCGGAGCAGCACGGGCGGCATCGGTACTTCCGGCTTTCGAACGGCGACGTCCCGCGCGTGCTCGAGTCGCTCGCGCTGCTCGGCACCTCCGCGGTGGCGCGCGGGGCAGGCGACCGTGCGATCGGGAGTGACCTGCGTCTCGCGCGGAGCTGCTACGATCACCTGGCCGGGACGGCCGGCGTCGCGCTGACGGAAGCACTCACCAGCGAGGGGACGATCGCCGCCGACGGACGCACCTACAGCATCACCCCGGCCGGGCGGACGCGACTCGGCGCCTTCGGCGTCGACACCGCACACCTCGCGGAAGAGGTCCGCGCGTCAAGGCGCTACCTCGCCCGCGCCTGCCTCGACTGGAGCGAGCGGCGCTATCACCTCGCCGGTGCGCTGGGCCAGGCGCTGCTCGGACGGGTGCTGGAGCTGGAGTGGTTCGAGCGACGACGGGGGACCCGCGCGCTCAAGCTCACCGGCGCGGGACGGCGCGGACTGCAGCGGGAATTCGGGGTGCGGTTGGTGTAGGCGCGCAGGGCCGTGCGCCGTCACCCCAGAAAAAGCCGATACGCCGGATTTCCGGTCTCGTCCACCCAGGGATAGCCCAGGGTGTCGAGGAATTTCCGGAACGACGCCATCTCGCCAGGCGGCACCTGCATCCCCACCAGCACCCGGCCGTAGTCCGCGCCGTGATTGCGGTAGTGGAAGAGGCTGATGTTCCAGTCGGACCGCATCGAATTGAGGAACTTCATCAGCGCACCGGGGCGCTCCGGAAATTCGAAGCGATAGATCAGCTCGTCGCGCGCCAGTGGTGCATGGCCCCCGACGAGGTGGCGCACATGCAGCTTGGCCGTCTCGTTGCCCGAGAGATCGAGGGTCCTGAACCCTCTGGCGCGGAGCCGCTTCACCACCGCCGCGGTCTCGGCCTGGTCCTGCACCTGCAGGCCGACGAAGACGTGGGCCTGGTCGGGATCGGCCATGCGGTAGTTGAACTCGGTGACGTTGCGCGGGCCGATCGCGGCGCAGAAGCGCTTGAAGCTGCCAGGCCGCTCGGGGATGGTGACCGCGAGAATCGCCTCGCGCCGCTCGCCCATCTCGGCCCGTTCGGAGACGAAGCGGAGCCGGTCGAAGTTGATGTTCGCGCCGCAGGCGATCGCGACGAGTTCCTTGTCGTGCGCGCGGTGCTTTGCGGCCCAGGCCTTGGCGCCGGCGATGGCGAGCGCGCCCGCCGGCTCGAGGATGCTCCGGGTATCCTCGAAGACATCCTTGATCGCCGCGCAGATCGCGTCGGTGTCGACGAGGATCATCTCGTCCACCACCTGGCGCGCCACCCGGAAGCTCTCCTCCCCCACCTGCCGTACCGCGACACCGTCGGCGAAGAGTCCGACGTGATCGAGCCTCACTCGGCGGCCCGCTCTGAGCGAGCGATCCATCGCATCGGCATCGGTCGGCTCCACCCCGATGATCCTGATCTCGGGGTGGAGCTGCTTGATGACCGCGCCGACCCCGGCGATGAGCCCGCCCCCGCCGACCGCCACGAAGATCGCGTCGATCGGGCGGTGCGCCTGACGGAGGATCTCGAGCCCGATGGTGCCCTGCCCCGCGATCACATCGGGATCGTCGTAGGGGTGCACGAAGGTCAGCCGCTTCACCTTCTCGAGCCGGCGCGCCTCGCCCGAGGCCTCGTCGTAAGTGTCGCCGAAGAGCACCACCCGGGCACCCCGTGCCGCGACGGCGTCCACCTTGATCCTGGGCGTGGTCACCGGCATGACGATCGTCGCCTTGCACCCGAGCCGCTGGGCCGCGAGGGCGACGCCCTGCGCATGATTACCGGCGGAGGCGGCGATGACGCCGCGGCGGAGCACCGCGGGCGGGAGCTGCACCATCTTGTTGTAGGCGCCCCGGAGCTTGAACGAGAAGACCGGCTGCATGTCCTCGCGCTTGAGCAGGACCCGGTTGCCGATCCGCGCACTCAGGCTGGGGGCGAGCTCGAGCGGGGTCTCGATCGCGACGTCGTAGACCCGGGCATTCAGGATGCGCCGGAGGTAGTCGGTGAGCATGGGCAGGCGGGGCACGGGAGACCGGACAGGGACCCGGGAAGGCTAGCGGGGAGTCCGGTCTCTTCGGTAGCGGTGGCGCCCCTTCCGGCTCATTATTCCCCGGTCCCTCGTTCCCTCTTCGCCACCCACTCGACCGATCATCCATGACCGGCTTCCTGCGGCGCATCTCGCTCACCTGGTGGATCATCATCTCGATGTTCGTCGGGGTGGCGCTGGGCTACCTCGACAATGCAGTCTGGACGAACACCGACCTGAGCGTCTACCTCCAGCCGATCTCGTCGATCTTCCTCCGGATGATCAAGTCGATCGTCGTGCCGCTGGTCTTCGCGAGCCTGGTGACCGGCATCGCGGGCCACGGCGACGATCTCAAGCGGGTCGGCCGGCTCGCGTTCCGCTCCATCATCTACTTCGAGATCATGACGACGGCGGCGCTCTTCATCGGGCTCGGCGCCGTGAACCTCACCCGCCCCGGGGTGGGCATCGACCTCAACGTGAAGGTGGACAGCGCGCAGGTCGCCCAGTTCACCAGCAACAAGCCGACGCTGAGCGGGGTGCTGGAGCACACCGTGCCGGCGAGCTTCTTCGATGCCGCGGCCAAGAACGAAGTGCTGCAGATCGTCTTCTTCTCCATCCTGTTCGCCATCGCGCTCTCCCAGGTGAAGAGCAAGCACAAGCAGACGGTGCTCTCGTTCTTCGAGGGGCTGGCCGAGGTGATGTTCAAATTCACGGGGCTGGTGATGAAGTTCGCGCCGTTCGGCATCGGGGCCGCGGTCGCGGTCACGATCGGGCACAGCGGCATCGGAGTGCTGGAGAATCTCGCCAAGCTGGTGGGCACCCTCTACGGGGCGCTCGTCGTCTTCGTCGTCGTGGCCCTCATCCCGGTGGCGCTGCTCTTCCGGATTCCGCTCAAGGCGTTCTGGCGCTACGCCAAGGAGCCCTGGCTCATCGCCTTCAGCACCGCCTCCTCGGAGGCCGCCCTGCCGCTCGCGCTCGAGAACATGGAAGCCTTCGGCGTCCCGAAGCGGATCGTCTCCTTCGTGCTGCCCACCGGCTACTCCTTCAACCTCGACGGCTCGACACTCTACCTCGCCGTCGCCTCGATCTTCGTCGCCCAAGCGGCCGGGGTGCAGCTCGACTTCGGCACCCAGCTCCTGATGATGCTGACGCTCATGCTGACGAGCAAAGGCGTCGCCGCAGTGCCGCGCGCCTCGCTGGTCATCCTCGCCGGCACGCTCACCCAGTTCAAGCTGCCGATCGAGGGCATCGCCGTGATCCTCGGCGTCGACGCGCTGATGGACATGGCCCGGACCTCGATCAACCTGCTGGGCAACTGCCTCGCCTCCGCCGTCATGGCGCGCTGGGAAGGAGAACTGGGCACCCCCGGCTTCCCCGCGGGCGCCAACGAGACGGGCGCCCGGCGGTTCGGGTCCACCTCGGGCGTGCATCCGCCGCTGCCGCCGCAATAACGGGCAATCGGGGCGGGCGGGGACGGAGCCCCGCCCTACTGCAACCTTTTCGGGCATCGCCGCGTCTATCCCGGGTCTCTCTACCAGGAATCGACGCTCCATGCTCGCCAGTCTCGCCCTGTTTGCCCTCACCGCGGCGGGCCCCGCCGCTCCCGTCTCGGCCCCGGTCACCAATATCCATTACGACGTCACGTTCACCCGCGAGACCGCGGCACGGCGGAGCCTCAAGGTCGCCATGACGATGGACGTGAACGGCTCCGGCGACGTCCTCCTGTCGCTGCCGAGCTGGACGCCGGGTGCCTATGAAGTGACGAATTTCGCGCGCTGGGTCTCGAGCTTCACGCCGACCGCCGCCGGCAAGCCGCTCCGCTGGGACAAGCTCGACTACGACACCTGGCGCATCCGCGCGGCCGGCGCGAAGCAGCTCTCGGTCGCCTTCGACTTCCAGGCCGACACCCTCGACAACGCGATGGCCTGGAGCCAGAAGGATTTCGCCTTCTTCAACGGCACCAACATCCTGCTCTACCCGGAAGGCCGCAGCCTCGACTTCCCCGCCATCATTGCGGTACACACCGAGAGCGACTGGCACATCGCGACCGGCATGCACGGCAGCCCCGCGAGCGGCTACGCCGAGAAGAACTACCACGACCTCGTGGACATGCCGTTCTTCGTCGGCGCGTTCGATCTCGACAGCAACATGGTCAACGGGCTCAAGGTCCGGCTGGCGAGCTACCCCGCGGGCACGCTCTCGGGTGAGGCCAGGAGCGCCTTCTGGGCGCAGTACCAGAAGCTGTTCGCCCCGGAGACCGCGGTGATCGGCGAGACGCCCTACGACAGCTACACCACGCTGATGGTGTTCTCCGAGAGCTTCGGCGGCGGCTCCGCCCTCGAGCACCAGAACTCGCACCTCGGCATCTACACCACCCAGGGCATCGGGCAGCCGTGGCTCCTCTCGGTCACCGCCCACGAGATGTTCCACGCCATCAACGTGAAGCGGATGCGGCCCGCCGAGATGGTGCCGTACCGCTATGACGTGGCCCAGCCGACGCCCTGGCTCTGGGTGAGCGAGGGGATCACCGATTACTACGCCGACCTCGCCCTCCTTCGGAGCGGCGCAGTCGATTCCACCGGCTTCCTCGAGACCACGACGGGCAAGATCACCAACGTGATGGACGCGCCACCGGTCGCGCTCGAGGATGCGTCGCTCTCGACCTGGATCCACCCGACCGACGGCACCGGCTACCTCTATTATCCGAAGGGGTCGCTCGCGGGGTTCATGCTGGACATCATCATCCGGGACGCGAGCGACAACCATCGGTCGCTCGACGGGGTCATGCGGGAGGTCTACCAGACGACCTACAAGCGCGGGCGCGGCTTCGGCAGCGCGGAGTGGTGGGGCGCGGTGAGCCGCGCGGCGGGCGGGCGGAAGTTCGAGGCCTTCAACAACAACTACGTCGATGGCCGCGAGCCGTTCCCCTGGGACAGCATCCTGCCGCTCGCGGGACTCAAGCTCCAGACCGACAGCGTCCGCGTCCCGCGACTCGGCATCAACACCAACAACGACAGCGTCGGCGTCCACGTCATGCAGGTGATTCCGGGTGGCGTCGCCGCCACTGCCGGGATGGAGGCCGGTGACCTGCTGCTCTCGCTCGGCGAGGTGTCAATGGCGGTGACCCCGGGCGTGGATCCGTTCGAGAAGTTCCGCACCACCTACGCGACCCGCGAAGGAGAGGCACTGCCGATCCGGGTGAAGCGTGGGGACCAGGAGATCACGCTCCCGGCCACGGTGCAGCTCCGCGTGATCACCACCACCCGCGCGGTCGTCGACCCGAATGCCTCACCCAAGGCGGCGAAAGTCAGGCACGGATTGTTCGCCGGGCTGACAGAGTAGGAAGTTCCGAGTACCGACGCCGGTGACAAAAATGAAACCCGTTGACGGACCTCGCATTCGCATGCATATTCATGCCCTCATGCCGTCTCTGACCTTCTCCCGCCAGCATTCCGCCGCCGCCAATCAGGCGGGGGTTTGTTGCTGCATGCCGGCCTGTATGGGCATGTCGATGTGTAATTGCATCGGCAACGACGGGGGATTCTCCTGAGTACGGCATAGACAGTCGAGCAGTCTGTCGTCCGGCCCGCGGGAGATTCCCGCGGGCCTTTTTCGTTTTCCGTATCCCGCCCGCGCAGCGGGCCCCCTCAGGCACCACGGAACGGAACGCATGAGCGACACGGCAACCGCAGCGATCTCCGAGGCGACGGACACCGGGGAGTTCATCGGGTGGACGCTGGAACGGTTCGGGCACCAGCCGATGGTGATCACGACCCAGTTCGGCATGGAAGGCTGCGCACTGATCGACATGTACGCGTCGCATGGGCACCCGCTCACGGTGGTCTATCTCGACACGATGTTCCTCTTCCCGGAGACCTACGCCCTCCGCGACCGGCTGGCGGCGCGCTACCCGCATCTCCGGTTCGAGAACCGCGGCACCACGCTCACCCCCGCGGCCCAGGCCGAGTTGTATGGCGAGGAGCTCTGGGCCCGCGATGCCGACCGCTGCTGCCAGATCCGCAAGGTGGACCCGATGCGCACCGCCCTCGCCGGCGTCGAGGTCTGGATCACCGGCATCACCCGGAAGCAGTCGGCGACCCGCGCCGAGACCCCACTGATCGGCTGGGACTGGCAGTTCCAGCTGCTCAAGATCAGCCCGCTCGCCAACTGGGACCGGAAGCGGGTGTGGGAGTACGTGCAGTCGCACGATGTGCCATACAACCCGCTTCACGAGCGGGGCTACCCGAGCATCGGCTGCGTGCAGTGCACCCGCGCCGTGGCCGGCGGGAGCGTCACCGAATACACCAGGCTGGGCCGCTGGGACAGCACCGGAAAGACCGAGTGCGGCCTGCACAGCAACGGCAGCGGAATCTGACTCGAGAGGACGGGACCGGATGGACCGGACCAGCAAGCAGCAGACAGAGGAATCGAAGGTCGAGGTCGCCAAGCGCGACGGACGCCAGCTCCGCGGCACGATCGCCGAGACGCTGGCGTCGGAGGCGACCCACTTCGGGCACGACGACCTGCAGCTCCTCAAGTTCCACGGCACCTATCAGCAGGACGACCGCGACGCGCGGAAGGCCCGCGGCGAGGAGGAGAAGTCCTGGTCGTTCATGGTGCGGGTGGCGCTGCCGGCCGGGCTGCTGACGGCAGAGCAGTACCTCGCCTTCGACGCGATCGCCGGCGCGCACGCCAACGGCACCCTGCGGATCACCACCCGCCAGGGGTTCCAGTTCCACGGCGTGCTCAAGGGCGAGCTCAAGCCGACCATCCAGGCGATCAACGCCTCGCTCGCGACCACGATCGCGGCCTGCGGCGACGTGCGCCGCAACGTGATGGGCTGCCCGGTGGACCTCGATCACCCGGCCCACGCGGCGGTGCGCCGCGCGGCGGAGCGGATCGCCGACGAGCTCAATCCGAAGTCGCGCGCCTATTACGAGATCTGGCTCGACGAGGAGCAGCAGGTGAACACCCAGGTCGAGGAGCCCTTCTACGGCAAGCAGTACCTGCCGCGGAAGTTCAAGACCGGCGTCGCGCTATCGACCGACAACTGCATCGACATCTACTCCCAGGACGCGGGGCTCCTCGCCGTCGTCGACGGCGAGACGATCCGCGGCTTCAACGTGCTGGTCGGCGGCGGGCTCGGCATGACCCACGGGAAGGGCGACACCCTCGCCCGGCTCGCCGAGCCGCTCGGCTTCGTGGCCGAGGAGCATGGCGCCGCCGCAATCCGGCACGTCGCGGCGATCTTCCGCGACCATGGCAATCGCGCCGACCGGCGCCACGCGCGGCTCAAGTACCTGATCAACGAGTGGGGCATCGACCGCTTCCGCGAGGAGTTCCGCCGCCGCGCGGAGTTCCCGCTGCTCCCCGCGGTCGAGCTCCCCACGCCCGCCTTCCACGACCACCTCGGTGCCCATCGCACCACGGATGGAAGCTGGTTCTACGGCGTCTTCATCCAGAGCGGCCGGATCGCGGACACCGAGCGGCAGCCGCTCCGCACTGCGCTCCGCACGGTGATCGAGCGCTTCCGCCCCGGACTCGCGCTCACCGGCCAGCAGAACCTGCTCTTCACCGGGCTCACCGAAGCGCAGGTGCGGGCGATCGAAACGGCGCTGCGTGAGGCGGGGGTGACCCCCGCGCAGGAGCTGCCCGCCGCCCGGCGCTACTCGATGGCCTGCCCCGCCCTCCCCACCTGCGGCCTCGCGGTCGCGGAGTCGGAGCGGGCGCTGCCGGCGCTGCTCGATCAGTTCGAGGAGGAACTCGAAGCACTCGGCCGGCGCGACACGCCGATCACGATCCGCATGACCGGCTGCCCCAACGGCTGCGCCCGGCCCTACACCGCCGACATCGCCTTCGTGGGGCGCTCGCTCGGACTGTACCAGATCTACGTCGGCGGGAGCCTCGCTGGGAACCGGGTGGCCGATCTCTACATGGCGCAGGTGAAGGAGGGGGAGCTGCTCAACGCCCTCCGGCCCCTGCTCATCCGCTGGGCCGCGGAAGGGCTGCCTGACGAGGGACTGGGCGACTTCTACCAGCGGCTCCTGCCGCGCGACACGCCGCGCCAGTCGATCACCGGCAGGGAGAGCCCCACCTCGGCGCTGGTGCAGATCGGCAGTCTCACGTGAGCGCGCGGACGGCGATTCTCCTCGCGGCCCACGGCGCCCGCCGCGACTCCGCGGCGAACGACCGGGTGCGCGCACTCGCCCGGGAGCTGCTCGCGCGCGGTGCCGCGGACGAAGTCGTCGCCGGCTTCCACCAGGGCGAGCCGGGCTTCACCGCCGCGCTCGACCAGCTCACCGCCGATCTGGTACTGGTGCTGCCGCTCTTCACCAGCGCGGGGTATTACACCGAGCAGGTGCTCCCGGCCGCGCTCGCGCGGAGCGCGCGCTTCCATGCGGTGCGGCTCCATCAGGCGGCGCCGCTCGGTGTCCACCCGGGCATCGAGCGGCTCGTGGCCGAGCGGATTGCCGCAGTAGCGAGGCGGGAGCACCTCGACCTCGACACGACGAGCGTGCTGCTCGTCGGGCACGGCACCCCCCGCAACCCGAACAGCAGGCTGGCCACGCAGCAGCTGGCGCAGGCGCTGCTCGCGCGCGGCGCCGCCTCCGAGGTGGCCTCCGGATTCCTCGACGACGAACCGGGGATCGAGGAGGCGCTCGCCTCGCTGAGACATCGGTGGGTCATCGTCGTGCCCTTCCTCATCGGCGGCGGCGGGCACGCGCTCGAGGATCTCCCGCGCCGAATCGGTGGCGACGCCGAGCGCCGCATCGTGCTGGACGAGCCGGTGGGCGCGTACCCGGTACTCGGCGACCTGCTCCTCGAGATCGCGCGGCGGGAGCTTCCCGCTGCGGGAACGCCGGCGACGATCGAGCCGGGATCGGTCGCACTGGTCGGCGCCGGCCCGGGCGATCCGGGACTGATCACGGTGCGCGGCCTGTCGCTGCTCCGCGGCGCCGACGTGGTGTTGCACGACCGGCTCTCCGCCCCGGAACTGCTCAGCGAAGTTCGCCGCGACGCGCTGGTCATCGACGTCGGCAAGCTGCCCGGCGGAGAAGGCACCAGCCAGGAGCGGATCAACGCCCTCCTCGTCGAGCATGCGCTGGCGGGGCGGAGCGTCGTCCGCCTCAAGGGGGGCGATCCCTTCGTCTTCGGGCGCGGCTCCGAGGAGATGGATGCCTGCGCCCTGTACGGGATCCCCTGCACCGTCGTCCCCGGCATCACCAGCGCCATCGCCGTACCGGCAGCGGCGGGGATTCCGGTGACGGCGCGAGGCGAGTCGCGCTCCTTCGCGGTGATCACCGCGCACGGCGAGGGCGGCGAACGCCCCGAGGCGGTGCGGGCCCTCGCCGCCAACGCCGACATCGAGACCCTGGTGCTGCTCATGGGGCGCTCGGTGCTGCGCGAGCTGGCCGACGAGATGATCGCCGCGGGCCGTGACCCCGATACGCCGGCCGCCTGCGTGCAGAGCGGCACCACTTCGAAGCAGCGGGTGACGGCGGCGACGCTCGCAACGATCGCCGATGCCGCCGACCGCGACGGGCTGGTAGCGCCGGTGATCATCGTCGTCGGCAACGTGGCGGCACGCGCCGTGGGTACCGGGGTACCGTGCTGACGATCTTCTCCCTCGATCACGCCCACTCGAGCGTGGCGGAGCGCGAGCCCTTCGCGCTCCCGCCCGAGGCAGAGGCGCGGCTCGGCCGCATCGCGCGCCGCGCGACCGGCTGTCAGGTCGCGTTCCTGGTGACCTGCAATCGGGTGGAGCTGATCGTGTGGAGCGAGCAGGCGGAGCCGCGGAGTGTCGTCGCCGGCGTGCTCGCGATCGGCCGTCGCCACGCGCCCGGGCTCGCCGACCGGTTCCTCGCCCTTGCGACGTGCCACCGGGGCGACGCCGCCGTGCGTCACCTGCTCCGGGTGGCGGCGGGGCTCGCATCCCGGATCGAAGGAGACGTGCAGGCGCTCGGCCAGGTGCGCGCGGCCTATGCGCAGGCCGCCGAGTCAGGCGGAGTCGGCGCGGAGCTGCACCGGATCTTCCAGACGGCGCTCCGCGCCGGGAAGCGAGTGCACCACGACACCGAGTTCGGCCGGCGGCGCGCCTCCGTCGGTACGGCCGCGGCGGAGGTCGTGGCGGCACAGCTCCCGGAGCTGAACGGCGCCGAAGTGCTGCTGCTCGGCGCCGGGAAGGCGGCCGAGGCGGCGGCACGGGCATTGGTGGCACTCGGCGCCAGGCTGACGATCGGCAATCGGGACGGGGAGCGGGCCGAGAGCTTTGCCCGTGAGGTTGGTGCTACAGTGGCGCCATTCGAGGCGCGTCACGACCTCGTCGCCCGCGCCGATGCCGCGATCCTCGCCACCGGCGCCCGCGAACCGATTCTCACCAGCGCGGCGCTCCACGAGTCACGCGTGGCTGCCGGCCGCGTGGCGCATCCGCTGCTGCTGCTCGATCTCGGCTTCCCCCGCAACGCCGACGATGGCGTGGCGATGCTCGACGGCGTGACGCTGCTCGGCCTGCAGGATCTCGCGGGGTACGCGGCGACCAATGTCCTCGTGAGAGAAGCCGCGGATGAAATCGTAGAGGTCGAGGCACGGGCCTTTCGCACCTGGCTCGGCGCCCGCGCCCGGCACTTCGCGGGTGCGGCATGATCGTCACCATCACCCTCTCCCCCGGTTCGCTCCCTGGACTCATCCCCGGCATCCAGAAGCTGGGGCACGAGCCGGTTGAGTCGCCGCTGCTCCACTTCAAGTCGCCGGAGAGCTGGGCGGAGCTCGACCGCGCCATCGCGCGGATCGAGCAGTACCCGCTGCTCGGGCTCACCTCGCCGCGGGGCTCGCTCGCACTGGCCCGGCGACTCGAGGCGGCGGGGCAGATGCATCTGCCGGAGACGATGCGGGTCTGGGCGATCGGGCCGACGACCGGGGCGCCCCTCGCCGCCTTTGCGAGGGTGGAGGCGCCTCCGGTCTCGATCGGCGGGGACGGCCTGGCGGACGCGGTCATATCATCGGGAGCGCGGGGCCCGCTGCTCTATCCCTGCGGCGCCGACGCGCGGCCGGAATTCCCTGCCCGGCTCCGCGCCGCCGGGATCCAGGTGGACCAGATCGTGGTGTACCGCACCACGCTCGCCTCGCCGGAGCAGACGATGAGCGTGCTGCGGCAGTCGGATGCGGTGCTGATCGGGAGCCACCTGGTGCTGACCCGCGCGGCGGAAGTCACCGCCGGACGGCGGCGCCCGGCCCTGGTCTGTCTCGGCCGTGCCACCGCGGCGACTGCGCGCTCACTGGGATGGGAACCGGCGGCGGTCTCCGAGGCACCGAATGCCGCCGGCGCCCTCGCCGCGCTGGCGTCGCTCTAGCTGCCCGTCGGAAGGGGTGCCGGCCGGGGCGCGCGCCTCGCCTGCCAGAGGAGCGCGACGCCGAGCGCACCGAGGAGGAGATTCCCACCCCACATCGCCAGCACGGGCGAGAGTGTCCGCGCATTCCCCAGCTCTTCGCCGACGACGATGGCGGCGTAGTTGAACGCGACGAGCCCGGCGCCCGCGCCGACCGGAATCCACCAGCGCCGCCCCGCGAGGCGCAGGCCGAGTCCCGCGCCGGTAAGCGCAAAGACGAGACAGGCCGCCGCCGTCGCGCGCTTCTTCTCGATCTCCACCCGGTACTGGGCTATCCTGGCGGCCGCCGCATCCATCATCTCGAGATCGGCGCTCTCGCCGGCCTTGAACATCCCCACTTCAGCTTCCCGCACCACGGCCCGCATCTCCGCGATCGTCATCTCCCGGTCGCCCTTGATCCCGGTCACGGGCGGCGTCCCCCGCGGCGCCTGCAGCGCGATGTAGCGCTCCCTCAGGGTGGCATTGGTTCGCGGCACCAGCTGATCCACCAGCAGATAGGCCATGACGCTGAGGCCGAAGGCCGCGAGGAGTGTGTGCCGGAGCGGGCGCACGCCCGGCCGACTGAAGCTGTACGCCGCCGAGACCAGCACGGCACCCGGCAGGGTGACCGCGACGATGAACGGCAGGGTGAGCAGCAGGATCGTCGCCGCATGCGCGAGATCGAGGCGGCCCACCAGCACCGGCAGTCGTTGCCGGAGCTGGTCGGCGAACATGATGCCGGTGAGCCCGAGGAAGGCGATGAGGAAGGAGCGGGTATTGCCGAGCGGAGCGGGCGACTCGTGAGGCAGCGCGTGCATGGGACGGATCCTCGCGGGGAGAGCCGACGGTGACAGGCGATGCCTTACGAGATGCCCGGCGCCGAGCGGTCGTCGCAGCCGGGCTGGGTGGGGCGGCGGGCTAGCGGGTGAACCCCACGCAGAACTGCGCGGTCGGGAGCCCCACCGCATAACTCAGCACGAGCTGCGCGTCGAAGGCGGTCACCTTCGAGTCGCAGCTCGCGTCGCCGTTGGGGGAGGCGACGTAGCCGGGCGGCACCGGGAGACTGACGGCGGCGGAGAGAATCGCCTGCGCATCCACCGCGGTCACCTGGGCATCGAGCGAGACGTCGCCGCGCAGCACGCCGGTCACAGGGAGGGTGTAGGCGAAGGCGCCGCGGCCGTGGGTGCCGGCGACGATGGTGTTGTTCGCGAGGTTGTAGACCAGATCGAAGACGGCGACGTTGGGGAGCCCGGTGACGAACGGCGTCCAGTTCACCCCCTGATCGCTCGAGCTGAAGACGCCGAGGTCGGTGCCGACGTAGAGCTCGCCCCGGGAGGGGATCCAGAGGATGCAGTTGGCCGGCACGTCGGGCAGCGACCCGCTGATGTTCTGCCAGCTCGCGCCGCCATTGCTGGTCTTGAAGACGTGCCCGGCGTTGAAGCCGCTGGTCACCAGATAGGCGGTCTGTGGATCGCTCTGGTCGACCTGGATGTCGGTGATGATGCGGTTGGGGAGTCCGCTGGTCGCCGGCTGCCAGGTGGCGCCGAGGTTCGAGGTGACTTCGAGGTCGATCTGCCCGGAGCCCGAGGAGGCGAGATAGAGGGTGAGCCCGTCGGAGCCGGTGCCGATCGCATCGACCTGGCCGCCGTTGGCGGCGGGGAGACTGATCGCGTCCCAGTGCTCGCCCCGGTCGGCGGTGCGATAGAGCGAACTCGCGCCGAAGTAGAGCACCTGCGGATCGAGCGGATCCATCACCAGCGGCGGGATGAAGTTGGCCGCCTCCGCCAGGTTGATGCCGGTGGCCTTGAGGAAGAACTGCCCGCCGAGCGCGTCGCGGCGGCGGGGGCCGCTGAAGCCGCTGTTCGCGCTCCACTGCGTTTCCCCATAGGCGACACCCGAGGTGAAGCCGTCGGTGGCGGTGTATCCGCCATCGCCGCCGAGCACGAAGTTCCAGTTCGGCGATCCGGTGTATTCGAGGGTGCCGTTGTCCTGGGTGCCGCCGAGCACGCCGGTGGCGGCGCCGGGCTGGAGCGAGAGTCCGGGATAGAACTGGGTCAGGGCGAGGTCGTTGTTGAGCGACTCCCAGATGTAGCCCGGCAGGATCCCGCGATAGACGCCGCCGTCGTTGCCGGCATAGAGCGTCGTGGCATCCGCGAAGGCGAGGGCGTGCTGATCGACGTGGATCCCGCTCCCCGCGCTGAAGAAGTTGTTCCCGCCGTCGGTCGAGGCGAAGAGCGCGATCCCGCCGAAGATCACATTCTGCGGGTTGAGGGGATTCACGGCGAGCACGATGTCGTACCAGCACTGGGTCGCGCAGTTCGCGTTGGCGGCGGTGAGCTGGGTCCAGGTCTGGGCGCCATCGACCGTCTTGAAGATGCCGAGCAGCGCACCGTCGGAGCCGGTGCCGTCGAAATCATCCTGGATCGCGGCGTAGAGGGTGTTCGGCGACGAGGGCGCGATCGCCAGCGCGATGCGGCCGATGTTGCTCGACGGCAGCCCGATCGACGCCGGAGCCCAGGTCACCCCGTTGTCGGTCGACTTGTAGATGCCCCGCGCCGCGTTGGTGAAGGTGACGGCGGCATACCAGGTGGCGGGCGTGGCCGGATCCTGCACCAGGCCCGTGGCATACCCCGTCTGAACCCGGGCCCAGCTCTGGCCGCTGTCGGTCGACCGCCAGATCCCGCCATTCGTCGCCGCGAGGA
Source organism: Gemmatimonadales bacterium (assembly GCA_044229245.1). Taxonomy (GTDB): domain Bacteria; phylum Gemmatimonadota; class Gemmatimonadetes; order Gemmatimonadales; family GWC2-71-9; genus JADJOM01. Next base: position 294,122 of record JBGATI010000002.1, on the reverse strand, counting down.
CGATGCTCTGGCTCGCGGTGCCGCCATGCAGCCGGTCCACCTCGATCGCCTGGATGTACGCCCCACCGGTCGGGCTGTCGAAGACCGCGGCCCCGAACTGGGCCCAGGTGATGCCGCCGTCGATCGACCGCAGGATGCCGCAGCCGTAGTAGCTGTCGGCGGAGAGGTTGGCCTCGCCGGTGCCGGCGTAGAGGATGCTGGTATTCACCGGATCGATCTCCAGCGAACCGATCGCGAGCGAACACTGATCGTCGGTGCGCGGGCTCCAGCTCACCCCGGCGTCGCTGCTCTTCCAGATGCCGCCCTGTGCGCCGCCGATGTACAGCACACTGGGATTGACGGGGTCGACCGCCACCGCGGTGATCCTGCCTGACACGGCGCTCGGCCCCGCCGAGATCGGTCGCGGCCCGAGCGAGGTCCAGGCCCCCGCGCCCAGGAAGGCCCGGCCCCGCATCGCCGCGGGCCAGCGGGCTGCCACCTGCACCTGGGCCCGCTGCAACGCGCCGGTGGGAATCCGGTCGAAGGGAAAGGCGCGCCGGCGGTAGAAGTACTCCAGCCGGCCGTGGAGGCTCTCCCCCTCGTGCGCCTCGAGGTCCGGCCCCTCGGGGAGCAGCTCCCGTTCCGCCTCCTCCGCGTCGCGGAAGCGCTCACCGCAGGCGGCGATCAGCGGCAGCAGCCCGAGGAGGAGCAGGCGGCGGAGGCGGGAAGAGAGGAGTTGCCGCATCGCCTAACGGGGCTCCGGGGTGAAGCGTGACACCCGGTCGAGCGCGGCACGCGGGAGCGTGGTGCGGAAGTCGGCGCCGTTCAGCTCCTCGAGCCGGAGCTCGAGGGTGCGGAGCGCCGCCGGATCGTTGACCCGGAACTCCACCGAGAAGAGCCGGCCATCCTTGAATCCCGCGGTCGAGGCACCGGCGATGCGCACCAGCCCCGGCTGCGGATTGATGGCGTGGATCCCGTCGGCCGCGGTGCGGTCGCGCAGATAGACCAGCCCGTTGCGATCGTAGACGAGCCGCGCGGTGTAGCTCGCCGCCATCGGCGCCCCGGCGCGCACCTGCGCATGGATGGTGACAAGGCTCCCCTTCGCCGGTGCGGAATCGGAGAGCGTGACGATCACCGGCCCGTTGCCCGGCGCCGGCGGCGGCGCGGGGGTCGGCTTGGCGGTGTCCTGCTCGCAGCCGGCGAGGAGCAGCGCCGCGATGAGCATCAATCCACGTCTCGGCATCATCTCCCTCCTCACTGGGTCACCAGCGGGTAGCTGCCGGCCACGGTCTTCCCCAGCAGGTCGCGGAAGCTGAGCGCGGCCCGCACCTCGGTCGTCGTGAGCGTGAGCGGGATGGCCCCGGTCAGTCCCACGCCGGCCGCGGCCTGGAAGGTCACCGTGCGGATCGGCACGGCGCCGGGGAAGCCGTTGGCACTCGCCGCGGCGAGGAGCAGGGTGCCGGTCGCGGCCCCGCTCGCGTTCATGGTGGCGCCGACACCGTTCCCGGCATCGGCATCGCTCTGGTAGGTGAGGAATGCGGGATCCCAGTCGAGCTGCACGGTCGTGGCACCGAGCGGCTCCCCGCTCGCACGCATGTCGAGCACCAGCGCCACCGTGAAGCTGCCGCCCGCGGTCACCGCGAAGCTGGTGAGGTTGCTGATGAGCGCAGGCCCGCCGGGGATGGCGACCAGCACCTGCACCGAGTCGGTGGCGCCGCCGGGGAGCGACGCGACGACGACCGCACTGCCGCGCTGCTGGCCGGTGACCGCACCCGAGAGACTCACCGAGGCGACCAGCGGATCGCGGGCCGTGAAGACGAGGTTGGTGAGCGTCGCCGGATTGCCGAAGGCATCCTGCGCCGTCCACATCGCGAGGCTCGAGCTGCCCGAGTCGAGCACCACGAAGTGGTTGGTCACGCTGAGGTTGAGCGCCGGCCCGGCGATCGCGGCCACGCTGAAGAGCTGCTGCAGCGCGGTGCCCTGGACGGTGGCGCGGACGATCCGGGTGCCCGGCGTGGTGCCGAGCGTGAGCCGGTTGCCGGCGGTGCCATTAGCGGCGGTGGTGGTCTGGGCCGAGGTCACCGTGCCGGTGCCGCTGGTGAGCAGCCAGTCGATCGTGGCGCCCGCGATGACATTCCCGGCAGCATCCGTCAGGCGGGCGATCATCGTATCCGACGCGGTGCCCACCGTCTTCCCCGTCTGGGCATTCCCCGCGATCGCGGTGAGCTGGGCCGGCGGCCCCGACGTCACCGTGACCTGCACGGCGTTGGAGGTGATGGCGCCGGCATGCGCGGTGATCGAGGTCGTGCCCACGTGTGAGGCGGTGATGTTCCCCACCGCCGAGACCGCCGCGATGGTCACCACCGTCGTCTGCCAGGTGACCGACGCCCCGCTGATCGGCTTGCCGTCCTGATCGAGCACCGTCGCGGTGAGCTGCTGCGCCGCGCCCGAGGCGAGGGTGAGCGGCCCCGCCGGCGTCACACTGATCGAGGTCGGCACCGGATTCGGCCCGCCGCCATCTCCTCCGCCGCCACAGGCGAGGGAGAGGGCGCCGCACACGAGCAGGGCGATGGCGGCACGCAGCGGCAGGCGTCGCACGGATTCCGGAGAATGGGAGTGGAGAGTCACTGGCATACTACGGCGCGCCCCCAGGGGACGCAACCGAGCCCCCCGCTATTCTAGCGTGAGGCCGACCGACTCGGCGGCACGAAGGAGCAGCTCGTCGCGACTCATCCCCGCGGCGCGGAGCTCACGCACGCTGGTGTCGCGATTCCCCTTGCTCAGCTTCTCGCCGCCCGGCTTGAGGATGAGCGGATGATGGAGGAAGAGCGGTGGCGTCTCGCGGCCCAGCATCCGGGCAAGGGCGAGCTGGCGCCCGGTGGAGTCGAGCAGGTCCTCGCCGCGGATGACGAGATCGATCCCCTGGCGCAGGTCGTCCACCACCACCGCGAACTGATAGGTCCAGTTGCCGAGCCGGTCGCGAAGCAGCAGGTCGCCGCACTGCGTCAGCGGCTCCTGTGCCTGGGGCCCGAGCCGCAGGTCCTCGAACCGCTCGGTGCCGGGCGGCATCACGACGCGCAGCCCGCGCCCCGGCCCCGGCTCGAGGCCCCTCTCCCGGCACCGACCGCCGTAGGGGCGACCCGGCGGGTCGCCCCCGCCCACAGGTTCGCCCCTACCCGGTTCCGCGGGCGTGGTACGCGAACAGTCGCAGGCGTAGACCCGATGCCCCGCGGCAATCAGCCGCTCGATCGCCGCCTCGTACACCGCGCCGTTGTCGCTCTGCCGGTACGCCGACGCCCCGCGGCGGAACTCTGCGGTCGCCCCGATGTCCGGCACGAAGCCGAGCCAGTCGAGATCCTCGAGCAGCGCCGCCTCGTACTCCGGCCGGCAGCGCTGCCGGTCGTGGTCCTCGATCCGGAGCAGCACCGACGCGCCCCGTGCCCGCGCCGTCTGCCAGACGTAGAGCGCGTTGGCGACGTGGCCGAGATGGAGGTAGCCGGTGGGGGCGGGGGCGAATCTCGTTCTCTGCATGGGGAGGTTGGTCGATAGTTCCGAGTGCTTGGTACTGAGTACTAAGTACTTAGTACTTAGTACTTAGTACTTAGTACTTAGTACTTAGTGCTCGGTACGAGCCTTGGCGATCACGCACTAAGCACTAAGCACTAAGCACTGAAACACCGACACCTTCGGACAGCGTCCGAGCTACAACACAATACCGTTCGGTTAGATCGAGCAGCTTGGCGAGTTGCTCCTCCGTCGCAGTGCTGTCGAGGGTGACGGTGAGCCTTACCGCGAGGAGTCCGACCGGAACCTCCTTGCTCACCCCCAGCGTGCCGCGCGCGTCCCAGTCCCCCTCGGCCCTGATCGTGCCGCTCCGCACCGTGATCCCCATCGCGGTGGCGACGGCGAGCAGGGTGACGCCGGCGCAGCCGGCGAGCGCCTCGAGCAGGATGTCGGCGGAGCAGCGCTGAGCCCCGCTGCCGCCGGCTGCGGGATGGAGCCCGACGTCGGCACCGGCGTTCGGCGCCTCGACGTGGCAGGCGATCCGGCCCTGATCGAGGGTCGCGACGACGACGGAGGTGACGAGCGCGGAGGCGGGATCGGTACGGTAGCGCTGCTTGAGTGGCGCCTGGAGGGCGCGGAGTTGTTCGGAGGTCATGGGAACAAAGATAGCCCGCGGCACGGAGGCCGCGGGCTACTGAGTGGTGCGGCCCGCGGGTTATTCGGGTTGCCGCCGCAATCCGGCCAGCGACGACTGCACCCGGTCGGAGAGGCGGCGCTCGTCACGGAGCGCCTCGAGCAGCCCCTCGACCCGCTTGGTCTCCAGGGTGAGCGCGCTCGCCATGCCGAGGAAGTGATCCACCTGCGCCTTCTGGGCGACCAGGGTCTCGAGCGACTCCCGCACATCGGTGGCGAGCAGGTCGGCGTGGGCCAGCCGCTCCTCGGTGCGGTCGAGCTGGCGGCGGCGATCCTCCAGTGTCTGCATGATGCCGTCGGTGTCGCCGAGCCGCGCGAGGAGCGCGTCGAGCTCGCTCCGGGCGCGGGCCATCTGCGGCTGCGCCGCCGTCACCGCGCGGGCATCGTCCTGGGTGCGTTCCGCCAGATCGAAGAGTGCCCGGATCTCGCTCTGCAGCGAGGCGATCGTCGCCTGCCGCGCGACCGCCTGCTCCATCGCCTGCGCGAGCTGCTGCTCCGCCCCGCGCCAGTCGGCCAGCTTTGCCTCGAAGCCGGTGATCCGCTCCTGCGCACTGTTGAGCACCCCGATCCGCGCCTCCAGCTCGCGCGACAGCGAATCACAGCTCGTGAGCCGCTGATCCGCGGCAACCAGCGATGCATCCACCTCCCGCGCCCGGTCGGCCAGGGTCTGCGCGGCGACCGCCGCCTCCTGCCGGAGCGTCGCGGCGCGATCGAGATGCTCGGTCGCCCTGGCGAGCGCATTCTGGCGCTGATCGATCTCGCGGGAGAGCTCCTGCATCCGGTTGGCGAGGGTCTCGAGCCCGCTCGCGCGCTGCTCGACCCCCTTCACCGTCCCCTGCACCGCACGCACCCGCTCTTCCATCTCCCGCACCTCGGCGCCGAGACTCACGAGCTGGTTCCCCGCGCGCCCGACCTCATCGAGCCTCGGCACCAGCGTCCCGAGATGATCCTCCGCCGCCTCCAGCCGCTCGGCGAGCCCGCGGGCGCGCGCCTCCATCGAGGCGCCCATCCCCGCCGCTTCCGTCAGGCGCTTCTGCACGTCGTCCACCACGCCGCGCCGCCCTTCGACCACGGTCATCTGGCTGTTGAGCTGCTCCAGCTCCTGGCGGAGCGCATCCACCGTGGCGCGCATCCGGTCGAGTCCGGCGACATCGGTCTTCAGCGCCGCGACGCTCCGGTCGGTCTCGCCGAGCCAGGTGCGGGTCTGATCGAGGGTGCCGCGGGTGTCGCTCAGCTCCTTGCGGGCGCCGCGGAGCTGTTCGAGCGCCTCGTGAATCGCCTCCTCGGTGGCGCCGAGTCCGGAGAGATCGCGGACGGTGCGCTCGAGCAGCGGGCGCGACTCCTCCAGCCGGCAGGTGCGCTCGGTGAGTCCGCCGATCCCCTCCTCGAGCCGTTCGAGATCGGCGAGCCCGGTGCGAACCCGCGATCCGAGCTCGGCGACGCGGGCGAGTTCGCCCGTAAGACTGGTGACCTGGGTCGAGAGGGTGTCGGCCTTCGAGGCGGCGGTGGTGATCGCCTCCGCGCCGGCGGCGAGGGTCGCGAAGCGCGCCTCCCACTCGGAGAGGTTCCGGCGGAGGTCGCCGACCCGCTGCCCCATCCCCTCCACGCTCCGGCTCTCGAGCGCGAGCCGCTCGGTGCTCTGGTCGAGCCCTTCGCGGAGCGAAACGAGACTCCGCTCCGCCGCGGTCTGGCCGCTTTCGATCCGTTCGAGCCGTTCGGTGACGGAGCGGCTCCGCTCGGTGAGCGCGGTCTGCGCCTCTTCGAGCGACTCGAGCTCGGTGCGGAGCGCGGCGACGGTGCGCACCGCTTCGCTGGAGCGTTCGGCGCCCTGGTCCACCCGCTGCATCAGCGCGGTGAGGTGCTCGAGCTTGGCGGTGGCGCGATCGACCTCGTCCCGCTGCTGCTCGAGAAGCGCCACCTTCTGGCCGAGCTGATCGGCCATCGCCTTGGCGCCGGCGAGCTGGCGCTTGGTCTGCGCCACCGATTCGGCGACCCCCATCATGTCGGCGACGAGCTGCTCAAGCCCGCTGATGCGGTTCTCGGTCTCGGCGACGGTGCGGGTGATCCGCTGCCAGTCGCCGTCGAACGACTCGATCCGGCCCGACGCCGTCTTGTAGCTGTTGAGGGTGGCGTCGTGCTGATCGCGGAGCCGGGCGAAGTCGGCGCGGAAGGCCTCGTTCTGCGACTGCAGCCCCTCCATCTCGGACTTGAGCTGGCTGAACGGCCCCTTGAGGGAGAGGAAGCCGGAGAGTTCGTCCTTCAGCCGCGCGGTCGCGGCCACGGTCTCGGTCAGCAGCGTCACGTCCACCCGCGCCTGCTCGATGCCGGTGGCGGTTTCCGCCATCTGGGTCTCGAGCCGGTTGTGGGTGCCGGCGAGTCCGGCGAGCTGACTCTCGGCCGCGCCGAGCCGGGCGGCGAGATGCTCGATCCCGGAGAGCTGGCGTTCGAGGGTGTTCACCCGCTCACCGAGGGTGCCGAGTCGCTGCAGCTGACCGATGGAGCGGTCGGCGTGCTGGACGAGCTGTTCGAGACTGCCGCGCTGGGATTCGAGACGGGTCACGAGCTGCTGCAGCTCGGCGAGATCCTCCGCGGAACCACTCCGGCGCAGATTGCTCAGGAAGGCGGCCATGACGGTGAGTCCTCGAGACGGCGTTCTAGTGGGATCTGGATCTGTCGGCGGATGCCGACGCGGTTATCACACTAGCAGATGCCGCGAGCCCCGCAGGTGTCCCAAGTCACAGGGTGGGGTGTGACGTTTGAGTGTTGCATCGGTGAAGCGGCAAATTCACGGATCGGCGGGGCGAAATGGTCGCTTTCGGGGCCGGATGGTAAGTTGCCGGTCGGGTCTTTCCTTTATATGGACGGGGACGGAATGCCACGGGATTTCCGGATTGTGGACGGCGGACTGGCGACGGAGCTGGAGCGGGCGGGCGCCGACCTCTCCGGCGGGCTCTGGTCGGCGCGGATCCTGGCGGAACGACCCGATCTGATACGCCAGGTGCACCGAGCGTACTACGCGGCAGGCGCCGATGTCGCCATCACCGCGAGCTACCAGGCGAGCTACGCCGGTTTCGCGACCAGAGGGTTGGACAAGGCGGGGACCGACCGGCTGCTCCGCCGCTCGGTGGAGCTCGCGGCGGAGGCGCGGCGCGAGGTCGCGGCGACCGATTCCCGGCCGATGTGGGTCGCGGCGTCGGTCGGCCCCTACGGCGCCACGCTGCACGACGGCTCGGAGTACCGCGGCGACTACGGGCTCACCATCGGCGAACTCTGCCACTTCCATCGCGAACGGCTCGAAGTGCTCGCCTCGGCAGGCGCCGACTTCCTGGCCTGCGAGACGATCCCCTCCCTCGATGAAGCCAAGGCGCTCACCGAGGTGCTGCACGACGTCCCGGCGGCGCGCGCCTGGGTGAGCTTCACCGCGCGCGACGACCGCCACACCGCGCACGGCGAGCCGCTGGTCGACTGCGCCCGGATGCTCGAGAAGGAGCCGCAGGTGATCGCGGTCGGAGTCAACTGCGTGCGCCCCGAGACGACGGCGTCCCTCATCCGCGAACTCCGGAAGGGGACGAGCAAGCCGATCGTGGTCTATCCCAACTCGGGCGAGGTCTGGGATGGCGAGGCGCACTGCTGGCGCGGCTCGGCGACGGTGGCGCCGCTCGATGAACTGGTGCGGGACTGGCTCGGTGCGGGCGCGACGTGGATTGGGGGGTGTTGCCGGACGACGCCCGAGACGATCAGACAAGTCCGTGATTTAGTGCTTAGTACTTAGTTCCGGGTTCCGGGTTCCGGGTTCCGAGTGCTAGTCATTGCAAGACCGCGAAGCGGCCGAAGCAATCTGTGGTCGTTCTCCGCGGAGGCGCGGGGGCGCAGAGTTCTGCGCACCGAGCTCGTCGCTGAAGCGACGGCTCGGCTGATGTCGCTAAAGCGACATTCGCAAGGACTAGGGCCAGTTTACTGGCCTCAGCCGAGCCGCGGCTTCAGCCGCGAGCCCATCGGGTTCCGAGGATCGAGTGGCTGATATCGCGAACGGATACGACGTGGTCGCCGCCGAATTCGCCCGGCGCAGGAACGGCTCGACGATCGGCGCCGCGACGGTGAAGCGGTGGGCCGAGGGGCTTCCGTCAGGCGCGGCGGTGCTGGACGTCGCCTGCGGGACGGGGATCCCGATCTCGCGCGCGCTCGTGGAGGCGGGGTGCCGGCTGCACGCCCTCGACGCCTCACCGGCGATGATCGAGCTCTTCCGGCAGAACTTCCCCGGGGTCCCCGCCCTGGCGGAGCCGATCGAGACCAGCGGCTGCTTTGCGCGCCAGTTCGACGGCGTCGTGGCGTGGGGACTCCTCTTCCTCCTGTCTGCCGAATCGCAGCCGGCGGTCATTGCGCGGCTGGGCGCGGCGCTTCGTCCCGGCGGCCGGCTGCTCTTCACCGCGCCTTCGCAGCAGGTGGAATGGGTCGACGTGCTCACTCGGCGGCCGTCGTACTCACTCGGGCGGGACGGGTATGTCGCGGCCCTCGAGGCGGCGGGGCTTCGGCTGGTGGCGGAGTATGAGGATGAGGGGGAGAATCACTATTTCGACGCGGTGCTGAGTACTTAGTTCCGGGTCCGGGTTCCGGGTTCCGGGTTCCGGGTGATTAGTGCCTGGTGCCTGATCGCTGTTCTCCCGGGGGAATAGCGCTAAGTTCTTGGCCTGCGACTGTTTAGGGCTCCCTCGCAGTCGTTGTCGATTTTGCCCGGTCCCGTTCGTCGTGTCTCAGAGCCCGCGACCGGCGCGGCGCCATGCACGGACCTGAGCCAGGAGAGCAGCATGCGATTCATGATCATCGGGAAGGCCACCCAGGAGTCCGAGGCGGGGGTGCCGCCGACCGCCGAAGCGATGGCCGCGATGCAGCAGTACCACGAGGACCTGGTGAAGGCCGGCATCCTGCTCGCGGCCGAGGGGCTCTCGCCGACGGCGAAGGGGGCGCGGGTCAAGTTCAGCGGCGACCAGCGCACCGTCCTCGATGGGCCGTTCACCGAGACGAAGGAAGTCATCGCCGGCTTCTCGATCATCCAGGTGAAGTCGCTGGCCGAGGCGATCGAATGGGTGAAGCGGGCGCCGAACCTTTCGCCGAACGGCGAGACGGTGGTCGAGATCCGGAAGCTGATGGACATCGAGGACTTCGGGGACAACTTCACCCCGAACGAGGAGATCGCGAAGGTGAAGTACTGATGCAGACCCGACTGCCCCGCCTCATCATCCTGGCGCTCTCGATCGCGGCGACGGGTGCCTCCGCGCAGACCGGCGCCATTCCGCCGGCGCCGGACTACGCCAGCCCCGCCACCTGGCTCTGCCGCCCCGACCACCTCGGCGCGTGCGACGTCGATCTCTCCACCACGGTGCTGAGTCCGGGCGGCGGCGTCACCGTCGAGAAGGCGCCGCTCGATCCGAAGGCGCCGGTCGACTGCTTCTACGTCTATCCCACGGTGTCCACCGACACGACGACGTACAGCGATCTCGTCGCGGATGACGCCGAGCGGGCGGTGGTGCGGCTGCAGCTCGCGCGGTTCGGGACGAAGTGCCGGCTCTTCGCGCCGATCTACCGGCAGCTCACCCTCGCCGAGATGGGCCGGCTCAACGCCGCCGGCGTCACGTCGCCCGATTTCCTGGGACCCGGCTACGACGATGTCCGCGCCGCGTGGCGCTACTATCTGTCGCACGACAACGGCGGGCGCGGGGTGGTCCTGATCGGGCATTCGCAGGGCAGCGTCCTGCTCACCGCGCTCATCCAGCGCGAGATCGAGGGCACGCCGGTCGCGTCGCGCATCGTCGCCGCGTACATCATCGGCATCCCGGGCGGCATCCAGGTGCCGCGCGGCAAGGATGTCGGCGGCACCTTCAAGCGGATGCCGCTCTGCCGCGCCGCGACCCAGACCGGCTGTATCGTGACCTATTCCGCCTTCCGGAGCACCGCGCCGCCGTCGGCGACCTCCGTCTTCGGCCGCTCGGCCGACTCGACCCTCGTCGCCGCCTGCACCAATCCCGCCTCACTCGGCGGCGGTGAGGCGCCGCTCAGCGGCTACTTCGACGCGACCGGCGCGACGGCGCTGCCGTGGGGACCGACCGAGCCGTGGACCGTCGGCGGCAAACCGATCGCGACGCCGATGGTGCGCGTCGCCGGCATGCTGAAGGGGAAGTGCGCCACCAACGCCTTTGCGACCTACCTCGAGATCACGGTCGACCGCGGCCCCGGCAGTCCCGCGAGCCGCGACATCCAGGGCGACCTGGCGGAGCCGCTCGGGCTGCATCTGGTCGATATGGAAGTGGTGATGGGGAATCTTGTTGAACTGGTCGGGCGACAGAGTGGGAGCTGGATCAAGCGATAAAGTACTTAGTACTTAGTACTTAGTACTTAGTACTTAGTACTTAGTGCATAGTTCCGAGTTCCGAGTTCCGAGTTCAGAAGGAAGGCCCTCCATGTCGACAGGTACCGTCCGGCTCCATCGAGTCCTCAGCGCCCCGGCCGAGCGTGTCTATCGTGCGTTTCTCGATGCGGACGCGCTGGCCAAGTGGCTGCCGCCGCATGGTTTCACCTGCAGAGTGCATCATCTCGAGCCCCGGGTCGGCGGCACCTACCGCATGACCTTCACCAACTTCAGCTCCGGCAACGGCCACTCCTTCGGCGGCGAGTTCGTGGAGCTGGTGCCCAACCAGCGGATCCGCCACACCGACCGCTTCGACGATCCCAACCTGCCCGGCGTCATGCAGACGACGATCGACCTGAAACCGGTGTCCGTCGGCACCGACATCAGCATCGTGCAGGAGGGGATCCCCGAGGCGATTCCGCCCGAGGGATGCTATCTCGGGTGGCAGGAGTCGCTCACCCTTCTTGCGCAATTGGTGCACGCGGAGATTCCGGGGTAGTTCCGGGTTCCGGGTTCCGGGTTCCGAGTTCCGGGTTTTGGGTTCCGGGTTCCGGGTTCCGGGTTCCGAATGTGGGACCGCGATTCATCGCGGCCTCACGCCGTCCGAGCTCGTCGCTAAAGCGACGGCTCGGCTGATGTCGCTAAAGCGACGGTCGGGAATGGCAGGGCCAGTTCACTGGCCTCAGCCGAGCCGCGGTTTTAGCCGCGATCCGCCTGTCCGCCCGTCCGCCTGTCCGCCCTTCCGCGGGGAGACGATGACCACGAGGCTCGCCGTTGGCGATTGCGTGCGGCTCCCGGATGGCCGCATCGGCCGGATCCGGGCCCGGATCGCCGCGCGCTGGCGGGTGCGGGTGCGGAGAGTTTCCGGGTCGAGCGATCAGTTCGTCGAGTTTGCGCCCCGGCGACTGCGCCGAGTTCCTGCGCCGAAGGGATGGATGAGCCCGGCGGGGTATCGGCGCTATCTCAAGGCGACGCTGGCGAAGCTGCGGCAGCGGAACCGATGACCTCCTCGCGGCGTTAGTCACCCGTGCCCGTCATCCGCATAGAACTCGAGATCGCGGCGCCGCTGGAGCGCTGCTTCGATCTTGCCCGGAGCGTGGACTTCCACCTCGCCTCGACCCCGGGCACCGGAGAATCCGTCGTCGGCGGCGTCCGGACCGGGCTGCTCACACTGGGCGACCAGGTCACCTGGCGGGCGCGGCATCTCGGCGTCTGGCAGGAGCTGACCAGCGAGATCACCGCGTGGTCGCCCTCCGAGCATTTCCGCGACTCCCAGGTGCGCGGCGCCTTCGAGCGCTTCGACCACGATCACTTCTTCAAACCATCTCGCCAGCATGCTGACCGGACCGTCGTCACCGATCTCTTCAGCTTCGTGGCGCCGTACGGCCTGCTCGGTCGCGCGGCCGAAGTGACATTCCTGACGGCGTACATGCGACGCTTCATCGCCCGCCGCGCGGAGCTGCTCAAGGCCGCGCTGGAGTCGGACGAATGGCGCCGCTACCTGCCCAACGCACCGGAGGCCGGTCGTGAGTGAGGCTCGGCTGCGCCGCCAGTTCACCCTCTTCGTCTCCGACCCGGCCCGCGCCACGCTCGAGGCGATCCGGACGCGGCTCGATCCGGTGCAGCACCGGCTCATCCCCGCCCACGTCACGCTCTGCCGCGAGGACGAGCTGGCGGCGTACTCGGTGGATGAACTCGAGGGGCGCTGCCGCGAGGCTCGGCCCGCGCCGATCACCCTGACCTTCGGCGCACCGGAGCAGTTCGACGGCCACGGCGTGCTCCTCCCCTGCACCGCCGGCCAGCCGGAGTTCCAGCGGCTCCGCGTGGCACTCCTCGGCACCGACACGATCCGCGCCCACCGTCCCCACATCACCCTGGCCCACCCACGGAATCCCCGCGCACCGGAGAACCTGCCGTCCACCTGGGCGTCGCTCAACACCCCGATCACGATGACGCTGACTCGGCTCGCGCTGATCGAACAGATCGGAACATCGGCGTGGGAGACGTTGTTTGAGATAGTACTTAGTACTTAGTACTTAGTACTTAGTACTTGGTGCTTAGTTCCGGGTTCCGGGTTTCGGGTTTCGAGTTCCGAGGTTCGAATGTGGGGGCCGCGATTGAACGCGGCCTCACCCCGTCCGAGCTCGTCGCTGAAGCGACGGCTCGGCTGATGTCGCTGAAGCGACGCTAAGGAATGGACCGGGCCAGTTTACTGGCCTCAGCCGAGCGCTCCCGCGCGGGCTCCCGCGGGCACTGGCGTTCCTCCGTTGCGGCCCGCAGGTTATCCCCGTCCGTCGGCCCGCCCAGGGACCCATGCGCCACCATCCGTTACTGCTGCTCGTCCTGCTCTCGGCCTGTCACCAGGGCGATTCGCCGCCGGCGTCGGCCGATGCCGACTCGACCGACGAGACCGCCATGGCCTCGATGGTTCCCGCCGATCATCAGGCCACGCCCGGCTTCGGGCTCCCGCATCCCGGCTCGTGGGACTCGACCCAGATCGCCGATGGCGGCGGGTTCACGCTCACTGTCCCCGCCGTGGCCGACGCCCGCTGGCGGGACCCCGATCGTCCCGCCAACCGGAAGTTCCGGGTCACCGACCTGCCGGAGTGCTCGTGGCCGTGCGCCGTGACGGTCACCACCTTCCAGGACGCGCGCCGGCTGGGCCTCAAGCAGTGGATGCGCGACCACTTCCGGATGGATGCGCCGGTGAATCCGAGCAGCTTCGATCCCCGGCCGACCGAGTTGCCTTCGGTGCTCCTTGGTTCGGACACCGCCCTCCGCCTGGCGCTCCACTGCGAGGGCTGCAGCTCCGAGGCGCTGGTGGCGGGGAGCAGGGGACGGATCGCCGTCATCGAGTATTCGGTCGACAGCCGAGACCGCGAGAACACCACGCTGCTCGGGCGGCTGCGGGCCGTCGGGCGGACGTTTCGGTGGAGCGACCAATAGTTCAGAGTTCCGGGTTCCGAGTTCCGAGTACTGCGCACTATGCACTAAGTACTTAGTACTTAGTACTAAGCACTCAACACAGGGAGCGCCTATGCTCGGTGGACGCCCGTGGAATGAATGGATCGCCCAGTACGGCCTGAGTCATCAGCATCCGTTCAACCGGTTCTGCCACACCCTTGGCATCCCGACCATCGTCGTTTCCCTCGTCCTTTTCGCTCTCTCCTTATTCGTGCACGGCCTCTGGCCCGTGGCGCTGGGGCTGTTCGTGGCCGGGTGGGCGCTGCAGTTCATCGGCCACGCGGTAGAAGGCAAGCCGCCCGAGTTCTTCCACGACTGGCGCTTCCTCTTCGTCGGCCTCCGCTGGTGGGCGGCGAAGATGCGGGGAAAAGCTTGATAGTTCCGAGTACCGAGTTCCGAGTTCCGAGTACTAAGCACTATGCACTAAGTACTAAGTACTGAGTACTAAGTACTGAGTACTCAACACAGGGAGCGCATATGCTCTGGGTCCTGCAGGGTCTCGCCACGCTCGTGTACGGCGCGTCCGGCATCATGAAAGTGTTCATGTTCGACAAGGTCAGCGTCGACGTTCCCTCCTTCGGTGCGCTGCCGAAGCGGGCCTGGACCGCACTCGGCGTCGTCGAGCTCATCTGCGTCGCCTGCTTCATTCTCCCGCCACTCCTCCACCTCTCGCCGGTGCTGACCGGCGTGGCCGCCGCGGTCCTCGCGCTCGAGAGCCTGGTCTTCATCGGCGTCCATGTGAAGTACCGCGAAACCCCGGCGATCATCATGGTGAGCGTGCTGGGGATCCTCATGGCAGTGCTGGCCTATGGAGTGCTTAGTGCTTAGTTCCGGGTTCCGGGTTCCGGGTTCCGGGTGCGAATGAGTGCTTAGTGCCTAGTGCCTAGTGCCTGAGACCAAGCACTAAGCACTAAGCACTAAGCACTAAGTACTAAAATCACGCCGCCGGCGACTCGCTCCCTGCCTTCGGCGGCGTCGGTGTCTCGGCCGGATCCTCCGCCGGCTTCGGCGTATGACGAACGATCGTGCGAGCAGCCTTCCACGCGGCGCGCTTCTGCGGGTCGTTCCGCAGGCGCCGACGCAGCACGGCATCGATCACCTTCACGAGCCGAGTGATTTCGCGGGTCACCGACTCCATCTCGGCGGCGGCGCCGATGTGCGTGTTGACGCCGGAGGACTTGGTGTTCACCGCCTTCTCGTACTGGTCGATCGAGACGGTGAGCTCATCCAGGAACCCGGTCGTCATCCCGTACTTGGTGAGCAGCTCCTGCTGGGCCCGCGCCTGGGTCACCACCACCCGGGAACCGGTGATCAGCTTCTGCGCCCCGCTGTTCGGCTTAGGCATCGTGAGCCGCACCGGCATCTCCGGCATTTCTCGGGTGGCGACCATGGCGACGCGGCCGAGGAAGTTCAGGCCGTCGAGGATATTGGCCTTCCCCTCCTTCTTCCCGATCACGGCGGCACTCGCCTCGACGTGACCGCTCCGTTCCATGTCGGCCAGCTCCTTCAGTCTGGCGGCGCCGGCCTCGAGCAGCGCCAGGTTCGCGGTGAACGCGGGCGTGTCGAGGGGGTTCGCGTGCAGGAAGACCAGCACGCGGAGGACCATGTCGAACACTCTGCTGATGTAATCCGTCATACGACGCTCCTTTCGTGAGCGTGGCCGCGGAGTCCGGTCGAGAACTCGACCCCGCGTCAGTCCTGTGCTGTTGAAGTGCGGTCCCGTGTCGACCGAGCACGGGCCGGGGGGCACCGTCGGTAAGTTCTGTGCCAGATGCGGGATGTCGGTGTCAGGCGGGCGCTTCCATCGGCTCGACAATCATTTCGATCGCCAAGAATTTTGACGGCGACTGGATCGGGGTGTGAGGCGGCAGAGTTGGAGTTCAGCGCGGCGCGCTGGACGTCGTGTTCGGTGAGCTCGACGTCCAGTTCAGTGCGCTGGACATCCAGTGCGGCGCACTGGACATCTCATCCAGCGAACGGGACGTTTACTGCGGCTGTCCGGATGTTCGATTCGTCTCTCAGAACTTCATTTCGGCGGGCTGGAGAACCTATTCGGTCGTCCGGAGATTCGTTTCGGCTGTCTGGAGAAATGTTTCGCCGATCTCGACGACTGTTTCGCGGGCCTGGAGAGTCGTTTCGGGAGGCTGGAAGAATGTTTCGGCGGGCTCGACAACTGATTCGGTCGCCTGGACGGACTGTTCAGGAATCTGACAGTTGTTTCGGCGGTCTGGAAATCGAAACGGCGGGCTGGAAAATCGATTCGGCGATCTTGTGCAGTGTCTCCGAAAAGTGTCCACGAGGACAGTCGGTGGACACTCGCGTGGACAGTGTCGGACACCTGATAGGACGTGCGTGCGGGGTGGAAAGTGACAGCGGGGGCGGGAGTGTGAGGCCGCGGGACGACGCGATCATATATGATCCGGCCTCGCGGCCGGAAGAATTTGCCGAGCGAGCTGACGGGCGCGGGTGGCGTTCCTGACGTCTGCCTGACTCGGCTCAATGGCGGTACTGGCGCGGTCCCGACTTGCCTAGCAGGTTGGGGATGGCCAGGAGCCGCTGGGTGCAGGCGGGGGATCCGATGCCATGCTCCCTCTTCTCCGCGGCACTCCTGACTGCGACCCTGGTCGGGCCCGGTCGGAGTTCCGCGCGGGTCCTGCGGGAGCAGCACCGGATTGCTTCCTGACCGGACAGTGCCGAAAGCCCCCAGTTCAAGCTCACCACCGCCGGCGCCGGGGCGCGGATCGCGGGGTCGGTGACGCCCGCCGCCGGCCGGGACACGATCCTGGCGACGCCGGCGGGGTTCGACCTCGAGCCGGGTGCCCATGCGACGCTCGACGCCAGCGGAACGGGCGGGGTGGCGCTGCTGATCCAGCCCGACTCGTCGAATGGCAGGTTCGGGTTACAGGTGGGGGGCCCTCGGGTGCGGGTCGAGCGGTCGGCGGCCGGGCGGTATGCGGTGACGGAGGCGAGGGAGGGGCGGAGGGTGGGGGTGTTTTGAGAGATGAAGAGCAAGAAGTGACTATGTGCGATGTGCGGACTGCGAATCTGCGTTAGCCGACGTCGTGTACTTTCGTGACCCTAGCAGGAGCATTGAATGCCCCCTCTCGGCACTAACGCCAGTTGGCTCGCTCCAATCACCGCGCTAATACTTGCCGCCGGCTGTGCATCTGGGCCAGACGATGCTGTTCGTGAACTGGGAGAAGCGTTCAAGAAGGGAGACAAGCTCGGAGTCGAGGCCCGGATGGATGTCCAGCGAACAGTGGCTGCCGCAGTCGATCAGTTTGTTGATGCCTCACTCGCCCAGTCAATGAGCACGAGCAGTAACTCGGGGTTTGAGGCACTCGGGACTGCTCTTGGCGGTGCCATGGTAACTTCAATGAAGCCGATGCTAGTTCGAGGGATAACCACCGGTGTCAATTCGTTCGCCTCGGGCGGACCTCTCACCTTTCCTGCGTTTGCGGGATCCTCTTCAGAACAAGTCTCGAGAGATACGGTCATCTCAGCCTTCAGGGGCATCCTGAAGACTCAGACCAAAGGCAGGCTTGCGTTGGTCACGATTCGCGTTGGTCGTCCAGGAGCAGACAGCTTTGATGTCGCCTTGAAGCTCGAGAAGGGCGACGGAGGCTGGCGTGTCATTGGTATAGACGATCTCGGACCGCTCATTGCCAAGCTCCAGGAGCGCACCCGCGGCGCATCCCTGCGAGCCGCCGCGAGGAGCGATCTCCGCAACTATATCGTCGCGCAGGAAGCCTACTTCTCCGAGCACAATTCCTACGCATCGAGCATGTCTGACCTCCGGTTCTATCCCTCCGAAGGCATAACATTCACTCTGGCGCATGGGAACGCATCTGGCCATGCCGCTACGGCGCTGACCGCCACGGGTCTGACATGCGCCATCTTTGCTGGCCCGCCAGCTCAGCACTCACTCGCCCCTGCCACGACCGAAGGAGTGCCACGGTGTACCGACGAATAGGACGCCTTTGCACGTCGGCTCACAACCGCATGACGTTGAAAGGGCGCGGCCGTCGGTTTGTGTAGGGGCTGGCTCGACCTTCTGAAGCACTCCATACTGCAGTGAAACGCGCCGCGGCCCTGCAACTAATGGGCGGTGTCAGGTCCCGATCTTGTTTGCCGCTACTTTTCGCTAACTATGGTCTGCTACGACATGTGGCTTGCACGATCCCTTCGTAAAGCGCGCTCGCTCGCGCTCGAAATAGGCATACTCATCGTCGGGCTCCTCGTCATTAACCTTGCCTTCATCCCTCCTGCCTTCAGGGAAACGTGGACGCTGGACCGGAATAGTGCGGCGCTCTTTGGCGAGTTCGTTGGCGGCTACGTTGGCACATACTTCGGCTTAGTGAGCGTCGTACTCCTCGTGGCCACGCTAAGGGCTCAGAGACGCACAGCCTCGTCAGAAGGGTTTGCGACGCGGTTCAACACCCTGCTAGCGCTACACCGCTCAAACGCGGACACGATTGCAGTAGGCAAACGCCTAGGGAGAGTTGTATTCGTTAAGCTTTTCTCGGAATGGCGGAGAATTCTCCGCGTTGTCCATGCAGAGGCAAGGCGCAACAACATTCGCATTGTTCCGCTCGACGCAATTCAGATCAGCTATTACTTCTTCTACTATGGCGCCGGAGCCCACTCCGGGCGACTTGTAGAGGCAACCTTGGATGATCATCAGCGCAAACTGGCTCGACACGTATCGCGCGTCTTGGAAATGGAGGCAGCGTTCTTCCGAAAGCATGGCAAGCCTGGTCGCTACATTCCCTTCCAAGGGCATCAATCTCGGCTTGGTCACTATTACCGGCATCTATATCAGCTGGTCGGGTTCGTTCACAAAACCGACGTGCCTGTTGACAAGTATGAATACGTTAGGACAGTTCGCGCCCAGTTCTCGACACACGAGCAAGCTCTCTTTCTCCTGAACTCTTTGACCCCATTGGGCTACGTATGGTGGTCTGATGGGCACATGCTTGGGTACAAGCTTGTTAAGAATCTTCCACGAGACTTCTTCGATTCCCTGCTTGAGTTGGACGCGGCTAAGCTGTTCCCAACTGGCTATTTCGAATGGCAGAACACGGATCGTTCATTGCCAGCCTATCTTCGCGCGGATGAGCGCGGTCTAACAAAGGCATGAAGTTGGCAGAGCGCGGCCGTCGGATAGCGAAGGCAATGGCACGACTTTTTCTGGGATACCCTACCGCGGTGAGCGCGCCGCGGCCCTGCAACTTATGCGGGGCGTAAGCCAGCATGAATGGAAGCACTTCTTGAATCCACACTTCCCCAATGCCATAGCTTCGGTTGTCGGCGACATAGTAGGTCGGTACTACTTCCACCACGCCACAATCGAAGCTCTTTTCGAAGAGTCGGGGGCTCCGGGGGACCCACCGGAGGGGGGGTGTTCCGCCAAAGCCGCGGCTTGGCTTAGGCGAGTGGCCAACACTCCTGGTTTGAACGGGCAGAAAGTCCTGGGCCGCGTCCTTGAAGATATCATGGACACGGACATGCCACGAAACTTTGACAACGAAGGACACCAGAAGGCCAAAGCCCGGATCACTCGAATCCTGGGAGAGAACGGCTTTGAGTACATGCGCGGGGGCAAGATTGTCTCGCGGAGCACGGCCGTCCCGGCTCGCCAACTCGAGGACTTGATTCGCGATAGGGATCTCGGCGGGGTCAACGACGAATTCGAGCGAGCCTTAGCCGGCGTCACCGGCGATCCTGGTGCGGCAGTTACAGCAGCCTGC
This sequence comes from Gemmatimonadales bacterium, assembly GCA_044229245.1. GTDB lineage: Bacteria > Gemmatimonadota > Gemmatimonadetes > Gemmatimonadales > GWC2-71-9 > JADJOM01. The sequence goes on along the minus strand of JBGATI010000002.1, from coordinate 274,829 downwards.
TCTATCCTCGAGGCACTCTTCAAAGTCTATATCTCCGATGAGAAACTCGAGCTGCCGACAGATCAATCAATCAACCCGCTCTGGAAGGTGGTTCAGAGCCAGTTGGGCTTTGATCCGAAGGCGGTCGAGGACGATGACCTGAAGAAGGTGCTCGGTGGCCTCACCTCGATCGTTCAGGGTTTGGGAAGCTTCCGCACTCACACCGGCTCGGCTCATGGCCGTGGTCGGCCGAGGTACAAGCTTGAGCCGAGACACGCTAGGGTCGTGGTCAACGCGGCGCATAGCCTCGCAATCTTTGTTATCGAGAGCTGGGATAAGCGTTCAGAGAAGTGAAGCTGGCTGACAATCGCACGACGTTGACAGGGCGCCGCGATCGGTTTGTGGTAGGGCTTGTACCGCCCGCAGTCGTACCTCATACTGGACTGATCTGGCCGTCGCCCTGAAACACCTTCGGGGTAACAGACCTACCTATAACCTACTGGCCTATGCCGAAGCCGAAGAGTCGCGACCTCAAAGTAGTCTTGGACACCAACGCTCTTTATACCGGCTCAGCGAGCTACTTTATTCGTAAGGAGATTGCCGACCTCATAGCAGAGCACAAGGGCCTACCGGATCTCCGCATACACTGGATGATCCCTCAGACAGTCCGCGATGAACGCCACTTCCAGATGCTCACAGAAGCGCGCCGCTTCCTCGATCCCGTAGCCAAGCTCGAGCGCCTCCTTGGCCACAAGCTCAACATCACGACGGACATCCTAGATACGCGCGTAAATGAGGCAATAGCAAGACAGATTTCAGATCATGGCCTGGAACTTCTTCAGTTGGATGCCAGCCAGGTAGATTGGAAGCGTCTCGCCAGCGATGCGGCGTTCCGTCGTCCGCCATTTAGCTCTGGTGAGAAGGAGAAGGGCTTTCGGGATGCGTTGGTACTTGAAGCGTTCGCGCAGCTGATCGCCACCTCGCCAGCGTCTCCTTCAACGTGTCGTCTTGCGATCGTGTCAGCCGACGAGCTCCTTCAGACCGCGGTGTCGGAGCGCGTCTCAAACGCAACAAATGTTCATGTTCTTGACTCGATTGATTCCCTGAAAGGCCTGATAAATACACTTGCATCGACCGCCGATGAGGCGTTCATAGGACAGATTCTCATTCGCGCAGGCAGACTATTCTTCCTAACAGGCGACAAGGATACACTCTACTACAAGTGGGGCCTGGGCCAAGCTCTCCGAGCTGCACTCGACAACGCACCTGTCACATTGCCGCAAGGAGCAGACAAGTTCAGCATCGGCAAGTGGACGATTAATCCGCCCCGCTTTGTAAGGAAGCAAGGGCAAAAGATCACACTCTTGACTCGCTTCAATGCCGGCATTGTCGCGCAAAAGAGTCCGTCAATGGGAACGTGGGGCCTGCTTCGGCAGAACCTTCTAAGCTCCTCGATCCAAGCAGAGACCCCGCCCCTGTCTAAGGCAACACTCAACTTAAGTTCTCTGTATAAGTTTCCCGAAGGCATGGATCTAGCGAAAAGCAGCTTTGATCCATCGATTTTCGCCCCGTCGATGAACTCCTTTCAACTCGACCAGACGGTCGCCAGCGGGACGGGGAATGTGGACGTTACATGGTCTGTCTCAGTTACGACGACGGGCCACCTCAAATCCCCAGCCCTCGACAGTGTGACTTATGTGGATGCGATCTGGGATTCTGATGCATCCTAACATCCGCATAGCGGTGTCAAAGGCGCGAACATCGGGAAGCTCAGTCTTCGCCGCCCTGCTCCTCCTCGCCGCCTGCACCGACCGCCCCAAGGCGTCACCCGTCGCCGCGGCCCCCAGCCCCACGACGCTCACCGCACGCGAAGGCTTCCTCGATGTGCCCGGTGGGCGCCTCTGGTATCGGGTCTCGGGCGGCGGCACGGCGACACCCGTGATCCTCCTCCACGGCGGCCCGGGGTACTCGAGCTTCTACCTCCGCGTACTCGACTCGCTCGGCCTCGATCGCCCGACGATCCGCTACGACCAGCTCGGCGGCGGCAAGTCGACCCGCATCACCGATACCACGGTCTTCAACATCCCGCACTTCGTCGCGGAACTCGACTCGGTGCGCCGAGCGCTCGCGACCGACCGGGTCTACCTGCTCGGCCACTCCTGGGGGACCATCCTCGCCCTCGAGTACTACCGCGCCCACCCCGATCACGTGGCCGGCCTGATCCTCGGCAGCGCCGCGCTCGACATCCCCGCCTGGGAACGCCACGCCCGCGAGCTGATCACCACCCTGCCCGACTCGGCCCAGCGCGCCATCCGTGAGGCCGAGAAGAGCGGCAACACCACCACGCCGGCCTACCAGGCCGCACTCGGCGAGTTCTACAGCCGCTACGTCTGGCGTCACCCCGTACAGGTCGAGCTCGACAGCCTGATGCAGACGGTGAACGAACGGATCTACAACTACATGCAGGGCCCCAGCGAGTTCACGATCGTCGGGACGCTCAAGCACTATGACGCGACGCCGTTCCTGCCGCAGGTCAAGGTGCCGCTGCTCTACACAGTAGGGGAGTTCGACGAGGCCAATCCCGCGACCATCCAGCACTTCGCCTCACTCACGCCCGGTGCCAAGGTCGAGATCATCCCCGGCGCGGCGCATGTGACGACGTGGGACAACCCGGCGGCAATGTTCGCGGTGACGAGAGCGTTCCTGGCGCATGTCGATTCGTTACCGGCGGCGGGGAACTAGGCTGCCAAAGCCCCGGCTTGGCAGGATGGATTGCGACTCGAAGCTTATGACGAGTCGTTAGACGGCAATGAGGGATGCCATGACTCCAGTTCCATCGTCGAAGGTTCTCGAGTGGCTCGACAAGACGGGCTACCCGCTGGAACTCCGGACGGGCCGCGCCTGTGAGGAGGCTGGTTGGAGTGTTTCCTATAGCTCTTGGTATACCGACTCGCAGACCGCAAAGCCGCGCGAGCTCGACGTTTCGGCGCTGACGTGGGTCCACACTCCTGCAGGCGAATCGGTTGGCTTCGGCTTCCTTATCGAGTGCAAGTCGGGCATCGACAAGCCCTGGGTTGGCTTCCACTCCGGCAATGAGTACGGCCAGAACGGGCACTACGGCTTGTACATGGGCGAGATGGCGCGTCACGCAATAGCTGGAGGGAATCTCAACCATATTCCTTTCCCGGAGATCGTCCCGGAGGCTGCTCCCCGCGTTGGAGGGCTTGTTCAGGCATTCGGAACCAGGGATGAGAACGCTCCGACCTCTCCACACTCGGCGATGATGCAGGCGTGCTCTGCCGTACGGAGTCTGGACAAGGCTCGTACAACCGCAAGCCGTAGTTCCTCCCCGCCTCACCCATCTGCAGCGGTGTTCCTTCCGCTTGTGGTCTTCGATGGTCAGCTGATGTTATACAAGCTGTCTTCTTCAGAGCCTGAACTGCGAGATGTGGACTGACTTCTTGCCGCGGTACCAGGGGATTACGAGCATCATCAGGCTCTCGTGCCGGTGGTGACACTGAAGTACCTGCAAACTCACATGGTTCGCGTACATTCAGCGGCACAGAGGTATTGCCGCGACCTGGCTCCCTTCGCGAGGGCCATTGTCCATGAGCTTGGCCTCTCAGGCTGACCAATCTTCCATCTCACAACCGAATAGTGTCGGCGGGGCGCGTCCATCGGCTTGTCCAAGGGTTTTGCATCATCTGGAGGATTCGCCCTCAGTCGCGAGTACTAGCTTCGGCCCTGATTCTTATGCCGATGTGAGGTTACACTCTTACCCGAGACACGTCATGCTAGAGCTGAACGACCTTCTTCGCGGAGAGAGCATTGCCCCCGAGTCAGTCCTGGTGCTCCGTCACCGACCTCACGAACGCAAATTGAACCGGGTGATGCCATGGCTCGCGAGCGCGAGGCCTGACCTGTATAACACCTACCAGCAGTCCCATGGCGAACAGCTTGAGCGCGCGATGTATCGGATGACACGGACCGGCTATTTGGCCTCGTTTCTGGGTCGCCGTCCGGGTCAAGCGCTGTTCGTGGGCCTGTACGAGATTGGCCGGGCACGGCCCATGACACATGCTCAGTACTGGAGGCTTCCAGCTCATCGGGAGCTGAGGACATTGGGAATGGAGGGGTTCACGAAGAGCCCCGGGCGATCGTCTCTTCTTTGGTTTGAGCTTACGCCTGTTGACTTCTATTCCAACTGGAAGGGAAAGCTTACTGTCGGGTGGCCTCCGCCGGAGCGTTCCTGGTGGCGTCGTGCCCACCGCAATGAGATGCCGGTGCTCAGCATTTTGGAGGATAGTGCGCTCGAGCAAGGTGTGCCAGGGTGGCAAGAGATTTCACTCACCTGGGATCACCTGAAGCTTCTCCCCATGCGATGGAGGGACACACTCTCTCAATGGCGTGGGGTGTACCACATCCTCGATGAGTCTGATGGAAAGCGTTACGTCGGATCGGCGGCCGGAAAGGACAACCTGCTAGGAAGATGGCTGAACTACGCCAAGAGTGGCCATGGCGGTAATAGATTGCTGCGGCAGCGCGATCCAAAGCACTTCACTTTCACGATCCTCCAACTCGTCTCTCCGGATCTCGACCCCGGTGACATCTCCGCGATCGAGGCTAGCTGGAAGCGGCGTTTGCAGACTCGTGCCCCACAGGGTCTAAACGACAACTAGTGAGGCCTCCTCGGCGCACGTACAGCCACGGGGCGCGGCCGCAGGTTTGTTGCGCACAACCAGGCGGCTCGCTGTAGAATCGTCAAACTTCGCACGGCTGACCATGCCATGCAGGGCATTGGGCGACCTCGTTGCGCAGACCGAACTACCCTCGCCGCGTGATTTTAGAACAGAGGATTGGATGGTCCTTACCTTCCGGCAGAAATGGCCGTCCGGCTAGCCTCGGCTCGGGTCAAATCAGCGAGCTACCTAGCAACTCGCACCGGCACAGGTCCCGACCTAGCTACTGCGACTCCGTCCTTTATCACAAAAGCCTCAACAAGATGAGTGCCCCTGTATCGTGTCTCTTCCCACCGGACGTTTCCCATCCGGCCCTCACCATCTTCGAACCCTCCTCGCAGCGCTCCTGCCTTACGGGCCTCCGCGCCGCTATTTGAAACCTGCCATTTGATCTCGAAGGGCTGCGGAGTGTCTGTTGTGGCCTCGAATCTCAGGCCCGCGCTCTTTGGGACCAGCCGAGCTCCCATGTACCACAGCCTCGGGCCATGGCGCTTCCGTCTGTGAACACCCACTGTGACCCCACAATGGTATCGCAAGCTCACAGGCCAAAGCGGACTCTTGATGTGAGACGTTGAATCGACGTCAGGTACTGTCGACTCCAACAACAACCGCTCCTTTGCGCCCTGAACGTCCAACAGCCCTTCCGTCAAGCGGCGTGCATCTTGGCTTGAAGCAGAATGTGCGATAGAAGAGACATCGGCGCTAAGCGCCTCTAGCCACTTAAGGAAAGCGACACGCCTCTCTGGCTCTTCATTCCATTTATCCGCAAAATTCTCGTCGGGGTGGGCCGGATTCTCCACCCACCATTTGCCATTGCGCTTCTCAATACCCTCAGGCATCCGCGACACTATCGAGACAATAGCGTCCTCAAGCCTTCGCTCCTGCTGATACGCTTTCGCTGCAAGCGTCGTGAGAATTACTGATACGGGGCACGTCTGCGGACTTCCTCGGAATCTTACGTCGCGATGACGTTTCAGCAGCTGAACAGTTCGCTGAAGTGGAGTGCGGACCGCCCACACTGGCACGTCTTCAATCGATGCCCGCAGCGATTTGGCCAGGGCTTCGCGGCTCTCATTCAACGGAACAACCATTCGTGAATAGAACCAGTCAGCAAAGCCAATTGGATTACTCGGCTGCCACCTCGTTAACTCCATGTCTGTGATCAGCAGGGAGCTCCCTGCCTGTTCCTCGTCAGGAATCGCTGGCAGGACATCCAAATGAAACCTTGTCTCGAATGAAATGGTCCAACAACGCCTCCGTTCGTCAACGCTTGTGCCATGTTCTGGATGCGCTCTAAGCCGTCGTCCGACCATCTGCTTGAGGTCAGCTTGGGATATCCGCTCCTTCTTGATTTCCAGCTTGCACACAAGATCAATGTCAAATTCATCCTTCGCCTTGTGAGGTCGGACGGGTGTACCGAGTCGGAATGAACCTTGTGGGTACAACTCAGGGCGATGAGGCTGGAGCGGAGAGTCCTGCTCGCCTAGCCAGGATGCGACATCCTGGTATGTGAGGACGGCCTCAGTGGAGAGCGCCTCTGGAAGGTCAAGCGACGCAATGGCTTCTTCCCACAGAGATGAAAGATCTGAGCCGCTCACGCGCGTTGCACTCTATGTAAGGGGGTATAGGGTGAAGCCTTGTGCTCGAAGAACCGACCCCGGATCTCTGGCATCGCTGAGCGACTGAAATGGCCAGCGCGACCCAAATAGCTCTCTGCTGAGTTGACGCTATCTAAATCCAAATTCCCATCTGGGACTGCCGGGTCAATTCGCTGGAAGCGACTCGGACCAAGCAGGTGTCTTACATGATTCACCACTCCAGTCGATGTTGCCCTCATGATGAGGGCGGGCGCCTTCCTCGCCCAACCCAACAGACCAACCCAGTCTAGATACGAGCGCCTCCTTACGACCGGCGAAAGCGTACCGATACTCAACATCGCAATGTTGGCCATTGGCACATCGAGTGCACAAGCTGCCTCTACTATCGCTACCATCGAGGGATTGTTCGCCCAGATGCCTCCATCTAAGAGGCGTGCAGAGTCTACACCACGATACGCGGAGAAGAATGTAGGGGCAGCGCTTGTCGCCATTGCCACCTTCCATGCAGGAACTCTGTAATCGCGTCTCAGGCGCTCTAGGTGCGGCGTCCGGAAATTGTACACCTCGTCAGTGTCGAGGTTATAGGCGGGAACAACTAATCGTAATGAACTGTCGCCGAAACTCTTATCGCCAAATATGGACTTTAATGCAGACTCAAGAGGTTTCGACGAGTACTTCCTTATCATCCAATGCTGAATCAATTCCAACCCAAAGCGTCTTTCGAAAATGCGGGCTCCATAACTGACGTAGAACTCTAGAATTTGTCTTGGGCGAATCCCAAGGCCCAACGCCAATGCGATAATGCCCCCTGTGGAGGTTCCGGCCACTAGGTCGAAATGCTTATCAACCTCAACGCCGAGGTCATCCTCGATTGCGGCCAGAACTGCAGCCGAGAAAATGCCCCGGATTCCTCCACCATCCAGGCTCAAGATCTGGAATCGCTGAAACGACGAGTCGGCTATTGCGCTTGGCTGGCTCAAGTTGTCCGATCCTTCTCTCAGATTAGAGCCATGGATTGGGCTACACCATGAAAGTTAGTCAGGCGCTAGCCCGACTGGCAGGTTAGGGGCGGTGTTACTTTGGGCACCAATGACGTGCCCTTTAACTAGCCTCCGTAGGGGGTACATCGAGACGCACGAGCTTTCCCGGGAACTTTTGTGCCGGATGGGAAACCCGCCCACGAGATGGGCGTGCTCATCGGCCGAGACCCTAAGACCGGCAACTGTGCCGAGCTGTGGCTGGACAACACGGGCACCATCGCCTTTGACGCGATCGGGACGGGGCGGGGCTAGGTGGTGGCAGATTCCAGTCCGTTTCTCTTTGACTTCGATGCCGTCAACAGGCTACTCATGACCTTCGCCTACGACCGGGGGCACGACTTCTAGCAATGGCACATGGACAACGAGAGCGTCGGGATCCGTCGGCCAGTTGCACGGGTCACGCTCACTCGAGGGAAGGCCGGCTCGTAACAGACCCCGTGCCTAGAGTCTCCCTCAACGGGACTGCTCCCTTGACGTCCGGGACGTCCTTCGACTGGACAGGACGCCCCCACCCTCCCTCCACCACAGCCCCTTCGTTCAATCCCCGCCAGCCGCCGGGCCGTATACTCGTGCCGTCACCATGATGGTTCACCCGAGCACGAGGAGTCCAGCATGTCCACCGAGACCACCTGTACCTGCAGCACCTGCCCCGGGTCGTCCTGCACCTGCGGCTGCCAGAACGCCGAATCGGCGCGCCGAGCCGGCTGCGCGTGCGGCGAGAGCTGCACCTGCGGCGCCACCTGCGCCTGCAAGGCGGCCTGAGTCATGACCCCCACCCATGCGATCACCTGGCTCGTCGTCGGCCTCGCCACAGCCGCCGGTCCGCGGATCGCCGCGGGGCAGGCGCCGACCGTGGCGGACACCGCGGGCAGACCGGTTCATGCACGCCCGGTGATCGTCGTGGTGGGCAGCAACGCCAGGACCGAGCTCACCGATTTCCTGATTCCCCGCGCCATCCTGGCGGAGGCCGATGTCGGCACGGTGGTCACGGTGGCGGCCGAGTCGGCACCGATCCGGTTCAACCGGAGCAGCCTCGCGGTCGACCCGGACCTGACGCTCGCCGCCTTTGACGCGAGCCATCCGGCGGGCGCCGACTACATCGTGGTGCCCAACATCATGCCGAACGACGATCCGGTGATCCTGAAGTGGCTGCAGCGTCAGGCGGCCCAGGGTGCCACGATCGTCGGCGTGTGCGACGGGGTCTGGACGGTGGCGAACGCCGGATTGCTCGAGGGGCACCGCGCCACCGGCCACTGGGCGTCACTGAAACGACTGACCAAGAACTTCCCCAAGACCCAATGGGTCTGGGATCAGCGCTACGTGAGTGACGGCAAGATCATCACCACGACCGGGGTCACCGCCTCGACGCCGGTCTCGCTGATGCTGGTCGCGCGGATCGGCGGCGACTCCGCCGCTCGGCGCGTGGCCGAGCGCATCGGAGTGCCGGACTGGGGTCCCACCCACGACAGCCACGCCTTTCGCTTCACCCCGATGATGTGGGGGATGCTGCTCATCGATCAGGTGGCCTTCTGGCGCCACGACGAGATCGCGATCCCCGTCGCCGACGGGGTCGATGAGATCGCGCTCGGCCTGACCCTCGACGCCATCTCGCGCCGCGCCACGGGCGTCCTGGTCTCGGAGTCGGAGGCCACCATCACCGGGCGGCAGGGACTGCGGTTCCACGCCGATCGGACGCGCGCGTCTGCCAGCAATATTGCGCGCTCGGTAACGCTGCCTGCGGCGCCGCCGGCGAGCGCGCTCGACAGCACGCTGGTCAGGATGGCGGGGTGGTATGGGGAGCGGACGGCGGAGTTCATTGCGATTCAGATGGAATACGATGCGCCCAGGCGCTAGGAACAATGTCGGAAGAGGGGTAGGTTGGGCGCGGCTCTAGCAGGTGAAGTCCACATCCTCAGCAAGGAACTGAATGCGCGTCCGAGTAGCTGCTGTTCTGGTTGGCCTGGTGACCGTGATGGGATGCTATCATGCGACCATCGAAACCGGAGCCAAGCCTTCCACTGTGACCATCGAGAAGCGCTGGGCCTCCGGCTGGATCGCCGGCCTGGTTCCTCCCAAGACCATTGAAACGGCGTCGAAGTGTGCGACCGGCGTCGCGAAGGTGGAGACCAAGCTGAGCTTTCTGAATCAGCTGGTCACCCTTCTCACCTTCAGCATCTATACACCGATGGAGATCGTGGTGACCTGCGCCGAGCCGGCGGAGGCGCCGACGACATCGATGACGATCCCGGATTCCGCCTCGACGGCGAGCTGGCAGGCGGCGCTCGCAGAGGCGGCGGACCAGTCGGTCACGAGCAAGGCGCCGGTGTTCGTGCAGGTGACCCGCTAGGAGCAGGTGCGGGGCAGGGCAACTACGCTACCAAAGCCGCGCATCGATCCGAGGGGTCGGTGCGCGGTTTCGGTGTGGGGCGGGAGAGGAGGCGACCGACTGCCTCTCTGGAGCGGCTTGCCGCTCCCGGTACCGCTCCCCATGTTTGGACGTCCTTCAGAAGCAGGCTCGACTGCCGCGTTTCCTGCCCATCCCCGACCCGGGTGGCTCACTCGACCCGCCGCGGCGCAATCCGCCCACGGCGCTGGCGACGGCCGCTCCGGACCCGGAGCCTGAGCCCCGCCGTCGGGAGGCGGTCTCTCGTGAGGCAGTGGCGCTCGAACCGCAGGCGTCACGCAGGGTGCCGCTGCCCGTCCCTGCCGGCCTGGCACCGCCTCCTCCCAGGCGCCTGGAAGAAATCGTTCAGGCACTCTATCCCGAACGACCGGCCGGCAACCAGGCAGCCTGGAGTCGGGCCGAGCTCGCAGCAACAGGCGCCCTGAGGAAGGCTTTCTCCACCCTGCTCGGCCTCCCTCATTCCTGAGACGGCTATCAGCATTCGCCTGGCAACCACATGAAACCGATCCTCGCCGCCGTCACGCTCGTCCTGGCCATGAGCTCTCCTCTACAGGCGCAGGGCCTGCCCCCCGACTCGCTCTTTGCCCGGCTGATCGGCACCTGGGTGCTGCAGGGCACCATCGCCCATCAATCCACCACCCATGACGTGACCTTCGCCTGGCTCCTGGGCAAGGGGTATGTCGAGATGCATGAGATCTCCCGGGAACGGGGGCCGGATGGGACGCCCGCCTACGAGGCGGTCGTGCTCTTCGGCCGAGACCCCAAGACCGGCGAGTATGCCGCGCTCTGGCTCGACAACACGGGCACCTCGGCCTTCGATCCGATCGGGACGGGACGCGGCTATGTGGCGGGCGATTCGATTCCATTTCTCTTCGACTACGACCCCGTCAACAAGTTCCACACGACCTTCGTCTACGACCGGCAGGTCGACTCGTGGCGGTGGCACATGGACAACGACAGCGCCGGGGTCCGGCGGCCATTCGCACGGGTGACGCTCGTTCGTCAGCAGCTTCCGGCCCGGGCCACGGCAGTCGAGGGAGAGGTCTTTCTCGCCGCGGAGGTCGACGATTCGCCGCGCCTCAGGGTCGGGCACATGCGCTACCATCCGAAGGACCGTCTGGACCGCGCCGGCAAAGTGACCCTTCAGTTCGTGGTCGACACGGCGGGTCATCCGGAGCCCGGCAGCACGAAAGTCACAAGCTCTACCGATCGTGCCTTCGAGCCAGCCGCGATCATGACGCTCCTGGCCCGCGAGTACTCGCCGGGAACCTCGCGGGGCCAGAAGGTCCGCGTCCTCATGCAGGAGGGCATCTTCTTTGATGGCGAGAAGGTTCGGTGCGACAACCTCGTCGACGCGCAGGGTGTGGTGTTGTGTGCGGATTCGATCAGGGCTGGCCACTAGTGCTCGCGGGGCGTACACAAATCAACCGATGACGGAACCCTCCCTCGCGACGCCACGCCTCCTCCTGCGCCCCTTTGGTGAGGAGGACTTCGAGGCGTTCTACAGCTCCTGCGTCTGTGATCCCGCCGTCATGGCTTTCTTCCACGCCTACGGCCCGATCACCTCGGACGAGGAGCGCCGGCTCCGTGCCCGACGCGACTTTCTCGAGCATTTCGCCGAAGGCCACCGCACCCGTGGCTACATCTGCTGGGCGCTCACCGCTGGCCCGGAGCTCGCGGCACCCGCGGGCACCTTCCTCGGCTGGTGCGGCATCCTGACTCCCGCGCTAGCGGAGGAGCGCTGGGGTCCGGAGCTGGCCTACATGCTGGCGCGACCGTGGCACGGACTGGGGCTCGCCACCGAAGCGGCGGCCGCGGTGATGGCGGACGCCTGGCAACGCTACGGGCTCTCCCGGCTTCATGCCGTCGTCGACGCGCCGAACCACGCCTCCCGCCGCGTCCTCGAACGAAGCGGTCTCCACCTGCACGGCGCCGTGGAGGTGTATGGCAGCGCGGACATGGTGCTCTACACAGCCGCTGCGCCGACAGCCGCGGCAGCAGCGAAGCAGTAGGCTGAGACGGCGCGGTTGACGGGACCAGCCCGCTCCCGCACCATTCAGCGTACCATCACTCCGACATGAGGTGGCACCCATGGACGAATGGCTCGTGCGCCTGATGACCGTCATCTACCCCACCGTCATTGTCTGTGGCACCGGGCTGTTCGGATTCTGGCTGAAGCTGCGCCACGACCGCCGGATGGTCGCGGATCGACGGGAGATCGCGCGCCTGTCCGAACAGGTCGAGTCCCTCCAGACAGACTTCACGACGACGGTCGCTGAATTGCACGAGCGGCTCGACTTCGCCGATCGGCTCCTGACCCGCGGTACCCAGCCCCCCATCGAGACCGAACACCTGACGCCGGTGTAGCCGTCCCTCAATAGCGCTCAATGGCTCTCGCATCGCCCAGAGCCTGGGAGAGTGACGGTCGAGCTGCGCAGTCTCCGCTGAGACCCCTACGGCCGCACCACGATCGAGCTCCGCAGCACGAAGCCGTTCCCCAGGGCGCGGGTGGCACCGGACGCCGAGCCCGACACGCTTGATCGGCTCAGGCGAAAGACCGGACCGCCGGTGAGGCTCAAGCCCAGGCCACCCTTCGCGGACCCGAACGCGAGGCTCGGTCCCAGCATCAGCTTGGCGCCACCTTCCGCCTCGTCGGACTCGACAAATCCCTCCAGATCCTCGGCCACGGCCTCCACCCCCAGGCGGAAGCGGGAAGTCACCGCGTGCGCGAACCCGATCGTGGTGTTCACATCCAGCCCGTCGCGCCGAGGGTTCCCGAACGCCCGCTCGAGCCGGACATTGGTCACGACGGTGTTCTGCCCCCAGGTGGCCCAGGCGACGAGCCTGCCTAACGCCGATGTGGTCGCCTGATAGTCGCGACCTGCTCCAAGGCCGACCGTGAGCTGCACCCGCGACCGCGTGCCGGTCAGCCGCCGGAAGGCCTCCACCTGTCCGCTGAGCCGGCTTGGCCCCGCGTCGGATGACGGCAGCCAGCCACTCTGGGCCACGACCATCACCCTGCTGCCGAGTGCCAGCTCCGCGCCCACCCGCTGCTCGAGGTGCTCCGGCCCCAGGGCGGCGAACATCTGCTCGCCATACGCAACATCACCGAAGAGGGTCACCCGACTCTTGCCGGGTGCCGCGACCGGCAGGAGGCTGTAGACGAAGGGGTGACTCGGCAGCTGCGAGGATGCCGGCGATGCACCGAGCACGCAGGCGAGAGCGGCCAGCCCGAGGGTGATCGGCTTCGTCATGGCGGAGTCTCCTTGCGTCCGATGGGTGCCAACTGGCCGGTCGCGCTCTTGCACGACTCGCCGAGTCCCTGCAGCTTGAGCCTGATGCAGCCTCCAGTCTAATGCCATTCTACATCCGGCCCCGTCCCCGTCGTCCGCTCTGGCACCCCTTCGCGTGGGGCGGCGGCGCCATGCTCGCATGGTCGGTCGTACAGGTGATCGTGCTGGTGCAGACCGCGGTGGCCGCCCGTCCCCTCTGGTGGCAACTCGCACTCGCCATCCTCGGCGCGACAGCGGTCGGCGCGCTGGTGGTCGGAGGTCTCGCCTGGGGACTCGCCACGCCACTGCTCAAGCGATTGATGCCGCTCCGGCTCCTCGTGGCCACGGTCGGAGTCGACCTGCTCATCACGACGGCGGCGCTAGTCGCGAACCTCGGGGTCGCCACCGGGGCGTGGAGCGCCGTCACCCGACCGTCCTTCGTCGTGAGCACGGCGCTGCTCTCGCTGGTCCTCGGCTGGATCGTCGCCGCCGACCCGTTCAACCTCATCAAGACGAGCGACCGGATCTATCTCTCGCCGGCGCAGTTCGCGGCACTCCCCGCCGCGGAGCAGGCGGAGCTGATCCCCGATTCCAGCGACGCGCCGGGCCCGAAGTGAACGGCGCCCGCCCTCCAGCCAGGGGCTGGATTCCCTGGCTGCGCCTGGTGCTGGCAGGGATCTTCCTCACGAGCGGCACGCTCCATCTCCTCCTGCCGAGCCCCTTCGTGGCCATCATGCCGCCGTACCTCCCGGCGCACGAACTCCTCGTGGCGATCAGCGGGTATGCGGAGCTGGCCGGCGGGATCGGACTCCTCATTCCGGCACTCCGTCGCGCCGCCGGCTGGGGCCTGCTCCTGCTGCTCGTCGCGGTGCTGCCCGCCAACGTCGAGATGCTGCAGCTCTACCGCGCGCGGGGCGTGCCCTGGTGGGGTGAGGCGCTGCTCTGGCTCCGACTCCCGCTGCAGGCACTCGTGATGTGGGGGGTGTGGAGAGTGTCGCGCGACGTGCCCGCCTCACTCTGAAACATCGAGTCCTTCGCCGGCGTACGGCAGCGCACACTCTGCGAAGGCCCCTTGGTGCCTGCCACGGTACGTCGCACCCGGCTTGCGCTTCAGGGGGCATCCTCGTCCCCATCCTCTACTTCGGCTTTGCGTCTCCCTCCCCCCTTTGTGATCTTGCAGCATCCCCGAGCGCCGCTGCATCCACCGCGCGGCGTGCTGCGAACCCAAGGAAGTCTCCGGAGATGCACCGATGGCACTCTCCACGTCATGCTCGAGCCGGTTATAGGATGACTGCTCACCGGTCGCCCCGCCCGCTCCTCCTCCCCGCCCTCGCGGCGCTCCTCATCGCCTGTACCACATCCTCGCGCCTCGAAGCACAGGAAGATGCGCGCCTCGTGGTGCTCACCTGGTCGGCCGGCGTACTGAATGGCGACACCGCGCAGGTCGGCGCCGTGCTCGACGAGCACTTCACCTGGTTCTGGAACACCCGGCAGCGCTACCTCGCCGACCTCCCCTCGGTGTCGGACAGCAGGATCGTGCTCGACGACGCCCGCTACGAGTCGTTCGGTGACAGCGTGCGGGTCTCGCCCATCGTGATCTTCGAGCACCGGCTGGTGCGGAATCCCCTCGCCATCACCCTGACGCTGCGGCAGTCCGGCGGCCGCTGGAGGATCACCGCCGCGAGCCCGGCCGAGAGCGTCCCTCCCGCGCTGATCGCCCGCAATCTCCCGGAGCAGCAGCTGCTCCAGCGGGTGCGCGTCTCGATCCGCGATGAAGCCACCGGCGCGCCGATCGCCGCACGGGTGCACGTGCAGGACGCCAGCGGTGAATACTGGCCACCGGCAGGACACATGAAGCATGTGGCCACCGCCTGGCGCGAGGAGGTCGGGGGCGACGTGGTGGTCGGGGGAAGGAGCTTCGCCTACGTCCGGCCCGACTTCATCCTCCCGCTGCCGGCCGGCCGCTACGAGATGGAGATCGTCCGCGGGATGGAGTACGAGCCGAAGCAGGTGAGCTTCGAGGTCTCTCCCTCCAGCGCTTCAACGCTGAACATCCGGCTCCCCCGCTGGTCCAATCTCGCGGCCCGCGGCTGGTACTCCGGCGATCACCACACCCACTTCCTCGACCCCGAGGCCGCGCGTCTCGAGCTCGAAGGCGAGGACCTCAACGTGATCAGCGTGCAGGCCACGAAGTGGGGCGAGCTGATCACCGGCGTGACCCACTTCGAGAACCGCACCGCCCCGCTCGCCACCGGCGACCGGGTGGTCGCCATCGGCGAGGAGGCCCGCCACGACTTCCTCGGCCACACCAACCTGCTCGGCCTCTCGCGGCTGGTGTATCCGCTGTCGTGGGGCGCGGGCGGGTCGGGCGTACCGGGCGGCTCCGACTATCCGCCGGTGGCCTACCAGGCGGACAGCGCTCACGCCGCGGGCGGCTTCGTGACCTGGGCCCACTTCCCCTTCCCCCGCGGCGAGGTGGCGGTGGACGTCGCGTTAGGCAAGCTCGACGCGGTCGACCTCTTCACCTGGGGCAACCCCTTCGACGACAGGGCCGGCCTCAGCGCCGCCCGGATCTGGTACCGGTTTCTCAACTGCGGCTTCGACCTGCCGGCGATGGGCGGGACCGACAAGATGTGGAACACCCAGGTGGTGGGGGCGGTGCGCACCTACGCCCGAGTGAACGGCAAATTCGGCTATCGCGCCTGGCTCGACGCGATCCGCGCCGGTCGCAGCTTCGTGACCACCGGGCCGATGCTCTCGTTCTCGGCCGGCGGCCGCTCGATCGGCGAGACCATCGCGATGCCACGCGGCGGGAGCATCCCGTTCCGTGCCGAGGTGCATTCGCTGAGGCCGGTGGAGCGGGTGGAGGTGATCGTGAACGGTGTGGTCGTGGCGTCGGCCGAGAATCCGGGACGGAAGCGCGACCTGATCCTGGAAGGCACGACGGAGATCACCCGCAGCTCGTGGATCGCGCTCCGCGCGCGCTCGTCGGAGCTGCTGCCGTACCAGGGCGGGATGCAGGAGGCCGGGATCCCGGTGGTCGCGCACACGAGTCCGGTCTACATCCGGGTGGCCGGCGCGCCGAGACGCTCCGCGGAGGACGCGGCGTTTCTGGCGCAGTGGGTGGATGAGGCCATCGGCTGGGCGCGGACCAGTGCCAGGTTCGAGAGCGAGCGGCAGCGGGAGGAGGTCGTCGCCCTCTTCGAGCGGGCGCGCCGGGTCTACGAGACCGGACCGGAGGCGCGCGACAGTACGAGATGAGCGGGTGCGCCGGTTGCGGCGCGCCAGGGCCTCCCTCACCCGCAAATCGGCCCGCGCGCGGCGCCTTGCGACACGGGCGTTCGGCTCGCAGCTTACGCCGGGTCGTCCACTCCCTTCCCTCACCCACTCCCTCGATGACTGCCACTACCCGTCTGGCCCTGGTGCTCGCGCTCGCTTCCCTCGGCGGCACCGCGACGGTCCGGGCGCAGCAAGCCGACTCCACGCCGCCCGCGGCGCGTCCCGCCGATGTCGGCTCGATCGACAGCATCATCACCACGCTGTATGCCGTCATCAGCGGTCCGGTGGGACAGCCGCGCCAGTGGGACCGGTTCCTGAGCCTGGTGCATCCGCAGGCCCGCCTCATCCCGGCGCGCTGCCCGGCGAGCGGCCCCTGCACCGTCCGGATTCTCTCGCCGAAGGACTACCGCCAGCTCGCCGATTCCTTCCTGGTGGCCAACGGGTTCCAGGAGAAGGAGCTGGCCCGGCGGGTCGAGCGCTACGGCTCGATGGCGCAGGCGTTCAGCTCCTATGAGAGCTTCCACAAGGGGGAGACGACGCCGTTCGCGCGCGGGATCAACTCGATCCAGCTCTTCTGGGACGGCACGCGCTGGTGGGTGATGACCATCTTCTGGGACTCGGAGCGCCCCGACAATCCGCTGCCGGCTGACATGCAGCGGCCGTAGATCTCGAGCATCAGGCGACCCGACTCGGAAGGAGCACCACGGATGCACGACAGCATCGATCTCGCACTCCCCACCGGCATCATCCTCGGGCTGCACATCGCCTGCTTCGTCATGCTGATCGGCCTGGCCGCGTTCCCGCTCAGTGTGCGGGGGCGGCTCATCGTCCTGTTCGGGGGCCTGCTGATCGCGGTGCTGCTCCCGTTCCTGCTGATCGGCGATCTGCTGTTCACCGACTTCGGACCCGACGGCCCCGTGCTCGGGGTGCCATTCTACAATTACTTCGCGCTCAGCTTCCTGCTGCCGATCCTCGCCACGGCGGGCACGGCGCTCATCCTCGTCCGGCGCCCGACACAGCCCGGCGCCGGCATCCGTGCGATGGCGGGCATCCTCTGCTATGCCGTGGGGTTCGGCGTGTCACTCCTGGTCTCGGTCAGTGATGCGCTGCCGTCCACAGTGGCGAATTATCTGTCGAGGGGGTGACGGCGCCGCTGCGACGTGGGTCGAGCGCACACCCATTCGGGTGACCGTCCCAGCACGGCCTCCTCGAGGCCGAGTGAGCTGTCATCATGCCCGTGTGAGCCACGATGCCGCGAGCTGGTACCACTCTCTGCACGCTCCTGCTCTGCCTGACCGCGCCGCTCGCGGCCCAGCAGTTCGCGGGTGAAGCGTGGCCGGCCGCGGACCGGCTCTTCCATCAGGATCCCCAGTGGCGTGGTGGCGATGCGGCGTATTCCATCGCACTGGGCTCCGATCGCATCCTCTGGCTCTTCGGGGATTCCTGGATTGCGCCGGCCGGCAACCCACAGCGTACCGCCGCACAACTCGTCAGCAACAGCATCGCCATTCAGCAGGGCCGAGATCCGAGTCGAGCGACGATTCGCTTCTACTGGGGCCCGTCCCGCTCCGGAGCGCCGACGCCATTCTTCGCCGACTCGAGTGGTCAGCGCCTCTGGCCGGCGCATTGCGCCCGGCTTCGCGACCGGCTGCTGCTCTTCTTCATGGTCGTCGGCAGTTCGCCGGACCCGCTGGGATTCCGCATCGAGGGGTGGAAGGCTGCCCTGGTCCTGAACCCGGATTCGGACCCGAGCCACTGGCAGTTCGCCTGGCTGGGCACGCCGGCACTCCACCTCCCGGTGATCCCTGGTGGTGGTGGCGTGCTGACCGAGGGCGACTACCTCTACGCCGTCTCTCCTCGCGAGCCCGACCCGCAGCACGCGGTGTACCTGCTGCGCTGGTCGCTGGACCGGGCGGCCGCAGGGGACCTGGCCCATCCGGAGTGGTGGCAGGCCCCCACCGGTTGGGTCTCGGCGAGCGCGATGACGGGCACACCCACGGCCATCTTCGACCAGGCGCAGACCGAGTTCAGCGTGCACCGCGATCAGGAAAGCGGTGCCTGGCTCGCGTTCCAGTCCCTGGGCTTCGGCCCCGCCGTACTCGGCATCGCAGCCGCGCCAGCCCTGACTGGTCCCTGGCCACGTCGCGACACCGTCTACGTGCCATCGGAGAGATCCGTGACCGACATCCTCATCTACGCCGGCAAGGCACACCCGGAGCTGCAGGGGGCTGACCTCGTCCTGACCTACGCGACCAATCTGCCGTTCAGCAGGCAGCGGGCGGACACCACGGTCTACTACCCGCGGTTCGTGCGGCTCCGACGGATGCCGTAGCAGGCGGCGCACCTCTCAGCGCAGGCGGCCATCATCCTTGTTCTCACCTGTACCGGACCGTACGTTGGGCGCGCTTCCCCACCCTTCCCACACGATCCCGGAGAGCGTCATGCGCACCACTACGATCTGCCTCGGGCTGGCCCTGCTGGCCGGCTGTGCCAAACCAGAGCCACAGACCGCCGCCAAGGACACCACCTCGGCGGCACTCGGCGCCGGGGCCACCGCCGCCCCGATCTCGCTCGCCGCGGTCGCGGGCAAGTGGAACATGCAGGTCACTCCGGAGACCTCGGACAGCGTCATCCTCAGCTACGAGCTCGTCATCTCCCCCGACGGCTCCGGCTGGACGCTGACCTTCCCGAGCCGTCCCCCGGTCACCGGGCGCATGCTGACGACCGCCGGCGACAGCATCGTGGTCGAGGCCGGCCCGTACGAGAGCGCGCTGCGCAAAGGCGTCCAGGTGAGCACCCACAGCGTCTTCCGGCTCCAGGGCGCGGAACTCGTCGGCACCTCGGTCGCCCACTACTCGATCACCGGCCCCGATTCGGTGAAGAGCCTGCGCATGCACGGGACGCGGGTGCAGTAGGGCCCGCAGCATGGCTGCCTGGCCGCATCATGTGGCCGTCATCGGTGCGGCCGGTGGTCTCGGCCAGGGAATCCTCGACGTGTGCCGAAGGGAAGGCGTCGGCTTCACCGCGATCGTGCGGTCCCGGCCGGAACGGATCGTCGATGTGCCCGCCGGTTCCCGCGTCGCGGTCGTCGAGTCGCTCGCCGATCGCGCCGCGCTGACCAAGGCGTTCGCCGGCGCCGATGCGGTGCTCACCGCACTCGGCGTCACGGCGACGAGCCAGGAGACCGCCGCCCTGCTCTCCCAGAACATGGCCGCGGTCGAGGAATCGATGCGCGCCGCGCGGGTCGATCGCATTCTCATCATCAATACTCTGCTCACCTCACCACCGGGCCAACCGGCGAGCCGAGTCATGCGCTTTTTTATGTGGATGCCGGGGAGGGTCGGCCGCGGCGCCCGGGAGCAGCAGGCGGTGGTGGATGCGCTCGGTCGGGGAGCATTCGCCTCGCTGCGCTGGACGCTCATTCGCGCCGGGCTCAATGCGCGCGGCAGGAACGAGCCTCCGGTGGCCTCGGCGACCTGGGAGGGTGCGCTCAACTCCTGGTCCCCCGTCTCCTACGAGGCGATGGGCCGATGGATGCTCGAGGAGGCGGCGGCCGGCGCGTTCGTGCGCGCAGCACCGCTGGTATCGCGGCGGCGCGGGTGACTGTTTCCGACCGGAACGCGG
The DNA here is from genome assembly GCA_044229245.1 of Gemmatimonadales bacterium. GTDB lineage: Bacteria > Gemmatimonadota > Gemmatimonadetes > Gemmatimonadales > GWC2-71-9 > JADJOM01. The sequence continues at coordinate 254,894 of JBGATI010000002.1, read as the reverse complement.
AGCGGCCGGAATGCAGTCAACTGAGACACTCTCTTGCGTCCACCGGCTGCGCCTCACAGCTTAGGCACAGGCGTTAGGCAGGCTGGCACAGGTCGCCGATGGTCGCATCCTTCGGCGGAGGCGCGGCCTGACGAGGAGGCCGGGCATCCGGCCCTGAACCAATGGTCGCGGACTCCGTCATTCAGCCCTGGAGGTGACTATGCGGGTGCGCCTGCTGCTCATCGCACTCGGAGCCGTCCCGATCGCGACGATCGCGGCACAGTCGCCCGGGCCCGACTCGCTCGCCGCGCGCCACGCGGTGTTCACGGTCGGACTCGGCAACTCCTACGCCGGGATCGGAGGCGCCTTCGAGGGCTTCCTCTACCGTTCCCGGCTCAGCGGGTTCGCCAGCGTCGGTTACATCCCGGAGGTGAATGCGAGTGACGGGCGCGTGGCCGCGACCGGCGGCATCCGAGCCTACACCGGCGGATCGCGTCACCGCGTCTTCCTGGAGGGGGCGTTCGCCCCGCTGATCGCGGACCAGAGCCTGGCCTCCGCCCCCATTCCGTACGGACCCTCCCTCGCGCTCGGGTACGCGTATACATCGCGCTCCGGGTTCACGCTGTCGCTGTCACGCGGCATCGGATGGGCGACGAGCCGTCGTCGCACCGTCGCCGTCGGCAACTTCGGCATCGGCTATACCTGGCGCTACTGACGGCAGGCACGGCACGGAGCCGCCTCACCGGCTCATCCGACTGCCGCAGCACGGCTGAGCTCCTCCACACCACCCGTCCGCTTGCGCCGAGCAGCCGCGTCTCGCAGCTTAGGCCCTGACGCTGGACGACGCGTTGCGCTCCCCTGTCCTCCGGTTCCATTCGCCGATGCTCACGACCCGTCGCTGGCTTCAGATCGGCCTGACAATCGGCGGCGCCCTGGCCGGCGCCGCCTTCGGCATCGTGCTTACCCGACTCGGCAAGATCGTCGCCGGCGCCCCGCCCGCGACACTCGTCAATTACGCGTGGAACGCCGCGGTCTTCGGCCTGCTCGCCGGCTTCATCAGCCCGCTGGTGTCCTGGACTGGGCTCCGTCAGGCTCCGCTCTGGCGCACCGTCGCCGAGCCACTCGGCTACGCATTGGCAGGCGGTGCGGCCGCCGTAGTCGCGGGCTCCGGCGCGCTCCTCCTCGTGCTCCCGCCGCTCGGGCTGGCCGTCGGGTTTCTCCGCCTGCGCCAGCGCTACCCGGAACGACCCGCCCTCCCCTCCGCCCCTCGCGCGGGTGACCACTGAACCCTGGCCAGGCGCCTCTCGAGGAGCACCCATGATCGCCGGCGCACGCTACGGCCACACCAACCTCATCGCCACCGACTGGAAGGCGCTGTCGCGCTTCTACCAGGACCTCTTCGGCTGCGTGCCGGTACCGCCGGTGCGCGACTTCAGGGGACCGGACCTCGAACGGGGGACCGGAGTGCCCGGCGCCGAATTGCGCGGCGAGCATCTCCGGCTCCCCGGTCACGGCCTCGACGGCCCTACGCTCGAGATCTTCAACTACAACATCCTCGAGCCGCGTCCCGAGACCGCGGTCAACCGGCCGGGCTTCGGCCACATCGCCTTCGTCGTGGATGACGTCCCCGCCGCGCGCGACGCGGTGCTGGCCGCGGGGGGACGGGCTGTCGGCGAGGTCGTGACGCTGACCAATGCGCTGGGCAAAGAACTCACCTGGGTCTACGTCACCGACCCGGAGGGAAACGTCCTGGAGCTGCAGACGCGACCGAAGTAGGACGGCTCAGCCCGCGCCGACCCCCGCCTGTCACACTTTCACGGTTTCACTGGTCATAGCGGTAACGCAACCAAGGGAACCGTGCATGCTGAGATCCAACCTGTTGTTCCTCCACGTGGTATCGGCCATGGGCGTCTTCGCGATCCTGGGCATGGAGGCGCTGGCGCTGACGCAGGTCCGCCGGGCGGCGGACGTCCCCTCGGTACGCGCCGCGCTCGGCGCACTCCGACTCGGGCAGCGGATGGCCGGGCCGAGCCTGCTCGTTCTCGTGCTCTCCGGCGGCTACCTCGCCTCGGCGTACTGGCACTGGAGAGGAGCCTGGATGGGACTGGGGTTCCTCGGCCTGCTGGTCATCGCTGCGATCGGCCGTCTGATGACGGGACGCACCGTGGGTCGGCTGCGGGCGGCCCTCGAAGCAGGCGGCGAGATGGCGACCGTGCGGCAGGCGCGCCCCGCGCTCCAGCGGTCGTTCGCCGTGCGGCTGGCGCTGCTGGTCGCCATCGTCTATCTCATGACCGTGAAACCGGGCTGACCAGAATGCCCGCACACTGCCACACGGCTATCGTGGCCGTCGTACACTCCCTGGACGGGGTTCGTTTCGTGACGACCGGTGAATCCCGGGACGCCGTCGTGCCGCAGATCGCCGACTACGTTCGCGAGCGATGCGATGACGTGCTCTCGCCGGATGCCGGCGACCGGGTTCGCGCGCTGCTTGCGGCCGGGAAGCTGAGTGCGGCGATTGCGGTCTACTTCGAGCGGGTCGGCGAGCGGTGGGACGGAGAGCGGCTCGAGCTGTTCGCCGCCGAGCGGGACGGTGAGCGCTGGACCTCGAACGAGGAGATCCTGGCGAATGTCAGACGCTGAGTGGCTCGCCCATCGGTTCCAGAGTCAGCGGCCGCGCCTCAAGGCCGTCGCGTACCGCATGCTCGGCTCGCTGACGGATGCGGAGGACGCCGTGCAGGAGGCGTGGCTCCGGTTGAGCCGGTCCGACGCAACCGCCATCGACAACCTGAACGGCTGGCTGACGACGGTCGTCGGGCGGATCTCGCTCAACATGCTTCAGTCGCGCAGGTCGCGGCGTGAAGTGCCCGAGCTGCCGCACATGCCTGACCCGATCGTCACGCTCGACGGTCAGGGGAATCCCGAGCAGCAGGCGATCATTGCGGACTCGGTCGGACTCGCGCTGCTCGTCGTCCTTGAGCGGCTCGAGCCGGCCGAACGGCTCGCCTTCGTGCTGCACGACATGTTCGGCATGGCGTTCGAGGAGATTGCGCCGCTCGTGGAGCGATCGCCCGCGGCGACGCGGCAGCTGGCGAGCCGGGCACGACGGCGGGTGCGGGAATCGACCCTTCCGGATGTCGATCGGGAGGCGCAGCACCGGGTCGCCGACGCCTTTCTGGCCGCCGCGCGCGAGGGCAACTTCGACGGACTCGTCGCCGTCCTGGATCCGAATGTCGTACTCCGGATCGACGGTGGCACGCTTCGTCCGGGAGCCTCACGGGTGGTGCATGGCGCGCTCGCGGTGGCGACGGGCGCGATGCGCTTCGCGTCGCTTGCGCCATTCTCCCAGTCAGTGCTGGTCAACGGAGCGCCGGGTTTCGTCGGCCGCACGCCGGATGGGCGTGCCATGAGCGTGGTCGGCCTGACGGTCCGCGATGGGAAGATCGTGGAGATGAACGTCCTCACCGACCTGGAGAGGATCGCCAAGCTCCGGCTGCCGGAGCGGGAGTGACTCACGTCGAATCGTCTTGCCCCATGATCCGGCCGCTGCTCCTCGCCGCCCTGCTCGGACTCCCGGCCTGCTCCCGGTCGCCGGCGCCCGCGTACGGCGCCCATCTCGCGGTGGAGCAGCAGCGCTTCGTGGCCGAGGAGCCGAGCGCCTCGTTTGCGGTGGCGGGCGTCCTTGCGGAGTCCCAGGCGCTCCCGCTCGGCGCCACCACCCTCGCCCTCCTCGACTATCCCCAGTCGCGCGTGGTGCTGCTCGACGTGCGGGACGGGACGCTCCGTTCCGTCGGTCGCCGCGGTGGCGGCCCCGGCGAGTTCGAGAATCCGCGCTTCCTGGTTCGAACGGCTCATGGCTTCGGCGTGTACGACGACGCCAAGCTCGCGCTGGTCACCTTCGACAGCGCAGGAGCGCCGCAGCCGGAGATCTCGAGCTACCGGCTCACCGGGTCGGTCGCCGGAATCCTGACCGGCATCGCCCAGGTGACGGACGGATGGGTCTACTCGGTCCGCGAGCCGCCGCCCATCGGACCGCGCGAGGCGCTCTATGTCTACCGTGGGGGAACTGCCCGCCTTCTCGGCGCCACGGCGGTACCGGTGCTGCGCCCGCTCCGCACCGGCTGCGGCATCTCGCTCAGTCCCCAGCCGCCGGTGTTCTGGCCCACCCTGCGTTGGGCGGCGACCGCCGATCAGGTCGCCTTCGCGACCAGCGTTGACGACAGGGTGACGCTCTGGTCGGCCGCGACGGGAGATACCGTCGTGCTCAGCGGGCCGGCAGAGCCGGTCCGCGCCACGCGGGAGATGGCGGAGAGCCTGAGCCTCGGACTGCGGGTGTCGACGGGACGGAAGGAGTGTGCGCTCTCGGGGAGCGAGGCGCTGGAGCAGCGAGGGATGGAGTCGTTGCGCCCGGTGATCGGCCGGCTCGCACTCGCGCCTGACGGGAGCCTCTGGCTCGAGGTGCAGCGCGACGGCCGTCCACCGCTGTGGCGGGTCCACCGGAGTGCCGGCCTGCCTGATACGCTGACTGCGCCCAGCTTCCCGGGGCTGTTCCTTTCCGATTCGCTGTTTGTGGCGGAGGAAGGAAGTTCCGCGGGCGCCGCGCTGAGCCTCTGGGCGGTCCAATCCCGACGCTGAGATGCGTAAATGAGGACGTGGAGTGCAGCCTCCCGGAGCGGCCGCCGGGTTTCCGGTCAGGACTGGCGCACGGGAGTCGTTCTTCGCAGCTTGGGAACAGACGTTAGGCAGTGCCCAGGCGACCGGGCACCTGACCGAATCCTTCGATGCTGAGGAGCCGACCTCATGTCCCCCTTCCTGCGACGCTGGACTCCCCTGGCCCTTGGTCTTGCTGCCATCTCCTGCGGAAACGACAGCTCCGCGCCGCCGACGCCGGTCGACCTGACCACCTACGCGCGCACCTACTCGGTCGTCTCCGTCGATAGCCTCGCCATCCCGTTCGTGCGATCGCAGGACCCGTCGTGCCAGCAGATCAACACCGGCGGCTGGCTGTCGCTCTCCACGGATGGCACCTACCAGCTGATGCTCGATGACGTCCGGTCCCTGTGCAATGGGGCACCGAGCGGCGGTGGTGATGCCATCTATCAGCCGGGCACCTACACCATCTCCTCCGGGATCCTGCACCTGCAGCCGGACGCGCCGTACGGTCCGGCATCCAGCGGCCCCATCGTCGGCGCGACTCCGATCCAGGGAGGTGGTTTCAAGTCCGCCACCATCTCGCTGAGCTTCAATTCGCGACTCTACTACATGGTGGCCATGTTTCAGCCCCCGCAGTGACGAAAGCCGGCGCCTCGGCCGACCCACGGTAGGTCGCGACGCCACCCATGCGCCTCTCACTCCTCGTCCTCCTCGCCTCGACTGCGCCGCTGCCGGTATCCCTGGCGGCGCAGCTGCCCCATCTCATTCTCCACGCGAGCGCCGACGTTCCAGACACCGTGAATCTGGATCCGATCGTCTTTGCCCATGATGATGCCCTGCAGGCCGTGGACACGGGCGATGAGGATTCGGCGTCGGTGGCGTTCCGGGCGAAGGCGTATGCGCCGGGCGCAACGTACTGGCTCTATTCGGGAGGCCGGCGCATCGGCCGTGCGGCGGCGATCGGCGCCGATGAGTATGGCTGCACCGGACTGCCGGGAATGGCACGGCCGCAACAGCCCCTTTCCACCGGATGGAGCGGGCTGGCCGCCAGCGACTCGACCCTGTCGACGCTGACCCGCCGGCGGGCACTCACCCGCGAGGAGCAGGCGAAGCTCTCCGTGGTGGCACTCGGCGAACTCCGGAAACTCGCGCCCGCGATATCATCCAAGTCGCTCGAGGTGCGGGATGCGTGGGGCGTCGAACTGCCCTCCCGGGGTGTCTGGCTGATCGGCACCTACCGGGCCGCCCCAGTCACCGATACCACCGACGAGATCTTCTCCGCGATGGTCGTCCTCGAGAGTGGCCTCCCGCGGGTCGTGCCTCCCCTGGTGTGGTCGCACCTCGGTGGGGAGGAATCCCGGCAGGAGCGGCGGGCGATCGACATCCTGGATCTCGATCATGACGGGATGCCCGAGCTGATCACCTTCACCTTCTACTACGAATCGCAGGACTACCAGATCTGGCGCCGCACGCCGTCGGGCTGGAATCTCTGGATGACGTCGGGCGGGTCCGGGTGCTAGGTGGGACCTTCCCGCGTCTCGCCCGGGGGCAGTGAGCCGCAAGCGAATCCATACCAACCCTCGCCCCGCCGCCGGCATCCCAGCGGGAGGATTCCGAGACTGAGGACCTCACCCTTCGCCCCGAAGCCCCATGACAGCCTCCCGCCTCCTGGTCCCGCTGACCGGCCTCAACATCGCGATCCTCTTCGCCAACCTCGCGACGCACGTCCCCGTCGCGGCAGCCGATACCCAGGAGCTTCCGGTCCTGCGCGGCCGAGGGCTCGAGATCGTCGACCAGCGCGGCCAGGTGCGGGCGAGCATCGAGGTCCTGCCGGCGGACCCCACGATCAGGATGCCTGACGGGACGCTTGGCGTGCCGGAGACCGTGCTGCTCCGGCTGCGCTCCTCAGCCGGGCACCCCAACGTGAAGATCGCCGCCACCGAGGACGGCGCCGGGGCGACCTTCGGGGGAACGGCGACGGACACCTACCTGCAGCTTCGGGCGCGGGGCGCCCACACCTCGCTCAAGCTCAGTGAGGAGGCGAAGGCGCCCCGGGTCATCGTTCCGTAGCGCTTCCGGACAGCGCCGGTGGCCCCCACCACCGGCGCTGTCGTACATTCCGGTGCCAACAGATCGCGCTGCGTCTCCGCTTCGCCCGGCCCGGCTTACCATGCGTCGCTCCCGCCCGCTCGTGACCCTCGCCCTCGTCCTCATCGCCGCCACGGGCTGCGACGAGCAGGGCGGCCCGACCCCTTCGCTGGTCGATACCTGGTCCCTGCTGAGCTTCACCGATCATGGCGTGAAAGGGATCACGACCGGCACCGCGACCTTCCGCGATGACGGCACCTTCGAGATCATCGCAGCGGTGACATTTCCCGGGGAGCCGACAGACTCCTTCGACGTCTCCGGGACGTACACCGTCCAGCTCTCGACCGTATACCTGGCCGCCGGGGGGCAATCGGGTGCCTGGTCCCTCCTCTGGACGGGCACGCGATACCTCCTCACGCTCCAGGGCCCGCTTCCCACCAACCAGCTCGAACTCGGCCCACTCCCGTAGCGCCATCACATCCGCGTGCGACGCAGCACTCGATGCGCGCCCGGCACCGCTCTACTTGAGCGTCTTCACGTGCGCCACGAACTGATCGATCGCCATCTCGGTGCCCTGGTAGAAGCCGGACGTCTTGTTGGTCTCGAGGTCGGCTTCGTTCCGGTGCAGCGCGGTGAAGATGTAGCGGGTGCCGGCGCCCACCGCTTCCATCGTCATGATGGCGGTGATGGGAATGTCGTCGAAGACCGCAGGGCGATAGCCCGGGAACAGCATGGCGGTCCAGACGAGCCGCTGCTGGGGCACGACCTCGAGGATGCAGCCGAGGTTGGGGGCCTCCTGGCCGTCGCCGACGGCGATGTCGATGCTGATCATGCCGCCCGGGCGCAGCTCGATTTCGGCCCTGGCCACCCGTCCCCAGGCCTTGGGCATGTACCACTCCTTCAGATGCTCCGGCTTGGTCAGCGCCTCCCAGACGAGGCGCGGCGGAGCATCGATGAACCGTTCGATCGCAAAATCGGTCTTCGGATTGAAGCTGAACTGCTTGCTCATGAGCCTGATTCCTTCTCCTTGAGGTGTCTGACGTAGGTGTCGAACCGGTCCAGCCGCTCTTCCCACTCCTGGCGCCGTGCCGCCAGCCACTCTTCCGCGACCCTGAGCCGGTCGGGGGCGAGCTCGTAGGTCCGCACCCTGCCACGCTTCTTCGAGCGCACCAGCCGGCTCTCCTCCAGCACCGAGAGGTGCTGCACGAAGGAGGGGAGCTGCATGTCGAAGGGCGCCGCCAGTTCGCTCACGGTGGCGGGGCCGGTCGAGAGTCGTTCGAGCACTTTGCGCCGGGTCGGGTTGCCCAGGGCGTGGAAGATCTCGTCCGCAGCGACTGCCTGAACCATGTCCGGTACCATCCAGAGGGAGGGGTGATCCGCACTGCCCGAGACAGTCTACCACCCGACAATACTTTTGTAAATACCTAAGTATTTGCGGACTCGAATCCGGACGCTCCCCCGGAGCCGAGACCAGGTCGTGCCGACCGCTGGCGTGCGCGCGCCGCCGTGCCGCGGTGACTTCCACGGGGCGACTGGCGCCGGTGAGTCGGGCTTCGCAGCTTACCCGGAGACCTCAGGCCGCACCTGGAGGAGTCCCGATGTCCTGCCTCGGTGTTCACTTCGCCCTCGCGCCCCGCGACATGGAGGCGCTGCTCGCCGCCACCAGCGACGCTGCCCGCCTGGAGCTGATCCAGGAGGAAATCGAGGAGCGCTACCTGGATGAGGAGAGCGCGTACGCGGCCCAGACCGACAAGGCCTGGGATGCCATCCACCGCGCGCTCACGGACGGAAAGCTCGGTTACGACAACGGACGCTTTCCCCTGTCTCACGTGATCCTTGGCGGGGAGCCGCTCTACACCTCCGGGGACTACATCATTTCCTTGAAGACGGTTGCGCAGGTGCCGGCCATCGCCGCCGCCCTCCGTGGACTCTCCCAGGCAGAGGTGCGCGCCGGCTACGACCGGATCCGCGAGGCGGACTACGGCTTTCCGCCTTCCGAGGATGACTTCGAATACACCTGGGACTGGCTCTCGGGCCTGGTCCCGTTCTATGCGGCGGCGGCGGCCGCGGGGCGACCGGTGATCTTCACGGCGGATCAGTAGCGCGGCCTCCGTCCCGACCACACGAACAGGGCGCACTCATGGGCATCACGACCACCGCCGAGCACCGCATCTTCACCACCCGGGTCGGCAGCGTGTATCCGCACTATGTGCAGAAGGCGGAGAAGAAGGGACGCACCGGGGCCGAGGTCGACCAGATTCTCTGCTGGCTGACCGGCTATACCCCGGCCGACCTCAAGCGCCGGCTCGAGGACGGGACGACGTTCAAGACCTTCTTCGCCGAGGCGCCGGCCATCCATCCGAACACGGCCCTCATCACGGGCGTCGTCTGTGGCGTCCGGGTGGAGGAAGTCGAAGACCCGCTGATGCGGCACATCCGCTACCTCGACAAGCTCGTGGACGAACTCGCCAGGGGGAAAGCGCTCGACAAGATCCTCAGGCGGTAGTCACCCCCTCACTCCTCGGCGTCCTCGCCGCCGCGCGCGTCCCTCACACGCATCGGATCATGGATTCCATCCCGCTGGGCCCCGACATCTTCCTCCGCCCGCTCGTCCCCTCCGACGCGGCGGCAGTGCATGCCCTCATTCTCGAGAACCGGACCCACCTCGACCGCTGGCTCCGCTGGTCGTCCACGGTGCAGACGCGGGCCGACGTCGACGCGCTTATCGCCCAGTTCCAGGCGCAGCTGCGCGAGGGGAACGGTTTCCACCTGGGGATCTGGACCAGTACCGGACTCGCGGGCGGCTGCGTCTGCTGGTACATCCATCGCCAGAACCGCAATGCGGAGATCGGCTACTGGCTCGGCACCGCCCACCTCGGCCGGGGACTGGCGGGACGCAGCGCCGCCGCGGTGCGGGATCATCTCTTCCGCCACGAGGGGCTGCACCGGATCGAGATGCAGTGCGCCGTCGACAACACCGCCAGTCGCGCCATCCCCGAGCGACTCGGCTTCCGCCTCGAGGGGGTCCGCCGGGAGAGCCACTGGATCACGACGCGCTTCCTGGATCATGCCATCTACGGCCAGCTCGACCGGGAGTGGCGTGCGCTGACCGCTGCCTGACACCATGCCCTTCACGCTCCATGAGTTCCTGCAGCTCTTTGCCGACTACAACGAGACGGTCTGGCCGATCCAGAACGCCTGGATCGCGCTTGCGCTTGGCCTGATCGTCGCCGCGTTCCTGCCGGGCCGCATCCGCCCGGCAATCATCCCGATCGGCCTGGCGCTGCTGTGGACCTGGATGGGTGCGGTCTATCACCTCCTCTTCTTCCGGAAGATCAATCCCGCCGCCACGGTCTTCGGCATCGCGTTTCTGCTCGAGGCGGTCCTGCTGCTCGCGTGGGCACTGCAGACGCGCGAGCTCTCCTTCCGGCCGAGGCACACCCCGCGCGCCTGGGCGGGGGCGGGACTCCTGGTCTTCGCGCTCGTGATCTACCCCAGGCTCGCGGTCACCTTCGGGCACTTCTATCCGGCGCAGCCCACCTTCGGCCTCCCCTGCCCGACCACGATCGCGACGCTCGCCCTCCTGCTCTGGGCGACGCCCATCCCGCCCTGGCAGGTGTGGGTCATTCCCATCCTCTGGTCAGGCATCGGATCCTCCGCCGCATTCATGCTGGGAATGCGGGAGGACTGGGGGCTGCTGATCTCGGGACTGCTCGTCCTGATGCTCAACTGGCTCGATACGCGGGACCGGCGCCGAGCAGCGGCCGGGCAACTCCGATGACCGGAACCGATGAACCGCGTGCGTGAACCCCCTGGCTGGGACATGCCGTGGCGGTTCCGGGGAGCACTGGCGCCCCGCTGCCCCGAGTCACATATTTCGCGTAGCTGTTAGGCCGCTTCCCTTCCCCATCTCGACTCTATGCGCCGCCTGACTCTGCTCGTGACAGGTTTCAGTCTTGGGGCCAGGCTGCTGGCCGCCCAGGGTGCGTTCCAGACCGACATCACGCCGGAACCGATGGCCGGACCGGTGGCGGTCGAAGGCAGCAGCGACCTCCGCCGCATCCCGAAGCTCCGCTTCTGCGACACCAGGGACATGCGCTTCGGCTACATCGATGCCGAAGGCGAAGTGACCTACGTGATTCCACTGACCGGACGGCCCGACACCGCCTCCGTGCGGGTCGTCTCGGTGCAGCGCATCTCGGCGGCGAGCCTCCGCAGCGCCGCGATCCGCTATCTGCGCGGCTGCCGGTTCGATGCCGCAAAGACCCGCTCCGGTCCCGCGCCCGCGCTGGTGCGTCAGCGGCTCCAGTTCAATTCCCGGCTGCTCCAGCATGCCTTTGTGCGGCCGCTCGATTCGGTCCCGGCGCATCCCGATTCCACCGACCCGGGGCTGTGGGACGTCTTCGCGTCCGGCCTCGACGAGATCCCTCGTCCCGAAATGTGCCGGACGGCGGACATCGAACCGGGCAGGATCCAGATCCGGTTCGTGGTGGACACTGCCGGCAAGCCGGACCCCGCCAGTGTCGAGGTCCTCACGGCGGAGCCGGCCACGCTGGGTACCCACGCCGCGAAGCTGGCGACCACCTGCCGCTTCGCGCCGGGGCGCGCCGACGGGGTGCCGGTGCGGGTCCGCCTCTCGCAGGTGTTCGTGATTCGATAGGTGCGCCAGTCGCCCCGGCCGCCCGGTGATGACGCGCTTGCATCGGTCGGTGAGGCCGCGCTAATTGCGCGGCGTGAGCGACCACGAGATTCCTGCCGCGATTGATGCCGTCTGGCGAATCGAGTCGGCGAAGCTGATCGCTGGTCTCGCCCGGATGGTGCGCGATGTCGGCGTGGCCGAGGACCTGGCGCAGGATGCGCTGCTGGCGGCGCTCGAGAAGTGGCCGACGACGGGCATCCCCGACAAGCCCGGCGCCTGGCTCATGGCCACGGCGAAGCGCCGGGCGATCGATCAGTTCCGCCGCAGCCGGCTGCACGACCGCAAGGAAGGTGAGGTCGGCCGCGACCTGGAAGCGGCGCGCGGCGACACCGTGCGGGCGCTCGAGGACGCGCTCGACGACAGCATCGGCGACGACCTGCTGCGCCTCATCTTCACCACCTGCCATCCCCTCCTCCCGACCGATGCGCGCATCGCGCTCACGCTCCGCCTGCTCGGCGGCCTGACGACCGGCGAGATCGCGCGCGCCTTTCTGGTGCCGGAACCGACGATCGCGCAGCGCATCGTGCGCGCCAAGCGGACGCTGCGCGAGGCTGCCGTGCCGTTCGAGGTGCCCAGGCCCGACGCACTCGCGGGGCGGCTCTCGTCGGTGCTCGACGTCATCTATCTCATCTTCAACGAGGGGTACTCCGCGACGGCCGGCGACGACTGGACCCGTCCCGAACTCTGTGCCGACGCGCTGCGGCTCGGCCGGATACTGGCGGAGCTGATGAGCACGTCCGCGGAGGTGCATGGGCTGGTCGCGCTGATGGAGCTGCAGGCGTCGCGGCTCAAGGCGCGGATCGGTCCCGGCGGCGAGCCGGTGCTGCTGCTCGATCAGGACCGCGCGCGCTGGGACCAGATCCTGATTCGCCGCGGACTCGCGGCCCTGGAGCGGGCCGATCGGCTCGACGAGCCGCCGGGTCCCTATCGGGCCCAGGCGGCGATCGCCGCCTGTCACGCCCGGGCGCGCACCGGTCCGGAGACCGACTGGGCGCTGATCGCTGCGCTGTACGCGGTGCTCGCGCAGGTGGCGCCGTCGCCGGTCGTGGAGCTGAATCGCGCGGTGGCGGTCTCGATGGCGATGGGGCCGGCCGCCGGCCTCGAGCTGGTGGACGCGCTCGCCGGCGAGCCGTCGCTCAGGGAGTACCACCTGCTGCCGAGCGTGCGCGGCGACCTGCTCGCGAAGCTGGGCCGCCAGGAGGAGGCGCGGGAGGAGTTCCGGCGCGCGGCGTCGCTCACGAAGAACGCCCGGGAGCGGGAGCTGCTGCTCCGGCGGGCGGCGGCGCCCTGAGCAAGGCATGATGCAGAGAAGCGGGGCGCGCCGGCCGGAGACCACTGGCGGCCGAGCGCCCCGCTTCGCAGCTTGTGATGAGGTGTCAGGCGGCGCCCAGCCATGGAGGACCCGATTCCCGTGAGCACCCGGCGTCGCCCCGTTGCCATGATGCGGCACTGAACAGGACGGAGGGCATGACCACGCGACGCCACTGGGCCACCACGGCCGCCGCCATACTGCTGATTCTGCTGGGACTCGCGCGAGGGGCGGGGGGCGCGGTGCTCGCCCTCCGTGGGCCGGAGGCCGTCGACTCGCTGCGGGTCACCCTGCCGACGGCCAGGCTGCTCGGTGCGGGACTCATTGCAGTCGCCGCCCTCGCGCTCGTGGCGGCGGTCGCGCTCCTCCGCCAGAAACCGGGGGCGCTCCGGTTCACGCTCGGCGTGCTGCTGCTCTTCCTGCTCGACGGCGCCCTGAACGGCTGGTTGCTTTTCGGCAGGCCGGACGATGCCGGGAGCCTGGTGAACCTCGGCGCCGCGGCGATCATCGGGGCGCTCGCGGTGGCCGGGCGGAGGTGAGTTTCGGGTTCCGAGTTCCGAGTTCCGAGTTCCGAGTTCCGAGTTCCGAGTTCCGGGTTCCGGGTTCCGGGTTCCGGGTTCCGAGTTCCGAGTTCCGAGTTCCGAGTTCCGAGTGCGAAAGAGTGCTTATTGCTTAGTGCTTAGGGTACTGATGGCTCGCCGGACCCTACGCCCGCTCCCGCACACCGATCATCGTCAGGCGGACGCCAAGATAGACCAGCGCGCCGAGCACCCCGGCGGGGATGTCCAGCCAGTCCGCCCGTGACAAGCCGTTCGAGAAGACTTCGTAGAGGATGACGCTGAGCGAGGACAGCGCGGTGGCGATGAGCGCCCGGGCGCGCGGCGAACGGAATCGGCTTGCCGCACCCGCGACGCCATTCCGGCGGTCCCGATAACTCAGCAGCAGATCCGTGAGCCCGTCGATCAGAAAGGCGTTGATGTAGCCGTTGGAGAAGTCGCCGAAGCGGTAGTAGAAGAAGTCCTGCAGCGACTGCGGAACCGGCAGGCGCGTGCCCGCCGTCCGGAGCCGGAGCCGCAGGCCCTCCTCCCACATCACGAGCCAGAACACCACCGCCTCCACGACCCACGGTCGCCGGGCGAAGTCGGTGAAGCGGGATGAGCTGGTGATGGCCATCGGCATCTCCTTCCCTGCTGCGTCGGGTCAGACCGGCGCGGCAGGTTCCTCTTCCTCGACCCTGAGCAGCCGCCGGTCGGCGCCACGCAGGGCCGAGATGATTCCATCATTGAGCAGCGCGAGCAGCTTGAGGCCGAGCGGGGAGTGGGTGGCCAGCAGCCGCTCGCACTCGGGGCCTTCGAGTTCCACCAGCACCGCGTCGCGGCCGATGGTGCACGAGGCCGACCGCGGCTCGCCATCGATCAGGCTCACCTGACCGAAGACGCTGCCTGGCTGGAGCCGGGCGAGGAGCTGGTGCCGGCCATTCACGGCGATGCTCACCTCGACGACCCCGCTCACCACCACGAAGCAGGACCCGCCCGGATTCCCCTCCGCGAAGAGCAGCGTCCCCTTCCTGAGCCGCCAGCGGCGCATCACGGCGAGCAACGTCGTCAGTTCCGTCGCGCTGAACCCGCGGAAGGCGGGGAAGGCCGCGAGCAGTGCCGGATCGAGATCGGCCGCCGATTCGCTCTCGGCGATCGCGGTCATCATCCGCGACGGACGCACCGAGACCGGGTCGAGCGGCTCGGCCCGAAGCGTGAGCGCCTCCGCGATCCGCTGGTTCACCACCTTGAGCTGGCGGCAGAGTGACGCCGCGATGCGCCAGAGACTGTCCTGCTCGGTCATGAAAATCGGCTCGGTGGTCAGCAGCCGCCGAGGGGAGAAGACATCCTCCGGCACCCACTCGGGCGCGCGCGAGGTGAGCGCCATCTCGACCGCGGCGAGCCCGACCGCGGTGGTGTAGCTCCCGCCATAGCCGTTGCAGCCCATCGCGATGATCACGCCCGGCCGGAGGAAGCCGATGGCGGGGAGCTGATCGGGGGTGAACGCAAGCGGGCCGACCCATTCGGTCGAGGGCGCGCGTCCCTTGAGCTCGGGGAAGTAGCGATCGCGGAGCGCCAGCAGCTGGCGATGCACCTTGGGCGAACGGCGCCGTGACGAGGGGTTCTTCATTGGCCGGTCGTCGCCGCCGCCCATGAGGACGGGCGCCCTTCCGTTCCGTGCCTCGCCCCGCGGCTGATTGAAGAAGACCGGACCGTCCTCGCAGGTGATCACCCGGCCCCGCGCCCTGTCAGGCGCCCCCTCGGTGACCTGGATCTGGCTCTGATAGGGACGGATGGCGCGGAGTTCGGGGAAGAGCCGCGCGGTGAAGGCGCTGGTGGCGACGATCACCCGTGCGGCGACGATGGGGCCGCGCTCGGTCTCCACCCGGTGCACGTCGCCCGATTCGGTGACGACCGCGGTCACCTTCGTCCGGGTGTACAGCTCCACCCCCGACGCGAGCGCCGCCTTGAGGACGCCGCAGACGTACTTGAAGGGGTGGTAGGTGCCGTCGCCCGGGATGAATCTCCCGAGATAGTCGTGCTCGATGCCGAGCTCCGCGCGGATCTTGCGACGGGACCAGAGCTCGATCCGCTGGCCGTGCTGCGCCGCGAGCGAGACCTCCTCGCAGACCCCCTGCTCTTCCTCCTCGTTGCTCGCGAGATGCAGCCAGCCGCGGGGCGAGAAGTCGCACTCGATCCGCTCCTTGAGGATGATCCCCTTGAGCAGCTCGCGATTGCGGAGCGCGATGCCCAGCACCAGCGAGGACTGCCGCTCCGACTCGGCCTGCAGCACCTCGATCGGGAGCTGGGGATAGACCCGCTTGAGGAAGGCGAGCCGCTCGCGCGCGAGGCCCTCGTAGAGCCCGACCGAGTTCTCGGGAATCAGCTCGAAGTTGCCGCCGTTCCGGCCGCTCGCCTCGCCGGCGGGATCGCCCTGATCGAGCACGACGATGCGCCTGGCCTTCGGGGACTTCGCGCGGACGGCGTGATAGGCCGCCGATGCCCCGGTGAGCCCCGCCCCGATGATGACGAGGTCCGCCTCGGCCGGGAGGTCGGGACGCGACTGATGCCCCGCCAGCGGATGGCCGACGCGGAACCAGTAGGGCTGATCGCTCTCGGGAAGGGCGGGTTCGCTGGGGTCAGGTCGGGGAGGCAGAGATAGTTCCGAGTTCCGAGTTCCGAGTTCCGAGTTCCGAGTTCCGAGGGACGAGTTCCGGGTTCCGGGTTCGTTGTGCTTAGTGGTGAGCGGTTGGGGTAAGGTGTCGGCCACCGGGAGTTGGGGCAAGGTGGGTGTTGGCGGCGGGATTCATAAAGACCGGCCACCACCGCGAGCGGGGATGGCCGGTCTGGTTGTGCGTGTGAAGGGCGACGTCAGTGCGAGTGGTCGTGCGGCTCGTTCTCGTGCTCCGGCGCATCGAGCTCCGGGTGCGCGTGGTGATGGTGACCGCCGTCATGCGCATGCGAGCGCCGCGCTACCTCGTCCTGCGGGGCCGGCTCGTGCGGCCCATGGCTGTGCGGGTGGGTGTGCAGGTGCGCATGCTCGTGCCGGTGCGAGTGCGCATGCGGATGACTGTGCACCAGATCCCCGTGCCGGTGCATGTGCTCGTGCACATGCTCATGCGGGTGGGTGTGATGGTGCTCGTGTTCGTGCTCGTGGGCATGAGCGTGCCCGGGCTCCTCCGCATGAGGCGCCACCGTGTCCGGCCCATGCGGATGATCGTGGGACAGCCCCTTTCGGTATGGCATCAGGATCTCCTCCAGTCGCCTGAGACGGTTGGGATCACTCGCTGCGTCAGAGCCCCCAGCCGAGGGAGATCCGCACCTGGCGCGGCTCCACCGGATGGAAGTGCACGTCGTCGACCCCCCCGGCCGGTTCGGTCGCGAGGCGCGAGGTGTAGTAGTACTGGATGTCGTTGGCCACCGTGTTCAGGACATTCAGGACGCTGGCCTGGATCCGGATCCCGCTGACCAGGAATCCCGCCTCGGCGTTGACCATCGTCGTCGCCGTCGCGCGGACGCGGTTGTCCTCGATGAGCGGATACGAACCGAAGTGCCGCACTCGCACCGAGCCAAACGGTCCCCGCTCCTTCGGCGCCCAGGTGATCCCGGCGGCGAGGACGCTCTCCAGCGCTCCCGGAATATGATCCTGACTGCCGGCCACGCCAGCGAAGCGCGCGTGCGAGAAGGAGACATCCGCATCGAGCGCGAGCTGGGGGGTGGGCCGGTAGAAGTTGGCCCAGGTGATCCCCTCCCGGCGACTCGCTGCCGAGGGCTCGGTCGTCCCGCCGTCGCCGGTGAAGAGCAGCTCGCTGTTGAGATGCAGCGCCCATAGTGAGAGGGTGGAGCGCCAGGCGGGGACCGGCGAGATCCGGACGCCGATCTCCGCCCCGCGGGATCGGACGAGCGGATCGACCGGCCGGACGGGGCTGCCGGTGATGGGGTCGACGGTGATGGTCGTGCCGCGGGCGTCGTTGCTGTGGAAGCCCAGTCCGGCGCTCAGATAGAGCTCGGTCGTCGCCGAGGGGGCGACGATCAGCGAGGCCTTGGGGCTCACGATGCTCGCCGTGTGGCTGCCGCCGTTTTCGGGCCGGTCGCCTGACACATTGAAGGTGTAGAGATCGCCGCGCACGCCCACTACGCTCCGGAACCAGGGCCGCCACCGCGACTCGGCCTCGAGCCAGACACCCGTCCCCCACTCTCGTACATCATCCTGTCGCACCGTGCCGAGCCGCGCGCGTGCCTGGGTGTGATGGAGGCCGAGGCCGTTGATGAAGTCGGCGCGGGTCTGGAGGCCCAGCTTGACGAGGTGCGAGAGGCCGATCGCCTGGACCGGCTGGGTGTGGGTCAGGTTCGCACCTATGACGACGCGGCGCTCGCGCTGGTTGAACTGGTCGCCGTGCACCGGGTCGTCGAGGAAGTAGGCGAAGTTGGAGAAGAGGCTCAGGTCGGAGTAGATGCCGAAGAGCTGCACCTCCTCGATGGATGTCTCGCCAACGTGCTTCCACGAGCCCGAAAGGCTGTAGCGCTGGGTGTTGCCGCCATCGGTGCGATCGATCTGCCCGAAGCGGCTGATGAGGCGGCTCGTGACGGCGCGCTGGGGGATCTGGTCGGTCGCATCCCACTGATTGTGGTAGGCCATGCCGAGGATCGAGAACTGTGACGTCCCCCGATCCCAGGAGTAGCGTCCCACGCCGCTGAACTTCCGCAACCGCTCCGCGACCTCCCACGGTCCGTTGTAGCCCTTGGCTTCTCCGCCGAGGAGCAGGTCGCCGCCGCCGACCCGGGCGGAGCCGCCCAGTGCGATCCGCGCGAGGCCGAGTTCGCCGGTGCTGACGGTGCCGAAGGGTCGAGCGAGTTTTCGGGCCAGGTGAACCTGCGCACCACCGGCGCTGCCGAAGTCACCGAGGTCGGCGTGGTAGACGCCGAGGCGGTAATCGAGATAGCTGACCAGTTCGGGGATGAGGAAGTTGAGGTCGGTATAACCCTGGCCATGGGCATGACTCGGCATGTTGACCGGCATCCCCTCGAGGCGGGTCTGGAAGTCGGTGCCGTGGTCGAGGTTGAAGCCGCGCACGAAGTACTGGTTCGCCTTGCCGTCGCCGGAGTGCTGGGTGACGATCACACCGGGAACGGTTTCGAGGATTTCACCCTCGCGGAGGAGGGGACGGAGCCGGAGGTCGACGGCGCCCACGTGGCCTTCGGAGGCCGAGGAGGCGGTGCCGTGCAGGTTGTCGGCGCGGCCGACGACGGTGATGGGCGCGAGTTCCTTCGCACCGGTGCTGTCCCTGGAGGGACGCGCGGGAGCGTTCTGGGCGGCGCCGCGTACGGCGAGCCCACAGGAGAGGGCGGCGAGCACAACCAGGATTCGGGCAGGGGTCCACATGAACCGAGTTCCTTGGTCAAGGTGATTGTTGGACGGCGGCGAGGGCCGGGACGGCGTGGGACCTGCACCTCCTACGGCAGGCGGGGGCGGATTGGATTGGTTTGGCTGAATCTATGAAAGCCCCGGAAAGCACAAAGCCGCAATCGCTTGCGGCTTTGTCGTATACGGACCCGAGAGGCGCCGACCGGAGTCGAACCGGTGATGGAGGTTTTGCAGACCTCTGCCTTACCACTTGGCTACGGCGCCGGGGTGGGAAAACCTAGCGGGCGGGTGGCCGAACGGGAAGGCGAGGGCCTGGTTCCGCCGGAATTCTGCGGGCCCGCCACCATCCGACGGGGAGGGAGGGTGCCGGTCCGCCACCGCCGCGGCTTCCGGCTTCAAGCTGCTTTCACGGGTCAATCATGAACAAACGCTAACCTTCATTCCCTCGCCCGGCCGCGACTGTCCGGGCGATTCCGACGATGCCGTCGCCCCGATTCCTCCCCGTGCGTGCCGCGCTCGCGGCCCTGCTCGCCATCGCCCAGCCGGCGATGGGGACGCTGGTGCATTGTCCGCCGGCGCAGCCGGCCTCCGTCACGGCGTGCGAGCCCACGGCGCCAGCGCACCACCATCAGACTCCAGACGGGGATCGGCAGCACCATGGTTCGAGCTGCGTCAGCTGCTGCTGCGTGCCGAGCGGCGTGCTGGCATCGACCCCCGTGGATGCGGCCGCGCTGTTCGGCCCGGACACCCTCGACACCGCCATCGACCAGGTGATTCCGGAGCGCCTCCCGGATCTCCGTCCCCACTTTCACCCCTTCGCGACCGCGCCTCCCCAAGCTGCCTGACTCGAGATCACCGACGGCCCCGACCTCCGGGGCCGTCCTCCAGGCGACTGACAGTTCCTTCAGGGGAGATGCAGCGATGAGAAACTCCGGTCTCGTCCGGGCCAGCCTTGTGCTGGCCGGACTCTCCGCCCCGTTCACGGCACGCCTCTCTGCCCAGCAGGGCAGCCAGGCCGTGACCGGCACGGTGCGCGATTCGTTGAGCCATGCCGCGATTGCTGGCGTCGAAATCCTCGCCGGTGGCAGCGGCGTGACGACGAACTCGGACGGCAGGTTCCATCTCGAAGTGACCGCGGATACGGTGACCCTCGTGATCCGGCGGATCGGGTATGCCTCGCGCACGCTGAGTGCCTCGGAAGTCACCGGGGATCTCCTGCTCGTCCCCTCGCCGGTGCTCCTGACGGGCATCCGGGTGACGGCGGCGCCACGGCCCCACATTGGCGTCGGGACGGCCCTCGGGATGAGCACCGTGGACGAGGCCGCGCTTGCTTCGCGGAGCGAGACGAGCCTCGCGAGCGGCCTCGGCGACATCGAAGGGGTGTCCTCGCAGCAGCCAGGCACCTGGGGGGGCAAGACCTTCCTCCGGGGACTCGGTGGCGAGCGGGTGACGGTCCTGCTCGATGGCGATCGCGTGAATCGCGCCTGCAACTTCGGCATGGACGGAAGCCTCGCCACGATTGCACCGGCGACGGTCGAACGCGTCGAGGTCCTGTCCGGGCCGGGCTCGGTGCTCTACGGCTCCGGCAATGTGGGAGGGGTGATCAACGTGGTGAGCCGCAGCAGTTCGGCGGATCGGCCGGAGGGCGGCGAGATCCGGGCGGGCGCCTCCTCGGCGGTGCCCGGGGGAACCCTGGGCGGCTCCTTCTTCCTGCGACGGGATCACTACCGGCTCGAGCTCTCGGCCGACGGCGCGGCGTACGGGGACTACCGATCGGGAACCGGCGAGGTCGCCGGCTCCAGCTATCGCGATGCCACCTTCGACGGCCGCCTCGCGCTCCTGCCCGCAGCGGTGCATCGTGTCGAGCTCCACGTGCAGCGCTACCTCGGCCGCGACATCGGCTACCCCGCCATGGCGGGCACCGAGATCCCGACCGAAGACCGGCTGCTCACCGCCCTCGACTACGGCTGGCAGGTGAATCGCGGCGTGCTCGACGCGCTGTCCGCCAAGCTGTATCGCCAGGGGGTGGACCACGACATGAACATGTCGATGACCATGACCTCGGGCATGGGCGCGCCGATGACCACGCTGACCGAGGCGAAGACGACCTCGGTGACCTACGGCGCGCGGTCCGAGCTGCGGCTCAAGCCCGCACCGGGCGCGCGCATCGATGCCGGTGTCGAGGCCACCCAGTGGAACGCGGACGGCACCCGCTGGATCACCCGCGGGGCCGGGACGCCGATGCCGAATACCCTCACCTTCCAATCCTGGCCCGGCGTGAAGGTGCTCGATGCCGCCGGTTTCGCGCAGGGGGAGTATCTGGTGATCCCCCAGCTGGCCCTGAGCGCGGGCGCCCGGCTGGATCGCATCGTGAATCGGGCCAATGGCCAGGCCACCACCCGTCAGTGGGTACCGACCGGCAATGCGGGCATCCGCTTCTATCCAGCGGAGGGCTTCGTCCTGCGGGGGAGTGTCGGCTACGGCTACCGCATTCCCGATCCCACCGAGCTCTACGGAATCGCGCCGAGGCCGGATGGCTTTCTCTATCTCGGCAATCCGGCGCTGAAGACCGAGACCAGCCGCAATCTCGAGGTCGCGGCCGGATATGGGGCCGGTGCACTCGACGTCGGTGCCACGGTGTTCCGGAACGAGTTGTCGGATCTCATCACCCCGGTGCTGGTGACCGATTCGACAATCGCGGGATACACCATCCGGCAATACACCAACCTCACCCGCGCCCGGATCGATGGGATCACCGGTCGGCTCGGGCTGGATCTCCCGGCACGGCTGCAGCTCCGCGGTGTGGTGAGCTATGTCCGGGGAGAGAACCGGAGCACCGGCGCCCCCCTCGCGACGATCCCGCCGGTCGAAGCCACGGCCGCGCTGCGGTACACCCGAGGCGGGCTGCTGCAGTGGGTGGAGGCAGAGACCCACGCCGCGCTGAAGCAGGATCGCGCCGCGGCGTCCGCAGGCGAGATCGCGACGGCCGGGTTCACGGTACTCAACGCGCGGCTGATGCTGTCGGTCGCCAGGACGGATGTGACGCTCGGGCTGGACAATGTCTTCGACAAGGCCTATCGCCAGCATCTCGACCCGGCGCGGCTGCTGCGCCCCGGACGGAACTTCTACCTGCGCCTGCGCCGCGCATTCTGATGCGCCGGGCGGGTGCGAGGAGATTCGATGGAGTGATCCGGGAGCCCGCTGCTCCCGTTAACGATTGCGCCGGTGTGGAGTCTCCATGGCGCAGGTCACTCCCGATAGAGGTGTCATATGAAGAAGATCAGCCTGCTGCTCCTGCTCGCCCTTGCCGGCGCCACTCAGGCGCAGGCCCAGGGCGGGATGCGGAGCGGAATGCGGGGTGGCGGAATGCCGCCGCTCGACGACGCCAGCTTCCGCCCCACGGTCGCCCAGCTCACCACGATGCTCACGCTCACCAGCGAGCAGGCGGCGAAGATCACCCCGCTCCGCGACTCGCTGCTCCTGCAGACCCGCGCCCATCGCGAGGAAGCGACTCGCGCGCGGACCGACATGATGGCGGCACGGCGGGCCGGGGTCGGCCCGGATTCGATGCTGGTGCTTCGCGACCGGATGCAGACCACGATGATGGCGATGCTGCCGGCACGGCTCGCGTTCCATGACAAGGTGCGGGCGCTGCTCACACCGGAGCAGGCCCGCATCATGGATGCGCGTCAGCAGGAGATGCTGGGAACGATGGGTCAGCGGATGAACGGGGCCGGCCCCGGCCGGCCATAGCACAACGCTCCGGGGCCACTCACACTCGAGTGGCCCCGGAGATCCTGGTCACTGCCCCCGAATCTCCCGCAGGAACCGCTCGACCTCTCCGTTCAGCTGCTCGCCCAGCTTCGACAGCTCACCCGCCGCCGTCTCCATCTGACCCGCCGCCTCGCTGGTCTCCTTGGTCGCGCGGGTGACGCGGGCGATGCTCTCGGACACCTCGCCGGTCGCCTGCGCGGTCTGATGGATGCTCACGCTGATGTCGTTGGTGGCGAGCCGCTGCTCGCCCACGGCGTGGGTGATCGTCGCGGCGATCTCATCCACCTTGCGGATGCTCCCGCCGATCGCGCCCATGGCCTGCACGGCATTCGTCGTGGCGTGCTGAATCGCGGAGACCTGCTGCTGGATCTTCTCCGTCGCCGATGCGGTCTGGCTGGCGAGGTTCTTCACTTCGGAGGCAACGACGGCGAAGCCCTTGCCCGCCGAACCGGCGCGCGCCGCCTCGATGGTGGCGTTGAGCGCAAGCAGCCGAGTCTGGTTGGCGACGTGGGTGATGACGGTGATGACCTGGCCGATTTGCCGGGAGGCGGCATCGAGGCCGTGCACGGTCTGGGTGGCGCGTTCGGTCTCCGCCACCGCGCCGCGCGACGCCGCGCTGGTCGCCGACACCTGCCGCTCGATCTCGGCGACGGTGCTGGTGAGTTCCTCCTGCGCCGACGCGATCGAGGTCACGGCGGCCGACGCCTGCGACGAGGCCTGCGCAACCACGGTGGACTGGCTCGCGGTGTGATCCGCGGAACGGGCCAGCACCTCGGCGGTGCTCCGCATTTCGGTGGAGGCGCCGGCCACCTGGGTCGAGACCGACTTGATCGCCGCCTCGAAGGCATCGGCGAGCCGCAGCCGATCCTCGCCCGCCTGCTTGAGGCGCTCCGCGCCCTTCTGCATCTCGCCGGTAGCGCGATTGATCGTCGCGGCGCCATCGCGGAAGGAGCCGAGCATGCCGCGCACCAGGACGCGGCGGAAGTACTTCCCTTCGCTCGCGTAGGTGAGCGAGGCGCCGGCCTCGCGGACGAAGGCGTCGGTGAGGTCGAGCAGATGGTTGAGCGCGCGGCGGGCGTCGTCGACTTCGCCGCCGAGGCCGAGATCGCGAACCCGGGGCTCGAGGTCGCCTTTGGCGGCGGCGCGGCAGACGGTCACGATCTGGGCGATACCCTCGCGATAGCGGCTCAGCTCGTCACGGAGTGAGGCGAGTTCGGCGTCCTGGGCCGAGAGCTCGGTCGTCGGTTCGGTCAGCATGCGGCCCCCGCCATGTTTTCGATGGACCAGATCCATTCATCGTAGGGCATCCCGACATCACGCAGGATCTCGCCGAGCAGCCGGCTCGACGCGGCGAGTCCGTCCAGCTTGGCCGAGTGCTTCCGCTCCTCGGCGATCAGCTTGTCGTAGACCGGCTTGACCTTGGCCACCGCGCCGCGCCCGGGGACGCGGCGGCTGGAGTGGAATCCGACGATCTGCCCCGAGGGGCCGATGGTCGGCGTCACGTGGGCGAGCACCCAGTAGTGCTCCCCATTCCGGCAGAGATTGAAGACGTAGGCGAAGAGCTCCTGGCGCTGCTGCACGGTGTCCCAGAGGAGCTTGAAGACGGCGCGAGGCATGTCGGGGTGACGGATCATGCTGTGCGGCGAGCCGATCAGCTCCTTCTCGCTGTACCCCGAAACCCGAATGAAGACATCGTTGGTATAGGTGATCAGACCATTCGGGTCGGTTTTGCTGACGATGATCTCGTCCTCGTCGAAGAACTTCTCCACCCCAGTCGGTACCACATCCCGGAGCCCCATACCGCACCTCTGAGTAAATGACGAAGCGGCGCCAGAGTGTCCGGGGCGCCCGCGCTGATGGACTCGTTATCGGCAGATGCACCAGGAAATCGCATGAAGGATTCACAATGATGGGAGACCGAGTCTCAGCCACGGTGCGCCCGATCCTGATGTGACGCTTTTCCGACATGGGAGTGCTGCTTAGTCTTGAGCGATGATCCCACCCGATCCGCTCGCCGAACTCGACGTACTGGTTCGCTCCCGGTATGGAATCGTCCTGCTGGACACCCCCGAACACTCGCAGGCGGACGGCGTGGTTCGGGGCGTGGCGACCCGGCAGTCCCTCGCGCTCTGGCTCTGGAGCCGGCACGGTGGCCTGCGCCGGGTGGGCGGCGACGGCACCGTCGTGGCGGATACGGCGCCTCCGCTCGCCGCGCTGCAGCACATCGCGAGCACCGGAGCGGAGGGGCTCTACCTCTTTCCGGTGCTCGAACCGTGGCTCGAGGAGGCCGGCATCGCGTCGGCCCTGCGAGAGGCCGGCACGGTGCTGGGGAAGCTCCGCGGCGCGGTCATCCTCGTCGGCGATGGCGTCAGGCTGCCGGCGGCGGTGGCGCGCGAGGCGGCGACCATCTCCCTCCCCGCCCCTTCCGAGAACGAATACCGCGACCTGCTCCGCCGCCTCGTGCGTGACCTTCAGCCGAAGATGGAGCTGACGCCGGATGAGACGACCCAGCTCCTGCGGGGACTCAAGGGGCTCACGAGGGACGAGGCTCGGCGCATCCTCACCCGGGTGATGCTCGACGACGGCCGGCTCAATCGCGACGACCTCGAGCGGGTGTCGGATGCCAGACGCCGGAGCGTGATGCAGGACAGCCTGCTCGAGTACTACGCCGCGGAAGAGTCGCTGGCCGATGTCGCGGGACTCGCGCACCTCAAGACCTGGCTGGGCGCGCGGAAGCGGCTGCTGACCGACGCCGCCCGGGCGGCCAGTCTCAATCTCCCCTTCCCCCGGGGCATCCTGCTGCTCGGTGTGCCGGGGTGCGGCAAGAGTCTGTCGGCGAAGGCGGTGGCACGGGAGTGGAACCTGCCGCTGATCCGGCTCGACGCGTCGCGGATCTACAACAAGTACGTCGGCGAGACCGAGGGCAATCTGCATCGCGCCTTTCGCGCGGCCGAGCGGGTTGCCCCGGCCGTGCTGTGGATCGACGAGATCGAGAAGGCATTTGCGATCGACGGCCGCGGCGATGATGGCGGGCTCTCGCTCCGCCTCCTCGGCACCTTCCTTTCGTGGATGCAGGACCGGGAGGAACAGGTGTTCATCGTCGCGACGGCCAACGACATTCAGCGGCTCCCGCCCGAGCTGATCCGCAAGGGCCGGTTCGACGAGGTCTTCTTCGTCGACCTACCCGACGAAGCGGACCGGGCGGCCATCTTCGCCCTGCAGTTCCGCCGGCGCGACCAGGACCCGGAGCGATTCACCCTGACCACCCTGGCCAAGTTCACGGAGGGGTGGAGCGGGGCCGAGATCGAACAGGTGGTCGTCGCGGCGCTGTACACCTGCCTCGCGCGCGAGGTCGACCTCTCCGATGCCATCCTGCTCGACGAGATCACCCGCACCCAGCCATTGAGCAGCACGATGGTCGAGCGGGTGTCCGCGCTCAGGGAATGGGCGCGCGGCCGCACCGTCTCCGCGGGCTGATCTGGCCTCCCCACACCGCCGGGAACTCCCCGGCGGCCCACACCGTTGAGCAGGAATGACCCTCGTCGCCACCTGGCTGGTCCGCGCCGCCGGCGCCTATCTCCTCCTCGGCCTCTGCTTCGCCCTGCCCTTCGCGGCACGGTGGGTGAACCGGCTCGATGAGGTCGCGGCCCACGGCACGCCCGGCTTCCGCGGACTGATCGTCCCTGGTGCGGCGCTGCTGTGGCCGGTCCTGCTGCTGCGCCTGCTGCGGAAGGGGGCTGCGTGATCCGCCCCCTCCGTGACCGGCACCGCTGGCTGGTGCCGCTGGTCGCCGCGGTCACCGCCCTGGTCCTGGGCTGGGCCCTCCGATGAGCGCCTTCTACAAGGCGGTCAACTGGAACCGGCAGAAGTTCATCTACGACGGGGTGCTCGCCGGCTGCGTCGCGGGGTATCTCACGCTCTTCGTCGCCGTCACCCTGTTCCGCGACGGCAACGCGACGCTCGAGACCGCGCTGATCCGGGGCCTCGGCACCGCGGCGTTCGTGCTGCTCACGATCATCCTCGCCATCGGTCCGCTGGCGCGGTTCGACCGGCGCTTCCTCCCGATCCTCTACAACCGGCGCCACCTCGGCGTGACGATGTGCCTGCTGGCGCTGGCGCACGCGGGGTTCGGCGTGATCCAGTTCCACGCGCTCGGCAACGTCAATCCGTTCGTGAGTCTGCTCAGCGGCGCGGCCGACGCGCGCCACCCCGGCACCTTTCCTTTCGAGCTGCTCGGGATCGTCGCGCTGGGGATCCTCCTCCTGATGGCCGCCACGAGCCACGACTTCTGGCTCGCGATCCTCGATGCGCCGGTGTGGAAGGCGCTGCACATGCTGGTCTACGCCGCCTACGGCCTGCTGGTGGCGCACATCGCGCTCGGAAGCATGCAGTCCACGGCGAGCGCGGTCCCGGCGGTGCTGCTGGTCGCGAGTGCGGCGACGGTGTTCGGCCTGCACCTCGCGGCGGGACGCCGGGAGCGCGGGCTCGATCGCGACGAACGGGCGCCCGGCGCGGATGGCTGGGTGGAGGTCTGCGGCGTGGACGAGATCGGCGAGCTCCGCGCGAAGATGGCCACGGTCGGCGGCGAGCGGATCGCGGTGTTCCGCTACGACGGCAAGCTCTCCTGCGTCTCCAACGTCTGCCGCCACCAGAACGGCCCGCTGGGCGAGGGGAAGATCGTGGACGGCTGCATCACCTGCCCCTGGCACGGCTACCAGTACCTGCCTGACAACGGCCAGTCGCCGCCGCCATTCACCGAGAAGATCGCGACGTACCACGTCCAGGTGCGGAACGGACGGGTGTACGTCGATCCGCGCGCCAACCCACCCGGAACGCGGGTCGAGCCCGCGGTGGTCGGCGCGGGGGAAACCGTAGGCGCACACGGCGTAGGCCCGCACGGCGTAGGCGCGCACGGCCGTGCGCGCCTACCCGCCGTGCGCCAACCCGACGATCCGTTTTACGTCGGATACCACCCCGCCGCGCCGGGCGTGATCGCGCGCGGGGTGCGGGCGGCGACGGCCGCCCTCATCGTCCTCGCGCTGGCGACGGGCGGGATCCTCGCCGCCTCACAGGACCGGGCCGACCCGGGGGTGTTCGAGTACGGCCAGCTCCGCACGCTGCATGGCCAGATCCACGAGTTCCCCTACCCGTCGCTCGTGGTGCCGGGCAACGGCGCGACCGAGCGTGGCGCCGCATACACCCGCTACCTGCTGGTGGCCGAGGGGAAGCATGGAGCAGCGCGGCTGGCCGCCGGGCTCGATGGCCAGTGGGCCGATCTGCGCGGGACCCGGATCGCGCGCGGCGACCGGGAGATGCTGGAGGTGGCGGAGGCCGGCGTCACCGTGACGCCGCCGGCCCCCAACGTGCGCCTCGGCATTCCGATGCCGGCGCCGGTCTCGCTCGGCCGCCTGACACTGCGGGGCGAGATCGTGGACAGCAAGTGCTGGCTCGGCGTGATGAAGCCGGCGACCGGCACGGTGCACCGCGGCTGTGCCACGCGCTGCGTCGGCGGAGGAATCCCGCCGCTGCTGATGACGACCGATGCGTCAGGGGCGATGCAGCACTACCTGCTGACTGACGCCCAGGGACGCTCGGCGAGTGCGTTCTATGCGGAGTTCGTGGGCCGCCAGGTGGAGCTGACCGGCGAGGTGATCCAGGACGCCGATCTGCCGGTGATGCGGGTGGAGCAGACGATTGTGAGGTGGTGAGAAGGGCGGAAGGGCGGAAGGGCGGAAGGGCGGGACGAAGAAAGAGAAAGGGTGAGATCTCTGCAGAGATCCCACCCTTTGTGCTGTTGCTTCCCGTCTGTCCGCCTTTCCGCCCGTCGCTCTACGGTGCCACCGCGGCCACGCTGTCGACGAAGTAGGAGGTCTCACCGAAGAGCCGGGTCGGGACGCCGCGGTGCTCGGTGTAGTGGAGCCGCACCGGCTTGCCGACCAGGGAATCGAGCTGGCGCACGACCCGCTCGTCCCGTACCGAGAACTCCCAGACCTGCGGCGCCACGTTGGCGACCACCGACTGCCACAGCTCTCCTTCGTAGGTCTTCGAGATCCAGCCCTTCTGGGAGAACTTCTGCAGCGTGCCGCTCCGGTAGCCGTTGGAGTAGTCCCAGTGCAGGACGATCCAGGTGTACAGCGCGAAGAGGAGCAGCGGGATCAGGATCGCGATCACGAGCACGCGCTTCCAGGGGAGGCGGTGCTTCGGCGCGGGCATGGCGGTGTCGGGGGCTGTCATGGGGGATCAATCTAGCCGCCGGGAATGATGGGCAGTAGGGGCGACCGGCCGGTGGGGGCAGTAGGGGGGGCCCACGAAGACCCAGCCCGCCTTCTCCTGATCGTTCTTGAATCGATAGGCGAGGTCGAGCCGGGTCGGATTGGAGCCGGCGGCGCGGGACGGCGACAACCGGAGGCCGAGGCCGACGTTGGTGCCGGTGCGGCGCTTCGCGTCGTGGTACCAGGCACCGCCGTGATCGACGAAGCCCGCGACGCCGATGTTCAGCGACTTGAAGACGTCCTCGCCGAAGATGTAGCGGTACTCCGCGGTCGCGAAGTAGGTCCGGTCGCCGGTGAAGGCGTGGATCGGGAAGGCGCGCGGCCCGACCGCGAAGCCGAGGTCGAACTCGGTGGCGGGCAGCGGATTCTTGATCCAGCCGATGTCGGCGTGGGCGATCAGCAGGTGGTGCGGCTCGGGAATGAACACCGCGGTTCCACCGAGCGTCACCGAGCCGGAGTCGAGGCCGGCCGAGTTGTAGAGCCCGTTGGCGCGGGCATCGAGCCAGGCGAAGCCCTGCCGCACCCCGGTCCCGATGCGTCCCTGGGCGAGGAGGCCGACGCCGCCCTTGTCGTAGCCGAAGGTCGCGGGCGCGGCGTATACGCCGATCCGGCCGAGGCGGCTCACGTCCACATCTTCATCGCGGCCGAGCGAGGCGAAGCCACGGGTCACGACGTACTTGGCGCGCTGCACCTCCATGAACGCCCCGACGAGCCCGGTAACGCTGCGGGTGGAGGTGTTGACGGGCCAGATGGAATAGTCCTCCCGGCGGATCGCGCCGTTGAGGCCAACTCGCAGGTAGCCGCCGGTGCCGGCGATGAGCGCCTTGGAGACCTCGACGCGCGCGTAGAGGTAGCGCCGGCGGAGCGAGTCGCTCGCCGTGCTCACGCCGTCGCGGAACTGCAGCACCCGCTCGTTCCGCACGTCGAACGCGGTGGACACCCCGAAGCGGTCGGAGAGCGAGAAGTAGGGCCGGTCGATGTTGACCAGCGCCCGCTTGCCGTCGGTCCGGGATTCGTAGCGCAATCCGAGCGAAACCTTGCGCGCGATGAGCCGCGGCTGGACGAACTGGAAACCGATCGAGTTCCGGTCCGGGGTGTGGCGGTACCGGATGGCGAAGAAGCTCGCGGTGCCGAGCAGGTTGCGCTCGAGGAGCGCGGCCTGCCAGTCGGTCTGCTTGCCCGCGCTCCGGAAGCGGAAGTCGGTCTGGGTCGACCAGCCATCCTGGGCGAACACCTTGAGCACGAAGCCGGTGTCGGTGGTGACGGTATCGATCCGGATCTTGCTGAACACCCCGAGCGCGCGCAGATGGCGCGCCGTCTCCGCGACCTTCGCGGAGTCGTACGGCTGCCCCGGCTCCAGCAGGATCTCCCGCTCCACCACGCCGCGCGCGGTGACGATATGCAGCCCGTTCACCAGCCGCGGCACCCAGTGGCGCGCTTCGGCGGAGTCGAAGATGTCCGACTGGCGGATTTCGATGTACTTGATGATGGGGCGGCCGAGGGAATCGGTCTCGGCGAGGTACTGGAAGGGACCCTGGCCCGCGGAGTCCCGGGGTGCGGCGAGATGCGTGGTATCCGCGACGGCAGCGCTGTCCTGCGCAACAAGGGGTGCGGCGACAGGCAGGAGGGCAAGGAGAAACAACCAGCTGCGCAGAACCAGCTCCGGTCGGGGTCGGCGGGAATGATAAGGGTGAAGGAATTACATTAGTATCCCCGTCGCCCGAACCCTCCAGGAGCGACCGAGGAGCCCGCATGACCGATCAGTCTTCCCCTGGCAGCCGGCTGTCGCCCGGGGCCAAGCGCCTCGCTCTCGTGGCCGTGGTCGTGGTGCCCGCCTTCCTCCTGTTCCTGGCCGGCGAGATCTACGTCCGGGTCACCAGTCCGAAGGACGACCTCTGGGCCCTGACCGGGCGCGCCGTGGGCAGCCACCCGATCGCCGACTGGGCATTCGTCGATGCGTTCTCGGCCATGCGCGGCAAGCCCGGGACCTACCGCGCCTCCGGCGGCGTGAAGACGGTGAGCCAGGCCGGCTTCATCTCCACCCCTGAGCTCGCCGTCACCAAGCCGGCGAATACCATCCGCATCGCGTTCCTCGGGGAGTCGTCGACGGCGGGGACGGGGACGCTGCTCCCCGATTCGGTCACCTGGCCCTGGCAGGTGGCGGAGCAGCTTCGCCGGCGGCCCGGCCGGCAGCGGAAGATCGAGTTCATCAATGCGGCGCTGGGCGGGTACACGACCTTCGAGTCCTACGGGCGTCTCTGGAGCCGGCTCCGCTTCTACTCGCCGGACCTCGTGGTCGTCTACCACGGCTGGAACGAGATGTACTACTTCCGGAAGGTCGATCGCATCTCGAGCTGGCGCACCCTGCCCGACGGGTCGTGGGGCCTGGAGACGACGGTGCCGGTGACGGTCTACGCGCCGCGGTGGTACGACTGGATCGTCCGGCCGTCGCAGATCCTGACCAAGGTCCGGCTCCGCTTCTCGACTCCGCTGAACGGCGAGGCGCACGCCGGAGTGTTCGAGAAGACGCTGCACGACGACTTCGATCCCCGGGCGCTGGAGATCTTCCGCACCAATCTGCGGCTGCTCAAGAGCACCGCTGACCTGCTGGGGATGCAACTGCTGGTGGGCAAGCAGGCGACCCTGATCGTGCCCGGCCTCTCCGAAGCGGACCGGAAGCGCTGTCGCTACGAGCTGCACGAGATGAGTCACGACGCGCACCTGCGGGCATTCCAGGCGGTCTACCGGGTGATCGACGAGGAAGTTCCCCGGGACCACATCATCGACGCGACGCCGCTCTCGGGCGTGTCCGAGAACTTCTACGACCATGTCCACCCGACCCCGCTTGGCGCCGAGCGGACGGCCACGCTCATGGCCGACGCGCTCGAGCCGTACGTCGAGGCGATCGAGCGGGCGGCGCCGCCCTCGGCGCCGGCGCGCTGAGCCTCCGGGGACCTTCGCCGCCCCACGCCATGACTACCGCCCCCGATCCAGCCGCGCGCCCCGAGTCGGTCGACGCCCAGGCGCTGCTGCCGATGGGCCTCACGCTGGTGCTGCTCGGCTGGTCGGCGATGGCGGTGCAGGAGGTCCTGCTCTTCACCCGGCCCACGCCCTACGGCGGTCCCTACGTGCTGCACTGGGACCGGTACTTCTGGTTTGCCCAGCTCTACAACCTGCTGGGCCAGATGCTGGCCTCGCTGCCGTTCCTGCTGGCCTGGTCGCTGCGGCGGACTCCCTGGACCGTCGCGGCGGCGCGGCGCGGGCTCACCGCGCAGCTGGTGGTCATCATGCTGGTGACCGCGCTCGACCATGCCGACAACGAAGTGATGCGCTTCATGGGGACCCACCTGACGGTGTCGCTGCTTGTGACCTACGGGCGGATCGGGGCGTGGGGAGCGGACAACCTGCGCATCATCCTGGGCGACCGCGGCGGGCCGCTCCTCCCCTTCCTGGTGCTCGTCACCGTCCCGGCACTGCTCTGGTGGCTGGGACAGCGGATGGTCCGGGCACGCCTCGGTGCCCCCCGACCCTGGCGCCCCGTCGCGCGGTGGAGCGCGCTGGTCGTCCTCATTGTCGTGCCGCTGATCGTCTTCAACCTGCCCGGCGGGCGGTTTCGCCGCGTGAAGGTGCAGCCGGAACTCCTGACTCTGGCGTTCGAAGTCGGGCAGACGGCACGGACGGGAGAGCGACCCGCCGATTACCCCGCCCTTTCCGCCGGCTATCGCACCGAGTGGAGTGCCGAGAGCGGAGAAGCGGGGTGGCAGTTCGGTCCCGACTCCGCCTACCCGCTGGTGCGGCAGCCGCGCGAGCTCCCGGCTCCGACCTCCGCACCGCGCTGGAATGTCATCTACCTGCAGCTCGAGACCTTCCGCGCCTGGAACGTCGGGCACCTGCATCCCGACCCGCGCGGCTCCGCCACCCCGTTCCTGGACAGCCTCGCGGCGAGCGCCAACGGCGCGACCTGGACCCGGCACCTGAGCTTCGGGCCGCCGACGGTGAGCGGCTTCGTGGCCGGGCACTGTTCGATCCGGCCGCACACCGACCGGAACATCACCACGACCTTCACCTATACCGCGCTCCTCTGCCTGCCGGCGCTGCTCCGCGAACGCGGCTGGCACACGGCCTACTTCACCGGGAGCGACCCGGACTGGGACAATCAGACTGTCTGGCTGCGGCGCTGGTTTGACGAGACCAACTTCTACCAGGACGCGGATGAGCAGGACCGCATCGTCTTTCGCCGCGCCGGCGAGCGGATCCAGGAACTGGGGCGGGGCGACGCGCCGTTCTTCGCCACGGTCGTCTCGATCAGCAATCACTATCCCTTCCGTTCTCGCGAGGCGGCGCTGGACCTGACGGCCTCAGCCGACCCCCAGGAGGCGGTGCGGAACACCATGCACTACACCGACGATGTGGTGCGGGAGCTGATCACCGGCCTCGCGCGGCAGCCGTGGTTCGCCCATACGCTGGTGGTCGTCGTCGGCGATCATGGCTACAACCTCGGAGAACACGACGGCACCGCGGGACAGCGCAACGCCTGGCGCGAGTCGGTCTGGGTGCCGCTGGTGATCGCCGGCGCCCATCCGCGGCTGCCCCGGGGTCGGCACCCGGAGATCGCGTCGCTGCTGGACGTTGCTCCGACGGTGGCCGACCTGCTCGGCATCCGGCCGGCGGTGCCCTGGATGGGGCGGAGCCTCCTCGTCCCGCCCGGTCCGGGACGGACAATCACGATGCGTCGGGACGGCGCGCTGTACGCCGAGGACGACCAGTTCGGGCTGGTGCTCGATGCCTCCACCGGACAGCCCGCCCTGTACGAAGCGGAAACGGATCCGCTGCAGCAGCACGACGTGGCGGCGGCACACTCCGACGTGGTGCGGCGCCTGCTCGAGCGCGCCGATCGTGACCAGCGGCTGACGGACTATCTCCTCGAGACCGACCAGGTCTGGTCAGCGACGCCTGCCCCGTGACGCCGACCGTCGCCCTCTTCAACACCAACTTCCTGCCCTACTCGCAGACCTTCGTCTACGAGGAGATCCGCCAGCACGCGCGCTACCAGGTCGAGGTGTTCTGCAAGCGCCGGGAGCTGGCCGAGCGGTTTCCGTTCGAGCCGGTGCATGTGGGCGGACCGCTGTACGGCATCACCCGTCATTCCGCGGCGTTCGACGCCCGCTTCCGGGCCACCGAATTCGCCCTGATTCACGCCCACTTCGGACTGGGCGCGGTCTACGCGCTGCCCTTCGCCCGGCGGCACCGGCTGCCGTTCGTGGTGACCTTCCACGGCTACGACGTGCCGCTCCTCTCGAGTCCGCGCCGCTGGCTGCCGCAACATCTCCGCTACGCGATCCAGGGACCGCGGGTCCTCGAGGCGATGACCCTCGGCCTCTGCGCCTCCGCCGAACTCAAGGCGATGCTCGAGGCGCTCGGCGTCCCCTCCGAACGACTGCGGGTGCATCGCCTCGGCATCGACCTCGGCCACTTCGTCCCCGGAGAACGGCGCGAGGACCGGTGCGAGGTGGTGATGATCGGCCGCTTTGTCGAGAAGAAGGGCTTCGAGTTCGGGCTCAGCGCCTTCGCCGAAGTCGCCCGCGAGCAGCCGGCGATGCATCTCACGCTGGTGGGAGACGGAGAACGGGGCGCCGCGCTCAATCGCCTCGCGGCCGCGCTGGGTGTGGCCGACCGGGTCACCTTCACCGGTCCCCTCGCGCCGGACCGGGTCGCGGCACTGCTCGCCTCGAGCCACGTGCTGCTCGCGCCGAGCATCGTGGATCGGGAGGGGAATCGCGAGTCGGGGCTGATCGTGGTGAAGGAGGCGAGTGCCTGCGGCACCGTTCCGATCGGGACGATGCATGGCGGCATCCCCGAGATCATCGACAACGGAGTCACCGGGTACCTCGTGCCGGAGCGGGACAGCGCCGCGATCGCCGACCGGCTCAGGCTCCTGGTGCGCGATCCCGCGCTCCGCGACCGACTCGGCGCCAATGCGCGCGAAAAGATGCGCCGCGAATACGACAACCAGAGCCGGGTGCTGGCACTCGAGGAGCGCTACGACGAGGCCCGCGCGCTCTACCCGCCGCGCGGCCGGTGAGACTCACCCCGCCACGAAGGGCAGCGCGAGCGCACTGAAGAGCTGGGTCGAGGCGTTGGCACGGACGTAGTCGGGCGTGATCTGCTTCGCGATCTCCTTCGTGCGCACCGACGCATACCAGTGCACCAGCCGGGTCTCGGGGCCAACCACCTCGGCGAGCGGCGGCGGACTCGCCCGCCGGAACCAGTGCAGCGAGATCTCGGGGCCGAGCGGATAGAAGACCCTCGGCTCGAGGATCCGCAGGTCGCCACCGGCGTAGCGATCGACCTGCTGCTGCAGCAGGTGCGTCCCCAGCGCATAGCGCACCCGGCGCCGCTCCCGCGGCACGGCCAGCATCCCGTCGATCAGCTCCGCGATGAACCGGTGCCTCGGCTCGCTGCCGAGCACCGCGTTGTTCACCGCCGCGGGATAGTACCCCTCGATGCGACGGAAGCTGCGCCACCCACCCGGCAGTTCGCGGCACGCCGATCGTGCCATGCGACGGAGCAGCATCGCCGCGCGGCCGCCGAGCGTCGGCTGTGAGAGGGCGCCGAATGGCTTGACGATGTGTTCCCGCCCGCAGAAGGCGCCGCCGGGCGCGAGCAGCGGCGCGAAGGACTGCACCGTTACCGTGTCGGCATCGAGGTAGGTGCCGCCTTCGACGAAGAGCAGTGCCGCCCGCACCACGTTCGCCCGTCCCGCCATCTCCTCCAGTTCCCGGAAGACATCCACGAGGGCGGCACCGCGCGCCTCCTCGAGCAGTGCCGCGGGATCGAGCCGGCGCGCCTCGAAGCGGGGCACCGCCTGCAGCTCGTTCCACCAGGGGGAGCCGCCGAGGTCGTCGGCGTGGTGCAACACCACGCGGCTGAACTCGCCCCGGAGTGCTGCGGAGCGGATGGCGAGCAGGTGGACCCAGAGGAACTCGCGCCCGAACCAGATGAAGTGGGCGACGGGCGGGATCGGGGCGGACGTCACCGGGCACTCGTGCCGGCTGGAGGCTCTGCCGGCGTGATCAGCGTGGACATCGACTCGGAGAGCTGCACCGCCATCCGTTCCCAGGTGAAGTCACGCAGCACCCGGGTTCGGCCCGTCTCACCGAGTCTGCGGCGGAGAGCGGCGTCGTTGAGGAGCCGGATCGCGGCGTCGGCGAGCGGGCCGGGGGCTTCGGGCGGGACGAGCAAACCGGTTTCCCCGTCGAGCACCGCGTCCGAGATGCCGCCGCTGGTGGAGCCGATCACCGCGGTGCCGCAGGCATTCGCCTCGAGGAAGACCAGCCCGAAGCCTTCGACGTCGGGACGTTCCTCGCGCGCCGGCATCACGAAGAGATCCGCCATGGTGAGCAGGGGCGGGACCTCCGCGTCAGGCACCATGCCGAGGAAGCGGACCCAGGGGAGCACACCGAGCCGTTCCGCGAGCGCGGTGAGCCGGGCGCGATCGGGCCCGCTGCCGGCGACGAGATAGATCATGTCAGGCACGGCGCGGACGATCGCGGGGAGCGCCTCGAGCGTCGTGTCGATCCCCTTGCGTGGCACCAGCCGGCTCAGGGTGACCATCACCTTCTTTCCTTCGAGGCCCAGCTCGCGGCGCTTCTCCTCGCCGCCCCCCGGCACGAAGCGCTCGACGTTGCAGCCGTAGTGCACCACCTCGGCCGAGCGGTAGGCGATCTGCTTCTCGCGCACCAGCCTGAGCGCGTAGTTGGAGCCGGGGAAGAGCCGGTCCACCGCGCCCATGGTGTAGCGGCGAGCGCGATCATACAGCCCCGACGCGCCCCAGCCGGCGTAGTGCATGGTCAGCACTTCGCGCCCGTGCACCGCGGCGCAGACGGCGTAGGGGCCGAGGACGCGGCGAGCCCGCACGGCGGCCCACGCCGACTGCCACTGGGCACCGAGCACCACATTGAAGCGGTAGCGGGACTTGAGACGGGGCAGATGGGCGAGCACCGACGGGGCGAAGCTGCTGCGTGAGCCGGGAATGCGGATCACGTCGAAGGGGAGCGCGGGATCGATCGCCTCGCAGCCGGGGATGCGCGGCGCCACGACGGCGAAGCGCTCGCACCGGCCGGCGAACCGCTGCGCAATCTCCGCGCAGTACGTCTGGATCCCTCCGACGTCCGGCGGAAAATCCTTCGTGACGAGCAGCAGTCTCATAGCGGGGTCAGTGTAGTCCGCGCCTCTGGAGCACGCAAGCAGTTCCGCACCGCTACGCCGCCGGCGCCTTGCGGGGGAGGACGTCACCCATCCGCAGGTGCATGACGTAGCGGAGATAGAGCGCATGCCCGCCGACGGCGAGCGCGGCGAGCAGGAGCAGCGTGAGCACCGGCGAGCCGATCGTGCCGCGGAGGAAGGAGCCGAGCCCGAGCAGCAGGGTGAGGCAGGCGATGCCGATCGCCGGTTTGAGGAGGGTGTGCAGGAACTCCCCCGCCTTGATCGGCGCGGAGCGGCGTACCATCACGTAGTGCGCGGCCAGCGGGATCGGATAGCTGCAGAGCCAGACCCAGGCGACCCAGAGTGCGCCCTGCCCCGGTGGCGCGATTGCCAGCGCGGTAGCGAAGCCGGCGACGAGCGTGCCGCCGGTGACCGCGGAGTCGATGACGGCGTACTTCGGGTGTCCGGTCGCGATGTAGAGCTGCGGGAAGAGCTGCGACATCCCGCGGAGCAGGCTCGCCCAGACCAGCACCTGGATCAGCGGGACGGCGGGGAGCCACTTGCCACCGCCGATCAGCGAGAGGATGTCGCGGCTCGCGAAGCAAAGAAAGACCGCGATCGGTCCCAGGAAGAGAAAGAGGGTGCGGGCGCTGCGATTGAACGCCTGGGCAAGTTCGGCCGGCTTGTCGCGGAGCGCCGAGTAGATCGGGAACTGCACCCGGTTGACGAGCTGGAGCACGATCTCGAGCGGCGTCATCCCGAGCTGGAAGGCGGTCTGGTAGATGCCGAGGACGCTCGCGCCGAGGAACTTCCCGATCAGCAGGTTGTCCATGTTGCGGTAGGACTGGTACAGCGTCCCCGAGGCCATGGCGCGGAGCCCGAAGCGGATCGCGTTGCGGACCGCCTGGTCGGCGGCGCGGAGGGCCGGCTTGAACGGCGCCAGCCGCCAGAGCGCGAGGCAGAGGAAGACGCCGCGGGCGAGGTTCGAGACGACGAGGCCCCACGCGCCGAAGCCGAGCGCGACGAGGATGACCTTGGTGAGCGCCTCACCCAGCGTGGCGAGGGTCTGCACCGCGCCGTTGGTCTTGAAGTGCAGGTCGCGGGTGAGGATGCCGAGCGGCACGACGGCGGCGCCGACGAAGATCAGCTTCGCCGCGGCGACCACCATCATCGGGTAGAGGCGATAATCGGCGTAGAAGATTGCGAGGAAGGGGGCGGTGGCCGCCACGATCGCCACCATCGCGACGCCGAACAGGGTGCAGAACCAGAAGATCCCGGAGAGCTGCTCGTGGGTGAGGTCGCGCTGGCGGACGATCACGTAGCTCACCCCGAGGCCGTTGAAGCTCTC
Source organism: Gemmatimonadales bacterium (assembly GCA_044229245.1). GTDB lineage: Bacteria > Gemmatimonadota > Gemmatimonadetes > Gemmatimonadales > GWC2-71-9 > JADJOM01. The sequence continues at coordinate 216,669 of JBGATI010000002.1, read as the reverse complement.
GAGCAGCACAGCGACACTCCATGCCAGCGCGGCGAGGCCGACCTCCGCGCGGGAGAGGAACTGGAGGACCAGCAGGCTCCCGCCGACATCGAGGACCCGCATGGCCACGGTCGACGCCCCGGACCACCAGAGTCCGCGCTTCATCTCGTGCTTGGCGTCGATGGGCCGTTCGGTCACTCGCGAGTCTCCCCCGGTTCGCTGGCGGCGCGCTGGTGGCACCGGTAGCTTGCTTCGCCGTGCGCATCCTCTACAGCTACGACACGCCGATGCCCGACACGGGCGCCGACACCGAGCAGGTGGTGAACAACGTCACCGCGCTCGCGCGCCGGGGCATCGCGATGGGACTGCTGCTTCCCGGCCCGCAGACGGGCCCCGGAGATGCAACGGCGCTTCGGGAGTACTACCAAGTCAGCGGCGACGTCGCGGTGCATCTGCTGCGCTGGCGCTATCACGGACTCCGCGCCTTCGAGAAGTGGTCGCACGCACTCCGGGCCCCGCACCACCCCGCGGTGGCGGCGGCGGAGCTGATCTACACCCGGAACCTTCCCGGCGCGTGGAGTTTCCTGCGTGCGGGCCGACGGGTGGTCTACGAGCACTTCCGCCCCTGGGGCGATCAGATCCCGCCGCTGCAACCGTTCCTGCGGCACATCCTCCGGCACCCGAATCTGGTGGGCGCCGTCTTTCATTCCGACCATGCGCTAGCAAGCTACCGCCGTCTCGGGGTTCCTGACGAGCGGATGCTGGTGGCCCACAACGGCTGGGACCCGGGCCGCATGGAGCCGCGGCTCAGCCGCGCCGCGGCACGCGCCCAGCTCGGTCTCGCCGCCGATCGCTTCACCGTCGTCTATTCCGGACGGATGAACGCCCGGAAGGGGCTCGACATCATCCTCGCCGCCGCGCGGAGCGCGCCGGAGATCGGCTTCGTGCTCGTCGGCTCCGAGGGCGAGGGTCCGGTGGAGACCGAAGCCCGGGCGCTCGGCAACGTGCGCATCGTGCCGTGGCAGAAGTTCCGCGACCTCGCACCGTGGCTGTACGCCGCCGACGTCCTGGTGATTCCGCCGAGTCTCGAGCCGCTGGAGCGGCATGGGAACACGGTGCTGCCGATCAAGCTCTTCCTCTATCTCGCCGCGGGGCGGGTGCTGCTCGCGCCGCGCGCACCGGACACGGCGGAGCTGCTCTCGGACGGGCAGAACGCCGTGCTGGTCGCAGCCGGCGATGTGGCCGGACTGGTCGGCACCCTCCGCGACCTGGCGGCGAACCCCGCCCGCGCCGAGCAGCTCGCCGCGGCGGCCTTCGCTACCGCCCAGTCGCTGACCTGGGACGCCCGGGCGGCGCGAATCGAGGCCTTTCTGGTGTCCCGGCTCACCGCCCCGGCGTCCCCACTGCCGGCCGGACCGTGGAAGACCGGGTCATGGCTTCATGAATCGCTAAAGTGGCTGCTGGGTCGAACCTAGGCGCAGAACCTGCTGCAAGAGTGACGCGCCCGTGGCGCCCAACTCAATCCACGGAATGACTCTGACGAGATCTGGGACCGCAAGTCGCTATCAGATAGTGATTTGCGGACGTTCTTTGCCCTGCGTCATTGTCACACAACCTCTGACTTGAGAGCGTGATGAAATCACACGCCGCGCTGGACAGCATGACACGCCTTCGGCGCCCGGAAGTCGAAACTGTCCGGGCCATTTCGTCCCGACCGGTCGAAGCCGAGGCGGAGCTGACCCTGCTGTGCCCGGGACCGGTAACGACCTCTCCGCGGGTGAAGCAGGCGCTGGCTGGCGCGGACATCGCCCATCGGGACCGGGCGTTCGTCGACGTGCTGTCGCGGATGATCGGGCGGCTCCGCCGGGTGGCGGGCGCCCCCGATCACGACGTGCTGGTGATTGGCGGCGGCGCCACCGCGGCGACCGAGGCGGCCCTGGCCACCTTCGTCTCGCCTGACGAGCGGCTGCTGGTGGTTTCCAATGGCGCGTTCGGTGAGCGGATCGCGGAGATGGCCCAGAACCTGGGCCTCCCGATGAGCCACCTGCGCTACGACTGGGGCGAGCCGGTGGTCCTGGAGCAGATCCAGGGGATGCTCGAGGGCGATTCGCGGATCAAGGCGGTCGCGATGGTGCATCACGAGACCAGCGTTGCCCGGGTCAATCCGGTCAACGAGCTCGGCCGGCTGCTCGCGCCGCGTCACATCCGCTACTTCGTCGATGTCGTCTCGAGCCTCGGCGCCGAAGACTTCGACATGGTGCGGAGCCGTGCCTCGGTCGTCATCGGCAGCGCGAACAAGTGCCTCCACGGCGTCGCCGGCACCGCCTTCGTCATCACCCGCAAGGAAGTGTGGGAGGAGACGGCGCACGTGCGGCCCCGCTCGATGTTCCTCGATCTGCGCCGCTATCGCACCGCGCTCCGCGAGACGGGGCAGACCCCGTTCACGCCGGCGGTGCCCGCCGTGGCCGCACTCGAAGCGGCGCTGCACGAGCTGGAAGAGGAGGGGGGCGCTCCGGCGCGCCGCGCCAAGTACCAGGCGCTCAATGCCCGGCTCCGCGCCGGCCTGATCGGCCTCGGCCTCCGGATCCGCTATGACGGCCCCGGCAGCGCCTGCTCGCTCACGGTGGCGCAGCTGCCGCCGGGCCTGAGCTTCGACACCTTCTACAACGATCTCCGGGCCCGCGGTTTTCTGGTCTATCGCGGCAAGGGTCCGGTTAGTCACGACTCCTTCCTCGTGGGCAACATGGGCTACGTGGACGCCGGGACCATCGACCGGTTCCTCGAGACCGTGGCCGACATCACGGGCGTCCCCGCCTTATAATTCAGGACCGCGCCGGGACCGGCGCCCAATCGGCTCACCGGTTCCGCCAGGGGCGACCACACGGGTCGCCCCTGATGCTGTCCGGGAACGTCCACCGACCCTGCCCATGGATCTCACCGCCATCATCCTCGCCGCCGGCCTCGGCTCCCGCCTCCGGCCGCTGACGGATACCACCCCGAAATGCCTGCTGGATGTCGGCGGGCAGACGATCCTCGCGCGCCAGCTCGAGCGGATCGCGGCGGCCGGCATCCGCCGGGCCGTGGTGGTCACCGGCTATCGCGCCGAGGATGTCGAGACCCATCTGCAGGCCAACCGCCCGCCGATCGAGGTCGCGCTTGCGCCCAACCCCGAGTATGCCACCACCGGCAACTGCATGAGCGTGCTGGCCGCGCGGACCCAGGTGCGCGGGAACGGCATCGTGATCTGTGACGGCGACGTGGTGCTCACCGGCGATGCCCTCGCCCGGCTGGTGGCGGAACCCGGTCACTCGGCGCTGCTGCTCGACACCGAGACGGTGCTGGCCGACGAGGAGATGAAGGCGCTGCTCGACGCGCAGGGGAGCGTGCGGCGACTCTCGAAGAAGCTCGAGCCGGCGGAGTGCGCGGGGGAGTCGATCGGGATCCAGAAGGTCAGCGGCCTCGCGCTGCCGATCTTCTGGGCGACGCTCGAGTCGATGCGCGAGGCCGGCGACACCCAGGGCTACTATGAGGATGCATTCCAGCGGATGATCCACGCGGGCGTTAGCTTCCGAACCGTTCCGATCGGCCATCACGAATGGACGGAGATCGATGACCTCGCCGACCTCGAGGACGCCCGCGCCCGCTTCAGCCGCTGACGCCCGGCCGCCTGGCGGTCACTCCACCCCGGCCTCCAAGCCGGGCGAGGTGGAGGAATGGGTGGACGAGAAGATCCACCGTCCGCTCGCGCGGCGCGTCGTCGCCGTGCTGGTCCACACCCCCATCACCCCCAATCAGGTCACCCTGCTCTCCGGCGCCGTCGGCGTCTCCGGCGGGATCGCCCTGTTCGGCGGCGCGGAGCATCCCACCCGGCTGGTGCTCGCCGGCGTGCTGCTCTTCGTCTCGGTGGTGCTCGACTGCTGCGACGGCCAGCTCGCCCGCGCCAAGAAGATCTCCTCCACCACCGGCGCGATTCTCGACGGGCTCGCCGACTACGCGGTCGGCTTCACCTTCGGCGTCGGCGCCTCGCACTACCTGGTGCACGCGCTCGGGAGCCCCTGGTACTGGCTGCTCGGCCTGCTCGGCATCGTGAGCTCGGCGGTGCAGTCGGCGATGTTCGATCATGCCAAGACCCGGTACATCGCCCGCGTCGGCGGCGGCTACTGCGAGCGCGAGGAGGATGTGGACCGGGTCGCGCGGGACCGCGCCGCCGCGTGGCGCGAGGGTCGCTACGGGGATGCGCTGCTCTTCTGGCTGTACGAGGGCTACTCCCGCGCCCAGCATGCCAGCCTCGCGATCGCGCCGGCCGCCGATCCGGTCGCCTACCGGAATGCCAACGCCGGCCGGATGCGCTCCTGGACGATCCTCGGCATCGGCACTCACTTCGCGCTGGGCTACATCGCCTGCGTGACGTCGTGGTGGTGGGCGCCGTCGCTCGCGGCCTACTTCGTCTTCTGCATCACCGTGCTCAATCTCTTCATGGCCTCGATGATGGCGGCCGAGTCCCGGACGGCGGCGGCATGACGCGCCTCGCGGTGCTGACGGCCCCGGCGGCCGGTGACCCGTTCGCCCGGGTGGCGGGGATGAGCGTGCTGCTGCGGCAGCTCCTGTCGCTGCAGGACGCCGGGATCACCGAGACCGTGGTCGAAGGCATCCCCGGGGAGCAACTGCCGCGGGACGAGCGCCTGACGATGCCGGTGCGGAGCGTCGCGGGGACCGCGGCGGAGCGGGCCGGCGCGGCGCTGACGGGACGACTGGGCCTGGTGTGGCAGCGGATGCTGCCCAAGCGGCTCATGGCCGGCGGGTACCGGGGCGACATCGAGGCGGCCACGCTCGCGGGCGACGAGTTCGTCATCGTGGCCAGCGACGCCGCGAGCCGGAAACAGGCGGAGGACCGGCTGCTGCAGTCGCTGCTCAAGGCGACCGACGGGCTCATCTCGCGCACGCTCAACCGGCGGATCTCGCTTCGCGTCACCCGGCTCCTGCTCGACACCTCGATGACCCCGAACCAGATGACGGCGGTGGCCGCGCTCTTCGGCTTCGCCGCGATCTGGGTGGTCGTGCAGGGTGGTGCGGACCGGCTGGTGCTCGGGGCGCTGCTGCTCCAGATCCAGTCCATCCTCGACGGCTGCGACGGCGAGATCTCGCGGCTCAAGTACATCCGGTCCCGGCTCGGCGAGTGGCTCGACCAGGTGCTCGACGATGTGGTGAACGTCGGCTATTTCGCCGCGGCGGGCTGGGCGCTCTACCAGGCCGGCTCGCCCATCGCGCTGCCGATCACGATCGCCGGCACGGTCATGCACCTGGTCTATCAGGTGTCGCTGTACACCGCGCTGATCGTCCGCGGCGGCGGCAGTGGCAGCGTCGCGAGCATCCGCTGGTGGTCGCAGCGCGATCCGCACGCCCCGACCGAGGTGATCCGGAAGCGCACCCGCTTCCAGGTGGTGAAGGAGTCGTTGGAGATGACCGGGCATCGCGACTTCTTCACCTTCCTCTACCTGCCCGCGGCGATCCTCCATCTCACCGAGCTCCCGCTCATCTGGTGCGCCATCGTGTTCATCGGGTCGGGCGGCACGACGAGCATCGAGTGGATCGTGCGGGGCGGGCCCCGCCCCGCCCCGCGGGTCTAGGAAGGCTGGAGGTACCGGAAACAGAGCGGGCGACCCTTTCGGGGTCGCCCGTTCGCGTTCGAGGCTGGCTCGCTCAGGCCACCGCGGCTTCGCGGATCGAGCTCCGGCGGCGATGCGCGCCGAGGAGCAGTTCGGCCTTGGCGTAGTCCTCCGGCGTGTCCACGTCGGTCCAGCGCACGCCGGTGAGCGGCACCGCGGCGAACTCACCGCGACCGAGCAGGCGGCGCATGCCGAGCGTGACGGAGGGCGGCTCGGAGCGGGCGACATCATGCAGGGCGTCGAAGACGCGCGGATCGAGGCGGAAGCAGCCGGTGTCCACCGCGTCGTACGGGTAGACATCCTTGCCGATCGCCGTGATGTGGCTGCCGGCGACGCGCACCTTGGTCGCGTCGTCCTCGTCCAGATTCACGGGATGGAAATCCACCAGCAGCCGCGAGCAGCCCACCGGGGCGGCCTCGATGCGATCGAGGAAGCGGAGCACCGGATGAGCGAAGACGTGATCGGCCATCTGCAGATAGAAGCCGCCGCTGATGTACGGCTCGGCGCAGAGGAGCGAGACGCCGTTCGGCTCGTGATAGCGCTCGTTGTAGACCACCGTCAGCTTGATGGGCAGGTCCACCGTCTCGAGGTGGCTGCGCATCTGGTCGGCGGCGTTGCCCGTGACGATGATCGCTTCCTCGACGCCCGCGGCAACCGCCTGGTCGAGCGCATGCTCGATGAGGGTCTGACCAGCCACCCGGACGAGGGGCTTGGGCAGCTGACCCCTGGTCGCCGAAAGCCGCGAGCCGTTCCCGGCTGCGAGGATGACCGTCTGGCGGGTTCCGAAAAGCCGCTCTTGCATGGCCTGCCACCGATGGCGGAGTGAAAACGGACAACGAACTTCCGCCCGAATTTGGCAACTAGCAGGCCGAGACAGTTCCGAGTTCCGAGTTCCGAGTTCCGAGTGGAGACAGACCTCGCCTCACTGACGTAACTCTTTGCAATAGAATGAGTTGGCGACACGAAAGACTCGGAACTCGGAACTCGGTACTCGGTACTGAACGCCGATCCCGCCCGTATCGAAGGGCCATCCGTGTCATTCCGTTGCGTGTCAAATCACTCGCGTCGGGCGAGGGCCGCCGCGGTTGAGAATCCCGAACCCATCCGGGAGCGCCGCTGTGCGAGAGTGGCGGTGGCGGGATCCGGCCTCCCGTCCAGTCCGATTGCCGGGCGCTGCCACTCCGGCGACATTCCGCGCCATGCTTTCACTCTGGCTGTCGGCCGCCGTCGCGTTCGCTCCGCTCGCCTCCACCGCTCCCGCCGACTCGGTGGACCGGATGATCGTGGTGGCTCCCGCGGAGACACTGCACATCACGATGGTCGGGCCGGAACTGGGTCCCTCTGTCCTGATCATTCCGGGCCTCGTCAGCCCGGCGTTTGCCTTCCGGCATGTGCTGGCGCCGCTGGCGGAAGCCGGGGTGCGGGCGGTCGTGATCGAGCCGCTCGGCGTCGGCGCCTCCTCCCGTCCGGGCGACGCCGACTATTCCCACACCGCACAGGCGCACCGCATCGCAGCGGTGATGGACTCGCTGCACCTGACGCAGGCGGTGACGCTGGGCCACGCGGTCGGCGCGCCGATCGCGCTCCGGCTGGCCCTGGCCCGCCCGGAGCTGGTGCACCGGCTGCTGCTGGTCGAGGAGGGTCCGGTGGAGAGTGCCGCCGTGCCCGGGGTGAAGAACGCGCTCAAGTTCGCCTTCTTCATCCGGATCTTCGCGGGTCGGGGCCGGGTGAAGAAGGAGCTGCGCAAGGGACTCATCGCGAGCTCGGGCGACACCGCGTGGGTCACGGATGCGGTGATCGAGGGCTACACCAGGGGGGCGGCGGGCGACATCGGCGCGGTGCTCCGCGCGCTCAAGGGGATGCAGAACTCCACCGAGCCCGACTCGCTGACGCCGCGCCTCGGCCAGTTGCAGGTTCCGGTGCGGCTGCTGCTCGGTGGCGCGGCCCACAAGAGCGGGATCTCGCCGAGCCGGCTCCGGGCGCTCGAGGAGCACGTGCACTCCCTGACCGTGCAGACCGTGATCGGCGCGGGGCTGCACATCCACGAGGAGCAGCCGGACGTGATCGTCCGGGAGATCCTGGCCCTGGTCCACGAGAAGCATCGATGAAACAGGACACCCTCGACCTGATCGCCCGGACCCTCGAGCCGGTCCGCGGCCGCGCCTGGCATGGCGGCCCGACGGCGGTGGGGGCGGTGCGCGGCGTGGACGCCGAGGCGGCGCGCTGGGTGCCGGCGCCGAAGCGGCACAGCATCTGGTCGCTCACGCTCCACATCGCGTACTGGAAGTACGCGGTGCGGCGGCATCTCGAGCCGGTGGGACGGGGCCAGTTCCCGCGGAGCCCGAGCAACTGGCCCGCGCTGCCGGCGCGGCCTGACGAGGCCGCGTGGAAGGCGGACCGGGCGCTGCTGGCGCTGGAGCAGCGGTTGTTCGTGGAGGCGGTACGGAAGTTCGACCCGGCGAGGCTCAACCGGCGGCCGCCGAAGAAGCGGCAATACACCTACGCAGAGATGATTCTCGGCGTGCTGGCGCACGACGTCTACCACACCGGCCAGATCCAGCTCCTCAAGCGGCTCCACGACGCGGCGGGCTGACGCCCGCCGGCCTCAGTACCGGCCCAGGTAGTTCCGGATCTCCCACTCGGTCACTTCGAGATTGAAGCGGTCGACCTCCTCGCGCTTCGCCTCGAGGAACCGCTCCGTCAGGTGCTCGCCGAGCGCCGCCTTGATCACGTCATCCTTCTCGAAGCGGTCGAGCGCCTCGTGCAGGTCGCGGGGCAGGTCGTCGATCTGGTATTTGCGGCGGTCGCGATAGCTCATCCGGAAGATGTTCCGGTTCACCGGCTCGCGGCACTCGAGCTTCTGCGCCACGCCGTCGAGGCCGGCGGCGAGCTGCACCGCGAGCGAGAGATAGGGATTGGCGGAGGGATCGGGCATCCGGAGCTCGCAGCGGCTGCCGTCGTCGCGGCGCTCCGGAATGCGCACCAGGGGGGAGCGATTCCGCATGCTCCAGGTCACGTTGACCGGCGCCTCGAAGCCGGGCACCAGCCGCTTGTAGCTGTTGATGAGCGGGTTGGTGATCGCGCAGAAGCCGCGCGCGTGCTGCAGCAGCCCCTCGACGTAGGACATCGCGGTGGCGGAGAGCTGGGTTTCCGTCTTCGGATCGAAGAAGGCGTTCTCCTTGCCGCGGAAGAGGCTCTGGTGGGTGTGCATGCCGCTGCCGGCCTGGCCCTGGATCGGCTTCGGCATGAACGACGCCGTGAAGCCGTGCCGGTTGGCGACGCTCCGCACCACGAACTTGAAGGTGGCGATGTTGTCGGCGGTGGTGAGCGCATCGGCGTAGCGGAAATCGACCTCGTGCTGGCCGGGCGCGACTTCGTGATGCGCCGCCTCGACCTCGAAGCCCATCAGCTCGAGGTCCTTCACGATGAGCCGGCGCAGCTCCTCGCCCTTGTCCACCGGCGTCAGGTCGAAGTAGCTCCCCGCATCGTGGGTGGCGGTGGAGGGATTCCCCTTCTCGTCCTTCTCGAAGAGAAAGAACTCCACCTCGCAGCCCGCCATCATGGTGTAGCCCATGGTCTTCGCATGGGCGATCTGGCGCTTCAGGGTCAGGCGGGGGCAGCCGGCGAAGGGCTGGTGATCGGGGGTGTAGATGTCGCAGAGGAGGCGCGCGACCCGGCCCCCTTCATCCTCGATCGGGAGCAGCCGGAAGGTGTCGAGATCGGGGACGAGGAGCATGTCGCTCTCCTCGATCCGCATGAAGCCCTCGATCGAGGAGCCGTCGAACATGATCTCGCCGTCGAGCGCCTTCTCGAACTGGCTGCGCGGCACCTCGACGTTCTTGTTGATGCCGAGGATGTCGGTGAACTGCAGCCGGAGGAAGTCGGCCTGGAACTCGTCGGCGAGCGCCAGGATCTCGGACTTGCGGGCGCCGGAGAAGTGACGGGGAAAGCCGCTGATCGGGGGGCGGACGGCCATGCGGAGACTCCTGCGGGTACGCAGCGCCCGGGTCCCGGTGCCTCGGAGTCGCGCACGCGCTCAGAGGACCAGGCCCCGGGCACCTGGGGCAGATGAGCTAGACGAGACTCTCGAGGATCTTCCAGAGTTCGATCGGACTGAACTCGCTGAACCGATCCATGATTTCCCGCTCGGTCCACTCGCGAAAGATCCAGCCGGTGCTCTTCTGGCGGGACCCGTCGACGAAATGCAGCCGTCCCTGCGCCAGGGCACCGGCGGTCCGTGTCTCGAGGTACACGCTCCAGCGGGTCTGGCTCCGGGCGAGATCGCCCAGGTGTCTGGCCGTCGGCGCTTCGGGAAGGGGGACCGGCGGTGGCTGCTGCGGCTGGGCCATGCATCCTCCGGGTTGCCTTCACGCTAACGAAGCCGGGGGAGGACGACAATGGGGCTGTACCCCGCCGCCGCCTTCCCTGCTTAGATTCCCCGCCCCATGACCAACCCAGCCGCCTGCCCCGCCTGCTACGCGCCCCTGGCGCCGGACGCCAAGTACTGCCATCGCTGCGGGCGTGCCGTGACCGCCGGCGGCAGCGCCGAGCGGACGCCGTGGATGATCGCCTGGGTGGTGGTCGCGATCTGTCTCGCCGGCATCGTGTACTTCGTCACGCACAAGCCGACCGAGCAGGCCGGACCGGACATGGCGAACGCCGGCGCGAGCAGTGGCGTGCCCGGAGGCGCGGGCGAAGGTGCCCCGCCTGACATCAGCCAGATGACGCCGCGGGAGCGCTTCCTCCGGCTCCACGACCGGATCATGAACGCCGCAAGCCAGGGCGACACCGCGACCGTGACCCGTTTCTCGCCGATGGCGCTCACGGCGTACAGCATGCTCGATTCGATCGACACCGATCTCCGGTTCCATGCGGCCGCGATCTACCTGCGGCTGGGGCAGTATCCCGAGGCGCTGGCGCTCGCGGACACGATCCAGATCGGCGCGAAGGACCACCTCTTCGCCGACCTGGTCCGCGCCGAAGTCGCGCAGGCCAGGGGGGACTCCGCGCAGTTCGACCGGATCCGCAAGAACTTCCTCGCGCACTACGACGCGGAGCTGGCCCGCAAGCGCCCCGAGTACGAGGAGCACAAGGCGATGCTGGAGAGCTTCAGGTCGGAGACGGCACCGAAATAGTACCGAGTTCCGAGTACCGAGTTCCGAGTTCGATCGGGTACCGCACCGCGGGCTGCGAGTGAATGCAGTTGCTCGGAACTCGGAACTCGGAACTCGGAACTTGGAACTGATTCGACAAAGCACTTCCATTCAAGGTCATCAGATGCCCCGTACCATCCACGTCGCCCACTCCCCCGATTCCGACGACGCGTTCATGTTCTACGCGCTGGCCGAGGGGAAGATCGACACCGGCGACCTCCGCTACGTGCATGAACTCTCCGACATCGAATCGCTGAACCGGCGGGCGCTCTCCGCCGATCTCGAGGTGACGGCGGTGTCCATCCACGCCTACGCCTACCTCGCGGACCGCTACGCGCTGCTCAACAGCGGCTCCTCGATGGGCGACCGCTACGGTCCCCGGCTGGTGAGCCTCGCGCCGCCGCCGGCCGACCCCCGTGCCGCATCGAAGGGGAAGCGGATCGCGGTGCCTGGCAAGCTCACCACCGCATATCTCTCGCTGAAGCTCTATCAGCCCGACTTCATCGAGGTGGTCATGCCGTTCGACCAGATCGAGGGGGCGGTGAAGCGGGGCGAGGTCGATCTCGGGCTGCTGATTCACGAGGGCCAGCTCACCTACCAGGATGACGGGTTCCACCTCTGGGCCGACATGGGGGAGTGGTGGTTCGGCGAGACCGGCCTGCCGCTGCCGCTCGGCGGCAACGTGGTGCGCCGCGACCTCGGGCCGGCGGTCGTCGAGCAGGTCGCCCGCGACCTCAAGGCCAGCATCGTCTACGCGCTGGAGCACCGTGCCCCCGCGCTCGAGCATGCCAAGCAGTACAACCGCGGCATCGGCGACGAGAAGACCGACCGGTTCGTGGGGATGTACGTGAACCAGTGGACGGTGGACTACAGCGACCGCGGACGGGAGGCGGTCCGCGAGCTGCTCAAGCGGGGGCACGCGGCGGGGATCATTCCGCACCCGGTGAAGGTGGAGTTCGTCGGCTGAAGGGCGAGGGCGTGCCCTGGCCAGGGCATGCCCCGCCGGGATCAGCGTACTCGTCGTTGATGACGAGGAGCCGATCCGGAATGCGCTCAAGAAGTTCCTGACGCAGCAGGGTTATGACGTCGTCACCGCGCCATCCGGTGACGAGGCGCTGCGCGTGCTGCAGCGCCAGAAGGTCAGCGTCGTGCTGCTCGATGTGCGGATGCCGGGGCGGAGCGGGATCGACCTGGTGCCGCAGATCCTGGAGCTGGAGCCCAGCATCGCGATCCTGATGCTCACCGCGGTCAACGACGCGACCACCGCCGCGCTCTGCATGCAGCGCGGCGCGATGGACTACCTCACCAAGCCGATCGACCTCTCCGATCTCGCCCGCGCGATCCTGCGCGCCATCCGCCGCCGCGACAGCCAGATCGAGCAGGCCAATCTCAATCAGTGGCTCAAGGAGGAGGTGGCGGTCCGCACCGCCGAGCTGCGCCGGGAGCGCGCCAAGCTGGAGCGGCTCTCGGTCGCGACCCTCGAGGCGCTGGTCAACGCGCTCGAGGCGAAGGACCCCTTCATCCGCGGCCACTCCGCCCGGGTCGCCGACCTCGCCGCGATGATCGCCTCCGAGCTGGGGCAGTCGGACGAGCAGGTGGAACAGGTGCGCATGGCGGGCCGGCTCCACGACATCGGCAAGATCGGCATCCGCGAGGAGATCCTCGCCAAGCAGGGCCCGCTCACGACCGAAGAGTACGAGCAGGTGAAGCAGCACGTCGTCATCGGTTCCCAGATCCTGGCCCCGCTCAGCCATCTCGGCGGCATCATCGCCTTCGTGCGCAGCCACCACGAGCGGTGGGACGGCCAGGGTTACCCCGACCAGCTCCGGGCCGAGGCGATTCCGCTCGGCGCCCGGGTGCTCGGCGCCGCGGAGATCTTCGACGCCCTCACCACCGCCCGGCCCTACCAGGAAAAGATGCCGGCCGATGTGGCGGTGGAGCGGATGCGGGATCTCGCCGGCTCGGTGCTCGACCCCGAGGTCTACCGGGCGCTCGAGGCCGCGGTCCGCCGCCGTCAGGCGCTGGTCTTTCTGGATGATGCCCGAACCTGAGCGCCGCTTCGCGGCAGGCTCCGAGACACCGAAGGCCGCGCCCGAAGCGGCCTTTTGCCGTTTTTGTGATGTGGAAGATGTCAATCTCATGAGTGAGGCAGAGCGGTGAGCCGCCTCGCTCTGGTGATCGAGGACGATCCCGATCAGCGCCGCTTCCTCGAGCGCATGCTCGGCGGCAGCGGGTGGCGGGTGGTCGCCGCGGCCGACGGCGAAGCAGGGCTCGTTGCCGCCCAGGAGCAGCGTCCCGATGCGATCATCCTCGACATCATGATGCCGAAGCTCAACGGCTATCAGACCTGCCGCCTGCTCAAGGCGGACCCGGCCACGCGCACGATCCCGGTCGTCATCGTGACGACCAAGGATCAGCCCGCCGACGAGTTCTGGGCGAAGGAGGTCGGGGCCGACGCCTTTCTCGCCAAGCCGGTGGACATCCGCGACCTCGTGGACCTGCTCGACCGCCTGACGGAGCGCGCGTGACGCTGCTCGACGTCATCCTCATCTTCGCCGCCGTCGTGGTGGGGCTCGGCGTCCTCGCCGTGCTCGTCTGGCTGGCCTACGCGGCCTGGCTCTCCCGGGTCGAGCGCCGCCTCGCGCATCGCAAGGGCCTCTACCGCGACGTCGTCGCGGGGATGGCCAAGCGCGACCAGGCGCTGCTCGAGCCCGAACTCCATAATCTCCGCACCCTCCGCGACTTCGAGGCGCTCGAGGCGCTGCTCGAGGAGCAGGCGCGCGGTCTCACCGAACGGCCGAGCTGGCTGATCGATGCGTACGACCGCCTGGGTCTGGTGGACAAGTACGTCGAGCGGCTGCGCACCGCGAAGCGCTGGCGCGAGCGCGCCTTTGCCGCGGAGCTGCTGGGCCGGGTCGGCAACGCCAAGGCGGTGCCCGCGCTGATCGAGACCATTCAGGCGACCCGCTCCGAGGACGCCGACGTCCGGGAGATCGCGCTCCGGGCGCTCGCCCGGATCGGGGACCCGCGCGCCGTCGATCCGCTGGTCGAGGCGCTCAAGCAGGCGGAGAACTGGCTTGCCCCCCGTATCGCCGACATCCTGGTCCGCCATGGCGACGCCGTGGTCGAACCGATGCTCCGCTTCCTGCAAGACACCACCCGTCACCCCGCGCGCGCCTGGGCCGCCAACATCCTCGGCGAACTCAAGGCGCAGCGCGCCTTCCCGGTCCTGGTGACGACGCTGAAGGACCTGGACGACGAGGTGCGCGCCAAGTCGGCCGGCGCCCTCGGCAAGCTCGGCGACCGGCGCGCGGTGACCTACCTGCTCGAGCACCTGCTCTCCGACCCTGCGCCGTTCGTCCGGGCGCGCATCGCGGGGGCGCTGGGCCAGTTCGCCGACGGGGAAGTCATCGACCGGCTGGTGCGCGCGCTCGGCGATCCGGCGTGGTGGGTGCGCATGCGGAGCGTCGAGGCGCTGGAGCAGATCGGGCCGACCGCCGAGGCGCCGCTCCTCGTGGCGCTCGACGATCCCGATCCCGAGATCCGCATCCGCGCCGCGGTCGGCCTGGAGCGGCTCGGGGTGCCGGCGCGCATCGTCGCGGAGATCGAGCGGGGGGAGGGCACGCCGGAAACCGAGTCGATGCTCACCAAGTTCGGGGTGGCGGGCGCGCGCGAACTCCTCGCCGAGCACCTGCATCACACCGCCGAGCCGGTCCGGCTCGCGATGATCGCGGCAATCCGCCATGCGGAGCGCAGGGATCTCTCGCCGGAGCTCATCGAGCGGACGCGGCAGGACGCCGAGCCCGCGGTCCGCGCGGAAGCGCTCGCGGCGCTGCATGCGCTCGGCGCACGCGACGCGGTCCCGGCGGCGCTCGATGCGCTCGGCGATGCCGATGAGCGGGTGCGTGCCGCGGCCACGGGGCTCATCGGCGACCTGGGAGGCAGGGAGCTCGCGAGCGTCATCCAGCCGCGGTCGACCGACAAGGAGCCGCTGGTGCGCGCCGCGGCCGCCCGGGCACTCGGCCTGGTGCACGCGGTCGGCGCGGAGAAGGAATTTTCGCGGCTGCTCCGCGATCCCGATGCGCAGGTCCGCGCGGCGGCGGCGGAAGGGGCGGCGGAGGCGGGGTGGAAGGGCGCCGTGCCGCTCCTGATCGAGCTGCTCAGCGATGCGAATGAGCCGGTGCGGATCGCGGTGGCCCGTGCGCTGGGGCAGCTCGGCGAGACGGCGGCGGTTGCACCGCTCGTCAAGGTGTTCCGCGATGCCACGCCCGCGCTGGGCGAGGCGATCACGGTGGCCGTGGCGCAGCTCGACCGGAACGCGCTGGGGGAGATCATCGCGGTCCTGCTCGAGCGGGGCGATGCACCGAGCCGCGCGCGACTGGTGCGGACCATCGGCGGGCTCAAGGCGCCGCATCCGATCGACCTGCTCGCCTCACTGTTCCACGATGCCTCGGCGGAGGTCCGGACCGCCACGGCCGAAGTGCTCGGCCGGGTCGCGGGACCGCGCGCGGTCGAGCTGCTCGAGGGCGGGCTCGCCGATCCGGAGGAGCGGGTGCGCGCGGCAGTGGTGGACGCGCTGGTCCGGGTGAGCGGCGACCGCGAGGGCCCCCGGGTCATGACGCTGCTCCGCGACGATCCCTCCCCGCTGGTCCGGGAGCGCGCGGCGCTCGCGACCGGCCTCTTCCGTCCGGCCGGGGGGGAGGTCGTGCTGCTCGAGACCTGCCACCGGGAGCAGTCGGTCGCGGTCCGCGCGGCGGCGACGCTCGCGCTCGGCGCGTACGACCAGGAGAGCCTGGTCGCCCGCATCATCGAGATGGCCGACGAAGAGGCGCTGCGCGACGTCCTCCGGGAGCGGCTCAAGACGGACGCGGAGTTCCGCCTGCTGGGGCTCCGGCTGCGGGAGGCGCAGCACGTCGAGCTCCGCGCGCTCGGCAGCACCAGCCGGGAGCAGATGGAGCAGACGCTCGCGGAGGGGATGCGCGGCGTGCTCTCGCCGGAGCAGCGGGTGCGGCTCGTGGCGGGGCTCCGCGCCTTCCAGGGCGAGCGAAGCCGGAGCGCGCTGCTCTCGGTCGTGCGGAGCGATCCGAGCCCGGAGGTCCGGGCCGCGGCGCTCACCGCGGTCGGCGGGATGCTGGATGTCACCGAACTGCATCTCACCGCGAGCCGCGCGCTGACCGACCCGAATCGCCAGGTCCGGCATGCGGCGGTCGCGCTGTTCCAGAAGGTCGCGCCCGAGAAGGGACTCGCGGGTCTCATGCGGGTGCTGCGTTCGGACGAGGACCCGGTCGTCTTGCAGACCGTCGCGCAGCAGGCGGAGGCGGCATTCCCCGCGTTCCTCGATCTGGCGCTCGGACTGGATACCGGAGGCCAGGAGGCGGTGCTGCTCTGCCGGGTCGCGCGCTACATGCACCACCCCGAGCTCAAGCGGGTGCTCGGCGCGGTCGGCCGGAGCACGGCGGCCCCGGTGCGTGAGGCGGTGGCGGCGCTGTGGGCGGCGCGGCCCGACCTGATGGATGAGGCGGGGCTCGAGTCGCTCTCGGTCGACCCCTCGGTGCCGGTCCGGCGCGGTGCCGTGGCGGCGTGGGGGGCGGCGAAGCACTTCGGGCGGCTGGCCTCGATGCTCGGCGATCCCGATCCCGGCGTGCGCCAGGACATCGCGCGCGCCTTCCTCGGCGCGCCTGACACGGCGCCGCTCGAGCCGCTCTTCCTCGATCCCGACGAGATGGTCCGCGCCGCGCTCTTCGTCACCCGCCTGCTGCGGGGCGAGTGGAGCGAGCCGCCGGCCGCCTTCGGCATCTCCCGCTCCGCGGCGGCGACGGCGGTCCGCTACGCGGTGCCGGTCGAAACCCTGCGGGACGTGGCGCGCGACGAGCAGAACGCCGACCGCCGGCTCCCCGCCGCGCTCGCGCTCGCCGTCCTCGGCGACGACGCGGCGTACACGGTGATGCGGACCGACCCGCAGTGGACGGTGCGGGACCGGGTGGGCCGGATGCTGGCCGGCTGGCGCGATACCCCCGACACGCGGCAGGTGCCATGACCGCGGAGAATCTGACCGCGATCGCCTCCACGATCGGGCTCATCCTGCAGCCGCTGTTCCTGGGGTACTTCCTCCTCTACAACGGCTACATGCTCCTGCTCATCGCGCTCTCCGCCGGCCAGGTCCGGCGGCGGGTCGCGGGGCATTTCATCGAGGACCTCGACCTCATCGACGACAGCGACTACACCAAGCCGCTGACGATGGTGGTCCCGGCGTTCAACGAGGAGGTGACGATCGTCGACAGCGTCACCAACCTCATCCACTGCGACTATCCCCGCTTCGAGGTCGTCGTGGTGAACGACGGCTCGAGCGACGAGACCCTCAACGTGCTGCGCCAGGCGTTCCGGCTCCGGCGCACCGACCTGCCCTATCGCGACGCGATCGGCACCGCGCGGGTACGGGCGATGTACGAGGCGACGATCCCGCTGCCGAAGAACGTCACGCAGCTCATCGTCATCGACAAGGAGAACGCCGGCAAGGCCGACGCCCTGAACGCGGGGATCAACACCTCCACCTCGCCGTACTTCGTCAGCCTCGACGCCGACAGCATCCTCGACCAGCGCGCGCTCAAGGAGCTGATGCGCATGGTGCAGGAGGATCCGCGGATCGTCGCGGTCGGCGGCCAGGTCGCCATCGCCAACGGCTGTACCATCCGCGGCGGCCGGGTGGTGAGTGTCGGGCTGCCGTCGCACCCCTGGTCGCGCTTCCAGATGGTGGAGTACCTGCGCTCGTTCACCACCGGTCGGACCGGCCTCGACCGGCTGGACTCGATCCTGATCCTCTCCGGCGTCTTCGCGGTCTTCGAGAAGGAGACGGTGATCCGGGCGGGCGGCTATCTCACGCCGCTGGTGCAGCACAAGCTGGTCGGCGAATACGTCGGGCCGCGCGCCGGCACCGTCTGCGAGGACATGGAGATCATCGTCCGGCTGCACCGCTTCGTCCGGGACAAGCTGCGCCACCGGCGCATCGCCTTCCTGCCGCATCCGGTGGCGTGGACCGAGGTCCCCGAGAAGCTCGAGTCGCTCCGCAAGCAGCGCGGCCGGTGGCAGCGCGGGCTGCGCGAGTCGCTCTTCTACCATCGCGACATGCTGTTCCGTCGCAAGTACGGCCGCATCGGGTGGTTCGCGCTGCCGACCTTCTGGCTGTTCGAATACTACGGCCCGATCCTCGAGCTCACCGGCTACCTGTTCGTCGCGGTGTTCTTCATCATGGACCGGCTCTTCGGGATCCCGATCCTGAACGAGCAGTACGCCGTGGCCTTCCTGCTCGCCTCGCTCGGCTGGGGGACCCTGGTGAACGTCTTCGCGGTGCTGGTCGGCGCCTGGCGCTTCCGCTACGGCCTCGCCGACCGGCTGCAGCGCGGGCTCCTGCCATTCAACCGCAAGCGGGACGTGCTCATCCTGCTCGGCTACGCGGTGCTGGAGAACTTCTTCTGGCGCCCGCTCACGCTCTACTGGCGGCTGCGCGGGTTGTGGGATGCCTGGCGGGGCAAGAGCGGCTGGGAGAAGTTCGCGCGGCAGGGATTCCAGAAACATCCGGAGGCGGTGCGTGCTGCCTGAGTCCTCGAGGATCCGGGTCCTCGTCGTCGACGACGATCCGGCCTATTCGCGGCTGGTCAGCGCGGTCGTGAAGGATGCCGGCTACGGCACCGCCACCGTCGCCAGCACCGGCCTCGAGGCCCTGGGTGCCGCGCCGGAGGCCGACCTCATCCTCCTCGACTATCAGCTTCCGGACACCACCGGTCTCGAGCTGCTGGGCGGACTGCGCTCGCTCCCCAATCAGCCCGCCGTCATCCTGGTGACCGCCTACGGCGACGAAGCGCTCGCCGCCCGGGCCCTCCGCGCCGGCGCCGACGACTACCTGATCAAGGACGGCTCGCTGCCGCGGCTCCTGCCGGAAGTGATGGAACGGGTGCGCCGTCACCGGGCCCTCGCCGAGGCGCTCGCGGCCGCCGAGCGGGACCTGGTGCACGCGGAACGGATGGCGGCGATCGGGCAGCTCAACGTCACCCTGCGCCACAACATCAACAACCCGTTGATGGCGGCGTTTGCGGAGACCGAGATGCTGCTGCAGGACCGCACGCTCAACGAGGAGCAGCGCACCGCTCTCGCCTCGGTGAAGCAGGCGCTGCAGCGGATCAGCGACATCCTGGAACGGGTGAGCAGCCTCGGTCACGACCAGACGACGGAGTACCTCGCCGGCGTCCCGATGATCGACCTCTCGCGCCGCACCCGGCCGACCCCCACCCACGCGGGGGAGGCGGTGCTCTGGCTGCCGGACGAGGATCTGGCGCGGGTGGTCGCGTCGCTGCTTCGCCACGGCGGCTTCGCCGTCGAGCGGGTGCCCGACCTCGCGACGCTCAACAGCCGCGCGCGCGGACTCGCCGTCGCCGTTGTGGTGATCATGGGCGCCGACGGTCCGGCGGTCGATCCGCTCTCCGGCTTCGTGCCCCAGCCGGGCCGGGGCTACACCCTGGTCACCCTGCTCCAGGGCGATGGCGCCCGGGCGCGCGCCGCCGGCGCCGATCACACCGTGCCGCTGCCGTTCGATCCCGGCACCTTCGTGAACGACCTGCTCGCCGTGATGCGCTAGCGGACGCCGCTCACCGTTTCGGTGGCGTCCAGAGGAAGGCCAGGTCGCTTCCCGGCTCGAGCTCGCGCCGCTCCTGCCCCGCCTCGAAGAGCGCCATCGGATGCGGCCCGTGCAGCGCGAGAGCTCCTGCCTCGCACGACAGCCAGCTCCCCTCCCGCAGCCCCACCACCCGCACCTCGCCGTTCAGTGCCAGGAACTCCATGATCCGGTCGCTCCGGGTCTCGCCACCATGGTTCGGAATCGTCAGGTCGGTGAAGTGCGGATTGATCTGGAACGGCACCAGCGAGAGCGCCGCGAAGGAGGGCGGCTGGATGATCGGCATGTCGTTGGTGGTGCGGATCGTCGGAGAGGCAAGGTTGGCGCCCGCGCTCCAGCCGATGTAGGGCATGCCGTCGCGCACCCGCGCGCGGATCCGTTCGAGCAGGCCGAAGGCGGCGAGCCGTTCCAGCAGCCGGAAGGTATTCCCGCCCCCGACCACGATGGCATCCGCCTGCCGGAGCACTTCGGCCGGATCGTTCTCGTGCAGTGACTCGACGATGTGCCCCATCGCGGTGAACGGCTCCCGCACCTTGGCGGCGTAGTCGTCGTACGAGAAGGTCACGGCCGCGTAGGGCACGAAGGCGAGGCGGCGCGGCGGCGGTCCGAGCAGCTCGGCGATCGCCGTGGCCGCATGGGCGAGATACGCCCCGCCGGGCATCCGGGAGTTGGAGAGCAGCAGCAACTGCATCGTGTCCCCTCGAGTCATCAGTCGGCTCCCACCAGCTGGAATGCGGCCCAGTACCTCGGTTCCCGGTACTCCGGTCGGGACCGGACGTCGGCCTGGGCGCGTCGGAGCGCGTCGGCCTTGCCGGGCCGGTCGCGATCGTCGAGCCAGTGAGCGTAGAAGCGCTGCATCAGCAGCGAGGTGGCGGCATCGGAGACACTCCAGAGGCTCACCAGCACGCTGCGGGCACCCTTTGCCAGAAACGCTCGCTGGAGGCCGACGGTGCCCTCCGCCTGCTTGAGGTCTCCAAGCCCGGTCTGGCAGGCACTCAGCGCCACCAGATCCGCCTTGAGCTCAAGCGCCGGGTCATCCAGGATCTCACCGACGGTGAGCAGTCCGTCATTGGTCGCGTCGGGTGCCAGGGCGATGAACGACTCCCGGGCCCGCGCGTCGGTGCTGTAGGCAAAGCCGTGGGTGGCGAGATGTATCAGTGGCGCGATGGCCATGCGGCGCCGCACGGCGCCCTCGCCGGCGCTGTCGGCGGTGAGCGGCCGGACTCCGAGCTTCGTCGCCAGCGTCCGTCCTTCGGCCTCCGCGTCTGGCAGCGGCGAAAGCGACGCCCGGGTGCCATCCGCCCGCGTCACTCGCGGCATGCTGGGATTTCCGACCACCAGCGCCCTGCGGAAGACCCGCGCACGTGTGAGGCCCGGCGTGGGCTGTGATCGTCTCTGCACCGCCACCAATGCTGCAAGTGAGGGTGCATAGCGGACGGCAAATCGTTCGCCTAACGGGACTGTGTCGCCCTGGAGCGGCAGGGCGGCGAACGGCAGGAGCGCCAGAGAACCATGCGGGACGATCACCAGTTCTCGGGCATCGCCGAGATGCTGTACCAGCTCGGATGGGATCACCCGGGCCGCGATCGCCCGACCGAGTGACGCAGTCTCGGCTGCGGAGCCTGGCCCGGAAAGCCCCGCGGCTCCCGAGCGATCCGGAGACTCGATATCCCGCAGTCCACGCCCTGCCTCGGTGGCGCCAAGCGCCGCCCGGTAGCGCGCGACGAGTGCGTTCACCGAGTCGGCACTGATGGGGACCGTGAAGAAGTTGAGGCGGCCGTCCGAGCGAAGCAGCCAGATCATCAGGCTGTCGGTGCCCACCAGGAAGTCGAGCGCGACATCCTTCGGACTCACGGCACCCGTGATCAGCGCCGATGGGTCGCGGCCCGCAGCAGCAACGGCGGAGGGATCTTCGCGCCCAACCCGAATCATATCGAGCAGGGCTTGTGCCCGCCCGCGTTCGGTGACGCCCAGGGCCTCCAGCTCCGCTCGAACACCCCCTCTGGCCAGGACTGAGATGACCCAGGCGTCCTGAACCAAGCCGGCGTTTTCCTCAGAGAGGGCAAGGCGATTCTGATCTCCTCCGGCAGCGCCACGCAACACCGCCTTGGAGACGGCTGCCGAATCGAAATACGCCGCAGCGGTGTCGTACCAGGCACGACGATTGGACGGCGTGCGATCCGACTTTCCCCGGAAGTAGTACTCGAAGGCGATGTTCTCGAGAGCTGCGTGCACACCCCGAGTATCTCGCGCGTCTACGAACGAACCGAGCGCTTGCCGAAAGGCAGTGAGCGCCTCCTCGGATTGGTGAAGCCGGCTGAGCGCGTGCCCCATCCCGATCAGCGTTGCCGCCCGGTTCAGAACGCCCCCCATCCCTTCCGACCGGCGAAGCGATTCTCGGAAGACGACGAGCGCGGAGTCCGGACGGCCGAGCCGGAGGTATCCGAGGCCGATACGGGTCAGCATCACCAACTCCCGGGGCGGATCGAGTTCCGCACGCTGTCTTGAGCGCGCTGCCGAATACCGAGCCATGGCGGATTCGGCCGGCCACGGCGGGCGACTGTAGACATCGCCCTGGATCGCCAACGCCTCGGCCTCGATGCCGGGATCGCCTACGGCATTCGCCAGATCCAGCACGAGCTGGCTGAAGGCGAGAGCGGAATCGCTGCGTCCGAGACTTTCGTAGAGCCCCGCATTGTCGAGCAGCACCTCGGCCTCGCCCCGGCGATCGGGCGTCCGGCGCAGGATGGCAAGGGCCGAGCGGTAAACAGTCAGCGCGGAATCAGGCCGGCCCAGCGCGAAATGGCCTGCGCCGAGTGAACGGAGCGCACGCCCTTCACCCGCCAAGTACCCCGCCTCATGGAAGAGCGCCGCTGCCCGTCGCGCAAATGCGACCATCGAGTCCAGCCGCCCGAACTGAAAGGCGATGCCGGCCATCGCATCCAGGGCAAAGGCCTCTCTCCTGGAGTTGTGGTCCGCTCGGGATAGCTCCCGAGCGATGCGGCAATGCGCGTCGCTCGAGTCGAGGGTTCCCAGGCGATAGTAAAGCATGCCAAGGCCGACTTGGGCTTCGGCCATCCCACCAGTGTCCCCGACCTCATTCAGCAATGGCAGCGCTTGCCGGAAGTGGGCCAGCGCGGAATCGGGTTGGCCCAGCCGCTGGTGGCTCATAGCGGCCCAGTTGCCAGCGAGCCCCTGCACCCAGGGGTCGCGGACATCGAGCCCAGCCGTGATCGCCTGGTGAGCCGAGGAGAGAGCAGAGTCCGTCTCTCCGAGCACGAGCTGGACCCCCGCCAGATGCGAGAGTACCCAGGCCTCACCCGCCCGATCATGGGCTCGGCGCACAAGTCCGAGTGCCCGGAGATAGCCTCGCTCGGCGGAGACTCGGTCTCCCGCGTTCTCAGCTTCGCCGGCCTCCCGGAACGCCTGATGGGCCTCCGCAGAGATCTGATCCGCTGACTGGGCCGCCGAGGCTTGCGGGAAGCTGTAGCAAAGTCCCACGATCATCACCCATCCCCACCACACGCACCGGCCCGACAGACACCCTGTCCTCTCGGTCATGGAGAGATTCCCCGGAAGCAATACCTCAATTTGGTCGTCGCTTTCTGGCCGCGAACGCGCGCGCATCTCGTGCCTGCACAGCGCGGTCATCGCCGCTTCTTCAGCACCGGCACTTCCTTCGTCATGATGTCCATCTCGGCCCGCGTCGCGAGCCGCGGGAGCGAGCTGTCCCCGTCGGTGGCCGGCGACCAGGAGACCACCATCCCGACCGGCAGCAGGTGCCGGATCGAATTGGCGTAGTACTCGAGCAGCGGACGGGCTGACGGCATGATGACGAAATCGTCGCCATGCCGCACCACCAGCCGGCGCATGGAGAACATGAGCCAGGCGCGATCCCACACCTCGGTAATCGGGAGTTCGGCCCGGACCAGGCGCGCGTTGAATTCCCCGAGGTGGTCACGCAGATCGTCGAGGCGCTCGAGCAGCCGGGCGCGCGGCACCACGCTTTCACCGAAGGAGAGGAGTGCCGCGGAGGCGAGCGGGACCGGCGTCACCGGGATCACGGCCCCGATCCGCTCCAGCGCCTGCTCCGCCAGCCGCTGGACATGCGGCAGCCGCTCTTCCTTCGGCAGCGACAGGATGCCGGCCGGCTGCTCGGCCAGCCAGGCACGCACCGAGATCGGCGTCCCGAAGGCGATCGCCACCCGGCCGTAGCGCTTGAGCTGGCCGGTCACGAGCCGCGCCGTATTCCAGCCGAGATAACTCAGCACGTTGCCGAACTGCGCCAGGCGTGTCGGCCGCTTCCCTCCCACGATCCGTTCCCGGATGAGCGAACGGTCCTCGAGCACCCGGTCGTAGTTGATGCCGACCGGCACCAGCCAGATGTCCCGGTCGAAGGCGGGGTCCTCAAGCGTGCGGATGATGTAGTCGAGCAGGCCGATCTTCACCGGGCGGAGCGCGCCGTCGCGGGTGAGTCCCCCTTCGGGGAAGATGCCCTGCGTCACACCGTTCCGGGTGATGAGCTGGACGTAGCGCTCCAGCACCATGTGGTAGAGCGGCTCGCGGAACTGGCGCCGGATGAAGTAGCTCCCGAAGCTCTTGAAGACGAACTCGAGCGGCCAGGTCCGGGCCCACTCCCCGACCGCGTAGCTGATGCTCACCACCCGCGCCAGGACGTAGGCGACGACCACGTAGTCCGCATTGCTGCGGTGGTTCATCAGGTAGACCACGACGTCGCGGCGCGGGATCCGGTCCAGGGCCTCGTGATCGCGGTAATCGATGGACGACTTGTACAGCAGGTTGATCAGGAGGCGGGAGAGGTTGTAACCGAGCTTGTAATAGGAGAGAACGTTGAAGAAGGGGACGATCTCGTCGACGTACTGATTGACCCGGATCCGGACCTGCGACTCGGCCGTGCCATTCTCCTCGGCGTAACGGGCGATGGCGGCCTCGACCTGCGGATCCTGGAGCAGCGCCTCACGAATCCGGTCCCGCTCCACCAGCTTGTACCGGTCGGTGCGGGCGCGGAACTGCCACAGCGCATTGCGCGCCCACATCCGAAGCCGGCGCCGGAGCACCGCGCGGGTGGCCAGCAGCAGGCCCGCAGCAGCGATGGCGGCAAGGAGGAAGATGCCCAGCAGCAGGAGCCAGCCGCGGACACTCACCCAGCCGAATCCATCTTTGCCTGCTGGTAGGCCATCCCCTTGAGGCGCGCGATGCGCACGCGGATGGGGGGGTGGCTCGAGAAGACGTCGCCCAGGAAGCCCTCCTTCCGCGAAATCTGACTCGCGGAGGGATCCACGATGCAGAGATGCGCCGCGCCCTTGGTGATGGTCTGAGTCGGCGCCCCCGCGGCGTCCAGCTTCTCGAGTGCGGAGGCGAGGGCCATGGGATTGCGGGTGAACTGCGCCCCGGTCGCATCGGCGAGATACTCACGCTTCCGGCTCACCGCCATCGCCAGGAAGCGGGAGATGACGGGTGCCAGGATCAGTGTGATCACCCAGAGCACCAGCACCAGCAGCGCGAGCGGGTTGCCGCCCTTGTCATTGCCGCTCCGGCCGCTGCGGCGGCCGCCACCGAAGTTGCCGAAGCGGAGCATCCGCCCCATGCCGTCCGACATCAGGGCGATCGCGCCGACCATCGCGGCGAGCAGCGTCATCAGCCGGGTATCGAAGTTCTGCACGTGCGCCATCTCGTGCGCGACGACCCCCTGCAGCTCCTCCCGGCTGAGCGTGCCGAGCAGCCCCTCCGTCACCGCGATGCACGCCTGACTGGGCTCGATGCCGGTGGCAAAGGCGTTCGGGTCGGCATCCGGCACGACGAAGATCCTGGGACGCGGCAGCCCCGACGCGATCGCCATCTCCTCGACCACGTTCACCAGCCGGCGCTCGCCGTCGTTCTGCGGCGTGAGGATCTCCTTCGCGCCGGTGGCCCACAGCACCCGCTGGGCTCCCTTCTTCCAGGAGTACCAGCAGACGGCCCCCGCGATCAGGGTGGTGACGATGCCGATGCCGGGCATGGTGTGTGGAGCGTAGTCGGGGCGGTTCGCCATCCCCGGCCCGGTAGACATGAGATACCAGGCGATGTCGCCGCCGAACCCCACCCACGCGAAGAACAGCACGAACCCGGTGACCAGCCAGAAGGAGCGCCGGCGGTTCGAGGCCTGTTGTTCGAAGAGATTGGCGGGGGCGGTCATGAAAGAGAAGTTCCGGGTTCCGGGTTCCGGGTTCCGATTTCGCATCACCAACCCGGAACTCGGAACCCGGTACTCGGAACTCAGCTCATCTTGAGATCGACGTTCGGGACCGCGCGCTCGGCGCTGTCCTCGATCGCCCACAGCTCCGCCGGCGACGCCTTCGCCAGGCCGGCCACGAGGTTGGTGGGGAACTGCTGCTGGGCCGTGTTGTACGAGGTCGCCGTGTCATTGTAGAGCTGCCGGGCGAAGCCCACCTTGTTCTCGGTGCTGGTGAGCTCCTCCTGCAGCTGCTGGATGTTCGCCGTCGCCTTGAGCTGCGGGTAGTTCTCCGACAGCGCGAACATGCGGCCCAGCGCCTGGGTCAGCTCCCCTTCCGCCTTCGCCACCTGCGCGACCCCGCCGCCGGCGGCACCCACCGCCTTGTTGCGGGCGGCGATGACGGCCTCGAGCGTGGACTTCTCGAAGTCCATGGCGCCCTTCACCGCGTTGACCAGGTTGGGGATCAGATCGTGGCGCCGCTTGAGTTGCACGTCGATCTGCTTCCAGGCGTTGGCCACCTGGTTCTTGAGCGCGATCAGCCGGTTGTACGCACTCATGACCCAGAGCGCGACCACGACGACCACGACGAGCAGCACGATGCCCATGGGCGTTCCTTGGGTGGGAGATGGAAGGAAGTGTACAGCAGCCCGCGGGCAGGGTCTACGGCCGCTCTCCGAGGCCGTCCAGCGCTTGGCGCAGCGCCTCGACGATCGTCTCGTCCTCCAGCGTCGCGTACAGCGGGTGCCGCTCGTCGATCAGCAGTTCCGCCCCGGGGCCCATCGCGACCCGGCGGCAGAGCTGCCCCCGGCCCCGGCGCGCCGGTGCGACGCCCTCGGCGGCCGCCCAGGCCTGCAGCGCCCGGCCGACCTTGCCGCGAGGGGCACCTTCGGGAATCGTGAGCGGGAGCTGATCGGGCGCCGGGAGCCGGGC
Organism: Gemmatimonadales bacterium; assembly: GCA_044229245.1. Classification (GTDB taxonomy): domain Bacteria; phylum Gemmatimonadota; class Gemmatimonadetes; order Gemmatimonadales; family GWC2-71-9; genus JADJOM01. The sequence continues at coordinate 190,041 of JBGATI010000002.1, read as the reverse complement.
ACCGAGGGCGGCGGCCACCCGGCGCTCCGTGACATCGCCCGGCAGCCCGCCGAGCTCCTTCACCAGCGTGTCGAGGGTCGCGCCTTCCATCTGCTGCAGCTTGATCGCCAGGACCTGCAGCAGGTGCCGATAGCCATAGGTTGCGGCGGTGCCCCGGCCCTCCGGACGGCTGACCAGCTTGCGGGTGACATAGAAGCGGATGGTCCGCTCGCTCGGATGCGCGGAGGAGGCGGCGCTGACCGGATAGACCGAGGAGGCTTCGAGGATCGCACCCGCGAGTGTCGCCAGGTCGCGCAGACTCCAGGGCGCGAGCGCGGCGTACTGGCGCAGCGTCGACAGCGCATCGGTGGGGGCAGCGGGGGCGGACACGGCGAGAGTCACTGGGCTCGGAGGCGTGAAGGAGCCGCTAGTATGGCCCGTCTCGCGGGGGAGGGCAAGTGCGCCCGCGTTTCGTCGCGCCGCCTCGCGTCGTCGCGTGCCCCGCCCAGGAGCGCCACTCGGCTATCCTGGGCCATGCGAAACGGGATCACGCTCGTGGAGATGCTCCTCGTCCTCGTCATCGCGGCGGTGCTCGCGACGGTGACACTGCCCGGCATCACCGGGCTGCACGACCGGCTGGCGGTCGACGCCGCGGCACGGGCCATCGCCGCGGCGCACACCCGGGCACGGATCGCGGCGCTGGCCGAGCACCGAGAGATGATCCTGACGCTCACCGCGGATTCTTTGCGGCTCGCCGCCGTCGAAACGCCGGTCGACACCATCGCGCGATGGCGCGGCGATGGCCCTTCGGACGAGGACGTCCTGGTGACGGGGATGCCACGACAGATCAGCTTTGCGCCCAGCGGGGTCACGATGGGATTCGCCAATGCGACCTACTCGCTCACCCGCGGCTCGGCGCGCAAGCAGGTGATCGTGTCGCGATATGGGAGGGTGAGGGTGCAGTAGAGTGCGGGGTGCGTGGTGCTTAGTTCCGGGTTCCAGGCACAGACGCCTTTCCACCTCCCAGGCACTAAGTACTAAGTACTAAGCACCAAGCACTCGGAACTCGGTACTATTTCGGCGCGAACGTCACATCGACATGTACCGTGATCTCCTCATGCATCTTGAGCATGCCGAGCATCTTGGTCAGGCTGCCGATGTGGTAGTCCTTGAGATTGACAGGGAAGGTGCTGCGGATCCTGATCTGGTCGCCGCTGAAGCTGAGCGCCGCCGCAAGCGTGACTTCCCGGCTGACGCCGTGCAGGATGAGATGGCCGCGCAGCAGCACCGGCAGACTGTCCGGGGGGCCGGCCTCCGGCGAGACGCCATCCAGCTCGAACCGGAGCGTCGGATAGGTCCCGGATTCCATCGACTTGTTCAGGTCCCGGTCGCGATGCGCATTGCCGGTGACCAGCGTCTGCACTGGCGCCGCGACCCAGCCGTGGATGCCTTCGAGGGTCGGGGCCCCGTCGAATTCCCCCGTCACCGTGGTCGTGATTCCGGTGAAGTCACCCATCGTCGCATGGCCGTCGAAGCTCAGGGTCCCTTCGCGCACGGCTCCGCTCGCGAAGGGACCCTGTTGCGACCATGCCAGCTGGGTGACGGCCAGGAGAACGACGGCCGTCAGTGCGACGGCCTTCACTCTTCGTCGGACTCCGGATCAGCGCCGTCGAGACCGTACTTCCGCACCTTGGCGAGCAGCGTGGAGCGTGCGATGCCGAGGATGTGGGCCGCCCGCCGCTTGTTGCCCCGGGTGTAGGCGAGCGTCCGCGCAATGTGGCGCCGTTCGACGTCATCGAGCGGCTCCGGCTCGACGGGGACCGATGGGGCGATCGCCTCGCGCAGCAGGGACTGATCGAGCCCGGGGGTGCCGAGGGCCAGGACTGCCAGGTCCAGGCCGGGGACGGCGAGTGCGCGTGCAGCCTCGGCCGCATCCGCCATTGGAACTGGCAGGTGACCCGAGCCGCGCAGGACCTGGGCGAGAGCGTCTCGCCGGGGCACGTCGCTGTCCAGCAGGAGGATGTGGGAGGCCTTCATTGGTAGTCGCTCCCGTCTTCTAGGGATGGTGGAGAGGAATCTCGGGCAGGGGCCGCAGCGACGCGATCCGTCGTGCGAGGGAGGCCCCTACCCGGTTGCTGTCGGCCCAGTGCTGGGGACGACGACCCGCGTCTGGCTGACACCGCGACACTCCTCGCCTAAGTTTGGCGGCACTCGAAGGAGAGCACATGAACCAGCCAATACTGCCGGAACTTCCACTCGGTGCACGGGTCCAGGACCCGTTCATCGTGGTCGATATTGAGTCGCGGGGCGGTGACGCTCCGCACACGATCCTTATGCTAGGCAATGCGAGCGGAAGAATCCAGACCGCCCCCTTCTGGCCCTCGGACAGCCACAAGGTAGCTGGTGTCGCGCGTGGCAATGTCGTCCAGGTCATCGGCACCGTGAGCAGCTATCGCGACCGGCGCCAGCTGGCGGTCGATTCGCTTCGCGTGCTCCCTCGCGAACAGGTCAACTGGCATGCCCTCATGCCGTCGGTCGGCGATGTCGCCCGCTACTGGAAAGCGGTGGACCGGTGGCGCGCCGACATCCATGGGCCGCGGCTCGCGGACACGCTCGCGCTGTTCTACGACGATCCCGCCTTCCGCGAGCGCTACGAACAGTGTCCCGCGAGCATCAGCGGGCACCACTCGGCCCTCGGTGGTCTATTAAAGCACACTTGCGAGGTGGCGCATATCGCTCTTGCGATTGGCAGGCTCTACCCCGCCGCCGACCCCGACCTCATCCTCGCCGGCGTCCTGCTCCACGACATCGGCAAGCTGGACAGCTACCGCTGGGACGGCGTCTTCGAGATGACCGTGCCCGGGTCCGTGATCGGCCATGTGGTCCTCGGCGGTCTCATGCTCGACCGCCGGGTCCGCTCCGCGGCCCCGATGCCCTGCCTGGAGGAGGAACTGCTCATTCTCGAGCATCTCGTCCTCTCCCACCACGGCAAGCTGGAGTTCGGCGCCCCGGTGGTGCCGATGACCCTCGAGGCCGAGATCATCCACTACGCCGACAACGCCAGTGCCAAGACCGCGAGCATGGCGGACGCGCTCGACGACGACGAGAACTTCCCCGACGACGCCGAGATCAGTACCCGCACCATCTGGCAGCTCGACAAGCGGCGGGCCTGGCGCGGCGAGAGCGACTGGGGGCATCCGTCCGAGGACAGCTGAACCCCTGAACGACTGCGGGCGACCCACTGGGTCGCCCGTCATCTTATGGTGGGACTGGTCCGGGAACGCCGAGACCATAGTCCAGAAACTCCAGCACCGATCAAACCGATTGACAGGTACATCAGGCCTGGCGGCGGTCCCCGGCGCGGCGGCGAGGGACAGAATCCTGGGACGCAGGTCGCTCCCTCTGTGAACGGAATCGGCTCATGCGGAGGAACCGAAACGGCCGCGAGCACGAGAATACCCAGAAAATTCATGAATACACGCTAGCGATTCGGTATGTGAGTGGTCAACAGCCAAAAACGCCGAAGCGGCCGCCGGGTTCGAGACCCGGCGGCCGCTTCTCACGCTGACTGCTGGTGTTCACCCAGGCAGATGGCCATCTCCCGGGCATGTCAGAGCGAGCGCTGCGAGTCGGGTCGGGTCGCGGACCGATCCTTCGCATAGCACCCCGAGGCGCCACATCGGGGCGGGTGAGGCACGCGACTGGCCTCACCAGCTCGAACCGAGGCGATTCCAGGATCACCGACCGACGGGGCCCTTGCCGACCCCGCCCGCCTCCCCTGATCTCCCGTTCAAGCACACCGGCGGTCGGGACGGCGACTGCGATACCGTTTCGACCGACTCGGAGGTGAGGCCAAGATAGGCCCGTGGAAAAAGCGCGCAAGCGCCTTTCTTTCTTCGGGTTAGGCTATTTCGAAATGCCGATTTGTGGATACCTAAACCGCGTGCTCATCAGCGAATGCGGGGTCTCTCCACAGATTGTGGAATTGTGAATCCACATCCGTCCACACGGTGGAAAAGCTATTCCCGGGAGGGAGTGGCCCCGGCGCCGACCAGATTGGGCATGTACCGGTCGCCGATCGCCTCGTGGAAGAACAGCTGGACCGAGGGCTCGTAGCGGCGGATGGCCTGCTGGACCCTGGCGCCCTTGCCGATGCCGTAATCGCGCAGTTCGCCGACCTTCCCCGGCGCCGCGAGGGAGTCGAACTGGGTGCTGCAGGCCAGCATCTGTGATTCCAGTTCGGTGAGGGCGCGCTCCAGTCCGGGGCGGGCGCCACGATTGTCTGGCACCGGACGTCCCGACTGCACCACCACCCCGCGGGCCAGACGAGCCATGCTGCCCGCCGCGCCGCAGCGGCCGGCGATCGAGCGGGCCCGGGAGCCGAGCAGTGCGTCACTCGCACGGGCGTGATCGCGCACCAGTCGGGCGGACGCGGCATCCACCAGCCGCAGGCTGTCGCGGAGCGCATAGAGCGTCGAGCGGAGCGAGGTCTGCACGGAATCGAAGACCGGCTTCTTGATCACCTGCTGTGCCGAGGCGGGGCTCGAGCCGAGGGCCAGCACGAGCAGCAGTGCGAGGGAGAGCGACTTCACGATTCGAGTCCTACTTCTATGTAGCGATAGGTGGGTTCCCCGTCGCTGGCCACCAGCAGGCAGCCAGCAGCCGAGGCGGCGAACCAGCCGCCGATGAGGGCACGAGGGACGTCGAGTTCGGCGAGCACCGGTCCGAGCCAGCGCCGCAGGTGCCGGATCTCGGGGGCCCGGCGCCCGAGCAGCGCCAGCAGGGCGCCAGCACCGCTGGTGGCACGGAGGAAATGCGCCAGGGCGTGCGCGCGCTGGGAGAACTCCACGGCCTTCACGCCCGGCTCGTCGAAGAGCACCTTGCCCTCGAATACATCCATCGGCGGGGCATCCAGCCGGGGGCCGAGATAGATGTACTGCCGCTGTCCGTCGACCTTCCGCTCGATCACCGCCGCGGCCGTCTCGCTCGTCAGGCGGGCGGCGTGCAGCATGTCGTCGTCCGGCAGGACGCCCACCGCATTGGTCCACTCGAGGGCCGCGAGCGCAATGTCCATCGGGCAGCCAACCGCATCGTCGAAGGCGACGATCCGGGGCGCCTCGCCGGCACGCAGGATGAAGTGCGCCAGCGCTTCCGCCCGGTCCGTGAACGTCCGGATGGTCAGGGTCTGCGGGGTCGTCATGGGGCAGAATATACACAGAGGGGCGCACCGCTGGTGCGCCCCTCCGTGGGACAGCTTGGCTCTGGTGACTACGGCGTCAGCTGGCTCCTGGCGTCCACCTTGACGATCCACAATCCCGAGTTGACGTCCGGAACGTAGATGTAGCCGTCGCGGTAGATCGCTCCCCAGGCATTGGGAGCGTTGGGCACCTGTCCCTGCTTGTCCCCGGTCGCCACGTGGGCGATCTCCCGGCCCTGACGCAGCAGGTCGCCGCGCAGCTCACCGGAGATGTCCAGGACCCGCAGTCCTCCCTGATAGTCGCCGAGATAGAGGGTGTCCCCCGCGACCCAGACGTTGTGGGTGCCGCCGTCCTGCGGCTCGTAGTAGGCGACCGCCTTCGGGTTCGCGAGGTCCGAGACATCGATCACATGCAGCCGGCCGAACGCCCGGCCCAGCCCGGCGACACCACCACCATCCGTCGGGCGCGGCTTGGCGGAGAACACCTCGTCGCCGACGAAGACGTACTTCCCCTGCCGCCACGCCGTGTGGGTCCCCCGGATGAAGCCGGGCCCGCCCAGGGCTTCCACGTCACGATAGAGCGTATTGAGATCGTACTTGAACTGGCTGACGAGCACCGGGTTCTCCGGACTGCCGCCCTTCACGCCGTTGCCGACATCGAGGATCACCAGGCCGTCATTCCAGTAGGACAGGTAGGCGAGCCCATCCTTCACGTCGATGTCGTGGAGCGTCCGGCCCGCGGCGGGGCGCGGTGTCTCCCAGCGCGCGACCTGCTTCGGATGATAGGGGTCGCGGATGTCGATCACCCGCATCGATCCGGTGGCGTCGTCGGTGAGGTAGACGTAGCCCTTGTAGATGTAGGTCGAGTGCACGCCGCCGGTGACCGTCTCGATGAAGTCGGCGATCGGCTTCGGGTGCGCCGGGTCCTCGAACGAGAGCACCACGATGCCGTTCTTGCGGACCGAGGACCCTTCGCGCGTGAGCACGCCGAACTTGCCGTCCTCGGTCGTCATCAGATCGTTGATGACCCGCGCGTCCACCACGACCGAGTCGGTGATCACCGGCTTGGCGGGATCGGAGACGTCGATCGCATAGGCGCGGTCGCCGATCGTGGTGAGATAGCCGTGCTTCCCATCCGGGTGCAGCCAGAACTCGGCGGTCTGCCCCTTGATCGGCAGCCGGCCCACCAGCGTGCTCGGCCGCCGGACGTCGCGCGCCGCCACGGTGACCACCGCCTCGGCCACCTTCCCCGCGAAGCTGGCGAGGACCCGGTAGGTGCCGGGGACCTCCGCCACGAAGGTCCCGTCGTCATCGATCTGCCCGCTGCCGGGATTGAGCGCCCACTCGGGCATCGCATCGGGCAGGGCACGGCCGGCCGTACGGGCGGAGAACTTGAAGGAAAGGACGTCGCCGGTCCGGAGCTGCGCCGTGGCGGGCTCGAGCGCAACCGAGCTGACCGGATTGGGCACGACCGTGATCGGCAGCCGGCGAGCGGCCCGGCCCGCCGTGGCGGTGAGCGTTGCCTGGCCCAGCCCCTTCGCGGTGACCCGCCCGTCGGCGCTGACCGCCACGACCTGCGGCTTGTCGGAGACCCAGGCCACCTCATCGTAGCGCCGGTCGTCATTCGCCGCGTAGGGCGTGGCGCGCAGCACGAGCGACTGGCCCGCGTAGAGCCGTGTGGGCGCGGGGGAGATGCTCAACTTCGCCGCGGGCTGCGGCAGCACCGTGACCCGGCCGAAGGCGGTGGTGGCGCGGCCGCCGCTCCGCATGCGGGCGAGTGCCGTCACCGTGATCGTCCCGGTGGCGCCGCCCACCACGACACCGTTGGAGTCCACCGAGCCCTCGAAATGCCCGCCGGTCGCGAACCAGCCGACGGAGATGTCCGGCAGCTCCCGCCCCGCGGAGTCGTAGGCCACGACCTTGAGCCGGAGGCTGTCGCCCACCAGAACGGCCGCCTCAGCGGGCTGGATGACCGCCTTCGCGATGGGCGAGGCGGCGGGCTTGGGTGGCGCGGGTGGTGGCGGAGCGGCGGGTTGCTGCAGCGCCGCCAGCAGAGCAATCACGAGCATGAGGCATCCTCATGGAGGGAGTCAGGGGAATCTCCCCTCGCGCCGGCCTTCTTGACAAGTTCTGGCCCGTACTGAAGGTTATCGCCATGTGCGTTGCAGCCCGCACCGCCCTCCCCTCATAGCGTCGCACCTTACGCCGGCCGCCAGTCCGGTGCGCATGTTTTACCCTGGTCATTCCGGCCGGGGGTAAGTCCGGAGCCGGTGAGCTCCCCTATCCGAGGTAGAAGCAATGGCGAAGGGTACCGTGAAGTGGTTCAATGACGCGAAGGGTTTCGGATTCATCGCCCAGGAGGGTGGCAAGGACGTCTTCGTCCACCACACCGCCATTGCGATGGACGGCTTCCGCTCGCTGGCCGAGGGCGATCACGTGGAGTTCGATATCGTGGAGGGCCCGAAGGGGCTCCAGGCCGCGAACGTCCGCAAGGCCTGATCCGACCCTCGCGCGGGTCACCCTTCCTCGCCGTGACCACGACCCCGCCACGCGCCGGCCAGACTGGTGCGTGACGGGGTCGGTTGCTGTCCCCTTCCCGGCTTCACTCGGCCTGCCTGCGCCGCGATACTTCGGGCATGCCCTCGCGTATCCCCTGTTTCAGTCTCGTTGCCCTGCTGGCCGGCCTGCCCGTGCTGGCCTCCGCCCAGGCGCCAGCCGCGGCCCCGCTCCGGTTCCTCGGCCTTCAGGTCGGGCTGCCGCTCGCGGACCTCGCGCGGGAGGTGGCGGCGATGGGCGGCAAGCCGATGCGCTGCGACCGTTCGCGGCGGGATCCCTCGGTGCATGAGTGCCGGGCTTCGGTACCTTCGCCCGGCGCGGGCGAGCCGCTCGCGCTCTGGGCGTCGGCGGTCGACAGCAGCACCAGCATCCTGACCCTGTCGGGACCGGTGAGCGGCGTGCAGCTGGACGCATGGAAGACCGCGCTCCAGTCCGACTACGGCGAAGTCGGGGCGCAGGTGCAGGGCGCGCAGTGGATGATGCAGTGGGTGCGCCGGGGCACGATGATCCGGCTTACCTGGCGGATCGAGAACGGCGCGAAGCTGGCGTCAGTCAGCCTGGTGGATGGCCGGGTCCTCGACGCCTGGGGGCGGAAGCGATTCGGCGAAGATGGCTCGCCCCGTCGCCGTCCGTGAGGGTCACCCCTGCAGGAGCACGAGGAAGCTGCCTTCGGTGGCCTCGAGCGCAAAATCCCGGACCACCCGCCCCTCGTCCTTGAGACGTCGGAGCAGCGAGCGGACCCGGGTTCGCACCGGGGCGGTGCCCCCGCCCCGGCCCCGGCCAGTGATCAATCGCACGGTACAGCCACGGCGTGCTCGGGCCTGGGCGACGAGGAACTTCTCCGCGTTGACGGCCGCTTCCAGCACGGTCTGACCATGCAGGTCGAATTCGGCGGCCGGTGGCCGGAGCATCCATCCACTCATGCCAGAAGATAGCGCGCCGGGATTGCAGGGCGCTGGTCCCGCTGCTAGCGTTGAAATGGCCGGACCCCTCCCCCCGTGGAGTCATTCGTGAATCGTCTCCTGCACCGGTCCCTCTCCGGCGCACGATCGCTGCCCCTCGTTCTCGCGTTCCTCCTCGCCTGCAAGCAGGCACCCGGTCCCGTTCGCATCGGTCTCGTCGGTCCATTCTCCGATTCCGTCGGCGCGCCCATGCGGCGTGCGGCGGTGCTCGCGGTGGAGCAGATCAACCTGACCGGCGGCATCCGCGGCCGGCAGGTCGAACTGGTGATGCGCGATGACTTCGGCGACCCCGACTCCGCCGTCAGTGCCGCGTCGGAGATGGATGCGGCGGGGGTCGTCGCGGTGATCGGCGATGTGTACTCCGGAACCACGCTGGCATCCGCGCCGGTCTACAACGCCGCGCGGCTGCTGCAGATCTCGCCTTCCTCCTCGTCCCCCCTGATCACCGACGCGGGCGATTTCACCTTCCGGACCTGTCCGAGCGACCTGCAGCAGGGCGAGGCGCTGGCCCGCTTCACCGCCGAGCGCCTGGGGCTCACGCGGGGGACGATCCTGTACCTGAACGATGAGTACGGTCGCGGCATCCGCACGACCTTCTCGCGCGAATTCACCCGGCGCGGTGGCCAGATCGACGAGACCGACCCCTATCTCGGCAGCACCCCGGCCGTCGGCCCGTACCTCGAGCGTCTCGCCCGCCGCAGCACGAGTGAGTTCGTCTTCCTCGGCGGCAATCGCAGCGAAGCCGAGGAGGCGCTCAAGGTGGCGCGCGCGCGCGGCATCAAGGTTCCGTTCCTTGGAGGAGACGCGCTCGAAGGACTCGAGGAGGCCGGCCCGCTCGCGGAAGGGACGTACATCTCGAATGCCTATCTGGCGAGCTTCGACACCCCCGTGAACCGGGAGTTCGTGCGCGCCTATGCCCGCAAGTACCCGGGCAGTCTCGCCCCGAATCAGCCGGCGGCGGCCACCTATGACATCCTCTTCCTCCTCAAGGCGACCATGAACCGCGTCGGCACCGACCGCGTCACGCTGCGTGACGCCGTCGCGGAGATCGGGCGAACGGCACCGCCATTCGAGGGCGTGACGGGCGAGATCGCCTTCGACGAGCATGGGGATGTGCCGCGTCAGCGAGTGATCATCGGGCGGGTCGAGAGCGGCCGGGTGCGCGCCGTGGAGGGCCTGTGAACTACTTCCGCAGTCTGCGCCGCCTGAACTACGCGGCCATCGCCTGCATGCTCGGGCTCATCATCGGCATGGCGGTCGTGGGAGTGACCGCGCTCCGCACGGTCACCCGGCAGACGGCGGGCGACATCGAGGCGCTGCAGGAAGGTACGGGACTGGGGAGCTCGCTGGTCTCCGCCGTGCTGAGCGAGATCCGTGCGGCGCAGCAGTATCTCCTGACGCCGAGTCCCGCGGTGAAAGCCGAATTTCTCGCCAGCGGGGATTCCGCCTACGTCTTCCAGAGCCAGATGCGCGATCTCCCGCATCTCGACAACAACGACCGGCGCATGATCAATCAGGTCGCCAGCAGTCAGGCCGAGATCGAGGTCGCGTACGCCACGGCGCATGCGCTCGCGGATGTCGGCAAGGATGCCGACGCCCGCCTCATCGCCGCCCGCGCGGGCGCCGCGACCGACAGCCTGGTCGCCATCGTGCGCGGCCTCAACGACGAGCAGGCGAAGCATGCCCTCGCCCGGGCACAGGCGCTGCAGTCCCGGGCCAGCTTCTTCCAGAAGCTGCTCATCCTCTGCGCCTTTCTCGCCCTGATCGTCGGGATCACCGCGGGCGTCGCACTCATCCGGGTGGTGGATCGCCAGCTCGGGCGCCTGATCTCCGCCGCCGACCGCTTCGGGGCAGGCGATCTCCGTCCGGTGCAGCTCGGCCACATGCCCGACGAACTCGCCCGGCTCGCCCGTGCCATGGACGACATGTCCGCCCGGCTCAGGCAGGTGGTGGACTCGGTGGTGAAGGAGGCGCAGCAGGTGTCGGGAAGCGCCGGGGACTTCTCGGCGATCAGCGAGGAGATCGCGGCTTCCAGCGGTGAGATCTCCGCCGCGATGCTCAAGATCTCGAGCGGCGCCGAGCATCAGGTCCGGGGGATGAACGAGGCGGACCAGCTCCTCGTTCGCCTCCGCGAGGCGTCGGCGACCAACGCCGAATCCGCCCAGCGGGCGGTCCGGCTGGCGGAGGAGATCCGCCGGACGGCGCTGCGGTACCGTGGCGATGTGGAAACCGCGCGGACGACGCTCCTCGATGTGCGGGGCGTCGTCCAGACGTCCTCGCAGCAGGTCCGGGCGCTGGTGCAGAAGTCGGAATCGATCAACGACTTCATCGACCTCATCAAGCAGATCTCCTCGCAGACCAATCTGCTCGCGCTCAACGCCGCCATCGAAGCGGCACGGGCCGGTGAGCATGGCCGTGGCTTCGCGGTCGTCGCGGAGGAGGTCCGCCAGCTCGCCGACTCGAGCGCGAAGGCGGCCGCCGAAGTGACGAAATCCGTCGAGTTCATCCGGACGCAGGTGCGGGAGGTCGCCGAGACGATGCAGCTCGGCACGACCAAGGTGGCCGGCATCGAGACCGTCGCGCAGGCCGTGGTGCAGGGCCTCGATGCCATCGGCGTGGCGATCGGGGAAGTGCAGGAGTCGGCGACCGGTCTCGCTCAGCAGGCGGGGGAGAATCGCGACGTGGTACGCGACCTCGCCGAGCGAACCTCGCAGGTGGCGCGCGCCGCCGAAGAGCATGCCTCCTCGAGCGAACAGGTCTCCGCGGCGGCCGAGGAACAGAGTGCCTCCACGGAGGACATGGCTGCGTCGGCGAGTTCGCTGCTGGATGCCAGCACCCGTCTTACCAAGCTCGTCGGCGGGTTCCGGACATGAGAAAGGGCGGCCCCAGAGGGGGCCGCCCGGTTCGGTCCGGCAGTTCCCGAGGGCGACCGCGAGGTCGCCCTTATTTCTTCTTCTTGCCGACGGACTTTCTCGCCACGGCCTTCGGCCTCGCCGCTTTCGGCTTCGCCTTGGCCTTGGCGGCCTTGTCCTTCTCCTTCTCGGCCGCCTTCTCCGCCCGCCGCAGTGCCGCCTCGCGCACCTCGGCCAGCACCCGGTCGCCCTCGTCGTTTCCGACCAGTCCGCGACGCGTGGCGTACTTGATCAGCTCTTCTGCATCCGCAAGCTGGAATTCACCGATGCGCGCGCCCGCCCGAATGACGATACCAGGAAGCGCTTCCAGCAACGTCGAAATCTGGGAGGCGCCGAGTTCCGAGGCCAAACTTCCCCTCCTGGTCCGTTCCGCCACCTGCGGCCGTCCGGCATCCGCCGACCCAGCGTGTGGGCGCCAACGTACCACGGGCGAAGGGGCCAGTCAAGAATTAGAGGCGAAAAACGGCCGAAACCATGACGGGTTTCGGCCGTTGATCAGGGAGTAGCAGGCTCGACTACTACACGCGACTCATCCGGGGATCAGAACCCGACGCGGATCAGGGCCGAGGCGTCCCAGCTGGTGATCGAGTGGCTCTTGAGCGCGGAGGTCACCGGGTCGGCCCCCTTGATCGTGCCGACGTCGAGCCGTGCTCCCGGCACGAACGCAACCCTGGGGCTGACCTGAATCCGGAGGGAAGTCCCCCCACCGACAAGGAGGCCGCTCCCGGTCTTCGGGGACCAGATCCGGGCCTCCGCCAGGGGCTGCAGGGAGAGCTTGCCGCCGAGCGGGAAATCGCCGCTCGACCCGAGCGTCAGCACGTTCTCCTTGTTGCTCGCGGTCCCGGAGCTGTTGCTCGCGGTGCGGAAGTAATCCCAGGCGTAGAAGGAGAGGGTGCCGTTCCCTGCGGGGGCCATCAGGCTCGCGTCGATGAGGAAGCGATTCCCCGGGTCGTACACGCCATTGCCTCCGAATCCACCGCCGCGAAGCTGATCGTTGCTGAAGGTGCTGAAGGTGAACCCGAGCGAGAGGCGACTCGAGCCGACGAGGCGGTCCGCGCCCGCCCGGAGGCGGGTCTCGAGGCCCGGCTTGTAGCTCACCGCGCTGTTGTCGGAGAAGGGATTGTACTTGCCGCTGATGCGCACGCTGCCGGCCAGTCCGAGGTTCCAGCTTCCGGTCGTCGTCGCGGCGGCGAGGCCGGGCGTGACGGACACCCCCGAACCGTACGAGTTGACCGGGAAGAGCAGGAAGTTCGAGGAGGCCGAGGAGCTGAGTCCGAACTGACTCAGGGTCGTAGTGGACTTGCCGGTGGGCAGATTGACCATCAGGCTCGCGACGAGGACGTCGTTGCCGAAGACGTAGGAGCCGCGGATCTGGGTGTCCGTGAACCCGGAAAACGACCGGCTTCCGGAAGAGTCCTTGACCGAGGTCACAGCGTAGCTCGAGCCGACGTCGAAGGAGAATCGCTTGCCGACCGGAACGACCACGCCAACCGGGACGGAAATCTGGCGCAGGCGATCCACCGAGAAGTTGTCGCCGAAGGAGTACTGCCTTGCCTCGACGCCGCCGATGACGGCGGCTTCGGGGAAGAGATTCTGCTGGGCGCTGAGCCCGCCCGGAACGGCGGCCAGAAGGGCGGCGAGTGCTGCGATCGTGGAGTTCCGCATCAGGGCCGCGTGATGATGATGATGATCGTGGCGGTCAGCCCGGTGGGCTGCGTGGGATTATCACTACCAAGCGCCTCGGGCAGCGGCGGACGGACTCCGGGCGGGCGCGACACGGGCCCGTTGCCGCTGCCGACCCGGTTCGTCAGGGTCGAGCCGATGGTCGGGATGGTCGTCAGCACTCCGGTCCGCAGCACCGCGCCGCGGGTGCTGAGGGTCGTCGTCGTCGGAGTCGGTGTCGGCGATGGCTGCTCCGGGCCGGAGGGGCCCAGGTTCCCGCCAACCCCAAGCCCGGCCAGCACGCTCGGCGCCAGTTGCAGGGAGGCCGCAGCCCGCTGACTCGCCGCCTGTTTCACCTTCGCGGCGCGGAAGTTGGGGTCACGGGCGAGCGCCGCACTGAAGCTGGCTTCGGCTCCCGCGTAGTCCCCCCGGTCTTCCGCCTCCAGGCCGCGGCTGAACGCGAGGAAGGCCTGCAGGTCTGCGGTAGGCCGCTCGCTCAGCGCACGCCGTTCGGCGGGCGTGATGGCAATACCCATCTGATCGAGGAGCCGGAAGAGCACCAGCTTCTCGAGGGCGAAGAGCTGCTGCAGCTGATCGCTCCCGGTGCCGGTCGCAACGACCGCGGCGTTGGTGGCGTCGACCACGGAGGCGTCGAGCCGGAGACTGGTCTTGCCCGGGATGTCCTGAATCGAGCCCTGCACCACCCGCGCGGCGTGCAGCATCCGTCCCGACCGGGCTCCGGTGGCGGCATCGACCCGCCCCGATTCATTCAGGGCGAGTTCGTCGACCAGGGCCTGCACCCGTTCACGCTCGAGCAGCGTCAGCCGGTCGAGCTTGGACAGATCGGTGATCATGAGGTGGGTGAGACCGCGGCCGAGCGGGCGAAGTTCCTCGTTGGTTCCGAGATAGCGGAAGGGTAAGACCGCGACGGAATTCGGCGTCGGAGGCTGGGTGGAGAGGGTGGCCTCCTGCGCGATCGCCTCCTTGGCCGACTGCCGGAGTTCCTTCCGGGTCAGCAGCACCAGCCGGTCTTCCACCTCGGAGCGCTGCCTGGCGTCGCGCGTCTGCGCGGCCGCCCTGGTGTACGCTTCGCGCGCGAGATCGAAGCGCGCCAGCTCCTCATACGTCAGACCCAGGTAGATCTGACCCGCATAGTTCTGCGGCGTGATGGTCAGGGCACTCAGCAGCACGTCACGAGCCCGCTCGTAACGCTTCGCCTCGTAGTAGGCGATGCCCAGCCGGGTGATGATGCCGGCGTCACGCGGGTTCTGCTGTGCGGAGGCTTCGAGGGCGGGCAGGTTCTCGGGCGCCGGCGCCGGCTGCGGCGCTCGGCCAGCACAGGCACCCAGCAAGCTGCCGCCGATGGCGAGCATCGGGGCCCAGACTCTCATGTGCATACGGTCCCTGGGGGTACGGGGGGTAAGGTTCCAATGTACCGGCGCCCCCATGGGTCGGGAAGAGGGCCTCACGGAACGACCAGGACGCCGGCCATGCGATATGCGACGTGCGTCACCGCCGAAAAGCGATAGGTACCACTCGGGAGCGCCGGCAGGACCAGTTCGAGCCGGCTGCCCGGCCTCGGCAGCACCGGCGACCTGAGTGAGGCGGTGCGCTGGGGAATCGCCGCGTCCATCAAACCGCGCTCCCTCGTCCCGAAGTCCGCAGGCTCGAATCCGATCACGTAGGGGCCACCGCTCTCCACGGTGAATTCCAGAATGTCGCCCGGCCTGACGGTCACCTTGGCCGGCCGGAACACGAACTGCTCCGCCTTCGGGTGCACGAGCCGTACGGACACGCGCGTTTGCGCCAAGGCTGGACAGGTGACGATGGCGAGGAGGAGCCCCGCCCGGGCGAGAATCCGGTTGCACATGTTTGCGCCCTCCGTGGGTGACCTATACATTGAACAAGGCGGGTAGGCGAGGCCAGGCCAGTGATCCCCGTCGGAAGGAAGGTACGTGGGACGCCGAGGAATCAAGGAATACCGAGCAGCCGAGGCTCTGGCACTGATCGCGGCCGACCGCGAGCACAAGCCGCTCATGTGCCCCACCTGCAGCACCCCCACCATTGAACGCAGCCCCAAACGCAACGAGGAGCCGATGGGCCGGGTCACCATGACCTGCAAGAGCTGCGGCCGGGTCGCCTCCTACCTTGCCCGGACCACGATGAGCACGCCAGAGGACCCGAGGAGACAGTGAGGGCTTAGATTGGGGCATGCCCTCGCCCTCCCTCCTCATCTTCGTCACGGTCTTCATCGACCTCATCGGCTTCGGCATCGTCCTGCCGCTCCTGCCGAGCTACGCCGCCTCCTTCCACGTGAACGAGGCGGCGATCGGCATTCTGGTCGCGAGCTTCTCCGCGATGCAGTTCCTTCTCGCCCAATGGTGGGGCCGCCTGTCCGACCGGGTGGGCCGGCGCCCCGTGCTGCTGGTTGGCCTGCTCGGGAGCGCGCTGAGCTACCTGCTCTTCGGCCTGGCAGGCAGCTTCTGGGTGCTGCTGCTGTCCCGGCTGGTCGCGGGGGGGATGGGGGCGACGGTGAATGTGGCGCAGGCCTATCTGGCGGACATGACACCGCCGGAGCAGCGCCCCAGGGCCATGGGGATGATCGGCGCCGCCTTCGGGATGGGCTTCGTCGTCGGGCCCGCGCTCGGCGGCATCAGCAGCCACTGGGGCGCGGCCGCGCCGGGCTTTCTCGCGTCGGGCCTGACGGCGGTCAATCTCCTCCTCGCCTGGCGGTGGCTGCCCGAGTCGCTCCGCACGGCGCCCCCGGCGAAGGACAAGGTGCCGGTGCACTGGTCGCGCTTCATGCTGGCCTTCTCAGCCACCGCGTTCTCGACCCTCGCGTTCACCGTGATGTACGTGATCTTCCCGCTCGAACTGCAGCGCTCCCTCGGCTACGATCGTGACCACACCGCCTATCTCTTCGTGCTGATCGGTGTGGTGAGCGCGGGCGTGCAGGGCGGGCTGGTCGGGCGTCTCGTGCCCCGGTTCGGGGAACGCGCCCTCATCGCGGCGGGAGGCGGACTGCTCTGCGGGGGGCTGATCGCACTGGCGGGCGCCCTCGGTCCGCTGAAGGAGAGCGGGCACGGCGTACTGCTCTACGGCAGCCTGCTGACGCTCGCCTTCGGCTCAGCGCTGATCGGACCGAGCGCCTCGAGCTATGTGAGCCGCAACGCGCCGAGTGACGAGCAGGGACGCGCGCTGGGGCTGATGCAGAGTGTCGGCGCGATGGCGCGGATCGGCGGGCCGGTGCTGGCGGGGACCGTGGCGACCCGGTTCGGGCCGACCACGGCCTTCCTCGTGGCGGGAGGCGCGGCCGCGGGGGTCAGCCTCTCGACGCTGTTCAGTGCGGATGCGAAAAGAGCCGTCCCCAGCGAATCGCCGTGATGGGCCGGAGCACCTTCCAGCTGTCGGGGTCGTAGCTGTAGTAGATCACCAGCGGCGTGCCCCGCACATTCTCCCGCGGCAGAAATCCCCAGTAGCGTCCGTCGTACGACAGGTCCCGATTGTCCCCCATCATGAACAGGGAATCGGGCGGGACGACGATCGGCCCCCAGTCCTGCAGATCGGGATTGTAGTCCGCGGTGTCGCCGACCAGATGCAGGACCTGCCAGTCGTGCATCTTGGCGCGGTATTCGGGCGATTCCGACTTGGTCGGATTGTCGTGCCGGACGTAGGGCTCCTCGAGGGGCTTGCCATTGCGGTACATGGCACCGGCCTTCATCTGGAGCGTGTCCCCCGTCATCCCCATCAGCCGCTTCACCACCTTCAGGCCTTCCTCTTCCACTGAATCGAAGACCAGCACGTCACCCCGTACCGGCTCGCGCACGGCGGGAAGGTGCTTGCCGGTGAAGGGGATCTCCGCCCCGTAGATCGCCTTGTTGACGAAGAGGAAGTCGCCGATCAGCAGCGTGTTCTCCATGCTGCCCGACGGAATCCGGAACGCCTCCACGAGGAAGGTCCGCAGCAGGAGCCAGACAACCACCGCGACCGCGATCGACTTCGCCCACTCCATCGTGGCGTGGCGCAGCGTTGGCTCGGATTCGGGTTCCACCGGAGGGGTCACTTGGGCACCGTGAGGAGGCGGCCCCAGCGGACCGCAGTGAGGATCGGCAGCGGCCGCCAGTTCGAGGGGTCGTAGCTGTAGTAGATCACGAGCGGCCCGCCATGGAGATGGGAGCGGGGGAGGAAGCCCCAGAAGCGGCCGTCGTAGGAGAAGTCCCGATTGTCGCCCATCACGAACAGCGAGTCGCGGGGGACGACGACCGGTCCCCAGTTATCCCGATTCGGCAGATAGACCGCGGGCCGCGGTCCGAGGAGCCGGGGCTCCTGCCAGGCGCGCATCTGGGCCTGCGCCCCGGGGGGATCGGGATCGGTCGGGTGGCTGTGCACCGCGTACGGCTCATCCACCGCGACGCCGTTGCGGATGACGGCTCCCTGCTGCATCGCGATCGTGTCGCCCGGCAGGCCGATCACCCGCTTGACGATCTCGAGCTTCGGCGTCTCCACCCCTTCGAAGATGACGATGTCGCCGTGGCGGGGTTCACGGATCGCGGGGAGCCGGGTGTGGATGAATGGCACTTCCGCGCCGTAGAGCGGCCGCGCCACGAACAGCACATCCCCCACGAGCATGGTGCCTTCCATGCTCTCGGAGGTGATGTGGAAAGCCTGCACCACGAAGGTCCGAAGCAGGAGCCAGGCGGCCAGCGCGACCGCGAGGGTCCGGGCCCACTCCCGGAGACGGGCGATGGGCGACGTCGTCGTCAATGCACCCAGTCCGCGATGAACAGGTTGGTATCACCCGGGCGCGCGCCGTTCCGGTTGGACGCCCAGACCAGCTTCTTCCCGTCATAGCTGAACATCGGGAAGGAGTCGAAGTCCGGATGGGTGGTCACCTTCTCGAGCCCAGTGCCATCGGGATTGATGAGGTAGAGGTCGAAGGCGCCGCTCCGCGGATTCTCGTAGTTGGACGAGAAGATGATCTTCGTGCCATCCGGGGTGAACACCGGGGCGAAGTTGGCGCCGCCGAGATGGGTCACCTGATGGGGATTGGTGCCATCCGCGTTGGCGACCCAGACCTCGACCTTGGCCGGCCGCACCATGTGGTTCCGCAGCAGGTTGAGATAGTCCGCCGTGTCGGCCGCGGTCACCGGATAGGCCGCGCGCCACACGATCTGCTTGCCATCGGGAGAGAACCAGGCCCCGCCGTCGTAGCCGATCCGGGTGGTGATGCGCCGGACGTCGGTCCCGTCGGTGTTCATCGTGTACAGGTCGATGTCCCCATCCCGGGTGCTGGTGAAGATGATCCGCTTGCCATCCCGGGACAGCGTCGCTTCGGCGTTGTAGGCACCGTTGCTGGTCAGCTGGCGGAGATCCGAGCCGTCCGGCTTCGAGGTGAAGATCTCGAGGAATCCGATGGGCCAGACGTAGCCATGCGAACGATCGGGGGCCGGCGGGCATTCCGGGGCATGTTTGAAGGTGGAACTGTAGAGCACCCGGGTGTCGTTCGCGTAGAAGAATCCGCAGGTCGTGCGGCCGAGCCCGTTGGAGATCCGGCGCACGCCGGACCCGTCCGCATTCATGACGTATTGCTGGTCGCAGCCGCTGTCGGACTTCTCCTGCCGCTGGAAGATCAGCTGCTTCCCCGAGAGCGAGAAATACGACTCGGCGTTGTTGCCGCCGAAGGTGAGCTGCCGGATGTTGGCGAGATGCCGTTCACCCGGCTCGGCCGGCACGAAGGTCGTGCTGGCTGGGGTACCCACGGTGGTGCTCACGGTGGCCGGGGCGCAGGCGCCAAGGGTCAGCACCGGGACGAGTGCAGCGATGGGGGATATACGCATAGGGGAGGAAGAATAATCGCGGAGCCAGTGGGGGGAAACGCGGCGGCGGGGGTGGAGCCGGAACATCGGGAATCCCCGATGCTCCGCCCCCACCCCCGCCAACACCCCGGAGGAAGACCTAGTTGGTCTGGGTCAGTTCGACCCGGCGATTCTCCGCACGGCCTTCCGCGGTGGTGTTGCTCGCGATCGGACGGGTCGACGCATAGCCTCTCGCGGTAATCCTGCCCGCACCGACGCCCTTGGCGATGAGGTACTGGCGCACGGCCACCGCGCGTGCCTGTGACAGACGCACGTTGGTGACCTTGCTTCCGGTGAGGTCGGTGTGTCCACCCACCTCGATGGTCACCGACGGATTGGCGATCAGCGACTCCGCGACCCGATCGAGGATCACGTTCGAGGCCGGCAGCAGTACCGACTTGCCGGTCTGGAAGGTCACGCCCTGCAGCACCAGCGGCTTGCCCTCCTTGAACAACACGGTGCAGCCCACGGCATCGACTTCGGTGCCCGTGGCCGTGTTGGGGCACTTGTCCATGGCATCGGTCACGCCGTCCCGGTCATGGTCCGCCGGGCATCCCGTGACATCCACCGGCATCCCTGCGGGAGTGTTCGGGCACTTGTCGGCGCTGTCGAGCACGCCGTCCTTGTCGGTGTCCTTGGCGCAGCCCGTCGCGTCGACCGCGGTCCCCGGGGCGGTGTTGGGGCACTTGTCGCTCGTGTCCACCACGCCATCACGATCGGAGTCCTTCGGACAACCGGTCGCATCCACGGCCGTGCCGGCCGGCGTGTTCGGGCACTTGTCGTTGGCGTCGATGACGCTGTCGCCATCGGCATCCTTCGGCAGGGTGCATCCGCTGGCATCCACGCGGTCACCCATCGGGGTGTTGGCGCAGCGGTCGAGATTGTCGGTCACGCCGTCCTTGTCGGCATCCTTCGGCAGACTGCAGCCCCGCACGTCCACGGCATCTCCCGCGGGCGTCGTGGGGCAGGCATCGAGGGAGTTCTTCACCCCATCGTGGTCCTTGTCGCCGTCCCGATTCCCGCCGATGAGCAGCGAGAGACCCGCCTGGGCCCCCAGGTGGAAGTTGGACTTCTTCGCCTGAACCCCGGGGATCTGCGGATTGACGCTCTCGGCCGTGGGGATGTAGTCCCCGGTGCCGTCCAGACGGAGCGCGAGCACGCTGCCCAGCCCGACCCGCACGCCGACCAGACCGCCGAAACCGCTGTTCGTCTCTCGGTAGTTGTCCCGGAAGAGATTCCGCACATAGCCGGCGCCGAGCAGGATCGCGGAATGCTCGGCGACCGGCACGTTGTACACCAGGCGCGCGTGGATCGGGATGTACTTGATCGCCAACCCGGTCTGGCTCTTCGTCTTGGTGTAGGAAGCGTCTCCCTCGATGGCGAGGTTGTTCAGCACGAAGATGCCGAGCCGCCCTCCGACGCCGATCTTGTTATCGAAGTTGAGTTTGTTTTCGAACTTGGTGTAGCGGCCGAAGCCGCCGATCTCCACTGCGCCCGCCTGCTGCGCACGCGCCGGCAGTACTGCCGTCGACAGCAGCAGCGTCGCCAATAGACCAGTCTTCACTCGCATGACATCCCCCAATGGTGAGCACACACAATTCCCGTGTCGGAGACTACCGGATCAGCACCCCAGCGACAATCGATCCAAGGATGTATCCGCGACCCCGTTAGGCAGGCTGTGTCCGGCATCACCATTGGCGCACCCGGACTCCCGATGGCCCGATGAAAACCACGGAGGGCAGGACCGGCGCGACTGCGTCAGTCCTGCCCCCGGGTCGGCTGCCGCCGCCAGACTCTTCCCTGGCGGCAGCAGACCGGATCAGATGGTGATCAGTTGGTCTTGGTCAGCTCGACGCGGCGGTTGGCGGCGCGGCCGGCCACGGTGGTGTTGTCCGCCACCGGCTGGTCCGGGCCGTAGCCCTTCGCCGTGATCCGCGCCCCGTCCACGCCCTTGCTGATCAGGTAGTCGCGCACCGTGTTGGCCCGCGCCTGGCTCAGCCGCACGTTCGCCGCCTGGCGCCCCGTGTTGTCGGTGTGCCCGCCCACTTCCACCGTCACCGTCGGGTTGTCCCCCAGCGACGTCGCCACCCGGTCCAGGATCGCCTGCGACTCCGGCAGCAGCACCGCCTTGCCGGTCTCGAAGTTCACCCCCTGCAGCACCAGGCTCGCCCCGGTGCCAAACAGCGCCGGGCAGCCCACCGCATCTACCTTCGTCCCCGCCGGGGTGTCCGGGCACTTGTCGGTCGCGTTGATCACGCCGTCGTTGTCGCTGTCCACCGCGCAGCCCGTCGCATCCACGCTCGTCCCGGCCGGGGTGTTCGGGCACTGGTCCGCCGTATCCACCACGCCGTCGTGATCGCTGTCCGGCGCGCAGCCGGTCGCATCCACCGCCGTCCCGGCCGGGGTGTTCGGGCACTTGTCGTTGGCGTCCAGCACGCCGTCGCCGTCCGTGTCCTTCGGGCAGCCCGTCGCGTCCACCGCCGTGCCGGCCGGGGTGTTCGGGCACTTGTCGTTGGCGTCCACCACGCCGTCGCCGTCGGCATCCTTCGGCAGGGTGCAGCCGCTGGCATCCACCCGGTCACCTGCCGGGGTGTTCGGGCACTTGTCCACCCCGTCCACCACGCCGTCCTTATCGCTGTCCTTCGGCAGGGTGCAGCCCTTGGCATCCACCGCATCGCCGCGCGGCGTGTCGGGGCACTGGTCCAGCGAGTTCTTCACGCCATCGTGGTCCTTGTCGCCGTCGCGCTTGCCGCCGAAGAGGAGCGAGAGCCCCGCCTGGCCGGCCACGTGGAAGTTGTGGGCCTTCTGCTCCACGCCCGCCGCCGGCACCGCCCCCGCCTTGCTGCGCGGGCTGCCGAGGTAGTCGCCGGTCGCGTCGAGCCGGATCGAGAGCAGCTCGCCCAGGCCGAGGCGCACGCCGACCAGGCCGCCGATCCCGTTGGCGCTCTCCACGTAATTCGTGCGGAACATGTTGCGCACGTAGCCGCCGCCGAACAGCAGCGCCCCGTGCTCCCCGACCGGGAGGTTGTAGACCAGCCGCGCGTGGATCGGGACGTTCTTGACCAGGTCGTTGTTCGTGGTGTAGGTCGCCGTGTAGGAGGCATCGCCCTCGATCTCGAGGTTCGGCAGCACGAACACGCCCAGCCGGGCGCCCACGCCCGCGCGGTCGTCGAAGTGGGTCGCCTTGTCGTACTTCGTGAACCGCCCGAAGCCCCCCAGCTCCACCGTGCCCGGCTGCTGAGCGGTCGCGGAAACGGCCGTCCCTAGCACGAGCGCACCCGTCATCCAGACAGATTTCAAACGCATACCACCCTCCCGAAAGTGTGTTGGTACCGCCGAACCGCGCCGACTGTAAGCGGGTGCACGGCGGCCGTCAATCCTTGTGTTATGCAGTCGTAAATCCCCCGGAAACCGGAGTGTGACACCGGTCACACTCCGGCCTCCTTGAGTGCCGCCAGGACCTCGGCGGCGTGCCCCTTCGGCTTCACCTTCTCGAAGATCTTCACGATTTTCCCCGCCCCGCTGATCACGAAGGTCGTCCTCAGGATTCCCATGTATTTCCGGCCGTACATGCTCTTCTCTCCCCAGACACCGTAGGACTCGGCCACCGCATGGTCGACATCCGCGAGGAGTGGAAAGGGCAGCTTGTATTTGGCCTTGAACTTGTCGTGGGAGGCGACCGCATCAGGGGAGACACCGAGCACGACGGCACCGGCGGCCTTGACGGACTTCCAGGTATCGCGGAACTCGCAGGCCTCGGTGGTGCAGCCGCTGGTGTCGTCCTTGGGGTAGAAGTAGAGGACGACCGACTTGCCCTTCAGATCCTTGAGGGCGACCCGGCCACCCCCATCGGATGGGAGAGAGAACGAGGGTGCCTTGGCGCCCGGCTTGAGCATCGAAACGTGATCCGTGTGAGGGGGTCGGTCGCGATCCTGCGCCCGCGAGGCGGGCGGGATTCCCACGCCCGTACCCCGCAGCGCAGGATCAGTTCCGCCTCACTCGACCAGTGACATCGGCAGCATCGGCGCCATCCGCACGCGGAGCATGGGCGCCTCCTGGCCGCGGCGCAGATCGCGGTCGAGGTAATTCCAGGTCGTGTAGCCGTCCTCGGAGGCGGGCTCGAGCAGATAGGCGGCGAAGACGCCGAGCCGCTGTTCGGTGGAGACGTAATACCAGCCGGCGGGAATCGAGGCCGGGCGCGGCTTCCACTGTCCGGTGAGGGTGGTGGTGCGATGTCCCTCGAAGAGGAACGGCGCCACCGCGAGGCTGTCGACCGTGAAGGCCTCCACCTCACCCTGCCACGCCGCATCGAGCCGCTGCACCACCACGCCCTGGATGCGCAGCAGGCCGACCAGCTCCGCATGCTGCGGTGGAAGCAGGTAGCCCGCAGGGCGCGCGACGCTCGCCGCCGCGACGAACCGATCGACCACCGGCATGCGGACGGTGCGGAAGACCCCGGTGCGACGGCGGCGGGCGAAGCCATGGCTCCCGTCGCCGTCGGCCTGGGTGATCTCGGCGATCACCTCCTGCATCGTCGGCGGCGCGAAGACCGAGCGGATCGCGATCGAATCGGGGCGCCACACCGCGGACGCCGCCACGACCCGCTTCACGGTGCTCCGTTCCTCGGCCGCGAGGGAGAGAATCGTCCGCAGAAAGAGATAGGTGGATCGGATGCGGGTCGGGAATGGATCGTTGCTGTAGGCCTCGCTCAGAATCGCGATGCGGCCGCGGAGTCCCATCGCATTGGTCCCGAAGCGCGGCCGGGCATCATACGTCTCCCAGCCGAGCACGAGGGAGTCGGGGTCCTGATTGCGGAAGTTGCCGTAGGGGAAGGTCTCGAGATGCTCGCGCCTGCGGAGCCGCTCCCGCACGGTGGGAAGGAAGTGGTCCCGTACGTAGTCGTTCGCGGGGCTCGAATTGGGATTGAGGCCCGGCGACCAGGTGAGCGCGTAGCCGTGATAGCTGCCGTTGGTGGTGTGCAGGTCGATGAAGAGATCCGGCTCCCAGCGCTCGAGCAGTACATAGGAGGCGCGGGTTTCGGGGGCCTCGAGCTTGACGTAGTCGCGATTGAGGTTGAGCCCCTGCCCATTGCCGCCGGTGCCCACGATGGCCGGTCCGTTCTGTCCCGGGCGGTTCTTCTCGCCGGGACCGAAGCGCTCGTTGCCGTCGGCGTTGTAGATCGGGACCATCACCACGATCACGCTGTCGAGCAGCGGCTGCAGCGGGCCGACGGTGAGGTCGCGCAGGATCGCCTGGGCGGCCTCCTTTCCCTCGACTTCGCCGCTGTGGATGTTGCCCTGGATGTAGATGATCGGCTTGCCGCTGCGCTCCGCGTCGCCGGGCGAGTCGATCATCGGGCGCGCGGCGATCACATAGGGGAGCGTTCGTCCCTCGGGACTGGTGCCGAGCCTGCCGAGGCGAATCGATGGGGTCCGCGTCGCGAGGGAATCGACGAAGGCGACGACGTCGGCGTAGGTCGAGGTCTCCGCCCCACCAGTACGCTCGGGACGCGTCTGTTGTGCGTGCGCCGACGCGACGCATCCGAGGACGAGAGCGGCGGCGAGGAAAGCGCATTCATGACGCATTGGAGGTCCGACACGCGAGGAGGGTGATCCCGAACACAGGGGCGCAGCGGGGCGCGGTTCGTGCTAGTCGAAGGAGGCATCGGCCGCGCTTCTGGCAACGCTCGGCGCCCCCAAATCGTGGAGGCAAACATATGCAGGATGGTCCCTTGGGTCACGTGCGCAGGCCTTCGTTTCCACTCATCGACCGGCTGGGTGAGCTCTGCACGAGCGGCCGGGACAGTGCCGCATATCTCTGGCAGGTTCCGATGGACCTGACGGTACGGGGAGAAATCGGGAAGAAGCTGACCGAAATTCGCGCCGAGTGCGAGGTGCAGAACCGGCGCGAGATGAACCGCATCGTGACGGAACTGGAGACCGCGCTCGCAGCCTCTCCCAGCCCCCAACAGGTGGAGATTCTGCAGGATGGTTTCGACCGGCTCTGCAAGCTCTGGCAGGCGGCGAAATCCGGCCTGATGTAGGCCATTGACACGAAGGGGGCCGGGCCGCCCAATTCAGGCACCTCTGAGGATCCGCGGAACTATGTCTGCCTTGCCATTCGAGACCCGGTTGATGGGCCGCACCCTCCGTGCGGCCCTCGTGCTGCTCTCGCCGCTCCTGTTCGTTACCTGCACCAGCGACCCGGCAGCCCCCGATCGCCCGGGCCTCGGGACGCTCCGGGTGGCGCCGCAGTTCACCGCCTATTCCCGGATCGCGCCGCTCACCCTCGACAAGGTGCAGATCATCGTGGTGCGGCCGGCGGCCGACACGCTGGCCGACATCAGTCGCGGCTTCAGCGTCTCGAGTCAGCAGCTGTCGCTCAACGTCCCGATCCTGATGTCGGGGCTGACCGATGACGTGGACGTCACCCTGCGGCTCTTCGCCGGCACGACGCTCCTCTTCGAGGGGACCAGCACCCTGCGGGTCACGGCGGGCGCGGCCAACCAGCCCAGTCCGATCCCGGTCAGCTACCAGGGGCCCGGGTCATCCGTGGCCTCGCTCGTGCTCTCGCCCCGCGACACCAGCCTGCAGGCAGGAGATTCGCTCGCGTTCCAGCTGAGCGCGGCGGACTCGCAGCAGAGTCCGGTCGCCCAGTACTACGTCTCGTGGCAGGTGGTCGGCGGGACGGCGACGGGGACCCGGCTCGATGCGACCGGCAAGCTCCGCGCGCCGGGCAGCGCCGATTTCTTCTACGTGAAGGTGGCCACGCCGAACGGCACGGTGGATTCCACCAGCGTGACGATCGTCCCGCGGGTGCAGCCGGGGGTCGTGACCTGGACCGGCGTGGTCGATTCGCAGTGGAGCACGGGGGGCAACTGGAACGGCGGCAAGCCGCCGAGCGCGGTGGACAGCGTGATCATCCCGGCCACGAGCACCGATCCGGTGCTGACGGCGAATGCGGTGGCGGGCGCGGTGAATGTCACCGGCGGCCGCGTCACGCTGAACGGCGACACCCTCAGCGTCGCGCGCGGCTTCGCGACGACGGGCTCGGGAACGTTCGCGATGACCAACCCGACCGACCTGCTGACCGTCGGAGGCAACGCGCGGTTCGCCGGCGGCAGCACCGCCGGGCTGCTCACGGCAGGCCATCTGACCGTCGGCGGGACCTTCACGCAGGTCGCCGGCACGAGCCCGCAGAGCTTCTCCGCCGACTCGAACCACGTCACCGAGCTCGGCGCCGCCACTCCGGTCATCAGCTTCGCGACCCCGGGGCTCGCGGCCTCGCACTTCGCGATCCTGGAGCAGGGCTTCAACGGCACCGACTTCCAGTTCGCGACCGATGTCGCGGTCAGCGGCTACATCACCAGCCAGCAGGACGGTTTCTCCGGGTCGCTGCGCGGCAACAACGTCGCCCTGACGGTCGGCAGCATCGGCAGCATGCGGCTGGACGGGGTCCGGCTCATCATCGACGACCCCAACGCGACGCAGTTCGCCGGGATCTACGGGGTGCAGTTCAGCAACCTGCCGACCAGCGTCGCCCAGGTCACCATCCGCAACCCCGGCTCCGCCACCAGCCCCTTCACGGTGAGCGGGGTCAACTTCGTGCCGCTCGCAGCGGGCAACACCGGCGCGTACATCTCGGCGACGGACGTCGACGGCGTCACGCCGGCGCCCCTCATCGTCTACGTCGACTTCGATCCGGCGGGCAACGGGACGTCGTTCACGCAGACCACCGGCGGGGCGCAGGTCTTCTGGCCAACCACCCCGGTCGTGTGGACGGGTGCCACGAGCACCGACTGGGCCGACAACACCAACTGGAACGACCTGCGGACGCCGTTCGGAAGCAACGTGGTCATCCCGAGCGGAACGCCGAACTCGCCCCAGATCCTCAGCTTCGGTGCGAACCAGCTGAGCCTCACGGTGCAGCCCGGCGCCACCCTCGACGTCGGCTTCAATTCCCTCTCGGTGAGCGGGGCGCTCGACGTGGGCGGGCAGATCATCGGCAATCCCCAGGGCGGCTCGGTCACCGGCGGTGGCACGACCCGCGGCACCATCAACGTCCCGCTCACCCTCACCGGCAGCCTCAACGGCCGGCTGACGCTCGGCGGCGGGTCCGGCCTGACGGTGAACGGGAATCTCGACCTGGCGGGCCACGCGCTCGACGTCTCGGGGAACCTGGTGGTCAACGGGCTCAGCAGCCTCACGATGACGAACGCCCTCGACTCGCTCCTCGTGGGTGGGGACGCGAGCATGTGCGGCGGCACCTTCTCGGCGGGCGTCGTGAAGGTGGGTGGCAACTTCGCCACCTGCCTCAGTGCCAACGCCTATTCGCCGACCGGGACGCACAAGACGATGCTGGGCGGTGCCAGCCCGCGGACGATCACGATCACCAGCCTGAGCGGCACGCCGACGGGCAGCTTCCACGTCCTGGACGTGTCGGGCGCGACCGGAGGCCTCCAGCTCCTGAGTCCCGTCGTCGTGGACAGCGTGCTGATCGCCGCGCCGTCGGGACGGCTGCTCCCGGGCCTGTTCGGCGGCGGCAACACGCTTTCGACGCGGCAGGTGCAGGTGACCGGGCTCCTCATCGACCAGGTGCCGATCACGATCGACGAGCTGGGCACGGCGCTGGTGCAGCAGTTCGACGGCGTCACCTTCCAGAACGACACCACCTCGACCCTCTTGAGCCTCTCGCTGGTGGGGGCGGCGCTGGCGCCGCGGACGGTAACCTTCAACACCACGAGCGTCTCGTTCAACGGCAGCAACACCTACGTGCAGCTGGTCTCGAGCAACGGCCTCGGCGTGACGGTGGTGCTGGTCGGCTCCAATAACCCCACGGGAGGCCCGTCGCGGAGCAATCCGGCCTTCGGCGCCACGGTGAACGGGGCGCGGATTCTGTGGCAGTAAAGCCCTAGGGGAGCCGGCGTCTGCCGGGGGAATGGAGGCCGGGTACAGCGACGTGCTGAACCCGGCCTTTTTCTCACTTATCCCCTTGCGAGCCGGGGACGAATCCGACCCTCGTCCTGACCATTGACAGGCGACCCGCCGCACTGCCAATTGGGGGTATCCCTTGACTCCGAAAAACATGTCCGAGACCACGGTTCAGTCCCCCCTGCACCGCGTCGCCCGCCGTTGGCTTCGCGCCGCCGGGGCAGCGCTCGCTGCCTTTGTCCTCGTCACCTGCAGCAGCGACAGTCCGGTCGGTCCCGGGCGGCGCGGCATCGGCAGTGTCCGAGTCGCCCCTGCCTTCGACGCCTTCGCCCGGGTGGCTCCGCTCACCCTCGACGGGGTGCGAGTCATCGTGGTCCGGCCGCCGGCCGAGACGCTCGCCGTGGTTCCCAAGCCGTTCAATCCCACCAGTACCCAGCTCCAGCTCAACATCCCGGTCTTCCTGCAGTCGGTGAGCGAGGATCTCCTCGTCACCCTGGAGCTCTATTCGGGGCAGACCCTCCTGTTCAGCGGCACGCGGACGCTCCGGGTCACCCAGGGCGCCGCGACCCCGCCCGACTCGATTCCGGTGGCCTATCAGGGTCCCGGCTCGCAGGTCGCCGCGCTGGTCATCACGCCACGGGACACCACCATCAGCTTCGGGGCGCAGCTGCCGTACACCGTGAGTGCCACCGATGCGCAGGCGGCGCCGGTGGCGCAGTACTACGTCTCCTGGAGCACCCCGGGTGCGCCGACCGGCACCACGATCGATGCGAGCGGGCGGCTCACCGCCCCGTCGGCGCGGGACACCTTCTACGTGAAGGCCGTCACGCCAAACGGCGTGATCGATTCGACCAGCGTCATCGTGGCCGCCTCTCCCTCCGCGCTGGTGAAGCAGAGCGGGGATGGCCAGAGCGGGATCATCGGCGCGCGGCTGGCCCAGCCGCTCGTCGTGCGGGTGGACGGCAGCGATGGGCTCCCGGTGGCGGGGGTGCCGGTGACGTTTGCCGCGGCCCTGGGCGGCGGCAGTGTGGACAGCGCGACCTTCATCTCCGACGGTGCCGGACTGGCGACCATGGGGGTGACACTCGGCGCGACGGTGGGCGCGCAGAGCTTCACGGCCAGCGCGCCCGGACTGGCCACCGTGACCTTCACGGCGACCGGCTCGGGAGGCAGCGTGAAGACCTGGGCCGGGACCGTCAGCCCCGCCTGGACCACGGCCGGCAACTGGAGCCCGGCGGCGGTCCCGGGCGCGGGCGACAGCGTCATCATCCCGGCCGGCACGCCTAACAGCCCGAGCCTCTCGGGCAATGCGGGAATCGGGGCGCTGGCGATCCTCGGGAACGCGAGCAACCTCACCGTCGCAGGCAATCTGACCGTGGCGCGCGGCATCACGCTGGCCGACACGAACGATTTCATCCAGCTGTCCAGCGGCCAGCTGAATGCGGGAACCGTGACGCTCGCGGGCTTCCAGGCCTTCATCGACGCGTCGGCCGGCGGCATCAGCGTGAGCGGGGCCACCACCATCAGCGGCGACCGGGCATTCGTCGATGCCAGCGGCATCAGCAACAGCTTCGGTGCCACCATCATCAGCGGCTCGGCGGCCTTCCTGCAGCACGGTGGTGGTACCTCGGGGGCCGTCACGCTCACCAGTTCGGCATTCTGGGAGGCCACCGGGCCGGTCGTCGTCACCGGCGCCCCGGCGCTCTCGGTCCAGGGGACCGCCTCAGTGAGCACCACCGGCGGCGGGCCGGCACCGGTCCAGTTCAATGGCGACGTGCTGCTCGGGGGCCTCGATGGCCGCCTGATCCCGAACACCCCGGATGCGGGCTTCACCATCAACGGCAACCTGATCCTGACGGGGTCGGGCAGGCTGGAGATGCTGCAATCCACGGACACCGTTCGGGTCACCGGCAACGCCAGCTTCGGCGGCGCGGATGAGACCGGATCGCTGACCGCGGGCGCCCTGTTCGTGGCCGGCAACCTGACCCAGACCGGCGTGGCCACGAGCTTCGTCGGAAGCGGGAGTCACACCGTGTTCCTGAATGGGATCGGGGCGCAGACCCTCAACTTCGCCTCGCCCGGATTCGCGGCCTCACGGTTCCAGAACGTCATCATCGCCAACAGCGCCGGCGGGGTCACCGCATCGAGCGACGTGTACGCCACCGGGACGGCGGGCGTCACGCCGACGGCGGTGCGCACGCTCTCCGGCAACGGAAGCACGCTGTTCACCACGATCCTCAACGTGAGCAACTTCACGTTCAACAACCTGCTGCTCAACTTCGCGGGCAGCACCGTGGTGACGTTCGACACCGTCACCTTCCAGGGGTACGCCCCGACGGCCACGCCGCTCACCATCACGCATCCCGGTGCGGGGTCCGCGCTGCCGTTCCAGGACATCACCTTCGCGGTGACGCCGACGACCGGCTTCTACATCGACGCCACCGACAGCAACCCCAGCGACGGTGTGCCGCTGGTCATCGATATGCTGAACCCGACGCCGGCCACGGATGGCGGCTTCGTGCAGCTGGCGGGCGGAGCGACGATCAACTGGCCGCCGGCCGCCCCGGTGAAGACCTGGGCCGGCACGATCTCCACAGACTGGTCCGATCCGGGCAACTGGACTCCGGCCGGCGTCCCCGGCGCGCTGGATGACGTCTCGATCGTCCCGGCGACCAATCAGCCGACGCTCACCGCGAACGGGGTCGCGCACAACCTGACGATCGCGGGCGCGGGCGCCCGGGTGACGGTCGGCGGGCACAGCCTGACGGTCGGCGGGAACCTGATCACGCATACCGACGGTCTGCTGGTCATGACCAACGCGGCGGACCTCGTCGTCGTGCAGGGCAACGCCGCCTTCCAGGGCGGCGATGAGACGGGCCTGCTGAGCGCGGGCGAACTCCGCCTGACGGGAGACTTCACACAGCAGGACCAGACCAACACCCACAGCTTCTTCGCGAGCGGGACGCACCGGACCGTGATGAACGGCGCCGCGCTGCAGGGCGTCCAGTTCTGCTGCACCGCCGGCGCCTCCGGATTCCAGGAACTCGACATCTCGAACACGGTGGGCATCAACATCCAGTTCAGCGGCAACGGCGTCTTCGTGTACGACACCCTGATCGCGCAGGTGGGCACCGGTCCCGCACCGTGGCTGTACATGCTGGGGAGCCCGCTGCGCGCGGCGCGGCTCCGGGTGGACAAGCTGCTGGTGGATCGCGGCACGCTGACCCTGAACGAGGGTGGTGTCGCGGCGAACCAGCAGTTCGACAACGTCACGTTCCAGAACTACCTCACCAGCCAGACCCAGCTGGCGATCGTGGCTCCGGGCGGCGCGAGCGTTCCCCGGACGCTGACCTTCAACAACCTGACCTTCCAGCCGCTCAACACCGGCGACACCGGCCACTACCTGAGTGTCACCGCGCCGAGCGGCACGCTGATCGTCGACCTGCCGGGCGCGATCCCCGCAGGCGGCAACGGCCCCGCCTTCACCACCACATCGGGCGCGGTCACGGTCAACTGGCCGAGCGGTGCGGCGCCGGGCACCTGGACGGGTGTGGTGGACACCAGCTGGAACACCGCCGGCAACTGGAGCGACGGCAACGTCCCGACGGCGACCACCGACGTGACCATCCCGGCGGGAACGCCGTTCGCGCCGGCCACCTCCGGCACGGTGCGCCAGGTGCGGAACCTCACCGTGCAGAGCGGCGCCACGCTGGCGATGGGCGGTGGCGGCCTCAGCGTGAACGGTTCGCTCGACGCGCCGGGCCTGATCACCGGCAACGTCGCGAGCTTCGTGCTCGCCGGCACCGGCACCGCGCGCGGCAACGTCAGCGGCACCTTCTTCAGCACCACGGTGAACGGGAGCTACAGCCTGAACGGGCGGCTGGTGACGCCGGGCCTGACCATCAACGGGACCCTCACCCTGGCGGGCAATACCGCGGTGGTGGGCTCGACCGCGGGCGACGACTTCCAGACGGTCAATAACGGCACCCTGGTAATGACCAATCCGCTCGACTCGCTCCTGGTGGGCGGCACCGGACCGAGCGTCACGTTCGACGGGGGCAGCACGGTGGGCAAGCTGACCGCCGGCGTCATCCTGGTGAACAGCACCGGCGTGGCCGGGTTCACCCAGGACAACACCTTCAACGACTCGAGCTACGCGCCGTCCGGCAGCCACAAGCTGGTGACCAGCGCCACCTCGACGATGCTGCTCTCGATGACGACGCCGGGCACGGGATCGCACTTCAACATCCTGGACCTCTCGGCGCAGACCGGCGGCGTCACCCTGCAGACCGCGATCCGGGTGAACGGCCTGCTGATCTCCACGCCGGCGAGCACGGCACCGGCAATCAACGGCAGCAACCGCACGATTACCGCGGCCGGCGGGACGCAGATCACCGGGCTGACCCTGACCAACACGCCGTTCCTGATGAGCGGTGGCGCGAGTCTCCAGTTCGACAACGTCACCTTCCAGTCGATGTCGTCGGCCGCGACGCAGCTCGCGATCGACAACGTCGGCGCGACGCCGCTCACCTTCAACAACCTGACCTTCTCGACCGTGCCGACGAGCGGCGTCTATGTGGCCGCGAACGACCCCGACGGTGCCACGTCGGGCGTGCTGACGGTGAACCTGGTCAATCCCACCCCGGCCACCTCCGGCGGCTTCATCACGCAGTCCGGCGGGGCGGTGATCAACTGGCCGCCGTCGGGGAGCCTGGTCTGGACCGGCGCGGTGAGCACGGACTGGAACACGGCGGGCAACTGGAGCACGAGCACGGTGCCGACCGGCGTCGACGACGTGACGGTGCCGTCGGCGCCGGTCAACCAGCCGAGCGTCTCCACGAGCTGCTCGGCCAGGAACCTGACGGTGAATGCCGGCGCCACCCTCTCGCTCGGCGCGGTCAACTGCCAGGTGGCGGGCGACGTCTTCGCGGACGGGAGCATCACCGGCAGCGCGGCCCTGCTGCTCGCGGCGACCTCCCAGCTGCGCGGCAACGTCCCGAGCCTGATCGTCAGCGGCACCGTGTCGGTGGCGGGGACCACGGCCATCGCCGGCGGCCTGACCATCAGCAACGGCGGCTTCAACGTGCTCGGCCACAAGGTGACGGTTGCTGGCGCGCTGAGCACGCAGGGCAGCGGTCTCCTCGCAATGGTGAACGCGACGGATAGCGTGCTGGTCGCGGGCGCGGGCACGTTCGGTGGCGGCGACGAGAGCGCCATCCTCACCGCCGGCTACCTCAAGATCGGCGGCAGCTTCGGCCAGAGCTCGGCCAACAGCCCGGCCAGCTTCGCGGCCTCCGGCACGCACCGCACCGAGATCGGCGCGGGCGGCGTGCGGGTCATCAACTTCGCGAGCCCCGGCGCGGGCGCCGGCACTTCGCACTTCAACGACCTGATCGTGAGCGGGGCGACCGGCGGGATCAACATCGCCGCGAACACCTTCGTGAACGGCCAGCTGATCTCGCATCCCACCGGCGCCACGCCGGTCATCGGGATCGTGGCCGCCGTGAAGGTCCTGACGGTCGGCGGCGTGGATGTCTCGCGCCTTGGCATCGACCAGAACGTGATGACGATCGGCGGGGGCGTGATCACCCAGTTCGACACGGTGAGCTTCACCGGCCAGGCGAACGCGGTCACCCAGCTGACGATCAACAACCCGGGCACCGCCGCACCGCTGACGTTCAACGCGCTGTCGTTCGGCGTCGCCCCGACGAGCGGCCTCTACATCGCGGCCAACGACCTCGATGGCGCCTCGCCCAATGCGCTCACGATCAACGTGAATGGGGCGTCGCCGGCGGCGCCGTCGCCGACGCTGTTCAGCTTCACCAATGGCGCGCTGATCAACTGGCCCGGCGCCACGCCGCCGAAGACCTGGACCGGCGCGCAGAACAGCGACTGGAACACGATCAACAACTGGAGCCCTGCCGGGATCCCGACCACCTCCGATGATGTCGTGATCCCGCTGGTGGCCAACCAACCCTCGCTGTCGGCGAACGGTGCGGCGCGCAATCTCACAGTGGCGAGCGGGGTGGTGGTGCTGGTCAACGGCTTCACCATCGACATCACTGGCGACCTCGTCTCGAACGCCGCCAACCCCTTCTCCGGTGGCGGCACGCTGCAACTCTCCGGTACGGTGAAGAGTGTCTCCGGCGCGCTCGGCGTCGGAATCACGCTCAACATCACGGACAGCTACCTGCTGGCCGGCCGCACCACGGCGGGGAGCCTGCTGCTGAACGGGAACGGCAACCTGGTCGTCAACGGCCAGACGATCGCACTGGCCGGCACGCTGAACACCAGCGGCAACGGGGTGCTGACCATGACCAATGCGGCGGACTCGGTCATCGTGGGCGCCAGCGCCAACTTCGGCGGCGGCAGTGAGACGGGATTGCTTTCGGCCGGAGTGCTCTCGGTCGGGAACAGCATCACCCAGGGCTCCGGCAGTGCCGCAGGGTTCGATGCCTCCGGGACGCACCGCACCGTGCTGACCGGGGCCACTCCGCTAGTGTCCATTCAGAGCGCCGATACATCCGCCGGTTCGAGTCACTTCCAGGAACTCGTCTGGGCGGGCGGCGGCACGCTGAGCCTCGCCACGCTCACGCACGTGAAGGGACAGCTCACGGTCGGGGCCGCGGGCACCATCAACGGAGGCGGGTTCACCAACGCGATCCACGTCGGCAATCTGGTCAATACCGGCCTGCTCACTCTCTTCAATGCCCAGCTCTGGATCGAGACCACCGCGCCGGTGCCGGTCGCGCTGAGCAATCTCACCTTCACGGTCGGCACGGGCATCGTTCCGCTGTTCATCAGACACCCGGGGCTTCCCGCCGCTGGGGCGCTGACCCTGGACCAGGCCACCTTCACGAACACGCCGGTCATCCCGGCGGTGTACCTCGATGTCGACGACGCCAACACCACTGACGGCAACCTCGTCACGGTGAATGTCACCAATGCCACCCCGGCCTCGCCGGGGAGCCAGGTGAATGTGGCGAACGGCGCGGCAGTCAACTGGCCCTTCAACGCGAACCTGCACACCTGGACCGGTGCCGCGGACAACAGCTGGGAGAATCCGCTCAACTGGACCGGCGGCGGCGGCCCGGGGATCACCGGCGATGCGGTGATTCCGTCGGGCACGCCGAACACGCCGCAACTCGGCAGCAACCACCAGATCGGCACGCTCGTGGTGCAGCCCGGCGCGGTGCTCAACCTCAACGGGCACGTGCTGACCATGAATGCCACCGTGGATGCCTCCGGGCAGGTCACCAGCGGCGTGGCCGGTGGATTCCTGGCGACCTTCGCCGGGCCGTTCCGCGGCAACTTCGCGAACATCTCGATCGAGATCGGGCTGAGCGGGACCGCCGCGGCACTGAACGGGCTGGTCTCCCTCGCCGGGACGGGCACCGTCTTCATCTCCGGTGACGTGACGATGGGCGGCAACGTCCTGCTCGCGAGCCAGGCGGTGCTCAAGACCACCAACGGCGTGGGCCGCCTGATCATGACGAGCGCCGGTGACGTCGTCACCGTCGACTCCACGGACTGGAGCGGCGGCAACGAGACCGGGCTGCTCACCGCCGGCGGCATCACCACGCGCGCCTTCTCGCAGGGGATCGGCGGGACCTCCGACCCCGCGTCGTTCGTGGCCAGCGGCAGCCATGTGGTGCTGCTCGGCGGCGCGGCGCCCGCGACCGTGTCGTTCGCGAATCC
Source organism: Gemmatimonadales bacterium (assembly GCA_044229245.1). Classification (GTDB taxonomy): domain Bacteria; phylum Gemmatimonadota; class Gemmatimonadetes; order Gemmatimonadales; family GWC2-71-9; genus JADJOM01. The sequence continues at coordinate 154,290 of JBGATI010000002.1, read as the reverse complement.
GGCCACCAGTCACTTCCAGAACGTGGAATTCGTCGGCGGCACCAGCACCGTGACCCTCGCCACCAACGTGACGGCGGTGGGGCAGCTGCGGGCGCAGACCAGCGGCGCGAACGGGCCCACGGTCACGGGCACGGGGGTGACGCTCACGGCAGGCGGGGCGGACGTCGGCGCCAATGCCGGCTTCACCGCCCTCACCCTCGACGGGGTGCCGGTGGTGCTCACGGGCGGGGTGATCAACAGCTTCGGCAACCTGGCCTTCATCAACCAGAGCCCGGTGGGCACCGCGCTCACGGTGAACAACGTGGGCCAGGCCCTGCCCTACACCTTCAGCAACGTGGCCTTCACCACCGCGCTCACGGCGGGCGGGTTCCACCTGGTGGCCAACGACCTCGATGGCGCCACGCCGGACGCCTTCACGATCGACATGGTCGGGGCGACGCCGGCCACCGGTGGCGGCTTCTTCCAGGCGAACAACGGCGCCGTCATCCACTGGCCGCCGGCGTCGCCGGCGACCACCTGGACCGGCGCGGTGAACACCGACTGGAGCGTGCCGGGGAACTGGTCCACCGGATCGGTTCCGACCGCCTCCGACGACGTGGTGATCCCCGTGGCCACCCCGACGGCGGCCGTGACCGGGGCCTGCACCGCGAAGTCCCTGCTGGTCAACGGCACCATGGACCTCAGCACCAACAACTGCCAGGTGCAGGGCGACGTCACCGCCAACGGCTTCATCAACAGCACCGGTGGGCGGATCCAGATGCAGGCTGCCGGCCAGGTCCGGGGCAACCTCCCCGGTCTCGAGGTGAGCGCGCCGGTCACCGTCGTCGGCCCGCTCGGCCTCGGGGCTGGTTCCGGAGACCTGATCGTCACCGGCGCCGGTGCCTCACTCACGCTCAACGGCAACACCGTCGCCTCACCGGGCAGCCTGACGGTGCAGAACGGCGCGGTGGTCGTGATGACCAACCCCGCCGACCTGCTCTCGTTCACCGGCACGGTCGTCTTCGACGGCGGTGACGAGACCGGCCTGCTGACGGCCGGCGAGCTGTCCTTCGCCGGGAACTTCAGCCAGGGGGCGAGCACCAGCCCGGCCAGCTTCTTCGCCAGCGGCAACCACCTGACGCGGATCGGCGGCCTCGGCAACGTCGGCGTCAGCTTCGCGACGCCGGGAGCCTCCCGCTTCCAGGAGCTCGACCTGAGTCCGATGGGCAACAACGCGTTCACCATCGGGACCGACGTGACGATCGCGGGGCAGCTGACCGTCATCCCGACCGGCACCGGCCCCACGATCAATGACCTGGGCAGCAGCACCGTCACGGCCGGCGGCGCCCAGATCGGCTCGCTGGGTCTCAGCACCGCCCTCACGATGGACGGGGTGCCGCTGGTGCTCTCGGGCGGCGCCATCACGGCGTTCGATCACGTCACCTTCACCAACCAGAGCCCGGTGGGCACCGCGCTCACGGTGAACAACGTGGGTCAGGCCACCCCCTATACCTTCGGCAACCTGACCTTCACCACCTTCCTCACGGCTGGCGGGTTCCACATCGTCGCGAACGACCTCGATGACACCGCGCCGTTCCTGACCATCGACGTGATCGGCGCCAACCCCGCCACGGGCGGCGGCTTCTTCCAGGCGATCAACGGCGCCATCATCAACTGGCCGCCGGTCGGCAGCCTCGTCTGGACCGGCGCGGTCAGCAGCGACTGGTCCAACCCGGGCAACTGGGATCTGGGCCGCGTCCCGACCGTCGTCGATGACGCGACCGTCGGCATCGGCACGCCCAATCTGCCGAAGCTGTCGGTCAGCACCGGCATCAACAATCTGACCATCCAGAGCGGTGCCATCGTGGATCTGGACACCACCGTGCTGGTGGTCGGTGGCAACCTCGACAACAGCGGCAACATCATCGGTGTCACGGGCACCGCCGGCATGAGCATCGTCGGCGTCGGCAAGACGCTGAAGGGCTCAATTGGAGTTGATGTCGCGCTGGCCGGCGACTACACGCTGAACGGGCCGGCGAGCATCTACGGCCTGACGGTGACCGGCGGCAGCGGGAGCGGGACGCTCGTGCTGAACGGCAACCAGCTCGCGGTCACGACCAACTTCTCGACCGCCAACAACGGCACGATCACCATGAACAACGCCGCCGATCAGCTCACCGTGGGCGGATCGGCCTTCTGGCTGGGCGGCGACGAGAACGGCAAGCTCACCGACGGCGTGCTGCAGGTGGCCGGCGACTTCGCCCAGTTCGCGCTGTCGAGCACCACGAGCTTCGCGGCGAGTGGCAAGCACAAGACGGTCCTGAGTTCCGCCACGGCCCAGACGGTCGACTTCGGATCGCCGGGGCTCGGCGCGGCCGGCTCGCACTTCCAGGTGCTCGATCTCTCGGGGGCCAGTGGCGGCGTGTCGCTGACGGTCAACAGCATCGCGGACTCGGTGATCTCGACCAACGCGGCGGCGAAGCTCTCGAGCAGCGGCAGTTCGCTCACCATGCGGCGGGCACAGATCACGGGTCTGACCGCGGACAACACCACGCTGGTTCTCGACGAACAGGGGACACCCTCGGCGGAGAAGCTGAGCGGCATCAGCTTCCAGGGCTTCGGCACCACCGGCGTGACGATGCTGAAGATCGTGGGTCCGGGCAATTCATTCGCCGCCCGGCCTGCGGTGACGACCACGAATGTGAACTTCCAGACGCTCCCGATCGGCGCCGGGAACTTCTATGTGGACCTCACCTCCACGAACTCCCAGGCGTTCAGCATCACGATGACCGGCTCGAACCAGAGTCCGCAGGTCGGAGGCAACGGCCCGACGCTGACCAAGACGACAGGCGGAGCAACGGTCAACTGGCCGTAGCCGCTCCGACCGGGCAGGATATGATGTCAGCGGGGCCGAGCGGTTGCTCGGCCCCGCTGGCGTTTGGGGGATGCGAAGGGCGTTGGAAGGGTCCGTCGCTTCTCACGGCGGGCGCGACAGTGGACGGTGCCCGGACTCCGCATCTATCGCCGTCACCTGCCCCACTGGCGACTGGACGGCGCCACGTACTTCGTCACCTGGCGGCTGCATCGGGGACAGGGGGAGTTGAGGCCTGAGGAGCGGGGGGAGCTTCTCGCAGTGCTGCGGCATTCAGATGGGACGAGATTCGTTCTGCACGCGGGAGTTGTAATGGACGATCATGTGCACCTAATCGTGTCGCTGCTGGGCAAGGATCGGCTTGAAGATCTGGTGCGAATCTGGAAGGCGTGCGGTGCGGCTCGACTTCGGCGATCCGGCAGGGTCGCACCATTCTGGCAACGCGAGTACCACGACCGGATCATCCGCTCCCCATCCGAATTCCGAGTGAAGATGCGCTACGTCGCCCTGAATCCGCTGCGCCGCTGGCCCGATTTGTCCGAGTATCCCTGGCTCTACGTGAAAACACAGTAGGGGCGGGGCTTAGCCCCGCCCCTACTCTCATTGATCCCCTCTCCCTCCGCCTCACCTACCAAGCACCCCGCCCCTACCCCCTACTCCTTCACCTTCGGCACCGTCCGCTCCACCACCGTCGCATTCACCGGCGCCCCATCGAAGAGCCGTTCCTGACCGCCAACCACGACCTGTTCTCCCGCCTCGACACCACTCCTGATCTCGACGAAGCCGGGCGACCGCACCCCGATGCCGACGGTGCGCCGGACGGCCTTCCCCTCGACGACCGCCCAGACGAAGAACGACCCCTGCATCGGCACCAGTGCGTCCTCCGGCACGACGACCGCACTGGGACGCACCTCGGTCGCCAGTCGCGCCTCGGCGAACATCCCGGCCTGCAGTTCGCGCTTCGGATTGGCGACCAGCGCCTTGATGAGAATCGTGCGCGCCGGCAACTGGACCACCGGGTCCACGAAATCCACCGTCCCGGTGAACTCCCGTCCGGTGAGCGCGGCCACGCGGAAGGTGACCTTCTGCCCCTTCTTGAGCCGGCTGGCGAACTTCTCGGGCACGGTGAACGCCACCCGCTGCGGATTGACCGTCTGAAGTGTCATGAGCCGGCTGCTGGTCGTGACGTAGTCGCCGAGACTCACGAAGCGCTGCCCCACCACCCCGGCAAACGGCGCGCGCACCGTGGTGCGCTCGAGCCGGAGCGTGAGCAGGTCGAGCTCCGCCTGGCTGCTCCGCGCCGTGGCCTCGGCACGCTCCAGGTCGGACGCGGACGAGGCGCGCTGCGCCAGCAGATCCTTGGTGCGCGCCAGTGCCTGACGCGCGAGGTCGCGATCGGCCTCGGCGCGGGCGACCTGCGCCTTCAGCTCCTGATCGTCGATCCGCACGAGCACCGTGCCCGCCGAGACCTCGGTCCCTTCGGTCGCCGGGATCTGGACGACACGCCCCTCGATGTCGGGGCGCAGCTCGATCGCCTGGATCGCCTCGATCTGCCCCGTGGCCTCGAGCGCGTCCACGACGGTGTCCTTCCGCGCCACGGCGACTTCGGCCGGACTCGGCGGCATCTGGCCACCGGGTGCGCCCGGGCCACCGGCGTCTCCGGACTTGGCGCCCGACTTGCCGCAGGCGCTGAGGGCGAGGGCACCGAGCAGGTACAGCCTGGCGAGCGTCACTGACTGCCTCCCTGAGTGTTGTCGAAGCGGGTACCGAGCAGCGATTCGAGCAGCGCCCGCGCGAGCCGGGCCGTGTAGCGGGCCTGCACCAGCTGGGCCTCGGCGTCGCTGAGATCATTCTGCGCCTGCAGCAGGTCGAGGACGGTGGTCGCGCCCGCACGGTAGCGCGCCTCCTGCACCCGGTAGCTCTCGTGCGCCGCCGCGTGGGCCTGGGTGTCAAGGTCCACCTCTCCGCGCGCGGTTTCGTAGGCCTCGTACGCCTCGGTCACGTCGCGGAGCGCCCCCAGCTCGAGATCGTTCCGCACCGCGCGGGCGACGTCCCGGTCGGCACGGGCCCGGATGACGGACAGTTCGCGCTGGCCGTTGTTCCAGATCGGCATCGCCAGGGTGAGCGTGAGCGAGGAGACGTTGCTCGCCCCGGGAAACACCTTGATGTCGAAGCGGCTGTGCGCGGCGTCGAGGGTCAGCGTCGGCAGATAACCGCCGCGGCTGCCGCGCAGCGACGCCTCGGCGGACCGCTCCCTCGCCCGCGCCGCGCGATACTCCGGGCCCTGCGCGAGCGCCTGGGCCACCGCGGCGGTAAGACCGATCGGAAGGGGTGGCGGCGCCATCGTGTCGAGCGGCGCGGCATTGACCGGCCCCTCGACCCCGACTCGCCGGCCGAGCTGGAGCTGCGAGACCCGGAGCGCGGCCTCGCGCCGGAGCAGATTCACCCGCGCGCGCACCACCTCGAGCACCACGGTGAGCGAATCCGACTGTACGGCGGCGCCGGTGCCGACCCGCGCCCGCGCCACCGCGAGCTGATCCTCCGCCCGCGCCGCACGCTCCCGGGCCACCCGGGTGAACTCCGCGTCCGAGAGCACGCCGTAATACGCCGACTCGGTGAGCAGCGCGGCGGCGTAGCGCTGCTGCGCTTCGGTCGAGGTGGCGGCCTCGAGCTCCGCGGCGGTGCGCGCCAGATCGGTGAACTTGCGAGCGCTGAAGATTTCGTACGTCGCGCCGAGGCGGAACGTCGACGAGGTGCTCGACTGGTTGAAGGTCCCGATGTTGAAGAACGCCTTCGAGTACTTGGTATAGTCGAGCGACGCCCCGATCGACGGCGCGATGAACGCCAGCCTCGCCGCCTTCCGCGACCAGTCCGCCTCGGCGACCGCGCCGAGCGACCGCACGTAGAGCGGATCGAGCTTCACCGAACGCTCGAGCGCCTCGGCGAGCGTGATCGTCGGCACGGAATCCGAAGGCAACGCCGTGACCGCCCCGCCTCCACTTCGTGAGAGAGGCTGGGTGAAGGTCACCGTCGGCGCGGCCGCCGCAAGTTGCGCCAGCAGCAGGATCCCGATCATGACGCCTCCATCGCCGGCTGAGACTCAGGCATCGGCTCCTGAAGTTCGAGGTCGTGGTGCTCATGCACCACGAGCCGGTCGAGCAGGGTATACACGACGGGCACCAGGTAGAGCGTGAGGAGGGTGGAGACGAAGACACCACCGACGATGGCGTAGCCCAGCGGGCGGCGGCTGATCGAGCCGGCGCCGAGGCCGAGCGCCACCGGCATCGCGCTGGTGATCGTCGAGACCGAGGTCATCAGGATCGGCCGGAGCCGGATCCGGCCGGCCTCCTGCATCGCCTCGAACGCGGTCTTTCCCTTCTCCCGGAGCTGATTGGCGTATTCCACGAGCAGAATCGAGTTCTTGGTCACCAGACCGATCAGCAGCACCATGCCGATCTGGCTGTAGAGGTTGAGCGTCGAGCCTGCGACCCAGAGCACGGCGAGCGCCCCGGCGACCGCGAGCGGCACCGCGAGCAGGACGGTGAAGGGATGGACGAGCGACTCGAACTGTGAGGCGAGCACCATGAACACCACCAGCAGCGCGAGCCCGAAGGCGAAGTAGAGCGACCCGCCGCTCTCCTCGAGTTCGCGCGACTCGCCGGCCAGCGCGGTGGTACTCCCCTTCGGCAGGACTTCCTTCGCGAGCCGGTTCAGGGAGTCGAGCGCCTCACCCAGCGTGAAGCCGGGCGCGAGGCCGGCGCTGAGGGTGAACGCCGCAATCCGGTTGTAGTGGTTGAGCTGCTTGGGGCTGATCCCTTCGTCCACCCGGGTCACGGCCGAGAGCTGGACCAGCTGTCCGTCGCGCCCCCGCACGTAGAAACCCGAGAGATCGCTCGGCGTGGCGCGCTCCCGCGGATCGAGCTGCACCACGACGTTGTAGAGTTTGTTGTCGCGCGTGAAGGTGCTGACCTTCCGGCCACCGAGCATCGTCTGCATCGTCGCCGCGATGTCGCCCACCGGGACACCGAGATCCTCGGCGCGGTCGCGGTCGAAGCGCACCGAGAGCTGCGGCTTGTTGACCCGGAGGTCGGTGTCGATGTTCTGCAGCCCGCGGATCTGCCGGGCCCGGGCGACGAAGGTGTCCATCACGCCGCCGAGCAGGGCGAAGTTCGGGTTCTGCACCACGAACTGGACCGGATTCCCGAAGCCGCCGAACGCCGCGGGATTGCTCGCGAAGGCGAAGATGCCGGGAATGCCGAAGAGCTCGCCCTGGACCTGGCCGACGATCTGCTCGGCGGTGCGCTTCCGCTCGCTGTAATCCTTGAGCTTGGTGAACACGATGCCGTTGGTGGGACCGCCACCGAAGTTCACCACGCTGAAGTAGCTCTTCACTTCCGGCGTCTTCCCGATGATGGTCTCCACCTGCTTCTGGTAGCCATCGGTGAAGCCGAGGGAAGAGCCCTCCGGCGCGATCGTGAACGTGAGGAACCACCCCTGGTCGTCGGACGGAATGAACTCGCGCTTGAGGCTCCGGAAGAGCACCACGGCCGCGACCGAGGTGGCGGCCGCGGCGAGCAGCACCACGCCGCGGTGCTGCAGCGACCAGGCGAGCGAGCGGGAATACCCTCGGGTGATCGCGTTGAAGCCGCGCTCCAGCACCTGATAGAGCGGCCCGTGGCGCGGTGGCACCTTCAGGATCCGGCCGCAGAGCATCGGGGTGAGCGTCAGCGCCACGAAGCCCGAGATGAGCACCGACCCCGCCACCGCGATCCCGAATTCGTTGAACAGCCGGCCGGTGTTCCCCTGCAGGAACGCGAGCGGTGTGAACACCGCCACCAGCGAGATCGTGGTCGCGATGACGGCGAAGGCGATCTCCCGAGTGCCATTGGTCGCGGCCTCCACCGGCGTCTCCCCGAGCTCCTCCTGATGCCGGTAGGCGTTCTCGAGCACGATGATCGCATCGTCCACCACGATGCCGATGGCGAGCGTCAGGGCGAGGAGCGTGAGGTTGTTGATCGAGAAGCCGAGGAAGTACATCACCGCGAAGGTCGCGATGATCGAGGTCGGAATCGCGAGGCCGGGAATGACCGTCGCACGGAGATTCCGCAGGAAGACGAAGATGATCAGCACCACCAGCACCGCGGCAATGACCAGCGTCTCCTGCGCCTCCTGAATCGAACGGGTGACGAATTCCGAGCCATCGAAGCCGGTGGCGATCTCCACGCCGGGCGGCAGCGCCGCCTGGATCGCGGGGAGTTCGTCCCGGATCTCCTTGGCCACCTGAATCAGGTTGGCCTTGGACTGCCGCACCACGCCGATCGCGACCGCCTGGGTGCCGTTGAAGCGCAGCACGCTGCGCTCGTCCTCGGCGCCGAGTTCCACCCGGCCCAGATCGCGGAGCCGGATCGACTGCCCGTCCTTGTTGGTGACGACCAGATTCTCGAACTCCCCCGCGGTCTTGAGTTCACCGAGGGAGCGTACCGAGAACTCCCGCCGGGAGGACTCGATACGGCCGGCGGGGATCTCGACGTTCCGGCTCTGGATCGCGGACTCGACGTCCTGTACGGTGAGGCCGCGCGCGGCGAGCTCCTGGGAGGAGAGCCATACCCGCATCGAGAGCCGGCGCTCGCCGAAGATCTGCGCGCTCCCGACGCCGCTCAGGCTCTGCAGTCGAGCCTTCACCCGCCGGTCGGCGATGTCCGAGAGCTGCAGCAGGTCGTAGTTCGCGCCGGAGAGGGAGAGCCAGAAGAAGGGCTGGGCGTCGGCCTCCTGCTTCGCCACGACCGGCTCTTCGATGTCGCGGGGGAGACGGCCCCGGACACGGGAGACCTTGTCGCGCACATCCTGCGCGGCGACGTCCACGTTCCGGTCCAGCGTGAACTCCAGGGTGATCGTGCTGACCTGCTCCGCGCTCGAACTGGTGAGGGTCCGCAGCCCGGCGACGGTACTGAGCTCTTCCTCGAGAATGTCCGTGACGGCGGACTCGACCACCTGCGGGTCGGCACCCGGGAGAATGGTGCTGACCGAGATGATGGGCGCGTCGACGTCGGGGTAGTCCCGGACCGGCAGCTTCAGGTAGCCGATCACGCCGAACAGCACGAGCCCGAGGCTCAGCATGCTGGCCAGCACGGGCCGACGAATGGCAACATCAGAAAGCTTCATCGGGGCATCCGAGGAAGACCGGGAAGGCTCCACGGCGGTGGTCGCCGGGGCCGGGGCTTGCTGCTGGGGTCCGGCCCATAACGGATGGACCGACCCCGGGTTTCACGGGAGCCGGACAACCTAGCCGAGCCGGGCACCGGCGGTAAGGGTATCTTTGGGCATGTCCCTCAAACTGACGGCCAAGCAGCAGGCCCAGCTCGCCTACCTCGAGCGGCTGCCGCCCAAGATCCAGAAGATCAACGCCACCATCGAGCAGATGGCGGGGGGCCAGGCGGATGACGTCTCCATCCGCCAGCTGATCCGGGTCTGCGACGAAATGAAGGCCGGCGCCTCTCAGCTCGGCGTCAACGCCCTCGCCGACGCTGCCGGAGGAATGGCCTCGATGGCCCGGCGCGGCGGCGGAATGCAGGTCAAGGTACGAGGCCTGAGAGAGCTGCTGGCCTCGGTCAAGCACAGCTACGACGCCGCCCTGAAGAAGGCCACCACCGAGGACCCCGAGGACGGGCACTAGGGGCGCCGGGGAAGCGGCCGCGCCATGGAAACGAAAGGAGGGGCGCCCCCGTAGGGGCGCCCCTCCTTGTTGGTACGGCGTCGGCTACTTGGCCGAGCCGGGCTCGTAGACCTGCTCGCCCTTGCTCTTGAAGTAGTCGTCGATGGGCTTCCCTCCCATGAGGATGGCCATGCCGTGGATGATGATGCCAATCAGGATCGACACGAAGGTGAGTGCGCACAGCACGCCTGCGGCGCCGATGCCGGCGAAGATCCGCCCGATGATTTCCATGGCCTGGTCTCGTTATGGAGGGGTTCGTGAACCGGACGTAGATTACCCAATCCTTTCGCCCGGCTCAAGCCGGGGCCCGGCACTCCCTCTTCCGAGGCACCTTCCGTGAGGACTCCGATGCGCCGCATCACCGCCCTGCTGCTCACGCTCGCCACCCCCTCCCTCCTCGCCGCCCAGGGGGAGCACGACCATGGGCCGGCTCTGAAAGTCGAAAATGGTGGCGTATTTCCGCCCGGCTGGACCGTCCGGGTGGACGAAGGGAGCAAGCCGACCGAGGTCAGCCTGGTGGCCATGGCCCCCGGCTGGCACCTCATTACTGCGGGGTCGGGCATCATGTACCGCGCCCAGGATGCCGCCAAGGGCCCCTACGAGGCGGCCGCGAAGATCCATCTCTTCCCCGGCGGGGGCGGCCACGAGGAGGCCTTCGGGATCTTCATCGGCGGGGCCGACCTCGCCGGCCCGGCGCAGCGCTACACCTACTTCCTGATCCGTGGGGACGGCAAGTTCAAGATCAAGCGCCGCGCCGGCGCCTCGGCGACCGACGTCACGAGGGACTGGATGGCGAGCGCGGCCATCGTGCCGATGAGCCCGAAGGGGCCCGTCGCGAACGTGCTCTCGGTACAGGCGGGGAAGGACAAGGTGAGCTTCCGCGTCAACGGGCAGGAGGTCTACGCCGCGCCCGCCGCGAACATCGATACCGACGGAATCGTGGGATTCCGGGTGAACCACAACCTCTCCCTGCACCTCGAGTCGCTGGAGATCAAGAAGTAACCGCCGCGACGAAGCACGGCGGCCACAGTCCTAGACCGACTCGAGAGCCTGCTTCGCGCTCTTCTGGACCTCTCCGCTACCCTCCGCCGCGATCCGGGCCAATGCCTGTCTCGCGGCGGCCGTCTTTGCGCCAGCGAGGGCCCGCACCACGCTGAGCTGGCGCTTCACATCGGCGGAGCCGAACGAGAGGAATCCCCGGCGCTCGAGCGCGACCCGGGCAAGCGCCATTGCCGCCTCTCCCGAATCGAGCTTCGCAAGGACGTCGAGCAGTTCCTGCCAGACCTGCGGGTCCTTCTCCGCCTCGAACGCCGCGAAGAGCGGCATCACCATTGCTCCCGATCCCCGGGCCCCCAGGGCGCGCCCCGCGCGCACCCGGGTCTCCGGCGCCTCGTGGCTCAGCGCCTGACGCAGCGGTTCCACCACGGAGCGGTCGCGATACCGCGCCAGCGCACTGATCACGGCATGCCGCACCCGCTCCTCCGGGTGGTGGACCTGCGCGACCAGCAGTGGCACCGCCTCCGCGACGCCCATCCGCCCGAGCAGCTCGGCCCCGAGCGCGAGTTCCCCCGCCCGCGCGCTCTTCATGAGCGGCGTGACGATCTGGATCGCCTCGGGCATCCCGCCGAGTGATTCGAGCAGAAAGGCGCGTGGCCCGATGGTGTCGCTGCGCTTGAGGATCTCGAGCATCAGTTCCGCCGCGGGAAATCCCCCCGCCCGAAGCACCTCGGCGGTCCGGGCCTGCTCCTCCGGAATCCGGTACCCCTGTTCGATCAGCGCCTCCAGCACCGGGCGCGCCAGCAGCCGCTTCAGCGCAATCGTGAATGTCCGGCGGGGATCTTCGGCGAGACCGGGGAGCATGCGCACGGCCGCCTGCGCATCGTGCAGCACCGCATGCCACTGCTGGCGACGGATCGCCCGGTCCAGCTCGCGCAGAATGCCCTCGATCATGCTCGCGATCTGATCGCCCCGCTCGGCGCGCGGAACGAAGGAGACGGCGGGGTCGGGGAGCGCGGGTCGCTGCCCCGAGAGGGGGAGCGGATCGGGGACGAGCTTCACCCGGACCGCGGAGGTGCTGGGAACTGGCGCCTCGTCGTCGGCCAGCGCCTTCGCGAGCGCGAGCAGCTCCGTCGGCGGCGCCCCCGCGGAGATCCGGATCGCATCGACCTGGCGGGCCTGCAGCCGGCCCTTGAGCGAGTCTCCGTCGACGTCCCAGCTGTTCTCGATCCCCGCCTCGATGACCGCGTCCGCCCCCCCGACCCGGGCCGTGATGGCGGCGAGCAGCGGGGCGGTCGCCTCGCTGGAGCCGGGCGCCGTGCGGAGCAGGTGCACGAGCTGCCCCAGCAGGTCGCTCAGGGGAGCGGTCGGATCGGGTAAAGTGGGGGACATGGAAGCCTCAGTATAGCGTCCCGGAGCTTGCTTGACACCACTTCCGCCGAGGGGTATATACCCTCAAGCCGCTACCCGAGGCGGTACTGCATCCCATGGGTCGACTGTTCCGATGCTGCTTGCCTGCAATACGAATACCAATAACATGAACCGGCCCTTCCCTGGGGCGGAGCGATAGCGTTGCACAGTGGTTGCACGCGATCGGCCCGCTCCGAAACGAGCGGGCCGTCTGTTTTTCCGGCTTTCATTCACCGCAGTTCCCTTCAGCGAGGAGAGATCATGAAGCGTGTATTCGTGCTTGCGGGCGCCCTGGCCGCTTTGGCCGCTGCTACGCCGGCGTCGGCGCAGGTAACGGTTGGGTGGGATGTCGCGGGATTCAGCAGCTATGTGTGGCGCGGCGTCACGTTGAGCGGCAAGCCGGTCATCCAGCCGGATCTGTACCTGACGATCCCGCTTGGCAAGGCCTCGTTGACCGCTGGCGGGTGGGGCAATCTTGAACTGAGCAAAGGCAAGGCCGGCACGATCAGCGAGGGTGGCGCGCTCGCGAGCCCGGACCTGACCGAGTTCGACTGGTGGGGTGAAATCGGGGTGCCGGTGGGCGTGGCCACCCTGACTGGCGGCGCGACGGGCTACATCTATCCGAATGACGCCGGCCTCACCAAGGCCTCCAACACCCTCGAAGTCTACGGCAAGGTCGCGCTCGGCACAGTGCTGAGCCCGAAGATCTCGGCCTACTACGATGTCGACAAGGTGAAGGGTCTCTACGTCGAGGGCAGCGTGTCGCATGGCATTCCGCTCGGCGCCGCAACCCTGAATCTGGGCGCGCTGGCCGGTTGGACCGGCGGGCAGGAAGTCTCCGCCAAGGACAAGTCGGCCAACTTCGCCGACAAGGGCCTGACCCATGTCGACCTCTCCGCGAGTGTCGGATTCTCGGCTGGCCCGCTTTCCATCACTCCGTCATTCCACTTCGTGATCGCGCAGGACGATTTCACGAAGTTCGGCAACCAGGGCAAGCTCCACGACACCAAGATCTGGGGCGGCGCCACGATCAGCTGGTCCAAGGCGTTCGGCGGCAAGGACGAGGCGGCGAAGTAAGCAGGGGCGGTACAACACGAAAGGGGCGGAGCCACCCGGCTCCGCCCCTTTCTGCCTCCCGACCTGCTAGAGCCCCTTCGCGATCTCCTTGAAGGTGTCCTCCAGCCGGTTCATCATCTCCTTCACCAGATCCATGCTGATCCCGAGCGCCGGCTCGATGCGGATGGTGCGCGCCCTGGAGTAGGTCCCCGCCACCAGCACGCCCCGCTTGAAGAGCCCCGCCGCGCACTTGAAGCCGATCTCGTCGGTGGGGAACTCCATCCCGATCAGCAGTCCCGCGCCGTGCGAGTCGCTCAGCACCTGCGGGTACTTCTTCCCGAGGGCAGCCAGCTCCTTGAGGATGTAGTCGCCCTTGGTCGCGGCCTGACCGGGGAGATCCTCCTCGATCGTCACCTGGATCGCGGCGATGCCGGCGACGCAGGCGATCGGATTCCCGCCGAACGTCGTCGAGTGGATGATCGGGTTGGGGATCATCACTTCCCAGATCTTCGGAGTCGCCAGGAAGGCCGAGAGCGGCATCACGCCGCCACCGATCGACTTGCCGAGGCACATGATGTCCGGCTCGATCCCGGAGTGGTCGACACCCCAGAGCTTCCCGGTGCGGCCCATGCCGGTCTGGATCTCGTCGGCGATGAGCAGCGTCCCGTGCCGGGTGCAGATCTCCCGCACCTTCTGCAGATACCCCTCGGGCGGCACCACGCCACCCGCCTCGCCCTGGACCGGCTCGACCACGAAGGCCGCCGGCAGCTGCCCGACGGCTTCGAGCGTGCACATCTGCTGATCGAGTGCATCGGCGTCACCGTAGGGCACGAAGCGCACGTCCTGCAGTCCGCCCTCGAAGGGCGTGCGGAACGACGCCTTGCCCATCAGCGAGAGCGACCCCATCGACTTGCCGTGGAAGCCGCCGAGGGTCGAGACGAAGGTGTTCCGCTTGGTATAGAGGCGCGCCAGCTTGATGGCGCCTTCGATCGCGTCGGTTCCGTTGTTGATGAAGAAGCAGCAGCCGATGTCACCCGGCGTCACGGCGGCGAGCAGCCGGGCGAGCCCGGCGCGCCAGGGTTCGAGCAGCTCCTGGCTGTTGAGCGCCATGCGGCCCATCTGGTCCTGCACCGCCTTGATGATCTTCGGGTGATTGATGCCGGCCGAGAAGATGCCGTACCCGCCGAGGGCGTCGATGTACTCGCGGCCGAGGAGGTCGCGCAGGATCGCGCCTTCCCCCGACCATTCGAGCGCCGCGAACTGGCCGGCCTGGGTTACCGACTTCCGGTAGGTGAGGAAGCCGCGATTGACATGCTTCTCGTACGATTCGACCGTCTCGGCGATGAAGGCCTCTTTTTCGCCCAGAGTCATCGGGCGGCCGCCGATGAGGTCGAGATACCGCTGGCTGAGCTTCAGGACATCGGAATTCGGCAACCGCAATTAATCGGCGCTCCTTTCACGGGTGGACCCCTCCCCCTGCGAGCTCCCCGCATGGGGAGCGCGCAGGGGGAGGGGCATATCAACCAGACTTGATCTCGGTCCAGATCTGATCCCAGATCGCTCCGTTGGCGCCGAGATCCTTCTGGTACTCGAGGCGCTGGAACTCTTCGGCGGTCGGGTACGGAATCGGGCTCTTCATCTTGGCCAGCGCGGCCTGGTTCGGCGAGCCGTAGCCGGTGGTGTTGGAGATCCCGGCGCCGACTTCGGGGCGCAGGACGTAGTTGATGAACTCGTGCGCGGCGCGCTTGTGCGGCGCCGACTTGGTGATCACCATCGAGTCGGTCCAGATGGTGCACCCTTCCTTCGGCACCACGTAGCTGATCGCCGCCTGCTCGGCCCGGGCCTGCGCGGCGTCACCATTCCACAACTGCGCGATCCAGACGTCACCGGAGATCAGCTGGCCCTTCACCGGTGCGGAGATGTACGCCTTGAGGTACTTCTTCGCGGCCAGCGCATCCGCCTTGGCGGCCGCCAGCTCGGCCGGGTCCACCGAGTTGAGCGACTTGCCGCGATAACGGAGCCAGGCGCCGATGACGTCCCGCATGTCGTCCATCTGGGTCATCTTGCCCTTGTACTTGGCGTCGAGGAAGATGGCCCAGGTATCGGGATTGCCGGGGACCTTGTCGCTGCGCCACGCGAAACCGGTCGTGCCCCACTGATACGGTATGGCGTGCTTGTTCTCGGGATCGAAGACCGGGTTCTGGAAAGTCGGCGCGAGGTTGCCGAAGTTGGTCAGGTACTTCTTGTTGAGCTCGGCCGCGAGCCCGGTCGCGACCACCACCGGCACGATGTAGTTCGACGGCACGATGATGTCGTAGCCCGAGGCGCCGGCCTGCAGCTTGGCCACCATCTCCTCGTTGCTCTCGTACGTATCGTAGGTCACCTTCACCCCGAACTCCTTCTCGAAGTTCGTGATGGTGTCCTCGGCGATGTAGTCGGACCAGTTGTAGATCGCGAGTTCCTTCTCGATCGGGCCGAGATCTTCCGACGCGCCGGCCGCGGTATCCGCGGGCTTCTCCTGCTTGCCGCAGGCGGTAAGGACCATCCCGATCGTGCTCATGCCGAGCCCGAGGAGGGTGGCGCGACCGACGAATTCACGGCGGCTCAGCGCGCCGGACTCGAGCTGGGCGACGAGTTGTTCCACATCTTTCCGGTCGGCCATCATCTCGCTCCTGAAGTGAGGGGAGGTGCGCGGTAGTACTTAGTACTTAGTACTTAGTACTTAGTACTTAGTACTTGGTGCGTAGTGCGTAGTGCGTAGTGCGTAGTGCTTAGTTCCGAGTTCCGAGTTCCGCGAGGGGAACTCCGCTGCTACCGCACTGTTCCCGAAGCAACACGCACTAAGTACTCGGTACTCTTAGAGCAGTCTATCCTTGAGCCCGTAATATGCCCCCGCGAGCGGCAGAAACCACGGCCACCCCTCATAGAAGGGGACCGCCCGGAAGGGAATTGCACCCAGCGCCGGCCACTCGGCCCGGCCCAGCATGGCCCGGCCGACCCGGTCACCGAGCCAGCTCGCGAAGGCGACGCCATGGCCGCCGTAGCCCAGTGCGTAGGCGATCCCGTCGTGCTGACCGGTGTGCGGCATCTGGTCCAGGGTGAAGCCGAGCGTGCCGCCCCACGCGAAGTCCACGCCGACCCCAGCCAGTTCAGGATAGACCTCGACCATTCCGCGACGCAGGATCTCGCGGCTCGCTTCGAGCGCCGTCGGCGAGAACGCCGCCCGCCCACCGAACACCAGCCTGCCATCGGCCGAGAGGCGGAAGTAATAGAGCAGGTTCTTGGTGTCGCTCAGCATCCGGCCGTGCGGGATCAGCCGCCGGGCCAGATCGGGCGCGAGCGGCTCGGTCGCGATGATGTAGCTCCCCACCGGCACCACGCGCCGCGCCAGCCAGGGCAGCAGCCGATCGGTGTAGCCGTTGGTCGCGAGCAGGACCGCACCCGCCTCGACCGGTCCGCGGCCGGTACTGAGGTGGAATCCGCCCCCGGTCCGACGCACGGCGTCGACCGACGCACGCTCCACGAGCACCGCGCCGTGACGCGCCGCTGCCACCGCCAGGCCGGCGACGTAGGCAGCCGGCTGCACCGCCCCGGCCAGCGGATCGAGCAGTCCGCCGTGATAGCGGCGCGATCCGATCTCCTCGCCGATCCGCTCCGGCCCGATCAGGTCGCTCGCGTAGCCGAAATCCTTCGCGAGCATCCGCTGCGACTCCTCGAGCCCGGTCATGTGGGAGGGCTTCGCCGCCAGGGTCACGTGCCCGGTGCGAGCCCAGCCGCACGCGATACCCTCTTCCGCGATCAGCGACTCGACGAAGCCGATCGCTTCGAGGGTGTCATCGAAGAGCCTGCGCGCCCGCTCGAGCCCGATTCGGCGCACCAGCACCGGCAGGTCGGTCTTGTAGCCCGGAAGCACCATGCCCCCGTTCCGGCTGCTCGCGCCCCAGCCGATGGTGTTCCGCTCGAGCACCACGACGCTGGCGCCGGCCTTCGCGATGGCGCGGGCGGCGGCAAGCCCGGTGTATCCTCCGCCGACGATCGCGACATCGGCGCGCGACGGCGGCGCCGGCGCGGTCGGAAAGGTCGCTCTGCGCTCCGTCCACCAGAGGCAGTTCGGCTCCGGTGCCGGGTGCATGCGCGCTGCGCCGGCCGCTACTTGGACGTCCGCCAGACCAGGCGCCCCGCCTGCTCCGGCGTCATCGTGATGCCCGCCAGCGCGAGTGCGCGTGCGAGGGTGGGGTCACGCTTCGCCCGAAGATCCTCGCCGCTTGGCAGCACGATCTCATCGGGGACGACCCCGTTGCGTTCGAGCCGCCCGCCGTCAGGCATCACCAGGTCCGCCATCGTGACTGAGGTGCCGTAGAAGGCGACCGTCTCGGTCCCGACGCTGTGGACATACGACTTGCTCTCCCGCACCGCACCCATGGTCCGGTCGCCGAGCACCGTGCCACGCCTGGTCAGCTGCATGGTGCGCGCGAAGAGCTCCGAAGCCGACGCCGAGCCGGCATCGACGAGAACGAAGAAGGCCGCCGCTGCATGGTCGTCCCCCGTGCCCTTGGCGACCATCGGCGTCGTCGAATTGCGGGTGATCTCGCTGGCGACGACGACCGGCGTGGCATACAGCCCGCCGAGCAGCTTGAGCAGCGAGCGCACTGCGCCGCCCGAATTGCCCCGGAGATCGAGGACGACCGCCTGATGCCCGCGGGCGCTCTTGAGCAGTTCGTCGATCCACTGGTCGTAGGCGTAGAACCCGCCGAGCCGCCAGACGATGACCTTGGCGTCGATCTCCGAGGAGCGGGGGGCCATCTCGGTCCACTGATCGTCCTCTTCGCGGATCAGTTCGCCGAGGTCGAAGGAGTTGCGCGGATCGACGATGTGCCGCCGCTCGATGATCTTCGCCGTGATCGCGAGGTCGCGCTGCTGTCCATCCGGCGCGCGGAGCGTCGCATGCAGCGTCGCGAGGGGATTGATCGCACCGAGCAGATAGTTGAGCTGCCAGAGGTTGGCACGGGTGACCTGGTAGCCCTCGATCGCGAGGACCGCGTCCCCGGGCAGCACCCCCTTCGCGGCCGCGTCGCTTCCTTCCTTCACGCGGAAGATGCGGCAGGTGTCCCCGACGAAGCGCATCTGCCAGCCGTAGTCGGCACGGTACACCAGGCCGGGCGGAATGAAGCTGGTGTGGGAGTCATTGAACTCGAGCCCTGCCTGCGCGATCGCGCCGATGAGCTGACTCAGCGCGACCGAGCGGTCGATCCGCGCGGCGGCGGTGTCGAAGACCGCGGCGAGATCGACGCCCCCGTAGGTGGTGTCGAAATAGTTCTTGCGGATGTCGTCGCGGACGACATCGAGCATGATGTGCGCCCGCTGCCGGTCGAACTTCGTGACCTGTGCCGCCAGCCCCGGCGGAACCGCCAGCGCAAGCAGCAGGAGGAGAGGAGACCGCTTCATACCATCACGCCTGCAGCGGTTTCTCCCGGCCGAGCCGGTCAGCCAGGTAGATGAGCACCGCGGTCACCACGAGGATGATCGTGCTGATCGCATTGATGCTCGGCTCGATGTTCTTGCGGACCATGCCGTAGACGACGATCGGCAGCGTGGAGGAGCCGACACCGGAGACGAACGAGGTGATCACGAAGTCGTCGAACGACATCGTGAACGCCAGCAGCGCGCCCGAGATGATGCCCGGCCAGAGCTGCGGCACCGTGATCTTCCAGAAGGTGGTGATCTCGTCGGCGCCGAGCGTGAGCGCGGCCTCCTCGAGATTCTGGTCCATCCCCTGCAGCCGGGCGAGCACCACCACCACCACGAACGAAATGCAGAACGCGATGTGGGCAATCGTGATCGTCGTCAGCCCAAGCGGGATGCCGAGCAGCACGAAGAGGATCAGGAGCGAGATACCGGTCACGATCTCCGGGGTCACCAGCGGCACGTAGAGGAACGCCTCGAGCGCGGTCCGGCCCTTGAACTTGTGCCGGGCGAGCGCCAGCGCGATGAGCGTCCCGAAGATCGCGGAGATGATGGTCGAGGCGACGCCGACGATCATGCTCGCCCGGAGCCCGTTCAGGATGTCGTCGCGCTGCAGCAGCCGGAGGTACCACTCCCAGGTGAACCCCACCCAGTCCACCGAGAACTTGGACGCGTTGAACGAGAACAGCACCAGCACCAGGATCGGCACATGGAGGAAGAGGTACACCAGCACGGCGAAGGCGATGAGCCAGCGGGGGAGTTTCGTGCTCATCTCACACCGCCCCGCCGGGCGCGCGGTCGCGCACCCGGAGATAGGCCAGCACGGCCACGAGGACCAGCGCCATCACGATGAACGAGGCCGCCGACCCGAAGGGCCAGTTGCGCGCCGAGGAGAACTGGTTCTGGATCAGGTTGCCGATCATCACCTGCTTGGCGCCGCCGAGCAGGTCGGAAGTGAGGAAGCTGCCGAGGGCGGGGATGAAGACCAGCAGACAGCCCGCCACGACACCGGGCACCGAGAGCGGAAAGGTGACCTTCCAGAACCGGGACGCGGGACGCGCGCCGAGGACCTCGGCGGCCTCGAGCAGCGAGAGGTCGAGCTTCTCCAGGGAGGCGTAGATCGGCAGCACCATGAACGGCAGGAAGCCGTACACCAGTCCCGTCATCACGGCGAACGGGGTGTAGAGCATCTCGATCGGCTGCTCGATGAGGCCCATCCTGATCAGCACGTTGTTGATCAGTCCGGTGTCGCGCATCAGGAAGATCATGGCGAAGGTGCGCACCAGGAAGCTGGTCCAGAACGGCAGCACCACCAGGAACATCAGGAAGTTCTTCCACTTGCCGCTGCGCGCGATCAGGTAGGCGAGCGGATAGCCCATCATCAGGCAGATCACCGTCGCGCCGAGCGACCAGATGAAGGTCCGGTTGAGGATCTCGAGGTAGAGCGGATTGAAGAACCGCTGGTAGTGCTCCACCGTGAAGCCGGCCACGACGCCGCCGTAGATCCCGCGCGGCATCAGGCTGTAGACGAACATGATCAGTACCGGCACCGTGAAGAACAGCACCAGCCAGAAGGTGCCCGGCGCCAGCAGCGCCCACGCCCGCGCGGCGGGGCGGGAGTGGAAGAAGGCGAGCGTCTTCTGGCGGAGACTCGCCATTACTCGTCCTCCAGGATCTGGCAGTCCTCGGGGAGCCAGGCAACCGCCGCGGCGTCACCCCGCTTCCAGGGGAGCGGCTTGATGAGCTGGCCCTCGTTCCGCATCCCCACCGTGCAGTCGGTCCCGTCGCTGAGCGTGACGATGACGTGCATCATCTCGCCGAGATAGATCACGTCGCGGACCGTCCCCAGCGCGGCATTCTCGCCGGGAGGCACCTGGCCGGTCGGGCAGACATCCATCCACTCGGGGCGCACCGCGATCCGCACCGCGGCACCGGGCCGGAGGGCCGGATGATCGGGGACGAGAAAGGCGCAGGTCGCCCCGGCGACGCGCCAGACGGCGCCTTCCTTCTGCTGAACGGTGC
The DNA here is from genome assembly GCA_044229245.1 of Gemmatimonadales bacterium. GTDB lineage: Bacteria > Gemmatimonadota > Gemmatimonadetes > Gemmatimonadales > GWC2-71-9 > JADJOM01. The sequence continues at coordinate 133,780 of JBGATI010000002.1, read as the reverse complement.
CCTCGAAGAAGTTCGACTCGCCGATGAACTTCGCCACGAAAGGGGTCCGCGGATTCTCGTAGATCTCGGCCGGGGAGCCGAGCTGGGCGACGCGCGCGTTGTCCATCACCGCGATGCGGTCGGACATCGTGAGCGCCTCCTCCTGGTCGTGCGTCACGTAGACGAAGGTGATCCCCAGGCTCTTGTTGAGCGCCTTGAGCTCGAGCTGCATCTCCTTGCGGAGCTTGAGATCGATCGCGCCGAGCGGCTCGTCGAGCAGCAGGATCGCGGGCCGGAGCACCAGCGCCCGCGCGAGTGCCACCCGCTGCCGCTGGCCGCCGGAGAGCTGGTTCGGCATCCGCCGCGCGAACTTGCCGACATCGAGCCGCACCATCTCCAGCGCCTTCACCACGCGGTCGGGAATCTCCGCCTTCGGTACTTTGTGCTGCTCCAGGCCGAACGCCACGTTGCGCTCGACCGAGAGATGCGGGAAAATCGCGTAGTTCTGGAAGACCATGCCGATCTGCCGCTCGTAGGGCCGCTTCTGATTCACGACCTCCCCGCTGATCCGCACCGTGCCGCCGTCCGGGTCCGGCTGCTCGAAGCCGGCGAGCAGCCGGAGCGTCGTCGTCTTGCCGCAGCCCGAGGGACCGAGCAGCGAGAAGAACTCTCCCCGCCGGATCTCGAAGTTGATGTCCTTGACCGCCTTGAAGTCACCAAACGACTTGCTGACCCGGGTGAACTGCACGGCCGGGCCCGCGGCGGGATCGATGGGAGAAGCCACGATGGGGGGAGTCCTGTAGCTGGCTGAGCGCGCCACGTCGAGGGGCGCGCCTCGGATCGGTCGGTGCGAAAGGACGGGAGACTCCGCAAACGTATCCCGCCCCTCGGAGAGCCGCCAGTAGCCGAAGGAGCGGGAGGGACGCGAATCGCGGCCCTCGCGCCGCGATGCATCGCGGCGAAATCCTCAGCCGAGCAGCGCCTGTACCGAGTCGCGGAAGACGGCCGTGTGCCGGTCGATGTCGGCCTCGGTCGTGGCCGGCGCGATCAGCGCCATGTTGTGGAAGGGTGTCAGCAGGATGCCGCGATTGAGCGCGAACAGATGCATGAAGCGGTCGAGCTCGAAATCGGCCGCGGCGGCGGCCTCGCTGCCGTTGCGCGGCGGCACCGGCCGGAACCAGTACTCCGCCCGGCATCCCAGCCGTTTCACGATCCACGGCAGCCCATACTCGGCGATGACCCCCTCCACCCCGGCCTGGAACCGCTCGGCGAGCGGAATCGTCCGCGCGTACGCCTCCGCGGTCAGCACCTGCTCGAGCGTCGCCCGCATCGCGGCGAGCGCGAGCGCGTTGCCCGCGAGCGTGCCGCCGATCCCGCCGGTGTCGCAATCGGCGAGCGCGATCCGCCCCTGCAGCCGGGCGACCACCTCCGCCGAGAAGCCGTAGACCGCGCAGGGAACCCCGCCGCCGATCGGCTTGCCGATCGTGAGCAGATCGGGCTCGAGTCCGTGCGCCGCGGTGTAGCCGCCCGGTCCGGTGCAGATCGTGTGGGTCTCGTCGATGATCAGCAGGGTGCCGGCCTTGCGGGTCAGCTCGCGGAGCGCGGCGTGATAGCCGGGATCGGGATGGATGATCCCGATGTTCGTCATCGCCGGTTCGGCGAGCACGCAGGCGACGTCGCCATGCGCGAGCGCGGCCTCGAGCTCGTAGACGTCGTTGAACTCCACCACCCGCGTCGTCAGCGAAGGATCGACCGGCGGCCCGACATTCCCTGCCCGCGGACCGACCACGCCGTTCGTCAGCGTCGCGAAGGTCTCGTCCACCGATCCGTGATAACACCAGTTGTGCACCAGGATCTTCGGCCGGCCGGTGAGCATCCGCGCGAGCCGGATCGCGAAGCGGTTGGCGTCGGTCGCCGTCATCGCGAACTGCCACGCCGGGAGCCCGAAGCGACGGGTGAGTTCCTCCGCGACCCAGAGGTGATCCTCGCCCGGCAGCATGAACGTGAAGCCCCGCTCCGCCTGACGACTGACCGCGGCGACCGTCGGTGCGGGCGCATGCCCCGTCATCGCCCCGGTGTCGCCGAGACAGAGGTCGAGGTAACGATGCCCATCCACGTCGGTGAAGTGGGCCCCTTCCCCGCCCGCGACAAAAAGCGGAAAGCCGCCGGCCCACTTCGCCATCCAGTGCATCGGCACGCCCTGCAGCAGCGAGCCCTTCGCTCGCTCGAACAGCGCCCTGGATTTCGGATGGGACGCCTCGAATCGGCGCTGCTCCTCGGCCAGCAGCGACGCAAGCCTGTCACGTGGAATTGTCTTCATATAAGAGCGGAATACTAGGTGCTGCACCGATGCCTGTCGAGAGAGTGCCTCACTCCGTAGTGGAGGCGCGCATCTCTTCGAGTGAACCTCGCGGCGATTCACGGTGCGACTGATATCATGTGGTCGTACATCGAGCGGGAGATTCGGGACCGCTCCGCCAGTCATTTGCGCGCCGCTTCAGATAGCAGCGGGACGATCATGTTCGCGCTCACGATACTCGTGCTCGTCACTCGCCTTCCAGGCACCGATGCCGCCGCGAGGGGCATCCCGGCCTGGGCACGGCGCTACAACGTCACCTGCTCCCACTGCCACGCCCCGGCCATTCCCCGGCTGAATACCACCGGCATCCAGTTCCGCTGGGCCGGATACCGCATGCCGGAGGACATCGGGCATGCGGTCTCCGTCACGCAGGTGTCGAACTATCTCGCGGCACGGGCGCAGATCAGCTACGTGTGGGAGAAGACTTCGGGACGCGCGGCCTCCAGCAGCGAGATGACCGACCCCGCGGTGCAACTCTTCTACGCGGGCCCGTTCGGCAGGCATTTCGGCGGATGGTTCGAACTCTCCCGCGAGGACGGGGAGGTGGGCAGCATCGCGGCGGTGACCGGCGTGTGGGGAACGGCGCGGAACCATGGCGGGTTCCGGGTCGGCCAGGCGCCCTATTTCCTGGAGGCGGGCGTGGCGGGGTTCGATCGCCCCATCGGCATCGAAGCGCCGCTCCCCGCCGCCACCCCGGTGTCGGCCGGCATCCCCTTCGCGCTCGAAGGCGACCAGAAGGCGGTCGAGCTGTTCTACGTGACCGGCGCCAACCGGATCGCCGCGCAGCTGCTCAATGGCCAGCGCTTCGATGGCACCGACCTGGTCGCAAGCGGCTCCATCCGTCACGACGTGGGTCTCGTCGATCAGCTGCTGCTCGGAGAGAAGGGGTCGGCGCTGTACCTCGCCGGGTACTACGGCTCGGTGACCGGGCTCGACTCCTCGCGGGCCGGTGCGCACTCGGATTTCTGGCGGGTCGCGGCGTCCGCGAGTGCGATCCTCGGCTCCGACTCCTCCAGCGTCGAGCTGCTGGGCGGCGTCGTCTACGGCCGGGATCTCAGGCTGCCGGTGGGAGCGATCTATCCCCGCAGCGACAACCGCGGCTACGGCTACTGGCTCTCGGCGCAGTACGGTCGCGCCGCACCGGCGCTGACACTCTTCGGCCGCTACGAATTTCTCGATCCCGACACCCGCGCCTCCTTCGACGCGAACCGGCGGATCGTGGCGGGAGTGGTCGTCCCGGTGAGCCTGCCACAGTATCTGCGTCTCGCGGTGGAGTACCGTCTCGACAACCCCGAGGCCTCCGGCGCACCCGCGACCAGTGCGGCCGTGGCGGAGGTCCAGCTCATCTTCTGACGAGGGCGGAATGGCGCGATCGAGCCGGGGACTCATGCTCGGGCTGCTGCTGACGCTGCCCCTCGGCACCGCATGGGCCCAGACCAGCGAGGGTCAGGCGGTCTTCATGGAGCATTGCCGCCCGTGCCACGGGGACGATGGCGTGCCACCGGAGCGGGAGCGCACGAAGTACCGGAAGCTCCGGACGCTCGGAGACTCCGGCTTCGTGTCACGGCTCTCCGAGGTGGAGATCCTGATGGTGGTGAGCAGCGGCCTCGACGAGAACATGCGGTCGTTCAGCGAGGTGCTGACGCCGAGCGAACTCCTCGCGGTGTCCGGCTACATCAAGCAGCTGGCGGAGAAGCGGCGCGGCCCGTCGCCGCGTTGAAGGCCTCCTCCATCACGTCCAGCCCCTCCCGCAGGACCGCATCCTCGACGGTGAGCGGCACCAGCACCCGGATCACGTTGCCGAGGGTGCCGGCCGAGAGCAGGATCACGCCGCGCTTGAGCGCCTCCGCCTGCAGCTTGCCGGTGAGTTCCTTCGCCGGCTCCTTCGTGACCCGGTCCTTCACCAGTTCGATCGCGATCATGGCGCCGAGCCCGCGGACATCCCCCACCTCGGGATACTTGGCGCGCCAGTTCTCGAAGCGGGCCCGGATCGTGTCGCCGACCCTGGCGCCCTTCTCGACCAGCTTCTCCTCGGTCATCGCGTCGATGATCGCCAGCGCGGCCGCACAGGCCAGCGGGTTCCCGCCGTAGGTGCCGCCGAGGCCGCCAGGCTGCGAGGCATCGAGGATCTCCGCGCGGCCGGTGATCGCGGCGAGCGGCAGACCGCCCGCGAGCGACTTCGCCGTGGTGATGATGTCCGGCACGAGCCCGTAGTGCTCGCAGGCGAACATCTTGCCCGTGCGACCGAAGCCGGTCTGGATCTCGTCGGCGATGAAGACGATCCCATGGTCCTTGCAGAACTGCGCCAGCATGCTGAGATAGGCGGGCGGCACGGGGATGAAGCCGCCCTCCCCGATCTCCAGCTCCATGATCACCGCGGCGACGCTCTTCGGGTCGACGTGCGACGCGAGCAGGTGCTCGAGGTGCGAGCGGTCCGCCATGCAGCAGGTACCGTGCTTCGGCCCCGCCTCGCAACGGTAGCAGTAGGGAAACGGAATGCGGTAGATCTCGGGCATGAACGGCCCGAAGCCGAGCTTGTAGGGATTCACCTTCGACGTGAGCGACAGGCCGAGGTAGGTGCGCCCGTGGAAGCCGTGCTCGAAGCAGATCACCGCCTGCCGGCCGGTGGCCCGCCGTGCCGCCTTGATCGCGTTCTCCACCGCCTCCGCGCCGCTGTTCACGAAGAAGGTGCGCTTCTCGTGGGTGCCCGGCGTGAGCGCGTTCATCTTCTCGGCGAGCTCGATGTACGGCTCGTACATCGAGACCGGGAAGCAGACGTGGGTGAAGTGATCGAGCTGGTCCTTCACCGCCTGCACCACCTTCGGATGGCGATGGCCCGCGTTCACCACCCCGATCCCGCCGCCGAAGTCGATCAGCCGGTTGCCGTCGGCATCGGTGACCACCGCGTTGTCGGCCTGGACGATGGCGATCGGCGTGGTGGCCGGAACGCCCTTCGGCACCGCCTTGGCGCGGCGTGCCCCGAGAGCCTGACTTTTCGGACCGGGAATGGCTGTCTTGAGATCGATGATGCGGGCCATCGGCGTGCTCCAGCGGGAGTGGATCGGAGATGGCCGAGATTAGCGAGCGGGCGCCCAAAAGTCGAGTGTGCTCAGCGCACCGCCGTCGTCTGCAGGACCCGGCGCACGAGATTCAGCAGCTCTCCCGCCGGGTAGGGTTTCTGGATGAAGCCGGCAAGCCCGCGGGCTCCGAGTTGCGCGGTGTCCGCGTCGCCGCTGAAGCCGGTGGTGAGAATGACCGGAAGGTCGGGCCACCGCTGGTGCACCAGGGCGAGCGTCTCCTCGCCGCTCAGCTCCGGCATGGTGAGGTCGAGGATCATCAGTGCGATCTCGTCCCGGCCCTGTTCCAGCGCCTCGATCGCCAGGCGGCCGTTCTCGGCGAGGCGCACCCGGCATCCCCCGCGCTCCAGCATCCGCCGGGTGACGTCGCGGACCACCGCTTCATCATCGACGACGAGCACGGTGGCGCCGGCGCCCGGCGGCGCAGCCTCGAACGCCGGAACCGGCGTGGGCTGCGACGACATGGCCGGCTCGGCGGCCGCGGGGAGATAGACCCGGAAGCTGGTGCCCCGTCCCGGCGCGGTTTCCACGGCGACGGCGCCCTGGTGTCCGCGCATGATCCCGAGTGTCGCGGCAAGCCCGAGACCGCGACCGTGGAACTTGGTCGTGAAGAAGGGATCGAAGATGCGCTGCAGCGTCGCGTCGTCCATGCCCGCCCCGGTGTCGCGGACCTCGAGGTAGACGTGGAGGCCGGGCGAGACGGGTCCGGCGTGAATGACTCCCGCCGGCCAGGTGGCCTCGAGACGCTCCGTGCCCGTCGCGATCGCGATCGTGCCCGGCTGATCGCCGAGCGCATCGGAGGCGTTGGTGATCAGGTTCATGATCACCTGGCGCAGCTGGGTCGCGTCCCCCTCGACCCTCGGCAGGTGCGGCGCGAGCCGGTAGGTGAGCGTCGCCTTCTTCGAGATCACCGCGGTGAGCAGCTGCCCCGACTCGGCGATCAGGTGGGAGAGATCGAGCAGCTCGACCACGAACTTCCCCTTGCCGGAATAGGCGAGCAGCTGGCGGGTGAGATCGGCGGCGCGCCGGGCCGCCGTTTCGATGTCCTTCGCCGTGCCGCGGAGCGGGGAGCCCTGCGGCATCTCGCCGAGCAGCAGGCTCACGTTGCCCAGCACACCCATCAGCAGGTTGTTGAAGTCGTGGGCGATCCCGCCCGCGAGAATGCCGAGACTCTCCAGCCGCTGGGCCTCACTCAGCCGCGCCTCCGCGGCCCGGAGCGCCTCCGAGGCATCGTGGCGTTCAGTGACATCCAGGACGTAGCCGAGAAAGTGCTCCAGCTCGCCGGTGCTGGAACGAACCGGAATGCTGAAGTCGTAGACCCACCGGTAGACGCCGTCGCTCCGGCGCAGCCGGTATTCCTGCGCATACGAGGCCTTCCCCGCGGCGAGGAATTCGAGCTCCTCGTTCCGGACCCGGTCGAGATCGTCCGGGTGCATGAGGGAGGTGTACGTCGGCGTCCCGGTCATGAGGAGATCGGCGGGGTACCCCCACTGATCCAGAACGTTGGGTGAGGCGTACTCGACTGTCCACTCGAGGCCGGGACGCCACTGGAACATGACGGTGGGTCCGCTGCTGAAGAGGCGGCGCTCCGTCTCCAGCAGGTGCACCGCCCGCTGCCGGTCGATCACGAACGAGGTGTGCGCCGCGATATTGCGGACCAGCTGCACCTCCTCGGGATCGAAGCGGTGCGGCTTGTCGTAGTACACCATGAACTTCCCGATCGTCCCGCCCCCGGTCACCAGCGGAATAAATGAGAGCGCCTCGATCCCTTCCGCGAGCACCGCCGACCGCAGATGCCCGAGCGAAGTGTCGGTGCCGACGTCGGGAATGAGGATCGGCCCGGGGAGCGGCTGGCCGACGGTCCACGGAGTGTGGCCTTCGACCGCGGCGCGGTAGACGTCGGAGAGGCCCCGCCAGGCCTTGAAACGAAGTATCCCATCGGGATCAAAGAGCAGGACCGCGGCGCGGCAGGAACCGGTGACCTTCCCAATGGTGTCGAGGGCCTCGCGGTACACCTCCTCAGCGGTGGACGCGCGGCTCATCGCCATCGTCATCTCGCCGATGATCGCCAGACGTTCGAGGACCGGCATGGCGCTCCTTTCGGACGGATGGGGGTGGCGAATGGCGAGAGGGAGAACCGAAGCCGACCAATGTACCGCCCCGCAGTGATCCCTGATAGAGTCCCGATTTGCGCTATCCGGGGGGAACGTTAGGTTCTTCGGGCGTAGCTCCCACCCTGTTCACTCCCAGCGAGGTCGACCCCAGATGCTCCCCGTCCGAAACACTGTCCGCGCGGCTGCGTTCCTGTCTTTCGGAGCGATGGCCCTCACCGCCTGCGGTGGCGACAAGGCCGCCCCGGCCGCCAGCACCACCGCCACCAGGATCGCCATCACGGCCACGAGCGATGCCCGGGCGGATGCGAAGACCTACCTCGCGCAGCTCTGCCCCAAGCCGATCGGCGGCGAGCTCAATTTCATGGTCTGGGAGGGCTACACCGACACCCTCTTCACCAAGCCGTTCGAGGAGGCGTGCGGGGTCAAGGTCAATGCGACCTACATGGGCTCGAGCGACGACCTCGTGACCAAGCTGCGCGCCGGCGGCTCCGAGACGATCGACCTCGTCTCCCCCTCGTCCGACGCGGTCACCGCGATCATCGACGCCGGGCTGGCGCAGCCGCTCGACCTCAAGCGGATTCCGAGCTACGGCGACCTCATGGCGAGCTTCCGGAGCCTCAAGGTCGCCCGCAAGGATTCGACCGTCTTCGGGCTCCCGTGGGCCTTCGGCCCCAACCCGATGATCTTCGACACCACCAAGATCAAGCCGGCGCCGACCAGCTGGGCCGAGCTCTGGGACAAGAAGTACAAGGGCAAGCTCTCGCTCCAGGATGACATCGCCACCCTGTACATGGTGGCCCAGGTCCTCGGCATGGATGATCCGGCCGATCCGAGCAAGCTCTACAACCTCTCCGATGAAGATCTCGCCAAGGTCAAGGCGAAGATGCTCGAGCTCAAGCCGAACGTCCGCAAGTACTGGGTCACCGCGGGCGACATGACGCAGCTCTTCCAGAGCGGCGAGATCGTCGCGGGCGAAGGCTGGCCGCTCATGACCAGCCAGCTCCGCGCCGCCAAGTTCCCCGCCGGCGAGATCATCCCGACCGAAGGCACCACCGCCTGGGCCGACCACTGGGTGCTGACCAAGGGCGCCCGCAACCTCGACGCCGCCTACGCCTGGCTGGAGTACGCCGCGCAGCCGTTCACCCAGAAGCTGATGTCCGACGTCACCGCCTACAACGTGGCCAACCCGGCGGCGAAGGCGTACATGACGGCCGAGGCCTCCGCGCTGCAGAAGGACATCGCCGACTACGGCACCAAGGTGAACTTCTGGCAGTGGGGCTCGAAACGCGACAAGTACCAGGAGATCTGGAACGAGGTCAAGGCGGGGAAGTGACCGCACCACTCCTCGAGCTCAACGCCGTCACGAAGCGCTTCGGCGACTTCGTGGCGGTCGATGCGCTCGACCTCGCAGTGGCGCCGGGCGAATTCCTCACCCTGCTCGGCGCCAGCGGTTCCGGCAAGACCACGACACTCCGGATGATCGCCGGGTTCGAGCACCCGACCAGCGGCGACATCCTCATGGGCGGGACCCCGGTGACGGGACTCCCGCCCTTCAAGCGCGACCTCAACACCGTCTTCCAGCAGTACGCCCTCTTCCCGCACATGAGTGTGCGGGACAACGTCGGCTACGGCCTCCGGATGAAGCGCGTCGCCAGGGCCGAGATCGCCGAGCGGGTCACCGAGGCACTCGAGATGGTGCAGCTCGGGCACCTCGGCGACCGGGCACCGCGGCAGCTCTCCGGCGGCCAGCAGCAGCGGGTCGCCCTGGCCCGCGCGCTGGTCAATCGCCCCCGCATCCTGCTCCTCGACGAACCGCTCGGCGCCCTCGACCTCAAGCTCCGCAAGGAGATGCAGCTCGAGCTCAAGCACCTCAACCGGCAGCTCGGCATCACGTTCATCTACGTGACGCACGACCAGGAGGAGGCGCTGACGATGTCCGACCGGATCGTGCTGATGCGGAACGGGAAGATCGCCCAGCTCGACACCCCGCAGGCGATGTACGAGCGGCCCGCCTCGAAGTACGTCGCCGACTTCATCGGCGAGACCAATCTCCTCACCGGCCCGGCGGTCGGGCTCGGGCCTGACAAGTGGCTCGCCATCCGGCCGGAGTACATCGAGCCGGTTCGGGCCGCGATGAATCACGGCCCCACTGCAATCTCCGGTGGAGCCGCCATTCATGGCGGCCCCGAACTCCCAGTCACCATCAAAGAATCCATCTTCAGCGGCGCCGTCACCCGGGTGCATGCCACCCTCGCCGACGGCCAGTCGCTGGTCTTCCACTGGCCGGCGGGTGAACCGGAACCGGCGCCGGGCCGGCAGCTCACCGTCACCTGGCCTGCGGAGCGCGGCGTCCGTGTCGATGACTGAAGCGCCGGTCGCGAAGCGCCCCAGTCGCCGCGGCACCTGGATGGGCGCGGCGATTCCCATCGGCTGGGTCAGCATCCTGCTGCTGCTGCCCTATCTCTTCCTCTTCGCGCACTCGTTCTTCCGGCTCCGGAACGGCCAGCTCACCCACGAGCTCACCCTCGAAAACTACGGCCGGCTCTTCGGGACCGCGCTCTACCCGCAGACCATCCTCTTCTCGGCGGGAATCGCGGCGCGGGTCACCTTCGCTTCGCTGCTGCTGGCCTACCCGCTGGCCTACCTGATCGCCTTCAAGGTGAAGACCCACAAGAACCTGCTCTACATGGCGGTGATCATCCCGCTCTGGGTGAGCTATCTGGTGCGCGCCTACGCCTGGAAGATCATCCTGGGCCAGGAGGGGATCCTCAACGGCTTCCTCACCGCGATCGGCGTGATCCACGAGCCGCTCACCATCCTGCTCTACAGCAAGTGGGCGGTGATGATCGCGCTGGTGCACATCTACGTGCCGTTCACCCTGATGCCGATCTACGCCATCCTCGAGTCGATCCCCCCGGCGCTCAAGGAGGCGAGCTCCGATCTCTACGCCAGCCGGTGGAAGACCTTCTGGCATGTGGTGCTGCCGCTTTCGCTCCCGGGCGTCATCGCTGGCTGCACCTTCGCCTTCGTGCTCAGCATGGGCGACTTCATCGCCCCGTCGCTGCTGGGTGGCAACGACAGCGCGCTGATGGTCTCGAACCTGGTGGTGAGCCTCTTCGGCGTGGCGTACAACTGGCCGCTCGGCGCCGCCGTCTCGGTGGTGATGATGACGATGACCATCGCGCTGCTCAGCTTCGCGCGCATGGTCGAGGACCGGATGAACTACGGCGGCTCGCAGGGCACCCAGCCCGCCGCGGGCCGGGGGACGCTCCACGCATGAGCGCCCGCCCCGCCGACCGCCTGACACAGCTCCTCTGGTTCGCGGGGACGGGCGTCTTCCTCTTCATCTATCTGCCGCTCGCCGTCGTGATCCTCTACGCCTTTCACGACGCGAACATCGTCGCCTGGCCCTTCCACCCCTTCACCTTCCGGTGGTTCGCCGCCCTCGCGGATGACCGCGGGCTCCTCGAGGCGGCCGGCGCGAGCCTCAAGCTCGCCTTCCTCGCGACCGCACTCGCCCTCGGCATCGGCGTCCCCGGCGCCTTCGTGCTCGACCGGCTCGAGTTCCCGGGCAAGGCGGCCTTCGAGCGTCTCGTCCTCCTGCCGCTCATCCTGCCCGGCGTGATCACCGGCGTGGCGCTGCTCACCTTCTTCACCTTCATCGGACTCTCGCTCTCGAGCGGCTTCCCCTGGATCCCCGGCTGGCCGGTCGTCCTCGGCCACGGCGCGGCGCTGACGTCGGTGGTCGTGACGCAGGTGTACGCGCGGCTCCGCCGCTTCGACCGGGTGCTCGAGGAGGCGAGCCAGGATCTCTACGCCACCCAGTGGCAGACCTTCTGGAACGTGACCCTGCCGGTGATCCGCTCCGCGGTGCTCGGCAGCGCCCTCCTCGTCTTCACCCTGAGCCTCGACGAGATTGCCGTCTCCTTCTTCCTGATCGGCCGGCAGAACACCCTGCCGCTCCAGATCTGGGGCCTGCTCCGCCGCGGCATCACGCCCGAGGTGAATGCCGCGGCGACGGTGATCTTCACGCTGTCGGTCGCAGTGATCGTGATCTGGGCGAAGCTGATGCGGGAGGATACCGCGTAGGCGACCGACCTCCGGTCAGGCCCGAGCCGGTCCAGAGTTGCGCCGCCCCGTCCCGCCGTTAGCTTCTCCCCCCGATGATCCGCAGCTATCACCCCTGCCGCGCCGCCCGCACCCGGGCGTCCGACCCATCCCTGATGGTGTCGTCGGACGCGGCCGGGGGCGTGGGACTCCGCCTCGACAAAGACGAGTGGTGACGGCGGCACCCCGGAGCAGCCGCTCGTCTTCGCGGCCGCTCGGGGGAGCCCGTCACACTCGCTGGGGTGACTCTCGTGTCACCCGCACCCATGACCTGGGCACGCCACATGGCGTCCCCGGTCGTCCGCCATCATCGGACCCATCATGACCACGACCTACGACGCGATCCTCATCGGGGGTGGCCATAACGCCCTCGTCACCGCCGCCTATCTCGCCCGCGCGGGCCGCAAGGTCCTCGTCCTCGAGCGCCGGGAGCTGGTCGGTGGCTGTGCCGTGACCGAGGAGCTGTGGCCCGGCTTCAAGATGTCCACCGCCAGCTACGTCAACAGCCTCTTCCGCCCTGAGATCATCCGCGACCTCGACCTCAAGCGGCACGGCTTCGAGATGCTGCCCCGGAGCCCGTCGAGCTTCACGCCGTTCCCCGACGGCCGCTATCTGCTGATGGGGCCGGACAAGGAGATGACCCACCGCGAGGTGAGCAAGTTCTCGAAGAAGGACGCCGAGAACCTGCCCAAGTACGAGGCGATGCTCGAGCGGGTCGCCGACTTCCTCGAGCCGACGCTCGTCCAGACGCCGCCCAACCCCTGGTCGATGGCGCCCGGCAATCTGCTCGCCCTGCTCAAGCTCGGGCTCGGCTTCAAGAAGCTCGGCACCGATGGGCAGAAGGCGATCGAGATCCTCACCGGTGCCGCCAACCCGATCCTCGACCGCTGGTTCGAGTCGGAGGAGCTCAAGGCCACCATCGCCACCGATGCGATCATCGGCGCCTTTGCGACGCCCTCGATGCCGGGCACGGCGTACGTGCTCTTCCACCACGTGATGGGGGAGTGCAACGGAGTGCGTGGCGTCTGGGGCTACGTGAAGGGCGGGATGGGCGCGCTGTCGAATGCGATCGCCTCCGCCGCGAAGGAGAAGGGCGCCGAGATCCGGGTGAACGCCACGGTCACGAAGATCCTGGTCTCGGGCGGCCAGGCGACCGGCGTGGTGCTGGCCGACGGCACCGAGCTCAAGGCGAAGAAGGTCATCTCCGGCATCGATGCCAACCTGACCTTCCTCAAGCTGATGGATCCGAAGCAGCTCCCGGCCGAGTTCGTCGAGTCGGTGCGGGCCATCGACTACGCGAGCGGCAGCGCCAAGGTGAACCTCGCGCTCTCCGAGGTCCCCGACTTCACCTGCCTGCCTGGCAACACGGTCGGCCCCCAGCACCGCGGCACGATCCATCTTTGCCCCACGCGGGAGTACATCGAGAAGGCGTTCGACCCGGCCAAGTACGGCTACATCTCCGGGAACCCGATCGTCGAGGCCACCATCGCGAGCTCGCTCGACGACACCGTGGCGCCGAAGGGGATGCACGTGATGTCGATGTTCACCCAGTACTTCCCCAACACCCTCGCCAAGGACGCGGGGTCGCTGGAGGAGAACAAGAAGAATTACGCCGAGCGCTGCATCGACATCATGACGGAGTACGCGCCGAACTTCCGGAAGGCGGTGCTCAACTACCAGGTGCTGGCGCCGCAGGACATCGAGCGGGTGTACGGGCTCACGGGCGGGAACATCATGCAGGGGACGATGTCGCTCTCGAGTCTCAGCTTCATGCGCCCGGTGCCGGGCTACGCCGACTACCGCACCCCGATCCGCGGGCTCTACATGTGCGGCGCGGCGACCCATCCGGGCGGCGGGGTGATGGGCGCCTGCGGGTACAACGCGGCGCGGGAGATTCTCAAGGACGGGTGAGCGTTCGGGAGATCAGCAGCAGACGGTCAGAGCGAACCCCTTCCGGCGATGCCCGAAGGGGTTCGTGCTTTAGAAACTCATCGGCTCCACACAGTCGCTGTCCCGGAGATCGGCCTCGACCCGTCCTCCGCTGCTGCCCGCATCGGCGAGCAGTGAGGCGCTGCCGAGCGCATTGCGCCAGCACGGCAGCGCCGAGAGCGGGGCGGGCGCTTGGGGCGAGGGGCGCGCATCGCTCCCGCTCTGCGCTGGCAGGCCATCGTCCCCCACCATCCCGCCGGAGTAGAGCGTGACACCGTACGCCGGCGAGGTCACCCGGAACAGCGCATGCGCGCGAACCCGGAGGGTCGGCAGGGTATCGACGCGCACGATGAGCGCGTGAACCCCCGGAGCCTCACCCAGCGTCCACCGGGTCAGCGCCAGCCCGCCGCTGTCGGCCCGCGCCGCGGACGGCTCTGCGATTCCGCTGCCGGCCGTCGGCAGGAATGAGACCGGCGTCCCGGCCACCGGATTCCCGTAGCCGTCCCGCACCTCCACCACGACCGTCTCGGGGAGCGCGCCCTGGGTCGCCGCCGATTGCAGATCGCCGCTGACCAGCGCAAGGGAAGCGGGCGATGCCGGCCTCGCGACGGCATGGAAGATCAGCGAGTCGAGTCCCGAGACCCGGGCGATCGCGCGGAGCACGCCAGCGGACTTCGGCAGGGTCCAGCGAGCGGCGGCGTGTCCGCCGGGGCCGGTCGTCTGGGTGATCGGGGTCAGCGATCCCGACCTGGCACCCACGGAGAAGCGGACCAGGGCTCCCGGAACCGGCTCACCGAATTTGTCGGTCACCTGGACCGTGAGCGCGGTATCCAGCGTCTGACCCACCGTCCCCAGTTGCCCTTCGCCACCCACGACCACGACGGCGGCCGGAACCGGACGTGGACCGGTCGCGTCCTCGCCGCAGCCCGCGGCAAGCCCCCCGAGCAGAAGCCCGAGCCGCCGCCAGTGGAACCGCGCCGGGACTCGCATCCGGATTGCCGTCCGTCGGTAGATGGGTAGAATACGAACCATAGTGGGACCCGTTCTCACCCCACACAAGCCCAACTGCAGAGTTCCGAGTTCCGGGTTCCGAGGGGAAACGTCTCCGGAATCCGGTGCCTCAGAACTAGGCACCAGGCACTAATCACTAAGAGCTACGCACTCGGAACTCGGAACTCGGTACTCGGAACTCACTAGGAGCCGTGATCGTGAAAGCCTATCAAATGTACATCGACGGGAAATTTGTCAGCGCCGGCAACGGCAAGACCTTCAACGTCTACGACCCCGCGACCGAGGGGGTCATTGCCACCTGCCCCGCCGGTGACGCCTCCGACGTCGCCCGCGCCGTCGCGGCAGCCAAGAAAGCATTCTACGGCGGGTGGAAGACGACCAGTGCCCAGGACCGCGGCCGCATCCTCTTCCGCATCGCCGAGCGGATCCGCGCCCGCAAGGACGAGCTCGCGCGCCTCGAGACCCTCAACTCCGGCAAGCCGATCGTCGAGTCCGAGTACGATATGGACGACTCCGCCGTCTGTTTCGAGTACTACGGCGGCCTCGCGACCAAGATCAACGGCGAGGTGATTCCCGTTCCGACCAACGCCATGGTCATGGCGGTGAAGGAGCCGATGGGCGTCGCCGGCCAGATCATCCCCTGGAACTATCCGCTCGCGATGGCCGCCTGGAAGCTCGGTCCCGCGATCGCCGCCGGCTGCACCGTGGTGATCAAGCCCGCCGAGCAGACGCCGCTCTCGCTGCTGGCGCTGGCCGAGGACTTCGAGGCCTGTGGCCTGCCGCCGGGCGTGATCAACGTCGTCACCGGCATGGGACCCGACGCCGGCGCGCCGCTCGTCGCCCATCCCGACGTCCGCAAGATCGCCTTCACCGGCTCCGCCGAGGTCGGCAAGCTGATCATGCGGAGCGCCGCCGACCAGCTCAAGCGCGTCTCCCTCGAACTCGGCGGCAAGTCGCCCAACATCTTCTTCGCCGATGCCGACTTCGAGGCCGCGGTGGACGGCGCCCTCTTCGGCACCTTCATCAACCAGGGCGAAGTCTGCTCCGCCGGCAGCCGGGTGCTGGTGCAGCAGGACATCTACAAGAAGTTCGTCGACGCCTGCGCCGCGAAGGCCAAGACCATCCGCCTCGGCCCCGGCATCGACCGCGAGACCAAGATGGGCCCGCTCGTCAGCGCCGAGCAGCGCGACCGGGTGCGGAAGTACCAGGAGATCGGCAAGACGGAGGCGAAGGTCGCCGCCGGCGGCGGCGTGCCGAAGTTCGACAAGGGGTGGTACGTCGAGCCGACCATCTTCTACGACGTCGACAACAACGCCCGCATCGCGCAGGAGGAGATCTTCGGCCCGGTGATGAGCGTGATCCCGTTCAAGGACGAGGCCCAGGCGCTCGAGATCGCCAACGCGACGCCGTTCGGCCTCGCCGCCGCGGTCTGGACCCGCGACATCTTCAAGGCCTTCCGCGTGGTGAAGCAGCTCGAGGCCGGCATCGTCTGGGTGAATCACATGCAGCCCACCATGCTCGAGGCGCCGTGGGGCGGCTACAAGATGTCGGGCTTCGGCCGCGAACTGGGCCACTGGGGCGTGGAGGAATACCTCGAGACCAAGCAGGTCTACATCAACCTCGACGAAGCGCCCATCGCCTGGTACTGAGACGGGCCTGAACACGAAACCGGGGTGGCTTCCGCCACCCCGGTTTCTGTTTCCGTCCTGCCTCAGCCCACCTTCACCTCGATGCTCCGCGGCTTGGCCTTCTCGGCCTTCGGCAGCGTCACCGTGAGCACCCCGTGCTCGAACTTCGCCCCGATCCGGTCCACGTCCGCCGAGTTAGGCAGCGTGAACGAGCGCTCGAAGCTGCCGTAGCTCCGCTCGTACCGGTGCACCCGGGTCGTCTTCTCCTCGGCCACCTGCTTCTTCTCGCCCCGGAGGGTGAGGGTGTGGTTCTCCATCGTGAGCTTCACATCCTCCGGCCTGAGTCCGGGCAGCTCGACGATGATCTTCACCCCGTCGGCATCCTCGAAGATGTCGGTGGGCGGAATCCAGGCCGAGGTGACGGTCTCGGACGGCTCGGAGATGAAGGGCCAGCCGTTGAACGTGGCGTCGATCAGGTTGTTGATGCGGCGGAGATCGGAGAGGGGGGCCATCGGCCGGCGGATCGTGAGCGTCATCGGTGCCTCCATGCTGTGCGATATGGGTTCAGCGCCCGGTCCGAGCGCCTCATCGCTCGGCCGTCGCGCCCGCACAGGAAGCAGCCCGCGTGCCGGGCCAGGCCCGGAAAAATCGGTCAGGGTGACAGGGGGATGTCGGGGATGCGGCAGGGTCGCGGCAGATCGTGTGTCGGTGTGACAGACGGGGGCGGCCGGCGTAGGGGCGACCGGCCGGTCGCCCCTACTACGCCGCCGCCCCCCGGATCCGGGCGACGACCGCCGCGAGCTCCCGGAGCTCGAACGGCTTCTCCAGCACGGGACAGCCGGAAGAACTAAGGAAAGCGGCCGCCTCCGGTGAGGCGGTGTCGCCCGAGGCGAAGACCAGCCGGCCCAGCAGGTCGGGTCGGGAGGAGCTCACCCAGTGGTGCAGCTCGAGACCGGTGAGCCCGGACATCTTGAGATCGCAGATGACGACGTCGTAGCTGGCGGGTTCCCGGGTGGCGAGCAGCTTGGCGAGACCGACCGCGCCGTCGCTCGCCTCGTCCACCGACCACCCCTGCCGTTCGAAGTAGCGCCGCATGCTGGCCCGGATCGCATCCTCGTCGTCGATGAGCAGCACCAGCCCCTGCCGGGCCCGGGGCACCGCGACGGTTGGCACCGGCCCGCTCGCCTGGACCGCGCTCGCCGAGGCGACGACCGCCCCGAATGGCAGCCAGGCGGTGAACCGCGCCCCGGGGCCCGGCACCCGGTTCTCGGCGCGCAGCTCGCCGCCATGCTGCTGCACGATCCCGAGCGACACCGACAGCCCGAGCCCGGTCCCCTCCCCCGTCCCGCGGGTGGTGAAGAAGGGCTCGAAGATCCGGCTCAGATGATCGGGGGGGATCCCCGGACCGCTGTCCTCGACCACAATGGCGACACCGTCCCGCTCCCGGCGAATCGTGAGCGACACGGTGCCGCCGGGCGTGGCCCGGGCCGCGTTGTCCAGCAGGTTGGTGAGCACCTGTTCGATCGCGGTCGGATCGCAGTGCAGCAGCGGGAGGCCCGGCTCGGTGGTCAGCGCGAGCGACACCGACTGCCGGCTCAGGTCCCCCTCCAGCGCGCGGACCGTCCGCTCGACCAGCACCCCGATCTCCGCCGGTTCCCGCCGCTCCTCGCGCCGGCGCACGAAGGTGAGCAGGTCGCGCACGATCGCCCGCGCGCGGCGCGCCTGCTCCCGGATGGTGCGGATCGGCCCCGCGATCTCCGCCTCCGACTGCTCGGTCAGCAGCTGCTCGCTGAAGGTGAGGATCGCGGCCAGCGGGTTGTTGAGTTCGTGGGCGACGCCTGACACGAGCCGGCCGAGCGCCTCCATCCGCACCGACTGCGCCAGGCGGGACTGGAGCTGCTCCCGGTCCGACTCGGCCCGGCGCCGGTCGGTGAGGTCGCGGAGCACCAGGATCTCGAGCACGCTCCCCGGTCGCACCAGCGAGCTCGCCGCGACCTCGAGCGGGAGTTCCCCGCCGTGCGGGCCCCGGCCGGCCACTTCGAAGACGAGCTGCCCCCCCGGCGTCACCCGGCGCATCTCCGTCAGCCGCCGGACCAGCTCGCCCCGGGACGCCTCCGGGAAGAACTCCACCAGCCCGTGGCTCACCATCTCGCCCCGCCGCTGGCCGAAGAGCCGCGCCGCGCCGGCATTGGCCAGCACGATCTTCCCGTCTCCATCGGCGGCGACGATGCCGTCGGTCGCCGTCTCGATGACCGCCTTGAGCCGCGCCTCGGATTCCGCCACCGCGCCCAGCCGCTCGGCGCGCGCCTGCTCCGCCTCCCGCCGGGTGTCCTCGAGCAGGATGACCACCATGCCGTAGGCCATGACGGCGCCGAGCGCCAGATCGATGTAGGAATTCCCTTCGGCGAGCAGCCCCGCCCACGGCAACTGGTCTGTCAGGCCGAAATCGGAGATCCAGTAGGTGGCGCCGTACAGGATCCAGAGTCCCGACTGCGCCGCCATCACGGCCGCCGTCAGCTTCGTCCCCATCGTGCGGCGCCCCGCCGGCAACCGGAACAGCATGTGCGCAAGCAGCGCGTACGCCCCCGCCGCGATCGGCTGCTGCACCAGCATGACCGGCGTCATGTTGGTCGAACCGATGGACGCAATGAGCGACAGCAGCGCCGCGGCAGTCAGCCAGTACGCCCATTTCCCCGGCGGGAGCCGTCCCTCGCAGAAGAGCCAGGTGCCGGACACAATGAACGCGAGGAACACCAGCTTCGCGAACAGGTAGATGCTGTGCAGCGTGAAGATCAGCAGGGAGGACTCAATGGGGAGCAGCGGGGCGAGGATGTAACGCCCAGTCACGGCCGAGAGACCGACGAGCAGCGCCAGCCAGCCCCAGGCCCAGCGGATGAAGAACGGCCGGGTACCGGCGTGCCGGGCCAGCACGTAGAACAGCGTCAGCAGGAGGAAGGTCCCGCCGACCTGTACCCACACACCGATGAAAGAGACCAGGTCGCCCGGGTTGTGCACGCCGATCATCACGCCGAATCGATGGAGAGGAAGGCGATCAACCTAACAGCGCCTGCGGTCGAGCGTCAGAGGCGGCGGGCAGCGCCGCCATCGCCCGCCGGTCCGCCTCACCGAGCTTCCGCACCTCGGCCATCACCGCCTCGGCGACGGTGCGGCTCGACGCCGCCGTGAGCGGCAGCCCCTCCCACACCGCACTGTCCAGCATCGGCCCGAAGCGGAGCCGGATCCGCTCCCCGCCCCGCGCCCGCCGGCGGAGGATCTCGAGGAGGCTGTTGCCGAGCCCCGCGACGAAGACCGGCACGACCTGCGGATGGGCCTCGAGGATGAGCCGGCCGACGCCGGCCTGCGGCGGAAGGAAGGTGTAGGGGTCGGAATTCCTGTTGCGCGTCCCCTCGGGGTGATACCCGACGAGCCGTCCCGCGCCGTCGCGGCAGAGCGAGGCGAGGTCGCTCATGGCCCACTGGTTGAACGGCGCCTTCTCCGGCTCCCGGAAGAAGGGGGGATACATCGACCACCAGGCGGCGAGCGCATTCAGGACCACCCCGCCCGGCCGCTGATAGAAGTAGCGGCCCCGCACCGGGAAGAGGATCGCGCGCCAGCCAGGCAGCCGCCGGAAGAGCAGGCACATCACCACGTAGAGATCGAAGAACGAGCGATGGTTGGCCACCACCAGCAGCGGCCGCTCCCGCGAGGTGGCCGCCACATGCTCGAGCCCCTCCACCTCCACCAGCGGCCCGGTCAGCAGCCCGATCCAGCGGGCGCCGATCTCGCGCTGGCACCAGAACCAGAGCCGCTGCCAGCGGCCGCGATTCATGCGGCGCACCAGCCGGACGGCGAAGCGTTCAAAGGGGGTCAATACACCGAGCGGAGGCCGGGATTCCATGCCAGTCGGGGGCGAGGGGGTGGGGACAGCATTCCCCCGAATCGCCCCGGAGTCAAGCGGAGCTATACTTCTTCCGTTCACCCCCTTTCCCGGACTCGACGCGGAGCGAGCGCGATGGCACGTTGGCGGGAGTTGGCTCGGCGCGGGCTGGTCGCCCTCATCGGCGGACCGACCCTCGCAATCGGTCATCGCGACCAGGTCGTGGTGGAGCGGCTGCCGCCCTTCGAGTCCCGCCTCCTCGGTGAAAACCGTACCATCGACGTCTACCTCCCCCGCGACTACGCCCACGACAGCACCACCACCTACCCCGTCATCTACGCCAACGACGGGCAGGACATGGAGGCGGTGGACCTCGCGGGCACCCTCGACTCGCTCGAGCGCACCGGCGCGATGGCTCAGGTCATCGTGGTCGCGATTCACGCCACCGACCGGATTCAGGACTACGGCACCGCCTACATCGCCAACGCCCAGGGGCTCGGCGCCCGCGCCGACCGCTACGGCCAGTTCGTCATGACCGAGCTGATGACGATGATCGAGGCCCGCTATCGCGTCACCCACGGCCCCGCCAGCACCGCGGTGATGGGCTGGTCCCTCGGCGGGCTCTCCGCCTTCGACCTCGCCTGGCGCCACTCCGAGCGCTTCGGCACCGTCGGCGTCTTCTCCGGCTCCTTCTGGTGGCGCACCGACGACACCAGTCCCGAGACCAAGCAGTCCTCCCGCATCATGCACCGCCGGGTGCGCGACACCCCGGGGCGCCCCGCACTCCGCATGTGGTTCGAGACCGGCCGGCAGGACGAGGCCGCCGACCGCGACCAGGACGGCGTCATTGACGCGATCCAGGACACCGAGGAACTCGTCGTCGCCCTCGAGAAGAAGGGCTACCGCCGAGGACCGGGGATGGTGCATCTGATCGTCGAGGGGAAGCACGATCTCCCCACCTGGAAACGGCTCCTCCCCGAGTGGCTCACCTGGGCCTTCCCCGCCGCGCCGCCGGGCTCGCCGCCGCCATGAATTCAGGCCAGCGGCTGCTGCTGATCGGGGGCGGGCATGCGCAACTCTTCGTGCTCGAGGCCCTGGCCAAGCGGAAGATCGTGGCCGACGACATCACCCTCGTCTCGTCCCACTCCACCCAGCTCTACTCCGGCATGGTGCCGGGCCTCATCGAAGGCCGCTACCGGCTCGAGCAGCTCACCTTCGACCTGGTCGCGCTCGCGCGCGCGGCGGGGGCGCGCTTCATCGAGGACAGCGTCACCCGGATCGACGCCCAGTCCAAGCTGGTGACCCTCGCGAGCGGCGAGTCGCTCGAGTACGACGTCGCCTCCGTCGCGCTCGGCGGCGCCCCCGGCTCCAGTGCGGTGCCCGGTGCGGCCTCGCACGCCTGCTTCCTGAAACCGGCCGAGCGCGCGGGCGCGCTGGTGCCCCGGATGGAGATGGCGGCGCGGAACGCCGGTCCGGAGCCGCTGCAGGTCGTCGTGGTCGGTGCCGGGGCGGCGGGGATCGAGATCGCGCTCACCACCCGCGCGCGGCTCGACCAGGCCGGCGCCCAGCGCGCCATCATCACCCTCGTCGATTCCTCGAGCGCCCTGCTCCGGCACGCCGGTCAGGGAGCGGGCGAGGCCGCCGAAGCAGCGCTTCGCCGTGGCGAGATCACCCTGCGGCTGTCGACCGGCGTCGAGGAGGTCGGGGCCGACCATGTGCGGGTGGGTGGCGGCCGGATCATCCCCTCCGACCTGACGCTGTGGTGCGCCGGGACCGACGCGCCACCGCTGCTCCGCGAGTCGGGGCTCCCGGTCGAATCGCGGGGCTACCTCACCGTGCACGACACCCTCGCCGTGCCCGGAGCGATCGGACTCTTCGGCGCCGGTGATGCCGTCTCGCTGCAGTACGCCCCGCGGCTCCCGAAATCGGGGGTCACGGCGGTCCGGATGGGGCCGATCCTCGCGCACAACATCGGCGTGGCGCTTGGCTCGGGGGGCAGCAATCCGATACCCTATCGGCCGACGCTCCGCGCCCTGCAGCTGCTCAATACCGGAGATGGCGGCGCCATCTGCTGCTACAGCGGGATGGTCGGCTCCGGCCGGTGGGCGATGCTGTTCAAGGATTACATCGATCGTCGCTTTGTGCGACGCTTCAAGGCGCTCGAGGCTGGAACCCCGGCAGGGAGTCCATCGTAGGAGGCCCGGCACCGAGCCACTTCAGCATTTCACTCTGGCACATCCCCGTTTCTGCTGCACCTTTGGTGCAGCTGTTCTACCCTCTCCCTGGAGTCACCAGTGGAACGCCGTGATTTCCTGCAGATGACCGGGCTCGCGGCCGGCGCCCTGCTCATCCCGCCGCATGCGCGGGTCTGGAACGGAGCGATCACTCCGATCCCGAGCGCCGACCGCAAGCAACTCGCCGACGCCGCGCTGGAGACCGCGCGGAGCGGTGGCGCCACCTACGCCGATGTCCGCATCGGCCGCTATCTCAACCAGTTCATCAACGGCCGCGAGACCAAGATCCAGAACGTGGTCAGCACCGAGTCCTACGGCGTCGGCATCCGGGTGCTGGTCCAGGGCACCTGGGGCTTCGCCGCCACGCAGGACGTGACCCCCGACGGGGTCCGCCGCGCCGCATCCCAGGCGGTGGCGATCGCCAAGGCGAACAGCCGGCTGCAGACCGAGCCGGTGCAGCTCGCCACCCAGAAGGGGGTCGGCGAGGTGACCTGGAAGACGCCGATCCTCCAGAACGCCTTCGACATCTCGATCCACGAGAAGGCCGACCTGCTGACCGCCGTCGGCAACGCGGCGCTGCAGGCGGGCGCGACCTACATCTTCACCGGGCTCTTCCTCGTCAACGAGCAGAAGTACTTCGCCTCCACCGACGGCAGCTACATCGATCAGGACATCCACCGCACCTGGCCCAACTTCCAGGTCACCGTCGTCGACAAGACCAGCGGCAAGTTCGAGGGCATCGACGCGATGGCGGCCCCGGTGGGGATGGGGTGGGAATACCTCTCCGGCCGCGCCGCCGACAAGGTGAAGACCCCCGCCGGCGCGCTGGTGTACGGCCGCAGCTACGACATGCTGGAGGACGCCCGCCTCGCCGCCACCAACGCGAAGCAGAAGCAGGGCGCCAAGTCGGTCGAGGCCGGCAAGTGGGACCTCGTGCTCGATCCGACCCACACCTGGCTCACCATCCACGAGTCGGTCGGCCATCCGCTCGAGCTCGACCGGGTGCTCGGCTACGAGGCGAACTTCGCCGGCACCAGCTTCGCGACGCTCGACAAGTGGAAGTCGAAGAGCTTCAAGTACGGCAGCCCGCTGGTCAACTTCGTCGCCGACAAGGTCCAGCCCGGCTCGCTCGGCGCCGTCGGCTACGACGACGAAGGGGTCAAGGCGCGGGAGTGGGACCTCGTCAAGGACGGCATCCTCGTCGGCTACGAGGCCATCCGCGACCAGGTCCACATCCTCGGCGAGGATGCCTCGCACGGCTGCTGCTACGCCGACAGCTGGAACGACGTGCAGTTCCAGCGCATGCCCAACGTCTCGCTCCGCCCCGGCACCAAGCCGCTCACCCCGGCCCAGATGGTGGCCGACGTCGAGAAGGGGATCTTCATCGTGGGCGACGGGTCGTATTCGATCGACCAGCAGCGCTACAACTTCCAGTTCGGCGGGCAGCTCTTCTACGAGATCCGGAAGGGCAAGATCGTCGGCATGCTGCGCGACGTCGCCTACCAGTCCAACACCCAGGAATTCTGGAACGCGGTGACCGCCATCTGCGACAAGCGCGACTACCGGATGGGGGGCTCCTTCTTCGATGGCAAGGGCCAGCCGCCGCAGTCGAGCGCGGTCTCGCACGGCTCCGCCACCGTGCGGGTCAACGGGGTCAACGTGATCAACACCGCACGGAAGATCGGATAACCGCCATGCCTTCACTCAACGAATCCGAGGCCCGCGCGCTGCTCACGCAGGCCCTGAAGCTTTCGACCGCCGAGACCTGCGAGATCAGCCTCCGCGGCAACAGCGGCGGCAACATCCGCTACGCCCGGAACAGCGTCTCCACCGCGGGCTACACCGAGGACCTGCTGCTGGTGGTCAACTGCTCCTACGGCAAGCGGAGCGGCACCGCGACCGCGAACCAGTTCGACCTCGACACCATCACCCGGACGGTGCGCGCCGCCGAGTCGCTCGCGCAGCTCGCGCCCGAGGATCCGGAGTTCATGCCGCCCCTCGGACCGCAGCAGTACACCCCGGCGCCCGGCGCCTGGGTGGATGGCACCGCCGCGCTCTCGCCGGAGTATCACGCCACCGCGGCGGAGGCGAGCATCGGCCCCGCCCGCGCGCGCGGCTGCGTCGCCGCCGGCTTCCTGCAGGACGGCGCCGCCTGGCAGGCGATGGCCAACAGCGCCGGGCTCTTCGCCTATCACCGCTCGACCAGCCTCAACTTCTCCGTCACCATGCGGACCGAGGACGGCACCGGCTCCGGCTACGCCGAGCGGGACGTGAACGATGCCGCGAAGTTCGACTGCGGCGCCGCCTCCGCCATCGCGATCGAGAAGGCGCTCGCCGCGCGCGAGGCCAAGGCGATCGAGCCGGGCAAGTACACCGTCATTCTCGAGCCGCTCGCGGCGGTCGACATGGTGCAGCCGCTTCTCTTCTCGCTCAACGCCCGTCAGGCGGACGAGGGGCGGAGCCCGCTCTCCAAGCAGGGGGGCGGCACCCGGCTCGGCGAGCAGCTCGTCGATCCGGCGGTCACCATCTGGACCGACCCGTGGCACCCCGAGGTCCCGGCGGACCCGTGGGCCGGCGACGGCCGGCCGTCGCAGAAGACCTCCTGGATCGAGAAGGGCGTGGTGAAGAACCTCTTCTACTCCCGCTACTGGGCGGAGAAGCAGGGCAAGCCGGCCACGCCCGGCCCGGTCAACTTCATCATGGAAGGCGGCAGTGCCTCGCTCGAGCAGCTCATCCGCGACACCGCGCGCGGCGTCCTGGTGACCCGCTTCTGGTACATCCGCTACGTGGATCCCCAGACGCTGCTGCTCACCGGGCTCACCCGCGACGGCACGTTCTACATCGAGGACGGGAAGATCAAGCACGCGATCAAGAACTTCCGCTTCAACGAGTCGCCCATCATCATGATGAACAACGTCGATGCGCTGGGCGCGCCGGTGCGGATGCAGGGCAACATGGTGCCGCCGATGCGGGTGCGGGACTTCACCTTCACATCACTTTCGGACGCCGTATAGGCGGACTGGTGGACAGGCGGACTGGCGGGCAGAATGACATGCCTGCCGTCCGCCTTTCCGCCTGACCGCCCGACCGCCATGCCCCGGTTCACCTTCACCCGCCTGCAGTACGCCTCCGGCGACTGGGATGTCGACCAGCGGATGCCGGCGAACCTGCTGCACTCGCTCGCGGAGTACACCACCATCGACGTCGACCCGCGCGAGCGGGTCGTGCCGCTCGCGAGCAGCGGCGTCTTCGATGCCCGCTTCGCCTACATCGCCGGGCACCGGCTGGTGGAATTCACCGCGTCGGAGCGCGCCAACTTCGCGCGCTTCGTCAAGGGCGGCGGCTTCGTCTTCGCCGACGACTGCAACCACGACGTGGACGGGCTCTTCGCCCGCTCCTTCGAGGCGGAGATGGCCGCGATCTTCGGCCCCGACGCGCTGCAGAAGCTGCCGTCCAGTCACGAGCTCTACCGCGCCTTCTTCGACTTCCCCGACGGGCCGCCGACCACCGGCCTCGAACTGAACGGCTGGGGCGACGACCTGGTGCACGAGTACCTCAAGGCCATCGTGCTCGACGGCCGCATCGCCCTGCTCTACAGCAACAAGGACTACGGCTGCGAATGGGACTACGACTTCCGCAACAAGCGCTTCCTCGCGGTGGACAACACCCGCTTCGGCGTGAACATCGTGACCTACGCGATGACCGCATGAGGCGGGAGGACAGGTGGACAGGCGGGAAGGCGGACGGATGGGCGCGGTATGCGGCTTCGTTCCGCCCGTCCGCCCGTCCGCCCGTCCGCCGGAGGCTCCCATGACCGACGTCACCCAGACCGTCGCCCGGCTCACCGCGCTCCGCCGCGAGGTCGGCAAGGTGGTCGTCGGCCAGGAACAGGTGATCGAGGAGCTGCTGCTCGCGATCCTCGCCGGCGGCCATGCGCTGCTCGAAGGCGTCCCCGGCCTCGCCAAGACGCTGCTCGTCCGTACCCTCGCCGATGCGACGGGGCTCAGCTTCCGCCGCATCCAGTTCACCCCCGACCTCATGCCCTCCGACATCCTGGGCACCGAGGTCCTCGAAGAAGACCACGCGACCGGCAAGCGCTTCTTCAAGTTCAATCAGGGGCCGGTCTTCGCGCAGCTCGTGCTGGCCGACGAGATCAACCGCACCCCGCCCAAGACCCAGGCCGCGCTGCTCGAGGCGATGCAGGAGGGGTCGGTGACCTACGCCGGCACCACCCACGCCCTCGAACGGCCGTTCTTCGTGCTCGCGACCCAGAACCCGATCGAGCAGACCGGGACCTATCCGCTCCCCGAGGCACAGCTCGACCGCTTCCTGCTCTACATCCGGGTGGACTATCCCTCGCTCGAGGATGAGCGCGCCGTGCTCGCCCGCACCACCGGCGCCGCCCTCCCCGCCACCACCCCCGTCGCGAGCGCCGCCGACATCCTCAGCGCGCAGCGGCTGGTGCGGGAGGTGACCGTGAGCGACGCGCTCATCGACTACGCCGCCCGCCTCGTCCGCGCTTCGCGCCCCGCGCAGAACCAGGTCCCCTTCGTGACCGAGTGGGTCCGCTGGGGCGCCGGCCCGCGCGCCGGCCAGGGGATCATCCTCGCCAGCAAGGCCCGGGCACTCCTCCACGGCCGCTACGCCGCGACCCTCGAGGATCTCCGCGCCGTCGCCGCCCCGGTGCTCCGCCACCGCGTGCTGGTGAACTTCCGCGCCGAAGGCGAGGGGGTGACGCCTGACAATGTGACCGAGGCGCTCCTCGCCCAGGTGCCCGCCCCGGCCAGTCCGCTCGCGTGAACCGGTTCGTCACCGCGCGGACCCTCGCGCTGGTCCGCGACCTCGAACTCGCCGCCCGCATGACGGTCGACGGCACCATGCTCGGCCGCCACACCAGCCGCCGCGCCGGCGCCGGGCTCGAGTTCAGCCAGTACCGGAGCTACCAGCCCGGCGACGATCCCCGCCGCATCGACTGGAAGCTGCTCGGCCGCTCCGACCGCTACTTCGTGCGCGAAGCCGAAGCCGAGACCAGCATCACCATCCGCCTCCTCCTCGACGCCACCGGCTCCATGGCGCACGAGGAAGAGGGCGTCAGCAAGCTCGACTACGCCCGCTACCTCGCCGCCGCCCTCGCCCTCCTCGCGCAGCGCCAGGGCGACGCCGTCGGTCTCTACATCCTCGGGCGCGGCACGGTGGAGGCCCTCCCGCCCCGCCGCGAGCTGCCGCATCTCCACCGGCTGCTGCACCGGCTCGAACAGGTGACCCCCGCCGGTGAGTGGCCCGCGTGGCCCGTCGTGGAGCGCACCCTCGCCCCCGGCACCGAGCGCGGCATCACCATCCTGCTCGGCGACCTCCACGAGCGCACCGACGAGATTCGCACCGCGGCCCGCCGCCTCTCCGGCGCCCGCCACGACGTGGTTTGCTTCCAGATCCTCGGCGACCGGGAACGGAGCTTCGACTACCAGGGCGCGGTGACCCTCGAGGATCTGGAGACCGGCTCCCGCGTGGATCTCGACGCCGATGCGGCGCGCCCCATCGCCGTCGCGCGGCTCGACGCCTCGCTCAAGGTGCTGCGCCGGGATCTCGAGGAGCGCGGCGCCGCGCTGGTCGAGTGCCACCTGGCCGAGCCATTCGAGGCCCCGCTCCGCGCCTATCTCACGCGGCGCCAGCGCCTGCCCTAGGCGGCAGACATCGCCTCGATGTTCGCCACTCCTGCCTGGCTCCTGGCCCTCGCGGCGCTCGTCATTCCGCTGGCACTCCATCTCTGGAGCCGCCGGCCGAGGCAGGTCGTGCGCGTCGGCACCCTCCGCCATCTCGGTGACCTGCCCCAGGCCCGCGCCCGCTCGGCGCGGCTCTCCGACCCACTGCTCCTCCTTCTCCGGCTGCTGATCGTCGCGGCAGTCGTGCTCGGACTCGCCGGCCCGCGGCTCCGCGGCGGCGCGGTGGGACTTCCCGCGAAGCTTGTGCTGGTGAGCCCCGACCTGCTCGGTGACGCTGCGCTCGATTCGCTCGACGGCGCCACGGTGCATCTCCTCGCCCCCGGACTCCCCGAGCGCCGACTCACCAGGGGAATGACGCCCGACAGCACGGACCGCTTCCCGATCTGGGACGCACTCAAGGCGGCCGACCAGCTCGTCGCGCCCGGTGGCACGATCGATCTCTACGCCCGCCCCCGCCTTGCCTCACTCGGCACCACTCGGCCCGCGATCCGCGCCACGATCCGCTGGCATGCGCCTGCCTCAAAGCCCAGAGCCACCTGGATCGCCGATCTCTCCAGAATCCCGGGCGACTCCATCCAGGCCCTCCTCGGCGACGGCGACGCGACGGCGATTGTCTACCAGCGCACTCGCACGGCCACGCCGAGCACACTGCCACTCCCCGCCTCTGCGGCTCCGCGGGAACCCACGCCGCGGGCACTCGCCCTCCGCGCCGCGGCATCTCCGCGTGAACCTGCATCTCCGAGCCAGGCGGCACGCCTGACCGCCGCCACCCGCGCCGTAACTGCCGAGCTAGGCCAGCAGACCACACTCGCCACCGTACAAGAGCGCGCCGACACCACACTCACCCTCCCCGCCAGCATCATCGAGAGCGCCGCCCTCGCCGACTCGCTGCTCGAGCGCTGGCCGTGGCGGCCGCTCACCACCGATTCCCTGGACCCGCGCGAAGTCTCGATCGCCGAGGCGACGCCGCGGGCCGCACTCCCCGGTCACGAGCCGGAAGACACGCCGAGGACCCGGGAATTGCTGATCCTGGCGGCGCTGCTCCTCGTCGTGGAGCGGTGGCTCGCGAGCCGGTCGCGACGGAGCCTCGCATGAGCGCGGCCGCCGAGCTCACCCGCCTCGCCAACCGGCTCCGCCTCGAGCGGGCGCTGGGGCATCTCGCGTGGGGAGTGGGTGGCGGCATCGCCGCGGCGGGGGTGATGCACGGCGTCGTGCCGATCGGCGTCGGGCTGGGGATGAGTGCCGCGGTCGCACTGGCCGCCGACCGTTTCCGCCGGATCCGCGCGCGGGACATCGCGGAGCATCTCGACCGCGTCGTGCCGGAGCTCGAGGAGAGCGGCACTCTGCTCCTCGCCGAACCGGGATCGCTCGCACCGCTCGCCGAGCTGCAGCGGGCCCGCATCGCGGAGCGCTGGACCCGGCTCGACATTCCGGCCGCGCTCCCGCACCGGGAACTCCGCCGCGGGCTCATGGCTGGCGCCGCGCTCGCGCTGCTCGGGCTGGTGTTGTATCGCTGGCTCCCTGCACCCGTCGGTCCGGGGCAGGCCGCGGCCGTCGCCGAGTCAGGCGCGTCGCTCTCGATCGCGGCGCTCGATGCCGAGGTGACCCCGCCCGCCTATACCCACACCTCCCGCTTCGGATTGCGGGGCCAGGATGGTGAAGTGCCGGAGGGCTCCGAACTCCGCTGGCTCGCGGAGGTGCGGGGCCCCGCGACGGCGGTCTGGCTCGCGGGCTCCGCGGGCGATTCGGTGCCGTTCGAGCATGAGGGCGGCATCCGCTGGCGCGCGACGCTGCGCGCCACCCGCTCCGCCCTCTGGCGGCTCCGTGCCATTGGCGCGGACACGCTCCGGGCAGAGTCGGCCGATCTCCGGCTCGCGGTGCGGCCCGATCGCCCGCCCGCCATCACGGTGCTCAAGCCTGAAGAGCGCACCCAGTTCGCGCCGAACGCCATCGCGCCGCTCCCCGTCGAGGCGCTGGCGACCGACGACTACGGCATCGACAGCACCGCGATCGCGGTGACCATCGCCTCCGGCCGCGGCGAGGCGGTGCGCTTCCGCCGGCTCCGGCTCCCCTTCACCAGTCGGACCAGCGAGCCGGGCAGGGGACTCCACCTCCGCGCCACCCTCGATCTCCCCGGCCTCCATCTCGGCCCCGGGGACGAGCTCTACTTCGTTGCGGAGGCCACCGACTCCCGCCGTCCGGTGCCGAACCGGAGCCGCTCCGGCACGATCTTCATCACGATCGCCGACACCGCGACCGCGCCTACCGCCGATCTCGCGAAGATGGCGATGGGAGTGCAGCCGGAGTATTTCCGCAGCGAGCGGCAGATCATCATCGACACCGAGAAGCTGCTCGCCGACCAGTCCCGGATCAGCGTCGCCGAGTTCCGCCAGCGCGCCAACGATCTCGGCATCGACCAGGGGCTGCTCCGGCTCCGCTACGGCCAGTTTCTCGGCGAGGAGTTCGAGGAGGAATCGAGCGACATCGGGAAGGTCCACGAGCACGACAGCGCCGAGAATGCCACCCTGCTCGGCCAGGGAGTGAAGGACCTGCTCCGCGCCGCCCTCAGCGCGATGTGGCAGGCGGAGCTGCAGCTCCGGATCGCGGAGCCGCGCGCGGCGCTGCCGTTCGAGCACCGCGCGCTCGAAATGATCAAGCAGGTGCAGCAGGAGGCACGGGTCTACGTGCAGCGGGTCGGCTTCGACCCGCCGCCGATCGAGGTCGCGAAGCTCCGCCTCACCGGCAAGCTGGAGGGACTCGCCGGCCAGGCGCGGAGCAGCACCTCGGCCCCGCATGACTCCCTCCCCGCCATCCGCGAGGCGCTGCGCCTGCTCGGTGGGGTCACCGTCGCTCCTATCGAACTGCGCGGCGCCCTCGAGCGCGCCGGCAACGAGGTCGCCGCCCTCGCCGTCGCCGATCCGGTCTATCTCGGCGCCGTGCGCGACCTGCGCCGTCTCATCGACGCACTCGCGAGCGGCAAGGGATGCGACGACTGCCGCGCCGCGGTCGAACGAGGACTCTACGCCGCGCTCCCGCCGGCCGCCCCGCTCCCCGCGCATGAGGCCCGCGCCCGCTCCGCGGTTGCCGCCCGGTTCCGCGCATTGCTCGGAGGGGCGCCGTGAGCCCGGCCATTCTTGCGGGCCTCGTGCTTACCCTGGTGCTCGGTGCCATCGAATGGCGCCGCGCCGATCGCGCCAATCTCCCGCTCCGGCTGATGCTCGTCTGCGTGGCCGCCGCGGCATTCGCTTTTCTGGCGGCCACGGAGGGCCGCGCTACGGCGGCCAGGGACGGCCGGAATGCGACCACGGAGGGTCGCGCTACTGGGGCCACCTTCATCGAGCTCGATGCCCCGACCGAGGTCGCGATCGGCGAGGCGCTGCCGGTGCGCGGCCGAGTGACGCTCGGTGCATCCGACTCCGCCTGGGTCCGCCTCCAGGATCCCGCCGGCGTGGTGGACTCCGCGCGGATCGCCGGGGATGCGGGGGAGTTCACCCTCACCGCGCGGCCCCGGGCCGAGGGGGCGTTGCTCTATCGAGTGACTCTCGCGTCGCCCGGCGGGGAGGTGACCGAGTCCCTCGGCGTCGCGGTGCACGCGGTCCGGCCCCCAACGCTGCTCATCCTCGATGGCTCCCCCAGCTTCGAGACCGCCTACCTCAAGCGCTGGCTCGAGGCGCGCGGCGCCAGCCTCACCGTGCGCACCACCCTCACCCGGGACCGGAGCCGGATCGAGCGGGTGAACGGCGCCCCGGATGCTGCCGGGAGGATCACCGCCGCGCTGCTCTCTAGGGTGGATGCGGTGGTCATCGACTCGGCCGCACTGGTGAAAATGCCGGGCGCGGAGGCCCGGCAGCTACTGGACGCCGTGACCAGCGATGGACTGGGCGTCCTCCTCACCGGCACTACCGCCGCGACGCCGCTCTTCTCCGGCTTCACGACCGTGCCGCCTGACTCGGCGGCGCTGGAGCACCGGCTCGCGCGGGTGTCGTGGAGCGGGATGCCGCGGCGCGCGAAGACCGCGGTCGAGGTCGCGCCCGCTCCGCTCCGGCATCGCGCCGGGCTGGTACCGCTGATGGAGGATGAAACGGGCGCCTGGCTCGGCGCCGCGCAGAATCTCGGCGAGGGACGGCTGGCGGTCTCGCTGGTGCGGACCCCTTCGCGCTGGCGGCTCGAGGGGGAGGACGATCTCTTCGCGAGCTACTGGTCGCTGCTGCTCGGCGCGGTCGCCCGCGACACCGCCACCGAAGTCCGCATCGAAGGGGGCACACCGCGCGCCGACGGGCGGATGGAGATCTCGCTCCTCACCGGCTCGGCGCGGCCCGAGCTCTCGGCGGTCGCGCCCGGCGGCGCGGTCACCCCGGTCGCGCTCGCCCGCGATCCATTTGACAGCCGCCGCTGGCGCGGCAGCTTCTGGCCGAGTGAGGCGGGGTGGCACACGTTGCGGCTCGCGGAGCGGACCGTGCCCTTCCTGGTCCTCCCCGCGCGCCCCGAACAATCTCCGGCACGCGCGGCGGAGGATCGCCCCGCCCGGTCGAGCATCGCCGCCTTCCTGATCCTCCTCGCCGCGCTCACCATCCTCTGGGCCGAGAGCCGGAGGCGTGCCACCGGAGCTGCCGCATGGCCTTCATGAGCGACGTCGTGTTCGACGAGAAGAGCGGTCGCCACGAAATGCTCTTCGTGAATCAGCAGTACGACTACCTGATGTACATCGCATGGAACAAGGCGCGGCAGGAGTACCTCTTCAACGACGGCCAACTGTCCGACGCGGAAGCCATCGACATCGCGAGGCGCTCGGGACGGGACAACTTCGATCCCGCCGCCGCCCTCGCCGAGGCGCGCGAGGAACTCCCCCGCCGGGACCGGGAGCGCGCCGCGAAGCGCTGATCAGGGGACTCCCCCCGCCTCCCGGATCAGCCGGAGCGCCTCCCCGCTCACGAACTTCGGATCCTCGAACCGCTCACCCCACGAGAGCGGCGTCACGTCGCGGTACTCCTGCATCACATGCTCGCCGTAGCCGGGGTGGAGCTGCTTCCGGAGCGACACCCGCACGTTCACATCGGCGCCGTGCGCGAGCAGGAGCCTGGTGAACGGCGCCTCGTCCGGCAGCGAGTGGTGGTGGACCCAGAAGTTGGGCTGCGCCACGACCGTGCTGAACAGCGGCGAATGTCCCCCGAAGCCTTCCCCGTCCACCGCCGCCCGCACGTTCACATCCATCCCCCGCGCGATCAGCCAGCGCGCGATCTCCAGCTCGTCGTAGTCGATCGCCATGTGCAGCAGGGTCGCGCCGCCGAGCGGGGTGCCGTGGGTGGCGTTCACCTCGTCGTGGCAGCCGAGTTCGGGGGGATAGATCTCCTCGTGGGTGAAGGTACGGCGGAGCAGTGCCGGATCGCGGCGGAGGTGTTGCTCGAGCAGATCGATCCGGCCCCGATGCAGCGCCATCACCGGGGTATCGGGGAGGGTGAGGCCGTATCGCACATAGAGTTCGAGGATCGCGTGCTTTTCGGCCGGCTTCCGGCTGTCGCTCTCGAGCACGGTATCCACCGGCGCCAGCCGCTTCCCGGTCGCATCCACCACCGGGGCACCGAGTTCCAGCACCAGGGCGGTGCCGGTGAGACTCAGGGTGTAGGCCGCGCCGCCGAGCATGTCGCCATCGACCGGCGGGGACCCCATGAGCGCGTACAGCCGCTTTGCCGTCTGGATCCTCCCCTGCAGCACCGCCCGGTCCATCGCGTGATGATGATCGGTGGCGCCGAGGCGGTGGAGCGCCTCGATGATCCGGTCGCGGCCCAGGTTGGCGGCGTAGGACATCGGCGCGCCCCAGTTGCTCTCCCGGATCAGCGCCGATTCGGTGAGCAGCGCGGGCCGTTCCTTTATAAGGGAAAGGACGGTCTCGAGGTCGTCCTCCCAGATCGCATCCACCAGTCGGCACGCCATCACCAGCCTCGGCCAGCTCGGCGCCTCGTAGCTCCGGGCGAGCACCAGTTGCGCGTCGGCGAGCTTGGCGGCGGACGTGTCGGGCGGGACGTGGTGATGTTCGGTGAAATCGGCGACTGCGGCGGGATCCCCGCGGCGATAGGCGCGGAGCAGATCCTTGGCCTGGTGACGGAGCTGTTCGAGATCGGGATGAACGGGCAGGCGACGGCGGGACATGACGAGCCTCCTTGTTGGCACCCGGGGTCCGCATGCTCGGGCAGAGGAGGTTCGTGGCAGTCGGGTACGGCAGCGACACCACCAGGTGGACTCGGTCCTTTCCGCGGACGGGAGGCGCCCTGCACGCCTGAGGGGGAGGATAGGGCGCGGTCCGCGGAGGGTCAAGCACAGCATCTAATGGAAGGAGTCCTCAACGGAGGACACCCAGGTCTCACCCCGCTCTCGCTGTCCAGCACCTGCCTGACTCGGCGCCCCCGATCATCACCCGTAGACCGAACGCCGTGACTCATTCGCGCAGGCGAATATAGGGCGCATTCATCGCGGTAGAGGACGCACCCGGGTCGATAGAGGGCGCGAAAATGCGGACAGAGAGTGCCCGCGACCCGCTAGAGGGCGCCTCCGCGTGAGTAGAGAGCGCCTCCGGACGAGTAGAGAGTGCATTCGCCCGAGCAGAGACCGCCTCCGGACCAGTAGAGAGTGCATTTCCCCGAGCAGAGACCGCCTCCGAAGTGATAGAGAATGCATTTGCGCGAGCAGAGGATGCGTGCGCCCCGATAGAGCGGGCGTAGACGCCCGACACAAGTTCAGTGGAACCAGCACATGCACAATCGAGCGACCAGGGTGCCTGACGAGAATTTCGCGCTGGCACGAGGTCTGCCATAACCCTATTTCGGCCCGGAATTGTGTCGGCAATGTCCGCGGCGCGGGACCGCCACCACCCGACATGGGGCGGAACGTCATCGAGAAGGCCGGTGCAACTCACACAAGCGAGGTTTGTATGCGTAAGGAAGTGCTTCGTACCTATGATGCGGCGGGACGCGTGATCGCGTACTGCCACGAGCATCCCGACCCGAGCCCGGTCTCGGGTGCCGCGGTCGCGACGCTCGAAACCCTCACCGGCCGGATGGGTGGGCTGCTGGAGCAGTACCGCTCCGGCCTCCGCTCGGCGGATCATTCGGTCGAGGGCAAGGCCCGGATTCGCCGTGAGATCCGGTCCGACCTGGAGGATGTGCAGCGCTTTACCGATGTCGCCGCCACGCGTCAGCCCGAAATGGCGCTTCGGTTCACCCTGCCGGCGAGCACGGTCAATCAGAAGTCGTTCGTAGCGACCAGCCGGAGCATCCTGGCACTCGTCGCAGCCAATCGCGACCTGCTGCTCACCTACGGGATGCCGGAGGGGCTGCCGGAGCGGATCGCGCAGGGGCTCAATCAGTACGAGTCGGTGGAGGTGAAGAAGGCGGTCTCGACGCAGAGTCATGTGGGTGCGAGCGCCGAGATCGAGAAGGTGCGGCATGAGATGCTGGTCGTGCTTCGGCATCTGGATGCGCTGCAGCGGGTGCGATACGCGGACAACGCCGAGCTGCTGGCGGCGTGGCGCAGTGCCCGGGATCCGCACGGACCGATTCCGGTGACGGCGGCATCCCGCAGGAAGAAGCAGGCCGGGAACGGCCCCGCGGCATGAGGCGGGGGATCAGGAACAGATCAGGGCCGGCAAACCATCGCCGGCCCTGGTCATTTATCCCTTCGGCGACTCCGCCCTACTGCGCGAACTTCCACTTCGCCTGGTAGTCCCGGGTCAGTGGCTGGCCCTCCAGCAGGGCGCGGAGCAGCTCGATCGGCATCTGGTTCGCCTTGAGCACCGCGTCGTGGAAGTCCCGCTCGCTCAGCTTCCCCTTCCCCACCATCTCGTTGTGCAGCGCCCGGAGCTGCAGCGCCCCCAGCATGTACCCCGCCTGATACAGCGGTGAGTAGCTGCCGTTGAAGCTCCGGCGCACCTCCGCCGTAGCGTTGGCGCGCTCGTGGCCGACCTTCTCGACCAGGAAGTCGATGGCCTGCTCCGGCGTCATCTGCCCGAGGTGGAACTTGAGCGAGAAGATGATCCGCGCCGCGCGATGGGCCCGCCAGAAGAGCATGCCGAGCCGGTCCTCCGGCGAACGGGGAAAACCTCCGTCGTACATCAGCATCTCCCAGTACACCGCCCACCCCTCGACCGAGAAGGGCGTCCCGAAGCTCTGCCGGTGCGGATTGTAGCGCTCGTTGTAGAAGCCCTGCAGGTGATGGCCGGGAATCAGCTCGTGATGCACCGTCGCGCGGGAGAAGTGGATGTTGTTGCCGCGCATCGTCATCTGCTTGTCCTCGTCGCCGATCGCGGCGGTGGGATAGGAGACCCAGATGTCGGAGCCGCCGAGGAAGAAGGGGTTCACCTTCTGCTCCTGGGCGGTGAGCATGATGAGGGTCCAGTTGTCCCGGGCGAGCGGCGGCACGGTGACGAGGTTCCGGCTCGAGACCCAGTCGGCGGCCTCGTCGGCGAGCCGCTTCACGAGGAGGGGCTGCTCGCCGGGCGCCGCATGATCCTGCTTCACCCGCTCGAGCGCGGCGTGCCAGTCGTCGCCGAGCCCCATCTCGCGCGCCGCCTTCTTCATCTCGCTCTCGCACCAGGCGAGCTGCGCCTCGCCGATCGCGATCAGCTCCTCCGGGGTGTAGGGGATCATCTCGTACGCAATGTCGCGCACCAGCGCGTCGCGGCCGAGCGGATCGCCGACGATCGGATCGTCCTGGCCGGGCTGGGTGCCGACGATCTTCTCGCGCAGCACCTTGCGGTAGGCGGTGAGGGCGGAGTCCGCCCTGGCATACGGCGCCGCGGTCCACCAGGTGAAGAGGGGATCGTAGCCGCTGTACTGGCCGTTCCACTTCCGCAGCAGGAGCCGGTGAGACTCGATCGCCTCCGCCGCGCGGTACGCCACGATGCGGCTGGGGCGGCTCGCGCTGTCGGCGGCCTCGATGGCCTTCCGGGCGGAGTCGGCCTGCTTCGCGATGGTCGTGAGGAGCCCCGCGGCGCGCTGGGGGGCCACCGAGTCCACCCGCTCCCGCGCCTCGTCGAGCGCACGGATCGCCTCGCCGAAGGGGAGCAGCGGGGTGATCTCGGCCAGCCGCTGCTGCTCCAGATCGAGCAGGCTCAGCCGGTGGGTGATCGCCTGACGGAGGAGGAGGTAATCCACCTTGCCGTCCTGCGAGAGCTTCCCGAAGTCGAGCGCCGTGAGCCGTCCCTGCCACGCGACATAGAAGGCGCGGGCGGCGTCGCGGTGCGCCTTCGACCAGTCCGCCGGGTAGCGGTGGGCGATGGCCCCTTCATCGAGGGTGAAGCGCTCGACCGTCTCGCGGAGTTCGCTCGTCGACGCCCGGAGCGGCAGCGCGAGCGAGGCGGCGTAGCTGTCGCCGGCGCGGACGGGACCCCGTTCGGTGGACTGGGCGTGGAGTGTCGGGACGACAAGAGCGAAGACGACGACCAGGGCGAATCGGCGAGTCATGGAGTGAGGCAGGGTGAGGGAAACGCTGCAGGGGCGACCGGCTGGCCGCCCCCACTCAATATGCGCCTTCTTACGGGTCATGGCGACCAATTGGTCGCCGCTACCGCAGCGACCAGAATTCCACCGTGTTGTCCATGAAGCGCGGGATCGCGAGCAGGCCGCGGCTCGGATCGAGGCCGATGTCGGCCGGCGCGTTCTGGCCGGTGATCAGCTTCTTCTCCGCGCCGTTCTCGAGCACGAAGATCGTGGAGTCGGCCCAGCTGGTGATGAGCGCCGCGCCATTCCACATCTCGACACCGTCCTGGCTGCCGGGGCCGGTGCCGAGGGTGTCGGCCTTGGTCTCACCGGGCTTCCAGCCGAGGATGTGCTTGCCGCCGAAAGGCACGACGATGAAGCGCGCAGCGGCCGCATCCCAGGTGAGGCCGTTCGGCCACTCGAGCCAGTCGCCCTCGGCGCCGACGCTGACCTTCCTACCCGCGAGCACGTAGATCCGGTCGGGGCCGGGGTGTGTCGGCTGGCCCTTCGCGTCGAACTGCACCCCGGTGTCGGTAAAGTAGATCGCATTGTCGGGGCCGACCGCGACGTCGTTGAGAAAGTGCGCCTTGCTGCCGACGTCGATCGAGGCGACCGGCGCGCCGGTGCGCTTGTTGAAGCCGCGGATCGCATCGATGTCCGCAACCCACAGCGTGTCACCCACCAGTGCGAGTCCCTTCGGCGCGTTCAGCGTGACGCCGTTCTTCCCCGCCTCGATGAAGTGCAGGCTGTCGACGGCGCCATCCTTCGTGAGCCGGCTGATGAACCCGTTGTTGTCCTTCTGGCTCGGGTTGCCGTTGATGTTGCTCACGAACCAGACGCCCTGCTCGGCATCCCACAGCACCGATTCCGGCGTCGAGAAGCCGGTGGCTTCGCTGACCCTGGCGGGCGCGGCCGGCGCGGCAGGCTGCGCCGCGGTGGTGTCGGCGGCGGGCTTCTGCTGGGCGGAGTTGCAGCCGGTCGCCAGCAGGGCGACGCAGGCGAGGGAGAGGATCGACGTGGCGTGGAGTCTCTGCATGGGTGTTCTCAGGGGTGAAGGTCCGGCGGGAAGCTGATCAGGTCCCGCCGGGAAGGGAAGAGGATGGGGCGACCTGAATGGCCCTGGCCACGGCGGCCGTGAGCTCGTGGAAGTCCCAGGGCTTGGGGAGGAGCGGCACACCCTGCGGCAGCGGGACGCCATCGGGCAGTTCCCGTCCGGTGTATCCGCTGGTGAACAGGAACGGCAGGATGATCCCTTCGCGGATCAGGGCGGCGTGCATCGCCGATCCGCTGAGCCGGGGCATCACCACGTCGGAGAAGACGAGGGTGATCTCGCCGCGGTGCGCGCGCGCGAGCTCGAGCCCCTCCTGGCCGTCGCTCGCCACCAGGACCCGGTAGCCGTGGCGCTCGAGCAGTCGCTGGCCCGCACGCCGGAGCGCCGGCTCGTCCTCTACCAGCAGGATCGTTCCGCCCGTCGCCTTCGGCGGCGTGATCGTCGGCACCGGTGTCTGGGGCCGGTCGCTCGCGGCGGGGAAGTAGAGGGTGACGGTGGTGCCGGTGCCGGGCACCGATTCGACATCCACGAATCCGCGGTGCTGCTTCATCAGCCCGTAGACCATCGCCATGCCGAGTCCCGAGCCTTCGCCGGGCGGCTTGGTGGTGAAGAAGGGCTCGAAGATCCGGTCGAGCACCTCGGGAGGCATCCCCGTGCCGCTATCGGTGACGCTGAGCGCGGCGTAGGGACCGACGGTCCCCCAGCGGCGCCTGGCGACGAAGGCACTGTCCATCGTCGCCGGCGCGAGCCGGACGAGAAGGACCCCCTGCCCGAGCATCGCATCGCAGGCGTTGGTGGCCAGGTTGAGCACCATCTGCTCGACGGCCGACGGGTCGGTCTGGGCCGGCGGGGTGTTGGGGTCGATCTCGGTGTCCACCCGGACCGACGCGGGGAGGATCCGGCGCAGGAGCTGAATCGACTCGGGGAGCACCCGTTCCAGCGCCTGCGGCTCGAAGGCGTACTGGCCGGCGCGGCTGAAGGCGAGGAGCTTCCGGATCATCTCCGCGCCGCGATGCGCCGCGACCTTGAGCTCGCCGAGGTCGTTCCGGGTGGTCTGGTCGGCCGCGGGCAGCCGGTCCTCGATGAGCTGCACGTTGGAGAGGATGACGGTGAGCAGGTTGTTGAAGTCGTGCGCGATGCCGCCGGTGAGCTGCCCGACCGCCTCCATCTTCTGTGCCTGACGGAGCTGGCCCTCGATGGTGCGCCTCGCCTCCTCCGACTCGCGGAGCCGGCGCGCGGCGGAGCGGAGCGCCACCGCGCCGACACCGAGGAGGAGCAGCGCCGTCACGA
This sequence comes from Gemmatimonadales bacterium, assembly GCA_044229245.1. Taxonomy (GTDB): domain Bacteria; phylum Gemmatimonadota; class Gemmatimonadetes; order Gemmatimonadales; family GWC2-71-9; genus JADJOM01. Next base: position 93,934 of record JBGATI010000002.1, on the reverse strand, counting down.
TCATGGCGGCCAGCAGGAGTCTTGCGGCCCAGCGGGCGCCGCCGCCGATGGCGGCGGAGAAGCCGTCCTCCAGCGTGGTGAGCGAGACGCTCAGCGTACCGATCTCGTCCAGCAGTTCGGCGCGGGTCGCCCCGTGCAGGTTGCCGGCGCGCACCTGGTCCCGCACCCGGGGACCGAGGGCCTCGAGGCGGAACATCAGCGAGTCGGCGCTGGCCCAGATGCGGATCGCCTCGGCGACATACGACACCCGCTGGTAGCGGCGGAGGAAGACCCCCATGCCGTGCACGTCGTCGGGATGGTTCCGTCCCGCCAGGAAGCCGCGGTGGACCACCTCCCAGTCTGGGGTCTCCGCGAGCACCGCGAGTCGTGCGGCGCGGTCACCGCGATAGACGGCGAGACTCGCCTCGTAGCGGGCGTACTCGAGGGAGTCGCCGGCATCGACGAAGCGCAGCAGGTGGTAGACGGCGTCCTTCTGGGCCTTCGACCAGAGACCCTCTCCTCCAACGTAGGCGCGCGCGGAGGAGAGGGTCTCGAAGCCCAGGCTCGCGATGAGCAGGAGGGCGATGATGATGCCCGCGCCGAGGGCGCCGAGCAGGGCCACCTCGCGGCGGCGGACGGTGCCCGAGGGAGTGACCGCTGAGGGGGCGGGACCGACGGCGAGGGGGGCCGGGGTCATGGGTCGCTATGCGCCTCAGGTCTTCACGTAGATCTCGCCGCCCCGCTCCCGGAACTCCGCCGACTTCTCCGCCATGCCTGCCGCCGCCTCACGGATGTCCTGGGTGATCTTCATCGAGCAGAACTTGGGGCCGCACATCGAGCAGAAGTGCGCCACCTTGGCGCCGTCGGCGGGGAGGGTCTCGTCGTGATAGGCGCGCGCGGTGACCGGATCGAGCGCGAGGTTGAACTGATCCTGCCAGCGGAACTCGAAGCGCGCCTTGCTCAGCGCGTTGTCCCATGCCGCCGCGTTCGGGTGTCCCTTGGCGAGATCGGCGGCGTGGGCCGCGATCTTGTAGGCGATGACGCCGGCCTTCACGTCGTCGCGGTTGGGGAGGCCGAGGTGCTCCTTGGGGGTGACGTAGCAGAGCATCGCGGTGCCGTACCAGCCGATCATCGCGGCGCCGATGGCGCTGGTGATGTGGTCGTAGCCCGGCGCGATGTCGGTGGTGAGCGGGCCGAGAGTATAGAACGGCGCCTCGCCGCACCACTCGAGCTGCTTCTCCATGTTCTCCTTGATGAGATGCATGGGGACGTGGCCCGGGCCCTCGTTCATCACCTGCACGTCGTACTCCCACGCGATCTTCGTCAGCTCACCCTGGGTCCGGAGTTCGGCGAACTGCGGCTCGTCGTTGGCATCGGCGATCGAGCCGGGCCGGAGCCCGTCGCCGAGCGAGAAGGAGACGTCGTACGCCTGCATGATCTCGCAGATCTCGCGGAAGCGGGTGTAGAGGAAGCTCTGCTGGTGGTGCGCGAGGCACCACTTGGCGATGATCGAGCCGCCGCGGGAGACGATGCCGGTCATCCGCCGCGCGGTGAGCGGGATGTACTCGAGCAGCACGCCGGCGTGCACCGTGAAGTAGTCCACCCCCTGCTCCGCCTGCTCGATCAGCGTATCGCGGTAGACCTCCCAGGTCAGATCCTCGGCGACGCCGCCGACCTTCTCGAGCGCCTGGTAGATCGGCACCGTGCCGATGGGCACGGCGCTGTTCCGGATGATCCACTGGCGGGTCGCGTGGATGTTGGCCCCGGTGGAGAGGTCCATCACCGTGTCGGCGCCCCAGAGGGTGGCCCAGCGCAGCTTGTCGACTTCCTCTTCGATCGAACTGGTGACCGCGGAGTTGCCGATGTTGGCGTTGATCTTCACGTGGAAGCCGCGGCCGATGATCATCGGCTCGAGCTCGGGGTGGTTGATGTTGGCGGGGATGATCGCCCGGCCGCGCGCCACCTCGCTCCGCACGAACTCCGCCGGCAGCCCCTCGCGGATCGCGACGAACTCCATCTCCGGCGTGATCTCCCCCCGGCGCGCGTAGGCGAGCTGGGTGACGGCCGAACGGCCGCGGTAGACCGGGCGGAGGAGGGACTCGGGGATCAGGCCGGATGAGCCGGAACCGCGCGGATTCGCGCCTCCTCCTGAAGTGCTGATGTCCCGCTCCAGCAGCCAGGGCAGCCGGAGCGCCGGCAGCCCCTGGCGGACATCCACGCCCTGCGGGCCGCTGGGATCGTAGACCCGGAGCGGAGGCTCGCCGCCGGAGAGCGCGATCTCCCGCATCGGGACGCGGATGCCGCGGGGACCCTCGACGTGGACCTTGGTGGAGTGGGGAAAGGCCTCCTGGTAGGAGGCGGCCGAGAGGGGTTCGGTGGAGGCGGGCATGGGTGCTCCTTGTGTCAGGCGGACGGGAGCACTCGAGCCGCGCTCCCTTCGCCGGTATGAACCGGATCAGGTTCCAAGGGTCTATCTCAACCCGTGAGGCCAAGGCATGCCTTGGCCCTACAGATACCCCTGGCGGTCGTGTGGAATCGTAATCCCGAGTCCCGGCGCGTCAATGGCACGAGAGATGCCCTATACATGGCCTGCGAGGCAGGAACTTCCGGTGATTTGAAAGCGTTCAAGCCTCTGAAGCACCGCATGATGGCTCAAGCTCCGTGGTCCCGGGCCGATCATGAGAAAAGAAGGGCCGAGTCACCGTAGCTCATGGGAACACCGACGAACCGGATGCAAATGCTTTTCCCGTTGAACGTGACAATTGCGAATCTGAATAACCGGCTCAACCGCCGGGGGGTCGGACTCACCCCAAAGCGAACGCGGCAAGGCTAGAGGCAACCAGCAGCCCTCCCCACGCCCCCGCGTTCAGCAGTCTGGACGCGGGGGCGTCGCTTTGAGGGCCACAGAAGGACCAGGAAAGAAGGGAGAGACAGGGATGTCGAAATTGCTGCATGCGGCCCTGACCAGTGCCGCCGCGCTGCTGAGCACCGGCAGCATGACACCGACCGAAGCGGCCCGACCGGAAGCCGTTGCCATCCGCGAGATCGCCGATGGCTCGCTCCGCGACGTGGCGGTGGCGGTCTACGACCCTGCCCATCCCGTGATCTACTACAACCCGTTCCTGATGGAGCGGTTCGACCCCGAGCTGCAGCGGTTCTTCATGGCGCACGAGCGGGCCCACATCGAGCTCCGGCACACCCGGTCGAGCGCGCTGCGCGCCGAGCCGGGCCAGCGCGACAGCCTGTTGCAGGCCAAGGAACTCGAGGCGGATTGCCTCGCCGCCCGGCGGCTCGGCCACGAGCACGCCGGTGACGCGATGGCGGCGGTGCACTTCTTTGCCCGGCTCGGCAACCGGCACTTCGACAACGAGCATCCGCCGGGCTCGGTCCGCGCGGCGCGCATCATGGCTTGCATGCCCTAGCGGGCGCTCCCACATTCAGAGCCATGCGCCAGGCATGGACCGCGTCCGGACTCGCCCTCGTCTGCGCCCTCGTCGGAGTCTCTCCCGCGAGGGCGCAGGCGCTCCATCTGGTGCCCGGCATCGAGGAGATCGAAAGTGATACCATCGCCGACGTCGCGCTGGCGACGCTCGACCGGGACCCTGTCGCGATCTACTACAATCCGCTGTTGACCAACCGCTACGGACCGTTGCTCACCCGCTTCTTCATCGCGCACGAGTACGGCCATATCGTCCGCCATCACACCCGCGCCGGCTACGCCGATCTCCCGAAGGAGACCCGCGACTCGATCTACCGGGAGCAGGAACTGCAGGCCGATTGCTACGCGGCAGGATTGACCGGCCCGGAAGCGCGACAGGCGACCGAGGCGGCCATCCGCTTCTTCACCCGGCTGGCGCCGTTCCGGTTCAACTCCGAGCATGCGACCGGCTACCAGCGGGTGGAGCGGATCCTCGGCTGCCTGCCGGAGCCGCGGGAGCGGGTCAACTACGGGCGCGGCGATACCGGGGTCGAGAGGGGTCCGGTGAGCGGCGAGCCGGAGCGGGTGCGCTTCGCGGTGCGCGCGGCTCCGCTCGCCGGGGGCGCGTACGGGACCAACGCGGTGCTGTGGGTGGATGGACTCCGGGTGGCGGACATCTCGAACCTGCGGTTCCCCGACCGCGCCGACGTGGACCGCTTCGGGGCCGGGCTGCACAGCTATCGCCTGACGATGGACATCTACCGCTTCGATGACGCGCTGCAGACCAGTCCCGGCGGCAGCGTTTCGGGACGGGGCCAGCTCCTCATCCGGGACGGCGACCGGTTCCGCATCGAGTGGACGCCGGGCGAGACCCCCTCACTGGTGCCGGACCAGGATTAGCACTCCTCCGCGCTTCCGCCGTTCCGCCTGTCCGTCTCACTCCTCCGGTGACGCCGGCAGGCCGTCGAGGATCTCGCGCACCCGCCGGACCAGCTCCATCGCGGTGAAGGGTTTCTGCAGGAAAGCCGCATCCCGCCGGAGCAGGATCTTCTGTTCGAGCGTCGTCGCCGCGTACCCCGACATGAAGATGCAGCGCATCCCGTCGCGCGCGGGGATCAGCACGTCCGCGAGGTGCGGTCCGCTCATCCCCGGCATCACCACGTCGGTGAGGAGCAGGTCGATCTTCCCCGGATGGAGCCGCGCCAGGTCGAGCGCCGTCTCGCCATCGGGCGCCGACAGCACGGTGTAGCCGTGGTGCTCGAGGAGCCGCCGGGTCAGGTTCCGGACCGACTCCTCATCCTCCACCAGCAGCACCGTCTCGGTGCCGGAGTTGTCACCGCTCAGGACCGCGGGTGGCTTCGGTGCCGGCTCCCCCTTCACGCGCGGCAGGTCGACCAGGAAGCAGCTGCCCCGCCCGACTTCGCTCGTCACGCTGATGGTGCCGCCGCTCTGCTGCACGATGCCGTAGGCGGTCGCGAGCCCGAGGCCGGTGCCCTTGCCCACCTCCTTGGTGGTGAAGAACGGCTCGAAGAGGTGGTGGCGGATTTCCTCGGGGATGCCCACCCCTTCATCCTCGACCCGGATGCGGACCGTCGGTACGGGGGCGCCCTCGAGGTTCATCGTCTCGATGGTGAGCCGGCCGCCCGAGGGCATCGCGTCGCGGGCATTCACCGCGAGGTTGATGAGGACCTGTTCCATCTGCACCGGGTCGGCGCGGACCGCGCCGAGGTGCGGGGCAAGGCGGGTGACCAGCTCGATGTCCTCGCCGATGGTGCGGCGGAGCATGCGGGCAATGCCTGACACGATGCCGTTGAGGTCCACCACCTGGGGGGTGAGCACCTGTTTCCGGCTGAAGGCGAGGAGCTGCTGGGTGAGGGCGGCGGCGCGGACGCCGGCCGAGGTGATCTCCAGCAGGTCGTCGTACAGCTCGTCGTGCGGATCCACCCGGGTGAGCGCAAGGTCGGCGTGACCGAGCACCGAGGTGAGCAGGTTGTTGAAGTCGTGGGCGACGCCGCCGGCGAGCCGCCCCACCGCCTCCATCTTGGCGGCCTGACGGAGCTGCTCCTCGCTGCGCCGGAGCGCCTCCTCCGCGGCGCGCTGGGCCTGGATGCTGCGGGCCACCCAGATCACCGTGTCGGCGTCCACCGGTGAGGCCGTCGCGCTGAACCAGACCTGGGCCCCGTGGAGCTCGAGGGAATACTCCATCGCCGTCGGCTGATTGCTGTCGAGCGTCTGACGCACCGCGGCGAGGAAGCGGTCGCCCTGTTCGCCGGGGAAGACGTCGTGGATCTGCTTGCCGACGATCTGGTCCGGTGGGAGGTAGAGCAGGTCGGACCGGGTGGGCGCCACCTTGACGAAGCGTCCGTTCCGATCGATGACGAGGATGACGTCGCGCATCGCGGCGAAGAGGGCCCGGAGCTCTTCCTCCGACGCACGGATCGCCGCCTCGGCCCGTTTCCGCTCGATCGCCATCGCCACCTGGCTCGAGACGAACTCGAGAATCGACTGCTCCCGATCGGAGTAGTGCACCCCCTCGCTGTAGCTCTGCACGGCGAGGACGCCGATGGTGCGCCCCGCCACGCTGAGCGGCACGCCGAGCCAGTCGACGGCGGCGGCGCCGAAGGATTCGACCTCGCCGCGGGCCACGAGCGAATCGATGAGGGAGGGGCGGTCGCGGAGCGGGCGCCCGGAGCGGAGCACGTATTCGGTCAGCCCCTTCCGTGCTCGCCGGGGCGCGGGACGGGCATCGCGCTCGTCGACCCACCAGGGGAAGCTGATCGTGTCGGTCGCGGCATCGTAGGTCGCGATGTAGAAGTTCTTGGCCGGCATCAGCTCGCCAATGATGGCGTGGATGGCGGCGTAGAGCTGCGGCAGATCGGAGGCGGTGAGGGCGGCCTGCGAGATCCGCCAGATGGCCTCCTGCAGCCGCTCGGCACGCTTCCGCTCGCCGATCTCCTGGAGCGCGGCCATGCCGCCGGAGAAACGCCCCTCGGCGTCGTAGAGCGGCCAGTCGTAGAGCACCACCTCGATCCGGCTCCCGTCGCGGCGGAGCCGGACCGTTTCCCGTCCATCCACCGGCAGCAGCTCCGGCCGGGTGGAGCGCTGCAGGAACTCCTCGTGCAGCTCCGGCGGGATCGTCGGCGGCTCCCCGCCCTTCACCTCCTCGGCGCTCCAGCCGAAGAGCTTCTCCGCGGCGCGGTTCCAGGTGGTGACCTTCGCCTCGATATCGGTCGAGACGATCGCGAGCGGCGACGCCGCGATCAGCGCGCGGTAGGCCTCGTCGGCGGCATGTTCGTCGCGCCGGGCGCGGCGGCGATCGCCGGCCGTCGCGGCCAGCAGGAGCGCGGTGGCGGAGGTCGAGAGGTGGAAGGCGGTGAAGAAGAGCGCGAGCGCCAGGCTGCCGCTCTTGGGCAGCGGATTCTGTCCGCTCAGGTTCGCGAGGACGCTGAGGCTGAAGATGCCGAGCGAGATGGTCGCGCCACCGCGCGGCCCGAAGCGCAGCGCGGCCCACGCGAGCAGCGGGAAGGTCATCAGGGCGTAGGCCGGCACCGCCGCGCTGACGGCGAGGCCCGCGAGCAGCAGCCCCCCGAGCAGTCCGACGATCTCGAGCGCGCTCCCCGAGGGCGCGATTTCCGGCGCGGGGCCGAGCCAGACGAGCAGGAACGGCGTGAGCAGTGCCAGTCCGCTCAGGCTCTTGAAGAAGCAGGCGGAGAACAGCACCGGACTGAAGACCTGGGCCTGGCTGTCCCCGATGCGCACGGCGACGAGCGCGAGGCCGGCGTTCAGCAGCGCGCCGAGCATCATGCCGCCGAAGAGCAGCAGGACGTCGGAGAGGCGGTCGAGCGACGGCCGCATCCCGAAGCGGCGGAGGAGCAGCGCCGGGAGGAGCGCCGCGAGCAGGTTGGCGATCGCGATGCCGACCGTGGTGACCGGCCCGTGGCCTTCCTGATAGTTGAGGGCGAGACTCGCGACCAGCACCGCCGGCCAGGCGCGCGGCGTCAGCAGGACCAGCGCCGCCAGCGCGATGCCGATCGGCGGCCAGAGCGGCGGGGTCCCCTCGTGCAGGTTGGAGAACAGATTCGCCAGCAGACCGGACCCGAGCAGCAGGACCGCGAGGACCGAGCACTGAAGCGCGAATCCGAGGCGGGTGCGGGCCGGAGCGATCAGTGGGACTGGGGGTGTCACACGGGTCGCGCTAGGCGCTGGGCGCGGGTGGCGCGGGCGGTGGCTGGGGCGGAGGAGACGGTGGCGGCGCCGGGGCGGCGGCGGACGGCACCGGCGAGGCCGCGCCGCCCTGCGTCGCTCCCGGCATCGCGACCCGCTGATAGGTCCACAGGCGCATCATCCCCGCGAAGGCCTCGGCCAGCTCGGGGTCGAAGTCGACGCCGGCCCGCTCCTCCAGATAGGCAAGCGCCACTTCCGTCTGCCACGGCTCGCGGTAGGGCCGCGCGGTGCAGAGCGCGTCGAAGACGTCGCAGACGTGCACCAGCTTGCTCGCGAAGTGGGTGTCGCGCGTGTAGCGCATGCGCGGATAGCCGTGCCCGTTGATCAGGATGTGGTGCTCATACGCCACGGTCGCCGCGAGATCCAGCTTCTGTTCGCGGGCCATGATGAGCCGGGCGCCGTCCACCGGGTGCTTCCGCAGCACGGCGAGTTCCTGCTCGGTGAGCGCGCCCTTCTTGACCAGGATGTCCTTGGGCACCCGGACCTTGCCGAGATCGTGCAGCAGCCCCGCTACCCCGAATTCCCGGATGTCCTTCGGCGCGAGCCCGATGTACTCGGCGAGCGCCATCGCGAGCACCGAGACGTTGGTCGCGTGGGTGGTGGTGTACTGGTCGTAGTTCTTGAGACTGAGCAGCGGCATGAGCATGCGGCTCTGCCCGTGCATCGCGAGCGAGAGCGAGCGCACCACCGCGTTGGCTTCCGCGAGCGGCAGCGTCTCGGTCTCCTGCACCTCGGCGTGGATCCAGCCGACCGTCTCGATCTCGTCGTCGAGGGTGTAGGGCACGCTGGTGCTCTCGGCCGTTTCCACCACGACGTCGGCGCTGGCGCCGCGGAGGCTCACCGCGCCGAAGCGGATCGAGGGCCGGCGCAGCTGGCGGGCCTCGCTGGTGTCCTCCTCGCCGGTGGTGACCTTCTTGTGGATCTCGTTGAGAAAGTCGGAGAGCTCGTCGCGGGTGACGTCGCGGTCGAACTCCACCCGCTGCACCCCGGCCTTGGCGAGGCGGCGGGCCCAGTCCCACGCCTTGAAGTCGCGGAGGGCCTGCTGCCGGTAGAGGACCTCGTCGCCGAGGAAGGAGAAGTTGGGCGCGGGATCGAGCCGCTGCAGCCCGTCGAGCTGTTCCCACGCCGCGTCCACCGCCCGTTCCCGTGCGGGGTGACCGGGCCGGTAGAGGCCGGTCGCCGAAAGCGCCTGACCGAGGGCGGTGAGGAACCGGACGGGATCGCTCATGTCTCCTCGGTGGTGACACCGCTCGCCGCGCGGCGGATCTCGGGATCGCTGCTGTCCGCCGCGAGGCGGAGGACGAGCTGCGCGTTCGGGTCCTGGCGGAAGCCGCGCGCGAGCGCCCCGAGCACCGCGAGGAGTTCGGGCGTCCTGGGCTGCAGCCGCCGGCGCCGGAACCACCCCTGCTTGGTCAGCGCGTGCTCGATCAGCCAGTCGCGGGTGGCGGGGGTGCGGATCGTGCCGAGCACCCGGATCGCCATGGCGCGGATCTCGGCGGAGTTGCGGCGGTCGTTGAGCAGCACCATGAGTCGCGGCACGGCGGCGGTGGGGCAGCCGTCGAGCGCGGCGGTGAGGCCCATGCGGACGTTCACGTCGTCGCTGTCGCCGAGTGAGGCAAGCACGGCATCGGCGCGCTGGCCCGGAATGCGGAGCATCAGCTTGAGGGCCTCACGCCGCACGCGGGCATCGTCGGCGTCGACGTAGGGCGAGGCGTCGAAGTCGCCGGGGATCTCCGGCAGCGAGCCGAGCAGCGCGAGCAGGTTGCGCTGCACGAACCAGGGCGAGGAGGGGAGCCGCTCCACCAGCATCGGGCCGATCATCGGGCCGAGCTGGCCGAGCCGGGTGAGCAGCCGGCGGCGCATGGTGCGGCTGTCGGCGACCTCGAGAGTCTCGAGCATCGGCTCGGCTGCCGCCATGCCCATCCGCTCGAGCAGCAGCTCCACCACGTCGGTGTCGCGCGGCTCGTTGTTGAGCAGGATCCGCATGTTGGCCGGCGTCGCGAGCCGGGCCCAGAAGAGCTCCTGGATGTCCTCCGCGACGCCGGGATCCTCGACCATGCGCACCACGGTGCCGGCGCCGCCCTCGCGGACGACCTCCTCGAGCGCGGCCCAGACGGTCTCGCCGACGGTGTCGGTCTCGAGCGACATCTGCACCAGGCGGATGGCCTCGAGCTTCTGCTCCGGCTGCGGCACGGTGCCGTGGGTCGGGTTGCGCGACAGCCGCTCGAGGACGCGCGAATAGGGGAGCGGGTTCGGGTCGTCCAGCGACCACTTGTCCACCAGCTGGCGGACCGCCTCACGCAGCGCGAGGTCGGCCTCCTCGCGGACCGAGAGGCTCCCCTTCTCCGCCTGGAACGCGAGCTTGGTGAGCAGCCGGAGCATCGCGTGGGGGAGGACCTTGTTGCTCGCGTCGCTGACGGCGTGCAGCAGCGTCAGCGTCGCGCCCGCGGGGAGCACCATCGCCGCGTCCATCACCAGCCGCCGGCGCTGGGCCAGGTCGGCGCCGACCGCGGCCAGCTCGCGCAGGGTCTCGGGGGTGATGTGGTTGAGCAGCGCGGCGAGCTTCTCCTTCAGCGCGTCGGCCTGGTTGCCGGCGGAGAGCCGGAGCTCGCGGGAGAGGCCGAGCAGGTAGTTGATGACCTTCTTGGCCTGGTCGGGGTCACGCAGCCGCTCGTTGAGCGCGCGGGCGATCGCCCGCGGATCGCTGTGGAGTTCCGGCGCGCCTTCCCGCGCGACCGCCGCCGCCGCGAGGCCGATCCAGAGCCGGCTCGCGGTGCTTTCGGCGCGGGCCTGCTCGCCGAGCCGCTGTTCGTCGGAGAGTTCCAGCCGGTCGTAGGCAGGCGGGAAGAGCCGGACGTTCTCCCACCGGGTGTCGAACTCGGTGAGGTCGGCGCCGATCGGCTTGGCCCGCGAGTCGGAGCTGAGGGCGCGGAGCAGCTCCATCAGCTCATCGCGGCTCACGCCCGGCGTGAACTTGATCGCGCCTATCTGGTGGCGATGCAGCTTCGCGGCGAGTTCCCGGAGCACCGGGTTGTCCGGATCGGTCGCGAGCCCTTCCACCAGGAGCTGGTTGCGGGCGACACCGAGCAGGAGGAAGGGACGGTTGACCAGCACCGCCCGGAGGTGACTGCCCACCGCCTCGATGGCCGACCCCAGGAGGGGATGATTCTCCGGGTAGGTCGTGCACTTGTGCAGGGCGATGCCGAACAGGGGCAGGAACACCGCGACGTCGCGCGGCAGGGCCGCGCGTTCCTGTTCGGCTGGGACAGTCGACGTGTCGGCCACTCGGCTCGGGGGGGGAAGGAAGTTCTAAGGTAAGGCGGGTCCGAGGGGGCGGGAAGAGGCGGAACAGGGGAACGACGGAGGGGCCGCTCCGGTCTCGGAGCGGCCCCTCGCATAACGAAACGGGGGCGACCGGCCGGTCGCCCCTGCCTGGTCATTTGGCGCGGTCGATGTACTCGCCGGTGGTCGGGTTCACGCGGACCTTCTCGCCGGTCTGGATGAACTCGGGGACGTTGACCATCGCGCCGTTGTCGAGCTTGGCCGGCTTGAACGACGCCGACTTGGTCGCCGTCTTCATCACGGGATTGGTCTCGACGACCTCGAAGACCATCGCGTTGGGGAGCTGGATCCCGATCGGGCGGCCGCTGAAGAACTCGGCGATGATCTTCATCCCGGGCGCGACCCACTGGGCGGAATCACCGAGATCCTCTTCGCTCATCTCGAGCTGGTCGAAGTTCTCGACGTTCATGAAGTGGTAGCTGCCGCCACCGGCATACAGGAACTCGAGGGTGTGGGTCTCGAGGTCGGCGACTTCCACGGTATCGGTCGAGCGGAAGCGGTGCTCGAACTGGGTCCCGGTCCGGAGCTTCCGGAGCTTGGCCTGCACCATCGCGCGGAGGTTGCCGGGGGTGTGGTGATGGAAGTCGAGAACCCGGCACGGCTCACCCTCATAGAGGAGGCACATGCCCTTCCGCATTTCGCTGGCGATGATGTTCATGTCCTGGACCCGCGTATCGAAGAAAAGAACAGAGAGGGAACAGAGGACAGGCCGGGAGCCCGCTGGCGGGTCAGCCCGTTCCCCGTTCCCTGTTCCCTGGTCACCCGGAGTTGCCGGCGCACAAGGTAAAGGAAGGAGTGGGCTGGCGGTAGGGGGCCGGACCGGTACATTGGGAAAGTCCTTCCAACCGTGGGGTTTATCCAATGCAGAGTCGCCGGGGATTCGTGGCCGCGATGGCGGGGGCAGCGGGACTGCCCATGATGCGGGGAGATGCCATTCGCCGGGCCCTGGAGCTGGGGAGCCGGCCGGTGGTTGGGAGTCCCGACGACGAGGATTACTGGGGCGAGATCCAGCGGGCGTTCGACTGCGACCGCTCGATGGTGAACCTCAACAACGGCGGCTGCAGCCCGACGCCGACCCACGTGCTGGAGCAGATGATCCGGGACCTCCGCTTCTCGAACGAGCTCCCGGTCATCCACATGTGGCAGACGCTCGAGCCCCGGATCGAGAGCGTGCGCCGCGACCTGGCCAAGAGCTTCGGTTGCGACCCCGAGGAGATGGCGATCGTCCGCAACGCCTCCGAGGCGAACGAGACGATCATCCTCGGCCTCGACCTGAAGGCCGGTGACGAGGTCATCGTCACCAACCAGAACTACGGCCGGATGCTCACCACCTGGGACCAGCGGGTGCGGCGCGACGGCATCGTGGTCAAGCCGATCTCGGTGAAGCTCCCGCCGCCGTCGCAGCAGTACATCGTCGACCAGTTCAAGGCGGCGGTCACCCCGCGCACCAAGGTCATCGAAGTCACCCACATCACCAATCTTTCCGGCCAGATCATGCCGGTCCGGGAGATCGTCGCTTTCGCGCGGCCGCTGGGCATCGAGGTCATCGTGGACGGGGCCCACGCCTACGCCCACTTCCCCTTCACCCGGGACGAGCTCGACTGCGACTACTACGGCACCAGCCTCCACAAGTGGCTGCTCGCCCCGATCGGCACCGGCTTCCTCTATGTCCGCAAGAACCGGCAGAAGCGGCTCTGGCCGCTGATGGCGGCGCCGGCCAGCATGGACGAGAACATCCGGAAGTACGAGGAGATCGGCACCCACCCCGCCGCGAACCACAACGCCATCAGCGTGGCACTCGCCTTCCATAACGCCATCGGCGGAGAGCGGAAGGTGGCCCGGCTCCGGTACCTGCGGGACCGCTGGGCGAAGCGGGTCCAGAAGGAGAACGACCGGGTCCGGATCCTCACCCCGCTCGACAGCCCCTTCGGCGCGGGGATCGGCCTGGTCCACATCGACGGGATGGAACCGGGCAAGCTGGCGGGCTGGATGATGGAGAAGCACAAGATCGTGGTCACCGCGATCTCCCACCCGGAATTCGACGGGCTCCGGATCACCCCGAACGTCTACACCACCGTGGCCGAGGTGGACCTCTTCGCCGAGAAGCTGCTGGAGGCCGCGCGCCGCGGCATCGGCTGACGCCAAACCGGGGGGACGGGCCAGCGCCCATCCCCCCGTCCTTCCCGCTCCCCCACCCGAACAAACCCCGGTTAGCCGTCCAACCGGCTATCTTTGTATTCCGCCCGGCGACCGGGGCGGACCCATCACCAAACGTAGGGAGCAGAGATGACCAGCGTCACCCAGGACGAGAAGCGTAAGCGTGCGGCCTCCTTCCCGGCCGAAGGCGGCCTGGCAGCCGGATCCACGGCGGTGCCGGGGCCCTTGGCGGTGCAGTGGGACAGCGTGTTCGACCGGATGTGCTACATGGTGACCAGCGCCGACCTCGCGGTCCGGAACGCCCGTCGCTACCGCAAGCTCATGGACGAGATCATCGCCGCCACCGGCTGCAGCGAGGAAGAGATCCTCGCGCATGGCAACAAGGTGCGGGCCGTGCTGTTCTTCGCGCAGGACCGGCTCACCAAGCAGGGCGCCCTGAATCACCTCGTGGGCAAGGAGAAGTTCGAGTTCCGGCTCCCGCCGGTCTCGCCCGTCTTCTGAGCGCGCCAACGCCTATCCCTCACGGCATGACGCAACTCGCTGAACTGATCGCGAACAATCGGGCCTGGGCCGCCGGCATGATCCGGCGCGACCCAGGCTTCTTCTCGCGCCTGCGGGACGTGCAGGCGCCCCGGTACATGTGGATCGGCTGCGCCGACAGCCGGGTCCCCGCGAACGAGATCGTGGGGCTCCTGCCGGGCGAGATGTTCGTGCACCGAAACGTCGCGAACGTGGTGGTCCACACCGACCTCAACTGTCTCAGCGTCCTCCAGTACGCCGTCGACGTCCTCAAGATCCGGGACATCATCGTCTGCGGCCATTATGGCTGTGGCGGCATCCAGGCGGCCGCGACCCAGCGGTCCCTCGGCCTCATCGACAACTGGCTCCGCCACGTGCAGGACGTCGCCGCCCGGCACGAGGGGGAACTCGCGTCGATGTCGCCCGAGGCCCGGGCCAACCGGCTCTGCGAGCTCAACGTGCTGGAACAGGCGCTCAACGTCTGCCAGACCACGGTGATCCAGGAGGCCTGGCGGCGGGGACAGCAGGTCACCATCCACGGCTGGATCTACAGCCTCGAGGACGGCCTGGTGCGGAACCTCGGCTTCGACGTCGCGAGCGCCGATCAGTCGGTCGACACGCTGCGTCGCGCCATCGAGAAGACGGCGACCACCAGCCCCCAATGAGCGCCGGCCCCGCGGTGGAGATCCTCCCCTACCGCGATGCATTCGCCCCCGACTTCGATCGCCTGAACCGGGAGTGGCTGACCCGGTACTTCTCGGTCGAGCCGCTCGACGAGGAGTATCTCCAGAACCCGCGCGGCAAGATCCTCGCGCCGGGCGGCGCGATCTTCGTCGCGAGGCTGGGCGGCGAGGTCGTGGGGACCTGCGCCGCGGTCCCCGACGGCGAGGACAGCTTCGAGCTGGTGAAGCTCGCGGTGGCGCCGAAGGCCCAGGGCCAGGGGATCGGCCGGCGGCTGGTGCAGCGGGTGATCGACTTCGCGCGGGAGCGGGGCGCGCGGCGGATCGTGCTCTGGTCCGCCTCGAAGCTCGGACCGGCTGTGCGGATCTACGAAGGGCTCGGCTTCGTGCATACGCCATTCACCGCGCCGGCGCCGTACGATGATCCGCAGGTGGACATCTTCATGACGCTCGAGCTCGGCGCACCAGAGCGGCGTGGGTGAGGTCCGACCGGGCCTCGGAGGGTCCACCGGTTTATATTGCGCTACCCTTCGAGACTGGACTGCATGCCCAAGAAGACGCCCAAGAGCAGCGAACTGCGCTCCACGAAGCCGAGCGGTTCCATGACCGACCGGGTCGGCCGCCGAGTCGCCGCCGCAGTTCTCGCTTCCGAGCGCCGCGCCAAGTCCACCCGTCCGAAGGGCGCCAAGCGGGTCACCGCCGCCGCGGATCTGGAGAAGGAAAAGGCGGCCCATCTGGCCCAGTCGCTGCGCACCGTCTTTCGCGAGCTGGGCGACACCCACCGCCAGTACCGCGAGCGGACCGGCAACGCCGGCACCGCGGCGCTCCGTCAGGCAGCCAACGACTTCAAGCGCGAACCCACCCTGACCTCCCTTACCGCGGTCGCGGTGTTCCTGGACGAGCTCGGCCTGCTCGAGTGGTAGCAGCGCCGGGCCGGTAACGCCCACCCGGGAGCCCCATGAACAAGGTCGTCGGCTTCATTGGAGCATCGATCGGGGGCAGTCTCGGGTGGTGGGCCGGTACCCCGATCGGGGTCATGACGGCCTTCTTCCTCGGTATCCTCGGCACCGCCGCCGGGGGATACTGCGCCAAGCGCTGGGCCGACGATCATCTGGGCTGACCGGCGCATGACGCCCCGGCTCCCCGCCGTCCTCGTCGCGCTGCTCGCCTGGGCGACGCCGCTCGCGGCGCAGGAGCCTCCCGCGCACCTCGCGAGCTGCACCACCGACTCCGCCGCCCGCTTCTTCCTGAGCGAAGTGCAATTCCTGCTGACCGGGACCGACTCGGCGACCGTCGCGCGGCGCCACGCGCTCTCGGTCGAGGCGCTGCCGCCAGAAGCGGCGGAGCTGGTCACCGAGGACCCGGTCTGTCTCGAGGCGACCCGGGCCGCCGGGCTCCACCCGCCCTATCCCGTCGCGGTGGTCCGGGCCGGCAATCGCCTCCTGGTCCGGGTGCCTGACAAATCCCGTGGCATGCTCGTGGTCTTCGACCTGACACTCCGGCGCCTCGCCTCCGAAGGGGGAAGCCCATGACCCGTCGCGCGCTGTCCTGTCTCCTGTCGGTCCTGCTCGCCGCGGCGCCGCTCGCGGCACAGGTGGCCGACCCCCACGCGGTGCAGCCGGAGCGGCCCACGGTGGCGACCCACGCCGGCACGGTGGCACCGGGGTGGATCGAGCTGGAAACGGGGGTGGAGTTCGACCATGCGCCCGGCGCCTGGTCGATTGTGACGCCGACCGTCATCAAGATCGGCATCGCACCGCGGGTGCAGTTCTCGATCTTTGGCGGGTTCACCCGCCCGGTGGGCGAGGATCTCGGCGTCGGCGATCTCGCGGCCGGCGTGAAGTTCCGCCTCGCCGAGGGGATGCCGCTGCTCGGCGACTTCGCGGTGCTGCCGGCGATCAAGCTGCCGCTGGGGGACGCCGCCCACGGCACCGGCACCACCGACGTCTCGCTGCTCGCCATCTCCAGTCACAAATTCGGCAGCGTCGGCATGGACGTGAACCTCGGCTACACCCGACGGAGCGGGGACGGCACCGCCGCACCGAAGAACGCCTGGATCTGGGCGGTCGCCGCGGGCACGCCGGTGCGAGGTGGCTTCGGCGTCACCGCGGAGCTCTTCGGGTATCCGAAGACCTCCGGGCCGGCCGGGAGCGCCGGCACCGTGGCGCTGCTCGGCGGGCCGGTCATCACGCTGCACCCATGGTGGACGCTCGACTTCGGTGGCATTCTCAAGCTCAGCGGTCCCCAGTCCAACGGCCTCTATGTCGGCGGGGTCTACAACTTCGGCCGCCTGTGGCGCTGAACCGGCGGACGGTGCTCGCCACCGTCGTCCTTCTCCCACTCCTGGTCGCCTTCCTCATGTGGGCATTCCTCCGTCCCTCGCACGACCGCCGCTGGGCCGTCGACCAGTCGGTCATGCCGTTCGCCCAGTTCGAGGGAAACCGGGTCGTCGTTCAGGGGGTGCGGAATTTCGGCTGGACCAGCGCCACCGGTTTCCGGCCCGAGTGGGGCGTGCGGCGCTACAACCTCGACGAGATCCGCACTGCCTGGTACGTGCTGGTGCCGTTCTCGAAGCGGTGGCGGGGTCCGGCGCATGCCTTCGTCAGTTTCGGCTTCGCGGATGGCGAGTATGTCTCCATCTCGGTGGAGGCGCGCCGCGAGGAGGGCGAGGCGTACGGCGTGTTCAAGGGGCTGCTCCGGCGCTTCGAGCTGATCTACATCGTCGGGACCGAGAACGACCTGATCGGCCGCCGGGCGGTGTACGACGGCGTCGACGTCTTCCTGTATCCGATCCGGGCGACGCCGGAGGCGGTGCGGCAGATGTTCACCGGCATGCTCGAGCGGGCCAACGAACTGCATGACGCGCCGGAGTGGTACAACACCATCACCAACAACTGCACCCTCAATCTGGTGGATCACGTCAACGCGATCGTGCCGGGCAAGATTCCCTCGAGCTGGCGGATCGTGCTGCCCGGCTACAGCGACGAGGTGATCCACGGCCTCGGCCTGATCGACTCGACGGCGAACCTCGCCGACACCCGCGCCCGCTTCCGCATCAACGCGCGCGCCGTCGCCGCCCTCAACGCCCCCGACTTCTCCAGCCGGATCCGCGAGCCCTGACCGCATGGCGTCGATCTACGATCTGAAACCGAAATTCCAGTCGCTGCTCCGCCCCATCGTCGGGAGCCTGGCGGCGGCGAAGGTCACCGCGAACCAGGTGACGATCGCGGCGGCCGCGCTCTCCGGCCTGACGGGCGCACTGCTGCTCCGCTTCCCGACCTCGCGGTGGGCACTCTTCGCCGTGCCGGTGGTGCTGTTCGTGCGGATGGCGCTCAACGCCATCGACGGCATGCTCGCGCGGGAGCACAACCAGAAGTCGCGGCTTGGGGCGGTGCTCAACGAGCTCGGCGACGTGCTCGCCGACGCCGCACTGTATCTGCCCTTCGCCGCGGTGCCCGGGCTCCCCGCCCCGATCATCGTGATGATCGTGGTGCTCGCGATCGTGGGAGAGATGGCGGGGGTGGTGGCGATCCAGATCGGGGCCGAGCGGCGCTACGACGGCCCGATGGGCAAGAGCGACCGCGCCTTCGTCTTCGGGCTGGTGGCGCTGCTGCTCGGGCTCGGCCTCGCGCCGGGCCTCTGGTCGGCGATCCTCCTCAGCCTGGTGGCGCTGCTCGCCATGGTCACCATCCTCAACCGCAGCCGGCGCGCGCTGGCGAAGGGCGGCCGATGAGCGCACTCACCCCCGGCGTCCGGCTGGTGCTGGGCGGCATCCTCGGGCTCCTGATCGTCGCGAGCGTCATCACCGGCATGCTGGTGCGGAAGGGCCCGGCGGAGAAGTACGCCGAGCTGGCGGCGCGGGTGAAGTCGTGGTGGGTGATGGTCGCGGTCTTCGCGATCGCGATCGCCATCGACCGGCGGCTGTCGATCGTCTTCTTCGCCTTCATCTCCTTCCTGGCGCTCAAGGAGTATCTGTCGCTGATCCCGACCCGGCGCGCGGATCGCCGGGTGCTCTTCTGGGCCTATCTGAGCATCCCGTTCCAGTACTACTGGGTGTATCGCGGCTGGTACGGGATGTTCATCGTCTTCATCCCGGTGTGGGTGATGATGGCGGTCTCGGCGCGCATGGTGCTGATCGGCGAGACGAAGGACTTCCTGCGCGCGGTGGGGACGCTGCAATGGGGGCTGATGCTCATGGTGTTCAGCATCAGCCATCAGGCGTACCTGCTGGTGCTCTCGCCGACGGGTGGGGCGGCGCTGGTGCTCTACCTGGTCGTGCTGACCCAGCTCAACGACGTCTCGCAGTATGTGTGGGGCAAGACGTTTGGCAGGCGGAAGGTCGTGCCGACGGTGAGCCCGAACAAGACCGTGGAGGGACTGATCGGCGGCATCGTCACCACGACCGGCCTCTCGATGCTGCTCGCGCCGGTGCTGACGCCGCTCAGCTTCACCGACAGCATCGCGGCGGGGCTGATGATCGGCGCCGGCGGATTCCTGGGCGACATCACGATCGGTGCGGTGAAGCGCGACATCGGCGTGAAGGATGCGGGCACCATGCTGCCCGGACACGGCGGCGTGCTCGACCGGATCAACAGCCTCACCTACACGGCACCGCTCTTCTTCCATTTCCTGCGGTTCTACTACTTCTAGCGGCGCGGTGGCCTGGCGCCGCCGCGATGGGTCTCCGTTGAGCCGACTGCTCCGCCTGCTCTTCTTCGCCGTCATCGTGCGCGGCGTCGTCACGATCGTGCTCGGGCTCAACGTCCGGTATCGCCAGCGGCTGCCGAAGACGGGACCGGCCGTGCTCGCGGCCAACCACAACAGCCATCTCGACACGATGGTGCTGATGACGCTGATGCCGCTTTCCCTACTGGACCGGGTGCGGCCGGTGGCGGCGGCGGACTACTTCCTGCGGAACCGGCTGATCGCGTGGTTCGCCACCGAGATCATCGGCATCCTGCCGATCAGCCGGCAGCGCGCCTCACCCACCGAGGATCCGCTGGCCCCGCTGGTCGAGGCGCTCGACCGGGGCGAGATCCTCATCTTCTTTCCCGAGGGCTCGCGCGGGGAGCCGGAGAAGCTTACCGCGTTCAAGAGCGGCATCGCGCGACTGTCCGAGCGGAAGCCGGAGGTGCCGGTCGTGCCGGTGTTCATGCACGGGCTCGGCAAGGCGCTGCCGAAGGGCGAGGCGATCCTGGTGCCGTTCTTCGTGGACGTCTTCGTGGGGGAGCCGGTGCGCTGGAACGGCGACCGCGATGCCTACATGACGGCGTTCCGCGACTCGATGACGGCGCTGGCCGACGAGGGGCACTTCTCGGCGTGGGAGTGAGTCCCCCTACCCCCCGATCCGGAACAGGTAGCTGCCCTTGAGGAAGAAGCCGTCCTGCTGCCGGCGCAGCGCGCGGAACTTGAACGCCTCCGCATCGGTGAGCGTGCTGCCGTAGCCGGCGAAGAGCACGGTGCCGGGGACGGGCGTGAAGGAGACCAGCACGTCGCCCCGGAAGGAGTTGTCGGTGAAGGCCGTGGCGCGCTCGTACCGGCCGGTCGCGCCGTTGTAGATGAGGATCGGCGCGTTGGTCCGGCTGTCGTCGCGCAGGCTGTCCTGCTGGTAGGCGTTGTACTCGCCGACCAGGCGCACGAAGAGCGGCCGCGCGATCTGGTACTCGAGCTTGAGCCGCGGGATCCGCTGCCGGCCCACGATGCTGCCATCGGTGCGCCGCTTGTACTGATTGTGCTGGTAGCGCCCCTCGATGCGGAGCTGGCCGGTTGGCCGCCAGTTCACGCCGAAGTCCGCGAACAGGATGTCGCCCGAGGCCCACTCGAAGAAGTTCTCGTCCTGGCCCCAGACCACCAGCCCGTTCGCCGAGAAGCCCTGGAACTCCGGCGTGGTGAGCGAGAGCACCCAGTCGCGATTCGGAATCTTCGGCACGCCGGTGAAGGCGACGGTGTCGAGGCCGACGCCCCCCGGTCCGGGCACCTGCAAGGCGTAGCCGCCATAGAGGCGCGGATCGTAGCCGAACTTCTCCAGCAGCATCGACGCCCCGACGCCCCAGCCGCCGCGTAGCGTGGCGTTGAGGTTCACGTGGAACTTCTGGTCGCGGACCTCGTGGCCCGAGGTGAAGCGGTCGTAGGTCCAGGTCCCGTTGAGGGTGATGTCCGGCGTGAAGTTCTCGACGAAGCTTCCCGGCCTGCCGTTCAGCGTCAGCAGATTCACCAGCAGCAGGTCGACGTCGCCCCGGCGGCGGATGAAGCCGCTCCGGGAGATGAAGTCGGGATCGATGCCCTGGAAGGTGTAGCGCACCCCGAAGGTACGGCCATTGGTGTTGAAGTTCGCGCGCCAGATCGGGCCCGAGCGGCTCACCCCGCCCTCACGGGTCCAGCTGTCGCCGAGCTGGAAGCTGAAGTTGTTCCTGCCGACGACGATGCGGCCGTCCACGGCACCGACCCGGTTCCAGTTGTCCCCGTCGATCCGGTCGGTGTAGACCACGCCGATCCGTGACCGGGCCGCGACGTCCCGCTGCAGCCGGAGCACATTCACGATCGGATGATCGTCTCCCGTGAATGAGGCGACCCGATCGTCCACGGCCGAGATCAGCCCCACGTTGGTGCCGAAGGCCTTCCCCGTGAGCTTCACCGCTGCCGCCGGCTGCACGATGCGCCGGGTGTAGACGAGGTTGTTCGGCGTCTGGAACAGCTCGAGGCCGTCGAGGAAGAAGGGCCGCTTCTCCGGGAAGAAGATGGCGTCGCGCGGATCGAACTGGATGTTCGCGACGTCGGACTCGACCTGGGAGAAGTCGGGGTTCGCGGTGCCGTTGAGCGAGAGATTGTTGGTGATGCCCCAGCGGAGCGTCCCGCCGATGTCGGGGCCGGAGCGGTCGTAGGCCCAGTTCCCCCGCTGGTCCCGCCCGCCATTCCAGCGGCTGGTGAGTTCGGGCGTGACGTCGAGCGTGAGCCCGCGGATCATCCCGGTCAGCCCGGTGAGGGCGCCTGCCTGACTCAGGAACGAGGCGTTGGCCCGCTCGGCCGGCACCCAGGAGTCCTCGAAGCCGGAGTGCTGGATGCGCCGGAGCAGGTGGAGCCGCCAGCGCTGGACGTTCTTCGACTGGTAGCGGAGACTCTTGAAGGGAATCCGGATCTCCACATCGTAACCCCCTTCGACCAGCTTCCCCTTCGACTCGAAGACGAAGTCGGGACTGAGATCGGCCTCCTCGCGCGCGGCGGCCGTCCCGCCGCTGAAGCCGCCCCCCGCGACCTGGCCGCGTTCCACGAGTGAGCCGTCGCCCTGCACCCCGAGGGGATTGACGGCGAACATATAGGCCTGCCGGCCGTCATCGAAGGTGCCGAGCAGGATCTGGACGTAGTCGTCGGCGAAGATCCGGTCCCGGTCGGCCAGGGTCGCGTGCACCACGCCGTGCGGCTCGCGCGCATGGATGCCGAAGTGAATCGCGGTGGGTGAGTACCAGACGAGCACCTCGGTCGAATCCTCGGCCGGCACCCCGTCGATCGGCTGGAAGTGGGAGAATCCGCTCAGCACCGCGGCCTGCTGCCAGACCGGCTCGTCGAGATTGCCGTCGACGGCGATCACCGTCTCGATGCGAGGCGGAGCCACCACGACATCGCGACGCTGCCCGTCGAAGCGCGCGGACGAGTCGCCGGTAACGAGGTGCGCGAGCGCGAGAATCTCGAGGATCATCAGGACCTGCTTCTCAGCGTGGGGGGACGGCCAGTGTACGTCGTCCGACTGTACAGGGTTTCGCGGAAATCCTGTTCACCGCCCGGCGGGGGGTGTAGTTTCCCCACTCACGTCACCTCCGTAGCAGGGAGAAACATCATGCGTCGCAACTTCGGCATCGCACTTCTGGCCCTCGCGCTCTTCACCGCCCGCGCCGAGGCGCAGGGGAAGAAGCACAAGGAGCCGGAATTCCAGGGCAGGAGTCTTTCCTCATGGGTCGCCGATCTCAAGGCCGCGGCGCCCTACACCCGCAACGCGGCCGCCTATGCCATCGGCGGCATGGGCGCCGACGCCAGGCCGGCGGTGCCGGCGCTGATCGCGGCGCTCAAGGATCCCGAGCCCACGGTGCGTTTCCCGGTCTGCATCGCGCTCCGCGAGATCGGCCCGGCCGCGAAGGACGCGGTACCGGCGCTGACCGAGGCGCTGGATGACCGCAATGATGATGTCGCGGCGATGGCGCGCAAGGCGCTCATCAAGATCACGGGCGAGGACCCGCGCCCGCTGGGGAGCGATTGAGTCTCGGGCGCTTCGGCGGGATCGCGCTCGCGCTCCTCGCGGCAGCACCGGCCGGCGCCCAGGTCAGGCCGCATACCGACCGGGTGCTGCAGCGACAGCTCGACAGCCTGGTCCGGGGATTCGGCGGGACCATCGGCGTCTACGTCCGCCACCTGCCCACGGGGCGGTCCGCCGCGGTCAACGCCGACGTCGTCTTCCCCACCGCCAGCATGGTGAAGGTGCCGATCCTCATCGGCATCTTCGACCGGCTCGAGCGCAACGAACTCACCTTCCAGCAGCAGCTCATTTATACCGACTCGCTGCTGTACGAAGGGGATGACATCCTCGGTGCCGCGAAGGACTCGAGCAGCTTCCCGCTCAGCAAGCTGACGCTGCTCAGCATCACCATGAGCGACAACACCGCCTCGCTCTGGCTCCAGGCGCTGGCCGGTACCGGGACCACGATCAACGCGTGGCTGGCCGAGCACGGCTTCGAATCGACCCGCGTCAACAGCCGGACTCCCGGCCGCCAACTGGACCGCACCCGGTACGGTTGGGGCCAGACCACGCCGCGAGAGATGGCCCGACTGCTCGAGCTGATCCGTGCCGGCAAGGCGGTGAGCCCCGCGGCCAGCGAGGAGATGTACCGGCACCTGACCCGAAGCTACTGGACCGGTGAGGCGCTGTCGCAGCTGCCACCGTGGGTGCAGGTCGCCTCCAAGGTGGGGGCGGTGGATCATTCCCGGTCGGAGGTGGCGCTCGTCAACGCGCCGTCGGGCGACTACGTCTTCTGCATCATCACGAAGGATCAGCTCGACACCACCTGGGACCCGCCCAACGAGGGGTGGGTGCTGATCCGGAAGATCTCCGCGCTGCTCTGGCGGCACTTCGAGCCCACCCATCCCTGGCATCCTGCCGCCGGGGCCCAACGATTCAAGCCATGACCCGCCCGCTCGCATTCCTGCTGCTTGTCTCCGCCATCGCCTGCGCCAGGAAGGACGCGCCCGCCGCCGGCGCGGTGGATACGGCCCGCACCTCGATCGGGATGGGGGGACGGCAGGTCGTGCCCCGGTTCGTGGGCAACTGGCAGCGGCCGTCGCCGCTGCAGGCGGGGCGGCAGGAGGCGATGATCATGGCGGCGGGGGGCGGGCTGACCCTGGCCAACATCTGCACCGAGCATGGGCTCACCTGGCAGGAGATGCCTGACAACATCCTCGCCCTGTCGTCGCGGATCGATGAGGTCCATCCAGAGCGCGAGGAGCGGTACGTGGTGCGCGCCTTCGACAGCACCGTGCTCATGCTCAAGGGGGACGGCTACCTTGCCGGCCGCTGGATGCGCACCACCACCGCCGTCCAGGATTCCTGCGCCACCAGATAGTCAGGCGCGGATGCCCGCTCCCCCTTCCCAGCTCACCCGTTTCCGCCGTATCGCCACCGCCCTCGATGCGCGGTGGCAGCTTCCGGGCACAACGCTCAGGTTCGGCTGGGAATCGGTCATCGGCCTCGTCCCGGGACTGGGGGACGGCCTCGCCGGCCTCATCGGGAGCTACGGCCTCTACGCCGGCTGGCGGCTCGGCGCCCCCGCGGCGATCCTCGCCCGCATGCTGCTCAACCTCGCGATCGAGACCATCGTCGGTACCATCCCCATCGCCGGCGACATTTTCGATGTGGGATTCAAGGGCAACATCCGCAACCTCAGACTGCTCGAGCGCTGGCTCGAGCAGCCGGCGGCGGTGCACCGGCGGAGCCGCTGGCTGCTGATCTCGATCGTGCTGAGTGTGCTCGGCGTCCTCCTCGCGCTCGGCGCCGCCGGCTGCTGGCTCCTCTACCTGCTCTTCACCCGGCTCGTGTAGCGATGTACTCGACCTGTCTCTTCTGCCACCACGGACTCGGCAGCAACGAGCAGGTCGAGGCCTTTCCGATCGGGCGGCGACTCGCCTTCGACGCGGCCAAGGGGAGGCTCTGGGTCATCTGTGCCTCCTGCGGGCGGTGGAACCTCGCACCGCTCGACGAGCGCTGGGAGGCGATCGAGCAGTGCGAGCGGCTCTTCCGTGGCACGCGGATCCGGGTCTCGACCGACAACATTGGCCTCGCGAAGCTGCGCGACGGCACCGAACTGGTGCGGGTCGGCGATCCGCTCCGGCCGGAGTTCGCGGCGTGGCGCTACACCGATCAGATCGTCAGGCGGAGACGGCGGGCGCTGCTCGTTGGCGCCGTCACCACAACCGGCGTCGTCGCCTCCGTGGCAGGGCTTGGTATTGGATTCGGGGTCGGTGGCGGGGCGTGGTGGACCTACAACCTGCTCAACGGCATCCGGAAGCGGGTCAGGAACCGGCGCATCGTCCATCGGATCGACCAGCCCTCCGGCCCGCTCGTGATCCGGCACGGCGATCTGTGGCGGCTCGAATGGACTCCCCCCGGCGATTCCTCGGGCTCACGGCTCGTGCTGCATGCCGAAGCGCCGGGCCAGACCTCCACCTCGGGTGTCACGGCCACGACGCGGCGCTACCTCAAGCCGGCGGCGGAGCTCGAAGGAGACGATGCGGTGCATCTCGCCGCCGTGGCCCTCGCCTCGCTCAATCGCACCGATGGGTCGAAGGAGGAGATTCGCGAAGCGGTCGACTGGATCGACGTCTACGGCAATCCCTTCCTCCTCGATCCGGGGTCCATCGCCCGCGACGCGGAGCAACGGTCGGCCTATCGCGAAGGGCAGGCGCGACGGCGCCCGGGACGAATCGGCGACCTCGACCCGTTCCTCCAGAGTTTCCCCTTTGCCCAGCTCCGCCCCTACCAGCGGCTCGCCTTCGAGATCGCCGCGCAGGAGGAACAGGAGCGGCTCTTCCTGGCGGCCCATCTCTCGGTGCTCGAGCATGCCTGGAAGGAGGCGGAGGAGATCGCCGCGATCGCCGACGACCTGCTGCTGCCCGACTGGATCCGCGAGCGGATCCCCGGCTGACCGCCCGATTTCCGGCCGGCGCTTGACGGGACCCAGATCGCCCTGCTCGACGCCGCCGAGGCCCTCTTCGCCCGGCAGGGCTTCGCCGCGACCACCATCAAGGCGATCGGCGCCGAGGCCGGGGTCAATCCGGCGCTCCTGTACTACTACTTCCCCGACAAGGGGAAGCTCTACCACGCCGTGCTCGAGCGCCGGCTCGGCGGCTTCGCCCGCCGAATGGCCACCGAGCTGCCGGAGGGGTTGCCGCCGCTCGAAGCGATCGAACGGATCCTGCGCGGCTACGCGGCGGTGATGCAGAGCGCGCCGCAGATGCCGCGGCTGCTGGCGCGCGAGCTCGCCGATCACGAGGCCGAGCATGCGCTCCCGCTGATTCGCGAGATCGCGGCCGGACTCTTCGGCCGCATCTGCGATCTGATCCGCGCTGCCCAGAAGACGGGGGAAATCCGCGCCGATCTCGACCCGCGCTTCACCGCGATCTCCCTGGTCTCCCAGATGGCCTGGTTCTTCGTCGCCAAGCCGGCGGTCTCCCGCATGCTCGGCTACGAGGGGAGCGTGCCCCCCGCGCAGGTCGAGCGCTATGTCGATCACGCCGTCGCGTTCACTCTTGCCGCCCTGACCCCGGTCGCCGAGCCGTCCGCTCCGCGGCCCCGCAAGCGAGTCGCCCGATGACGCATCGTTCCCCGCTCCTGGTGAGCACCCTGCTGATCTTCGCCGCCGGCTGTCATCGCGGCGCCGCGGACGCCGCCTCCTATCCCGGCACGATCGAGGTCGACGAATCGGATGCCGCGCCGCTGGTCGGCGGGCGGGTCGTGACCATCAGAGTGGAAGAGGGCGACAGCGTACGCGCCGGTGACACGCTCGCCGTGCTGACTCAGTCGGCGATTCCCGCGACGCTGGAGGACCGCCGCGCCCGGCTGGCCGCGGCGCGGGCCCGGCTCGCCGATCTGCAGCGCGGATCGCGGGCGGCGGAGGTGGAGCGGGCGGCGGCCGACCTCGCCGCCGCCGAGGCGGAGGCCGATCGCACCGCGCGCGAACTGGCGCGCTCGGAACAGTTGCTCCAGAACCAGATCATCGCGCAGCAGGACTTCGACCGGGCCCGGGCGCTGGCGGAATCGGCGGCGCGCCGCCGCGATGCCTCACGCGCCACGCTCGAGCTCTTGAAGGAAGGGAGCCGGAGCGACCAGGTCCGCGCCGCCGCGGCGGACGTGCAGAGTGCCGAGGCCCAGCTCGCCGGCGCGAGCGCGGACGCCGGGGAGCTCGCCGTGCTCGCGGCGGTGAGCGGCGTGGTGCTCGGCCGCCACGCCGATCCCGGAGAGGTCGTCGCCGCAGGCACGCCGCTCGTGACCATCGGCGTCGTGGCCCGGCCCTGGGTGCGGGTCTATCTCCCCGCCAAGCTCATCGTGCATCTCCCGAAGGGGAGCGCGGCGCGGGTGACCCCCGCGGGCGGACTCGAGGCCGACGGCATGCCGGGCACACTCGGCTCGGTGAGCGCCAAGGCGGAGTTCACCCCGCGCGCCGCACTGACCACCGAGGAGCGCGCCGACCTGCTGTTCGCCTCGCGGGTCGAGCTCACCAATCCTCCGCCGACGGTGCGTCCCGGGCTGCCGGTCGTGGTGCGGTTCGACGCGGTGCAGGCGCCATGACCGCTCCCGCCGCGCCGGCCTTTGCGATCGTGACCGAGGCGCTGCACAAGCGCTTTGGCGAGCTGGTCGCGGTGGAGCGGCTCGATCTCGCCGTGAAGAAGGGGGAGATCTTCGGCCTCCTTGGCGCGAACGGATCGGGCAAGACCACCACGATCCGGATGCTCACGGGACTGATGCCGCCCACCTCCGGAAGAGCCGAGGTGGCGGGGATCGATGTCGTGAAGGACCCGGAGGCGGTGCGCCGCCGGCTCGGATACATGTCGCAGCGCTACGGGCTGTACGACGATCTCACCGTCGAGGAGAATCTCCGCTTCTATGCCGGGGTCTACGGCCTCGTGGGGGCGGAGGGGCGCGCCCGCTGCGAGGAGCTGCTCACCGACCTGAGCTTCCAGCCGCGGCGGAAGCAGCTCGCCGGCACGCTGTCAGGCGGATGGAAGCAGCGATTGTCGCTCGCCTGCGCCACGGCCCACCGCCCCGACGTGCTCTTCCTCGACGAGCCCACCGCGGGCGTCGATCCGGCGGCGCGGCGGCACTTCTGGGAGGTGATCCGCTCGCTCGCGCGCGGCGGCACGACCATCCTGGTGACCACGCACTACATGGATGAGGCGGAGCGCTGCGAGCGGCTGGCGATGCTCTGGAAGGGCCGCCTCGTGGCGATGGGCGAACCGCACGAGATCACCACCCAGCTCGGGCAGCCGACGCTGGAGGACGCCTTCATCGCGCTGCAGGAGAAGGAATCGGAGGAGGCGGCATGAGCGGCGGCATCCGGCGCTGGCCGTTCTGGGCGATGCTCCGCAAGGAGTTCATCCAGATGCGGCGCGACCGCCTGACCCTGGGGATGATGGTCGGCGTCCCCGCGATCCAGCTCATCCTCTTCGGCTTCGCGATCCAGACCGAGGTGCGGCACCTCCCCACCCTGATCCTCGACGAGTCGCGCTCGAGCGAGAGTCGCGCGCTGATCGCGACCCTGGTCAACTCGACCTACTTCGACATCGTCGGCACCGCCACCGGCCGGGACGAGGTGCGCTTCCGGATTGGCCGGGGGGAGGCCGCCGCCGCCGTCATCATCCCGCAGGAGTTCACTCGCGACCTCAAGCGGCATCGCGGCGCCGAGGCGCAGGTCATCGTCGATGCGGCCGATCCGCTCGCCTCGCAGTCGGCGATGCAGGGGGCGGCGCAGGCCGGGCTCGCCTTCCATACCGACAACATCCGCCCCGCGACTGCTCCGGTCGCACTCCGGGTGCGCCCCTGGTACAACCCGATGCTCGACAGCTCCACCTACATCGTGCCGGGGATCATCGGCGTGCTGCTCTCCATGACGATGATCATCATCAACGCCATGGCGGTGGTGCGGGAGCGGGAGCGGGGCACCCTGGAGCAGCTCATCGTCACCCCGATCGACCGCACCAGCCTCATGCTCGGGAAGATCGTCCCCTTCCTGCTGGTCGGATATGTGCAGATGACGGTGGTCATCCTGCTCGGCCGGCTGCTCTTCAACGTCCCGCTCCGTGGCAGCATCCCGGCGCTCTACCTGATGGCATTCCCGTTCATCGTGGCGAGTCTGGGCATCGGGCTCTTCTTCTCCACCCTGGTCCGCACCCAGGCGCAGGCGATGCAGGCCGGTTTCCTGTTCATCATGCCGAACATCCTGCTCTCCGGCTTCATGTTTCCCCGCGCCGCCATGCCGCTGCCGGCGCAGTGGCTCGGCCTGCTGCTGCCACTCACCTATTTCCTCGAAGTTCTGCGCGGGATCCTGCTCAAGGGGGTCGGCCTCGCCGAATTGTGGCCGGAACTCGCGGCAATGTGTGGCTTCGCCGTCGTGATTGTGGCGATGAGCGTGCGGCGGTTCCACAAGACACTCGAGTGATTCGCACCGCCGAAGTCTTCACGAAGAGCGTCGCATTTTCGGTCAGACGGCAGATCGTGAGGCGCTTCTTCATGTA
Organism: Gemmatimonadales bacterium; assembly: GCA_044229245.1. Classification (GTDB taxonomy): domain Bacteria; phylum Gemmatimonadota; class Gemmatimonadetes; order Gemmatimonadales; family GWC2-71-9; genus JADJOM01. The sequence continues at coordinate 64,846 of JBGATI010000002.1, read as the reverse complement.
GAAATGCCTGTCAGGCGATATCTTGGTCTCCCCCCGAACTTCCGGCCCAGCGCCAGCGAATGCCGGAAGCCTGTTCTGCCGATACTGGTAGACGAGACGCCTTGAGGAAGTGACTCCGCCGGCATCCCACCGGCGCAGGCGTGCCGCTACCAGGCCAGGAGAAGACCGCATCGATGTCCGAACACGCCCAGGCAATCCAGGCGAGACTGGCGGCGACAGAGCGCCGGCTGGAGCTGGCCCTCGCCGCGTCGCGCATGGGGGTCTGGGAGTGGGACCTCGCCACGAACCAGGTGGTGTGGTCCCCTGAATGTCTGACGATCGTCGGGGTCTCGGACTTCGACGGTTCGCTCGATGGTTTCCTGCGCTGTGTCCACCCCGATGACGTCTCGCCCCTGATGGCCGCGGCGGAAGCCGCGGCGGCGGGGCATGCCGAACTGCGCCACGAATTCCGCATCATCCATCCCGACGGCACGATCGCCTGGCTGGCCAACGTCGGCCGCGCCGTCTACGACCCGGCGGATCGCGCCGTGAAGTTCCTCGGCACCGTACGCGACATCACCGCCGAGCGGGCCGAACGCTCCGCCGCACAGCAGGCCGCCACCTTCCGCCAGTTCGCGGACCGGCTTCCCTACTGCGTCTGGACTTCCGGACCGGACGGGGTCGCGGACTTCATCAACCTGGCTGCGCTCGAGTATCACGGTCTCCGCCTTGAGGAACTCCGCGGGCGGCTCGGCGAGCGGGTGCATCCCGACGACAGGGCCGCCTTTCGCAGGGAACGCACCCGTGGCCTGGCCGAACAGACCCCCTGGGGCCTGCGGGCCCGGTTTCAGCGGCACGACGGGGTCTATCGCTGGTTCGAGGTGCAGGCCACTCCGGTGCGCGACGCCGAGGGTCAGCTCCTTCAGTGGATCGGCACGCTCAAGGATGTGGACGCCGAGATGCAGCTCAGCGGCCAGGTGCGGCAGGAGCAGCGGCGCCTCGATGCGATCACCGCGACCTCGCCAGGGGTGATCTGCTCCTTCCGGATGGCGCCGGACGGGCGCATGAGCATGCCCTACGCCAGCCCCGGCTTCCTCGACCTGTATGGCCTTCGCACCGAGGAGGTCCTGGCCGACGCGAGCCCGATCTTCAGCCGGACCCATCCCGCCGACCGACCCTTCCTGGAGGCCAGCATCGTCGCGTCGGCCCGGGCGATGACGCCGTGGCAGGACGAGTGGCGCTACAACCATCCCACCCGAGGCGAGATCTGGATCGAGGGCCACTCCGCCCCGCTGCCGGAGCCGGATGGAGGCATCGTCTGGCACGGCGTCGTGACCGATGTCACCTCGCGCAAGCGCATGGAGCGCCAGCTCCGGATGCGGAGCGACGTGATCGAGGACTCGCCGATCGGGTACGCGATCATCTCCCGCGAGGCGCAGTTCATTTACGTCAATCCCGCCTTCGCCCGGATGTGGGGCTACGAGCGACCGGAGGACCTGCTCGGCACGACGCCGGTGGCGCTGTGCATGGACGCGGCGGTGCCCGGCCAGTGCATCGCCTCGGTGGATGCGAAGGGCTCCTGCATCTCGGAGTTTACCGCGCGGCGCCAGGACGGATCCACCTTCGAAGTCCGGATGCAGCTGACCAGTTCGGTGGCGGAGGATGGCGGCCGGATCTACGTCGGCAGCGCGGTGGACATCACGGAGGAGCGGCGGGCGCAGGCCACGATCCGCCAGTGGGCGGACGCCTTCGAGCACACCGGCTACGGCATCGCGATGGCGCTACCCGGCAGCGACACCCTGATGGCGTGCAACCCCGCCTTCGCCCAGCTCGTGGGTCGCGCCGTGGATGAGGTGACCGGGATCCGGATCGCCGAACTGTACCCCCCGGAGGACCGGACGCGAATCCGGAATTGCCTGGAGGAGTCGGACCGTTCCGGCAGCGCGCATCACGAATCGCGCTTGGTCCGGCCGGATGGCAGCGGGATCGACGTCCACGTCGACGTCGTCAGCGTCCGCGGTGACGACGGGACACTCCTCTATCGGGTGGCGACGGTCCAGGACATCACCGAGCGGAAGCTCGCGAGCGAGTCGCTCCGGTCCACCCGGGACCATCTGCAGGCGGTGGACCGCGCCTCGCCGCTGCCGATCGTCGCGCTCACGCCGGACGGCACCGTGCTGCACTGGAACCACGCCGCCGAGGAGCTCTTCGGCTGGACCGCGGAGGAGGTGCTGGGCAAGCCGCTTCCGATCGTGCCGGAGGACAAGGTCGAGGAATACGAGCAGTTCCGCCGGAAGGTGATCAGCGGCCGCGGATTCAGCGAAGTCTCGGAGCGGGTGAACCGCCAGGGACGACGCATTGCAGTGCGGATTTCGACGTCGGCGCTGCACGATGTCGCCGGCACGCACATTGGGCTGGTGGCGGTGTACGTCGATCTCACCGAGCAGCGGGCGCTGGAGTCGGCGCTCCGGGCGTCCGAGGAACGATTCTCCATCGCGTTCGAGGCGAGCCCCGTGGCGAGCTTGCTGCTGCGCGCGAGCGACCGGGTGATCGTCGAGGTGAACGCCGCGATGGTGGCGCTGACCGGCTTCGGGCGTGAGGAGCTGATCGGGCGGACGTCCGCGGAGGTGCCTGGGCTGGTTGCCACCGAGGACCGGGAAGCCGGGTGGAACCGGATCGAAGCGACCGGACTGCTTGTCCCGACCGATCAGCGCATCGGGTGCAAGGACGGCTCCCGGCGACAGGTCACGGCCTCGGCGAAGCGCATCACCATCGGCGGGGAGCCGATGGTGCTCTCCACGCTCGTCGACATCACCGAGCGTACCCGGGCCGAGGCGGCGCTGCGGGAGAGCGAGAACCGGCTGCGGCTCTTCATCGATCACGCCCCGGCCGCGCTGGCGATGTTCGATCGGGAGATGCGATACCTGGCGGCGAGCCGGGAGTGGTTCGCCGATCACAGGATGCCGGAGCAGGACCTCCGCGGCCGGTTGCACTACGACGTCTTCCACGACATTCCGGAACGGTGGCGCGACATCCACCGCCGCGCTCTCGCGGGGGAGGTGCTGCGTTGCGAGGCCGACCGGGTCGAGCGGGCCGACGGCACGGTGCAGTGGTTCCGCTGGGAGGTGCGTCCCTGGCACCTGGCGTCGGGCGAGGTCGGCGGCATCCTGATCTTCAGCGACGACATCTCCGGCAGTGTGGCCGCGCAGCAGGCGCTGAGCGACAGCGAGGCGCGCTTCCGCCAGCTCGCCGAGAGCATCCACGAGGTCTTCTGGCTGACCGACCTCGCGAAGGGCACGATCATCTACCTGAGCCCGGGCTACGAAGCGGTCTGGGGCCGGAGCTGCGATAGCGTCTACGAGAATCCCCGGGCCTGGCTCGACGCCATCCACCCCGACGACCGGGAGCGGGTGCTCGAGGCGGCGCTCACCAGGCAGGCGGACGGCAGCTACGACGAGGAGTACCGGGTGGTGCGGCCGGACGGCAGCGTGCGCTGGGTCCGCGACCAGGCCTTCCCGGTCCGCAACGAGGAGGGCGAGGTCATCCGCATCGCCGGCGTGGCGGAGGACATCACGGAGCGGCGTCAGCTCGAGACCCAGTTCCACCATACCCAGAAAATGGAATCGATCGGCCTGCTGGCGGGCGGCGTCGCGCACGACTTCAACAACTGGCTCACCGTCATCGCCGGCTGCACCGAGCTGCTGCAGGAGGACCTGAGCGAGAACGAGGATGCGAGCGATCTCCTGAACGAGATCCGGCACGCCAGTGAGCGCGCCACCGGCCTCACCCGGCAGCTGCTCGCCTTCAGCCGCCGGGAGGTGGTCGAACCCCGGGTGCAGGACCTGAACGGCATCATCCGCGATACCGAGAAGATGCTGCACCGGCTGCTCGGCGAGGACGTCCTGCTCGAGACCGCGCTGTCTCCGGGGCTGAGTCCGGTCCGGGTCGACGCCGGACAGTGGACCCAGGTGCTCATGAACCTCGCGGTCAACGCGCGCGACGCGATGCCGCGCGGCGGCCGCCTGACGATGGAGAGCCACGAGGCCACGCTCGACGCGGAGTTCACCCGGACCCATCCGAACCTGGTGCCCGGCCGCTACGTCATCCTGAGCATCAGCGACACCGGCGCGGGGATGACCCCGGAGATCCGGGCGAGAATCTTCGAGCCGTTCTTCACCACCAAGACGCAGCACCGCGGCACCGGCCTCGGCCTGGCCGTGGTGCACGGCATCGTGACCCAGAACGGCGGCGCGATCGACGTCTACAGCGAGCCCGGCGTCGGCACCACGTTCCGCATCTACATCCCGGTCTCGGACGCGGTCGCCAGCGACGCCGCCCCAAGCGCGGGGACGGGAGAGATCCGGGGCACCGAAACCGTGATGGTCGTGGAGGACGAGGAGAGCATCCGGCGCATGACCACCCACGCGCTCCGCGGGCAGGGCTACACCGTGCTGCAGGCCGGAGACGGCGAGGAGGCGCTCGCCGTTCTGCACCGGTACGGTGGCCCGGTGGATCTCCTGGTCACCGACGTGGTGATGCCCCGCATGGGCGGACGCGCGGTCGCCGAAGTGATGAAAGGGATGTTCCCGACGCTCAAGATCCTCTACACCAGCGGCTACACCGACGATGCCGTGGTACGGCACGGCATCCTGCAGTCCGAGGTGGCCTTCCTCTCCAAGCCGTACACCCCGATGACGCTGCTCCGCCGCATGCGCCAGGTGCTGGACACGCCCTAGGCTCCGCCACCCCCGGAGGATTGAGGCGTCGCTCCATCGGTGGATGGATCTCGATTCCATCAAAAGATGGAGTGTTTCCGCCATCGACATCACCGCCCGCACGACGAACATTCCATATAGTGAACACCGGGATTAAGCGAATGCCCTCCGCGGGGCCCCCTCCCGCGCCGCAACGGCCCGGCTGAAAGACGCATAACAACATGCCTGCCCTTCGAAGAACGGAGCGCGGCGTCCTGGCGGGTTTTGTCGTCGCCCTCGGACTGCTCGCCGCCACGTCCATCATCGCACAACTCAGTATCCGGCGACTTGAAGAGAGCGCGCGTTGGGTCGATCACACCGACATGATCCTCGGCCAGCTCGAAGCGCTGACCGGGTCCATCGTCGATATCGGCGATGCGGTGCGCGGTTACCTCCTCTCCGGCGATCGAACGCTGCTCGTCCCGTCTGACGTGGCGGTCCCGGCCGCGCGGCGGCAGCTCTCCGACCTGCGTGAGCTGACCCGGGACAATCCCCTGCAGCAGTCCCGGCTCGATTCGCTCGACCAGCTGCTCACCCGGCGCCTCGACGTGGCCCAGGCCCTCGTCGCCCTGCGAGATCGGTCCGGCTTCGTGGCGGCGGAACGGGAGTGGTCGCGCGGCAAGGGCGTGGGGCTGCAGGATCAGATGCGCACGATCATCGCGGAGATGGCGGCGACCGAGCGGACCCTGCTCGCCCGGCGCCGGGATTCGGTGGCGAGCAGCATCGGCCGGGCATCCGCCATCGTCCTCGGCGGCGGGCTGTTCGGTTTCGCCGTCGTCATCGTCGCCATGTTCTACGTGCACCGCGGGTTTCTCACCGCACGCAAGAGCGCGAACGCCCTGGTCGAAGCCAACGCCTCCCTCGATGCCAGGGTCAGGGAGCGCACCGCGGAGCTCGAGCGGACCGAGGCCTTCCTCTCCCGCATCGCCGCCGTCTCCCCCGCCGTCCTGCACTCCTTCCGCATGAGCGCCCTCGGCAAGGTCTCATTCCCGTTCGCGAGCCAGACCATCACCCGCCTCTACGGGGTCGAGCCCGCGGCCATCGCGGACGACGCTTCCGCGATCCTCGCGCGGATCCACGCCGACGACGCCTCGCGGGTCCAGGCGAGCATCGCGGCGAGTGCGCGCGACCTGAGCGACTGGCGCGACGAGTGGCGCTACGCCCATCCCGAGCGGGGCGAGCTCTGGATCGCCGGCTACTCGAGCCCGGTGCGTGAGGCGGATGGCGGCACGACCTGGCACGGCGTGCTGGTCGAGGTCACGGAGCGGAAGATGGCCGAGGACGCCCTCAAGGAGAGCGAGGAGCGCTTCCGCACCGCCCTCAATTCGATCTCGCAGCTCGCGTGGATCGCCCAGGCGGACGGCTACATCTTCTGGTACAACAACCGCTGGTACGAATACACCGGAGCGAGTGCCGCACAGATGACAGGATGGGGCTGGCAGAGCGTCCACGACCCCGAGGCCCTGCCCGAGGTGATGGAGCGGTGGACCCGCTCGATCGCCACCGGAGAGCGGTTCGAGATGGAATTTCCGCTCCGCGGCAGAGACGGCACCTTCCGCCAGTTCCTCACGGTCGGCGTGCCGCTCCGGAACCATGCCGGCCAGGTGGTCCAGTGGTTCGGCACCAACACCGACATCTCGGCGCAGAAGCTGGTGGAGGCGGAGCTCGCCCGCCGCGCGGCGGAGCTCGCCCGCTCCAACTCGGACCTCGAGCAGTTCGCCTACGTCGCCTCACACGACCTGCAGGAGCCGCTCCGCGCCGTGGGCGGCTGCGTACAGCTCCTCAAGCGGCGCTACGAAGGCCGCCTGGACGAGCGCGCCGACGAGCTGATCGGGCATGCGGTCGACGGCGCGGTCCGGATGCAGAAGCTGATCGACGACCTGCTCGCCTTTTCCCGGGTCGGCACCCGGCCCGGGCACCGGCAGGCCACCGACAGCGGCAGCGCGCTGATGTCGGCGCTCACCAACCTGGGTGGCCTGCTCCGCGAGACGAACGCGACCCTCACCAACGATCCGATGCCGATGGTCGCGACCGATCCGACCCAGCTCGTCTCCCTGTTCCAGAACCTCATCGGCAACGCGCTCAAGTTCCGGGGCACCGACCCGCCACACATCCATGTGGGCGCCGCGCGGGACGGGCACCGCTGGGAATTCTCGGTCCGCGACAACGGACTCGGCATCGAGCCGCAGTACTTCGAGCGGATCTTCGGGATCTTCCAGCGGCTCCATACCCGCGCCGAGTATCCCGGCACCGGTATGGGCCTCGCCATGTGCAAGCGGATCGTCGAGCAGCAGGGGGGCCGGATCTGGGTGGAGTCGACACCCGGGGACGGTTCCATCTTCCGTTTCACGCTCCCCGATCAGGCCTGACCACCATGACCGGTGCGCCCTCTGACGCGCGTTTGACCCGTCCGATCCAGATCCTGCTGGTGGAGGACAGTCCGACCGATGCCCTCCTCACCATCGAGGCCTTCGCCGATTCGGGCTTCGCGAGCGTCATCCACCGGGTGGACAACGGCGTCCAGGCGCTTGCCTACCTCCGCCGGGAACCGCCCTACACCGAGGGCCCCCGCCCCGACCTGGTGCTGCTCGACTGGAACCTGCCCCGCAAGAGCGGCCGCGAGGTCCTGGAGGAGATCAAGCAGGACCCAGCACTCATGAGCATCCCCATCCTGGTGCTGAGCACCTCGCGGTCGGAGACCGACGTGAGCAATTCCTACCGGCTGCACGCCAACTGCTACATCGCCAAGCCGGTGGACTACGTCCGCTTCACCGACGTGGTGCGATCGGTCCGCGAATTCTGGTTCAAGATCGCCATGCTGCCTGACAGGAATCCCGATGCCCCGTGAGCGGATCGGCGTACTGCTCGTCGAAGACAACCCGACCGACGTCCTCCTGCTGCGCGAGGCGCTCGCCGACGTGCAGGAGATCGACTTCGCCCTGACGCAGGTGGAGCGGCTCGCGGACGGCCAGGCGCGGCTTCGCTCCGGCTCCTACGACGTCGTGCTGCTCGATCTCGACCTCCCCGACTCGAGCGGGCCGGAGACCTTCTCCCGGCTGCATGCGGTGAATCCCCAGGTCCCGATGCTGGTGCTCACCGGGCTCGACGACGAATCGGTCGGAATCCACGCCATGCAGAACGGGGCGCAGGACTACCTGCTCAAGCACCAGCTGCAGGCCCCGCTGCTCAGCCGCTCGATCCGCTATGCCATCGAACGGCAGCGCGCCGCGCTGCTGCTGAGCGAGAGCGAGACCCGCTTCTTCCGCATCGTCGACTCCGCCCCCGACGGCATCATCAGCGTCGACGGCCAGCAGCGGATCACCCTGATCAATCCGGCGGCGGAGCGGATCTTCGGCTACACCGCGGCCGAGCTCCTCGGCCAGCCGCTCGAACGGCTGCTGCCGATCCGATTCCGGCGCGCGCATGCCGGCCAGATCGTCCGTTTCGGGGAGACTGGCGTCTCCGCCCGCGGGCTCGGGGAGCCCGGCACCGTGTTCGGCCTGCGCAAGAATGGCGAGGAGTTCCCGATGGAGGCGACGATCTCGCGGCTCGATGTCGCCGGCGATCGCCTCTTCACCGTCATGCTGCGGGACGTCACCGAACGGCGCCGGGCCGAGGAGCTGCTGCAGTCGACCCGCGACCAGCTCGAGGCGGTCTTCCGCGCCTCACCGGTCCCGATCGTGGCGATCAATCCCGCCGGCGAGGTGCTGCTGTGGAGCGCCGCGGCAGAGCGGCTCTTCGGATGGAAGGCGGACGAGGTGCTGGGGCAGCCGCTGCCGATCATCCCCGCCGACGCGGAGGCCGAGTACAACGAGCTGCGCCGCTCGTCGCTGCTCGGCGAGGCGTTCAGCGGCGTGGTCGTCAGTCGCATGGCGCGGGACCGACGCCGTCTGGAGCTGAGCATCTCCACCGCGCCGCTGCATAACTCTGCCGGCGAGCGGATCGGCGTCGTGGCGATCTACGTCGACCTGACCGAACAGCTCGCGCTCCGCCGCGCGCTGCAGGCCTCCGAGGAGCGCTTCGCCAAGGCGTTCCAGGCGAGCCCGACCGGCAACATCCTGGTGCGGTTCGCCGACCGGCGGGTCATCGAGGTCAACCTCGCCTACCTCCGGCTCTGCGGATACCGGGCCGAGGAGATCATCGGGCTGCCCTTCGATGCCGTGCCGCTCTCGCCATCCCAGGGCGGGTGGGAGGAGATGTGGCGGCGCATCGTCGACGATGGCGGATTCGCGGAGGCCGACTACACCTACTGGCGCCGGGATGGCACCGTCGGCTACGCACTCGTCTCGGCGGAACGACTGGAGATCGACGGCGAGGAGTATGCACTCGCGGTCGTGCAGGACATGACCGAGCGCCGTGTGTCCGAGCAGGCGCTCCGCGAGAGCGAGGGCCGCTTCCGCCAGCTCGCCGAATCGATCCAGGAGGTCTTCTGGCTCACCGATCCGGCGAAGCGGCAGATGATCTACATCAGTCCCGGCTACGAGCAGATCTGGGGGCGGAGCTGCGAGAGCCTCTACCACTCCCCCATGGACTGGGCCGACTCCATCCATCCGGAGGATCGCGAACGGATCCGCGAGGCCGCGCGCACCAAGCAGGCGCTGGGGACCTACGACGAGGAGTACCGCATCGTCCGGCCGGACGGGGTGATCCGCTGGGTGCGGGACCAGGCCTTCCCGGTGCGCGACGAGCGGGGCGAAATCATCCGCATGGCCGGTGTCGCGGAGGACATCACCGCGCGCCGCCTGCTCGAGAACCAGCTCCGCCAGACGCAGAAGATGGAGTCGATCGGCCTCCTCGCCGGCGGGGTGGCCCACGACTTCAACAACTTCCTGACGGTCATCTCCGGATGTACCGAACTGCTCATCGGCATGCCCTCCGGCGACCCGGAGTCGGAGGAGATCCTCACCGAGATCCGCCGCGCCAGCGAGCGCGCTGCCTCACTCACCCGGCAGCTCCTCGCCTTCAGCCGGCAGGAGCTCCTCGAACCCCGGGTGCTCGACCTCAACGCGATCATCCACGACATCGAAAAGATGCTCGGCCGGCTCCTCGGTGAGGACATCCTTCTCGTGACATCACTGCAGGCGGGGCTCGGGCGGGTGAAGGTGGACCCCGGCCAGTGGACCCAGGTGCTGATGAACCTCGCGGTGAACGCCCGCGACGCGATGCCCAAGGGCGGCCGCCTGACGATCGAAACGCGGAGCGTCGTGCTGGACGAGTCGTTCCAGCTCCTGCACCCGACGGTCGTCCCCGGCCCCTACGTGATGCTCACGATGTCCGACACCGGCGTCGGCATGACCGCGGAGATCCGCAACCGGGTCTTCGAGCCGTTCTTCACGACCAAGGGCCTCGGCCGCGGCACCGGGCTCGGCCTCGCGGTCGTGCACGGCATCGTGACGCAGAGCGGCGGGCACATCACGGTCTACAGCGAACCGGCGGTCGGGACCACCTTCCGGATCTACCTCCCCATCGTGGGGGAGATGGCCACCGGCCTCGAGGCACCGGTGCCGCCGGAGACGCTCGATGGCGACGAGACCATTCTCGTCGTGGAGGACGAGGAGAGCATCCGGCGCTTCGCGGTGCGTGCGCTCAGCCGCCGCGGCTATCAGGTCCTGCAGGCGGGCGACGGGGAGGCCGCGATGGAGCTGATCCGGCAGCACGCGGGGCCCGTCCACCTGCTCCTCACCGACGTGGTGATGCCGAAGATGGACGGCCGCCAGCTCGCGCACGAACTGGCGCAGCGCTTCCCCAGCGTGCGGGTGCTGTACACCAGCGGCTACACCGACGACGCCATCGTCCGGCACGGGATTCTCCAGGCGGAGGTGTCCTTCCTCTCCAAGCCGTACGTCCCGCTCACCCTGCTCCGCCGGGTCCGCGAGGTGCTCGACCGGGACTAGCCACCGGCCGCGGTGCCGTCCTGTCCGGCTACATTGCCCGGCATGAAGAACATTCCCTTCACCTTCCACGGCACCCGGATGACCATCCGGCTCACGACCGCGGAAACCGGTGGCGCCTACGCCATGCTCGAGATGCAGCACCCGGCCAATGTCGGACCGGCCCTGCACCGGCACCCGCGCGGCCCGGAGTCGTGCTACGTGCTCGCCGGGGAATACACCTTCTACCGCGGCGACGAGACCATCTTCGCGCGCCCCGGCAACGGCGTGGTGATCCCGGCCGGCGTGCCGCATCGCTACCGGGTCGGTTCGTCAGGCGGGCGGCTGCTCGTGATCACGCCGCCCGGCCTCGAGCACTACTTCTTCCGGATCGCCGGCCAGCTCAGCGTGGGGCCGGTCTCGCTCGATGAAGAATTCGCGGTCGCCGCGGAGGCCGGCCAGGAGTTCCTGGAGCAGAGCGGTCATTGGGGAGCCGAATAGGCGTCGCCGCCTGACGCGGGGCTCTCCGCATCACTCGCCAACGTGCCTCATCATCGCCAGTGCCTCAGAACCAGTCCCCCCTCATCGAGTATGAATTCGCCCTCACCATCGGTTCACGACCGGTTGGTGAGCCAAGGTGAAGACTTCTCCAGCCAGTTTCCGGCGGACGGCGTCCCCCTCGCCCTCCTGACGTTCCGGCCGTAGCGCACCAGCAACTGCAGCTCATTTCCGATCGCGTGCGAAGGCATGCGGTGGTGCAGGTGTCCCTGTCAGCATGGGGAACGAGCGTGGGAAAAACGGAGAAGTCCCTCAGAGAGCGGCTCAGCGAGAGCGAGACACGGCTCGGACTGGCGCTCAGGGCGACCGGCCTCGGTGTCTGGGAATGGACCATCGCGACCAACGCGATCTTCTGGTCGCCCGAGTGCTTCGCGATCCTGGGGGTCACGGAGTACATGGGGACGCTGGATGACTTCACCAGCCGGGTCGTCCCCGAAGATCGCGCCCGGGTGATGACCGCGGCCGAGGTCGCCATTGCCACCCGCACCGAGTTCGTCGTCCAGTTCCGCATCGCCCGGCCCGACGGCGAGCTGCGCTGGGTCGAGAATGTCGGACGCGCCTTCTTCGACGAGCAGGGGAACCCGGTCCGGATGCTGGGCACCGTCCGCGACGTCTCGGCACAGCGGGAGGCGGAGGCGCTGAAGCGGGAACAGGCGGATCGCCTGACACTGGCGCTCGCCGCCACCCGGACCGGGGTGTGGGAGCGCGATCTCCTCACCGGCGCGACGACCTGGTCCCCCGAGTGTTACGACATCGTCGGGATCGACAGCTTCGACGGCACCTCCGATTCCTTCCTGCGGACCATTCACGAGGAGGACCTCCCCGGCGTGCTCGCGGCGTTCGACCGCGCGCTCCTTGAGCGGACCTTTCTCGAAATCACCTTCCGCATTCGCAGGCCGAACGGCGAAATCCGCCGGCTGGCCAATCTGGCGCAGACCCACTACGGCGAGGATGGCCGGCCCCTCCGCATGGTGGGCACGGTGCGGGAGATCGTCGAGCCACTCCGGGTAGCCGGAGCCAACGCCGATCAGGACCAGACCCGGCACATCATCGAAGGGCTTCCGGTCATGGCCTGGGCGGCGCTGCCCGATGGCAGCCCCGCCTTCACCAATCAGCGGCTACTCGATTATCACGGGCTGACCGCCGAGGCGATGCGCGAGGGCTGGCCGACGACCATCCACCCCGACGACGTGGTCGAAGCGCAGGCCCGCCGGCGCGCGGCCCTGGCCGCGGGCGAGGGATTCCGGATGGAGATCCGGCTCCGCCGCCACGACGGTGAATGGCGCTGGTTCCAGATGGACGTCAGCCCCGCCCGGGCCGCGGATGGGCGGATCCGGACCTGGATCGGCACCTTCGTCGATGTCCATGAGCGGCACCTGCTGCACGAGCGCGCGCTCCGCGAGGAGGAGCGGCTGCACGGGATTCTCGAGGCGGTGGCCGATGGGGTGGTGGTTTCCGATCTCGACGGCCGCCAGCTGCACTGGAACCAGACCGCGATCGCGATGCACGGCTTCGCGACGACGGAGGAGTGGGAGCGGAAGCGCGGCGACCTCAGGACGATCTTCGAGTGCCGGACCCTCGACGGGACACTCGTTCCGGTCGACCAGTGGCCTTCCTCGCGGCTCCGCCGCCAGGAGCCGGTGACCAATGAGCGCTGCCGGGTCCGGCGTCTCGACATGTCCTGGGAGCGGGTCTTCCGCTACGACGGCGCGATCGTCCCGCGAGAGGGGGAGGCGCCACTGGCGGTGCTCACCATCGCCGACATCACCGCCCTGCTCGATGCCGAGGTCGCCCTCCAGGAGAGCGAACGCTACTTCCGCGAACTGACGGAATCGCTGCCCCAGCTCGTCTGGGCCTGCGATGCCGATGGCATGAACATCTTCGTCGGGCCGCAGTGGGAGAGCTACACCGGCGTGCCGGCCTCCCAGCACCACGGCACGGGCTGGCTCAGCACCGTGCATCCCGACGATGTCCCGGCGCTGATGCACTCCTGGAACGCGGCCATCCGCGACGGAACGCCCTACCATCGGCTGTTCAGGATCCGACGCCACGACGGCATGTACCGGTGGTTCGATGTCCAGGCCAGGCCGTTCCGCGACGAAACCGGCCGCATCGTCCGCTGGGTCGGCGCCAATTCGGACATCCAGGGTGAACGCGAATTGCGTGAGCGGCTCCGGCAGGAGCAGGAACGGCTCGCCCGGATCATGGAGGTCTCGCCGGCCATCATCTATTCGTTCCGGATCGGGCCGGACGGCCTCTGGACCCTGCCATTCGCGAGTCCGGCGATCACCAGCATCTTCGGGCGCACATCGGAGGAACTCGCCCAGGATCCCGCCCTCATCACGCAGGTCATCCTGCCGGAAGATCTCGTCACCTTGAACGAGACCATCGCAGCCTCCGCCCAGTCGCTGACGCCCTGGTGCGGGGAATTCCGGATCCAGCACCCGACCCACGGCATCATCTGGGTGGAGGGCCGCTCGAGTCCGGTGCGCGATGCCGACGGCGGTACCACCTGGCACGGTGTGCTGATCGATATCACCGAACGCAAGCGGACCGAGGCGGAACGCCGTCAGTGGGCCGATGCCTTCGAGCATACCTCCCACGCCATCGCCCTCGGCGATCCGGCCACCAGCCGCATCATGGCGTGCAATCCCGCCTATGCCAGACTCCTCGGCCGCAGCGTGGAGGAGATTCGCACCATTCCCATCCTCGACCTGTACGAGCCCGAGGATCACCCGATCGTGCTCAAGGCGATGGAAGCGTCGCACGTCCTCGGCCAGTCGCGGTTCGAGGCCCGCATCGTGCGCGCGGACGGCGTCCGGGTGCCCGTCGAGGGCGGCCTGGCGTCGGTGCGTGGCGAGGATGGCCACGTGGCGTATCGGGTCGCGGCCCTCAAGGACATCAGCGAACGCAAGCGGGCCATCGAGGAGCTCCGCGCCACCCGGGACGAACTCCAGGCCCTCGACCGTGCCTCGCCCGTCCCGATCGTCGCGCTCGATCCCGCCGGCATCGTGCTGCACTGGAACCGTGCGGCGGAGCACCTCTTTGGCTGGCAGGCGCGCGAGGTCATCGGCCATCCGCTGCGAAACGTCCCGCCAGACAAGGAACCCGAGTTCGCCCAGTTCCGCGCCCGGGTCCTCTCCGGCTCCCCGCTCGTCGAGGAGTCGATCCGGGTGAGCCGGTCGGGTCGCCGCATTCCGGTCCGGATCTCGTCCGCGCCGCTGCACGACAAGGAGGGCAATCGCATCGGGCTGGTCGCGGTCATCGTCGACCTGACCGAGCAGAACCAGCTGGCCGCCGCCCTCCGCGCATCCGAGGAGCAGTTCTCCGTCGCCTTCCAGGCGAGCCCGATGGCGAGCGCGCTGCTGCGTGCCAGCGACCGGAGCATCATCGAGGTCAACCAGGCGTATCTCACTCTCTGCGGACACACCCGCGAGGAAGTCGTGGGACGCAACGCCGCCGAGCTCTGCCTGACGGCGTTCGCCGATCGGGGGGCCGGACTCGCCAGCGCGATGGAGGTCAGCGGGCAGACGGCCACGCTGCCGATGACACTGCTGCGCCACGATGGCTCATCCCGGGACACGATCGCGTCGGTGCGTTCGGTCGAGATTCGAGGCGAGACCCACTATCTGATCCTGCTCCAGGACGTCACCGAGCGGAACCGCGCCGAGTCGGCGCTCCGCGAAAGCGAGGAGCGGCTCAGACTGTTCATCGAGCATGCCCCGGCATCGCTGGCGATGTTCGACCGCGAGATGCGCTATCTCGCGGTGAGCCAGCGCTGGCTGCGGGACTTCAAGATCGGCGAACAGGAGCTGCTCGGCCGCTCCCATTACGAGGTCTTTCCCGAGATCAGTGCGGAATGGAAGGCCATCCACCGGCGGGCGCTGGCCGGTGAGGTACTGCAGGCGGAGGCGGACTGCTTCGTCCGCTCGGATGGTACCGCGCAGTGGCTGCGCTGGGAGGTCCGTCCCTGGTACGACGCCGCGGGCGCCGTGGGCGGCATCCTGGTCTTCAGCGAGGACATCACCAGCAGCCTCAAGGCGGAGGCCGCCATCCGCGAGAGCGATGCCCGCTTCCGGGAGCTCGCGGAGAGCATCAGCGAGGTCTTCTGGCTCTCCTCCGACGACCAGCACCGGATGCTGTACATCAGTCCGGGCTACGAGGCGGTGTGGGGACGGAGCTGCCAGAGCCTGTACGACGATCCGGGAAGCTGGGTCGCCGCGATCCATCCGGAGGACCGGAAGGCCGTACTCGCCAACGCGCGAAATCGCCCGAGGGGAACGGCGTTCGAGGAGGAGTACCGGATTCTCCGGCCCGATGGCACCAGCCGCTGGATCCGGGTGAAGGCCTTCCCGGTCCATCAGGCGGAGGGCGCCGAGACGCGGTTCGCCGGCGTCGCCGAGGATATCACCGAACGGCGGCAGCTCGAGATGCAGCTCCGCCAGACCCAGAAGCTGGAATCGGTGGGGCTTCTCGCCGGCGGGGTGGCGCACGATTTCAACAACTGGCTGACGGTGATCTCCGGCTGCACCGAACTCCTGCTGCAGGACATCACGGGCAACGGCGAAGCCACGGAGCTGCTGGGCGAGGTGCGTCACGCCACCGATCGCGCCTCCTCGCTGACCCGGCAGCTGCTCGCCTTCAGCCGGCAGGAGGTGATCGAGCCGCGGGTCATGGATCTGACCGCGGTGGTCATCGACACCGAGAAGATGCTGCGCCGGATCCTCGGCGAGGACATTCTGCTGACCACGGCCCTCGGCACCACCTCCAGCCGGGTCCGGATCGATCCGGGCCAGTGGGGCCAGGTGCTGATGAACCTCGCCGTCAACGCGAGGGATGCGATGCCGCGGGGCGGACGGCTCGCCATCGAGACGAGTGAAGCGGAGCTGGACGACAGCTTCGTACGCACCCACCCCGGCGTGCGGCCCGGGCGATATGCCCTCCTGACCATGACCGACACCGGCAGCGGCATGACGCCCGAGGTGCGGCAGCGGATCTTCGAGCCCTTCTTCACCACCAAGGGCGTCGGCCACGGCACGGGGCTCGGCCTCGCGGTGGTGCACGGCATCGTCACCCAGTCCGGCGGCATGATCGACGTGCAGTCCGAACTCGGCGTCGGCACCACCTTCCGGGTCTATCTCCCCGCGCTCGAGGAGGTCGCCATGACACCGGTGCCTGACTCGGCGATGGAGAGCCTGGGAGGCACCGAGACCATCCTGCTGGTCGAGGACGACGACAGCCTGCGGAAGATCGCGCTCCGCACCCTCAAGCGGCTGGGGTACACCATCCTCCAGGCGGAGCATGGCGAAGAGGCGCTCGCGATCGTCGCGAATCACACCGGCCCCATCCATCTCCTGCTCACCGACGTCGTGATGCCCAGGATGGACGGCCGGGAGCTCGCGGAGCGGCTCGCCCCGGCGCTCCCGGAGCTGCGGGTGCTCTACACCAGCGGCTATACCGACGACGCCGTGGTGCGGCACGGGGTGCTGCAGGCCCAGGTGGCCTTCATCGCCAAGCCCTACACGCCGGCGGCGCTCCGGCGGAAGGTGCGCGAGGTCCTCGACCGCAAGCCCGGCGGGGCCTGACCGCCGACCGACCCCTGCGCGCGGGCGCCACTCCGGCGCCCGCCCCCGTCGGCCAGCCAGCGGAAATCGTGCACCGCCTCTACTGGTCAAGCGCGCCGCATCGCTGCATCTTTCCGCCCCGCAGCGACCCGTGCCGCCCAAGCCAGGGACCACCGGGCCACCCGTCATGTCAGCAGGAGTTCGCGTGGGGCAGCGCCGCCCGTGACGTCCAGCGATCCGTTCTACTGGCGCGCCTTCAACGTGCTGATGCGCCTGTTAGGCATCGGCGCCACCTTTGCGGGGGCGGTGGTGGCCATGACGTTCGGGCTGGGGATTCCGGCTCCGCCCGGCCTCACGCCAGCCGTCGACCTCGGGGCGCTGATCACCGGCTCCCTGGTCGCCCTGCTGGGCCTGGGCTTCCTGATGCTGCCGCCATTCCGGCCCGATCAGGGCGACGACACCCTGGTCGTGAATCCCTTCCGCGCCCTCACCGAGCCGAAGCGGCGCCGGTGGTGGACCGGAGACCGGCTCGCCCGATGACCAGACTCACCTTCCGACCGCGGCCATGACACTCTACGACATCCCCGTCACCACCATCGACGGTCGCACCCAGACGCTCGAGCAGTATCGCGGCTACATCCTCCTGATCGTCAACGTGGCCAGCAAGTGCGGCTTCACCCCGCAGTACGCCGGCCTCGAGGCGCTGTACCGGCGGCGGAAGAAGCAGAAGTTCGCGATCCTCGGATTCCCCTGCGACCAGTTCGGCCACCAGGAGCCGGGCGACGACGCGGAGATCAAGACCTTCTGCTCGACCACCTACGACGTGACCTTCCCGATGTTTGCCAAGGTCGAGGTGAACGGCGACAACGCCCATCCGCTCTACAAATACCTCCGCGCGGAGAAGACCGGACTGCTCGGCACCGAGAGCATCAAGTGGAACTTCACCAAGTTCCTGGTCGGCCCCGACGGCGAGGTGCTGCACCGCTACGCCCCCTCCGACACGCCGGAGAAGATCGAGCGCGACCTCGAACCGCTGCTGGGCTGAAGCCGCCGGTCCTTACGGTGGTGTGAGCTCCCGCGTCTCGCCGTGCTCGAGGAGCCAGAGCCGGCGCGGATCCCGCCCCGATGACGACCAGAGCTCCGCGGTGCGCTTCGGCGGTTCGTCCATCGGCTCGTCGGTGAGCTTGAAGGTGCCCCAGTGGATCGGGAGCAGCTTCCCGCTCCCGAGCGCATCCAGGGCGAGCAGGGCATCCTCGGGATTCATGTGCACCGGGCGCATGAACCATCTCGGCTCGTAGGCGCCCACCGGCAGCAGCGCGACATCAAACGGCCCGAAGCGCCGCCCGATCTCGGCGAACTCGGGATGCCGCCCGGTGTCCCCCGCGAAGTAGACCGACCTCCCCCCACACCGCACGCTGAACCCGCTCCAGAGCGTGCGATTCCGGTCGTGCACACCCCGCGCGCTGAAGTGCTGCGCCGGCGTCGAGCCGATGCTCGCGCCGGCCACCTCGACTTCGTCCCACCAGTCCAGCTCCCGCACCCTCGTCGCTCCCAGTTGCCGCAGCAGCCCGCCCACCCCGAGCGAGGTGATCCACTCGGCGGCGGGATGGCGCGCCGCGAGCGCCCGCACCGTCGGCGCATCGAGATGGTCGTAGTGATTGTGGGAGATCAGCACCACATCGATCGGCGGCAACTGATCCAGCGCGACCGGCGGCCGCACCCACCGCCTCAATCGAGGGATCGGCACCGGCGCGGGATAGTCGCTCCAGATCGGATCGCTGAGCACGGTGAGTCCGTGGAACTCGATCAGCGCGCTGGCGTGGCCGAACCAGGTCACCGCGAGGTCGCCGCCCGTCCGCGCCAGCCCGAACCGGGGCGCACGAACCGGGAAGACCGAGGGATGCGGATCGGGGGGAGGGCGGCGGACCGTGTTCCGCTCGAGGTACCAGCGGAACACCTGGCCCAGCCCCTTGGCATCGGTCCCGGGCCAGGGATTCCGGAAGCCGCCGCCGGGGGCGTGGTGGAGGGGAGTCGCCATGGACCGGAATCTAGGCGCCCGCGGGAAAAGGCTTGACGGGAGGTCGCCTATATATTTGATTATCCGGATATCAGGATGTACCACGGAGGGGTTGTGGGCGCCACCATCGTCACCCGCCTGCAGGCACTGGCGGATACCACGCGGAACCGGCTGCTGCTGCTGCTGGAGAAGCACGAGCTCACCGTAAGCGAGCTCTGCGACGCCCTGCAGCTCCCCCAGTCCACCACCAGCCGCCACCTCAAGGTGCTGGCCGATGATGGCTGGGTGGTGTCGCGCGCCGACGGCGCGAGCCGGCTCTACCGGATGCCGGGCAGCGACCTCGAGACCGGCGCCCGGCGGCTCTGGCAGGTGGTGCGGGACCAGATCATCGACTCCCCCGCAGCCGCCCGGGATGCCGAGCGCCTGCGTGGCGTCCTGGCCGGCCGCCGCGCGCGTTCCGAGGAGTTCTTCGCCTCGGCGGCGGGCCAGTGGGACCGGCTGCGGGCCGAACTTTTCGGCGGCCGCACCGAGCTGCTGCCGCTGCTGGGTCTCCTCGGAGGGAACTGGACCGTCGGCGACCTCGGCTGCGGTACGGGGCACCTGGCCCAGGCGCTGGCGCCGTTCGTCGGCCGGGTGATCGCGGTGGATGCCTCGGCCGCAATGCTCCGCTCGGCCAAGGCCCGGATCGGGGACGTCGCGAACATCGAGATCCGCCGGGGCGATCTCGAGGACCTGCCGATCACCGACGGCACGCTCGACGCCGCCTTCCTGGTGCTGGTGCTGCCGTATCTCGCCGAGCCGTCGCGTGCGGTCGCCGAAGCGGCGCGCGCGCTCAAGCCGGGTGGTCGGCTGATGATCACCGACCTGATGCCGCACGACCGCGCCGAGTACCGGCAGACGATGGGGCATCAGTGGCAGGGCTTCGCCGAGGCGGAAGTGCTCGGGTGGCTGAAGGACTCGGGGCTGGTGGGGTGCCGCTACGGCGCGATCGCCCCGGAACCGAGTGCCAAGGGGCCGATGGTCTTCACCGCGAGCGGCTTGAGGCCGCCGGTTCACTGAGGAGGATGCGATGCCGAGACTGATCGATGCCCCCGCGGTGGTGCAGGCCGCCGGTGAGCCGCCGAAGCGGATCGAGGAGTACGTCGGCCGGGTGCGCTCCGGCCACGGTGGCGTGAGTGTCGCGCGGATGGTGTCGCCATCCGGGTGGCAGGAGCCGGGACAGCGGCCGGAGTTCGAAGAGGTGACGGTGGTGCTCCGCGGCATGCTCAGGGTGGAGCATGAGGCCGGGGCGCTCGAGGTGCGCGCGGGTCAGGCGGTGATCACCGCGCCGGGTGAATGGGTTCGGTACAGCTCGCCGGAGCCGGGTGGGGCCGAGTACGTGGCGGTCTGCCTGCCGGCGTTTTCGATGGAGACAGTGCACCGGGATGCATGATGAATCGGCGGCCGGCGACGGTCGCCACAGACAAGATCTCAAACCGAGGACAGACCGATGGCAACCAGCGTGATGACGATGCACCCCTTCCAGGCCACCCGTGAGGCGGGCCGCGAACCGTTCAAGGTGAAGGATCTCTCCCTCGCCGAGTTCGGCCGCAACGAGATCCGTCTCGCCGAGTACGAGATGCCCGGCCTGATGGCGATCCGGAAGGAATACGCCGGGAAGAACCCGCTCGCCGGCGCAAAGATCATGGGCTCGCTGCACATGACGGTGCAGACCGCGGTGCTCATCGAGACCCTCGCCGAGCTCGGCGCCGACGTGCGCTGGGTGAGCTGCAACATCTTCTCGACCCAGGATCATGCCGCGGCCGCGGTCGTGGTCGGCAAGCACGGCACGCCGGAGGATCCGCAGGGCATTCCGGTCTACGCCTGGAAGGGCGAGACGCTGCCGGAATACTGGTGGTGCACCGACATGGCGCTGATGTGGCCGGACGGCTCGGGCCCGAACCTGCTGCTGGATGACGGCGGCGACGCGACCCTGCTGATCCACAAGGGCGCCGAGTACGAGAAGGCGGGCAAGGTGCCGGCGTTCGACGCCGCGACCGAGTCCGAGGAGTGGGGCGTGATCCTCGACCTGCTGCGCCAGGAGCAGAAGAAGCATCCGGGCCGCTTCACCAAGGCCGCCGCGGCGATCAAGGGCGTCTCCGAGGAGACGACCACCGGCGTGCACCGGCTGTACGAGATGATGAACGCGGGGACGCTGCTCTTCCCGGCGATCAACGTCAACGACTCGGTGACCAAGAGCAAGTTCGACAACCTGTACGGCTGCCGGCACTCGCTGACCGACGGCATCCTGCGCGCGAGCGACGTGATGCTCGCCGGCAAGGTGGCGGTGATCTTCGGCTACGGCGACGTGGGCAAGGGCTGCGCGCAGGCGCTCAAGGGCCAGGGCGCGCGCGTCGTGATCACCGAAATCGACCCGATCTGCGCGCTGCAGGCGGCGATGGAGGGCTACCAGGTCACCACGCTCGAGAGCGTGCTCGAGACCGCGGACATCTTCATCACCGCGACCGGCAACAAGCAGATCATCACCGCCGAGCACATGGCGCGGATGAAGGACAAGGCGATCGTCGGCAACATCGGCCACTTCGACAACGAGATCGACATGGCCGGCCTCAAGAAGGTGAAGGGGCTCGAGCGGATCAACATCAAGCCGCAGTACGACGAGTTCGTCTTCCCCGACGGCCACAGCGTGCTGATCCTCGCCGAGGGCCGGCTGCTCAACCTCGGCTGCGCGACGGGCCACCCGAGCTTCGTGATGAGCTCGAGCTTCACCAACCAGGTGCTGGCGCAGCTCGACCTGCACCTCAATGCGCAGGGGAAGCCGACCGTCTCCGGCACGAAGTACAGCGAGAAGAAGGTGTACGTGCTGCCGAAGAAGCTGGACGAGAAGGTCGCGCGGCTGCACCTCGACAAGCTCGGCGTGAAGCTGACCAAGCTCTCGAAGGAGCAGGCCGACTACATCGGCGTGCCGGTCGAGGGGCCGTACAAGCCGGATCATTACCGGTACTAGTCCGTAATTGGAGGGGCCGCGATTCATCGCGGCCCAGATCCTGAAACCGCCCGGTCTGGACTCCCGTCCAGCCGGGCGGTTTAGTTGTTGTCTCCTCCTACCGGGCACCACAGCCATGCTTCGTCGTGTCGTCCTCTTCACGGTCCTCTCCCTCCTGGCCGCCCCGGCGGCGCGGGCGCAGGACCCGGCCCAGGACACCGATTCCACCCGGGTCACGCTCGACCGGATCTTCAACTCGGGTTTCTTCAGCGGGCAGTACGTGCCGCCGGTACGCTGGACCCCGGATGGCGAGGCGTACTTCTCCTACGACCAGCGCGAAGACGCGGCGGGGCCCGACCTGGTGCGGGTCGACCCGCTCACCAGCGCCAAGACGGTGCTGGTGCGGAGCGAGCAGCTCATCCCCGCCGGCGACAGCGTGCCGCTTCGGATGGCGAGCTTCCGCTTCTCGCGCGATGGCCGGAAGCTGCTCATCTACACCAACACCGCGCGGGTGTGGCGGCAGAACACCCGCGGCGACTACTGGGTGCTCGATCTCGATGCCGGCCGTCTCGCGAAGCTGGGCGGCAAGGACGCGAAGCCCTCGACGCTGATGTTCGCGAAGTTCTCCCCCAGCGGCGACCGGGTCGCCTACGTGCGGGAGCACAACCTGTACGTCGAGCGGGTCGCTGACGGCGCGATCACCCAGCTCACCCGCGATGGGTCCACCACCATCATCAACGGCACCTTCGACTGGGTGTACGAGGAAGAGTTCGACGACCGCGACGGGTTCCGCTGGAGCCCCGACGGGACGAAGATCGCGTACTGGCAGCTCGACGCCTCCGGCGTGCGCGACTTCCTGATGCTCAACACCACCGACAGCCTCTACTCCTTCACCATCCCGGTGCAGTATCCCAAGGCGGGGCAGACCAATTCGGCGGTGAAGATCGGGGTGGTGAGCGCGAGCGGCGGCCTCACCCGGTGGATGAAGGTCGCGGGCGATCCGCGCAACATCTATCTCGCGCGGATGGAATGGGCCGCCAACTCCGAGCAGATCGTGATGCAGCACCTCAACCGGCTGCAGAACACCCTCACCGTCCTGCTCGGCAACGCGAAGACCGGCCTGACCACGCCGTTGCTCACCGAGCGCGACAGCGCCTGGATCGACGTGGTGGATGACTGGACCTGGCTCGACGGCGGCAAGCGGCTGCTCTGGTTCAGCGAGAGCGACGGCTGGCGCCATGCGTACTCGGTTTCCCGCGACGGCAAGGAGCGCAAGCTCCTGACGCCCGGCGACTACGACATCGCCGACGTCGTGTCGGTGGACACCACGGGGGGCTGGCTCTACTTCTCGGCGTCACCGGAGAACCCGACCCAGCGGTATCTCTACCGCACCCATCTCGACGGGTCGGCCGCCGCGGAGCGGCTGGCGCCGAGGGGGCAGTTCGGGACCCACGGGTACAATGTCGCGCCCGGTGCGCGCTACGCGATCCACACCTTCTCCAACTTCAACACCCCGCCCGTCACCGAACTGGTCCGCCTCCCCTCGGGCGAGGTGATCCGGACCCTGGCCGACAACGTGGAACTCAGGCAGCGCTACGCGCGGCTCAGGAAGGGACCCACGAAGTTCTTCCGCGTCGATGCCGGCAACGGCGTCTGGCTCGACGGCGTGACGATGTATCCCGCCGACTTCGACTCGACGAAGAAGTATCCCGTCCTGTTCATGGTGTATGGCGAGCCGGCGGCGCAGACGGCCAACGACGTCTGGTGGGCGAACGACGCCTGGCACCTGATGCTGACGCAGATGGGCTATGCCGTCATCACGATGGACAACCGGGGCACGCCCTCGCTCCGGGGCCGGGCCTGGCGCAAGTCGATCTACCGGAAGATCGGCGTCTTTGCGAGCGAGGATCAGGCGGGGGCGGCGCGCGCCATCGGGCGCTGGCCGTGGGTCGATTCGACCCGCTTCGCGGTGTGGGGCTGGAGCGGCGGCGGCTCGATGACCCTCAACCTCCTGTTCCGCTACCCCGAGGTCTACCAGACGGGGATGTCGGTCGCACCGGTGCCGGACGTGCACCTGTACGACACCATCTACCAGGAGCGCTACATGGGACTCCCGCAGCAGAACGAGGCGGACTACAAGGCGAGTTCACCGCTCAGCTACGCCGACCGGCTCCGCGGCAACCTGCTCCTGGTGCATGGTACGGGTGACGACAACGTGCATTACCAGGGGTCCGAACGGCTCATCAACGCCCTGGTCGCAGCCAACAAGCAGTTCAAGCTCCTGAGCTACCCCAATCGCTCCCACGGCATCTTCGAGGGCGAGGGCACGACGCTGCACCTCTTCACCCAGCTCACTGGCTTCCTCGAGAAGAACCTGCCGGCCGGGGGCCGTTAGGCAGAACACGCTGCCCGCCGCGGCCGCGGCGGGCAGCGGTGCCAGTGCATCGTCGCGACGCGAGTGGAACTCGAATGCGTTCGACCGCGCGATGCCACGGAAGATCGCCAGCGCCAGCACGACACACGGACGAGCAACAGTGAACTGCCCGTGTCCCCCCTGCGGACCTCCATGCGACTCACCCGCTGTACCGCCACCTGCACGACATCCAACCGCACGATCCCCGCGCGCGGGGCCTGAATCGCCGGTTAAGCTGGCGTGAGCGCCGCTTACACCCCGGGGCCCGGCGGCCTATGTTGCCCTTCATGATCTCCGATCCGCCGAACCAGGCCGCGACGCGGCTGCTCGATCAGCTGCTCGCCGACCCCGGCACCCGCACGCTCGAGGAGCTGCTCCTCTGGCTGCTCGATGCGACGCCGGTCGAGACGGGCATGGAAGTCCCCCGGACCCGGCGCCTCGCGCTGCTCGCGGAGATCCTCGACGCCCACCCGCGTGCCGACCGGATCCGCCACAAGCTGCACGAGATCTGGTGTCACCCCTCCGCGGTGCGCCTGCTGGCCGAGACGGGGCTCCCCGTCCACGGCACCCTCTTCAAGGAATCGCTGGAGCGGATCATCGACCGGGTGGTTCCCAGGCTCGAGCCGGCGGACGATCTCTCGGTGCTGGTCTCCCACCTGCCGCTCGACGAGGTGGACGCCTCCTGGGTAGATGGCCTGCCGGAGAGCGCGCTGGCGCCGTGGCGCGAGCTGCTCGCGATGCCGGGCGCGCTGCTCGCCGACTCGGCGCGACTCATCGGTGTACGGGCCGCCTCACTCGGCACCAGCCGAGGCCTGCTCGAGCTGACCGATGGGGAGCGGGACGGCGCCTCTCCCTTCCTGCAGCTCCCGGCGGCGATCGAGGCGCGGGTGAGCCAGCCGGATGATCCGGCTGCCGCGGAACGACTGACCGCGTTGCGCCGCGCCTGTGATGCGGCGCTCGCTACCGCGCACCGGCGCCTCGAGGAGCGGGGCGTCTCGACCGACGTGCTGTTCCGCATCGAACTGCTCGAGGCGCTCTTCCTCCGTCTCGACGACCTCATCGTGACGCTGTCGGGCGCGAGCGACGGCCGGGCGCTGGTGAGCGAGATCGTGCGGGGCGCCTATCGTCAGCGCGGCATCCGCTCGCTCGCGCGGAACACCCTCAAGCGGCTCGCCCTCAAGGTGACGGAGCATACCGCCGAGACGGGCGAGCACTACGTCGCGCGGGACATCGGCGAGTGGGACGCGACCGGCCGGTCCGCCGCCGGTGGCGGGGTCCTCACCGCCTTCACTGCCGTGTTCAAGTACGTCCTCACGGCGGCCCCACTCGCGCCGTTCGTCTCGGGTCTCGCCTCCGCGCTCAACTACAGCGCGAGCTTCATTGCGATGCAGTTCGCGCATTTCACGCTGGCCTCCAAGCAGCCGGCGATGACCGGGGCCGCGCTCGCCTCCGCCCTCGACGACGAGCGGCACCTGGAGAGCCAGGTGGACCTCGTCGCCGCGATCACCCGCTCGCAGATGGCCGCGACCGTCGGCAACGTCTTCGCCACGGTCCCCGTCTCGGTGCTGATCGTCATCCTGTTCCGCTGGCTCGGCACGCCCCTCCTCTCCAGCGAGGTCGCGCTTCACTCGGTGCACGCGGTGCACCCCCTCCTCTCGCTCACGATTCCCTATGCGATCCTCACCGGCGTCTTTCTCTGGATGTCGAGCCTCGCCGCCGGGTTCGCCGCGAACTGGAGCACCTACCGCGGACTCCCGCAGGCGCTCGCGACCCATCGCGGGCTGCGAAACGCCGTCGGCCCCGCCAACGCCGCGCGCCTCGGACGGCTCGCCTCGCAGCATCTGAGCGGGATCGTCGGCTACCTGGTGCTCGGGCTGCTGCTCGGCTTCGTCCCGGTGCTGTTCGCGAAGTTCTTCGGCCTGCCGATCGAGGTCCGGCACGTGACCCTGCAGGCCGCCTCGCTGGCGCTCGCCGCGGCTTCGCTTTTCGGTTCGCCGGAGTTCCAGTGGGGGGATGTGGCATGGGGGGCCGCGGCCATCCTGGCGATTGCCGCCTGCAACCTCGGCGTCTCGTTCGCGCTGGCGCTCCGGACGGCGATGCGGGCCCGCGACCTCGGTCGCGCCGAGCGGGCGCGGCTCTGGGCCGCGATCCGCACGGCCTTCGCGGCGAGTCCCAGGCGGTTCCTGTGGCGGCCGGTGCACTGATGGCCGGATCGAATGGGGCGACCGGTTGGGGCGACCGGCGCAATGATGGTCGGGTGTGATTGGATTGGGGGCGACCGGTTGGGGCGACCGGCCGGTCGCCCCTACGTTGCGTTCGCGGCCGGCGCGTTAACGGTCAGATCGGATGGCGGGTGGGTTACGTCGCGGTGAACCAGCCCATCGCGCCCCGTTCGGCCATTCGCTGCTGGTGCGGGTGGAACATGTAGCGGCCGCGGTCGGGGAGCCGGAACTCGATGATCGCGCGCTCCGCCTGCGCCAGCGTCACCACGTCGGTCTTCTCGTCGGGCGTGAGGCGGGTGCCGCTCCGGAAGACGTCGAAGACCTGCGCATGCATGTGGAAGGAGAGCTGCGGCTCGTCGCTCACCATGTTGACCAGGTAGACCCGCACCGGCTCCCCCGCCTGCACCTTGAGCGGGTACTTCATGTAGTAGCCCGGCGCCCCATTCCAGCCGAACAGCTCGCTTCGACCATCGCCATCGGTGTCGAAGCCGCCGGCGACGAGCACGATCTCGTGCGCCGGTGGCCGTCCCCCCGGCGGGTCCACGATGAACGCACCGTACAATCCGTGCGAGATGTGCTCCGGCGCTGGCGTGGTCTCGCAGTGATAGGGATGCAGCCCCATCGGTCCGGCGCGAAAGCGGTATTCGGCATTCCCGCCGGGCGGCACCGGCTCCCAGCCGTCCGCGCCGAGGGCGTGCGCACCGTGGAAATGGAGGTTGTGCGGATGGGCTCCGAGGTTCCTGACCCGGAGCAGCAGCTCGTCGCCTTCGGTGGCACGGATGATCGGGCCGGGAATCCGGCCGTTGTAGGTCCACGCCGCCATCGTCCGCCCCCGTCCCACCGGCACCTGCAGCTCCTGCACCGTCAGATCGATCGTCTGCGGCCTCTGGGTGCGCAGCGGCGGAAGGGTCCGGTCATCGAGCGACGCTGCGCCCAGCTCGTCCGGCGGCATGGTCATCGCGCCGTAGGCGCTGTCCTGCGAGATCCTGGGCGACGCGGGATCGAGAGTAGGGCGGAAGAGCCGTGGCCGATGCCGCGAAAGCCACGACGCCCCGGCACCGCCGCCGAGTCCGAGCCCGAGAAGCAGGAAGTCGCGGCGCGAGAGCCCCACGGCTAGAACTCCTTGCCGAAGTGATACGCGATCGCGCCAAGCAGCCCCACGTACACCACCACCCCGCCCACCACCGAGAGCGCCAGCCGGCCCCAGCGCCGCGGCGCGCCCTCCGGCCGCCGCCGGACAAGCAGCCAGAGCCACCAGAGGACCAGGAAGGGCGCGAGCAGGAAGGTCGTGTTGTTCATCAGCCACATGTGCAGTCCCGGCTGCGCCGACCCCGCCGCGGTGACAATCGACTTCGCCTCGGCCGGGAGCCGAGCTTCGCGAACGTCGAAGTGCAGGCTGTCGAAGACGTGGAACGCGGGCCGCGCGGGCGCGGTGAGCGGATCGGGCATCGACGGCTGCGGCGGTGGCACCGGCTGGGTCTTCCAGTCGGGGAAGGTGGCGTCCTGGATCAGCGTTCCGCGCACCAGCACCAGCGCGGTGAAGCCGAGCACGTCGTAATCCACCGGCAGGCTGAACCCGGCGCAGCGCGCCAGCGCCGGCAGCACGAACGGTGCGCTGCTGTTGCTGGTGTTGCCGCTGAAGCAGTTGTGGCTGCTCCTCGGCCCGGAAACGGCGAGGTCGGCCCGGCCCGAGCGAAGCACGGTGTTGTTGCGGATGATGTTGTCGCGCGCGGGGTAAAAGTTCTTGTCGAGCATCGGCGAGACCAGGATGCCGTACTGCGTCTGGTCTACCACCACGTTGCGCTCGACGATGTTCCGGAGCCCGCCGGCGATGAGGATCCCGTTCCCCATCGTGATGCCCGGCAGCGCCCATGCCGGGGCGGAGTCGTTGCCGTTGTGTGCCACCAGATTCGCGGCGATCGTGGTCTCCCGCTGCGGCGCCTGCAGCTCGATGTCGAGCGAGGCGGGCACCAGCCCGGAACGGTTCTCCCGGAAGATGCTGCTCACGACGTACATGTCGCCGCCGGAGTTGGTGCCCGAATAGCCCAGCGCGTTCCGCTCCGCGATCACCCGGCGGATCACAATGCGGCAGGGGTAGCACTGGCCGACGTAGAAGCCGGAGTCGGGCGAGCCGGAGGCATACGAATCCTCGAACACGCCGTCGTAGGCACCGAAGGCGTAGATGCCGTAGTCGCCATTGTTGTAGGCCGTGAGATACGAGCCGCGGAAACCGGTGAGGTTGCTCCAGTAGAAGCCGTTGAGGCGCGCGTTCCGCGCGGTCATGTTCTCGATGGCGACGGCGTCGGCGAGGACCTGAATGCCGTTGCCGCGGACGAATTCGCCATCGATGATCACGGTGTTGCGATCGGTCCCGCGGATCACCAGCGACGGGGTGGTGA
The DNA here is from genome assembly GCA_044229245.1 of Gemmatimonadales bacterium. Classification (GTDB taxonomy): domain Bacteria; phylum Gemmatimonadota; class Gemmatimonadetes; order Gemmatimonadales; family GWC2-71-9; genus JADJOM01. The sequence continues at coordinate 36,084 of JBGATI010000002.1, read as the reverse complement.
CCGTCACCTCTTCCTTGTAGACGCCGGGCTCCACCAGCACCAGGTCGCCGGGATCGGCGGCGTCCACCGCGGCCTGAATGGTGGGATAGTCCTTCGGCACGTGGCGGGTGACGCCAGTCGCGGCGGCGACCGGCGGCACGATGCCCCTTGGGCTCGGCGAGTAGGCAACGTCGCCAACGACGATCACTCCGGCCATGCCGACGCCGTCGCGGGTGCCGTGGAAGGTGCAGTAGTACTTGTAGACGCCCGGCTGGTCGAAGACGACCGTCTCGTCCTTGCCCGCCTTGATCTCGGTCGCGGTCGCCCAGCTCGAATCGGCGGCGACGGCGTTGTGCGGATTGGCGCCGACGTTCATGAAGATGACGCGCGCGCCTACCGGCACGCGGGTCACCGCCGCGTTGAACTGGTTGTCGATCATGCTGACGAAAGTGCCGGTGCGCGGCTCGCCGGCGCAGGACAGCGCGGCGGCGATCAGCAGGAAGGGCGCGAGACGCGATGCGCGCGGAAAACCGGTCGCCATGGAAAAGCCGCCCCGTGAGTGGAATGGAGGCGGCTAGGTTACGGCCCGGCAGAGCCACCCGCAAGGCGGGCGACCGCGGAGGGAGGTGTTACGAGGGGAACCCGTCCGGGTTCTGGCTCTGCCACCGCCAGGCGTCGCGGCACATCGCGTCGAGATCCCGCTCCGCCTTCCAGCCGAGTTCCCGCTCGGCGAGGGAAGGATCGCAGTAGCAGCTCGCCGCATCACCGGGGCGGCGGGCGACGATCTCGTAGGGAATCTTCTTCCCGCTCGCGCGCTCGAACGCCTTCACCGCCTCGAGCACGCTGTTGCCGCGGCCGGTGCCGAGGTTGTAGGGGATGCAGCCAGTCTTCCCCTTGAGCTTCTCCAGCGCCTTGAGGTGGCCGACGGCGAGATCCACGACGTGGATGTAGTCGCGGACCCCGGTGCCGTCCGGCGTGGGGTAGTCGCCGCCGTAGATCCGCAGCTTCGGCAGCTTCCCGACCGCGACCTGGGTGATGTAGGGAAAGAGATTGTTGGGGATCCCGCTGGGATCCTCGCCGATCCGTCCGCTCTCGTGCGCGCCGACCGGATTGAAGTAGCGGAGCAGCGCGATGTTCCAGGTCGGGTCGGCCCGGTAGAGGTCGCGGAAGATCTGCTCCATCATCAGCTTCGAATGGCCGTACGGGTTGGTCGCCGAGAGCGGGAAGTGCTCGAACACCGGCACCGAGGCCGGCTCGCCGTAGACCGTCGCGGAGGAGCTGAAGACCATCGTCTTCACCTGGTGCGCGATCATCGTCTCGCAGAGGATCAGCGTGCCGGTGATGTTGTTGTGGTAGTACTTGAGCGGCAGGGAGACCGACTCGCCCACCGCCTTGAAGGCGGCGAAGTGGATGACGGCATCGATCGGATGGCGGCGGAAGACGTCATCCAGCGCCGGCTGGTCGAGGAGATCCACCTTGTGGAAGGTGAACGGCCGGCCGGCGAGCTCCTCCGTCCGCCGGATCGCCTCGGGCTTGCTGTTGCTGAAGTTGTCGACCACCACGACGTCGTGGCCGGCCTTGAGAAGTTCCACCGTGGTGTGGCTGCCGATGAAGCCGGCGCCGCCGGTGACCAGAATGCGCATCCGTTTGCTCCGCAGGGGCGTGAGTGATCGGGACAATCTACATCAATCCCGCCTGTCTCGTTACGCGACAGGGTGCATCGCGCCGGCCCAGCCCGGCGAGCGCCCCGCCACCCCGCTCGCCGCCGTCTCCCTCTCACAGCTCTCTCCCGGTGCGCCGGACCGCTTCTTGCCCTGCATGCAGCGCAGCGGGCAGGCGCCGGAGCGGGAAGACCGGCATTTGTCAGGCAGCATGTAGCGCCGCGCTCCGGTCATAGCGATCCGCTACAGCGCGGCGTACAGCAGGGCCTCACACGCTCACGTCCACTTCATCGGGGCCACACGACGCGACGCGTATCTTGCTGCGCCGCAGGAACCCTTCAGTCCGCGGAGCCCGCGTCCGCTCGCCAGCGCGAACGCGACTCCACACCACCGCAGAGGTACGTCCATGCTCCGCACTCCGGTCCTCAGGGCCACCGCCGTCCTCCTGCTGCTCGCCGGCTGTTCCAGCGGCAGCGAGCGCGGCGCCACCGATCCCGCACTCATCCCTTCGATGGAGGCCGGCGCCGCCGTCAGCAGCCTCTCGGTCACCCGCACCGTGGGAAGCTGGCAGGTCACGATCACCGACCTCGGCCTGCTCCCCGGCGGCACCTACTCGAGCGCCTACGACATCAACAATCTCGGCGAGGTCGTCGGCATTGCCGGCGATGCCGGCGGCGTGAATCGTCGCGTGCTCTGGAAGAACGGGGTCATCGTGGACACGCTGCCCCAGCCCAGTTCGGCCGTCACGACGGCCACCCAGCTCAACGAGCAGCGCCAGTTCGTCGGGTTCGCCACCCAGAACAGCAGCCTCGGCTACGGCGTCTTCTGGAGCCAGGGCACGGCGATGAAGCTGCAGCCGCTGCCCGGCACCGCCGCCTCCGGCGCGGCCGCGAACGGCATCAACGCGAGCGGTGATGTCGCGGGCGGCGGCACCGGCGGCGGCGGCACCACTCCGCTCTACCAGCACGCCGGCATCTGGCGGAACGGACTGCTGCTCCGCGACATCGGCGTGATCCCCGGCGGCAACTTCTCGATGGCATACGACATCAACGACGCCGGACAGGTCACCGGCACGGGCACCGCCGCCGGCACCGGCGCCCGCCAGTACGCCTTCGTCTGGACCAACGGCCAGTTCACCATCCTCCCCGATCTTCCCGGGAGTTTCCTGCAGTCGGTGGGTCGCTCGATCAACACCCGGGGCGACGTCGCGGGCCAGAGCAACGGTGGCGAACCGGTGATCTGGAAGAACGGCGTCGTCCAGGCGCTCCCGATGCCGACCCGGCTCGCGAACACCGTCAGCGAGATCAACGACAGCGGGGACGTGGTCGGCACGGTGGGCACGGTGGGCGTGCTCTGGAAGGCGGGGCAGTACATCCCGCTCGATCCCTGGCCGAATGCATCCGTCACCAGCTCGAAGGCGCGCGGGATCAACAACGCGGGTGCCGTGGTCGGCGAGTCGTACATGCCGGCGGGTCAGGGTGTGCACGCCGTCATGTGGACCGTGACCCCCGTGACGGCCGGGAACACCGCGCCGACGGCGACGCTCGCTGCGACGACGGCGACCACGATCCGCCCCGGTCAGCGCGTCACCGTCCGCGCCGTCATCACCGACCCGGATGCGGGAGACGGCCCCTGGAGCTGGACGCTCTTCTGGGGGAACGGCCCCACCAGCGGCAGCCTCGCCACCCCGGGGACCCTCATGGCGACCCGGACCTACACCAAGATCGGGACCTACTCGGTCCGCATCCAGGTGACGGACGCGCATGGCGCGACCGGCACGTCCAACATCATCACGGTACGCGTGCGCTGACCAGCGCGACGACCTGCGAGTCGCCCCACTCAGAGAGGAGCACACATGATCGGCATGCAGACAAGGAAGCTCGCCGCGCTGGCCGTCGTCGCCCTGCTGGCGACGGCCTGCAGCGACGACCGTCTCGCGCCCACGGTCGCGGCACCGAACATGGGCCGCGCGTCGGCGATCGCGAGCATGTACGCCGTGGACTTCATCAGCACCACGGCATCCGGCGCGGACATGAATGACGCCGGCGATGTGATTGGCACCTCGTACCTGGATCCCGGCTGCGGCTCGTTCTGCCTCGCGACGCAGCAGACCGTCGTCTGGCGCGGCGGCGTGCGGATGGTGCTGCCCGGCGTCGCCGGCCGGACCGGCATCTATCCCTCGTCCATCAACAATCAGGGCCTCATCGCGGGTGTCTCCGGACTTCCCGGGGTGAACACGCACGCCGCGGTCTGGACGCCGAGCCAGGGCAGCTACAGCGTGCAGGACCTCGGGGCCCTCCCCGGCATGAGCGAGACGACCACCGGCGGCATCGATGACCAGGGCCGGGTGGTCGGCTGGTCGACCACGGGCGGCGCGATTCCCACCGCGGCCGCACCCTTCCTCTGGACCCAGTCGGGAGGCATGGTCAACCTCGCCTCACTCGGCTACCCGAACGACATTCCGGAAGCGATGAGCCCCGGCGGCGCGGTGTCCACCGCGACCGGCTGGTACCAGCTCGGCAATCCGGCCAGCTTCACGCCGCTGCCGCCGCCACCGGCCGGCTTCTTCGGAGCGAGCCGGGGCAGCTCCGCCATAAACGACAACGGCGACCAGGCCCGCTTCCTCATCACCAGCGGCAGCCAGAACCTGGTGTACTTCTACCGGCTGCCTCGCGGCGGCGCCTGGCAGCAGCTCTCCGGCGTGCCGACCGGCCACCTGAGCAGCTTCGGCGTCGGCAGCATCAACGCCGCGCTCGACATCACCGGCACCGTCAGCAGTACCGGCGTCGTCGCCGTCGGGCCGAACGGGCTGGCGCAGGGGCTCCTCGGCCTGATCTCTCCCGCCTACGGCGCGCGCGCCGTGAGCGGGGGCGGCCCGATCAACGCGAGCGGCCAGATCCTCGCCTCGGTGTTCTTCGGGACCGCGCCGCGGCTGGTGCGGCTTACGCCGGTCACCCCCTGTGGCGCCAATTGCCTGGTCGCCACCGCCACGCTGACGTCGCAGTTCATTCAGGATGCGGCGAATCCGGGGTCGTGCTTCCAGGGCGGCAGCATGTACAACCAGTCCACCGCCTCGGTGACGATTACCGACGAAGCCGGGGCGCCGCTCGCGAGTGCCACGGTGAACGGGCGCTTCATGGACGACTACTGGACCAGCAACGCCGTCAGCGGCACCACCAACGCCGCCGGCGTTGTCAGCTTCAGCTACAAGGGACTCTGCGGCGTCGGGTCGATCGAGTTTCTGGTGGAGAAAGCCACGCTCGGCAGCCGCACCTTCGACCGGACCCGCGGCACGCTGGCGAAGTCGGTGATTCCGAGCGTCACGCCGCCGGGCAATCAGCCGCCGGTGGCCCATTTCAACTTCAGCTGCGTGAGCTCGACCCGGCGCTGCTCCTTCAACGGATCCAACTCCACGGATGACGTCCGGATCGTGTCCTATGCCTGGAGCTTCGGCGACGGGACGACCGGGACCGGCGCGACGCCGGCCCACACCTACGCAGCGGCCGGCTCCTACCCGGTCACCCTCACCGTGACTGACGGCGGCGGCTTGTCAGGTGCAGTCACGCGGACCGTGGCGCTTACCGGCAGCACCAATCAGGCGCCCATCGCCGCCTGGACGGTGAGCTGCCAGCCCGCGCCGGCGCATAGCTGTACCGTCAACGGCACCGGCTCGAGAGATCCCGATGGCACCATCGTCGGCTATCGCTGGACCAACGCCGCGGGCACGACGCTGTCGACGCTCTCGACCTTTACCCGGACCTTCTCGAAGACGACGACTGTGACCTGGACCCTGACCGTCACCGACAACGGCGGCAAGACCGGCAAGCTGACGAAGAGCTTCACCGTTCCCTGATTCGCTGCTGCCAAACGCAACAAACCGCCGGCTCCCACTCGGGGGCCGGCGGTTTGCTTTGCGGGCAGCGCGAACGCTGGCTATTCGCTGCGCAGCGCCAGATCCGGGCTCACCCGCGCCGCCCTTCTCGCCGGGACGATGCTCGCTACCAGCGCCACCAGGAGGAGCAAGCCCGTCACCACGCCGAAGACCAGCGGATCCTGCGGCGACTGATCGAAGAGGAGCGGGGCGATCCAGTGCCCGGCCCAGAGCGCCAGCATCCCACCGAGCACGATGCCCCCCAGCGCGACCCGGAGTCCGCTGCGGACCACGAGCTGCATCACGTCGCCGAGGCGGGCACCGAGCGCGATCCGGATTCCCAGCTCGTGGGTGCGCTGCTCCACGTCATAGGCGATCACGCTGTAGAGTCCGATCGCGGCCAGCAGCAGCGCCAGCCCGCCGAAGGCCAGGAACATCGTGGCCCCGAAGCGCCACGACTGCATCTGCTCCCCGACGATCTCCGTGAGCGGCGTCGCCGTGAGATAGGCATCGCCCGGCATGAGGGGCTGGAGCTGGCGGCGGACGCTTTCCCGCGCAGTGCCGGCGTCCCCCGTCACCCGGACGAAGATCGCGGCGTCCTCCGGATGGTACTGGGTGATCGGCAGGTAGTAGTGTCCGCCGTCGGATCCGGTGAGGCTCTCCTGCCTGGCACTCTCGGCGATCCCCACGATCGTGGTGCAGGGCATCGTGTCCGCCCCGACCCGCATGCATTGACCCAGCGCGTTCTGCCCCGGCCAGAGCAGCCGCGCCATCGCCTGGTCCACGACCGCCACCTTTGGGGCATTGGTCGCGTCTTCGGGGGTAATCCCCCGCCCCGCCACGATCCGGGTGCCGAGCGTCGCGAAGTACTCCGGCGAGCCGGCCTGCAGGGAGAAGCTGCCGAGCCGCGCGACCGAATCGATCCCCGCCACGAAGAGATTGTCGCTCCAGGTATCCCAGAACGGCACGGTGAGGCCGAGCGCCGAGTTCTGGATGCCGGGCAGGGTGCGCGCCGTCTCCACGATCCGCTGCCGCAGCGCGGTGTGTTCGGCGTTGTCGAGCTTGGCGCCCCGCATGTTCAGATTGACGTAGAGGACCGGATCGACATCGAAGCCGAGCCGCATCGATTCCACATTGCGGAGGCTCCGCACGAAGAGCCCGGCACCGATCAGCAGCACCACCGACAGCGTCGCCTGCAGGAGCAGCAGCGAGGTGCGGAGCCGTGAGCGCCGCTGTCCGCCCTCGCGGACGCCCGCCTTGAGCTCGCCGGCCAGGTCGGGGCGCCGGGTCTGCAGGATCGGCGCGAGGCCGGTGAGCCCGCCGGCGAGCACCGCCGCGGCCAGCGCGAACCCGAGCGTGCGCGGATCGCCCAGTGACGTAGCGCCGGAGGCGCCCGAGAGAAAGAGCCCGCTCAGGAGCGAGCTGCTCCACGAGGAGAACAGCACCCCCGCCACCCCGCCCGCGCCGGCAAGCAGCAGGCTCTCGGTGAGCAGCTGCACCATCAGCCGGCGACGGCTGACCCCGAGCGCCAGGCGCACCGCGATCTCCCGGCGCCGCCGGATGGAACGCGCGAGCAGGAGGTTCGCCACATTGGCGCAGGCGATGAGCAGGACGATGAAGGCAACTCCACTCACCCAGGTCGCCACCTTCGTGACCGTGCTCCGGAGCGGTCCCCGCTCCGCCTGGATCGGGCCGGCCTCGGCCGAGGGCTTGGCGACCGCGGCGGACGCCTGACTCGGGTCGGTGGCCCCCTCGTCGTTCCAGCTGAGCTGGTAGGCGTGTGAGAGATCGGCGTTGGCGGCCTCGAGCGACACGCCCGGCTTCCGCTCCGCGATCATCTCCATCCAGTTCCAGCTGTAGCGGGTGTAGTAGTCGCTGGGCGCGCGATTGGGCCAGTTCATCGCGGCGAAGGCCGTGATGGGAATGAACGCCACCGGCTGCGCATCACTCGAAATCCCGGCGAAGCCGCGCGGGGCCACGCCGATGACGGTGTAGTCCGCGATGCCGATGTGCAGCCGCTGGCCGAGCACGTCGGCCCGGCCGCCGTAGTTGGTCTGCCAGAAGGTGTACCCGAGCACCGCCACAGGTGCCCCTGCGGGGACGGTGTCCTCTTCGGCGACGAAGTAGCGCCCCAGCGCCGGCGGCGCGTCGAACATGCTGAACAATGACGCGGAGACGATCGCCACCCGCATCTCCCGGCTCTCGCGTCCGGTGCCGATCGCCAGGTCGCGCGTCGCGTAGGCAGAGAGCGCGGAGAAGGAGCTGGTGTACTTCCGGATGTCGAGGAAGCGGGTGTAGCCGAGGTAGCTGGTGACCCGCGGCTCGCTCCGTCCCTGATAGCGGAAGTAGACCCGGTGCGTCATCTCCGGTTGCGCGAGATACGCCGGCGTGCGGAAGAGCAGCCGGTCGACGATCCCGAACATCGTGGTGTTGACCCCGATGCCGAGTCCCAGCGTGAGGATCACGCCGGCAGTGAAGAGGGGGTTGCGGCGCAGCGAGCGCAGGGCGTAGCGGAGGTCCTGACCGGCATGCTCGAGCCAGCTGATGCCCCGGCTGTCGCGGCTCGCCTCCTTCACCACCTCGACGCCGCCGAGGGCGATCCGCGCCCGGCGCAGCGCCTCGTCAGGCGGCACCCCTTCGCGCGTCAGCTTCTCCGCCTCGCGCTGCAGGTGGAACTGGAGTTCGTCGTGGAGTTCGCGCTCCATCGCGCCGCGGCGGAAGATGGCGCGCAGCCGGAACCGGATCTCGCTCAGGAATTCGGTCAGCATGGGAGGCTCCTCAGCGCATGTCCAGGACGAGCTGCACGACCGTCGCGAGCCGGCGCCACTCCGCCGTCTCGGTCTTGAGCTGACTGCGGCCTTCGGCTGTCAGTTCGTAGAACTTGGCCCGGCGGTTGTTGTCGGAGGCGTCCCAGCGTGCGGAGATCCAGCCCCGGCGTTCCAGCCGGTGCAGCGCGGGATAGAGCGAGCCCTGCGGCACCTGCAGGCTGCTCCGGGAGACCTGCTGCAGACGCTCGGAGATCGCCCAGCCATGCTGGGCGCCGAGCGAGAGCGCCTTGAGGATCAGGAGATCGAGCGTGCCCTGCGGGAGCTCGAGTCGTTCATCGGCCATGGGGTTCCCCTCCGTCTTCTACAAGAGACTAGGGCGTCTCCTGTAGAAGTGCAAGGGGAGTGGTCCGAAATTACTTCGCTTCGCCGGCGAGCTTCGCGAGGCGGTCCTTCACCTCGCGGACCGCGGGCTGCAGCACCGGGTCGGCATCCTTCCAGAGGTCGACGAAGCGGGTGTAGTTCTCGATCGCCTTCGCCTTGTCGCCCTTGGCCTCGTAGATCTCGCCGAGCCGCTTGAGACTCGGCGCCTGGGTCCACGGTGTGACCTGGCCCTTGATCCCGGACCCCGCGGAATCGGCCGCGATCTGGTACTCCGCCAGCGCGGAGTCGGGAAGGTTGGCGCGGTCGAAGGCGAGGCCGGCCTCCCAGTGTCCCCATTCGGCACGCCGTCCCTTGGGACCGACGTTCCGGAACTCGGCCAGCGCGTCCTTCGGCCGTCCCTCGGCGAGGGCCACCCAGCCGCGGGCCAGATACCAGTTCGCGTCACCGCGCCGGTTCCCTTCCGGCACCGCCGCCTCCGCCTCGGTCAGCAGGCGCTTCGCCTCGGTGGTTCTCCCCGCCATCGCGTAGATGGCGGCGATGTTGCCATAGGGCCGGTCGAGCGGCGGGATCGACTTGAGCGGATACTTCGCGAGCCCGTCCTGCAGGATCCTGAGCGCCGCGGCGGAATCGCCGTTGAAGAAGAGCGCCACCCGGGCACGATTCGCCTCGGCGGCGAGCGCCTGACCCGGCAGGCCGCGCTGCACCAGGATGGCCTGGTTCGCCGTCCGCTCCCGCTCCGCTTCCGACAGCCGGCCATGCAGCAGGGCAAGCCCTGCCAGCCCGCCGTGGGTGTAGTTCTGGTATTCGGGCGAGTGCACCTTGAGCCCCATCTCAAGGATGGCACGTTTGGCGCTGTCCACCGGAGCGGCCATCATCAGCACCATGGCCCGGCCTCGGAGATAGATCGGCGAGCCGGGGTGGGTCTTCCCGAAATTCTCGATCGTCCGCCGAGCAGCGTCGAACTTTCCCTGCGCGAGCTGCGAGTTCGCCAGCTGCATCACGGTGTTGTCGAAGCCGGCCGGACCGTTCACCGCGGTTGCCGCGAGCGACTCCGCCTCGGCGAACCGCCCCACGAGTCCAAGCTTCAGCGACAGGTTGTTGAGGGCGATGCCGTTGAGCGGATCGGCCGCGAGAATCCGGCGGTAGGCCGCCTCCTCCAGATCGGGACGGGAGTCCACCCGGTCGTAGTAGTAAGCGGTCGTGAGCTCCTTCTCGAGCTCCGGGAGCCGGTCGCGGTGCTGATAAGCCCGCGTCGTCGCGGCGGCCTGATCCTCCATGCTGGCACCGACATTCCCGAGCGCGACGGCGAGCTTCCGCCACGCCATCGCGAAGCCGCTGTCGAGGGCGATGGCCTGCTGCAGGATCGGGATCGCCTTGCTCGCCTCGCCCCCATCGCTGAGGGCGTTGGCCTCGCTGTAGAGCCGGAGCGCCTCGAGCGACGTCGTCGTCACCTTCTCGAGCGGCTGCCCGCCGCGGATGGTGCGGAGCGACTCGCCGATCCGCTCCCTTACCTTGCCGGAGAGCCGGTCGATCGCGGCGACAATCCCGGCATCGTCAGGCGCCGTCTCCCGGATCGCGATCAGCTCGCTCCCGTCCTGGGCGCTGATGATCTTCGCGACCAGCACGTAGCTCCGTCCCACCGCGCTGATCTCGCCGGCGACGACCGCCTTGGCGCCTTCGCGCTGGGCGAGGTCGCGGGCGAGGGTCAGGGTGAGCGGCGTGCTGAGCGGCTTCTGCATCCGCACCAGCGCGTCGTTCACCGCGGCGGTCGAGACGATGCGCACCGTCGGTGACTGGCCGAGGTCGATGCGGAACGCCTCGGTCACCGAGCCGGCGAGGGTCGAGTCGGGGGTGCGGTTCTCGAAGTCGGCGACGATGAGCTGGTCCTTCTCGCTCAGCTTGCCAGACGCCATCAGGGTCCCCACCGGACCGATGCCCAGCACACGCATCGCGGTGTAGATGATCGCGGCCGCCGCGAGCGCGCCGAAGGCGAGATAGCCTCCCCGGCGCGACTTCTTCCAGGTGAGATGCCGCTGCATCCCGGTCTCGCCGCTCGCGGAGTAGAACCCGGTGGCGCGGGCGGCGTCGCGGCGGCGTTCCATGACACCGGTCACGACCATGATCGGCAGCCCGGCGGCCACGAGGCCGGCGCCGACCCACGGCACCCAGTCGGGCAGGCCGAGCTGGATGGTGAGGAAGTAGATCACGCCGAGCACCGCGAGCGCGCCGACGAGGAAGATCCCGGCCATCCGTCCCGGATGACTGTACCACCGGTCCTCGATGCGGACCGCCTGGGTCGGCTGCGTCTGGGTCGGCGTCATGCCGCCGCTCGGCGTGCCCAGCACCTCGAGCCGCTCGACCACGTCGTCCGCGCTCTGGTACCGGTCGGCCGGCCGCTTGGCGAGACAGCGCATGATCGTCTCGGCCAGGCCCGGCGGGCAGGTGTTGCGCACTTCGGTGATCGGCTTCGGCGTCTCGGTGACGTGGGCGGCAAGCACCTGCTGCGGCGTCATCCCCACGAACGGCGGCCGGCCCGCGACCAGCTCGTAGCCCATCACGCCGAGGGCGTAGATGTCGGCGCGGTGATCGACGTTGGGGTCCGCGGCGGCCTGCTCCGGCGCCATGTAGGTCGGCGTCCCCAGCGCGATGCCGACGGAGGTGAGGCTGTTCCGGCCGGTGGCCTCACTGACGGCCTTGGCCACGCCGAAGTCCATCACCAGGGCGTGGCGCCCGGAGAGCATCACATTGTCGGGCTTGATGTCGCGGTGGACCACGCCGCGGCCGTGCGCGTAGGAGAGGGCGTCGGCCACATCACGCAGCAGCCGGGTCGCCTCCGCGAGGGGGAGTTCTCCCCGCTTGCTCAGCCGGTCGCGCAGCGATTCGCCGTCGATGTACGGCATCACGTAATAGAGGAAGCCGGCGGCCTCCCCCGAATCGAGCAGCGGCAGGATGTGGGGATGCTGGAGCTGGGCGGCGATCTCGATCTCGCGGACGAAGCGGGCGGGGCCGAGCGTCGCGGCGAGTTCGGGACGGAGCACCTTCACCGCGACCTTGCGGTGGTGCTTCACATCCTCGGCGAGATAGACGGTCGCCATCCCTCCGGCGCCGAGTTCGCGCTCGAGGGCGTAGCGGTCAGCGAGGGCAGCCTTGAGACGATCGGACGGGTCGGACAGGGATGGCCCCGGAATGGGAGAGAATTGGGAGTAGAGTATACGGGACGGAGGGGCGGTGAGCTAGGGCGCTCCCTCCCTCCGATTCATCTTCCCCCGCACCCTCTCCGCGGACTGGGGACCAGCCTACTCCGCGCTGTCCGGCGCTCCCCCCGCCCGCGCCACCTGATCCGCGCGGATCTTCCCCGCATCGAACTTCTTCGCCGCGCTCAGCATCTTGCCGATGGTCTCGTCGAAGTCCGCCTTCTGCCCCCGCTTGAGCGTGAAGCGGAGCGGATTGATCCGCGCCAGCACGAAGGCCTTGAGGTAGGGACTCTCGAAGCCGCGCTCCTTGAGCCCCTTCACCGCCTCCGACACCGCGGCATCGAGCTCGAGCAGCTTCTCCGCCCGCTCGCGCCGGGTCGCGAGCGCGGTCGAGAGCTTGGAGCCCAGGAAGGCCTCGCACCGCTTGAGCACCGGGTGATACGCGCCGCCGGAGAAGCGGCCGTTCTGCTGGTAGCAGCAGCCTAACGTGAGGAGCGACGGCTCCTCGAACTCGGTTTCGTAGCTCTTCTCCGCCCGGTCGTCGAGCCCGGCGAGCGCCTCCGCCAGACGGATGACCTCGAAGGCGCGCTCGCGCACGTTGTGCGCCTTCTCGCAGTTGAGCACCAGGATCCGGTGGGCCACCTCCGGCTCCGGTACCACCAGCGCCACCACCGTCCGCGCCCCCAGCATGCGGAGGGCCGCGAGCCGATGGTTGCCGTTCGGGGTCCAGTACTGCCCCTCCCCGCTCCGCACCGCGATTACCGGGTCCATGAAACGGCCGAGTCGCGTCATCGCATCGGCGAGCCGGGCGACGTGCGGCTCGGAGAGATCCCGCTGATACGGCGTCGGCGCCACCTTCTCGAGCGGGAGCCCGGCGAGGAGCTGCCACTGCGAGCCGAGCGGCTCGCGATAGCTGCCGATCACCACACCGCCGTCGTCGACGATCTGCTCGCTCAGCCGCTCGAGCGCCGCTGGAAGCTGATTCGAGGTGAGCTGCTTCGGCGTGAGCCCGCGCGGCTCCGGCGCCGCCTTGGCGCGCTTGCGGGTGGCCTTCTTCTTCGGAGCGTCAGCCATGGTGAACGACGGGGGTGAGGGGATGGGGGCGGAGTGTGCAGTACTTAGTACGTAGTGCCTATTGCTCGGAACTCGGAACTGGTTCGCGAATCTGCGACCGCCGTCACCCGGATGCCAGAGGCCGGCCGCTACCGCTCCCGGGCCCACACCACCGAATTGTTGTCCCGCCAGTTCACCAGTCGAGTCACCGCGCCCGTGCTGTCCCGCTCGAACACCCAGAAGCCGCGGACGCTGTCCCGGACGAAGATCGCGGCATCGAGCGCCCGGAGCCGTTGCGCTGGCCGACCCGTCCGCACCAGCGCGAGTCCCGAATCGTCGGACACCACCGTGAGGCCGATCTCCGGTGTCAGGCGGTAGCTCCCGGCATACAGGCGCGCCAGCGAATCCGCGACCGGGATCCAGGTGACGATCCGGGGCAGTGCGAGCGCCTGGGCGGCGATCTGCCACCAGCGCCCTCCGCGTCGTACCCAGGTGTCGGTCAGGTGAAAGCGGGTCTGCAGCCGCTGGCCGTAGTAGTCGTGCGCCTCGTCGACGTCATACGTGATCACCACGACCGGCCCCGCGCCGGTGAGGCGCCAGTTCGCCATCGTGAGCGTTCCCGACTGTCCCGCCGGCAGCGGCTGCATGCCCGCGAGGAACTCGCTCCGGCCGACGTGCGTCCCCGCCTCGTCGGTGAGAAACCAGTTCGGCGCCAGGACTCTGGACCACGGCACGGTGTCGCCTGGTGTGATCGCATTGATCAGCGCGTGCGTCGTCGTGACGATGTGTGCCGAATCTGCCGCGCTCACCTGCGCCCCGACGCCGGCGGCCCTGGCTCCGAAGAGCAGGATGATCTGCAGCGGGAGACTCCATCGAATCCGTGGCTTCCAGCCTGGCATGAGGCGTTCTCCGGAAAGAGGGCACTCGGCCTCCATAACATATCCCGCGCCTGAGGCCCGTCCATGCGCAACTCATCGTCCCCACACCGCACTTCACCGCAAACCGCTTGGGATTCGCGCCGAGAACTCGTAGCGTGGCACCACCCCTCATCCCCGGTGCCCGATGTCTGCAACCGCGCTGTCCGTGACGCCCCGTGATTCATCCCTCCCGCGCCGCGTCGCCGCCGCGGCCGTCACCGTCGCGCTGCTCGACTTCTCCTACGTCTTCGTGCTCTGGGTCCTGATCCGGCAGAAGACCACCACCGTCCGGCTGCTGCAGTCGATCGCCACGGGACTGCTCGGGCCCGCCGCCTACGACGGCGGCACGGCGTCCGCGCTGCTCGGCGGTGTGCTGCACGTCAGCATCGCACTGATCTGGTGTCTCATCTACCTGACGATGATGCGACATACGCCAGCACTCCGACGCCTCGTCTCACATCGCACCGGGCGCACTGTGCTTGGCCTGAGCTACGGCGTCGTCATCTGGTGGACGATGGATCTCGTGGTGCTCCCGCTCAGTCTGGCCAAACCCGTTCCGTTCCTCTCGTGGACATTCGCGCTCAACTCCTGCCAGCACGCCTGCATGGTTGGCCTGCCGATCGCACTCATTCTCGGCGCCATCCCGCCCTCGCGTCGCCTGCCGACGTGACGACCCGCCCCACCCCGGATCCCCGGCTGCCGGCCTGGGTCGTGATCCTCGGCGCGTGGACCATCTACGGACTGGTCGGCGCGACGCAGCAGCACTTCAGCTACCTGCTCTCCCGCGGGACGCCGCTCCCGTGGACGACGTCGCTCTCCACCCAGCTCCCGCTCGCCTACGCCTGGGCCCTCGCGACCCCGGGCATCCACTGGCTCGGCCACCGCTTTCCGCTCGCGCGCGGCCGCTGGCCCCGGAGCATCGCGGTGCACCTCGCCGCCTGCCTGCTGCTCGCCTTCGTGCTCAACATGGGCTACGCCTACTTCGCGCTGCCGCTGCTGCCGCCACCGGCGGTCCCCCGCCCGCTCGCCGAGCGGGGCGTCCAGCTCTTCGTCGGCTGGGTGCTGCCGGATGCGATGGTGTACTGGGCGATCCTCAGCGTGAGCCTGATGCTCGAACACCAGCGCCGGCTCCGCGCCCGCGACCTCACCGCCGCGCAGCTCGAGACCCAGCTCGCGCAGGCGGAACTGCAGGCGCTGCAGACCCAGTTGCAGCCGCACTTTCTCTTCAATGCCCTGCACACGGTGGGCGCACTGGTGCGCGTCGGCGACCGGGACGCCGCGCTCCGCGTGGTGACCGGCCTCGGCGATCTGCTGCGCCGCGTGCTCGACCGCGCCTCGGCGCAGGAGGTGCCGCTCCGCCAGGAGGTCGAGTTCGCGCGCCGCTATCTCGAGATCGAGCAGGTGCGGTTCCGCGACCGGCTCCAGGTGGAGTTCGACGTCGACCCCACCGCCCTCGACGCCGCCGTGCCCAACATGCTGCTGCAGCCGCTGGTCGAGAACGCGATCCGTCACGGGATCGCGCCTAACCCGGGCGCCTGCCTGGTGCGGGTCGAGGTCGCGCGCGCGGGGAGCCACCTCTGCCTCGTCGTGCGGGACGACGGTGCCGCGCTCGCCGGCGCCACCGTTCCGGTGCCGGGCCGAGGGATCGGCCTGCCGAATACCGCGAGCCGGCTGGCCCGGCTCTATGGCGATGCGGGGCGACTCGAATTCGGTCCGGTGGGGACGCGCGGCCACGAGGTCCGGATCGCGGTGCCCTTCCGGCGCTGGGAGCATGGAGGGAAACCATGATCGCGCCGATCCGTACGCTCATCGTCGACGACGAAGAGCCCGCGCGGAGTGCACTCGCGCTGCTGCTCTCGGGGGATCCCGAGATCGAACTGATCGGAAGCTGCGCCGATGGCGCCTCCGCGCTCGAGCGGATCCGGCGCGACCGGCCCGAGCTGGTGTTCCTCGACATCCAGATGCCGGCGATGGACGGACTGACGCTGCTCACCCGGCTCCCGGCGCATGAACTGCCGGCGGTGGTCTTCGTGACCGCGTACGATGCGCACGCCCTCAAGGCGTTCGAGATGCACGCGGTAGACTATCTGCTCAAGCCGTTCGACGATGCCCGGTTTCACGACGCGCTGGCGCACGCCAAGACCCGGGTACGCCAGGGACAGATCGGGGCACTGGCCGCCCCGCTCGCCGCCCTGCTCGCGGGCGCCCGCACTCCCGTCCCGGGCCCGTATCTCGAGCGGCTGGTGATCCGCACCGACGGGCGCGCGGTGATCGTGCCGGTGTCCGAGGTTGACTGCATCGAGGCGGCAGGAGACTATCTGCGCATCAAGGCGGGCGCCGCCTGCTACCTGCACCGCGGCACGATGAAGGACCTGGAGCGGGAACTCGACCCGGCCGAGTTCATCCGCATCCATCGCTCGACGCTGGTACGGCTCGCGCGGATCCGGGAGATCCAGCCCTACTTCCACGGAGACTCGGTGGTGGTACTCGAGGATGGCACCCGGCTCAAGCTCGCCCGCGGCTGCCGCGAACAACTGGAGACGGCGCTGGGGCGATTGCCGTGAAGCGATCGGGGAGCGCCGAGTCAGGCGGCGGCCGCCTCGAGTCGGTGGATCTGCTCCGCGGGATCGTGATGATCCTGATGGCGCTCGACCATGTGCGCGACTTCTTCGGTCACGTGACCCAGAATCCGACCGACATGGCAACGACCACCGGCGCGCTCTTCTTCACCCGGTGGATCACCCACTTCTGCGCGCCGGGCTTCTTCCTCCTTACCGGCCTCGGCGCCGGTCTCTCCCGGAAGCGCCGCGGCACCAACGAACTCCGCCACTACCTGATCACCCGCGGACTCTGGCTGCTCTTCCTCGATGCGGTGCTGTTCCGCTGCCTCATCTTCCAGTTCAACTTCGACTTCCGCGTCACCGTCCTCACCGTGCTCTGGGCCCTCGGCTGGGCGATGATCGTGCTGGGCCTGATGCTCCGCTTCGCGCCGCGGACGATTGCCATCACCGGCGCGGCGCTCGTCGTGCTGCACAATCTCTTCGATGGGGTATCCGCGCGAGCGCTCGGCGCCTTCGGCCCGGTGTGGAGCTGGCTGCACGCGCCGGGGTTCCTCGTCAGCAGCGAGCGCTTCACCGTCCTGATCGCGTATCCGATCATCCCGTGGGTCGGCGTCACGATGCTCGGCTACGTGCTGGCGGGGGTGTACGAGTGGAGCGCCGCACGGCGGACGGCCTTCCTGTACCGCTCCGGCGCCGCACTCTTCGCGGCGTTCCTGATCGTGCGCGGGATCAACCTCTACGGCGACCCGTCGCGCTGGAGCGTGCAGCCGACGCCGGGACACACGCTGATCTCCTTCTTCAATACGACGAAGTACCCGCCGTCGCTCCTCTTCCTGCTGATGACGCTCGGGCCGGCGCTCGTGCTGCTCGCCGCCCTCGACGGCATCCGCCCGCGGCTCACCCGCCCCGCCTGGGTGCTGGGCCGAGTGCCGATGTTCTACTATCTCGGGCACTTCTTCCTGATCCACCTGCTCGCGGTGCTGATCTGCTATCAGCGGCTCGGCGCGGCGCACTGGCTGTTCGAGTCGCCGGATCTCGGCAACTTCCCGTTCGTGCAGCCGCCCGGCTGGGGATTCGACCTGCCGGTGGTCTACCTCATCTGGGTGAGCGTGGTGGCGCTGATGTACCCGCTCTGCCGCTGGTACGCTCATTTCAAGCGCGAACACGATTACGCCTGGCTCGGCTACCTCTGATGCTCACTTGACCGGCGCCCGCACGGACGGCACCTTGGCAGTCCCTCACCCTCACCGTCGAGCCCGTTCGATGCGCCCTGCCTTCGCTGGAATCCTCGTCGCCGCCGCGCTGCCGCTCTCCCTCGCCGCCCAGGCCCCCGGCAAGTGGCCCCCCGATTCGCTGATCAACACCAAGGTCATCCCGCATAACACACCGGTGATGCAGGTGGTCGGCACCATGCGGAACTTCGCCGGCGGGCTCGGCGTGCGCTGCAGCTTCTGCCACGTCGGCGAGGAGGGGAAGCCGCTCGAGACCTACAACTTCGCCGACGACAAGAAGCGCACCAAGCTGGTCGCGCGAGAGATGATGCGGATGGTGGAGGAGATCAACAAGCGGCTCGACACCATTCCCGAGCGGCCGACGCCCGGGGTGCAGGTCACCTGCCAGACCTGTCACCGCGGCGTGAGCCGCCCGGTGCCGCTCGCGACGCGGGTCACCGAGGCGACGCTCGCGGCGGGGGCCGACTCGGGCGTCCGGGTCTATCGGGCGCTCAGGGAACGGTACTTCGGGCGGGACGCTTTCGACTTCGGCGAACGGTCGCTCAGCATGTCGGCGTTCGCGGTGGGACGGGAGAAGCACTACGACGACGCGCTCGCCTTGCTCAGAGTCAACGAGGGCTTCTTCCCCGGCTCGAGCAGCATCTCGGTCTTCCGCGGCAACATTCTGCTGATGAAGGGCGACACCAATGCGGCGGCGGGGGCGTTCCGTGAGGCACTGCAGCGCGACTCCACCAACGGCGAGGCGCGCGGCCGGCTCAAGGATCTCGGCCAGGCGCCCTAGTTGAGGGTGCCACGCCCCGAGGTTGCGAAGGAGAGCGGTCGCGATTTCCGTTGAAGGGAACGGGCTGCCCATTCTCTGACAGGAGCAGGCGTCGCATGCATGCCACCCGCAAGGCGGATCTCCCCTTCAAGGGGATGTCCCGCCACTTCATCGGTGCCAATGAGGGGGACGTCGCAGTGTCGGTCTACCTGGTCGATGCGCCGCCAGGCCGAGGGGCGCCCCCGCACCGTCATCCGTACGACGAGATCGTCTTCGTGCAGGGGGGACGCGGGCGCTGGACGGTGAACGGCGTCGATCACGAGGGGACGGAGGGGGACATCTTCGTGGTGAAGGCGGGGGAGATCCACAGCTTCGTGAACATCGGCGAGGACACGCTGCGGCTGCTCGACGTGCACACCAATCCGCGATTCGAGCAGGAGAACATCGCGTAAGCGATCGAACCCGAACACCCCCTGACGAGAAGGCCCCGCCCCGCGTCATTCCGGTAGCGATACCCGACCTGCGCCACCGCATCGTGCGGCATGTTCCCCGATTGCGCGGCCTCCCGCGCCGAGCGTATCGTATGGCCATGCCACTCCCTGCCGCGATCCGGAACCAGGGGCCCTACTACTCCATGGACATCCTCGACCAGCTCCCCGACGACGGGAACCGGTACGAGGTGGTCTACGGCGAGCTGCTCGTGACGCCGGCGCCGCGCTGGAGTCACCAGGAGCTGGTGGCTCGGCTGTTCCGGTCGATCGACCGCTACCTGGAGCGGTTCCCATTCGGCCATCAGGTGATGTCGCCGTCCGATGCGCGCTGGGGACGGGACACCGGCGTTCAGCCCGATCTCTTCGTGGTGCCGAAGGCCATCGCCTGCACGATGGACTGGGCCCGGATCCGCGAGCTGCTGCTGGTCATCGAGCGGACCAGTGCCACCTGGGCCCCAGCCGAAGCCGCCGAGCCGTTCACGCTCGATCTCGCGGAGCTGTTCGCGCCGATTCCGTGAACCCTCCCCACCCCTTCATCACAGCGCGCGACCTCCTCCTTGCCCACCGGGAGGATTACGCCACCGCGTACGCCAGCTTCCGCTGGCCGGCGCTCGACCAGTTCAACTGGGCGCTCGACTACTTCGACCGGATGGCGGAGGGAAACCGGCGCACCGCGCTCTGGATCGTGGATGAAAGCGGCGACGAGCATCGGCTGAGCTTCGCCGAGATGCGGGAACGCTCCAACCGCGTCGCCAACTTCCTGCGCGCGCACGGCGTCGCCCGCGGGCACCGGGTCCTGGTGATGCTCCCCAACGTCGTGGCCCTCTGGGAGATCACGCTTGCGGTGATGAAGCTCGGCGCGGTGATCAGCCCCGCGACGACCCTCCTCGCTCACGCCGATCTCGAGGACCGGATCGAGCGCGGCCTGATGCGCCACGTGATCACCGATCCCGCCGGCACCGGGAAGTTCGCCACCGTGCAGGGCAGCTACTCCCGCATCGTGGTCGGCGGCAGCGTGCCGGGCTGGGCCTCCTACGGCGACGCCGACGCGGCCTCGCCGCACTTCGAGCCCGAGGTACCGACCGCCGCGACCGATCCCTTCCTCCTCTACTTCACCTCCGGCACCACCGCGAAGCCGAAGCTGGTGCTGCACTCGCACCAGAGCTACCCGGTCGGCCATCTCTCGACGATGTACTGGATCGGGCTCCGCCCCGACGACATCCACTTCAACATCAGCTCCCCCGGCTGGGCGAAGCACGCCTGGAGTTCGTTCTTCGCGCCGTGGAATGCCGGCGCGACGATCTTCGTCTACAATCAGGCCCGCTTCGACACGAAGCGGACACTCGATGCGCTGGTGCGTCACGCCGTCACCACGCTCTGCGCGCCGCCCACCGTCTGGCGGCTCCTCATCCTCGAAGACCTCACGTCGTGGCCGGTGGCGCTCCGCGAGCTGGTGAGTGCCGGCGAGCCGCTCAATCCGGAAGTCATCGAGCAGGTGCGCGCCGCGTGGGGCCTCGTCATCCGCGACGGCTACGGCCAGACCGAGACGACCTGCCTCGTCGGCAACTCTCCCGGGCAGCCGGTGAAGCTCGGCTCGATGGGGAAGCCGATGCCCGGCTACCGGGTGACGCTGGTGGATGCCGATGGCATGGAAGGAGAGGAGGGCGAGGTGAATCTCCGCCTCAGGCCGGCGCCAACCGGACTGATGGCCGGCTACCTCGACAGCGACCACCGGCTCGATGGCGAGTTCTACTGCACCTACGACGTCGCGCGCATCGATGCCGACGGCTACTTCTGGTTCGTGGGCCGGGACGACGACGTCTTCAAGAGCTCCGACTACCGCATCAGCCCCTTCGAGCTGGAGAGCGCGCTGATCGAGCACGAATGCATCGCCGAGGCGGCGGTGGTGCCGAGCCCCGATCCGATCCGGCTCTCGGTGCCGAAGGCGTACCTGGTGCTGAAGCCTGGCGTCGAGGCCTCGCGCGCCACGGCACTCGCCATCTTCCGTTTTGTGCGGGAGCGGCTCGCCCCGTACAAGCGGGTCCGCCGGCTCCAGTTCGCCGAGCTGCCGAAGACCGTGTCAGGCAAGATCCGCCGGGTCGCGCTGCGCGGGGCGGAAATGGAACGCGGGGCGACGGCCGAGCGTCACCCCGCGGAGTTCTGGGAAGAGGACTTTCCCGAGCTGAAGTAGACGCTCAGCGCTCGACCGGGAGTCCCGCCTTCTCCCAGGCGCCGAAGCCGCCGGTGAGGTTGATCGATCCGGCGATGCCGTGCGCCTCGAGCAGACTGGTCGCGATCAGCGACCGCCCTCCCCCCTGACACTGCAGCACCAGCGGCTTGTCGGTCGGCACCTCGGCCAGGCGGTCGGTGAGGTAGCCGAGCGGAATGTGCCTGGCACCCGCGATGTGGCCCGCCTTCCATTCGGCTTCGCCCCGCACGTCGATGAGCGTGATCTCGCCGCGTTCCTGCCGCGCCGCGAGTTCCTCGGGGGTAAGCGTCGCGGTGCTCTCGTAGCGGCTTCCCGCCTTTCCCCACGCCTCGATGGCGTCGGTGCCGAACCATCCCGCCGCGCCATCCAGCCCGATGAAGGCGAGGTGCCGCACCGCCTCGTCGAGCTTCGCGGGGGAGTCGTCGCTCACGATCAGATAGAAGGGCACGTCGTACCTGAGCAGCCACCCTGCCCAGGTCGTGAAGGAGCGACCGAGGGGAATGTGGATCGTGCCGGGGATGTGGCGCGCGGTGAAGTCGGCGGCGGGACGGGCATCCACCACCACCGCGCCGCTCGCGAGCAGCTCGGGGAGCCGTGCCGGCTCGAGTCGCGGCGGTCGGCGCATGCCGTTCAGGATCGGCGGACCGTCGCGGTTGAGCCGCTTCATCTCGGCGAAGTACTTGGGCGGCTCCGGCTGATCGGCGAGCACCATCGCCACGAACTCCGCTTCCGATTTGGCGCTGAAGGCCCAGTTGAAGAGCTTCTCGTACCCCACGGTGCTCTGCGGCACCGCGCTCATCCCCTTCCCGCACGCTGAGCCGGCGCCATGCCCGGGCCAGACCTGCAGGTGATCGGGAAGGACGCGGAACTTCTCGAGACTCTTCCAGAGTGCCCGCGCCGCACCATCGGCGGAGCCGGCGACCCGCGCCGCCTTCTCCAGCAGGTCGGGGCGGCCCACGTCGCCGACGAAGACGAAGTCCCCCGAGACGATCCCCATCGGCGCATTGGCGCCGGCGGTGTCGGTCACCACGAAGGCGAGATGCTCCGGCGTGTGCCCGGGGACGTGCAGCACCTCGAAGCGGATGTTGCCGACCATGAAGTGGTCGCCGTCGTGCAGCAGCACCGCCCCGCCTTCCTTGCCGAAGCCGTACTGCCACCCCGGTCCCCCTTCATCGGAGAGGTACATCACCGCGCCGGTGAGATGCGCCAGCTCTCTCGTGCCGGAGAGAAAGTCGGCGTGAATGTGGGTCTCGGTGATGTGGGTGATGCGGAGCGACTCAGCGGCGGCGGCGCGGATGTACTGCGCCGCATCGCGGTTGGGGTCCACCACCAGCGCCTCTCCCGTCCTGGCGCAGCCGATGAGATAGCTGGTCTGCGCGAGGGTGTCGTCGTAGAAACGCTGGAAGAACATGGACGGCGCTCCGAGGGGTGGACTGGCGGAGCGAATCTAGGTCATGCACTGCAGGGAGGCAAAGCGGGCGGGACCCCGCGACCGGGTCACCGTGACCCTACACGCTCCCGCGGTTTCCGGGACGCCGTGCCGCGGCATCAACCTCCGCGATCCGGCGTGCCGCCTCGGCCCAGTCGACGGTGGGGGCGACGTCCTGATCCTCGAGGGCGAGCGAGGCGCGCGCCCGCTCGACGACGATGCCGCCGTCGGGAAGCGCCAGCCCGAAGGCGAGTTCGGCACGACGGCACAACTGCTCCTCCCGTGCCCGGGCCTCCGGCGGCGTGGTGCCGCACCAGCGCGCGACGCGCGCATGCGTCGCCTCGTGGACGATCGAGGCCGCGATTTCCGGAAGGGTGTGCTGCGGATTCACCGTGAAGGTGAGTTCCACCAGGCATTCCCGCGAGTGCGGGAAGAAAGCCCCTCGGCAGGCGAAGCGCTCCACCACAAAGCCGGTCAGATCATGAGGCAGCCGGCGATAGCAGCGCGGGGCGTAGGCGGCGATGAGGTCGAGCGCCGCGCCGAGCCGCCGGACCACCTCATCGGTCCGGATGTCGGGCCGGGTGTTCACGATGCGCACCGGCAACCCATGCACCAGATAATGTTCGGTCTGTGCCATGCTGGCGGTCGACTCCTCAACGACAACGGGAATTCAGGCCGGCCTCACGCCGCGGATTCCGTCGGCAGCTTTGCGGCCATCCATCCGGTGATCCCGGCGGGCATGACGCGGACGTTGCCGTACCCCAGCTTCACCGCACGACGTGCTGCGGTCGGGGCCTTCATGCACATCGGATTGGAGCAGTAGAAGATCAGCAGCGCCTGCCGGTCTCCCGGAAGAGCATCGCCGGGATACTCGGACGGGTCCAGGTTGATCGCACCCGGCACGTGCGCCGCGCTCCACCGTGCCGGCGCATTGACGTCGATCACCACCGCTCCCCCGCCGGGCTGCAGCAGTCGCCACACCTCGGCCGGCGAGATGGTCTTCAGGCCCATCAGTTGTGCAATCATGGTGTTTCCCCCTGTCGGTTCAATCGCGTCGCCCGCTCGAGATGCCCCAGGCGTAGCAGCCGATGACGAGCAGGAAGGCCGCGCCCAGGCTCACCGCCGCCGCCAGGTTGGCGAACTCCACGGGTGCGAACAGCCACATCGCCGCGTACGCCATCCCACCCAGGGTCAGCGTCCACCCGCTGAAGCGGCGCATCGCCTGCTCCAGCCGGGCGCCGCAGCGGAGTTCCACCCAGGGCGACAGGGTCTTGGGCACCGCGTTCGCGTAGATCACGACGACCAGGCCGAGCAGCGCTCCCATCGAGCGGCTCGCGAGGTCGGCCCTGAGGTAGTCGGGAGAGAGCAGCCGGAGCGCGACCGCCGCCAGGAGAATGAGGCCGGCGAGGATCAGTCCCCGCGCGATGGGATTGGGCGTGGCCCGCGATTGGTTGGTCGTCATGGCGCCTCCGTGGTTGCGTCCGCATCCGGGCCGGCGCCCGCGCGATCGGCCAGCCGGAGGTCGAGCGTCTGGGTGAATCCGAGGAGCGCCTCTTCGAGCACCGACATCTTGAGACGGTACGTGATGGTGCGACCGCGCTTCTCCGCCTCGATCAGGTCGGCCCCGACCAGGACGGCGAAGTGTGCCGACATTGTCGGCTTGCTGACGTCGAAGTGATCGGCGAGCTCCCCTGCGGTGAGCGGCCCCCGCTTGAGGAGCTGGAGCACTTTCCGCCGGGTCGGGTCGGCGAGCGCGCGGAAGACGGCGTTCATGTTTGATAGTTAGCTAATCGACGAAATAACCGCAAGCCCGAATCACGCGCCGAGGCCACGGGTGCAGCGACCCCCGTCGTTTGGTCCGGTGGCTCGGAACCTGGCCGAGCGGATCCGCGCCTGGGCTCGCGTCGTGGCCGAGGCGGTGGACGGCTATGATTGGATCGCAACCGCGGAGACGCGGGAACTCTGTCAGTGCGTCGGCGGGTAGGTGAGCAGCGGCTGCAGGTTGGAGACGAAGATGCTTCCCCCCGCATCGGGCGGCCCGGCGATATCGATGCGGATCGGATGCCCGAGTGCGGAGTCGAACTGGATGGCGGTGAGGGAGCCGTCGTCGGCGGCGCCGATGGCCCTGTCGAAGAGCTCGTCCATGCTCGGGATGACGCCCCAGGCCATGGGAATCGAGTCACCCGTCAGGGTGTCGTTGGCGGCGCGAACCGTGTCTCCCAGCACGTTCACCATGATGGCCTTGCCGGTGATCGGACTGTAGAACCCGGTCTGGTGGTAGAGATACTGGTAGTCGCGGATGAAATGCCCGTGCCAGCGGGCCTTCTCGGCCCTGATCCGGCTGGCGGTCGCCCCTGACGAATCCGAGCAGGCCACCAGCGTGATCAGGCCGAGCAGCAGGGTGGTGGTTCGCATGGTGAGCAGACTCCGGTCTCGGACACGATATCAGGCGGCGCCGCCGGCCGGTCCCGGGCCAGGCGCCCTTCCTGAATAGACCTCTGATTCCTAACGGAAGTCACACGGTCGTCACACTTCAACCCCGGTTTCCCGAATGACCTCCGCGTCGCTCGCGCTGCTCATGCTCGCCGCCGCCACCCGACTGGCGGCCCAGTCCGGCGTCACCGACTGGCCCAACCTCGCCCGCTATCGAGCGGACAACGCCGCCCTGCCGGAGCCGGCCCGGGGCGAGAATCGCGTCGTCTTCATGGGCAACTCGATCACCGAGGGGTGGGCGCCGCTCTTTCCGACCCAGTTTCCCGGAAGACCCTACGTCGGTCGGGGCATCGGTGGGCAGACGACACCCCAGATGGTCCTGCGCTTTCACCAGGATGTCATCGCGCTGGCGCCGAGGGTGGTGGTGATCCTGGGTGGCACCAACGACATCGCGGGGAACACCGGGCCCTCGACCATCGAGATGATCGAGGACAACCTCGCCGCGATGACCGAGATGGCGCAGGCCAACGGGATCAAGGTCGTGCTCTGCTCGGTGCTCCCGGTGTACGACTATCCCTGGCGCCCGGGGCTCCAGCCGGCGCCGAAGATCGTGGCGCTCAACAGCTGGATGCGGGAATACGCCGAGGCGCACAACGCGGTCTTTCTCGATTACCACTCCGCGATGGCGGATGAACGGCAGGGGATGCGGAAGGAGTACTCGGAGGATGGGGTGCATCCCAATGCGGCGGGTTATGCGGTGATGGCACAACTGGTGGTGCCGGCGATCGCGAGGGCGCTGGGGATGCCGTAGGGGCGACCCGTTGGTCGCCGGGAATGCAATACGGACGACCGGTTGGTCGCCGGGAACGCAATACGGGCGACCGGTTGGTCGCCGGGAATGGCAATAGGGGCGACCGGTTGGTCGCCGGGAACGCCATAGGGGCGACCGGCCGGTCGCCCCTACGCGGGACACGGCGTCACGATGCCTGTTCCACGCCGCCGTTCTTCGCGGCGCCTCCGTCGGATCTGGCCCTGGCCGCGGCCGCCGCGCTGGGCTTCCGGGGATAGGCGATGTCCCTGGCGCTCACCCAGGCCGCGAGCAGCTCCGGAGAATCCTGCCACCGCTTCCGGTTGATGCCATCGAGACGACGGAGCAGCCGCACGATCTCCTTCGTCACCGACTTGAGATCCGCCACCGCCCCGATCCGGCGGGCCTTCGCCAGGTCTTTCTCATTGATGGCCTGGACGTACTGGTCGAGGAGCTTCTCCAGATCCTCCACGAAGGCATGCGCCCGTCGATAGTCCCCGTGGGAGGGGAAGACCACGTTGCGGTGGCGTGGCGCCCCCTAACATTATTACTCAGGCGCGGTCAGGCCAGCCTACGAATCGTCGTTGGTTCCCTGAGGCAATGTAGGTTGCGTTAGGGCGACCGCCGGGTTCCAGCTTGGTCGTGGCGCACTTCTGCGCACAGAGCCCCACATTGCTGACGGCTGCGTTTTACGGGCTTCGCTGGCGGACGCGACGACGGGTAATATTGGTCCCCCGAGACGCCAGTCGACCAGCGTCCGGGGATGGAGGCGTTACGTGACCGAGGACGAGATGCTCGCGAGCGATGGCCTGCCAGGCCGCAAGGCCGGAGACTATGCGCGAAAGAAACTAGAGTTCATCGATCACTATGCCCCGGTGGCCATCGACGCCACCGAGAAGAAGTTCAAGCGCCGGTACATTGACCTCTTCGCAGGGCCAGGGTTGAACATCATCAAGGGTTCACGGGAAGAGGTCGAAGGCGCCGCCCTCAGAGTGCTTGCAAGCAGGGGACAGAAGCATCCTGAGCTCTCTTTTGATGAAGCGTTTCTGGTCAACCTCGAGGGCAGAGATCACACCGCCTTGAAAGCGCGGACAGAGGCAGCCATCGCGCGCAAGATGTGCTGGGTGCCGCCGTCCAGGATTCACCACGAACTGGGTAATGCCAACGAGTTGTTACCCCGGCTGCTGGCTCAATGCCCGCCGCTCGACTACCTGCTTGTCTTTGCCGACATCGAGGCACCCAGGCAGCTGCCTTGGGCTACCGTCGAGGCGCTTACGGCGCAGGGGCATCGGAGCGTGGATCTCTACATCCTCTTTCCCCTTGATATGGGGCTGAACCGCCTGATGCCGTATGGTGAGATGCCGGAGGGTCACCGGACGATCATTACCGCGTTCTACGGCAACGATGAATGGAGGGGAATTCTTGCCAAGCGAGTTACCGATGAACGGCGACAGGAATGCCACCGTGCCCTGGAACAACTCTACCTCCAGCGTCTCAGGACAAGATGGTCCAGCGTCAACAAATTGTTCGAGGTCAAGCTGGTGGGCCAGAAGGGACTGTACCGGATGCTCTTCGCTACCAACCACTCTGCAGGAGAGAAGATCGCTGATTGGGCGGGTCGGCAAGTGGAGCGCACCGACCAGACCGACATGTTCAGCGGGTGATAGATTCTACGTCCGGATACTCGTCCCAGGTTACGCCTTCCAATAGTCGCCCGCCCGCCTTTGGCGTGAATCCCCCCCACTGCTTCCAGAAGAACGCGACACCCTGCCTGACGCAGCTATCCCGCAAACCCCGCGCCCACGCCGGATCGCAGGGCCGCGCACCCGCTCCGCTCTCGCCGCCACCAATCACCCAGTCGATACCACTGAAGTCGAGGTCCTCCACTGGTCCCAGCAGCGGCTCGGCGCTGACGAACTTGACCACCGCCGGTGTCTGCCGGAGCACATCGACGCGACGGGCCGTTGCCATGCTCTCCACGCTGACCCCCAGCCAGAGATTCTCGGGCCAGTCAAGCGAGGCGGCGAGCCGGAGCGCACGCTCCGGACGCTTGGTAAGGAGCTGAAACTGGTGCCAGTCGGCGGCGACAATGGTGGAAAAGACCGACTGAATCATCTCCAGGGTGAACTGGGCATGAAACACATCCGACATGCTGTTGACGAAGATGCGCATGGGACGCTTCCAGCGCAGCGGATCCGCCAGTCGATCCTCCCAGAATCGGGGGGCGAAGGGGTCGGCACGGCCCGCGGCCGTATCGCGGACCGGGAGCTGGCGGAGGTAGATGTCACGCGTGCGGCGGTGGGCGACAACTTCGGCGTAGCAGTGATCGCAGCCCGCGGAGATCTTGGTGCACCCCGTCATGGGATTCCAGACCGCGTCCGTCCACTCGATGCCGGTCCTGGTACCCATCGGGGCCTCGAAGGAAGTGAGGGATCGGAATGCTGTCGACTCAACATTGCCAGTTGACGCGAGAATCTCAAGACGATTGTGTCCTTTCCCGCCCCATCCTGCACGATTTCGGTAACCGCCACCACGCCGCCGCACTCCATCGTGGCGGGTGCCCCCGCCTTGCGTCCCCCTTCGCGCCGAGCGTACCGTATGTCCATGCCCGCGCCGCTCTACTACACCGCCGACATGGTCCGCGCCCTCCCCGACGACGGCCACCGCTACGAGGTGGTCCACGGGGAGCTGCTGGTGACCCCCGCCCCCCGGCGCTGGCACCAGACGCTGCTGGCCCGACTCCATCTCGCGCTCGGCACCTATCTGGAGTCGAAGCCCGGCTACGATCTCCTGTTTTCCCCCGCCGACATCAGCTGGGACGCCGATACCCTCGTCCAGCCCGACCTCTTCGTGGTCGACCCGGTCCACGCCGGCACCACGGAGTGGTCCGATATTCGGCAGCTCCTGCTCGTCATCGAAGTACTGAGCCCCTCCTCCACCCGCCAGGACCGCTTCACCAAGCGCCGCCGCTATCAGGAAGCCGGCGTCCCGTGCTACTGGATCGTGGATGGAGAATCGAAACAGGTGGAGATCTGGACTCCCGATGACCGCTTCCCGGCCTTCGAACGGGACCGGCTGACCTGGCACCCCGCCGGTCTCCCTCAGCCATTCCACCTCGAACTCAGCCAGCTCTTCCGGCCGGCCTGAACAGACCGGTCCGCAGATCCCACGGCTTCACCCGCTCCCAGCCCGTGGAACCTGCGGATTGTCCTCCGGCCCTGCTCATGCCACCGTCTCCTTCCCTCCCTCCGCCGTACCCGACCCCTCCGGCGTCGCCGGCGCGGCATGCGGCCAGCTTACATCCTTGGCGCTCACCCAGGCCGCGAGCAGCTCGGGGTTCTGCTGCCAGCGCTTGCGATTGATCCCGTCCAGCCGACGCACCAGCGCCATCAGCTCCTTGGTGATCGTCTTCAGCTCCGCACCTGCACCGACCTTCCGCGCCGAACCCAGGGTCTTCTGATCCACCGCCTGGATGTACTGCCCGATCAGCGCCTCCAGATCCTCGACGAAGCTCTCCGCCATCCCCTCGGCGATGAACAGCTCCTTCCGGCTCGCCGCCTCGGCGAGAATCGCCCGGGTGGTGGCGACAAACTTCTGCTGGTTGGCCCCGCTCTTCGGCATACGGAACCGGTGCAGGAGCTCCGGATCCGCGGGCAGCGACACCCGCGCGATCCGCATCAGGTGTACCAGATAGTCCTCCGCGATCACCCGCCGAAGTTCATCTTTCCTCGCGACCAGGGCATCGGCCTCCCGCTCCGCCGCCACGGCCTGCTGCGCCAGGGCATCCGCCCGGGTCAGCCGCTCTCCCATCCGCTGCACGGCTTCGACGTATCCGCGGATCGTCGCCTGGTGTGCCGTGCTCAGCGCCCAGACACGATGGATCATGTCGAGCCGCTTCCGCGTACCGCTGTCCATACATCACCTCCATGTTGTCCCGCACCCGGTCGCCGCGGTCGAGACGCGACACCGTGCCCTGCGACATGACCCGCACGGAGCGATGCTCCCGACCCATCGCCCGTGCAGGCGCCTAACGCGAGAGCCGTGCCACACGCGGCGACGCGCCCGAAACCCAGCGCGCGCACCGCGGTAGGACGGCGGATCGCTCCGTCAGGCAGGCGCGCGCATGCCGCGATGCGGCGGGGCCGCTCCGGAGCGCGTCCTGTCGCCGCGCAACGGCTTCCCCACGCGCCGTGAGCGCCGCGGATCGGCGCCGTAACCCGGTGCGCCCGCGCGAGATCGGCGCCAGGACACCAGTCATCCACAGCAGGCGGAACGCGAAGGAGGCGGAGTGACGCTCAAGGCGGGACAATCGATGCTCAAAGGCGGCGGATCGGGCCTCGAGGAGTGCGGACCGGCTCGCGCGGCCGGCGGGTCCGGCCTCACACCGTGCTGATCAGGGCTCGCCGGCGGCGGACCCGCACGATCGTGCGGGCGGGACGGTCGGGTGAACCGGCGGACCCGATCTCGCGGCCGGCGGATCGGACCTAACACACGGCGGATTCAGGTGGTTGGGCGGCGGACCCGCACGATCGTGCGGGTTGGTCCGCTCGTGGACAGTGCGGACCCGGTCGTTCGGTCCGCGGATCCGCGCTTACGCGCGGCGGACTCGGTCTCGAGACCGGGGGGCCGCGCGCGCGGCCCGATTCTTCCATCTCCGCCCCCAGATTTCCCCCGACGCGACACCGTGTGCCCCGGGCTTCCGCCCGGACCAGATGGCCTAACTACAAGTCCGGCCGACGATTATCGCCATTGCAGCAGCCTGGATCCCCCTGATCCACCGTGCGCCTGGAGACAGGAGATGTCCACCTACGGATACACGCGAGGGTACATCCTCGACCGCGCCGGAGAGCTGGCGAGCCGGCTCGGACTCACCGGACTCACGATCGGCCAGCTTGCGCACCAGCTTCAGCGGCCGAAGAGCACGGTGTACTTCCACTTCGGTGCGAAGACCCAGCTCCAGATCGCGGTGCTCGAGAACGCCGCCCGGGAGTTCGTGCGGGACGTAATCGGCCCCGCGCGCCGCGCGCCGGCGGGGCTGCCCCGGCTCGAGCGGCTGTTCGAGCAGTGGCTCATCTGGGATCGCGAGGGAGTCTATCCGGGGGGCTGCCTCTTCGTGACGGCCGCGTCGGAGTTCGACGACCGTCCCGGTCCGGTGCGGGACCGTCTGCTCCGGCTCTACCAGCGCTGGATGACGCTGCTCCGGGCCCAGTTCGGCGCCGCCTTTGCCGCGGGGGTGGTCCGGCCCGACACCGATCCCGCGCAGGCGCTGCAGGAGCTGCACGGGATCATGCTCTCATTCCACCTGTCGGTCCATCTGCTCCGCGACGCCGGAGCCGAGCGCCATGCCAGGCAGGCGTTCGCGAGTCTCATGCGTCGGATCGCCACGGAGGAGGAGCCGCCGGGCCCGCCGCCCATGGCCGCGTGAGGACTCCGAGGATCAGGCCTTCGGGATGTCTGTCGCGTCGCCGAGTTCCTTATAGAAGATCACCGTGTCGTGCATCGTCCCGTCGGGGTTGAGCGCGAAGCGGGGGATGATCCCCACTTTGGTCCAGCCGAGTCCGGCGTAGAGCCGTTCGGCGGTATCGCCGCGCTTGGTATCGAGGGTGAGCAGGGTGAGATCGCTCTCGCGGGCGGCGGCCTCGATGGATTCCATCAAGCGCTTCCCGACGCCCTTGCCGCGGGCGCGGCGGTGCACCATCAGCTTCGCGATGTCGGCGCGGTGGGGCTGGTTGGGGGCCCAGGCGGGGTGGAGCTGCACCGTCCCGACGATCCCCTGGTCGTCCCGCGCGACGAGGAAGATCGCGCCCGCGGCGGCGGTGTCGATCGTCTTTCGCCACCACGCCTCGGCGCGCTCCACACTGAGCGGCGGAAGGAAGGTCACGGCGGCGCCGGATGCGACGGCATCCACCAGCAGCTCGGCGAGTCCGCGGAGATCGGCCTCGCGCACGGGCAGGGTCAGTCGTTCGATCATCTCTCTCCTCGGCTCTAGAGCTTTCCCTTGCGGAGCTGCAGCAGCCGCGCCTTCACCAGCTTCTTGACCAGCGTCACCGGCAGCGGCTCACCCAAAGGAAAGCGGACCGTCCCCTTGGCGGTCTCGTAGCCCTCGAGCTGCTTTGCATGAGCGCGCTGCACCGCGATCGAGATCGGGTAGATGCCGACATGTTCCTTCCAGCCGGCGTACCAGACCAGGATGCGACCGTCGATCTTGATGGCGGGGATGCGGTAGCTGAAGGCGTCTTCCGCGCCCGGGATGGCGGCGCGGATTGCCTTGCCGCGAAGTAGGCGCGGAGCTCGGCGGCGGTGGCTTTGGGGTCGGGTTTGGATCGGGAGGGTGCCATGCGGGCCTCGCGCCGAGACGGGCTGGAGCGGCGTGCGACTGCAACGGGAGAACGATCTGGCCCGTCAGCCCAGGTGCGGCGGGCTGATTTTCGGGATGGGAGAAGTTACACGGGGAGGGTTTCGGAGCAACGGCGGGGTGGCGCGGGCTGGGGCGAGCCCGCTGGATGCCCTGCCGTACGGGCGTCTTCCTGAGCCAATGGGGCGTCCGGCAGCATGACGAGCGTACCTCACAACGGTCACTGGCTCAGCTTGATCTGATCCCTGCAGCTGTTCATCAGTCGCTGGTCAGCTCCCTGTACCCAGGTCAGCGCATGGGGTTTTTCGAGACCGACGCCCCCCCGTACTTGCCCTTCCACTTGAAATACGTCGCTCGGCTGATGCCGTGCTTTCGGAGCAGATCGGCGACGGGGACACCGGCATCGCCTTCCTTCAGGATCTCGACAATCTGGGACTCACTGAATCGGGACTTCCGCATGGGGCCTCCGAGATGCCCCAAAGTCTCATTTCCCGTGTGTGCCGGCTAGGGGAGCTTACGTTTGAACTGGACCAAACGGAGCGGGTCGGTCAGGGCAGAGGCGTCCGCCTACTAGGGCAACTTGGGACATGATCGGACTAGCGAATCATTGATGATGTAGCCAACTACTCCGCCCTTTCCGGCTACGCGATATGAGAAGAAAGCTGCGTCTGACCAGGTGTCCGAATAGTGGTATCGCCCCGGTCCGAGGCTGTCCAGCACCTGGTTGGGATACTTGGGATAGTTCACCCATTCCGGCCATGGCTGTTTCATCAACGGCTTCTCCCCAAGGAGTTCAACGCAGCCGCCGGTCTTACAGCCAGATGTAATCAACCCAGCACAGACTCCCAAGGCCGCCGACACCAGTCTTCGATTCCTCAGTCGAGTCATCTGCCCGCCTAGTGATGGGGGTAAACTGTAATACTTGCAACTAGGTTTAGACTGTAGAGTTCGTGCACAAGCTCCTGGGGCGTTGGTACCCCCCCAGTGTGGTATCCAATCGATCCCAGTGCCCGCTGTATCGGCATTGTGCAATTGTTGAAGGGCTGATCAAAAGTACCTTGATCGCCCATAAGAGATTCTCGAACGGACGAAATCTGTTCATCTGTCAATTTCAGGTTATATCCCGTTCCAGCGCGGACGCTCTCATAGGCTGACATGAATGCCGAAATCAGCTCCTTCCGGTCCTCGTGCAGCATCCCCGGCTCATCGAAGTCGAACAGCTCTTTGTTGACCAAGACCGTCACGTGCCCAAATACATTGGAGTTCTTTCCACTGTACGTGCCTTCATCGTTTGGTAGGGCATCTCTTTGGCCCCACACGATCACTTGAACTCCCCGGACACCACACACATCGCCTGAACAGATCGCCCGCCCATTCTGCGCTGCTGCGATCACGGTCAACAGGTCGTCGCCGTACGAATCATCCTCCAGATAGTCGCTGTGATTGATGCGTGCGATCCCGCTGCCGCCGGTGGCTTGCCGTGAGCCATTGGAGTTGAACCCCGGCACGTTGGACCAGTCGGCCGGATTGCCGCCGAAGTACTCGTAGTCCTTGCCGAGCCCCGAGGGGTCTCGGGCCTCCAGCGGATCGCCGTCCACGTACCGGTAGAGGTTCGCACTCCCCCCGTACCCCGCCGGGTCCTCCTGCGTGAACCGCCGCGCCCCCGGGTCGTAGTAGCGGGCCCGGAAGTAATACAGCCCCGTCTCCGCGTCGTACTCCCGCCCCGTCCAGCGGTAGCGCAGCTCGAAGGGCAGCGTCCCGGTGCTGTCGTTCCGTGCGCCGTAGGTCCCGTAGCCGAGGTTCAGCTGCCACGTGCCCGCCCGCGTGAACACCGCCCGGATGCTCCGCAGCCGGTCCTGCACCACGTAGAGATGATTGCCCAGGGAGTCCCGGATCGCCAGCAGGTCGTCGCTCGCCCGGCCCCAGGTGTAGCGGAGGGTGACCCGCCCCGTCTGGGTGGCTTCGTAGGCCACCTGGTCGCCGTGGTAGACGAACCGGGTGTAGCCCACCTGCCCCCCCGAACTGGCGGAGTAGACGTTCTTGACGATCCGCCGCCCCAGCAGGTCGTAGCCATAGCGCGCGATCAGGGTGCCGTTCAGCGAGTCGGCCACCAGCCGGTCCAGCGGGTCGTAGACGTAGGCCCAGCGGGTCCCCGC
This sequence comes from Gemmatimonadales bacterium, assembly GCA_044229245.1. GTDB lineage: Bacteria > Gemmatimonadota > Gemmatimonadetes > Gemmatimonadales > GWC2-71-9 > JADJOM01. The sequence continues at coordinate 1,826 of JBGATI010000002.1, read as the reverse complement.
GCCGCAGGCGGCCTGGGTGAGGTTCCCGCCGGCGTCATAGGTGTAGGTCCAGGTGCAGCCGGCCCCAGCGCGCGTGAGCAGCTTGTCGAAGCGGTCGTAGCTCTCGCCCCCGCCCGGGGTCTTGAGATTGGAATTGGGATCAAAATTGAATGTGTCGCGGGAGAATACGATCCCATCCTTCCTCAGCACCCGCACCGCTAGGCGGTTCAGCCCGTCATACACCAGTGAATCCGCCCATGAGGAGCCCCAGGCATCTACCCATGTTGGGCCCACCGCTGGACCATCCTCCCCCCAAGCACCGGTGCGGAGATACCTCCCACCCAGCGTAGCACCGATCTTCCTTGTCAAGGAATCCAGCGCAAGCCCAACGTTCCAGACCGGCGCCGTAGTCTGCACTGGGTTGGTGCCGCTTCGAATGGTTGGGCCGAGCGTGCGGCCACGCGCATCGAAGGTGTAGATGACCGTATCAGCATACGGCGTGATCAGCGTGTCAGCCACCCCCCGCTTGGTTTCGTACCGGGTGGTCCAGATGCCAAGGGTATCGCCGACCGTCGAGAGCCGTTCGAAAGTATCGTATGTGTACCGGGTTGCGCGCGCCGTCACATCCGTGAAGACTGTGTCGGAGAGCAATCGTCCCCGTTGATCATACTGGTAACCAACGGCGCCATTGACTCCGCCGATCGGGTCGGTGATGCTCGCCCACCAGACGCTGGTCAGCTGGTCGAGTGGCCCGGTGTAGCGTTTCCGTGCTGTACCCAATGCAGGTCTTGATCGAGGTCTTGATTGTCGAGGCGCGGCGAGACCGTGAGTTCTCGTTTGGCGCAGACCTCTTCTTGCCAAGTAACTCACTTGGGGGGAATGGTTCGATTGATGCCCAAAGCAAGGGCGGCGGGTTGGGCGATCTCGTCATCCGCCTGATGAATCTTGGGAAGGCGGACATCGACGCGACTTTGCGAGCATCCGAGAGCCGAGGCAACGTTTCCATCGTGTCTCGACCTGTGTTGCTGGCCTCCAACAACACCGAGGCCCGGTTCCTGGTGGGGAGCCAGCGCCCATTTGTACAGGTCAGTCGCTCTCTTCCCACAGAAACTGCCCAGCGCGATCAGGTCATCCAGTACCGTGACGTTGGCACGAAGCTCACTGTCCGTCCGACCATCAATCAGGACGGTTACGTGTCGCTCCTGATTCAGCAGGAGATCAACGCCGCAACTAGCGAGGTGGCTTTCGACGCGCCGGTAATCTCGACTCGAGAGGCCTCAACGCAAGTGCTTGTCCGAGACGGGCAGACCATCATGCTCGGAGGCCTTCGAGACCAGCAGCTAGAGAAGAGCAGTTCCGGCGTACCGTTGTTGTCAAGCTTGCCCATCATCGGCGGCCTGTTCGGAAGCACGAGCCGCAAGAACAGTCAGACCGAATTGTATCTCTTCCTGACGCCACGCATTCTCAAGACAGATTCCGACGCCGATGCAGTTACTGTCCCGCGTCTGCCAGCCTCCCTCCGCCAAGATTCAGCAGGCACGGTACACTGATCCTCCCGCGACACATTCAATTTTGATCCGAATTCCAATCTCAAGACCCCGGGCGGGGGCGAGAGCTACGACCGCTTCGACAAGCTGCTCGCGCGCGCCGGGGCCGGCTGCACCTGGGCCTACACCTACGACGCCGCCGGGAACCTCACCCAGGCCGCCTGCGGCGCGGGGACCCGCTGGGCCTACGTCTACGACCCGCTGGATCGGCTGGTGGCCGACTCGCTGAACGGCACCCTGATCGCGCGCTATGGCTACGACCTCTTGGGGCGGCGGATCGTCAAGAACGTCTACTCCGCC
>JBGATI010000024.1:0-86226 GCA_044229245.1 Gemmatimonadales bacterium | reverse complement strand
GTGCGATCCGTCGCCGTCGGGGTGTGGGTCCGGACCGCAAGCGCCCACGAATCCCGCGGCAAGATGGGCGTGTCGCACCTCCTCGAACACATGGTCTTCAAGGGCACCGAGCGGCGGACCGCGCGGCAGCTCGCCCTCGAACTGGAAGTGCGGGGCGGAAGCCTCGATGCCTACACCAGCCGCGACCACACCAACTATCAGGCCCACGTCCTCGACGAGGACCTCCCCCGGGCCCTGGATGTCCTGACCGATCTGGTCCGGAGGCCGCTGCTTCGCGACGAAGACCTGGCGCTCGAACGCAACGTGGTGCTCGAAGAGATCGCGACCGTCGACGACACGCCGGACGACATCGTCTTCGAGCTCTTCAGCGACCGTCTGTGGCCGGAGCACCCGTACGGGTATTCCATTCTCGGGACCCGCGAGACGGTCGGAAGCCTCTCGGCGACCGACCTCCAGTCGGTGCACCGTCGGGGCTACTATCCCGGCAACTGTGTCATCGCGGCCGCGGGGCGGGTGGATCACGAGCAGATCGTCGCGCTGCTGGCGAAGGAGGGCTGGTTCGACTCGCCCGGGCACGCCGAGCCGCTGCCAGCGATCGGTGCCCTGCCGGCCAAGCGGGGTGAACTGCATCGCATCGAGCGCGACTCGGCCCAGGTCCACATGGTGTTCGGGACGGACACCTTTCCGTACCGGGACCGGCGCCGTTTCGCGCTCTCGATCATCACGAATGCCTTCGGCGGGGGGATGTCGAGCCGGCTCTTCCAGCGCATTCGCGAGGAACTGGGACTCGCCTACGCCATCTACGCCTACCAGCAGCTGTACCGTGCGGCCGGCGTGTCCGCCGTCTATATCGGGACGCAGCCGTCGACCGCCGACCAGGCCGAGGCCGCGATCCGTGCCGAGTACGCGCTGCTCGGACGGGAGGGGCTGTCCGAGGAGGATGTCGGGCTCGGGCGTCAGCAGTTGAAGGGACAGGTCATGCTGTCGCTGGAGAGCCCCGTGAGCCGCATGAACCGGCTTGCCACGCTGGTGCTCCATGGCGAGGAGTACCGGCCGCTCGATGCGATTCTCGCGGAGATCGATGCCGTCACCCGCGCGGAGATCGCCGCCATCACGAACGAATTCTTCGATCCGGACCGGCAGACTGTCGTGCGCCTGGGTCCGGCGGCGTAGGCACACGGCCATGTGGGCCTGCGCCGCCGGGCCGGGCGCTGACCCGGTACGGACACCACCATCCGAACAGGTCGACCCATGATCATCGGCGTCCCGAAGGAAATCAAAACCAACGAGAACCGCGTCGCGCTCGTTCCCGCCGGCGCGGAAGCCTTCGTCACCCGTGGCAATACCGTCTACATCGAGCAGGGGGCTGGGGTGGGGAGCGGCTTCTCCGATGAAGCGTACGTGGCGGCCGGCGCCAAGATCCTGGCCACGGCGGACGAGGTCTGGGCCAAGTCCGACATGATCATGAAGGTCAAGGAGCCGATCGCCGTGGAGTGGCCGCGGATGCGATCCGGCCAGGTCATTTACACCTATTTCCATTTCGCGGCGGCCGAGGAGCTGACCCGCGCAGTGATCAAGTCCGGCGCCATCGCGGTGGCCTACGAGACGGTGCAGCTCCCGCATGGTGAGTTGCCGCTGCTCACGCCCATGTCCGAGGTCGCGGGCCGCATGGCGGTGCAGGAGGGCGCGAAGTACCTGGAGAAGGTGTTCGGCGGCAGCGGCGTGCTGCTCGGCGGGGTGCCCGGGGTGGCGCCGGCCGAGGTGGTGATCGTGGGCGGCGGTGTAGTCGGCATCAACGCGGCCAAGATGGCGGCCGGCATGGGCGCCCGGGTGACGATTCTGGACATCTCCCTCGAGCGGCTCCGCTACCTGGACGACGTGCTCCCCGCCAACGTGACCACGCTCTTCTCCAACCGTCACAACATTCTCGACGCCATCCGCAAGGCTGATCTGGTGGTGGGTGCGGTTCTCCTGCCGGGCGCGAAGGCCCCGCATCTCATCAAGCGTGCCGACCTCAAGGTGATGAAGCCCGGCTCCGTGATCGTGGACGTGGCGGTCGACCAGGGGGGCTGCGTGGAGACGATCAAGCCCACCACCCACGAGAATCCGACCTACTTCGTGGACGGGATCCTCCACTACGCCGTGGCGAACATGCCCGGCGGCGTCCCGCGGACCTCGACCCTGGCCCTGACCAACGCCACCCTGTCCTATGGCCTGCGGCTGGCCCGGGATGGATGGAAGAAGGCCTGCAAGGACGACCGGGCGCTTCAGCTCGGCCTGAACGTGGTGGAGGGCAAGGTGGTGTATCCCGGGGTGGCAGAGGCCTTCAATCTGCCCCTCGTCGCCGTCGAGTCGGTGCTTTGATCGAGGTACAGTTCGTCCGGCTGCCCCATGGTGAGGGGCTGCCGGTTCCGGCGCTCGCCACTCCCGGCTCCGCCGGGTACGATCTGGCGAGCGCCGACGAGGGGGTTCTGGGCTCCCTCGAGCGGCGACTCTTCCGCACCGGGTTCTCCATCGCCATCCCGGCGGGCTATGAGTGCCAGATCCGGCCCCGGTCGGGGCTGGCACTGAAGCACGGCATCACCCTTCCCAACAGTCCTGCGACGATCGACAGCGACTACCGGGGCGAATTGATGGTCGCCCTGGTCAACCTCGGCCGGGAGTCCTTCGAGGTGACGCGCGGGATGCGGATCGCCCAGCTGGTGTTTGCCCGGGTCGAGCCGGCCCGCTTTGCCGAGGTCGCCGTTCTGCCGCCGACCGGGCGAGGGGAGGGCGGGTTCGGCAGCACCGGGACCGGCCGGCTGGGCGGCTGACCTGGCTCGCCTCCCGGTGATGCCGGTCACCGGTGCCAAGTCCGCTAAATCTCAGTCTTGTCCCATCTTAGGCCCACCGTTAGCTTTTGGCCCAATTCGCTAGCCTGGCTCCGGTGATGAAGTTTCCGTCCTTAAAACTCGGCTCGTTTATCCCTGCGAATGAAATCGCAGTGGATCTTGGCACCGCCAACACCCTCATCTACGTGAAGGGTGAAGGCATCGTGCTGAACGAGCCTTCCGTGGTGGCCATCGAGAAGGCCACCGGGAAGATCAAGGGCATCGGTCTCGAGGCGAAGCGGATGCTGGGCCGCACGCCTGACGGAATCCTCGCGGTGCGACCGCTCAAGGACGGCGTGATCGCCGACTTCGATGTCACCGAGAAGATGCTGCGGTACTTCCTGAAGACCATCATCGACAAGCATGTCTTCCGGGTGCGCCCCAAGGTGATCGTCTGCGTTCCGTCAGGCATCACCGAAGTGGAGCGGCGTGCCGTGCGCGACTCGGCGGAGACGGCCGGCGCCAAGCAGGTGGACATGGTCGCGGAGCCGATGGCCGCGGCGATCGGCGTGGGGCTGCCCGTCGAGACGCCGACGGGGAACATGGTCATCGACATCGGGGGCGGGACGACGGAGATCGCGGTGATCGCGCTGTCCGGTATCGTCTCGGACACCTCGATCCGGGTCGGGGGCGACGAGCTCGACCAGGCGATCGTGCAGTTCATGCGGAAGAACTACAACCTGCTGGTGGGCGAGCCCACCGCCGAGTCCATCAAGATCAAGATCGGTTCCGCGGCGCCCACCGGCGACGAGCGGGAGATGGAAGTGAAGGGCCGGGATCTCGTGTCAGGCATCCCGAAGACGGTGCGGGTCCACTCCAGCGAGATCCGCGAAGCGGTGCAGGAGCCCATCCAGCAGATCGTCGACGCGGTGCGCCGCGCCCTCGAAATCACTCCGCCCGAGCTCGCGAGCGACATCGTCGACCGCGGCATCATCATGACCGGCGGTGGAGCGCTGATTCGCGGGCTGGATATCCTGCTCGCGCAGGAGACCGGGCTGCCGATCCACGTGGACGAGGACCCGCTCACCTGTGTCGTGCGAGGCGCCGGACGCATCCTCGACGACTACGAGAAGTACCAAAGCGTCCTCTACCGGTAATGGCGACCGGGTCGGACCGCTCCCTCTCCCGGCGGGACTCCGCCCTCTTCTTCGCCTGCGTCGCTCTCTCGCTCGTGATGCTGGCCCGGCCCGACTGGGGAGCGTCGGTCACCGGCGCGATCCGCGGGTCCGTCCTCCGGCCATTTCTCTGGATGCAGGCGCGTGCGGAGGCCTCCCGCACCAGTCAGGCCGCCTTCGACGTTCTCCGCTCCGAACGGGATTCCGCCTCCCACGCCGCGGAGTTCCTCCCGTCGCTCCGCGATGAGAACCAGCGCCTGCGGAGTCTGCTCGGCCTGAGCGCGAGGCTGCCCGGCCGGTATATCGCCGCGGAGGTCCTCCATCAGAGCTACCCCACCGATGGCCGGACCCTGGTGTTGTCGGCCGGCAAGCGGGCCGGTGTTGCGCTGTTCGACCCTGTGGTCTCCGCCGAGGGTCTGATCGGCGTGGTGCGGATCGTGGAGCCGGAGCGCAGTATCGCGATGACCTGGATCCATCCCGAGTTTCGTGCCAGCGCCTTCACCCTGCCGGGGAACATATTCGGCGTCATCTGGCCTGGGGCTCAGGTCACCGGCACGGAGCAGCTGCTGCAGCTGCGCGGGGTCGCGATTCGCGACTCGATTCCGGAAGGCACACTGGTCGTGACCTCCGGACTCGGCGGGGTGTATCCGCCGGGGATTCCGGTGGGGACCGTGATCGGCCAGGCCAGCGAGGAGACCGGGTGGGAGCGGATCTATGTCGTCCGCCCCGCGGGAAACCCTGCCAGTGCGAGCCAGGTCCTCATTCTCAAATCCTCCTCGGATACGACGCTGCTCCGCGCCTTCCGGGCGGACTCCACTCCATGATTGCGATCCGGGCTGACCGCAGCCGCCTCTGGGCCGTCCTCGGACTGCTGGCAGTGCTCCAGTTTGCCGTGCGGCCTCGCCTGGGCTATCCCATGGTGGCTCCGGATTTCCTGCTGCTCGCCCTCATGCTGTACGCGATTCGCAGCCGTCCGGGGACCGCGGCGCTGGCGGGCTTCCTCGTCGGTCTCGCGGGTGACGCGGTCTCACCGGCGAGGGTGGGCGCGGGGGCCCTCGCGCATACGCTCGTCGGCTACCTCGCCGCGTGGGGCCGCGCAGTGTTCTTCCCCGACAACCTCTTCATCAACGGGGTGGTGATCGCGCTCGGGGTGTGGATCCGCAACGCCGTGCAGCTCATTGCGAGCGGGGCCGGGGCGGGGGGCCTCACCGTCCAGCTCTTCGTGTGGGCACCGCTGCAGGCGATCACGACCGCCCTCATGGCGGCTCTGGTGCTGGTCGTCTTCCAGCGCTGGCTTGATATCCGGCTCGAGGCATGAACGAGTTCCACCCCTCCCGCCTTCGGGAACGCTCGGTGCGGGCTCAGTGGGTGCTGGCCGCCGCGTTTCTCGTGCTGGCCGGGGCGTTCTTCCGGACCCAGATTCTCCAGTTCGACCAGTATCGTCTGCGGGCGCAGAACAACCGGCTTCGTCCGGTGCCGCTCCAGCCGGCGCGCGGCACGGTGTACGACCGGGCGGGCAAGGTGATCGCGGAGACCGTCCCGGGGTTCTCGGTGGCCCTGCTCGCCTCCTCGACCGATTCACTCAGACAGGTCCTGCGCCGGTTCCGGCAGGTCGTGCCGATCGACTCCGCCGATGCCGAGGAAGTCATCAATCGTTACCTGCAGGCGCGCTACCAGCCGGCGATGGTGCTGGGCAGCGCGACGCGGGAGCAGGTCGCCCGCCTCGAAGAGCACCGCACTGATCTTCCCGGACTCGTCATCCAGTCGGAGCCGCGGCGGATCTATCCGCGCGGGACGGCGGTCGCGCACCTCGTCGGCTATGTCGGCGAGGTGAACCAGGGCGATCTGGATCAATCGCGATACGCGGGCGCGCGCCTCGGATCGGTCGTGGGGCGCTCCGGCATCGAGCAGGAATACGACGACACGCTCCGGGGGACGCCGGGGATGCGCTACATCGAGGTGGATGCGCGCGGTCGACTGGTCCGGGAGCAGGGCGCGGCGCCGCCGCTGCCGTCGATTCCCGGCAAGAACCTGCACACCACGATCGACCTCGACCTGCAGCTGTTCGTCGACAGCATCTGGCCCAAGGGTCAGCTCGGCGCCCTCGTCGCGATGACTCCCAAGGGGGAAATCCGGGCCCTCTATTCCACGCCCGCGTACGACCCGAACGATTTCATCGGCGGCATTTCCTCGGCAGAATGGCGAAGGCTGAATGGCGATCCGACCCTGCCGCTCCTCAACCGGGCGCTGCAGGTGAAATATCCCCCCGGCTCGCCGTTCAAGCTTGCGACCGCGGTCATGGGCCTGAGACGAGGGCTGGTGGGTTTCGACTCGCACATGCCCGTGTCGTGCACGGGCGGCATGCAGTTCGGCAATCGTTACTTCAAGTGCTGGGACAAGCGCGGTCACGGATCGCTCGACCTCACGCGCGCGATCGCGCTGAGCTGCGATGTCTATTTCTACCAGCTCGGGTTGCGGGTGCAGCTTGCTAATCTGCTGGCCGACGGCATCTCGATGGGCTTCGGCGACCGGACCCATGTGGATCTCGTCAACGAGACGACGCCGATCTGGCCCACCTCGACGCAGTGGTTCGACAAGCGGTACGGTCCGCGGGGCTGGAGCGGTGCGGTGATGCTGAACCTGGCCATCGGGCAGGGCGAGAACACCCAGACGCTGATGAACATGGTGCGGTTCTATGCGGCGCTCGCCGGGGACGGGAAGACGCCGACGCCCTACGTGGTTCGACCCGACAGCGCACCCGCGCACGACCTGCATCTCAGCCGCGAGCAGCTCGACGGGCTGCGAAAAGCACTCGTCGCCGTGGTCGAAGGCGGGACCGCCGCGCGGAGCCGCATCAAGGATTTCAGCGTCGCGGGCAAGACGGGGACGGCACAGAACGCCGGTGAGGATCACGGCTGGTTCATCGGATTCGCGCCCGCGGAGAAGCCGGAAATCATCATCGGCGCCATCTTCGAGTTCGGCAAACACGGCAGTGCGGTCGCGCCTTACGTCGTGCAGGCGATCCGGCGCTATGTCCTCGGGCCCGATTCGACCGATGTACGGATACCGCGAAAGCTCGACCTGCCTGGGGATGCACCCTCGACGGGTCAGCCCGAATCCACCCCCGATCCGACGCTGACGCACTGATGGCGCGCACCCGCAACATCGGCCTGGACCGGCCCCTGCTGGTCGTCATCGGGCTGCTGCTGCTCTATGGCGTGATCGTCCTCTATTCCGCCGGACAGACCGACGTGCCCAGCTTCAGTGCGGCGGGGGCGTGGCGGCGACAGATCGTGTGGATTGGCGGCGGCGCGTTCGTGGCCTATCTGGCCTTCCGGTTGTCGCCTCGTCTGCTCGAGTGGGCGGCGCTCCCGGTCTACATCCTGGGCCTGGTGCTGCTCGGCCTCACCCTGGTGATCGGACGTGGCGCCGGCACGGCCGCGAGCAGCAAGAGCTGGATCTACATCGGCGGCCATGCGATCGGGCAGCCGTCCGAGTTCGCGAAGCTGGCGGTCGTGCTCATGCTCGCCCGCCACCTCTCCGGGCGCCGGGAGGCTCCCGAGACGATGATGGATCTGCTCCCCGCCGTGCTGATCGCGGGTGTGCCGGCGCTGCTGGTCCTCGCCCAGCCCGACCTCGGGAGCGCCCTGGTCTTCGCCGGGGTGCTCTTCGCCATGCTGTTCTGGGCCGGCACGCCGCCGACGCTGCTGCTCATGCTGGCCTCGCCCGTCGCCAGTCTCCTGCTGGCCTTCAATCTGTGGACCTGGCTCGTCTGGATGGTGATGCTGGGCGTGCTGATCGCGGTCTGGCGACCCTACTTCTGGGAAGGTGTCGCGGTGTTTGCCGGCAACTCCGCGATGGGATTCCTGGCGTTACCGGTGTGGCGCAAGCTCGCGCCCTACCAGCAGAACCGACTGCTGACGTTCCTCAACCCCGAGGTCGATCCGCAGAAGGCGGGCTACCACGCGATTCAGTCCAAAGTGGCGATCGGGTCGGGTGGGTGGTTCGGCAACGGCTACCTCGAGGGCCCTCAGAAGCGCCTGGCCTTCCTCCCGGAGCAGCACACCGATTTCATCTTTGCCGTGGTTGGAGAGGAACTGGGGTTCCTCGGCGCCCTGCTCGCCCTGCTGCTCTTCCTGTCGCTCTTTCTGGTCCTGGTGCGGATCGCCCGCCGAGCCACCGATCCATTCTCTGGGCTGATGGTCTTCGGAATCCTGGGGCTGCTCTTCACCCACGTGTTTGAGAACGTGGGGATGACGGTGAACGTGATGCCCATTACCGGAATCCCGCTGCCGTTCTTCTCCTACGGCGGGTCGTTCCTGTTGTCGACAGCCGTCGGGGTAGGGCTCTGTCTCCGGACGGCTTGGGACTCGAGGCTCGGCGGCTATCTCGATGTTTGACAATGGCTTAGCTGTCGGGGTCTAGCGCGGGGGGGCCTCTCTGCCCAAATTGTGTGATCCTGAAGTGGCCCTGAAGTCAGCCTCACATCTCTCCCTGAACCCATATGGCCGTCATGGCATGGTTCAAAAAAGAGAGGAAGCCCCGCCCGTCCGTGCGGGAGCGCCTCGAGATACCCCCCGACGCATGGGAGAAGTGCGATACCTGCGGGCACGTCGATATCCGGGAGAAGTTTGAGCGGGTCCTGAACGTCTGCCCGGAGTGCGGGCACCATCGCCGCTTCACGGCGGAAGAGTACATCGAGCTGCTGACGGACGACGGAACCTGGCGGGAGCTGTACGCGAATCTGCGCTCCGCCGATCCGCTGAATTTCGAGCACTATCCCCAGCGTCTGGCCGCCTCACAGAAGAAGGTCGGCACGTCCGATGCCATCTTCACCGGCTCCGGCAAGCTGGAGGGTGCGCCGCTGCACCTGGGTGTGATGAACTTCGCCTTCATGGGCGGGTCGATGGGCTCAGTAGTCGGAGAGAAGATCGCCCGACTCGCGCGGCGTTCGGCTGAAAAGCGGATTCCGATGGTGCTGGTCTGCACCTCCGGCGGTGCCCGGATGCAGGAGGGAGTCTTCTCCCTGATGCAGATGGCCAAGACCTCTGCCGCGATCGCGCAGCTGTACCACCTTTCCGTGCCGTACATCTCCATTCTCACCAATCCGACCACGGGTGGCGTCTCGGCCTCCTTCGCGATGCAGGGGGATGTGATCCTCGCGGAGCCGGGCGCGGTCATCGGCTTCGCGGGCCAGCGAGTGATCAAGCAGACGATCGGTCAGGACCTGCCGGAGGGGTTCCAGACGGCGGAGTTCCTGCTGGAAAAGGGGCAGATCGACGACGTCGTCCCCCGCGCGTCGCTCCGGGAGACGACTGCCCGTCTGCTCCGGCACATGCGCGGACAGCGACTGGCGGAAGAACCGGCGGAGTAGAGCCTCCCCTGCCAGCGCGTGATCATCGATGCCCCTGCCGAGACCGGCAGGGGCATGTCTGTTTCAGGGGCTGTGACGTTGGGGAGGGGCTCTGGGCCGAGGCCCGCGGCACGCCGCAGCGGGGCGCTCGACGACCCGCTGACCCGGCGGATCAGCGTGCCGGGGTGAGCGGCAGCAGGTAGTGGATCGGGTGCTCGTAGAAGACCGGCTCGAAGACCGCGGCATCCGCATCCGCCATGAAGGAGCGGCGCAGTTCGTCAGGCATCCGCCGGTCGATCTCCCGGGCCAGGACCCGGGCTTCTTCCACCCGACCGACCAGCTTGCCGCGGGCCACCTCCTCGCACGCCCCGAAGAGGACCCACCAGTAGGTCTCATCCTCCTCATGCTCGATGATGTCGAGGGGAAAGAGATGGCAGATGAGGGGGCGGTCCTGGTAGATGCGACAGCCCGCCGCAGCGCCCTCGTAGAAGGGGCACCGGCAGCCCTTCCGGTTGAGCCGAGTGGCGGAGCCCTTGCCGTAGAGCGAGAGCTCGAGCTCCCGCGCGGCGCGCTGTTCGGCCGGTGTCAGATAGACGAGGCTCCGCTCGCAGCGCTCGCACTCGGGGCAGAGCGAGAAGCCCTCCGTCAGTTCGCGGAAGCCGGGAATGGCCAGCAGCTCCTGCACGAAGGGGTCGGGAAGCGCGGTGTAGCGGCCCATGAGTGGAGTCGGTAGGTTGCTCGGTGTCGTATTGGCCCGGGCGCTAAAGCTACACCACCCCTGACACTTGCGCAGCGATCCTTCCCTTGGCTCTCAGCTACGACGCGGCACTCGAGTTTCTCTTTCCCCGGACGACCACGATCAAGTTCGGGCTGGAGACGACGCTCGCGCTGCTGGCCGATGTGGGCGATCCCCAGTGCGTCTATCCGACGATCCATATCGGCGGGACCAACGGCAAGGGCAGCGTGTCGACGCTGGTCGCCGAGGCGCTGCGCGAAATGGGGCTTCGGGTGGGACTCTACACCTCGCCGCATCTGGTCTCGTTCCGCGAGCGCATGCTGGTGGACGGGGTCCCGATCTCGGAGGCGGCGGTCGCGGCCTGGACCGAGCGGCTGCAGCCCCTGATTCGGGCCCGCAACGCGACCTTCTTCGAGGCCACCACCGTGATCGCGTTCGCCGACTTCGCCGCGCGTGGGGTCGACATCGCGGTGGTCGAGGTCGGGCTGGGCGGCCGCCTCGACAGCACCAACGTGCTCACGCCGCTCGTGAGCGGGGTGACGAAGATCGCTCGCGATCACATGAAGTATCTCGGCGACACACTGGAGCAGATCGCCCGCGAGAAGGCCGCGATCGCGAAGCGCGGCGTTCCGTTCATCGTTGGCGAGACCGATCCCGCACTCATCGACGAGATCCGCACGGTGGCGCGCGCTGCCGGCGCGCGGATCGGAGTACTCCCCGCGGACTATCGCTGGCCCGGGCCCCTTGGACTGTCAGGCCCGTTTCAGCGCCGGAATGCCGCCGTCGCCCACGGCATCCTGATGGCGCTCCCCGCCCGGTACCGTCCCGATCGTGCGAGCATCGAGCGGGGCTTCGCGCGGGCGAAGATCGCCGGCCGGTTCGACCGCCGGGGCAAGTGGCTGTTCGACGTGGCGCACAATCCGGATGGCATGACGGCCCTGCGTGAGGCGCTGGAGGCGGCCCGGGTTCCGCGACCGCTCCATGCGCTGGTCTCGATCCTGGGGGACAAGGCCTGGCCCGAAATGCTGCTTCGACTCGATGAAACGGTGGATCGGGGCGTCCTGACGGTGGCGCCGACCGCCGCCGGCCGGAAATGGGACATGGATTGGCTCGACGCATGGATCCGGGACTCCCGGCGGGTCCCGGCGCGCGCCCGGTGGACGCTGACCCCGGATTTCGTGGCGGCGCTCCGCGAGGTCCAGGAGGGGGCGGGTACCGTCCTCGTCACCGGTTCGTTCCACACGGTGGGTGATGTGATGGCGGCGCTCGGGATGGAGCCGTAGCGCGATCCACGGGGTAGTCTGGTGTGACGGGGTGGGCTATTTTCCGCCCCTATGAACACCCAGCCCCTGCCGGGCTTTCGGGACTTCTATCCCGCCGAACTCGCCTTCCGGAACTACATCTTCGAAGCGTGGCGCCGAGTCGCGGGCCGCTATGGCTTCGAGGAATTCGACGGGCCCCCACTCGAGCCGCTGGAACTCTACACCGCGAAAAGCGGCGAGGAGATCGTCGGCCAGCTGTACAATTTCGTCGACAAGGGCGGCCGTGAGGTTTCGCTCCGTCCCGAGCTGACGCCGACGGTGGCGCGGATGGTCGCGGCCCGGGCGGGCGGGATGAAGAAGCCGATCCGCTGGTTCTCGATCGGCCAGATGTTCCGGTACGAGCGGCAACAGAAGGGACGCCTGAAGGAGTTCTACCAGCTCAACTGCGATCTGATCGGAGAGCCGGGGCCGCTCGCCGACGCCGAGATGATCGCGCTGGCGATCGACATGATGCGCGGGTTCGGGCTGGGCGCAGACTCGGTCCGGGTCCGGCTCTCCGATCGCCGGGTGCTGCAGGCGCTCCTGCTGGGCGCCGGCGTCGGACCGGATCAGCTGTCGACCGCCTATGGCGTCATCGACAAGCTGGAGCGGATGAAGCCGGAGCAGCTCGCCGAGCTCCGGAACGGGACCGACGCGAGGTTCGGTCCGGGCGTTGGAGCGCGGCTCATCGAGGTCGCCTCGCTGCGAGGCTGGCCGGCTGTTGCCGCCGCGCTCGCGCAGCTGCCAGAGGGTGCCGCCGCCGGCGCCCCCTTCCGCGCGACACTGGATGCCCTCGAGGCGATGGGCCTCGGCGGGTTCCTGGACGTCGATCTGACGATTGTCCGCGGCCTCGCCTATTACACCGGCACCGTCTTCGAGCTGTTCGACGCCGGCAGGACGCTCCGCGCGATCGCCGGCGGTGGCCGCTACGATGGCCTGCTCGACCTGCTTGGCGGTGTCGATCTCCCCGCGGTGGGCTTCGCGATCGGGGACGTGGTGCTCGGCGAACTGCTCAAGGAGCGGGGGCTCGCGCCGCCGGTGGAGCCGTCCATCGATGCCTTCGTGGCTGGGGTCACCGAGGACGACCTCCCGTACGTCCTGCACGTCGCGCACGACCTGCGTGATGCAGGTATCCGGGTGGAGTTCGCGCTCCGGGCCGACGGCGTGGGCAAGCAGCTCAAACTGGCGGACGCGCGCAAGGCCGCGTTTGCCATCGTCATCGGCCCGGATGACCGGGCCCGCGGCGAAGTGCAGGTGAAGGATCTTCGCGCCAAGACTCAGCGCGCGGTCCCGGCCTCGGCGCTCGGTGCCGAGCTGAGGACGGCGCTCGCTCCATGACCTCTGACCGACTGGCATCCGATGGCTGACGACAAGGCTCTTACGACCCGTGCCCAGGACTTCAGCGCCTGGTACAACGAAGTGATCATGCGGGCGGAACTCGCCGACTACAGCCCGGTCCGCGGCTGCATGGTCATCCGTCCCAACGGGTACGCCATCTGGGAGCAGATGCAGCGTGCCCTCGACGACATGTTCAAGGACCACGGGGTCCAGAATGCCTACTTCCCGCTGCTCATTCCGCAGAGCTTCCTGGCGAAGGAGGCAGAGCATGTCGAGGGGTTCGCGCCGGAACTGGCCGTCGTCACCATCGGCGGCGGCAAGGTGCTCGAGGAGCCGCTGGTGATCCGTCCCACCTCGGAGACGATCATCTACTCGATGTACGCCAAGTGGATCCAGAGCTACCGCGATCTGCCGCTGCTGATGAACCAGTGGTGCAACGTGCTCCGCTGGGAGATGCGCACGCGCCTCTTCCTCCGGACTGCGGAGTTTCTCTGGCAGGAGGGTCATACGGCCCATGTCGATGAAGCCGACGCCGAGGCCTTCACCCTCAAGATCCTGAAGACGTACCGGACCTTCGCGGAAGAGTACATGGCGATGCCGGTGCTGACCGGCCGGAAGACCGACAGCGAGCGCTTCGCCGGCGCCCTGCGCACTTACTGCATCGAAGCGCTGATGCAGGACAACAAGGCGCTGCAGGCCGGCACGAGCCATAACCTCGGCCAGAACTTCGCCAAGGCGTTCCAGGTGAACTTCCAGAGTGCGGAGGGCGCGCTGGAGTATGTGTGGAACACCTCGTGGGGGGTGTCCACGCGGCTCGTGGGTGCCCTCGTGATGATGCATGGCGATGACAGCGGCATCATCACGCCGCCCCGGCTGGCGCAGTATCAGTGTGTCATCGTGCCGATCTACAAGAGTGATGCCGAGCGGGCGACCGTCCTCGAGGCGGCGGGCCATGTGCTCCGCGAACTCAAGAACGGCGGCATCCGCGCGCACCTCGATGCCCGCGACGGCATCAAGCCCGGCGCGAAGTACTACGAGTGGGAGGGACGGGGGGTCCCGTTCCGCCTGGAGATCGGCCCCAGGGATGTGGCCGGCGGGACCGTCATGCTGGCCCGGCGCACCGGTGGCAAGAAGATGCCTTTCCCGACGCAGGGACTGGCGCACTCGCTGCGCATCGAGATGGATGCGATGCAGCTCGAACTGCTCGAGGCCGCGCGGGCCCGCCGGGAGCGGAACAGCATCCGCGGCATCACCAAGGCCTCGTTCCTTGATTTTCTGGAACGCGACGGCGGATTCGCCTACGGCGGCTGGTGCGGGGACGCGAAGTGTGAGGCGGACATCAAGGAACAGACCAAGGCGACGATCCGCTGTCTGCCGGACGAGGAGTTTCGCTCGCCGGAGGCGCCCACGACCTGCATGTGGTGCGGCCGTCCCTCCGTGGCGGAGGCCGTGTGGGCACGGGCGTACTGACCGGCGGTCGCGTCGCCGACCAGGGGCTGCTGTTCGCCGACGCGGGACTCGAGCGGCGCAACGGCGTGCTCCACTTCGGCGGAGTTCGCCTCTCCGATGTCGCGGCGGCCGCCGGGACACCGACCTACATCTACAACGCAGAGACCATTCGCCGGCAGTATCGCGAACTCGACGCCGCGCTGGGCGCGATTCCACACCGTATCTGCTTCGCGGTGAAAGCCAACAGCAATCTGGCCGTCCTCCGGGTCTTCCGCGATCTCGGTGCCGGGGCGGATATCGTGTCCGGCGGGGAGATGCGCCGGGTCATCGCGTCCGGGTATCCGGCCAGCCGGATCGTGTTCAGCGGAGTGGGGAAGTCACCCGCCGAGCTCGAGGCCGCACTACTCGCCGGCGTCGGACATATCCATCTCGAGTCCGCCGACGAACTCTCCAAGCTCGGTGCGATCGCGGAGCGGCTCGGCCGGCAGGTCTCGATCGGCATCCGGGTCAATCCCGATGTGACGGCGGAGACCCACCCCTACATCGCCACGGGGCAGGGCGGCATCAAGTTCGGGGTGCCATTCGATCAGGTCCTCGACCTGGCGGTCGCGGTGCACCAGCACCCGCGGCTCCGGCTCGACAGTATCGCGATGCACATCGGCAGCCAGATCCTCGATACGGCACCCTACCGGGAGGGCGTGACCAAGCTGATCGGCCTGGTGCAACGGCTGCGGGCCGCCGGCGTGGATACGCTCGAGAACCTGGACATCGGTGGGGGCCTGGGGATCCGGTACCGCGATGAACAGCCGCTCTCTCCCGAGCGGTTTGCCGAGGCTGTGCTGCCGCTGGCGCGCGAGACGGGGCTCACCCTCGTGCTCGAGCCGGGCCGGTATCTGGTCGGGAGCGCCGGCCTGCTGCTCACGACCGTGCTCTCCCGAAAGCACTCGGGTGGCAAGGAGCTCGTTCTGGTGGACGCCGGTATGAACGATCTGGTGCGGCCCAGTCACTACATGGCCTATCACGAGATCGTGGAGCTGGAATCCCGGCACCGTCCCGAGTCGATCGTCGACATCGTCGGTCCGGTCTGCGAGACGGGCGACTTTCTCGCGCGTGACCGGATCCTTCCGGGCGTCGCGGCGGGCGACCAGCTCGCGGTACTCGGGGCGGGCGCCTACGGATTCGTGATGGCCTCGACGTACAACGGCAGGCCCAGACCGGCGGAAGCCATGGTGGACGGAGGGCGCTGGGCCATCGTGCGCCCGCGCGAACGGGTGGAAGACTTGTACGCCGGGGAGACCCCGGAGCCGAGCTGGGTAGGGTAGCCCTCCCGGCATGGCAACACGCGCACTCGACGGTGCGCGTCAACGGCAGGCGGAGAGAGGGACACGCGTGACCAAGCACCACGACGGCATCCTCATCATCGATTTCGGATCCCAGTATACCCAGCTCATCGCGCGCCGGGTGCGCGAAGCCCATGTCTACTGTGAGATCCATCCCCCTTCACGCACCGTCGAGTGGATTCGCGAGTGGAAGCCGAAAGGCATCATCCTCTCCGGCGGCCCCAATTCGGTCTACGGCGAGAATGTCCCCACGGCCGAGCCGGCGCTGCTCGACCTGGGGACACCGGTCCTCGGACTGTGCTACGGCATGCAGCTCCTGGCGCAGATGTCGGGCGGCAAGGTGGAGCGCGCCGATCGCCGGGAATACGGCCGGGCCATGGTGCAGACCCTCGGCGGCAAGCTCTTCCACGGCTTCGGCGCCGGTGAAGAGACCCCGGTCTGGATGAGCCATGGGGATCACGTCGACATCGCGCCGCCGGGGTATACCGTGACGGCCTCGAGCGTGAATGCGCCGGTCGCCGCCTTCGAGCATGCCAGTCGCCCGCTCTACGGCGTGCAGTTCCACCCGGAAGTGGCCCACACGCCGCGCGGGGCGGAGATGCTGCACAACTTCCTCTTCGAGATCTGCGGCTGCGTGCCGGACTGGACACCGGGGCATTTCATCGACGGGGAGATCGCCCGGATCCGGGAACTGGTGGGCACGAAGCGCCGGGTGATCTGCGGCCTGTCCGGGGGCGTCGACAGCTCGGTGGCTGCGGTGCTGGTGCACCGCGCCGTCGGGGACCGGCTCACCTGCATTTTTGTCGACCATGGGCTGCTGCGCCTGCACGAGCGGGAGCAGGTGGAGCACACCTTCCGGCGGCACTACGGCATTGACCTCAGGGTGGTCGACGCGAGCGAGCGCTTTCTCGCGGACCTGAAGGACGTCACCGACCCCGAGACCAAGCGCAAGCGGATCGGCCACGCGTTCATTGATGTGTTCGAGCAGGAGGCCCGCCAGGTCGGCGACGACATCGGCTTCCTGGTCCAGGGCACGCTCTACCCCGACGTGATCGAATCGATGTCACCACTCGGCGGCCCCTCGGTCACCATCAAGACGCACCATAACGTCGGTGGACTGCCGGAGAAGCTTCCCTTCAAGCTCATCGAGCCGCTCCGGGAGCTCTTCAAGGACGAGGTGCGCCAGGTCGGGCGCGAGCTGGGATTGCCGGAGGAGATGGTCGGCCGGCATCCCTTCCCGGGGCCCGGGCTCGCAATCCGGATCCTGGGGGATGTGAATCGCAGCCAGCTCGACGTGCTGCGGAAGGCCGATCACATCTACATCGAGGAGATCCGCGCCGCCGGCCTCTACGACGACATCTGGCAGGCCTTCGCGGTGCTGCTGCCGATCCGCTCAGTGGGCGTGCAGGGGGACGAGCGCAGCTACGACCAGGTGATCGGGCTCCGGGCGGTGACCAGCCGGGACGGGATGACCGCCGACTGGTATCCCTTCCCGCCGGAGGTGCTGGCACGGATCTCGAATCGGATCGCCAACGAAGTCGTGGGTGTCAATCGCGTGGTGTACGACGTCAGTTCGAAACCACCCGCCACGATCGAGTGGGAATAGCAAACGGGGGCCCGAGGGGCCCCCGTTCTCGTCAGGCGAACCGGACCAGCTTCAGACACCCTTCTCCGCGAGCAGGGCAAAAAACTCCTCGGGGGTCTTCACCCGGGAGAGGCGCTCCGGCACATCCGCATCCTTGGCGAAGGTGGCGATCTTTCCCAGCACCGGCAGGTACTGGTTGCTCACCTCGATCGGCGGAGCGGCGATCAGGAAGAAGTGATGCACGGGGCGGTCGTCGAGGGCGCGCCAGCTGATGCCCGCGGGGGAGTGGGCGTAGGCCAGACGCACCCGGTTTACCACCAGCGAGCGGGAGTGCGGAATGGCAATGCCGCGGCCCACGCCGGTTGAGCCGAGCTCCTCGCGGCGTGCCAGCACCTTGAGCAGCGTCGCGCTCGCGCGCTCGTCGAGGTGCAGCAGGTGGACCAGCTCCGGCAGAACCTGTTCGGCGGATGTGGCCTGGAGCGGCAGCGCCAGGGATTGCGCCTCGAAGAAATCGCGAAGTGACATGGGTGCGGAACATTACTTGTGGTCGGTCCCGCTCGCAAGTATTTTGTTGCCATGCGGTTACCGTATCACCCCGGCCCCAATATCCCGCTCCTCCTCGCGCCGATGGCGGGCGTCTCGGAAGCACCCTTCCGGCAGATCTGCCGGAGCATGGGCGCCGACGTCGTTGTGTCCGAATTCCTGAGCTCCGAAGCGATTCGCCGCCGGATCAAGAACACGCTGGAGGGCGCGGAATTCGAGGAACAGGAGCGGCCGATCGGCATCCAGATCTACGGCGCCGATCCGCGGGCGATGGCCGAAGCCACCGCGCTCATCACGGAGCATTACCGGCCGGAATTCATCGACATCAATTTCGGCTGTCCGGTGAAGAAGGTCGTGCAGCGGAACGGTGGGTCGGGGTGTCTGCGCGACCTGGCACTGGTCGAACAGATCATCCGGAGCTGCATCGCTGCCACCCATCTGCCCGTGACGGTGAAGACACGCAGCGGGTGGAATGACGAGCGACGCGACCCGGTCGGCATCGCCCTCCGGATGCAGGATGCTGGCGCCGCGGCCTTCACCCTGCACGCGCGCACCCGGACCCAGATGTTCAGCGGCAAGGCGAACTGGGATGAGATCGCGAGGGTCGTGGAGGCGCTGGACATTCCCGTGATCGGGAACGGCGACATCCAGACGGCAGACGACGTCGTCCGCATGGTGCGCCACACCGGCTGTGCCGGCGTGATGGTGGGACGCGGCGCGTTCGGCAATCCGTGGCTGTTCCGGGACGCGCAGGCGCTGCTCGCGGGAAGGGATCGTCCCCCGGTCCCCAGCGCGACCGAGCGCTTCCGGATCGCGCTCGAACACGCCCGGCTGGCGATCCGGCTCCAGGGCGACAGCCGCCGGACGGTCATCGAGTTCCGCAAGCACTTCGGCTGGTACACCAAGGGACTGCACGGCGCGAGTGATCTTCGTGCCCGTCTCTTCCAGGTCGAGACCATGGCGGAGGCCGAGGCGATCTTCTCCGGGTATCTGTCCACCGCGCGATCCGTCGCCGAGGTGGCGTGACGCCCGAACAACTCGAGCGCCTGCTGGCGGAGGTCGCCGCGGGTTCGCTCGACCCGGCGCAGGCGCTCGAGCGCCTGCGGCACTTTCCCACTGAACAGCTCTCCTTCGCCCAGATCGATCACCACCGGACCCTCAGGCAGGGCCACCCGGAGGTGGTGTTCTGCGCCGGCAAGACGACGGAGCAGGTGGTGGCCATCTGCGAAGGACTGGCCGTGGCGGGAGGGGGATTTCTCGGAACCCGGGCGACGGCGGAGCAGGCCGAGGCGCTGGCCAGGCGCTTCGGGCAGCTCGAGTGGAATCCGCTCGGTCGGACGGTGGTGCTGCGCAGTGGGACCGACGGCCGCCGAGCCGTCGAGACGGGCACGGTGCTCGTGGTCTGCGCCGGTACCAGCGACCTGCCGGTCGCCGAGGAGGCCGCAGTGACGGCGAGCGTGATGGGCTGTGGTGTTGAACGGCTCACCGATGTTGGCGTGGCCGGGCTGCATCGGCTGCTCACCGCCGGCGAGCAGCTGCGCGGTGCCGATGTGCTGATCGTGGTGGCCGGAATGGAGGGGGCGCTGCCAAGCGTCGTCGGCGGTCTGGTACGAACGCCCGTCATCGCGGTGCCGTCGAGTGTCGGCTACGGGGCGTCGTTCGGCGGTCTGGCCGCGCTCCTGGCGATGCTCAATTCCTGCGCCGCCGGGATCAGCGTGGTGAACATCGACAACGGATTCGGTGCGGCGATGGCGGCCGTGCGAATACTCGCCTCGCGGAATCGGGCTCACGGGAGCGCGGGCTAATTGCTGCACACGATCTACGCCTCCTCGGCACCGGCGTTCCGCTGGCTCGATCTGGTGGAGCCGACGCGGGCCGACCTCGAAACGGTCGCGACCGAATACGGGCTGACCGCGACCGCGGTGCAGGATTGCCTCGATCCGGAACACCTGCCGAAGTTCGAACGGTTCGACGGCACGAGTTTCGTCATCCTGCGTGCGGCCGACGAACGGGCCGAGTCGACGGCCGACACCGTGCAGGCGTTCACCCGCAAGGTGGCGATCTTCTGGGGCGCCGACTTCCTGATCACGATCCACCGCAAGGAACAGCCGTACCTCAGCGCGGTCATGCAGCAGTGGAAGGCCCGGACGGCCACCGGTGGCGACGTGGCGCGGTATTTCGCCGAGCTGCTCGCCGACCTCACCAATGCGGTGGTGCTCAGCTACGAGGCGCCGCTGCTCGATGCGGAGGCGAGGCTGGACACCTTCGAGACCCAGCTCCTGAGCGACCACGATGTCACGGCGCTCCTCCGGGACATGTACCTGATCAAGCGACGCGTGACGCTCGCGAAGCGGCTGCTCTGGCGTACGCTGAGCATCGCGACACGGTTGCCCGGTGCGGGGGACCGGACCGGCCCGCTGATGCAGGACCTGCGGGAGAACGCGGAGAGCATGCACTTCTATGCCGATGAACTGCTGGAGGATGTGACCAACCTGCTCAACATGCAGCTGGCGCTCGCGGCGCACCGGACGAACGAAGTCGTGCAGGTGCTCACGATCTTCTCGGCCTTCTTTCTGCCGCTCACCTTCATCGTCGGCGTCTACGGCATGAACTTCGAGCACATGCCCGAGATCAGCCATCCGCTGGGCTATCCGGTCGTGTGGGTGGTGATGATCGCGGTGAGCGCCGCGATCTGGAGCTGGTTCCGTCGGAGGGGGTGGATGTAATGAATGCCATTGGCTGGTTGCTCGGGGGTGCCGCGGCCGGCGCTGTCGGTACTCTGCTCTGGAAGCGCGGCCCGGTCGTCGCCTCGACGGGTGCGGGAGTGGACCCCGTGCTGCTCCCCGACCCGGCACTGGGCTGGCTGGCGACCGCGCGCGGGGCACTTGGCATCTGGGTCTCGGCACCCGCGCACGACGGGCAGGATCTCCCGCGGTGGCATCGCGTGATACCTGGCGGCACCCTGCCATCCAGCGTGCTCGCCTCGGTTGAGGAGCGGCTCGGCGCCCTGCGGCAGCAGTCTGCCTCCGGCGCGGAGCGTCTGGACGTCGGCTCGCTGCTCTACGCTTCCGCCGGTGGAGTCATCGCCGGCCTGCTGTTCCGCAGCGACGCGTCGG
Source organism: Gemmatimonadales bacterium (assembly GCA_044229245.1). Taxonomy (GTDB): domain Bacteria; phylum Gemmatimonadota; class Gemmatimonadetes; order Gemmatimonadales; family GWC2-71-9; genus JADJOM01. The sequence goes on along the minus strand of JBGATI010000024.1, from coordinate 65,480 downwards.
CGGAGACGCTGCGTGAGGCGAGCAACGACCTGGTCGCCCTGCTCGATGGCCTCGGCCGCAAGCCGATGCTCGATCGCGCGCTCGCGGAGGAGGAGGGGAGCGCCCACGAATCGCTGGGGAGCATCGGGCTCCGGCTGGCGTACCAGATGGAGCGGATCCTCGACGCCGAGGTGATCGTCGCCGTCGAGATGCAGGGGCAGGTGAAGGTCGTCGGCACCTCCGGGCGGGCCGACCGGCGACTGCTGGAGCTCTTCGCGCAGCCCGGGAGCCCGCTCCATCAGGTCGCGACCGGCGAGGTCGCCTCGCTCACCAGCATCGCCGATCCGCTCGGCGGGATCGTGCACGATCGCCGGAGTCACTTCACCCCCGCCATCATCCTGCCGATCCGGGACCGCGAGGAGACGGTCGGCGCGGTCGCGTTCTGGACCGATGACGACGGGGACCCGATCGGTCCGGTGATCGCCGAGGTTCAGGAGGCGCTCCGCAACGCGGGACCGCGGATGGCGCGTTCCCGTGTTCTGGAGGAGAAGGGCAACGCCGCGATCACCGATCCCCTCACCGGTCTCAAGAATCGCCGTGGGCTGGATGAGGCGATGCACAAGGTCGGGCTCTCCCAGGGTACCCTGATCTACGCCGATTTCGACAAGTTCAAACTGCTGAACGACACCATGGGTCATCATGCTGGCGATGCAGCACTGGTCCACTTCGCCCGCCTTGTGCATGAGCAGATTCGCGGGGGGGACACCGCCGCGCGGATCGGCGGCGAGGAGTTCGCCATCTGGCTCCCGGGGGCCAATCTCCACTACGGCGCCAAGGCCGCGGACCGAATCCGCATCAAGCTCGGGACCACGACGTGGGACTGGCAGGGGCGGAGCTGGCCGCTCAGCGCCAGCTTCGGGGTCGCCGCGATGCCCGACACGACCCGGAGCCTCGAGAATCTGCCTGCCCAGGCCGACGCAGCGCTCATGGAGGCGAAACGATCCGGCCGGAACCGGGTGGAGACGGCGCGACCGCTGGTGGGGTAGGCTGGAGGACCCCGAGACCGGGGAAGGGCCGGATCGCGAGCGAAAGTGGGGGCGGCCCGCGTTCCCGGGGCCGCCCTGTTATATTTGTGAACCTCTCGGGGGCGACTGGCTTCGACGGGTTTGGTGAAGGAAACACTGCGTGCCCAGGTCCAGGTTCCTGGTAAAACTGTCTGGACTGATTCAACTGCCAACTCTGAACTGGCAATGGCTGCGTAAGCTGAGCCTCAGGCTCGCTTAACGCTCCACCGATGCGCAGAGCCTGTCCGGGGCGCTGACATTGGTTCGCAAAGCCGGGCTGGTGGGCGCCGAGGCTCCGACGGCGACCATGAGAACACAGGGGATAGAGCCCGGGAAGGCTGGCGCAGCGCCGGTCCGGGTCGACGCGAGAAGATGCGCCTACGCACGTAGGGGTGGTTCTGGAAGCTCACTCGGACGAGGGTTCGATTCCCTCCGCCTCCATTCCGGGTTCTCGAAAACGATGAAGCGGCGCCCAACCGGGCGCCGCTTCGTCGTTTCCTGCCGAGTCACTGGCGGGCTAGAAGTTGAGGTGCACCTTGATCGTGTCCTCATAGACCATCTGGAAGCCCTCGAGCTTCATCCCGCTGCTGACCTTCACGTAGCCGTAATCATAGGTCGCCGAGTAGCTGCCCGTGGTGAAGCGAACCCGGACGAAGTCTTTCGTGTTGGCCAGCTTGTACTGCGTGCTGATCGGTTTCCAGTAGCCGTTCTGCGTCGTCGCGCTGGCATCGGTGAATCGCCCCTTCACCGTCCCGTTGCAGTAGTGCTTCTCGCTCAGGAAATTCACCTGGTTCAGGAACGGGCTTCCGTCCTGCATCGTCACCAGGAAGTGAATCCGGAACAGCGGCTCGATCTGCTGTTCGGCCGTGATGCTGCATTCGTCGTCGTTCGGTGAACTGCTGCCGCAGCCGGCGACGACCGACAGGATGCCGAGTGCGAATGCCCCGATGAGCCCGATCCACCGATGACGCATGATTGCGAAGATGGCGTCACGCGTCGCTGGCTGTGCCGTGCGCATATGCCCTCCCGTGCTGTTCCTCCCATGCTGGAGAAATGAACGACCTGCGCGTTCCGCGCACGACAGTATACGACGAGCAGGGCGACGGGAGGGTGAAGTTGGGGTGAGAAATCGTTGCGCAGGATGGTGATGTCAGGCGGGCCGTCATGAATGAACGGAAGCGACCCCCCGTGGGTCGGGGGGTCGCTGAGATTTACGGCTCTCCTCTGTCCTGCGGCGGTCCGGCAGCTCACGCCTCAGCGAGCGCCGGTTGTCACAGGAATCGCCGATGCGCGGTCAACGACGATGGCCGAGCGCGATCGGCCCCGTGGCAAGATCGGCGAGGCACTTCGTGAGTCCGCCCCGCATGCGGTGCATTTCCATTGTTGCGAGGCACTGGCCGTACAGCCCGCCAGGCAGCAACGCTGCCGACGTCCTCACCGGCACCGCATTGGCCGGCTCGCTGGGGCGGTTCCAGACCACCGCGTGCCAGTTCCCGGTGGGCCTGAGGGCGGCACCGGCAATCTGGCCGTCGACATTGATTCCTCCGGCGCTCGTCTGGCCACCGTCATAGCCGGGCAGTGGCACCATGCCCAGCTTCTCCGACCAATAGAAGCCCGTCGAAGGCGACTCGTCGTCGAATGGGATCGTGCTGCTCCAGCCCACGATTTCTCCCCTGTTGTTGATGCTCGTGGGGGCACCGTTCCAGCCACCGAGCGTACCCAGGTAGGTGAACCCCTTGCCAGGGGTCCACAGGAAGGGGGCCGTCCAGTAGTCGGGATAGGGAGTTGTACCATTCGGACCGGACTCATCAAGGCCGATGACCTGATGGCGATCGTTCATCCCGGTGGCCCAGCCGTTGTTGCCCGTCGGCGTGCCGATCACCACGAATTCGGACGGGCGAGGCTTGAAGAACCAGCCATAGACGCCTCCCAGTCCGCCGCCTGTGCCGACGAGACTTCCATCATTGTCGATCGTCGTGACATACAGTTCGGACCTGCCATCGGAGATGTTGACGTAGCCGGTTGCGCGGTTCCACTTCCAGATGTACGGCAGTGACTCTTCGTCTCCGAGCAGGCCGCCGACGATCGTATTCTGGTTGTTGAGCCCCCCAACATAGAAATCCTGCGTGGTCGGCGGGCGCCCAAGATCCATCAATGCGTTGTCCGGCGACCAGAGCACAATGTGCAGGTTCCAGTCGCGATCCCGGCTGTACCCGAGGACATAGCCCCTCTCGTTGATCTTGAGCGCGGCGCTGTATCCGCCGCCCAGTTCGCCCAGGTCCACCATTCCCCGGCTGCGCGACCAGCGGAAGGCATGGGTGCCGTCGGCGACATCGCTCGAGCCAACCACGACGCCCGCATCATTGATGTCTGCGGCGGAACTGTTGGGCCCACCAAGCGTCCCGAGATCCAGCGGCGTGGCGCCGATCGCGGACGCGGCCTGGGAGGCATTGCGGGACTCCCCGAGTCCGGCCGGATCCGCGCATCCGGCGATGACAAGGGCTGCTCCGCAGAGCAGGATGGGCACTGCGCGCGATGATTTCATGGGGACCTCCAGCGACCGGATGGCTTCGCCGCGCTCTTTCCTGGCGCTGAGGCGGCGAGTGGGCCCATTCTATCCGCTGGTACCTGAGCCGAGGGTGAAAGCGTCGGGAACAGATGTGGAGGCCGAATTCCGGTCCACCACGTTCCGTGAAATGAACAACGCCCCCCGGAAGTTCCGGAGGGCGTCGGGATTCACTCTGAGGACTTTGATTACTTCCCGGCGGCGATCGGTATCGTCACCCGGGTGCTCTCCCACTCGAGAAGCAGGTTCACCGCCCCGCCTGCAACCGGCTCGGTATGGAAGGTCAGGGTCTCGACCGGCTTGGGCAGCGCCGAGCTCTGCACCGTGCCGTGGGCAACCTCCTGGGCCTTCACCGCATCGGTGTAGCCATGCTCTTCGCCCCACTGGGTGATGGACCGATTGACGATGATCTCCCAGCTCTTCTCGCCTGGGACGCTGTAGATCGAGTAGGAGCCTGCGGGCACCGCGACGCCCGCGATGACGATCGGACCGGTGGTGTGAATCATCGTGGGCTCATTCGCGCCGGTCCGCCAGAGCTTCCCGAACGGGACATTCGCGCCACCGATCATCGTGCGGCCGCGCGTCGAGGGGCGGCCGTAGCAGAGCTTCACCTCGGCGGCGCCGATCTTGAACGAGAGCGAGTCGAGCGGACTCTTCCGCGTCGCCAGTGGAAGGTTCTTCGTGTTCATCGTGATGCAGGCGAGGCCCGCCTGCGCGGGGCTCGGAGCCGGCGCGAGCAGGATTGCGGTCGAGAGCAGTGCCATCAGCATGGGGACGACCTCACTACGGAGTGACGAGTGATGTGCGGGCCGAGAGGGCGGCCGCGAGCGATTCCTCGGCGGTCGGCGCCAGCACATTGATGTGGCCCATCTTGCGCCCGGGCCGGGGTTCAGTCTTGCCGTACAGATGCAGGTGCACGCGAGAGTCGGCGAGGGCCCGGTCCCAGCGCGGAGGTCCGCCTGCCCAGAGATCACCGAGCAGGTTGACCATTGTGACCGGCGACAGCAACCCGGTGTCGCCCAGCGGGAGCCCGGTCAGGGCGCGCACCTGCTGCTCGAACTGATCGGTGGCACAGGCATCGAGCGTGTAGTGCCCGCTGTTGTGAGGCCGGGGGGCCATTTCGTTGACCAGCAGCCGGTTCCCGTCCACGACGAAGAACTCGACCGCCATCGTACCGACGTAGTTCATCGCCGTCGCGAGATGGCTGGCCGCGGCGCGCGCTTCCGTCGCAAGCTCAGCACTCACCCGTGCGGGGACGATCGACGTATCGAGGATTCCCGCCACATGGCGGTTCTCTGCGACCGGAAAGGTGACGATGGCACCATCCGCGCCCCGGACGAGGACGACCGAAATCTCCAGATCGAGCTTGAGCCGCCCCTCCAGGATGCAAGGCTGCCGCCCGAAGCGCTCGAAGGCCTCGCGCACCGCCTCCGCCGAGTCGACGTTCTCCTGACCCTTGCCGTCGTAGCCGAGACGCGCCGTCTTGAGGAGGGCCGGGGCGCCGATCACCTCGAATGCCGTGGTGCACTCGTCGACACTCTGCACCGCATGAAAGGGCGCGGTCCCGAGACCCTGCTCCCGGGCAAAATTCTTTTCCACGAGACGGTCCTGCGTCAGCATGACCGCCTCCGCGCCTGGCCGGACCGGCACGAACTGGCGCAGGAATGCGAGCGACTTCGCGGGGACGTTCTCGAATTCGGTGGTGACGGCGGCGGTGCTCCGGCCGAGTTCGATCAGGGCTTCCTGATCGACATAGCCCTTGGCGATGTGTCGCGAGGCGATCCGGCCCGCCGGACTCATCGGATCAGGGTCGAGGACGATCACCTCGAACCCCATCCGCTGTGCCGCCTGAGTGAACATCCGTCCGAGTTGCCCCCCGCCCAGCAGGCCGAGGGTGGCGCCAGGCTGGATCACTTCGGCTCCGGGAGGGTGATTCCCAGGACCCGGTCGGTCTGGGTCTGGCGGAAGGCGTCGAGCTTGGCGGCGAGCGCGGGATCGGTGCGGGCGATGATCGAGACGGCAAAGAGGCCGGCGTTCTTGGCCCCGGCTTCACCGATCGCAAAGGTGGCGACCGGAATGCCGCCCGGCATCTGCACGATCGACAGCAGGGAGTCGAGGCCGTTGAGGTGCCTGGAGGGCACCGGCACCCCGAGAATCGGAACGGGAGTCTTGGCGGCGAGCATCCCAGGCAGGTGAGCGGCCCCCCCGGCTCCGGCGATGATGCAGCGCAGCCCGCGACCCGCCGCCTCGGCGGCGTAGCTGTAGAGGAGGTCAGGGGTTCGGTGCGCGGAGACCACCCGCGATTCGTGCGGCACGCCAAAGCTGACGAGTTGTTTCGCGGCGTGCTGCATGACGTCCCAGTCCGAGTCGCTGCCCATCACGATGCCGACCAGGGGTTGGGTCATCTCCACCTCGGAAAACGGGGTCAAACCGGTGCGGCGGCTGGCTGGTAGGATAACCGTCCATCTGCCGGCTTCCAACCCGGGTACGTTCCAGCCATGTGGGGTCATGCGCCCGCCCATTCCTGGGGGAGGCCGGCATGGCGATCCGTCACACCACCCTGCTCGTCCTGCCGTTCGCTGCCGCAATCACTGCGGCCGCCCAGCAGCACACGCTCCTGGTCAAGGAGGGCGGCGCGCGGTCTGCCTGCCAAGGCCACACTCCATCCCGATTCAGCGGCCAAAATGGCGCAGGCACGGCTCCGCGGTGCCGCCATCCAGAGCGCCGAGATCGAGAGGGTGGACGGCCGACTGCCGTATGCGTTTGAAATGCGGCCCGCTGGTCGGCGGGGGGGCGATGAGATCAATGCCGATGCGCGGCCCGGCAAGGTATCACGGGCGAGGTGCGCGGCCACGTCGAGGGCAGCAGAAAGGCGGAAGTGGAAGCCATAGTCCCGTGGCACGGGACCGTTCGAGGCACTATCGTCCACGGCGACTGCATGATTGACCTTCTCCTCGCTGCACTGCTGCTGGTTCAACCTCAGGGGGATTCCCTGTCGATCGGGGCCGCCTTGGCGCATGCCCGCGCCCACAGGGGACAGGTTCGACTCGCCACGGCCCGGGTGGCCTCGGCGCGCGCCGGCGCGCGTGTGGCGGGGACGCTGCCCAACCCGGTCGCCAGCTACGGCTACACCGATGATCCCCCCCGGCAGCACATCTCGCTCGACCAGTCACTCGACTGGCTGCTGACTCGTGGCCCGGAGCGCGCCGCCGCTGCGGCCGGTATACGTCGGGCAGAGGCCGATTCGCTCCAGGCCGCCGCCGATCTCGCCGCGGAGGTCCGAGCCTCGTATTACGGGTTGATCGCGGCGCGTGAACTGGCGCAGCTCACGTCCGCGCAGGCGGCAGTGGCCGACTCGCTGGTAGTCCTCGCATCTCAGCGCTTGAAGAGCGGTGATATCGCCGAGGCCGAGCGGGATCAGCTCATCCTCGAGGCGGTGCGGGCCGGACAGCGGAAGTCCCGGACCGGCGAGGCGGCGCGGATTGCCTGGGCCAGGCTGGCCCGTGCAATCGCCTGGGAGGGCGCCCAAGCGCCCGCCCTGTCCGGGGCGATCGATGACGACCTCAATCTCCCGATTCCCGCCGCCGACGGGCGCGGAGTGTCGCCCGCGATCCGGGCGGCCGTCGCCGACTCGCTCGCCGCCGCGGAGCGAGTCCGGCGTGCGTCGCTCGCGCGGATGCCGCTGCCCAGCGTGATGGCCGGCGCCGACTGGGATGAACCGGGAGGGAAGGGCGGTGCGCTCGCAGTCTTCGGGCTCTCGATTCCGCTCCCGCTCTGGCAGCGCGGCAATGGCGCGCTCGCCGTCGCGCAGGCGGAGGCGGCGCAGTCGGCCGCCGGGGCCGCGGAGGCGCGGCTTGAATCGGCTCGTGAGCTCAGTGAAACGGAGGCAAGCCTCACTGAAGCGGCGCGGCGCGCGAGGGTGGCGCGCGATTCCCTGCTTCCTGTCGCACGGAGGCTCCGCGAGCGGGCCACAGTGGCCTACCGCGCCGGGGAGACCGGGATCATTCCCCTGCTCGAGGCGTTACGGGCCGAGCGCGATGTGACGGCCGAAGCGGTGGACGACCTGCTGGGCTATCAGGAGGCCCGGGCCGCCTGGAAACGGGTACGAGGCGAGGTGGAATGAGGCGATCGGTGATCCTGGTCGGGATGCTCCTCGGAGCGTGCACGGGCGGCAGGAACCATGAGGCGGACGCGGTGACCACCGCGGTACCGGTGGGCACGGCGGTGGTGCGCAGGGACACCCTGAGCGAGGTGCTGGAGCTCTCAGGGCGACTCGTTCCGCTGCCGGGGGCGAGCGCGGCCCTCAGCGCGCCGAGCGATGCGGTCGTCCGTGCGATTCATGTGCAGGTTGGGGACCGGGTCGCCGCGGGATCGGCGCTGATCGACCTCGATGCCCCGGAGCTGGTCATGCAGGCCCGTTCGCTCGCCGCAAATGCGGACGCCGCGGAGGCCGATGCGGCTCGTCAGCGCAATTTGTTTCAGCAGGGCATCACCGCGCGCCGTCAGCTCGAGGAGCGTGAGGCTGCGGCCGTGAGCGCCCGGGCGGCGGCCAGCTCGGCGCAGGTGCTCCTGAGTCGCGCGCGCATCACCAGCCCCATCGCTGGAGGGGTGCAACGGGTCCTGGTCCAGCCAGGGGAACGGGTGAGCACCGGACAACCGCTCGTGAGCATCGTCGGAGGCGGCGGACTCGACCTGCTCGCGAGCGCCACGCCCGAGCAGCTTGCCCGGCTCGGCGTCGGGCAGCCGGCAATGGTGTCGGGAGAAGGAACGGAATCCGGCCGGCCGGCCACCGTGCACGCGCTCGCGCCTGGAGTCGATTCTCTCACCGGGGCCGGGTCGGTGATCATCCGGATTGCCGACGCGGGCAGGACACTGCGTCCCGGCGCCGGTGCCACCGCGCGGGTGACGCTGGCTCCCCTCCGGGACGCGCTGATCGTGCCTGACTCGGCGGTGGTCCTGGTCGGCGGCGCGACGACAGTCTTCGTCGTCGGAGCCGACTCGGTCGCACACGCGCGCCCGGTCGAGGTGAAGGGGGAGAGTGGCGGGCGGAGCGCGATCAGCGGGGATGTTTCGCCGGGCTCGCGAGTGGTCACGAGCGGGGCTTACGGCCTCGCCGACGGGATGCACGTCGTGCCGGCGGCCCCGCGCCAGGAATGAGCATCGCCCGCTTCGCGGCGCGGCACCGCGCGCCGATCCTCCTCGCCACGGCACTCTTTTCCGCGGCGGGGTTCTACGCCCTCGCCACGCTGCCCGCCGGGATCTACCCCGAAGCGACGTTCCCCCGCATTGCCGTCGTCGCCGAAGGGGGAACCTTCGAGCCGCGAGACATGGTCGTCGCCGTCACCCGCCCGCTCGAAGAGGCGGTGAGCGGAGTCATCGATCTGCGGCAGATCCGCACCCGCACGGTGCGGGGCGCGACCGAACTCAGCCTCAATTTCCGGCCCGGCGCCGACATGCCGTTCGCACTGCAGCAGGTGCAGAGCCGGATCGCCGCACTGCAGCCCTCGCTGCCGGCGGGCCTCACGATACTGGCCGAGCGGCTCACGCCCTCGGTCTTCCCGATGCTGCAGTACGAACTTACCGGCGGCGATCCGATGCTGCTGCGGGACCTGGCGCAGTACACCATTCGCCCGCGGCTGGCACGCCTCGCCGATGTCGGAGCGGTGGAGGTGCAGGGCGGACTGGTGCGCGAGGTCTCGGTCGAACTCGATCCTGCCCGCCTCGCCGCCCGGCGCATCAGTGTCACAGAGGTGGCGGACCGGATCGCGGCGACGAACATCGTCACCGCCGCGGGCCGGATCGACCGCAGGTATCTCCAGTACAGCATCATCGTCTCCGCGCTCACCGCGAGCCCGGATGCGGTGGCCCGGACAGTGGTGCGGCGGGAAGGGGACGGTCTGCTGCGCGTCGGCGACCTGGGGCGGGTGCGCTACGGCGCGGAGGATCGTTTCCAGATTGTCGCGGGCGATGGCGCGCCCGCCGCGCTGATCAATGTCTCCCGCCAACCCCGCGGCAACATCCTGCGGGTCGCGGAGGCGGTGGAGGCGGCAGTGGATTCCATTCGTCCGCTGCTCCCTGCAGGGGTGCGGCTGGAGTCGGTCTACAATCAGGGCGTGCTGGTGCGCGACTCGATCGCGAGCGTGCGCGATGCGATGCTGATCGGCGGCCTTCTCGCCATCGTCATTCTCTTCCTCTTTCTCGGCCGGCTGGATCTCACGCTCACCGCGGCCATCACGCTGCCGCTCGCGGTGGTCGGCACCTTCGCGGGGCTCGCCGTCGCGCGCGACTCACTCAATCTGATGTCGCTTGGCGGACTCGCGGTCGCCATCGGACTGGTCATCGATGACGCGGTCGTCGTGGTGGAGAACATCGCGCGCAAGACGGCAGGCAGGGCACGGGACACCGAGGGGGTGCTGACCGCCACCGATGAAATCCTGGGGCCGGTCGCGAGTTCCACCCTCACGACGGTAGTGGTCTTCGCGCCGCTCGCCCTCCTCGAGGGCGTCGTCGGTCAGTTCTTTCAGTCCTTCTCGCTCGCGCTCGCAGTAGCCGTGCTGCTCTCGCTGGTCTATGCCGTGACGGTGATTCCCATCCTCGCGGTACGCCAGCAGGGGCGGCGGGAGGTCAGGGAACCCGGTCTCTCGCTGGCGAAGGTGGAGACCTGGTATACGCGGGTGGTCGGTCGCGTCCTCGGACGGCGGGCGCTGGCGCTCGGGGTCGTGGCGACGATGGTGCTGGTCGCGTTCCTCGCCTGGCGCTCGATTGGAACCGGCTTCCTGCCGCAGATGGACGAGGGAGGGTTCATCCTCGACTACTGGACGGCGACCGGGACGTCGCTGGCGGAGACCGACCGGGAGATCGGCCGGATCGAGGCGGTCCTCAAGAGCGACCCGGCCATCGAGGCGTTCACCCGCCGCACGGGTGTCGAACTGGGGCTGTTCGCCACCGCGCCGAACCGCGGCGACATGACGGTCCTGCTCACGCCCCGCTCGAAGCGCGGTGAATCCGTCTATGCCGTGATGAACCGGCTGCGCGACCGGCTGGACCGTGAGGTGCCAGCGGTCCGGGTGGAGTACCACCAGATCCTCGAGGATCTGCTCGGTGACCTCACGGGCTCTCCGGAACCGGTGGAGCTCAAGCTGTTCCATCCCGATGGCGCGGTCGCCATTGCGGCGGCAAAGCAGGTCGCGGGCGCGATCGGGGATGTGCCCGGACTCGAGGATCTCTTCGATGGCGATGCGGGGGAGCTTCCGGAGCTCAAGGTGATCCTCGATCCGGTGCGGCTCTCCCGCCTCGGACTCACGGCGGAGGAGGCCTCACGGCAGGCGCGCGCCGCGCTGTTTGGAGCTGATGCCGGTGCGGTCCGGGAGCCCGATCGCCTCGTCCCCATCCGCGTGCGGTTGCCGGACAGCGTTCGCTACGCGCCCACCGTGGTGAGCCGCGTGCCGATCGTCGGTGCAGGGGGCAGCGCGCCGCTCGGCAGTCTCGGCACGGTGCGCGACACCAGTGACGCCTCGGAGCTCCTGCGGGAAAACCTGCGCCCGGTCGTCATGGTGACCGGCGCGATCGACCCGGAAGCCACCAGCCTCGGCGAAGTCATGCAGGAGATCCGCCAGCGGCTCGCCAGGGTGGCACTTCCTCCGGGTGTCTCGCTCGAGTACGGCGGTCAGTCGGTGGGACAGCGGGAGTCGTTCCGCCAACTGCTGCTGGTGCTGGGCCTGGCCGCCGGCGCGGTGTTGCTGGTGATGGTGGCACAGTTCGGCAGCTTCCGCGGGCCGATCGTGATCCTGCTCGCCGCGTCGCTGGGGCTCACCGGCGCGCTCGGCGGTCTCGCGATCGCAGGTATTCCGTTCAATGTCTCCAGCTTCATGGGGCTGATCCTGCTGGTGGGCCTGGTCGTCAAGAACGGAATCATTCTCTTCGATGCGGCGCTCGGAATGCGGGCGAGCGGCATGGCCGTGGATGCGGCGCTGGCCGAAGCGGGGCGAATCCGGCTCCGTCCCATCCTGATGACGACGCTCTGCACACTCGCAGGACTGCTGCCGCTCGCCCTCGGCCTCGGGTCGGGCGCCGAGTTGCAGCGGCCGCTTGCGATCGCGGTGATCGGAGGACTGACGCTGTCCACCCTCGTCACCCTCGTGCTGCTCCCGGTCGGGCTGGCCGCGAGCGGTGCTCTCGGTTCGGTCAGGCCTTCGGATCCCGGAAGATGAAGTAGACCGCGCCGAGCAGACAGACGCCGGCGTAGAGGTAGTCCAGCTTGAACGGCTGCTTCATGTAGACGACGGCGAAAGGCACGAACACGCTCAGCGTGATCACCTCCTGCAGGATCTTGAGCTGCCCCAGCGTCATCGAGGTGTAGCCGATCCGGTTTGCCGGTACCTGCAGCAGGTACTCGAACAGCGCGATCCCCCAGCTCAGCAGGGCGGCGACGTACCAGGGACGATCGGCCAGATTCCGCAGGTGGGCGTACCACGCGAAGGTCATGAACACATTCGAGAGAATGAGCAGACCGGTGGTCTGAACGAAGACGGTGTTGATGGGGGCCTCCGGATGGCGGGTGCGAGGTGCGAATGCGGGGTACTCCGTTCCGAGTTCCGAGTTCCGAGGAAGTGCCGACACCTCGGTCCTCGGAACTCGGAACGTGCGGTTAGACCGTCTCCTGCATCTTGAACACACCGGCCGCCAGGAAGCTGCCGGCGAAGGGACCGACCAGGTAGAGCCAGAGACTCGAGAACGAGCCGCCACCGAGGAGGCCGTGCACCAGCGTCGGCCCGATGCCGACGGCCGGATTGAACGCGCCGCCCGAGATGCCACCACCGGCGAACGCGGCGACCACGATGGTGAAGCCGATGGCGAGCCCGTAGAACGAATTGCCCTTGGTCGCCGAGTGGCAGGCGGAGTTCAGCACGACGAGGCAGAGCGCGAAGGTGAAGAGCAGCTCGACGAGAAGGGCCGCCACCACGGTGGTGGTCGCCGCCGGTGCCGGCGCGAAGCTCTGTCCCATGATCACCCAGCCCGCGAGGCTCGCCACGACCGCACCCAGCACCTGCGCCACCATGTAGGGGAGCAGTTCGCCGCTCGCGAGCTTCCCGCGGAGGGTCAGCGCCAGGGAGACCGCGGGATTGTAGTGACCGCCGGAGATGTGCCCTCCCATGTAGACCATGATCATGAGCGATGCGCCGATCGCCAGCGGCGCCATGGGGACCTGCCCCATCACGGTGAGGTTGACCGTCAGGACGAGGAAGAAGGTGCCGATGAACTCCGTGAGATACTTCGTCATCAGGATGCCTCTGGCGCAGGTTCGACTACCGAGGGGACGTCCGCCGCGCCGCGGCTGCGGCGAGGGACAGCGGGCGGGGTAATTGGCAGCGGGTGCAGCACGTTGGCAAGGGGGCTGCGACACGCTGGCGCGGGCCCGGGGCGGTTGCTACCTTCGCCTCGGCATTCGTTCCTTCACCTGGAGTGGCGATGGCGGCAAAGGACTTTTCGTGGGGTGGCATGCTCGGCCGGCTGGTGGCGGCCCTGATCCTGGTGTACGCGACGTACAACCCGGAGGGGGTGTCCTTCTTCCACTGGACCTTTCAGCCGAAGCCGGGCGAGACCGGACTGATGGCCTACATCCACTCCTTCACGCCGCTCAAGGCCTTCGCGGCACTGGCGCTGATGGCGGCGTGGGCTGTGTTCCTCCAGGCGACCCGGCGCTCCCTCGGCGCCGGCGGAGCGCTCCTCGTCCTCGGCCTCTTCGCCTGCACCATCTGGGCGATGATCTATTACGGGGCGATCTCCCCCACCAGCAGCAAGGCCATCGCGCACCTGATCCTGATCGCGGTCAGCCTGGTGCTGGCGATCGGGCTTTCCTGGTCGCACATCAGCCGGCGCCTCAGCGGCCAGCTCGACACCGACAACGTCGCCTAGCGGCGCCGCTTCATGTAGGTCCCCATCAGCTCCGTCCGCGCGATCACGTGCCCGGCCATCGCCTGCTCGAGGCCGGCACGGACCGGGCGCCTGAGGTCGGGCAGCACGACATCCAGGGCATGGAGCCGGAAGAAGTAGCGGTGCCGCCCGATGGGAGGGCAGGGACCGCCCCACCCCGTGCGCTTGAAGTCGGTGACTCCCTCCAGTGTGCCTGCGGGCAGCTCCGCTGCCTTGATCCCTTCCCGGAGCCCGCTCGAGGTCGTCGGCAGATTGTACAGGACCCAGTGCACCCAGGTCATCTTGGGCGCCTCCGGATCGGGAGCGTCGGGGTCATCGACGATCAGGACCAGACTCTTCGCGCCTGCTGGGACGCCGCGCCACGCAAGAGCAGGGGAGGTGTTCTCCCCCTCGCAGGTGTGGGTCGCTGGTATCTCACCGCCTGGCTCGAACGCGGTGGAGCTGATGATGAGCGTCATGGCGTCTGAGCTGGATGATGCATGGACGAGTGGTCCATCCCTTCGTGTCCGGCGGCCCGGTGGTCCATCCGCTGGAACGCGAGGAAATCGCGGATGGCGCCGAGAGCCTCCGGGTCGCGCGTCGTGATGCGCACCTCAGCACCCCCTGGGCGATCGGATTCGGTGTACGTGATACGATCCCGCAGCCGTGCCATCGTCTCGGTCCCCGGGACGGTCATGGCATGTACCGTCGCGGGGCTCGAAAAGATGCCACGACTGAAGCTGTCCGCGATCGCGCGCAGATGCGCGCGGATCGTCGCGGTGCCGGCGGCATCGCTGGTATCCTGCCGCACCAGCAGGATGCGCCCGCCATCGGGAAGGTCCTCGAAGACATGCAGGGAGGTGTACTGGTCGACGCCCATCACCTCGGCGCCGCGGGACTGCACGCCGGCGAAGCGTGCGTCGGGGGCGGTCGTCGCCGGCGCCTGGTGATGACAGGCCAGACCGAGCAGGGCGAGGGCACAGCGTACGCTTCGATTCATGAGTTGGCCTCCCGATCGTGGGGTCCCTCGTGGTTCGTGCTCCTCACATGGAGACGCATGCCGATTGCCGATCGTCGCTCGAGTCAGCCCGTGGAGGCTGGCCGGCGGCCGAAGAGCAGGCGGCCGGTCCCCCGGAAGACAGTGACGAGCAGCATCGCCACGAGTACGAGGCAGAGAAGCGGCAGCAGGATGGCGAGCATCGCGGTCATACCGGCGCCCGCAAGCTCGAGCGTCGAGACGAGCGGATTCGCGAGGCCACCCGTGAGCGCTCCCGACTTGAGCCGGAGCAGAACGGAGGCGCCCTGGATCAGGCCTGCCGCACCGCCGCCACCGATGATCACCGTGCTCCACTTGAGGACCGGGGGGAGATCGGTGACGACCGACGCGGCCGCGAGCATCCCCGCCAGGACCGCGGTAGGGGTCGCGACCAGATCGAGAGCGTGATCGAGCCACGGCACGTAATACGCCCCGACCTCGAGGGCCGTGGCGGTGCCGAGCGCAATGAGCGCGGGAAGGGTCGCCAGCCACTCGAAGCCGCCCGCCAGCGGGAGGCGCCCATAATGGGCGGCGAGACTGGCGATGAGGAGGGGAACGAAGACCCGAAACCCGCACGCGGCGGCCAGCCCGAGGCCGACCGCCGCGCTGACGAGCCCCGGCCAGAGACCGAGGCCGGTCAGCGGATCATCCACCGCCCTGGCTCCGGAGCCGGCCGATCCGCTCGTTGATCTGCTGGAGCAGGATCTGCATCTCCGAGTGCTCCGGGTGGATGGTCTTGCCCGCATCGCTGTCGAGATCGCCCTGGACCGCCTTCAGGATGTCGATGCACCGACGCAGCCGGAATCGCGCGATGAACCCGGGATAGTTGTGCGAGCGGGACGCCGACAGCACCGCCCACACGCTGGTGCGGACGTTGTCGACGGCAGTCTTCAGATCCTCAAGGCCCTCCGGTGCCGCGGCGCTCTTCGCTAGCTGGGCGTCGACGAGGGTGAGCTGATTGCGCAGCTGGGCGATCTGACTGGAAAGGGCCTGCTCGGACATGGGCTCAGTGTCGGTTGGGGGTCGGTGTCAGGCTTGCGGTCACAGCGTCTTGCGCACCCGGTCGATGCCGGCCCGGATCTCGGCGGTGAGCTTCTTTGCGGCCTCACCGATATCTCCCATGGCACCCTTGGCCTCGGTGCCCGCGGCGTCGGCCCGGACCCGCAGCTCCGCGATGCGATCGTCGAGCTTGGCGAATTCCTCCCGGCCTTCCGCCTTGGCCAGGTGAATCTTCAGCTTGAGCTCGTCGCGCTCACGCTCGAGATCGGCCAGTACCTTCTGCCAGGTTGCGCGCAGGTCCGTCATGGTTCCTCCCGGTTGGGGGCGGCGTCCGCCGTTCTGTCTTGTAAGGTATACCGTCCGGCGCCAAGGTCGAGGTACATGATCACCCCTTCATGCCCCTGTGTGGCGATCGGTTGCAGGAGCCGCCAGCCTCGGGATTCGTAGTACCGTCGCGCATTGTAGGTAAACAGATAAAGCCGCTCCACCCCGAGTGCCGTGGCCTCCTCGACGATGCGCCCCACCAGTGCTCCGCCGATGCCGCGGCTCCGAGCGCCCGGGACGACGTAGACGCTCGCCAGCCACGGGCTGAGCGGAGGCATCTCGGGCATATCTTCCTCGAGCAGGCTCGCCGACCCCACTGGCACGCCATCCTCCAGTGCCACGATCGTGGTCGAGAGAGCCCGGCGCCTGGTGTGACCCCGCAGTTCCGCCTCCGCCACCTCGAGGGGCCAGCTTGGGATCATTGCTCCCCATTCGGCGTGATGCCACCGTGCGAGGCGCGGAACCAGATGGGGATGGTCGGCGAGATAGGCCAGCTCGAGCATGTCGGGCGGTGGTCGCGTCAGGCGCCGTGCGGCCCGGGGGAGGGGTAGGCCAGCACGGCCCGGACCGAACGCGTTGCCTCAAAGCGGCCGGCGTAGCGGTCGGCATGCGCTTTCTGAAGGGCCGCCGAAGGCCCGGTCCGGTACAGATTGAGGCTCTCGAGAGAAGGGGAACGGTAGTCGAGCACGAACGTCACCCTGCCGCCATCCGGGCTCTGCGCGATCTCGCGGGTGATGCTGCACCAAGGAATCCACCCTCACGCAGCACCTGGGGCACATGGACGGCCCGCATCCACGAAAGCCACTCATCCGCACAGGATTCGTCGACATGCACGGTGATCGAATAAAGCACCTCGGCCACTCCGCCCTCGGCGGTCACATGCTGAAGATGCTTCAGGATCGCCAGGGCGCGCTCGGCCTCCGCCTCAGGTACGAAGAGGTGGTCGTGGTAGGCGGCCGAGACGGCGTTGGACGGGATCCCCGCCGCCGCCAGCGCCGCGCTCACCCTGGCCAGGAAGCCGACGGCTCCAAGGTCTGAGTGGATCGTCAGGATGATGCGCCGGGCGAGAAAGTCCGCCGGATATCCGAGACGTGCCGCGACCGCCGCGTCGATAATCAGGGTCACGCCCTCGGTCTCGCGGAAGATGCCGAGTGGGGTCGTCCCCGGGGGAAGCAAGGTGTCCGGGCGGCGGCAGAAGGCGTAGCGGGCCGGGTCGAGGACCGGCTCCATCGTGGCGAGGAGCCGGTCGAGATCGCGCTCCCCCGTGAGGGGGTGGTCCGGTGTGGTCAACGCGTGCCGCGGCTGGCGAGGATCCGGCCCACGAGGCCGCCGAGCGCGCCCGCACCCGCAGAGGCGCCGGTGCCGATTCCGATGATCGAGGCGGGTACATCACCCAGCAGGAACGAGATGATCGTGCCGATCAGCGCGCCAGCGCCGCCCGCGAGCACGCCCTCGCCAGCCGCCCGTCCAGCACCACGATTCGTCGCCCACATCCCTGCGAGCAGACCGGCGACCCCGCCGAGTCCGGTCCCGACGACCGGGAAGAGTCCGGCAATGGCGGGACTGAAATGGCCGGAGACGACCATCAGGACCTGCAGTACGGTGCCTACCATGGTGGCCCGGATCAGCGGATTGCCTGCCTCAGAAGTCATGGCGAACGCCTCGTGTGTGTCGGGGGAGTTGGAGGGGGACCGGAAGCAGGACGGCGACAGAGCACGGCGGGATTCAGGAGGCGGGACAGGCCACCCGCGCGTAATGGAATTCGATGGCACGCTGCCGGTCATGGATCGTCCCGCTCACGACCGCGGTGAGCGAGTCGGTACCATGTCGCGCGTAGCGGATCACCTGCGGATAGTCCCGGGTGAGATTCTCGAACGCGACGGCGCTATCCGTGATCGTGCTCGACAGAAAGACGGCCATCGACTGCCCCGAGGGCGTCACCTCGAAGGCCAGCCCGTTGGGGCCTTCCCGAATCACCATGATTTCCCAGGTGCGCAATGTGTCGTTCTCGACGGTACGGCTCATGCCGACCAGTGCGCCGCCCGCCCGCGAGAGCCAGACCTCGTCGGTGCTCTGGCCGGCCTCCACCTGGCGCCAGCAGCCGGCCAGCCACGCGGGGGCGGACTGCTGGGCCCGGAGAGGGCTCGCCGGGGCCGCCAGGGCGAGGAGGAGGCCCCACCACCAGTCCGGCCCGAGAGCCCGCCACGGGGATGTGCGGTCAACGATTGTCGTAGACGAAGCTGTTGAGCTGGGCAATTGTGACAGCCTGTTCTGCTACCTGCCACGCCATCAGGTCGCCGATGGTGATGACGCCGGCAAGTCCGTTGTCGCCAACGACGGGAAGGTGCCGGATGCGCCGGGCGGTCATCTGTGAGGCGCACTCCTCCACGCTGATATCGGGCCTGGTCGTCACCAGATGCCGGGTCATCACCTCACCGACGGGGGTGCGAGCCGGGTCGCGCTGCTCGGCCACGACGCGCCGCATGACGTCCCGCTCGGTGAAGATTCCTGCCAGCTCGCCGTCGGCGGTCACGAGCACGGCACCGATTCCGCGCGCGTTCATGATCTGTGCCGCTTCGAGCACCGAGATGGTCGGGGGGACTGTGACGGTGTCGGCGCCCTTGCGGGCGAGGATATCGCGCACGACGGGCATTCGGAACCTGCCTGATAGGGAATGAGCCGATACTACTGGCTGGTACCGCATCCCGCCAGACGTCGCCACCCGCCCCTCAGACCTGGCAGGTCATCAGCCAGTCCACTTGCGGGTCCTCGCCGAGCACGAAGGTCGTCTCGCCGACCGTCTCGAACCCGCACTTGCGGTAGAAGGAAACCGCGCGGGGATTCTCCTGCCAGACCGTCAGCCAGAGATAGCTCGCCCCCGCCTGGCGGGCGGCATCCCGCACCGCCGTCATGAGGGGCAGCGCGAGTCCGCGACCGATCCACTCCTTGTCGAGGTAGAACCGGGAGAGGAAGCGCCCTCCGGCCTCCGGCAGGAGAGGTGGCGGGGTACGGCTCGTCACCTGGGCGAAGCCTGCGGCCGTACCACGCACCTCGAGGATCAGCGTGATGATGGTCGGATCCGCCAGTTCCGACCCCTGGAGCGCCGGCGAGTAGTGCTCCGCGAGGTAGCGCGCCAGGTTCTCCGGCGTGTTCTGCGCCGCGTAGGTGTCACGGAAGGTCCGTGCAGCGAGCTCCGCGAGCATGACCGCGTCGGCCGGGGTGCCACGCCTGACAATTGCGCCGGCGAGTGTGGTCACGGCCCTCGCCCCCCTTCCACCACCGTCGTGCCCCACCCGTCGTAGGCCCCGCCGGCCTGCTCGGCGAGGGCGTTGAAGCGCTCACGCCACCGCCTCAGCTCCGCGAGTTCCGGCCGCATCACGCGCGTCGCGAGACAGAGCCAGCACTGTTCCGTTTCCGTTGGCCGGACTTCTGTGGCGAATCCCTCCCGCTGCAGCTCCGTCGCAAGCGCGGTCGCCTGAGCATTGGTTTCCACGTACAGGAAGAACTCGACCTCGTGCGGCTCGGCGAGGTCTGAGCCGGCGCGCGCCAGCTCCTCGAGCGTTTCCGCATCAGGGTCGCCGGCGGCCTGCCCCCGCTGATTTCCCCGCACCAGCAGGTAGATCCCCACGAGCCCGAGCACCACCAGCACGGAGAGTGGCATGGGTCAGGCCGGCTCCGGCAGCAGCCGGGTGGCAATGTGACTGAAGGCCGCCTCGACCCCCGCCCCCGTCGCCGCGCTGGTCTGGAAGACGGCCCAGCCCGCCGAAGCGAGTGGGGCGGTCTCCGAGGGATCGAGCGCCCAGGCATCGGTCCGGTCGTGCTTGTTGAGCAGCAGGGCGAACGGCAGGTCCGGCATCCGGTCCGCCACGGTCTCCTGGAGCTGCCGCGCGACAGCGAGGGTCGCACTCCGAGTCCCGTCCGCGACCAGCAGGTAGCCGGCTGCGCCGCGGAGATAGCGCAGGCGGGTGCTCCGGAGTTCGGTCTCGCCCTCGATGTCCCAGAGGGCCATGTGCACCTCATGCGCGCCGACGACCATACGCTTGCGGTCGATCTTGACGCCGATGGTCGTGAGATAGCGCTCGGAAAAGAGGCCTTCCACGAATCGCCGGACCAGACTGGTCTTGCCGACGCCCGCCGCGCCGATCATGCACAGCTTGCGCTCGTAGACGGTCATGCGGTCGTCCGGGGCCGCCACTGTACCCGAGCGAGCGGGACGCGCCCCTGATCGTCCACGGGGACACCGTCGGCGATCAGCCGGAACCGCTGTTCCAGCCCGCCGGCCTCCGGTGGGAGGCTGATTCGTCCGGCGGCGTTGATGACCCGCTGCCAGGGGAGAGCGGTACTGCCGGACAGGGCATGCAGGGCATAGCCGACCTGACGGGCGGCACCCGGCAGGCCGGCGAGTGCCGCTACCTGGCCATACGTCGCGACTCGCCCGCGGGGAATGCGCCGGACGATCGCGTAGATCCGCTGGTAGCTAGCGGAGACCGGGCGCTGCATCGGTGCCGGCCCGCTCCGCGACCCGCCGAAGGTGGTGGGCCGTGTGATAGATGGTGAACGACAGCATTTCGCGGACGGTCAGCATGCCGAGGATCGGATGGGGCAGGCGGTGCCGGTCCAGCGCTTCCTCGGGCCAGCGCCTGAGGGCATTCTGGAGATTGACGCTCGCCGACGCCCACTGCCGCATGATCTCGGCCCGGCGCGCAGGGGGATTGCCGGGCGGTGCCTCCACCGACGGCGTGAAACGACCGGCATCCGCGCCCTTCGCGAGGTGCCCGAGATAGAGCTCGCGGATCTGGACGAACGAGCGCGATGTCCCGTGCGCGTGGCCGAAGCGGAGTCCGAGCATCCAGCGCGGCAGGCGGAGCGCCAGCACCAGCGGTTCGGCCGATCCGTGGAGATGCCGGACGTGGCGCGCCGGTGACCAGGCCTGTCCCTGTGGCGCGAAGAACACCGCGTCGGACAGGGTCGAGAGATACGCCGTCCCCGAAGCCAGCAGCGCGCCCAGCGCATGGTCGACATCGGCACCGGTGGCGGGCGTGCCCGTCGCAAAGTCCGGAATCATGGCAGCAAACTTAGAGGCGGGTGGTGCGGCGAGCCAGTCACAAGGAGCCGCGTGAGCCGGCTGCTTCGATCGTCCCGGCCTCGGATCGCACCGGATGGGGCTCACTGGCGCGGGCTGAGGTCCTTGGTGAGGTCGAGCTCGTAGACGAGGAAGTGCTCGTCGCGGCGATAGCCGAGGGATTCGTACAGGTGCTGTGCCGTCGCATTGTCGCGTGCCGTCTGCAGGAACAGCCCGCGAGCGCCGGTCTCGACGCCGAGCCGCCTCGCCTGTTCCATCAGCGCGTGTCCGACCCGTCGCCCTCGCGAGGCCGGAACCACGTACAGGTCGTTCAGCAGCCAGAGCCGGCCGGGCACCGCGGCCGTTGAGGAGAAGAGCGGATAGAGCTGGACGAAACCGAGCGCGGCTCCCTCCTCCTCCGCGAGGTAGATCATCGAGTCGCCGCGATGAAGCCGGTCCGCGATGAAGTCACGCGCAAGCGGCAGATTGGCTGGCAGGTGGTAGAACTGGCGGTAGGCGTCGAAGAGTGGCGCCACCAGATCGAGATCGGGGGTTGTCGCCTGTCGCACCTGCATCGTATCCCTCCGTCAGGGGGTGGCGGTTTGCTCCAATTCCTCGATCGCCGCGCGACCCCAGCGGTCACCCCAGACGATGAGTTCGTACCTCTCCGAGCCAGGGGTGGCGGGCGCCGGCTCCAGAAAGTCGAGCCGAAGGCCGTCCATCCCGCTCACCGACGTCAGCAGGCAGCCCAGGCTCTGCGATGCCAGGGCCAGGGCATGAGGCAGGATCATCGCCGGCGCCGCCCGAAGCGCGCCGAGCGTGCCCCAGCGCACCGAGAAATAGAGCGCGGGGTCTGTGCCGAGCACCGGGGTCAGCGCCGTCAGTCGTGCGCCCCACCTGTCGGCCTCTGCGCGCCGCCAGCGCCAGGCGCCGATCGGCGTCGCGGAGGAGGTCTGGTGGATGGCGCGCGCGGCCGCCAGGGCGGCGTCCGCAGAAACATCGGGGGAGAGTCGCTGTGAGAGCACCACCCCGGCGCCGAGGACGCCCGTGAGGGCCGGAAGGAATGCCGACGCGGGGACCCGGTCGAGCGGCGCCTGGCTGACGAGCAGCCGCCGGGCCTTCGCATCCAAGCCCGGCGCCGTCATGCGGGCGCCGGTGCCTCGGCGAGGAGGGCACGCAGGTCGAGCGGCCGGGTATACATCGAGAGCTCCCCCGCTGGGGAAACCGGCCATTCCGTACGGGGCCGGTCGCGGTAGAGCTCGATCCCATTGCCGTCGGGGTCGTGCAGGTAGAGCGCCTCGCTCACGCCATGGTCGCTCGCGCCATCAAGCGGGATTCCCGCTGCCACCAGCCTGCGGAGCGCATCACCCAGGGTCGCCCGGTCGGGGTAGAGAATTGCGACGTGATAGAGCCCGGTAGTCCCGCGGGGCGGAGGCGAGCCCCCCTCGCTCTCCCAGGTGTTGAGTCCGATGTGATGGTGGTAATCGCCGGCGCTGAGGAACGCCGCAGAGGTGCCGAAGCGCTGCATGACGGTGAACCCCAGTACACCGGAGTAGAAACCGATCGCGCGCTCGAGGTCCGCCACCTTGAGGTGCACATGACCGATCGAGACCTGCGGATGAATCGCGGGGGCGGGCATGCGGTCGCTCCGTTCGCTCAGGCGAGACTGGCCAGGGCCGCCGCGGCGACCTGACCATCCTCGGCGGAGGTCATCCCGCTGATGCCGATGGCGCCGAGCAGATGCCCCTCGACGACGATTGGCGCCCCGCCCTCGAGAGCGAGCGCGCCGGGCACCGTCAGCAGGGCATGGCGGCCGCCGGCGATCCCGTCCTCCAGCGCCTTCGTGGGTCGCTTCAGCCGGGCGGCGGTTCTCGCCTTGGCGATGGCGATGTCCTGGCTCGCGGCCTGGGTCCCGTCGATGCAGTGGAACAGGATGAGCCCGCCGCTGGGATCGACCAGCGCGATGGCGACTGTCCAGTTCCGGCGGGAGGCTTCCGCTTCGGCGGCGGCCGCCAGTCGTTTCGCGCCCTCCAGCGTGAGCACGCGGGTCTGCCTGTAGAGCGTCATGATGTTGTCGGATGGGGGTGATCGTGTCGCGTTGCCCGGAAGCTAATCGGCCTTTGGAGCCGGGACGACGG
Organism: Gemmatimonadales bacterium; assembly: GCA_044229245.1. Lineage (GTDB taxonomy): Bacteria > Gemmatimonadota > Gemmatimonadetes > Gemmatimonadales > GWC2-71-9 > JADJOM01. The sequence goes on along the minus strand of JBGATI010000024.1, from coordinate 42,400 downwards.
ACGCGGGCCCGGTGTCGGTGCCGGGTGCCGTCAGCAGGGCGGGGCGTCCGGGCGGATAGACCTCGCAGTGGGCGCCGCGATCGCTGTAGAGTACGCAGAAGGCTCCCTTGCTGCGCCAGCGCACCGACCATACGGACATGACCACTCGGTCGCTCCCGCTGAAGCGAGGGGCCGGAGCCGGGTCGTCCGTCGAGCGGACGTGACTATGCACGGTCCCGATCCAGGTGGGTGGCCCGCAGGTCGCGAGGGAGAGCTCGGCCGGGGCATTGAGTGAATCGCCCGGTGCGTCGTCGAGCAGCATCGCCCGGTCGACGAAGACCGTGTCCGTGCCGAGGCGGCCGCCGAGACAGCCGACATGCTCGCGGTGGGCCGCGATGCTCTCGGCCCAGAGACGGGCGAGGCTGTCCTTCGCCTCAGGCGCGATGACCCATCTGGGAAGGGACTGCGCCGGCAGGATCGACGGGACGAGGGAGAGGAGTAGCAGGGCGACGCGGACCCCGCGCGCGGTGTCAGCCCGCACGCGCCGCCGTAGTCGGAACGAGCAGGCCGCCGACGAGTCCGACCACTGGCGCGATCACCGCCAGGATCAGCCCGATGCCGCCGAACCCGAAGCTGAGCTGACTCAGCGCCGCCGATCCGGCCGGCGCACCGCTCAGCACGAGTCCGAGGCCGAGCGCGGTGGCCGCCACGGACAGCCCGGCGAGGATCCGGATCAATCTTGAGGCCTGGGGGCCGGCGAGGGTCAGGACCAGCATGGCGAGAAACGCCATCCAGGCCCCGAACTGCAGGGTCGGGTAGGCGTAGGTCAGGCGCTGGTAGCGGGGTGCGGCGTCGGGAGCTGCCTGGCAGAGCGGGTCGGTGCCGTGCAGCGGGAACCAGCGGCAGGTGGCGAGTGACGTGCCGTCGGCGGCCAGATGGCTGATACCGTTCGGTGCGAGGCGGTAGCGGGTCGCGTCAGCACCCGATGCCTCACCCCACCCGCGGGTGGAAGCCTGGTGGGCGCAGAGCGCGGCGATCAGGAGCAGGACGATCGCGGCGATCCGGGCGATCGAGGGGCTCGTGAGGCGGGAGGCCTCAGAACTCACGCTTCTTCATGTCCTTGAAGAGGCGGGTGGTCTCGTTGTCCTGCTCCGGCGGCCGCTGCCGCAGGGTGCTGTCATACTGCGCGTCGCGATCCTTCCGTGGTGGCGCGACCTTGCCGGCATGCTTCTTCAGCAGCTTGGCCAGTTTCTGCTCTTCGCGCTTGGACATGAGTGCTCCGACCGATAGATGGGGCTCGTGCCGGGTCTCCTCCCGGCCCTGTCACGCCGAAAAATTAGAAGCCTGTCCCGCGGCGTGGAAGTCTGGCGCGGAGAGCGGGTCCGGAGGCGGGACTCAGGCGAAGGCGTTGGTGTCGAGCCAGCGGCGGAGCCGGGCATCGAGCATTGCCTCATCCTGATCGGGCACCTGGCGGATCGCTTCACAGCGCCGCAGGCCGCTCATCAGGTACCACATCGGGGCGCCACCGGTGTTCTCCGGATCGGCATCGCCATCATACGTGACGAAGTGGAATTCGCGGCCGCGGTGGAAGACACGATGCTGATCGATACGAAGCCGGGTCATCGAGACTCGCTCAGGGAAATTCCGCCGGCTGAAGGCCGGGGCTGCGCACCGGGGAGCGCCCGGTGCAATGGCGCGCAATATAGCCGCGTGGCGGCCCGATCGTCGTCTCGGCGGCCGCCACCCTCCTGATCAGTTCGGCTTCCGTCCACCGGGAGCGCTGTTCCCACCGCCCGGACGGCGCGGAGGCTGCCCCCGACCACGCGGCCGGGCACCCCCCTGGTCGCTGCCGGTCCGCGGTCCCGACGGCGGGCCCGCACGGCGGGCCGATCCCTGGGACTCCTGCCCGGCACGGCGCTCCTGCTTGGCCTTGGCCCGCGCGCGCTCCTCCGCCTTGCGGGCGCGAATCGCGGCGATGCGCTCGGCCTGAGGCACCTCGAGCTGCCCTTCCGGCTTGGCGGTGTAATCGAAGTCGGGCACGGTCACCCGCGGCAGCCGCTTGCCGATCGCCCGCTCGATGCTGCGAAGCTCCGGCTCCTCCTGCGGCGAGACGAAGGTGAAGGCATCGCCGGTGGCCTCGGCGCGCGCCGTGCGGCCCACCCGGTGGATGTAGTCCTCCGGGACCGCGGGCACGTCGAAGTTCACCACGTGCCCGAGCTCCTCGACGTCGATCCCGCGCGCCGCGATGTCGGTCGCGACGAGCACCCGGTACTTGCCGCTCTTGAAGCCCGCGAGGGCCTCGGTCCGCTGGGGCATCGAGCGGTTGCCGTGAATCCGTTCGGCCTTGATGCCGTTTCGCACCAGGAACTTCTGCAGCCGGTCGGCGCGGTGCTTGGTGCGGGTGAAGACCAGCGCTTCCTTCATCTCGCCGCGATTGAGCAGGGCGAGGAAGAGGCCCGACTTGAGTTCCTGCGAGACCGGATAGACCGCCTGGGTGATGCCGACCGCCGGTGCTGCCTGACGAGCGAGGTTGATCGTCACCGGATCGCGCAGCATCTCCCGGGTCAGTGCCGCGATCGGCGGCGGCATCGTCGCGCTGAAGAACAGCGTCTGCCGCTTCGCGGGCAGGTGGCGGAGGATCTTCTTGATCTCCGGCAGGAAACCCATGTCGAGCATCCGGTCGGCCTCGTCGAGCACCAGGAACTCGATGCCCGGGATCTTCGCATACGAGGCGCGGAAGTGGTCCAGCAGTCGCCCCGGCGTCGCAATGATCACGTCCACGCCAACCCGGAAGGCATGCTCCTGGGGACCCATCCCCATCCCACCGACGACGACCGCCCCGGTGATCGGCGTATGGATCGCCAGGTCGCGAAGCACCTCATGGATCTGGGAGGCGAGTTCGCGGGTCGGCGTGAGGATCAGGGCGCGGGTCGTGCCGCGCGGACGCCCGATCAGCTTGTGGATGATCGGAAGCAGAAAGGCCGCAGTCTTGCCGCTGCCGGTCATCGCGCAGGCGAGTACATCCCGGCCCTCGAGGGCGGGAGGGATGGCATCGGCCTGAATCGGGGTCGGCCGGGCGAATCCCAGTTCCTTCAGGCCGGTGAGGAGATTGGGATGGAGCTTCAGACTGCTGAATGGCACACGGAATCCTGGCTGGATGAACACGAAGCGCCCCGGACAGAATCCGGGGCGCCGGAAGCGCTGCAAGATAGCCGGTTGGCGGGCGCGCCGCCGGGCACTCCGAGGCGGTGGACTCCGCATCCCCGTGGACGCTCCGGGGATGTCCGGGGCGTCGGGCTCAGCGCCGCGCGGGGATCGAGGGGCCGCGGAGCGAGGCTCCCGGTGCCAGGAAGCGCCCCAGCAGCGCGGTGAGCGCCTCCTCCTGGGTCGGAACATGCTCGACCGCCACGATGTGCACCCGTTCCTGCACGTCCCGGAACACGCCGAGGATGCGGCGCTCGTGACTGCGAACCTCAAGGCGGAGCTGGCGGCCGATTCCGTCGTAGGCGGTCCGGTAGACGCCGCTGCGCACGTCCTCGGGAGTGAGTTCCCGTTCGGCGGCTCCCACGCTGGCAAAGACCAGCAGGTCGCCGCTGGCGTCGATAATGATCGGGGTGGTGATCACGGTGTCGGATTCCCTCGTCGGTGAGCCTGACCCAAGCTACGGGCCCGGGCAGACTTCGGGGAGGGGCCACGGGGAGGGGCACGGATTCATCATTGCGCAAACCGGGACAATGTCTTAGGTTGTTCACGCGATCGATGCGCCAGTTGCGCGGACAAGTTCCGAGTAAACGTGAGGGGCCGAGCTTCGCTTCGGCTCCTTTTTTGTTTATCAGGATCGCGGACAGTGGTGGGGAAGTTCCTCGCGCTGTGGGAGCAGGCCTATCGTGAGGGCTAAGTTCACGAACACATGCGTAGTCGGTCTGTACGGCATTGCCGGACTCCCCGATTACAACTCTCTAGGAGTACTGCAATGGCTCGTACGACCGGAACCGTGAAGTGGTTCAACGATGCGAAGGGCTTTGGTTTCATCACCCCCGAGAACGGCGAGAAGGACTGCTTTGTCCATCACTCCGCCATCATGGGTGAGGGCTTCAAGTCCCTGGCCGAAGGTGAGCGCGTTGAGTTCGACGTGGTGCAGGGCCCCAAGGGCCCGGCCGCCGAGAAGGTCTCGAAGGTCGGCGCTCGCTAACCACGCGATCGCGGTAACAGTCTGAGGGCGCAGCCGGCTCGACACCCGTCGAGCCGGCTGTTCCATTTTCTGTCCTCAATGCCGGGCCAGGAATTCGAGGACCGTCGCGTTGAAGCCGGCGGGATTCTGGTAGGTGAGGCCGTGGCTCGTCCCGGAGATCGTTGCCCGCTTGGCGGCCGGCATCGAGGCCGCGATGTAGTCGAGCACCGCGGCAAACAGCGGCGTCGGCCGCTCGCTCCGGATGAGCAGCGTCGGAATCCGGATCTGGGCCAGGTCGTCCCCGCTGACGGGGATCGGGCCGGGCGATGCCAGCATCGGGCCCAGCGTGCTGGCATTGGCGAGCAGGACGGCCCGGGTGGCGGGCTGGAAACGCTCGAAGGCGTCTGGATCCCCGTTCACGATCCCCATGAAGCGACGGACCGCGGCCACGTCGTCGCCCGCCGCGGCCGCCGCGCGGACCGGCTCGTAGCCCGTGTGTGAGGCAGCGCGCAGGGCGTCGTGCTCCGGCGTCGATGGCAGCAGCGCCGCGGCGGCGGGTTCGGAGAGCACGAGCGAGCGGATGCGCACCGGTTCCCGGACCGCCAGCAGCAGGGCGACCGTGGCGCCGTAGGAGTGCCCGATGAGATGGACCGGCTCGTCGCAGGTGCCGCCGATGAAGTCGGCGAGATCCGCGGCGTGCTGCAGATAGGTATAGGGCGGACCGTCGGGCTCCCAGCGCGCCGGGTGATGATACCGCCGGCTGTACGAATGGAACCGGTACTTCGCGGCCGTGGAACGGGCCTGGGGCGTCCACGAGCGAAGGTCTCCCAGCGCCCCGTGCACGAAGACCGCTGGAGTTCCCGCGCCGGCGGTCGTGCGCGCGAACGGCACCATGGTCAGCCGATCGGGGTGCGCTGGAGTTCGGCGCTGACTGTGCGGCCGCCGATGGTGAGGTAGAGGTGTCCGTCCGACACCGAGAGATCGAAGACCGTGCGCCGTTCGAGTCGCTCGACGAGCGCGGTGAGCAGTTCGCCGCCCAGGCCGTAGAGTTCGAGCTCGTCGACCCGGTGGATGCGCTCCCCCGCGAGCTGGCGCACCAGGAAGCCGGGATCGCGGTGGGTATAGATCACCACCCTGGGCACCGCCTTGCTGGCCTTGTGGAGTCGCGCCGCGTCAGGCGCCCCCACTTCCACCCAGAGCTGCAGCGCACCTGTCAGGTCGCGGACCGAGAGCGCCGGCTCGTTCGGCTCGGCGAGTCCCTTCGAGAAGCTGATCCCTTCCACGTATTCGAGGCAGTAGGCCAGCACCCGGGTGGCGAGGTACTCCTCGCTTTCGGAGGGGTGCCTTGCGACCCGAAGCGCCAGGGTCTCGTAGACGTTCCGGTCGACGTTGGAGAGCTGGACGTCGAAGTTGTAGATGGTCGCGGTCTGCGCCACGGTGTGCTCGGGGGCTGGAGGTCAGGGCCGCGATGAGGCCGGTGCGGTCACCTGCACGGCGGCATCGACCGCCACGACGCCCGGAGCGAGTACGCGGGCGTACCAGCCGCGACGGTCCACCATCGTCTTGACGAACTCGCTGCCGCGCGCCTTGCCCACGTAGGGAAGGCTGTGGAGCTCGGTGCACGGTTCGCACGGCTTGGTGACCTCGAGGCGCACCTCGCCGATCGTGAGCTTCGCTCCAGGTACCAGGCACGCCTCGGCGATGCCACCGAGGGTCAGGTTCTCCCCGAGGTCCCCCGGCGCGACCGGCCACCCCTCACGGTTGAGCTGTTCGAGGACCTCCTCGGTCACGACGAGAATGGCCTGGTCGGGATCGCCGCCGAGTTGCTTCGCGCGGTAGCGGTTGTAGTCGCCCTCGGCGCCCTCGCTGGAGATCTGCAGGCTCGGGACCGACCGCTTCGGGAGGCCGTACTCACCTGGAGTCTGCGGCTTGACGCTGAGACGAAGAATTCGGCCGGTCATGCTGGGGCGATCCTCAATGATGATGCTGGCTGCCGAACCGCAGGCTGTGGGTCGCGAGGAAGATCTCGCGCAGAAAGCTGATGTAGCCCCCGATCAGGGCGAGCATGCTGGCGATGAAGAGCCCCGCGAGCAGCGCGACCAGGCCGAGACCGAGCAGGGCGCCGACAAACAGCGTCGCGATCAGCAGGCAGACGCAAAGCGCGCAGGCGACGCAGAGGGTGATGGCCTGGTTGATCAGCTGCGCCCGCCGGGACAGGGTCCGCAGTTCGTCCATCGCATGCTCGTGCGCGGGGCCACTGGCCCCCGGCGGCAGTTGCTCGAGCAGTCGCGCGCGGTCGATGATGCGCCCCAGGCGCGTCGCGAGCACCCCGAGGGTGACGCCGACACCGGAGAGCAGGAAGACCGGGGCGACGGAGAGCTGGATGACGTGCGGGATGTCGCTCGCGACGGAGGCGGCCTGCATCACCGGCGGCCACGCACCGCGCCCAGGGCGCGATTCGTGAGGCAGTCGACCCGCAGCCGCTCACTGTCCGCCAGACCATACCGGCTGGACGGCTCGACCTGATAATCGCCAACGATCCCGGCGCTCCCGTTGTCGGAGGATGTGCGCAGGGTCAGACGGGTGTCATCCACCGGACTCTTCAGGTGAACGATGCAGGCCCGGCCGCTGGTCGACGGCACCGGGCCCTCCACCACGAAGGCTTCGGGGAGGCCGCTGACCGGGCGGGGAGCCACGTTCATCGGGGCACCCGCCCCGCAACCGGCCACGAGGCACGCCAGGACCGGGATGAAACGCGGGCTGAGAGAGGGCAGCGTGAGGCGCATGGGTGATCGTGCGGGTCAGAGGTAGAAGTCCCGGGCCCACGCCCGGGTGACGATGGTGCCGAGGCCGACCCCTGCCATGGCGCAGAGGAAGGCGGACATGAAACCGCTCCAGTACATCCCCAAGCCATAGCCGACCAGAGCACAGGCGATCGGGCACATGAAGCCGACCATCTCGCGCAGCGTCGGGAGGATTGGATCGTGTTCGGGGCCGGTCTGTGGACCTCGGCGCAGTCGTTTCACCGCGTCATCCCCTCGATCGCATCTTTCGCTTCCTTGAGGCCGGCACCGGACAGCGTCCGGTAGCGCTTGATCGCCTCGATGAGTTCACCGCTGGCCACCAGTCTCCGGATCTCCGGATCGGTCGCCGGATCGAGTCCGGGTATCCGGGCGGAGCCCGCGGGCATCGGGAGCACTCGGCCTGCCTCCATCGCATCCACCGCGTCCTTCGCCTCCTTGAGGCCGAGCCCGGTCAGCTCGCGGTATTGCTTGATGGCGCCGATCTTGTCGCCCGCCGCCAACTGTCTGCGGACGCCTGCCTCACTCGGCGTCTCAGTGACGCCGGCTCCCTCGGCGGGTGTGGGGGCCCGGACCCCGGCCGGCCCGCGATTCCCCAGCTGGGAGATCCACCAGGCCAGGACGATGGCAGCGGCCACCCCGACGACGATGAGCACCGTCATGCGGTGAACCTCCCCAGACGGCCGGACAGCGGCCAGCGCACGCGACGGGGGACGTCTCCCCACTCCGGCTCGAGCGTCGCGATCAGCGGCGGCACCGGGTCCGTCCCGTTGGCACGCTGAAACCGCTCGACCGCCGACCAGCTGCCGAGATAGGCGCCGAACTCCTCCAGGCTCCAACGTCGCTCCATGACATGCGAAGGAAAAGGTACCTCCTCGAAGGGAAAGCTGAGGGAACGGTACCCATCCTCCACATGCGCCCGGCCGGCGGGCCAGTAGGGCCCGACCGTCTCACGATAGAATCTCGAGACCGTCCGATCAATGCCGGGGGCGATTTCGCAGAGACCGTAGCACCAGATCGCGAGCAGCCCGCCTGGCCGCAGCACTCGCTGGACCTCGGCGTGGAAGCGGGCCTGATCGAACCAGTGCGCGGCCTGAGCCGCCGTCACCAGATCCATGCTGCCCGCTGGGAGGCCGCTGGCTGCTTCGGATGCGACCCGGTAGGTCACCCGAGGGTGCTGCTCCGCACGCGCGAGTTGCGCCGTGCTCGGATCGGTCGCGATCACGGACTCGAAGCAGGCGGCGAGCCCCACCGCGGCCTGACCACTCCCGGTCCCGCAATCCCAGACCGAGCGGGTATCGGGCGCCAGGGCCGCGAGGTCGGTGAAGAGGGCTGCGGGGTAGGTCGGCCGGGCCTTCGCATACAGCTCGGCCCGCGCCGAGAAGTGATCCTGGAATCCCAAGGGCTCAGGACTCCATGCTGCGGGCGAGGCTGCGGGCCGCGGTCCCGCGAATGGCGCGTTGGGTCGCGGGAGCCCAGCCGAGGAGCAGCCCCTTGAGGCCGAGTGCCTGGCGAGACCAGCGGTAGAGGTCGAATCGGTCCTGATGCGTGCTGATCAGGCCCGAGTCAAACGTGAATGACGCGTCGATGACATTGTGGACCGGGCGGCCGGTGGCGCTGTAGCGGTACCAGGCCTCCCAATGGGCGCTGCCGCGCCCGGCATCGGCGACGATGCGGCTGGCTTCGATACGGAGGTCGGTGGCCCGGGTGCAGAGCATCCGCCACATGGCGGTGACCTGCGGGCCGTTGAGGTCGGTGAAGACGGGATCGGAGAACTGCGCCGCGGGTGCGTAACAGGCGGCCATGGCGGCGTGATCGCGGCGCCCGAACGCCTCGTAGAATCGGGTCAGGAGCGCCGCATTGGGATGCATGCCTAGGCGTCGGCGGCGGCGATCAGGTCCCGGGCACGGGCGATGAGTGCGTCGTAGGCCTTGCCCCAGAGTCCGGACGTCCGCGACTTCTTGGGAATGTTCTCGATCAGTTCGAGCAGGGGCCGGAGTTTCGGGTCGGCGTAGTCCGCCGCTTCGAGGCCCTCGAGGACGCTGCTCCGCGGAATCATGCCTTCGAGGTAGGCGCGCGCGCGCACCGCGATCTCGTGGCGCCGCTCGCTTCGGGAGTCAGTGGGCATGGTGAGGATCCGGTCTGGTGCGGGATGGCCGTGTCGTGCCAGCCCCAAGATAGCAGGGCCGGGCTTCTCTGCCGAGCATCGTGCCCGGGATTACGGCCTCCGAATGGTACCGAGATGCCGCAGGGCGTCCGTGAGCGCCGTCACCATCTCCATCGCGCCGAGGAGTCTGAGCTGACTCTCGACGCTCGAGTCGGTTGGCTCGACCTCCGCGGAACTGATCCGGCAGAGCACCTCGCTCGAGATGCTGAAACGGGTCGAATCGTGGGCGGTGAAGGCGCTGACCGTGATGACCAGCCCGGGGTTCTCCGTGCCATGCCACGGTTCGTTCTCCGATCCTGGCGGCCAGGTGAACCTCGGCGCCGTGACGCGTGCGGAGACGGGACTCGCGGCGGTCCAGCGAAACCCGTGGGCAGCGAGGAGGCTGTCGCTGACCTGGTAGAGGGTGTGGAGCGGGAGGGCGACGGTGGCATCGACCCGGATGATCTTGTCATCCGCGGGCCCATTGGGGCAGCTGGTGGCTGTCTGGGCCTTCAGCGGTGCTGACAGGGCCAGGAGGAGTGGCAGCAGGCGAGGACCGGGCGAGCGGAACATCATCGGAATCGAAGGGGTTGGCCCACTCAGTTCGGCTGGGGTTCATTCCCGCGCGCGGCAGCGCGTCGAGGAAGCTGTCCAAGGTGGTGCCGGGCATGCAGCTCGAGCAGCCGCAGCGCGGTGGGCAGCGGGAGTCGGCCGAAGTAGGGATGGGTGATCTCGCACCGGTCCGCGCTCGGGTGGGCCGCGATCGTCACCTCCAGGTCGCTGACCGCACGGTCGAGTGCCGCCAGCGCCTCGCCCTGCTGTTGCGGAGAGGAGGACGGTGTGGTCTCCCGCGGCGCAATCGCCCCATCGGGGAACTGGCCAGTGCGCAGGAGGCGGCGCAGGAAGAGGGTCCGCGCGACGAACCGCTTCCATGGTCCGAAGACCTCCGCCATGTGGGCACGTCCCGCGGCATCGGCCGTGAAGGCCCCGATGGCCAGCGAAACGTGCTCGGTGATCAGCGCCGGCGACCAGCGTGACGGGCCGATCGGGCGGAGCCAGGTCTGGGTGTCGAGGCGACTGGCGGCAGCCGCGAATTCGCGGATCGCCTTGCGATGATCGGCGAGCGGAACAGTGTGGGCCGCCGGCTTTCTGCTCATGACGGGATTCTCCTCCGGCTGAATGTCACGAGCCGGCCGAGCCGACGCCAGTGCAGCGATGCGTTTGCAGGCAGACGGGTCATCTGCCGATCGCGGAACTCCGGCGCTCGAAGAGCAGGGTATCCCGCCAGATCCCCTCGAGCCGGGCGATGCGCTCGCGTCGTCCGACGAAGCGGAAGCCACAGGACTCGTGCAGCCGCACACTCGCGGTGTTCTCCGCGAAGATGCCCGCCTGCAGGGTCCAGATTCCTGCCGCGTCCGCGCTCTCGACCAGTGCCGCAAGCAGCCGGCCTCCGACGCGCTGACCCCGCGCGTGCGCCGAAACATAGATGCTGATCTCGGCCACGCCGGCGTAACAGGTCCGGCGCGAGACCGGGCTGAGGGCGGCCCATCCCGCCAGGCCCTCGCCCGCGGCCGCGACCCACCGGCTGTGTCCGAGGTGCCCGCTGTCCCACGCTGCCCACGAGGGAACTTCCTGCTCGAAGGTGGCGGTCCCGGTGGCGATGCCCTCCCCGTAGATCCGGGCGACCTCCGGCCAGTCCCCGGGCACCATCGCCCGGATCGCCATCGGCTCTGAGGCCCCGGTCATGGCTGACGAGGCGCGTACAGGATCACGAGGGCACCCAGGAGGCCCAGGGAGGCACCAAGCAGATCCCAGCGGTCGGGACGACCGCGATCGAGCAGGACGAACCAGGCGAGCGCGCCGACCAGGTACACCCCGGCATAGGCCGCGAATGCCCGCCCCGCAAAGGCCGCCGGGGCCCGGGTCAGCGCCCAGGCGAAAGCGAAGAGAAGCAGGAGGCCGACGGCGACCCACCAGAGGGGCTGCTGATCCCGGGCCCAGCGCCAGATCGCGAAGCAGCCAAGGAGTTCACAGAGTGCAGCCATGATGAGCCAGAGCAATCGGGCCTCCTGGGGGTCGCCGACGGGCGGCTGAATGTTCCACCGCCATGGCTCGAGGGCTAGTCCGCCCATCGGGCGGGCACGAGCAGGGATCGGACTCGCCGGCTACGGTGCGTATTGAAACATCGGAGCCGCCGTGGCGTATTGGCCCGGTCCCCGCCCCCGATCCCTCTGCAGGAGGCCGAGATGCTCCCCCGCACGCGAGCCCGACTGGCGACGGCTCACCGATGGCTTGCCCTCCTCATGGCGCCCGTCTTCGTCGCGATCCTGCTCTCCGGAGCGCTGCTCGCCTTCAGCCCGATACTCGGCAAGCCCGGCGAGGCATCCAGCGGCGGTCGGCTCGATCCCGCGAGGCTGGTGGGTCTGCTCCAGCGGGTGGACCCCAGGGGAAAGGCCCCCTACCTCTTCCTGACTCCGGATGAAGGCACCGTCGGCGTGATCCAGCCGGAGACCGGCGAGGCGAAGTACTTCAGCACCTCGACTGGCCTCGCGGTACCCGAGCCGCGGCAGCCATCGCCTGACGTTTTCGATATTGCCCTCCGCATTCACAAGGATCTCTGGTTCGGGCTGGGGGGACTGGTTGGGTTCGGGACCTTCGCGATGCTGGTGCTGGTCCTCCTCGGTCCGCTCCTCGCGCGTCCCGCGAGACGTCCTTCAACGCCGCTCGGTCGTCACATCTGGCTGGGGTGGATTCTGTGGCCACTGCTCGCGCTGCTTCCCGTCTCCGTCGTGCTGATGAAGCTCCATCCTCCGGTCGTGACGTCGCGAAGTGGGGCGCCGATGCCACTGGCGCGGGCGGTCGACATGGCCGCGCGAACCGTGGATCTCTCGCGTCTGCGCGCGGTGCAGGCGCTGCCGGGCGGCAGCGCGATGCTGTTCATCGCCAGCGCCACTGGCGGGCCGTCCCGATTCGTGGTGCATCCCGACGGCCTCCACCCCTTTGAGAGCACGGTCTCGACCCTGGGCCGGGCGCTGCACGCCGGGACCTGGGCGGGACCGTGGTCCGGGGTGATCAACCTGATCTCGACCCTGCTGCTCCTGCTGATGATGGGGCTGGGGCTGGCCTCGTGGAGCCGAAGCCTCCGGGGGACGCGTGCGGGTGAACGACCAGCGTCGCGCCCGTCGGCACAGCGGGAACCGGAACCTGCGCACCGCTAACCGGCGCGCAGGATTGTGTCAGGCGACGGCCGGGGCCCCACGGCGCATGAGCATCACCACGCCGATGGTCGCGAACAGTCCCCCGAAGAGGACGATGCGGGAGCGTTCCTTCCGTTGAGCCCCGAGGACGACGGTGGAATCAAGGAGCAGGCCGCCATTCCGCATGATCCTCAGTGCCGTCGCCGTGTCTCCCTCCGAGCGCCAGCCGAGGAGGGCCTGGAGCGTGTCGGCGGCATGCAGGGAATCGGCGAGCGCCGCCGTCCCGAGCGGGAGCTTGAAGGTCCGCGCCGACGGGGCCTTGGGCAGATAGACGGCGACCGCCCTGGTCGGATGCTGCCGTCCGAACAGATCGGTCGCACTCGACGGAAGCGTCTCCACCGAGTCGATCACGCCGCTCATCACCGCGCTTGGAGACATCGGCGCTCGCGCGATCATTCCGTAGCCGAGGATCAGGAGACCAACGACCAGGTGACCGAGGGCCAGTGCGGGCGAGCGACGCGGCCGGACGGGGTCGGGACTGACCACGATCTTCGGCGGCGTGCTCGCGGCACGGGAGGGGCGCGGCCCCGGGGTTCCCCCCGTCACTGACGCGCCGAGTCTGTGGCTTCGGCTGACCTGGGGGTGTTGCCGGCGCGCTTCACGGCGAACTTGATCTTCGCGACCACGTTGACCGACGTGCCCTGCTTGACCTTGAAGACGATGCCCTCGGCGGTCGTTGCCGACTCCGAGGTGATCTGCACGAATTCCTGCTTCCGCGACCCCGCCAGCCCGCCGAAGAGCAGCTTCTTCCCGACGCTCGCGTCACGCACCTGCACGTCCTGCGTCACTTCGGTGATCGATGCGACCGGCACCGCAAAGATCAGGTTGCCATCCTTGTTCACGAAGCGAAGTTCGTCGCTGCCAAGGATCAGCGTGCCCTTTGCCTTATCCGAGAAACCGTCCTTGCCGGCGACGTACTCCACGTCCGGAAACATCTCCTGGGCGTGCAGGGTCGCGACCGGAGCCAGGCAGAGCGTGGTGAGCATGGACAACAGCAACTGGTGCCGCATGGACACTCCTTTCAGCAGACGAACGGGTGGTGATTTCGGATCGGGCTAACCTAGCATGGGTACGACGGGATGTCGAAGGGGTCAGAGGCTCGCGAGCAGGGCGCGGCCCACCGGCCAGTCGCCCAGACCGCTGGCCGAGTTGATGTGGCCGAGGGCGCCGGCGTTCACGAAGCGGCTGCCCCACGCCCTGGCAAACTGCTCCGCGCGATCGAGCGACACGTACTCGTCATCACTGCTGGCCACGACGATCGAAGGGAAGGGGAGTCGCCAGAGCGGCATCGGCCGCCACCCTGTCGGACCGCTCGGGTAACTCCGGGCCTCGGTGTCGCTCGGGCCGACGAGGAGGGCGCCGCGGATCGGCCTTGGATGCTCAGCGGCCCAGAAGGCGACCAGGGCGCAGGCTGTACTGTGCGCCACGAGCAGGATCTCAGGTTCGGACGCAGCGATCACCGTATCGAGCGTGACCACCCAGTCGCGTCGTTCGGGGGTCTCCCAGTTATCGTGGCGGACGCGCCTGCAGGATGGGTCGCTTCGCTCCCAGTGGGACTGCCAGTGCTCCGGCCCCGAGTCGTACAGGCCGGGCAAGATCAGCGTGGTGCGGGCCATCAGTCGCGCTCCGGGAACATCAGGGACCCCGCCGTCAGTGGGCCGCCGGGACCAGTCCGTCAGGGCACGCCAATTGGCGGCCGCCGACCGCCCAGCTCACGGTGAATGCGTCCGCCCATCCACTCAACCGACCCTGCCACGTCCCGCCCGAACGGGTGAAACCGAGATGCCAACCCTCGGCAGGCGTGCTGGCGTTCAGCACGATCGAGTCGCCACGCTCCATCCAGGACCAGGAACCGGCACGACGGGAGAGATCGTCGCGCGGGAGCAGGACCAGCCGTCCCGGCATCGCCGCGTCGGGCAGCGAAGCGGAATCGAGGGCGAAAAATCCGGGAAAGAGGAATTCGGTGGTCTCGCCGCCGAGCTGTCTTACCTCGAGGATCACGTAGCATCCAGGTGGACCGGTCTCAGCCTTCGGGCCAAGGGGTCCTCTGGACGGCGAGCATGCGGCAAGGAGCAGCGCGCCGCCACCGCAGAGCGTCCGGACGCCCAGCCCAAACCTCACCAGCGACTCGTCGGACCGTCGCGTCGCATCTACGGCGCCGTCGCGATCGAATCCTGCGCCGCAACGCGGGCTCGCGCGCTATCCGAGGCCTCGAGCGCCTTCTGCACGACTGGGGCGCCCGGTACCTGGGATTGACCGATCACGCTGTCCGTCTCGCGTTCCGTCCGTCCGGTACTCGTCTTGGTCCCCGCTGAGCAGGACAGCAGCGCCAACGATAGCAGCGTGCACGGGATCTCTCTCATGGTTCACTCCGGATCAATGGCGTCGTCCCGGTGTTCGGCGACGACGGGGTCCTCCAGCGCGATTACGCTGCGCCCCGGAAGAGCGCGTTCCAGCGCCTTGAGGCTCGGAGCATCGCGAAACACCAGGCCGACGCCGGAACGGCCTGCATCGGGCGAGGACAGCTTCTGGATCGCGATGACCTCGAGCCGGCGCGGCGCACCGTCACCAACGTCGAGCGGTGGGGTGCGTTGACCGGCACGCGGGGTCCCATCCAGCACGAAGCCGATCAATACCGCCCCGCGGCCCGCGACGGTAATGCCGTTTCGCACCTCGATGCGGGCACTCACGACGGCGCCGGCAGCGTTCGGCCGCCGAATGCTCGGCTGGGACGGTCACGCCCTGCGCCGGAAGGAAAGGAGGATGGAATGGATCGCCCTGGATGGGGGATGGTCCGCACGCACCACTGCACCGAAGAATGGACCGTCCCCGGTCTCGCGTCCAGCGGCAGCGTCCCGGCCGGGGGATTCGCTGGTCCGGACTGCCATCACGCTAGACCTCGAGTCGCCGCTCGTAGGGAACCTGCTCGCCGTACTCGAGATGCCGCTTGAGGATGCGGAGGTACATCGCCCAGCAGTAGGAGGAGATGCGGAAGTGCTCGCTTGCCTCGGGCCAGCCCGAGTGCGCGAATCGTACGCTGGTCCCACCCTGATCGGCCTCGAGCTCGAAGCGGATTCGTGTCCCCAGCCAATCGGGCATGGCGACGGTCACCTGCAGCTCGAAGGCGGCGTCGGGCCGGCACTCCGTCACCGTGGCGCGCCAATCGTACTCGGGCCCGAACCAGAGCTGATAGACCGCACCAGGCCGGGGTGTGCCGGCCGCGCGGGCGGTCCACCACTGGTCCAGCCCGGCGGGGGAGCTCACTGCCTCAAACACGCTCGCGACGGGTGCCGAGACCGGAAACTGATGCAGGATGTCCGACATGTCACCCTCCGGGGAAGGATTTCATTCTAGGGCCCGGACGGGGGAGAGCAAGCGGGGCGACTCGCCCGGAGGCGGTCAGTCTTCCGCGAGGTGACGGTGGATCACCCAGGCCAGCCGGGACGCCGAGTCAGGCGCATGGCGGAAGAACAGCTCCGGCTCGATCAGCTCCAGCTCCATCAGGAGCGGGCCGCGACGGGTCTCCACGATGTCCACTCTGGCGTATGGGCAGGGCGGCGGGATGGTCGCCACCAGCGAATGGCCGAGCGCGAGGGTGCCTGGCGATGGCGTCGCGACACCAGTGTCACCCCCATGCTTCGACTGGACTCGGAAGTCCCCGGGCCGAGGCTGCTTGCGGATCGCGTGGCTGAACTCTCCTCCGAAGAACATCAGCGACAGCTCACCCTCGTCCTGGATCTCCGGAAGGAACTCCTGCACCAAGCCACCTGCCTCCTGGGCAGGGATGAGCGCCTCATTGCTCAGACATGCGACGTCCTCGATGAGGATGGTCCCGTGGGAGCCCGCGCTGACGCGCGGCTTGAGCACGGCGCGTTCCCATCGTTCTTCCTCGAGGATGCGTGCGACACTGGTGCGCTCCGGCCGGTCCAGCCATCGTGTCCGCGGAAGCGGGAACCCGCAGTGTTCCAGCTCGCGGAGGTACCACTTGTCCATGTTGCCGAGCGCCGTGGCGGCAGGATTGAGCAGGCGGGCGCGGGCCTCGCCCATGCGGCAGAGCCAGCGGTGGAATTCTCGCGGGTGGCGGTAGTAATCCCAGGTCGAGCGCAGCAGGGTCGTGGCGGCACCCGGCGAGGGCTCGATCTCCTGCCAGGGGCGAGCGTGCACCTGTACACCGAGGTCGTCGAGAGCCCGGGCGAGGATGGCGTCGTCGTCGGTGATCCGGGGCCGAGTCAGGCAGGTAGCGAAGCAGAGCTCCACGGTGGCATCCGATCAGGGTGCGACACGCACGGCCGCGTCCGGACCGACGACCGTGGCCCAGGGACGCACCCGCCAGCGGGTCACCAGCCCATTGAGGACGTAGGGATCGGACATCGCGAATCGTTCCGCCGCAGCAGGATCGTCTCCCTGGAAGAGCAGGACGGCACCGTCGACCGGATCGCCGACCGCTCCACCGAGGAGCAGCTCACCACGCGCGACGGCCTGCCGGCCGAGTTCAAGATGCGCCGCGCGGAAGGCGCCTCGACGGCTGACGTAGTCATCCACGACGTCGTACATCAGGAGGTAGTGCATGCGAGCGACTCCGGTTCGGCATGGCCTGGCGGCGGTGGACATCGGGTCAGAATTCCGGCAGGTCCTCGACGCGCCAGAGACCGAGGGACTTGTCCGCGAACTGGCCCTCTCCTTCGGTACACCCTTCGTTGAAACGCTCGATCGGCGCCGGAAAGCCAAAGGGAGCGCATTCGAGATTCAGGGGGCGCCAGTCGCCCGTGGTGATGTCCTGGTTCACGGCTTCGCCCGGGAACGTCGTCGTGAGCAGGAGGCCGATGGAGGAGGAGCGAAGGTTCCCGAGTGCGGCGACGATGTCCGCGAACGAAAGATGCACCAGCGCATCCCGGCAGAGGAGCAGATCGGCAGTGGGAAGCCGTGAGCTGGTGAGGTCGAGCTGCAGGAATCTTCGCCCGGAACCGGCGAAGCGGGCGCGGTTGCCTTCCACAATCTCGGGCAGGAGGTCGCCGCCGGTGTAGGTGATACCGGGCAGCGGCACCTGCGAAATCCAGTGGCAGTCGCCGCAGGGAAGATCGAGCAGTGACCCCACGCCGTGGCGGCTGAGCAGCGACGGCAGCGCCTCACGCAGGCGGGCGGTCTGATCCAGGCTCGATCCCTGGCCCGAGTGGGATTCGGGTCCGCTCCAGAAGTTGGTGCGCCACGCATGCCGGAACGCCGCGGCGGGATCGACGCGCTCCCCGGCCGCCGCGCGCCGTGAAAAGTGCTCGGCATCGAATGGCACCAGCTTCCGTCGATCGCTCATCGGATTCCGGTCTCCGGTGGCATCGCTGCTAGGTCTGCCGGTCCGTGCCGGAGGCGGGCCGGTGTTCGCCCAGCGCGAACCAGGCCAGCGTCGCTCCGACCGGCAGCGCGACGCCGATCACATCGCCGCTGCTCAGGAAGATCGAGCCCTTGAGCCTCGCAAGCACCGGGATGTGGGCCCGGAGCGCGAGGAGCACCAGCGGACACCAGGCGCCGGCGGCGACCCCGGCGGCGATGAGGGCCAGCGCCGGTTCGCGGCGCCACCGCTTCACCACCGGGGCAATGCAGGCAAAGGCAACGCTCGCCCCGGCGAACATCCAGAGTCCGTCGTAGAGATGCAGGACCGGATCGATCTCCGAGACCGCGACGAATCCCGCGAGGGACAGCGTGGCGGATGCGGCGAGCCCGGCGGCGAGGCGGCCGGTGCGTCTGGTACCCAGTCGCAGATCGCTGCTCACGAACAACCTCCCGCGCAGGCAGGGCACGTCATGGAGGGGCTGCTCACTCGGGAAGGGCGAATGCCATCACCATGTCGCCCTGCGTGAAGCCGAAGAGGGCGTTGCCCCCCACCGCGACCGCGACGTACTGCCTGCCGCGCACGGCGTAGGTGATTGGAGGAGCGTTCACGCCGGCGGCGCACTGGTAGGACCAGAGCTGCGCCCCGGTGCCGCCATCGAACGCCGCGAACACGCCCTTGCCCGCGCCCGAGAAGAGCAGGCCGCCCGCTGTCGCCAGGACGCCGCCGACGAGCGGCTCCTCGGTGCGCACCTGCCAGCGGATGCGACCCTGCTGCGCGAGGTCGAGGGCGGTGAGGGTACCCCACTTCTCCTCGGTGTTCTGCGTGCTGGCATACTGCAGCGTCGTGCCGTCGGGGCGCTGGACTTCGTGGGCGACATAGACCGTCGGCAGATGGAGCGCGCCGACGAAGAAGAGCTGCTGCTCGGGATCGTAGGCCGAAGGCGACCAGTTGGCGCCACCCGCGATGCCGGGGGCGATCACGACACCCTCACCCGGTTGCGGCGGCGTGAACAGATTGCGCTGGGGGACGAACGGCTCCGACTTGAAGAGCAGGTGACCGTCGCGCCGGTCGTGAATGAAGACCCAGCCGGTCTTGCTGGCATGTGCCACCGCGGGGATCCTCCGTCCCTCGCGGGTCACGTCGAGCAGCACCGGAGAGCTCGCGACGTCGTACCCCCATTGATCGTGCGGCGTCTGCTGATAATGCCAGACCATCCTGCCGGTTCGGAGGTCGAGGGCGATCAGCGAGGAGGTATAGAGGTTGTCGCCTGGGCGGGAGGCATCGGCCATCTGCGGGGACGGATTGCCCGTGCCGAAGATGAGCAGCTTCCGCTCGGTATCCACCACCGGGGTGGCATAGATCGACCCTCCGCCGTAGCGCCAGGCGTCGCGATGCTGGGGCGCCTCGGCCCGCTCGCGCGCGATGTCGCGGTGCATGGGCACGCCGTCCAGCGTGGTGTTCCGGAAGTCTCCCTCCCATCCCGGGCCGGTGACATCGAAGCGCCACAGCACTTTGCCGGTCTTCGCATCGAACGCCGCCATGAGCCCCGGGCGGCCGTACTGACCGGAGACGCCGACGACCGCGAGCCCCTGATCCGGGTGGAGCCCGTACCCGACGCCCGCGATTCCGACGAAGACCTTGCCCTCATACACCAGCGGTGCCATGCCGATGCCGACGCCGGTCGAACCGTTGGCCCCGACCTGCGACAGTGGGTCGTCGCCGCGGAGCTGAGTGGTCGCCTCGGTCGTTCCCTGGTATTCGGCGACGGTGACGTCCCACAGCTTTGCGCCGGTCCCGGCATCGAGCGCGATCAGCCGGCCATCGACCGTCCCGACATGGACCCGGCCCTCGGCCACCGCGACGCCGCGATTCGCCGGTCCGCAGCAGATCTTCGTGGTCCGGGACGCATGCGTGTACCGCCAGATTTCATGCCCGTCCCGGGCGTCGAGCGCCACGACGCTGCTGAAGGGGAGCGAGACGTACATCACCGTGTCGACCACGATGGGCGTGGTCTGGAAAGTGGCGGTGACTCCACTGTGGTAGGTCCACGCCGGCGCGAGGCGGGTCACGTTCGCGGTATTGATGCTGGTAAGCGGCGAGAAGCGCTGCCCACCGAAGTCATGGCCGTGGGCGGCCCAGCTGTCCCGGGCCTGGGCGCGGGCCGAGGCGGCAGACAGCGCGAGTGCCGCAGCAGCTGCCGCGAGAGTCCTCCGGGCGATGCTCCTCAGACGTGATGCCATCCCAGCTGGTTCCTTTCGTGCAGGCTCGCACGACCTCCGCGGGTTCGCCGCGTCCGGTCGTCGGGCGGGGTCAGAGCCGCTGCCAGTCCGTCACCGTCCGCGGGTCGGCGACGCCACCGGTGTGCTTGATCGCCTTCGGCTCGATGAGCAGCAGGTGCACCTCCTCCTCCGCGACCGGGCGGTGATCGACTCCCTTGGGGATCACCACGAACTCGCCCGGCTCGAGGGTCACGCTGCCATCGCGCAGCTCGATCGTCAGGCGGCCATGGAGGATCAGGAAGAGCTCGTCCTCGTCGGCGTGATTGTGCCAGACGAACTCGCCCTGCACCTTGGCCACCTTCACGTGGCTGTCGTTCAAGTCGGCGAGCACCTTGGGGCTCCACTGGTCGCTGAAGAGCGCCAGCTTCTGCCGGAGGTTCACCTTCGTCACCATGGAGACCTCACGTTCCGGGGAAGTGTGTCAGCGGCACCGGATTCAGTGCGGCGGGTCCAGTTGCGCGATCAGGGCGCGCGCCACCTCGAGCAGCTCGGCATGCTCGGGATGGCGCGGCGCACCAGGACGCGCCGCCAGCTCCTCCTGAATGAGCCGGAGCCCCTCGATGGCACGCCGGAGCTTGAGTCGCTCCACCCGAACGGGCGCGGTCAGGCCGGTCCCGGCCGAAAGCACCGCCCACATGCTCGTTCTGAGTCCATCGACCGATCGCTTCAGATGCTCGAGGCCCGCCGGCGCGGCCGGTGCGCGGGCGAGGCGGGCATCCACCTCCGCGAGGAGCTGGGCGAGTGTGGTCAACTGCTGCGCGAGCGGTTGTTCATCCATCACGGAGCATCATCCTGGCACGACGGTTCAATCCGAGGCCTGCTTGCGGGCGAGCCGCCGGCGCGCCTGAAAGTCTTCGAACAGCGGACGCGTGGCCAGGAGCGCCAGCAGCAGTGCGAGGGGGATCGTCACGGCGTAACCAAGCCGCTTGAACCCGAGGGCGCCACAGACCCCGCCACCGAAGAAGCTGCCGATCAGCAGAAAGTGCACCCGGAGCTTCGCGCGGTTCGCGAGCACGGGCGGTTCGTTGTGGGCACGATTCAGGTACAGCAGCTTGCCCAGTTCGATGCCCATGTCGGTCACGAGGCCGGTGACGTGTGTGGTCCGGATCTCGGCCCGGCTCACCTTGGTGATGACCGCGTTCTGGAGTCCCATCAGGAAGCAGAGCAGCAGCACGGTCGCCGGCATCAGCAGGGCGGTGTGCTGACTGATGGTGGAGCCCATAAGGCCGAAACCGAGCAGCAGGACGGACTCGAGCAGGAGCGGCAGCGCAAACTGGCTGCGAAGGTGGCGCCGACGGGCCCAGTTGATGGCAATGGCCGTGGTGAGGGCGCCGAACAGGAAGGCGCTGAAGGCGGCGAGTCCCGCCCCGGCGAGCGCGACGTTCCCGAGCGCGAGGTCGTCCGCCATGGAGGAGACGATGCCGGTCATATGCGAGGTGTAGCGGCCCACCGCGAGAAAGCCGCCGGCGTTGGTGGCCCCGGCCACGAAGGCCAGCGTCGCGCCCAGGCGCAGGTTGGTCGAGGCCGTCCGGTGCTGGGCGGTGAGGTTGCGAACGATCGGCAGCATGCCAGAAGGATAACGGGGACCGGCTAGAGGCTCTTCGCCATGAGCCTGAGTGTCTCCTCACGACCGGGCGGTGTGATCAACCCCTCCAATGCGAAGCCGAGTCTCTCGAGCAGCCGGATGGAGCTCTGGTTGTCGAGGTCAGTGACGGCGAGGAAGCGGCTGATCCCGAACGCTGAGCGACCCTGCTCGAGTACGGCGGCGGCGGACTCCCGGGCAAAGCCCAGACCGCAGTACTCGGGGAGGAAGGCGAAGCCGATATCGGGGTCAGGGAGGTAATCCCGCTGGAGCAACCCGCACATGCCGAGCGGGGTGGCATCCGGCTTCCGTTGGACCACATACAGCCCGAAGCCGTGCGCCGCGTAGCTGGCCAGCGGGCCGTTGGTCAGGTAGGCGGCCGCATCTTCGAGCGTGCGGACCCCCTTGTCGCCGATATAACGGAGGAATGCAGGATCGTTCAGCAGCACCAGGATGAAGGGCGCGTCGTCGAGGCCGAAGCGCCGCAGCACGAGGCGATCCGTCTCGAGCACGGCCTCCGGCTCCCGGCTGGCCGCCGTCAGTGCGCCGCTCCCGTGGCGTAGCGGAGGACGGCCGCGTAATGGAAGGCGCTGCCACCGAGCACGAAGAGGTGCCACACGGCGTGACGGTAACGGCGCCAGTCCTGCACGTAGAAGACGACGCCCAGGGTGTAGCAGAGCCCGCCGGCGATCAGCCAGGCCAGTCCGTCGGGGGGCAGTGCCGTCGCCAGCGGGCCAATGGCGAAGATGGCCATCCAGCCCATGCCCAGGTACATCGCTGTCGAGATCCGAGGATAGCGGTGCCCGAGGAAGATCTTCGAGAGAATCCCGAGCGCGGCGAGCACCCAGATGAGCGCCAGCAGCGTCCAGCCCCAGCCGCCGCGCAGGACCCCGAGCGCGAAGGGCGTGTAGGTCCCCGCGATCAGGAGGTAGATCGCGATATGGTCGAGGAGCCGGAGGGTCTGCTTCGCTGGCGAGGCCGGCAGGGCGTGGTAGACCGTGGACGCGCCATAGAGCAGCACGAGGGATACGGCGAAGATGGCGCAGCCGACAATCTGGAGCGTGTCACCGCCCCGCATCGCCACCAGGAGCAGCAGCGGGAATCCGATCAGGCTGGCGCCGAGACCGGAGCCGTGGGTCAGGGCGTTCAGCAGCTCTTCCCGGCGGGATTGGGGACGGTGCGTGGTCATGGAGGCAAGATAATCGGCTGCTTCGCGGGTACCGATGCGGGGATCAGCCCGGACCCAGGTCGTATTTCGCGACGAGGCGGGAGAAGGTATTGAGGTTCCGGAAGGTGGCCGGCCCGCCGAGCACCCGCTCCAGCCGCGCGTTGGTGAGGCTGGGGTCGCTCTCCCGCGTCTTGCGGAGCCAGTAGATCTCCCGGCCATTCACGTGGAAGCGGTCGTTGCTACCGGAGAGCCTCAGCAGATCCCGCGCGGCCGCGGCTCCCACATTTTCGCCGGCAAGTCCGACCCAGACCGCGTGTGCGCTGCTGGATTCCCGCTCGGGGAAGGCCTTGTGCCCAAGCAGCGAGAGCAGTTCGGCCTCGGTTCGGATGAAAGTCGGCACCGCATAGCCGAGTTCCGACTCGAGCCGAGCCGAGATACGCCGCTCGAGCGTCGCCGCGGCCGAACTGCGCGAGGAGAAGATCACATTGCCGCTCGCGATGAAGGTCTCGACGTCCCGGAATCCGAGGGCGATGAACTGCGCCCGCAGCGCCTCCATCGTCACCGTGTGACCACCAACGTTGATCGCCCGCAGAAATGCGAAGAGCCTGGGCATGGAATCGGGATCCGTGGTCGGGCGGCTAGGCCGGCGCCCCGGGCGGAGGCACGGGGATGCTCAGCTCGGCAATCGCGGCACCCATGCGTACGACAGGGACGCGGGTTGAATCGGGGAGCGTGTCCTCGAAGCGCTCGAGCGCGACGAATCCGAACCGGCGGTAGAGGGGCTCACCCGGCAGCGTGGCCACCAGCTCGAGGCGCTCGAATCCCGCCGCGCGTGCCGCGGAGATGCAGGCCCGCATCAGCATCGATCCGATCCCGCGCCGGGCGTGGTCAGGGTGCACGAAGAAGGCGCGGATTCTGGCCGCATCCGTGGCCGGATCGAGCAGGGGGTCCGGCCCCTGCTTCTTCTGGTCCCCGCCGTAGAGACTCTTGCGCCGGCTCCAGCCCCCGCAGCCGATCAGGGCGCCGTCTTCTTCCACCACGAAATACGACCGGTCCGCGACCAGCTGGGTATCCACGCCGAAGATGTAGCGGATGGCCGCCTCGGTCTCGCGCTCGGTGTAGAAGCCGGCGCTGAGCGCCCGGGCGGAGCGCGGGATGAGCTCGTTCAGCTCGGGTATGTCCCCGGCCGCTGCCAGTCGAATCTGCATTGCTCTGGGTGCCGTGCTCCGCCGAAGATGCGTCGCGCTGCCGGTCGGGGGGCGCTCAGCTGTGCACGATGAATCGGCGCACCAGCCATTCGAGCCCGTATCCCACGAAATACACGACCAGCGCGGTGAACAGGAGGTGCAGCACAATCTGGGAATATCCGGACACGCCCAGGTCACTGTACCTGATCCGCGGGACCCCGAACAAGGGCAGCAGGTTGCCGAAGACCAGTTGCGAGGGCGCGGTCAGGATGAACGTGCCCATTCCCCGAAGCGTGATCCAGCCCCCGCCTGGATTGCGGATCTCGTCCTGTGCCACGTAGCCTGCGATGACGAGGTACAGCGAGGCGAGCGCGCCACCGGTGATCGATCGAGGCCAGGTCATGTCAGGCCCTCCGCTGCTGAGGACTCCCGATCACGCGCGAGGGCTGTTGCCGCGATCCCGGAGACGAGCGCATTCAGGCCGCAATGTACCGGCGGTCGCTCAACTCGGCCAATCGCCGGGAGCGATCTCCTCCGATCGTTGCAGTGCCTCAGCTCGCTACACCGAGTGCCGTCGCGAGTGCCTCGCGCCCGGTAAAGTGGATGCCGTGGAGTCCGGCGGCGATCGCTCCCGCGACGTTGCGTTCGTCGTCGTCAACGAAGAGCGCGGCGTCAGGGGGCACGGCATGATGCGCCACGAGGCGCTGGTAGACGACCGGCTCGGGCTTCCGGGCACCGAACCGCGCGGTCGCGTGCGCGCCCTGGGCGAACACTTCGTACAGCTCGGGAACGAGCGACGGCAGCGCCTCACCCAGCAGGGCGCCATTGTTGGTGAGGAGGGCGAGCTCGACCTGTCCCCGCAGTTGGCGTACCAGTGCGAGCATCTCCGGCCGGGTCGTCATCGCCTCCCGGCGTGCGCCGATCCACTCCTCGCGAGTCAGCGAATACCCGAGCCGCTCGTTGAACGCGGCGAGGTAGGCGTCACCGGTCGCATAGGCCCCCGCCTCGGCCTGGCGTTCGAATTCCGAGCCCCAGATCGCGTCATGGATCCTGCGCGGGTCCTTGCCGGAGAGCCGGGCGAGGTAGGCGAGACGCCGCTCCGGATGGAAGTCGATGAGTACGCCATCGAGGTCGAAGGCGATCAGCCGGATGCTGCCGGTCCCGAGCTTCACGGGCATCCGGGGCTACTCCGCACTGACGACGACGGCGGGAGCGAGATTGGCCGGAGAGGGCAGGGTGACGGCCGTTGCATCGCCGAGGTCATAGATCTCGAGGCCGGAGAGCCGTCCGGCGCGCGCCCAGAGCAGCACCCCGACCGGCACCCCCTCCGGACTCGTGCCCCCTGCTTCCGCGACGATGGAGTTGGTCGCGCTGAGTCCTTCGACCAGGAAGTCGACGCTGGGGCAGCCGCAGTCGCACTGCTCGGTCACCAGCAGCCCCGCCACCTGCGGTGCGAGCGCTTCGGCGTCATGCACGCGCGCGGCATGCGAGAGGAGCCAGTGTACCAGGCCCGACTCGGCTGCGGAGATTGGGCGGGGCTTGAGGCTCATGGCGTCAGGCGCGGACGGAGAGATAGTGGTGCCAGAGAATGCGTGCGGCCACTGAGCGCCAGGGCGCCCACTGCGCGGCGAGCCGAGTCAGGCGGGTGTAGTCGGGACGCGCACGCATCCGCTTGGTGCGGTGGACGGCGTCGGCGAGGGCGAGATCTCCGTGAGGCCAGACATCGGGTCGCCGGAGCGCCATGAGATAGTAGATGTCGACGCTCCAGGGGCCGAGACCGCGGACGTCGAGCAGGGCCCGGCGGCCGATGTCATCCGGGGCTCGCGCCACGGCACTCAGGTCGAGGGTACCATCCAGCACCCGGCCCGCGAGTTCGTGGCAGTACGCCGACTTCTGACCGGTGAAGCCGAGGGCTCGGAGTCCCGCGATGCCGACTCTGGAGACCGACTCGGGGGAGACCGTACCGACCCGCACCACCAGGCGCTGGTACATCGTGCGCGCCGCGGCCAGCGAAACCTGCTGTTCGAGAATGATGCGCACGAGAGTCGGAAAGCCTGGCCTTCGGGCCCACATCGGCGGCACACCGAAGTGGTGCACGATTGCAGCGAGATCCGGGTCCTGCCGGCAGAGTTCGCTTGCACCAAGGCGGAGTGTGGCGTTCGTAAGCTGCCTGCGGGCGGGTGCGAAGCGCGCCGGGGTCGGTCCTGTCATCACGGCGTTCGTCCTGCCGCAGCATCCGTGGCGAGTAGTCTTTCCAGCGCATCGCAAGAAAGGCCCGCAGCATCCAGGAGCACCGCGGTGACCGAGGCGGCAAGCGGATGGCCTTCGGGGTCCGCGGGGCGATGAACCCCGAGGAGGATGTGGAGCGGGGTGATCACGACCTTCGGGCTGAAGCCCGCGCAGCGGTAGGCCCCGTCGACGGCGGCGATGGCTGCCTCGGTGTATGTCACATCGTCGGCAGAAACCGGCGCGGGTGACTCGTCGGAGCCGAGCGCCAGACAGAGCGTCGTGAAGCGCCCGGGGTCGGGGAAGAGCCGGACGAACTCCGGCTGGGCGATCGCCTTGAGGATGCCGAGGGCAAGATGGCCTGGCTCGATGACGGGGCTGCCCAGGGCAAGCGCTTCGAACCGCCCCTGCACGATGCCCAGCTGGGACGCCTCACTGAACGTGTATTCGCGAGCGTCCGGCATGCGCGACCCGACCGGCGTCAGGCGTCGGGCGGGGGCACGACGACGCCCCCGCTGAAGTGCTCGGCGACAAACCGGCCTGTGAACGAACCGGCCGTCCCCTTGTCATCCGCGATTTCGACATCGAGGCGCAGCCTTCCCCGGCCGGAACGGCGATATGCGGCCAGGCACTGGGAGATCGTCGCCATGCTTGGTGCGGAACAGGTGGCGGTAAAATCACTGATCACCGGCCGCGAGTAGTGGATCGTGCTGTCCTGGACCACGACCTGCGCAATCTCCCGTCTGGAGTCGAGCAGCAGCCAGAACCAGGACCATGCCGCCAGCGTGGCCACGGCATGCAGGCTGCCGGCGAAGGCGGTACCCTTGTGATTACGGTTCTCCTGGAGCGGCGCGGCGAGGCGCACCCGTTCGAGCTGGGCGGAGACGACCCGTGCCCCGAGGTGGCGGCTGATGGGGAACTCGTCGTGGAGGGTTTGCTGCAGCACGGCGTTCATGAGGGCTCGCGGGGAGAGGTGTCGCGGTTCTGCCGAGCGAACGGCTGTGGCTGACTGGGCCTCAGGTGGCGCCGAGCGCCAGCTCGACGTGCATCACCCGCTCCCGGATGCACTCCTTGATCGGGAGCGTGCTGTGCTCGAAGACCTCGAGCATCTGCTTGTTGTCCGGCATCACCTCGGCGACGAAGCTCCGGAAGCCGAGCGACCGGGCGATCTCCGTCAGATGCGAAAGCAGCAGGGTGGCAACGCCCCGGCCCTGGAACTCATCTCCCACGGTGAAGGCCACTTCGGCGCTGTCCTGCGGGCCGGGAGGAGTCTCACGGACGAACCGTCCGACCCCGATCAGCCGCACCACGCCGTCCACTTCGACATCGACCACCAGCGCCACGTGATTCACGAAGTCGAGTTCCGTGAGGTAGCGCAGGTCGGCTTCGGTGAGTTCCCGCTTGGTCTGGAAGAACCGATGATAGATCGTATGGGCTGAGAGCTGGCTGAACCCCCAGAGGAGGGCCTGCTTGTCATCCGGGCGAATCGCCCGGATGACTCCGGGGGTTCCGTCACGCAGCGTCACATCGGCTCGGTACTCACGCGCGTCCATGGGATCAATCTAGGCACCCGCGCCGTTCGCGGCAGCGGGCCTGACCAGGTCAGTTGTCCGCGACGACCAGGGTGGTGTATCCGCCCGCGGCGGAGCTGTCCAGTACGATCACGGTCACAAGCTTGCCCGCGCCCACCATGATGGGCGCCGTGCGATACAGCGTATCCACTACGTTGGCGTGACTCACCGCGACGCTCCAGTTCCCCGGATCACTCAGCAGATAGGGGGACGATTCCCGATATCCGAACGGGAACATCACCCGGATCAGGGTGTCGTAGTCCGGCTGCGACCGCCAGATGTCGATCGCCGGCGCGTTCGCCGCGGAGTGGATGACCCGGAGCTTGCTCTTGCCCGGCACTGGCGCGGCGCCGGTGTCCGCCAGCACCGATGGCACAATGACCCCAAGGGAATCCTGGGTGACGAGGAGGTACTCACGGCCTGCGTCGAAGGTGAGTTGCTGAGTCGAGCCGGTCGCGGTGCCACCGACCGGTTCGAAGGTGACCGACTGGGCGCCGGCGGGGATCTTGAGCACAGCCGACACGATTCCGGGCTGGACTTGCGCTGACCAGGTGGAACCGATCCGGACCCGTACCGCGGATGTGCTCCAGGCCGTTTGCGCGATGCGCAGGTCTGCCGTGAGACCACCCGTGGTATTCGACATCCCGTCGCTGCAACTCACGACGGCGCCAAGTGCGACCGCCAGTCCCGCTCGTGATTTCCAGCCTTGCGAGTGCATGCAAAGCCTCCCTGCAGAGGGTGTTACGGAATGCAACTTTCCAGAGAATCTGCCGCGACCGAATGATACCACCGTGCATCAAAGGAAGATGCCTGTCGTGCCCATCGTCCAGGGATGAGTCCTTCGGAGCCCCGCATGCGCCACTCCCTGCTGCTGATCCCCGCCGTGATGCTGCTGTCGGCGACGACCCTCGCCTCACAACGGCTTGCCGCGCCGAGCGCGCGCTTTCCCGGCCTCGGGGTTCCGGCCGACACCGGCGACAGTACCCCGGGAAAACCGGCCCACTCTCGGGCGGCGTTGCAGTGTCCCATGCCGGTCCAGCGCCCCGACCGGGAGGCCGCCGTCCCGATGCCCACGGGTCGGGAGCAACCGTCGCGGGTCGCCATCGGTCCCATGGGCGAGGTCGCGCCTGGACTCTCCGCCATGCCCGTCGCACGGGCCGACTGCTGGAACCCGCTCGATCGCCCTCAGGGAGAGCCAGGCTCGCTGCTGATCGACTCGATCCTCCCCGGCCCTTAGCCGCCCCGGCACCGGGGACCCCGTACGTTCGAGGGACCCTGTTGCCGGCACCGTCGTCGGTGTCGGCAGCAGGGTCCCTCTCCCGTCGGCCTGCCACGTTTCCTGCCCGTGCAGCTCCGCTACACCGTCGCGCGGGTCCGGTCCATCGTGCCGCGTTCGGACAGCGACGACTGGGCCGCCGCCAGCCTGGCGATCGGGACCCGGTAGGGGGAGCAGCTCACGTAGTTCATCCCGAGCGAATCGCAGAAGGCGACCGACTTCGGATCCCCGCCATGCTCCCCGCAGATGCCCAGCTTGAGATCCTCGCGGGTCTTCCGGCCGAGCTGGCACGCCATCTCGATGAGCTTGCCGACGCCGTTGATGTCGAGCACCTGGAACGGATCGTCCTCGAAGATGCCATGCTCCAGATAGTACGGCAGGAAGCGGCCGGCATCGTCGCGGGAAAGACCCATGGTGGTCTGGGTCAGGTCGTTCGTCCCGAAGGAGAAGAACTGGGCCTCCCGGGCGATCTCGTCAGCCGTCAGCGCGGCCCGGGGCAACTCGATCATCGTGCCGAGGAGGTAGGGCACGGTGATCTGCCGCTCACGGAAGACTTCCTCCGCCACCTGGCGCACGATGAGCGCCTGCTTCCGGAACTCGACCACGTTGGCGACCAGCGGAATCATGACCTCGGGCTGCACCCGTCCCTTGCGCAGCGCCACGGTGCAGGCCGCCTCGAAGATTGCGCGGGCCTGCATGGCGGTGATCTCGGGATAGGTGATGCCCAGGCGGCAGCCCCGGAGCCCCAGCATGGGGTTCGCCTCCTCCATCCCGTGGATGATACGCGTCAGGTCCTCGACCGGCTTGCCGAGCGACTTGGCAAGGTGTTCGATCTCGACCTTGTCCTTGGGGAGGAACTCGTGCAGCGGTGGATCGAGCAGACGAATCGTGACCGGATAGCCCTCCATGGCGCGGAAGATTGACTCGAAGTCGCCCCGCTGCATCGGCAGCAGCTTGGCGAGTGCCTTCTTGCGGCCCTCCACATCCTGCGCAACGATCATCTCCCGCATCGCGGTGAGGCGATCGCCCTCGAAGAACATGTGCTCGGTGCGGCAGAGCCCGATGCCTTCGGCCCCGAAGTCGCGGCCGCGATGGGCGTCCGCCGGGGTGTCGGCGTTCACCCGCACCCGGAGGTGGCGCATCTTGTCCGACCACTCCATCAGCCGGGTGAAGTCGCCGGAGAGCTCCGGGGCCTTCAGCGTGGCCTGGCCGGCATACACCCGTCCCGTCCCGCCGTCGATGGTGATCCACTCGCCCTGCGCGATGCTGCGACCATTCACGGAGAACTTGTTGGCGCCCTCGTCGACGACGAGGTGCTGGGCGCTGGCGACGCAGGGCTTGCCCAGGCCGCGCGCGACCACCGCGGCATGACTGGTCATGCCGCCGCGCGCCGTCAGGATGCCCTTCGCGGCCACCATCCCGTGGAAGTCCTCCGGACTGGTCTCGCGCCGCACCAGAATGACGGCTTCGTTGCGGCGCGACATCTGTTCGGCGAGGTCGGCGTCGAAGACCGCCGCGCCCGAGGCCGCGCCTGGGGAGGCCGGGAGCCCGGTGGTCAGCAGGTCGACCTTGCTGTCCTGGTCGATGGTCGGGTGCAGCAGCTGGTCGAGGTCCTTGGGGGGAATGCGGGCGACGGCTTCCTCGCGGTCGATCAGCCCCTCGTCCACCATTTCGCAGGCGATCCGGACCGCGGCGTGCCCCGACCGCTGTCCGCGCCGCGTCTGCAGCATGTACAGCTTGCCGCGCTCGATGGTGAACTCCATGTCCTGCAGGTCGCGGAAATGGCGTTCGAGCACCTTGGAGATCCGGTCCAGTTCCGCGTACGCCGCCGGCATCTGCTCCTTGAGTTTGGAGATGTCCTCGACGTGTCGGGTGCCTGACACCACGTCCTCGCCCTGGGCGTTGATCAGGTACTCGCCGTAGAGTCGCCGCTCGCCGGTGGACGGATCCCGGGTGAAGGCAACGCCGGTGCCCGAATCGTCACCCAGATTGCCGAACACCATCGTGACGATGTTGACGGCGGTCCCCATCGAGTCGGGGAGGTTGTGCAGCTTGCGGTAGTCACCGGCGCGCCGGGTGTTCCAGCTCTCGAACACCGCCGCGATCGCACCCCACAACTGCTCCATCGGCTCGTCGGGGAAGGGGTGCCCGGTCGCCTTCTCGATGTGCGCCTTGTAGTCGGCCACCAGCGCCTTCATCTGGTCGGCGGGGAGGTCGATGTCGCGCGCGACCTTGGAGGCGTGCTTCCGAGCCTCGAGCAGCTCTTCGAACGGTCCCTTCGGCAGATCGTAGACGACCACCCCGTACATCTGGACGAAGCGGCGATAGGAGTCGTAGGCGAACTGCGGGTTGCCGCTCTCCGCCTTGAGGCCCTCGACCGTGACATCATTGAGGCCCAGGTTGAGGATCGTCTCCATCATGCCGGGCATCGAGACGGGCGCGCCGGATCGCACGGAGACCAGCAGCGGCCGCTCCTTGCCGCCGAAGTGACGGTTGGTCGCCGCCTCGAGACGCTGCAGGCTGGTCTCGACCTGCGAGCGGAGCCACGGCGGAAACTGCTGGGTTTCGAGGTATGTGATGCAGAGGCTGGCGGAAATGGTGAAGCCGGGGGGAACTGGGATGCCGAGATTCGTCATTTCGGCGAGTCCGGCGCCTTTGCCGCCGAGGATGTCTTTCATCGTGGCCGTACCGTCGGCACGGCCCTGACCGAAGAAATAGACCGAGGGCTGCGAGTATGCTCCGCTCATGATATGGTTGCCAAAGGTGGGGCGGCGTGACGAAGCGTCACGAGGTCGTGGGAAATGTCGGTCGGATACTGACCCGAGAAACAGGCGTGGCAGAACTGGCTGCGGGAGCCCGCAGCCTTGAGCATGCCGTCGAGGGAGAGGTAGCCGAGGGTGTCGACACCCAGGTACTGACGGATCTCCTCGATCGAATGCGTGGCGCCGATCAGCTCTTCCTTCGTCGGCGTATCGATCCCGTAGTGGCAGGGGCCGGTGATGGGCGGGCTGCCGAGCCGCAGGTGGACTTCCCGCGCGCCAGCGGCCCGGATCATCTGCACCAGGCCCTTGCTGGTCGTTCCGCGGACGAGGCTGTCGTCCACCATCACCACCGACTTGCCTTCAATCACCCCGCGGACCGGGTTGAACTTGATCTTCACCTTGGCGACCCGGAGCGCCTGGGTGGGGTTGATGAAGGTTCGGCCGACGTAGTGATTGCGGATCAGGCCATTTTCGAGCTTGACGCCCGAGGCCTCCGCGAAACCGAGGGCCATCGCGTTGGAGCTGTCCGGCACGCTGAAGACCACCTCGGCACCCGGCGCGGCGTGCTGGACCGCGAGCTGGCGGCCGAGTTCGCGGCGGACCCGGTCCACCGATTCACCGAAGATCCGGCTGTCGGGCCGGGCGAAGTAGACCAGCTCGAAGATGCAGCGGCTCTCGGGCCTGGTGCCGAGCCGGGGCAGCTCGGTGATGTGGCCGTCCTCGATCTTCAGGAACTGGCCCGGCTGCAGCTCGCAGACCATCGAAGCGCCGACCAGGTCGAGCGCGCAGGTCTCCGAGGCGATGATCACGCCTCCCGCAATCCGGCCGAGGACCAGCGGACGGAACCCGCGCGGATCGACGACGGCGTAAATCGTCCGGCCCGCGCTCACCAGCAGGGTGAAGGCGCCTTCGCACTGCTCGAGGGCATCGCGGATCTGGCCTTCGAGTGTCGGCTGCCGCGAGCGGGCGATGAGATGCAGGATGACTTCGGTGTCGGCCGTGGTGTCGAACAGCGAGCCCTGTTCCTCCAGGTCGTGCTTGAGCGTGGGGGCGTTGGTCAGATTGCCGTTGTGCGCGATCGAGAGCGGCACGCCGCGCAGGTCCTTGAGCAGCGGCTGCGCGTTGGTGAGCACCGAGCCGCCGGCGGTGGAGTAGCGGGTGTGGCCGACGGCGACATCGCCGAAGAGCTTCGCGAGATTGGCCTCGTTGAAATTCTCCGAGACCAGCCCCATGCCCCGGTGGGATCGCGCCTGACCCTGTTCGTCCACCGCGACGATCCCGGCACTCTCCTGCCCCCGGTGCTGCAGGGCATAGAGGCCGAGATAGGTGAGGCGCGCCGCATCAGGGACGCCCGAGACTCCGAAGACTCCGCACATACGTTCTATCCTCTCATGGGAGCGACGACCGAACGCCGACCACCCGGCCGCCCCTAGACCGCCGCCCGATCCTCGTCGACATGACTCATGCGGCGCGGGATGGCGTTGAAGTACGTCTCGCGCAGACCGCTCACCGGCCATTCGTATCGTGCCGAGGGGGTGGCCACGGCCAGCATGCCCTTCGCGGCACCCACCGTGCCGGCCACGAATACCGGCACCCCGAACTCTGCCGCCAGGGCGATCACCGCCGCTTCATGGGCCGGATCGCAGGACACCACGACCCGTCCCTGGTCCTCCCCGTATAGCAGGGCCGCATCGTCAGGCGCCGTGCCGTGGCCGGTCAGCCGGAGCTCCGCACCGAACCAGGTGGTCGCGTACGGCCCGCCGAGGGCGGCTTCTGCGACGGCGACGGCGATCCCGCCCGTCGAGCAGTCGTGCGCTGACCTGAGCAGCTTCCGCTGGGCCGCCGCGACGAGCATCCGCTGCAGGGCCGTCTCCGCCTTGAGGTCCACCGACGCCGGTGTCCCGCCAGTGAAATCTCGCAGGTGCGTCCAGTAGGCCGACCCGCCGAGCACGCCGGTCGTTGCACCGAGCAGGAGGATGCGGTCGCCACTCTTCTGGAAGTGGCTGCCGACCTTCTGGTCCAGCTTCTCCAGCAGGCCCACCATGCCGACCGTGGGCGTGGGATCGATCGCTCCCGTCGGACTCTGGTTGTAGAAGCTGACGTTGCCGCCAGTCACTGGCGTATTGAACGCGATGCAGGCATCGGAGATGCCGCGGCACGCCTCGCGGAACTGGAAGAAGACCTCGGGCCGTTCCGGATTGCCGAAGTTGAGGCAGTCGGTGATGCCCAGCGGGATCGCGCCGGTGCAGGCGATGTTCCGCGCCGCCTCCGCGACCGTCGCCTTGCCCCCTTCGTACGGATCGAGCGCGAGCAGCCGGCTGTTGCAGTCGACCGTGACCGCGAGCCCGAAATCGGTGTCGGCGACGCGCAGCACACCGGCATCGCCGCCGGGACCGATCAGCGTCGAGGCCTGCACGGTGGAGTCGTACTGCTCGAACACCCACCGCTTGCTCGCGATGCTCGGCTCGTCCAGCAGCGCCTCCAGCGCGCCCCGGATGTCGGTCCGCGCCGCCCGCGTGGGCTTCTCGCTCCGGAGCTTGACCACCGCCGGTGACTCGGCGGCTTCGGGGTAGTAAACCGGCGCGTCGTCCACCAGCCGCTGACCGGGGATCTCCGCCACCGTGACGCCGTGGTGCCGGATCCGAAACAGTCCGTCGTCCGTCACTCGTCCCACCGGCGTCGCCTGCAGCTCCCACTTCTCGCAGACCGCCTGGATGTCCGCCACCCGATGCGGTTCGGCCACGACGAGCATCCGCTCCTGGGTCTCGCTGAGCATGATCTCGTAGGGCGTCATGTTCGCTTCGCGCGTCGGGACCTTGTCGGTCTCCATCTCGACGCCGACGCCGCCCCGCGCCGCCATCTCGGCCGAGGAGCTGGTGAGGCCTGCGGCTCCCATGTCCTGGATGGCGACGACGAGCTGCTTCCCGATCAGTTCGAGTGTGGCCTCGAGCAGCAGCTTCTCGGTGAACGGATCACCGACCTGCACCTGCGGCCGGCGCGCCTCGCTCTTCTCGGACAGATCCTCCGAGGCGAAGCTGGCGCCGTGGATGCCATCGCGGCCCGTGCTCGACCCCATCGCGAGGATGATGTTGCCGACGCCGTGTGCCTTCGCCAGTGTCAGGTCCTTCTCGCGCAGCAGCCCCACGCACATCGCATTCACCAGCGGATTGCCGCTGTAGCCCGGCGCAAAGTCCACCTCGCCGCCGAGCGTCGGGACACCCACGCAGTTGCCGTAGTCACCCACACCCTTCACCACGCCGGCGAAGAGGTAGCGATTGCGGGCCGAGTCGAGCGGGCCGAAGCGGAGGCTGTTGAGCACCGCCACCGGCCGGGCGCCCATGGTGAAGACGTCCCGCAGGATGCCGCCGACGCCGGTGGCCGCGCCCTGGTACGGCTCCACCGCCGAGGGGTGGTTGTGCGACTCGATCTTGAAGGCGACGGCCCAACCCTGCGGCAGCCGCAGCACGCCGGCGTTCTCCCCCGGTCCCTGGACTACCTGCGGCCCGGTGGTCGGAAACTTCTTCAGCACCGGCTTGGAGTGCTTGTAGGAGCAGTGCTCCGACCAGAGCGCGCTGAAGATCCCCAGCTCCGTCAGGGTGGGGATCCGCCCCAGCAGGTCGACGATCCGCTGGTACTCCGACTCGGTGAGGTTGTGCTCCTTCACCAGCTCGGGCGTGATCGGCCGCTCCCCCGGGAAGGGATGGGCGACGGCAGCGGGGCGGGCAGCGGTGTTGGTCACGTCGGCGCGGACTCCGGTGGATCGTCGAGTTGAGTGGACGGCATTCAGCAATCGGCATTCAGCGGTCAGCATTGCGGATGGAGCGATGAGCTCCTGCGCGCTGCACGCTGAACGCTGAACGCTATTTCCGCTTCCCTTTGAGACTCCCCATGAAGTCGCCCAGCGCCCGGGTGAACATCCCCTTGTCCTCGTGCTGCATCACCAGGTCGAGCTCACCGGCATCGAGCCAGAGGCCGTGACAG
The DNA here is from genome assembly GCA_044229245.1 of Gemmatimonadales bacterium. Classification (GTDB taxonomy): domain Bacteria; phylum Gemmatimonadota; class Gemmatimonadetes; order Gemmatimonadales; family GWC2-71-9; genus JADJOM01. Next base: position 6,688 of record JBGATI010000024.1, on the reverse strand, counting down.
TCGGGGCAGCGATCCACCTGCACCCGCTGGAACTCCTCGGTCACCAGGTGGCCGCCGCACTTGGGGCAGCGCATGTAGTGGCTCTTCCGCTCGGCGTCCTGCGACAACCGGGCCTGTTCCTGCTTCTTCCGCTCCAGGCGCTCGGCCTCGACCTTCTTGAAATATTCCTCTTCGTTCCGGCTGGGCTTCGATTCGGTGGTCATCGGGCTCTAAGTGAAGGTGTAGGTTCGTGTCAGGTGTCAGGCGTCAGGCGTCAGGCGTCAGGCGGTGATCGCCGATCTCATTGCGACGGCTGAGGGCTGATGGCGGTCGGCTCGGGTTTCCGGTCCAGCGGCGAACTCGCCACGCCGTCGTACTTCCGCCCCCGGTCCCGCACCACCGCATCCACCACCTGTCCCCCTTCGAGGAAGACGATATCGTAGGTGCCGCAGCGCTTGAGGCAGTCGTTCCGGTAATAGAGGTAGCTCCGGGTCCCGGCCTTTCGCACCGTCATCGGCTCGCCCCACGCCGCGCGGACCTCGGCCTCGGTCATTCCGGGCTTGATGACCTTGATCTCCTGGGCCGAGAGTGAGGCCGTCGTTGGGCCCATCCCCAGGCCAGCGGCAAGGAGCAGCGCCCACCACCCTGACGCCTGCCGCCTGCCGCCGATCGTCCTCATCGCACCACCCCCGCGCTGGGGGCCCAGCTCAGCATCGACGAGAAGAAGCCCGCACCGTCGGTGTTCCCCAGCGCCGGATCGGCACAGCGGTCGGGATGCGGCATCAGCCCCACCACGTTCCCTTCCGCGTTGGTCACCCCGGCGATGTCGTTGAGCGACCCGTTCAGCATCTCCGTTAGCGGTCGGCCATCCAGCTCCACGTACCGCACCACCACCCGGCCCTCCGCCTCCAGCCGCTTGACGGTGTCGGCATTGGCGGCGAACCGCCCCTCGCCATGTCCCACCGGCATCCGTACCAGTTGGCCCTTCTGGTAGCGATTGGTGAAGGCGGTGTCGGTCTGCTCCACCCTGAGCCCCACCGGCCGGGAGAGGAACGTCAGGCGCCCGTTCCGCATCAGCGCGCCCGGCAGCAGCCCCGCCTCGCAGAGGATCTGGAAGCCGTTGCAGATGCCCAGCACCGGCCCACCAGCCGCCGCGAAGCGCTGCACCTCCGCCATGATCGGGCTGAACCGCGCGATGGCGCCGCTCCGGAGGTAGTCGCCGTAGCTGAAGCCCCCCGGCAGCAGCACCGCGTCGGCCCGCTTGAGGTCGCTGTCGCGGTGCCAGACGTAATAGGCGTCGGCGCCGGCGGCCTGGGCCGAACGCAGCGTTTCCCGCTCGCAGTTGCTGCCGGGAAAGCGGATGACCGCGACGCGCTTCATCAGGCCTCCACCTCGACGAGGTAGTCTTCGGTGACCGGGTTGGCCAGCAGCTTGTCGCACATGGCCCGGGCCCGCACCCTGGCGTCCTCCGCGCTGCCGGCGCTGATAGACAGCTCGATCGCCTTGCCCACCCGGACGCCGCTCGCGCCGCTGAAGCCCAGGGCGCTCAAGGCATGCTCCACCGCCTGGCCCTGCGGGTCCAGCAATCCCGCCCGCGGCACGATCCGCACGTGCACCCGATAGTTCGTCATCCGTTGTGTCTCCGGTTGTTCCCCAACCTATGCCCCCTAACCAGTCATCGATGCGCCGAGGCGACTAGGCGACCCGGCGACGAGGCGACCCGCCGGGGGATCTCCGGCGCTTCGCGCGCGGAGCACCCGGTGGTCACCCCCGCCTCGGCCCCATCCGCACCTCGCCCCCGCCGTCGCCGCCATCGCCGCCATCTCCCTCCACCACCTCGAGCGGGGCCTCCGGCCGCTCCAGCAACCCGATCACCGCGTGCCGCACCACCCCGAAGGTCAGGTAGGCGACGCCGAGGGGAAAGAGAAAGTGCGCGGGGTAGAGCAGGCTGCCCAGCAGGATGATCAGGTGCACCACCAGCCCGAAGATCCCCCGGGCCGAGCGGAACCCGATCGAGGGGAACCGGGGATACTTGACCGTGCTGACCATCAGCAGCGACAGCAGCACCATCAGGATCGTCAGCCCCTCGCGCTGGAAGTCGAGGTAGGCCAGCGACTCCTTGTACCACACCGTCTGGCTGAAGGGATAGTAGACCGCCAGCATCATCCCCGCCGACGGCGACGGCATCCCGGAGAACCACCCCGGCTTCCCGGTGCCGTGCTGCACGTTGTACCGCGCCAGCCGCACCGCCACCGCCACCACGTACATGTAGCAGATCAGCCAGCCGAACTTGCCGCCGTTCTGGAACTCGAGGAAGAACATGATCAGCGCCGGCGCCACCCCGAAGCTGATGCAGTCCACCAGGCTGTCGAGCTCGGCGCCGAACTTGGTGCCGGAGCCGGAGAGCCGCGCCACCCGGCCGTCCAGCATATCGAGCACGCCGGCGATCACGATGTACCACGCCGCCGCGGTGAAGTTGCCGCGGTAGGCGGAGACGATCGCCCAGATCCCGAAGAACATGTTGCCCAGCGTGAAGGCGCTGGGGATCACGATCACCACCCGGCGCATGTCCGCCGGCCGGAGGCCGCGGCGCGGAGGCATCAGTCCCATTGGGCCACCACCGTCTGTCCCGCCTTCGTCTTGTCCCCCTGGTGCACCAGGACCTTCGCCGAGACCGGCAGGAAGATGTCCACGCGCGAGCCGAACCGGATGAGCCCCATCCGCTCGGCCTGGTGCACCACGTCGCCCACCTGGTGGTCGGTGATGATCCGCCGCGCCACCAGCCCCGCGATCTGCCGCAGCAGCAGCTTCCCCTTGTCGGTGGTCATCCCCACCGTGCTCTGCTCGTTCTCCAGGCTGGCCTTCTCGGTGCCGGCATGCCCGAAGCTGCCCTTGTTGTAGTGCCGGTAGGCCACCGTCCCGCTCATCGGGTAGCGATTGACGTGGACGTTAAACACGTTCATGAAGATGGAGACGCGCGTGGCGCGCTCCGCCAGGAAGCTGGGCTCGTCGACGTTCACCACGCTCACCACCACGCCGTCCGCCGGGGCGATCACCAGGTTGTCGCCCCGCGGGCCGTGCCGCACCGGGTCGCGGAAGAAGGCGATGACCCAGATCGCGAACGGCAACCAGGCCAGCGCCGCCCAGAGCGGCGCGAACAGCGCCAGCAGCAGCTCCACCACCCAGAACCCGACGATGAAGGGCCACCCTTCCGGCGCGATCCGCATCAGGCGTCTCCCGGCAGGTCGTACCCCGTCAGCCGCTTGAACGCCTCGAGGTAGCGGGCGCTGGTCGCCGCGACCACCTCCGGCGGCAGGGTCGGGGGGGGCGCCTCGCCGTTCCATTTCCCCTGCTTCTTGAGCCCGGCCAGGTAGTCCCGGAGCGGCTGCTTGTCGAAGCTCGGCTGCGACCGCCCCGGCTGGTAGTGATCCTCGGGCCAGAAGCGGGAGGAATCGGGCGTCAGCACCTCGTCGATCAGTCGCAGCGTGCCCTGCGCGTCGAACCCGAACTCGAACTTGGTGTCGGCGATGATGATCCCGCGGGTCTCGGCGTGGTCCCGCCCCGCCTGGTACACCGCGAAGCTCGCCTCCCGGAGCCGCACCGCCGTCGGCTCGCCCAGCGCCGCGGTCATGGCGGAGAAGGGGACGTTGATGTCGTGGCCGGTCTCCGCCTTGGTGGCGGGCGAGAACAGCGGCGGGGTGAGCCGGCTGCTCTCCGCCAGCCCCTCCGGCATCGGCTCGCCGGCCAGCGTCCCGCTCTCCTGGTATTCCTTCCAGGCCGAGCCGGCGAGATACCCTCGAACGACGCACTCGAAGGCCACCGGCGTGGTGCGGCGCACCAGCATCGCACGGCCATCCAGCTGGTCCCGGTGCGCGGCCAGCTGCGGCATCCGCCGCAGGATCTCGCCGGTGCGCGCCGTCACGAAGTGGCTTGGCACCGCCTGGTCCAGCTTCTCGAACCAGAAGGCCGAGATCTGGGTCAGCACCGCGCCCTTCCGCGGAATCGCCTCACGCATGACCACGTCGAACGCGCTCACCCGGTCGCTGGCGACCAGCAACAGGTGCTCGGCGTCGGCCTCGTAGACCTCCCGGACCTTCCCCTTGCGCAGCAGGGGGAGGGGAAGGCGGCTTTCCGTCAGTACCGTCATTCGTCGCCTTGGCGCCGCGGCGCCTCGTAGTCGTTCGTTCGACGCCTCGTCGACTCGTCGCCTCGTCGCCTCGGCCTCATCCCCGCCTCTGGCGCGCGGGGCGATGAGCCGGCAGGGGTCACCAGATCACGAGGCGCCGCGTCATACTCTGATCTCCGCCGCCCCGACGTCCGCGGCCAGCGGCGTTGCTCGCGCCACGAGCGGCGCCAGGTACTCGGCGCGGAATTCCGCCACCTGCGCCGCGGAGCGGCCGGTATAACGCGCCGGGTCCAGCTCCGCCTGCAGCCGGCCGGTGTCCACCTTCTTGAAGGTGTGGTCCGCCGCGAGCCGTTCCAGCAGCCGGTTCGGCTCCCCGCGGCTGACCGCCTCGGCGGTGGCCAGGCTGTTCTGCCGGATGACCTCGTGCAGCTCCTGCCGGTCGCCCCCCGATTCCACGCCGAGCATCAGCCACCGCTCGGTGGCCATGAAGGGCATCTGCTGGTCCACGTGCCGCCGGACCACCGGCTCCCGGACCTCGAGGCCGGCGCTGATGTTCTGCGCCAGCAGCAGGATCGCGTCGGTGGCCAGGAAGGCCTCGGGCAGGGTCAGTCGGCGGTTGGCGGAGTCGTCTAACGTCCGCTCCAGCCACTGGGTCGCCGCGGTCTGGGCGGTGTTGGCCTGCAGGCTCATCACGAACCGGGCCAGGCCGCAGATCCGCTCCGCCCGCATCGGGTTCCGCTTGTAGGCCATGGCGCTGGAGCCGATCTGCTCGCTCTCGAACGGCTCCAGCAGCTCCCCTTCGTGCTGCAGCAGCCGGAGGTCGGTGGCCATCTTGGAGGCCGACTGCGCCACGCCGGAGAGCGCGTCCAGCACCGTGCTGTCGCCCTTCCTGCTGTAGGTCTGGCCGGTGACCGGGTAGACCCGCGGCACCCCCAGCTTCTCCGCGATGCGCCGCTCCAGCTCCCGCACCTTCCGGTCGTCGCCCTTGAACAGCTCCAGGAAGCTGGCCTGGGTGCCGGTGGTGCCCTTGCAGCCGCGGAGCCGGAGCGTCTCCAGCCGGTGAACGATCTCCTCCACGTCCAGCGCGAAGTCCTGCATCCACAACGTCGCGCGCTTGCCGACCGTGGTCAGCTGCGCCGGCTGGAAGTGGGTGTAGGCCAGGCAGGGCAGCGCGGCGTGGGTCTCCGCGAACTGCTCCAGCGCGCCCAGCACCGCGAGCAGGCGGCCCAGCACCAGGCGGAGCCCCTCGCGGATCACCAGCACGTCGGCGTTGTCGGTGACGAAGGCGCTGGTGGCGCCGAGGTGCAGGAAGCCGCGCGCCGCCGGGGCCTGGTCGCCGAACTGGTGCACGTGGGCCATCACGTCGTGCCGGAAGCGCTTCTCGTAGGCCGCGGCCGCCGCGAGGTCGGCGTCGTCCAGGTGGGCCCGCATCTCCGCCAGCGCCGCCTCCGGGATCTCCAGTCCCAGCTCCCGCTCCGACTCGGCCAGCGCCAGCCACACCCGGCGCCAGAGGCCGATGCGATGGGGCTCACCCCAGAGGCGCTGCATCGCCGGCGAGGCGTAGCGGCGGCCCAGCGGGGAACTCCAGCGGTCGTCGCTCATCGGAACTCGAGGTCGGTGTACACGATCGAGCCGTTCCGCTCGAGGAAGACCCGGAGCGGCTGGCTGGGACGGAGTGCCTCGATGACCTCCCGCACGTCGTCGGCGCTGCTGATCCGTTTCCGGTTCATCCCCACGATCACGTCCCCCTCCGCCAGGCCGGTGGCCTGCGACAGCTCCCGGGACACCCGGAAGATCAGCGCCCCCCGGTCCGACTGCACGTTGCGTTCGGCCCGGATCTGTTCGGTGAGGGTCACCAGCTGCAGGTCCTTGAGGACGGTGACCTTCTCCGAGGTGGTGGTGGGGAGGTCGCCGCTGGTGAGCGTCAGCGGGCGCTCCCGCCCGTCCCGGCGCACCGTCAGGCGGATCGCGTCCTTGACCCGGAGGTCCAGCTTCACCGCCTCCCAGTCCAGGTAGTTCCGCAGGGCGCGGTCGTTCGCCCGGGTCAGCACGTCGCCCCGGCGGAGGCCCGCCCGCTCGCCGGGGCCGTCCACCACGACGTTCGTCACCAGGACGCCGCCCTGGGTCTTCCAGTCCCGGAGGCTCTCCGCGCCGGCCACGTCGAAGCCGACCCAGGCCCGGCGCACCGACGCGCTCCGCAGGATATCGTCCGCCACCCGGAGCGCCCGCTCGATCGGGATCGCGAAGCCCAGGCCCACCGAGCCGCCGCTCTGGGTCAGGATCGAGCTGTTGACCCCGATCACCTCGCCGGTCGCGCTGGCCAGCGGGCCACCGGAGTTGCCCGGGTTGATCGCCGCGTCGGTCTGGATCATGTCGAGGTAGAGCCCCGACTGGTCCCGCCCCGACAGGATGTTGCGGTGCACCGCGCTGACCACGCCCGCCGTCACCGTCGGCTCGGCGTTGCCCAGCAGGTAGGCGAACGGGTTGCCTAACGCCACCACCCACTCGCCGATCATCAGGTCGTTGCTGTGGCCCACGGTCACGGTGGGGAGGCCGCTCCGCTCGATCCGGATCACAGCGATG
>JBGATI010000023.1:0-89959 GCA_044229245.1 Gemmatimonadales bacterium | reverse complement strand
GCGCGTGGTCTGCTCCGCGCGGGCCCGGCCATCCACCACCGGCCCGACGAACTCGAGGTGACTCGGGTTCGGGGAGAGGGTGACGGTGACGACCTTGCCGCTCCGCGTCTTGTAGGCTCCTTCGGCGCCGTGATGATACTTCACGTCGCCGGTGCCGCCGTCGAGCGACTGGCCCGAGCCGGCGGCATGCTTCGCGCCCTCGAACTCCGCGAAGATCGTCTCGTAGGCGCGCCCCACCGTGTGGGCGAGGACGTTGAGGCGTCCGCGATGCGCCATGCCGATGACCACCTCGCGGGCGCCCTGCTGGGCCGCCAGTTCGATGATGCTGTCGAGCATGGGGACCAGCATGTCCACGCCCTCGATCGAGAAGCGCTTCTGGCCCAGGTAGGCCTTGTGCAGGAAGCGCTCGAAGGCCTCGACGTCGATGAGGCGCTGATAGAGCCAGCGCTCCTCTTCGATCGTGAGCGGCTGGCGATGGTGCCCGGTCTCGATCATCTGCCGGAACCAGACGCGCTCGCCATGATTGGAGATGTGCTCCAGTTCGTACGCCATCGTGCCGCAGTAGGCGTCCTGCAGGCGCGGCAGCGCCTCCGCCAGCGTCTGGCCCGGCGCCGAGATCCGGAGCACCGCCGTGGGGATCTTGCTCATCACGTCGGCGTTGAGGCCGAGCGGCTCGGGGTCGAGCGCGGGATCGCCGATCGGCTCGCTGCCGAGCGGGTCGAGATGCGCGGCCAGGTGTCCGTGGGTGCGGTGGGCCTTCACCAGCGCCATCGCGGCGGCCACATGATACAGGTCGGCCTGCGATTCGATGACGGGATTCCAGGTGCGGCTCGGCCGCCCCGCGGGCGGCGCCGGCGGCGCGGAGGCCGTCGAGAGGTTGAGTCCGAGGCTGGCGAAGGCCTCGTCGTAGAACCGGTCCTCGCCCTGCAGCAGATTGTCGACGGTCCGCAGGAACTCTCCCGACTCGGCACCCTGGATGACGCGGTGGTCGTAGGTGCTGGTCACCGTCATGACCTTCGCGATCCCGAGTTCCCGCAGCTTGTCGTCGGAGACGTCGGTGAAGGCGGGCGGGTAGTCGATGGCGCCGACGGCGATGATGCTGCCCTGCCCGGGCATGAGCCGGGGGACGGAGGCGACCGTGCCGAGACCGCCGGGATTGGTCAGCGTCATGTTGGCGCCGGCGAAGGCATCGGGCAGCAGCTTGTTGCCCCGCGCCTTCTCGACCAGCGACTCGTAGACGGCGTGGAATTCGGCGAAGCTCTTCGCCGCCGCGTCGTGAATCACGGGGACGACGAGGCCGCGGCTGCCATCCTTGCGTTCGACATCGACGGCGATGCCGAGGTTCACCGCGGTGCCGGGGATCTTGTAGGGCGAGCCGCCGACCTCGGCGTACACCGTCGTCAGGGCAGAGTGGCGCTGGGCCGCGCGGGCGATGGCGAAGCCGATCAGGTGCGTGAAGGAGACCTTCTCGGTCCGGCCGGCCGAGCGGATCGCCGCGTTGAGTTCGCGCCGCCGGGCCTCGAGCATCGAGACGGGCATCTCCCGGAACGACGTCGCCGTCGGCATGCCGCGGCTCTCGTTCATGTTGGCGACCAGCTTGGAGGCGGGCCCGGTGATCGGCAGGGCGCCGGCTGGTGCCTCGGCGGCCACTCGGGCCGCGGGCGCCGGGGCAGCCGCGGGTGCCAGGATCGGCGTCCGTTCCGGGGCGGCCGGGCGCGCCTCGGCCGGCGTGGAGCTGGCTGCCACCGAGGGGTGGTGTCCGTTGCCGGCCGCCTCCGGGCCGAGTCCCGCCACGCCATTCTCGAAGTACCGCCGCCACTCGGGGGTGACGGCGGTCTCGAAGACGTTCGGTTCCACGGATTTCCCATTGCCTTTCGAATGACTGTATATCGGCCCGGGCAACTCCGAGCGCAGGGCTAAAGATAACGACCGGGGAGGCCTCCGGCCCGCCAGGTGTCCATTCCAGCCTTGCCCCGTCGTCCTAAACCGGTAGGATCAATCCCGGAGCCCAACCCCTTCAGTCTCGGCACCCTGCGGCCAGATCCGCCGGGTGGCCGGATTGTTCCCCTCGTGGAGGCCGTTATGCAGAGGTTTGTGAATCGTGCTGGACTGCTCACGCTGGCTGTCGTGCTGGGGGCCTGCGGCGGGGGGAGCGGGACCAACAACAACGGCACCATCACCATCGCCAAGGCGCCAACCCTCAGCGGGGATGCGCAGACCGGCGAGATCGGTCACGCACTGCCCTTCGATCTGCGGGTGCTGGTGACCGAGGATGGCACGCCGAAGGCCGGGGAGTCGATCACCTTCACGGCGAGCGGAGGCCAGGTTGTTCCGGCGACCGGGGTCAGCGACGTCAACGGTATCGCCAAGACCACGTGGACGCTGGGAACGGTCTCCGGTCCCCAGACGGTCGCCGCGACACTGCGGGCCGCCATCGGATCGCCGCTCACCTTCACCGGCACCGCCACGCCGGGACCGGTGGTGGCGATCAACAAGTTTGCGGGTGACTTCCAGACCGCGGCACCGGATGCTCAATTTGCCCAGCCCATCAGCGTGAAGGCGGTCGACTCGCACGGGAACGGTGTGCCCGGCGTGCAGATCGGCTGGACGGTGACGAGCGGTCCGCTCATCACCGATGCCAACGGGTCGGCCACCAATACGCAGGGGCTGGCCAGCGTGCCCGTCACCGCGGGGTCCACGCCCGGCCAGGGGATCATCCAGGCCACCAGCCCCTCGATGCCGATCGGCTTCCACCTCGACTTCACGCTCACGGTGGCCGCGACGGCGAAGGTGGTCAATGCCAGCGGCGCCGGGGCGGGCGTGGCCTTCACCAGCGCCACCAACGCGACCGTGAACCCGGCGATCGACACGATCGCCGTCGGCGGGGCGATCAAGTGGGTGCAGACGAGCGGCGGACACACGGTGGTCTCGACCGGGGTCCCGTCCTTCACCGGCACCAACACGCAGCTGACGCCGGCTGGGTACACCTTCGTCTTCAATACCGCCGGGACTTACACCTATGAGTGCGGCATCCACGGCGCGAGCATGACGGGCACCGTCGTGGTGCAGTAGCCCCTGGCCGCGGGTGGGCGTTCGCGATCATTCGCGGCGCCCGCTCGCGGGCCGCAGCATCCCCCCGTACCGTTCCGCCTCCTCGCTGACCCGCCCGTCGTCCCAGCCCAGCTCCCGGCCCATGAGTTCCGCCGTCCGGCGCGCCGCACTCGCGCCCTGGTCGGGCGTCTCGTAGAAGAGGTGCAGGCGCCGGATCAGCACATCCTCCACCCGGCAGGCGAGCTCCCTGCGGGTGACGTGCACGACCTCCGCCTCGATGGCCGGCGTCCGGGTGCCTAACGGAGTCGCCAGCTCGCGCCGCTCCCGCACCAGGTTGAACAGGGCCGCGCACTCCGAGCCGAAGAGCCGGACGGCACGATCGACCGTCGCGATCGGGAGGCCGAGCTCGAGTCCCGGCGTCCCCATCGGCTCGAGGTCGCGGACTTCGCCGCCGGGGAGGGCTTCCTCGGCGGTGGCGGGGGCGGGAGTCTTCGGGCGGCCATCGAGCGCGTGCAGGGCCGCGACGACGTGATCGACCAGCTGCTCCGCCATGGCGCGATAGGTCGTCAGCTTTCCGCCGGCGATCGTCAGCATGCCTCCGGCGCCGGTGACGATCACATGCTCCCGGGAGACCTGGCTCGCGCCGACGGCCTTGCCCGGGGCGATCAGCGGGCGGAGGCCGGCCCAGGTCGCCACGACATCGGCCTCGCCGAGATGGGCATTGGGGAATGCCGCATTGGCCGATCGGAGGAGGTAGACGATGTCCTCCGGCGTCGCGGCGACGTCGTCCGGACTCTCGGTGGTATCGGTGTCGGTGGTGCCGATATACGAGAACTCTCCCCACGGAAGGACGAACATCACCCGGCCGTCGATCGGGCTGGTGAGTGTGATGGCCGCCTCATGACCGAGTCGTTCCCGCCGCACCATCACGTGGACGCCCTTGGTGGGGCGGAGCAGCGGGGGCGCCGCGGGATCTTCCAGCCGGCGGAGGGCATCGCACCAGGGGCCGGTCGCATTGACGACCACCTGGGCGCGTACGGTGCCTTCGGCACCGGTCAGGACATCGCGCAGCCGGGCGCCCTGCACCCGGCCATCGGCACGCACCAGCTCCTCCACTTTCATGTACGTCGAGATCCGGGCGCCGTGGCGGATGGCGGAACGGGCGGTCGCGACGACGAGGCGGGCGTCATCACACTGGGCGTCGAAGTACAGCACACCGCCCGTGAGCCCGCGTTCACGAACCATCGGTTCCCGACGCAGAAGGCCGCGCTTGCCGAGCAGGGTGTGCCACCGCACATTGCGGAAGGTCGCCAGCAGGTCGTACAGGCAGATCCCGGCCCACAGTTTCCACAACGGCACACGGTCGCCGGTGTGGACCGGGAAGACGAAGGGCAGGGGACGGACCAGGTGGGGTGCAATGTCGAGCAGGACGCGCCGTTCGCGGAGCGCTTCGAAGACGAGGGCGAGGTCGCCTTCCTCCAGGTAGCGCAGCCCGCCATGGATGAGCCGGCTTGACCGGGAGCTGGTGCCATAGGCCAGGTCCCGCTGATCGACCAGGATCGTCCGCAGGCCGCGCATCGCGGCGTCCCGCGCGATCCCGGCGCCCGTAATCCCGCCGCCGATGACGAGCAGGTCGGCCGGCACGGCACTGAGCTGATCAATCGAGGATCGATGCCAGACATCTCGCGCGGTTCTCCCCCGCCCGTCCTGTACCTGCCCCGGCCCAGCACCTGGCTCCTGTGGCATGACTACCTCTTTCGTCCCGGCATGCGGGTCCTCGATCTCGCGTGCGGTGAGGGGCGGCATGCGCTGAAGGCGGCGCAGTGGGGGGCCACGGTCACGGCGGTGGACCACGACGAGACGAAGCTGGAGACGGGACGCGAAGCGGCGGAGCGGCTGGGAGTCACAGTCGACTTTCAGTCGGTCGATCTGACGGGCGAGTGGCCGGAGCTGGGACAGTTCGACATGGTGCTCATGTTCAATTACCTCGACCGTTCCCGGGTCGCCGATGTGAAGGACGCCGTCGCGCCGGGCGGCGTGCTGCTGATGGAGACCTATCTCGAGTGGCAGCGTGCGCTCGGATGGGGTCCGAGCAAGGATGAGCACCTGCTGCAGCCCGGCGAACTGACCCGGCTCATCGCGCCCTTCGAACTGCTGCACGGGCGCGAAGTCTTCGAACCTATCGACAGTACCAAGGTCCGCGCGGTCGCTTCGATCGCCGCCCAGAAACGGTAAACGCGCACGGCCGTGCGCTCAATCATCGTAAGCGCGCTCGGCCGGGCGCGCCAACGGTTCCAAATGAGCAGCCCACGTCGTCCCTGCATCGTTGCAGGCCTCCGGACCCCGTTCGCCCGGAGCGGCACGGTGTTCCGGGACATCTCCGCCGTCCAGCTCGCCCGCCGGGTCACCCAGGAACTCCTCGAACGCACCGGTCTCAATGGCAAGGAAGTCGACGAAGTCGCCTTCGGCCAGGTCGTCGCGTCCGTGCTCGCGCCCAACGTGGCGCGCGAGGTGAGCCTGCTGCCCCAGCTCCCGAAGACGATTCCCGCCTTCAGCGTCAACCGCGCCTGTGCCTCGGCCGGACAGGCGATCACCTACGCGGCGGACCAGATCACGCTCGGCCACGCCGACGTGGTCCTCGCCGGCGGCACCGAATCGCTCTCCGACATCCCGATCCTCCACTCGAAGCGCTTCAGCCAGCTCCTGGTCGAGGCCAGCAAGGCCAAGACCCTGGGCCAGCGGCTCGGCGTGTTCGCGAAGGCCAGGCCGAAAGACCTCATTCCCGTCTCGCCCGCCATCGCGGAGCCGAGCACGGGCGAGTCGATGGGCCAGTCGGCGGAGAAGATGGCGAAGGAAAACGGCATCACCCGCGAGGCGCAGGACCGGCTCGCGATGATGAGCCATCATCGCGCCGCCGCCGCGACGGCCAGCGGCCGCCTCGGCGAGGAGATCGCGCCCTGGTTCGGCGGGCGCGGCATGGACGAGGTCATCACGACCGACAACCTGATCCGCGCCGATACCTCGCTGGAGGCGCTGGCGAAGCTCCGGCCGGTCTTCGACAAGCGCTACGGCTCGGTGACCGCCGGCAACGCCTCGTCGCTCACCGACGGCGCCGCGGTCGTGCTGATGATGGAGGAGCAGAAGGCGCGCGCGCTCGGGTACCGGCCGCTCGCCGCCGTCCGGAGCTATGCCGTGGCCGCGGTGGACCCGGGGTGGCAGCTCCTCATGGGCCCCGCCTTCGCGGTGCCGAAGGCCCTCGACCGCGCCGGCATCTCCTGGAAGGAACTCGGGCTGGTGGAGATTCACGAGGCCTTTGCCTCACAAGTCCTGTCGAACACCGAGGCCTGGGCCTCGAAGAGCTGGGCGCAGAAGCTGGGGCGCGCGGAGCCGGTCGGCGAGGTCGACTGGGAGCGCACCAACGTCTTCGGCGGCTCGATCGCCATCGGGCATCCCTTCGGCGCGACCGGGGCCCGGCTGGCGACGACGCTCGCGAACGAAATGGTCCGGCGTGACGTGCAGTTCGGCCTCATCTCGATCTGTGCGCAGGGCGGGATGGGCTTCGCGATGGTCCTGGAGCGCGTATGACCGCCCTCACGATTGCCAATCACGGTGACGTCGCCGTCCTCACCCTCGATCTGCAGGGCGAGCCGGTCAACAAGCTGAATGCCCAGGTCAAGACCGAGTTCGAGGCGGCGCTCGAGCGGCTGCGGACCGATGTCGCGGTCAAGGCGCTGGTCATCATCTCGGGCAAGCCCGACACCTTCATCGCCGGCGCCGACATCGAGGAGTTCACCCGGCTCTCGACCCGGGAGGAGTTCACCCGGCTCTCCGCCGACGGCCAGGCGATGCTGCAGCGGCTGGACGACTTTCCCAAGCCGGTCGTCGCGGCCATCCACGGCGCCTGCCTCGGGGGCGGGCTCGAACTCGCGCTGGCCTGCGACTGGCGCATCGCGACCGATCACCCCAAGACCCAGCTCGGCCTGCCGGAGGTGCAGCTCGGCCTGCTGCCGGGTGCCGGCGGATGCCAGCGGCTCCCGAAGCTGATCGGCCTGTCGGCCTCGCTTGCGATGATCATGCCTGGCAAGACCGAGAACGGCCTCAAGGCGTTCAAGCTGGGCATCGTCGACGAGCTGGTGCCGAAGAGCATTCTGCTCGAGACGGCCCTCGCGGCCGCGCAGCGGATTGTCGCGAAGGGCGTCCCGCTCCGGGCGAAAAAGGGCGGACTCATCGGCGCGATCTTCGATCGGAGCTGGCCGGGCCGCCAGTTCGTGTACCGGAAGGCGGCGAAGGACACGATCAAGAAGACCGGCGGACACTATCCGGCGCCGCTTGCGGCCCTCGAGGCGGTGAAGGCGGGGCTCGAACAGGGTGGCGCCAAGGGGTACGCGGTCGAGCACCAGAAGTTCGGCGAGCTTGCCGCCTCGGCCGTCTCGCGCCAGCTCATCGGGATCTTCTTCGCCACCACGGCGCTCAAGAAGGACGACGGCCTGCCGGCCGGCGTCACGGCCAAGCCGCGTCCCATCGAGCGGATGGCGGTGATCGGCTCCGGCTTCATGGGCGCCGGCATCGCGGGGACCGCGGTGAGCACCGCGGGCATCGATGTGCGGGTGAAGGACACCGAACTCGCGCGCGTCGGGAAGGGGCTCAAGGCGGCGACCGACATCCTGAGCGGCCGGCTCAAGCGCCGCCGGATCACGAAGTTCGAGTTCGAGCGCCAGGCGGCGCTGCTCTCGGGCGGCACCGACTTCAGCGGCTTCCCGCGGGCGGACCTGGTCATCGAGGCGGTCTTCGAAGACCTCGAGGTCAAGCGGAAGGTGCTGGCCGATACCGAGGCCCACACCGGGCCGGCCGCGATCTTCGCGACCAACACCTCCACGATCCCGATCGCCGACATCGCGGCCCGCGCGGCGCGTCCGGGCCAGGTGCTCGGCATGCACTTCTTCTCCCCGGTCGACCGGATGCCGCTGCTGGAGATCATCCCGACGACCGCGACCAGCCCGGAGACCATCGCGACGGCGGTCAACTTCGGCCGGAAGATCGGCAAGACGGTGATCGTCGTGCGCGACCATCCCGGCTTCTGGGTCAACCGCATCCTCACGCCCTACCTCAACGAAGCGGGCTACCTCTTCTCCGAGGGAGTGCCGATGGATGTGCTGGACCGGATCATGACCCGGTTCGGCTTCCCGGTCGGTCCCATCACGCTGCTCGACGAAGTGGGTCTCGATGTCGCGGCGAAGGCCGGCAAGGTCATGCACGCGGCGTTCGGGGACCGGCTCACTCCCTCCGAGCTGGTCGGCAAGATGCTCGCCGATCAGCGGCTCGGCCGGAAGAACGGCAAGGGGTTCTATCACTACCACAAGGGGCAGAAGACTGGTCCCGACGAGACCGTCTACGATCTGCTGAAGATCCGCCCCAAGCAGACCAGCCCGAATGAGCTCATCGAGCAGCGCCTGGTCTACGCGATGCTCAACGAAGCCGCGATGGCCATGAGCGAGGGCGTGGTGCGCTCCGCCCGGGACGGGGACATCGGCGCCATCTTCGGGATCGGCTATCCCCCGTTCCGCGGCGGTCCGCTCCGCTACCTCGACGAGATCGGGGCCGCGAAGGCGGTCGAGGTGCTCCGTTCGCTCGAGCGCGCCTGCGGGCCGCGATTTACGCCCGCCGCGGGCCTGGTGCGGATGGCGGAGCGGGGCGAGCGCTACTACTGAGTCGTCGCCTCGGCGGGGTGACAACTCGCCGAGCGGGGGGATAGCTTCTGGGCGTGGCAGAGCCAGTGGCTGTTCCCGTCCCGGATCCACTCGCGTCGCTCCGTGCGGCGCTCGCGGATCGCTACGCGCTCGAGGAGGAAATCGGTCGCGGCGGGATGGCGCTGGTGTATCGTGCGCGCGACCTCCGCCACGACCGTCCCGTCGCGATCAAGATGCTCCGCCCCGGGCTCCTCGCCGCCGGCGAATCCGCCGCCCGGTTCCTGCGCGAGATCCGCTTCGCGGCCCAGCTCACCCATCCCCGCATCCTCCCGGTCCACGACTCGGGCGAGATCCCCGATCCCGCCGGGCCGCCGACGCTGTTCTACGTCATGCCATACGTCGCGGGCGGTTCGCTCCGCGACCGTCTCAAGGCGGCCGGCCGTCTCCCACTCGATGACGCGCTCGGCTTCGTGCGCGCCGCGGGGTCGGCGCTGGACTTCGCCCATCGGCAGAACGTGGTGCATCGCGACATCAAGCCGGAGAACATCCTGCTGCAGGGGGGCGAGGCGGTCGTGGCGGACTTCGGCGTCGCCCGCGCCGTGTGCGAGGAGTGCGATCGCCAGGCGGTGACGGCGCCGGGGTTCGCGATCGGCACGCCGGCGTACATGAGTCCCGAGCAGGCGAGTGGCGATCCGGTGGTCGATGCGCGGAGCGACCAGTACGCGCTGGCCTGCGTGCTCTACGAACTGCTCGTGGGCGAGCCTCCCTTCAGCGGCACCGGCTCCCGCGCCACCATGGCGCGGCACGTGTCGGAGCCGCCGCCGGCCCTCCGGGCGCGCCGGGGTGAGGTGCCGATCGCCGTCGAGCGGGCGGTGCTTCGCGCCCTCGCCAAGGAACCGGTCGACCGGTTCGACTCGGTCGCGGCGTTCTGTGAGGCACTCACCAGCCGCACCGCGCCCTTCAGCGACCGGCCGCACGGCGCCGAGCGGACGATCGCGGTGCTGCCCTTCGCCAACGCGAGTCCCGATCCCGACAACGAGTACATCAGCGACGGCATCACCGACGAGCTGATCCACGCCCTCGCGCACGTCGAGGGGCTGCGCGTCGCGTCCCGGAGCTCGGTGTTCGCGCTGAAGGGCCGGCGCGAGGACGTGCGCGCCATCGGCGCGATGCTCCGGGTCTCCACCGTCCTGGAGGGCAGCGTGCGCCGGGCGGGCGATCGCATCCGCATCACCGCCCAGCTCTCCGACGCGGAGGACGGGCGGCTGCTCTGGTCGGAGCGGTTCGAACGGGAGGGTGGCGACATCCTGCAGCTGCAGGACGAGCTCGCCGCGACGATCGTTGCCACCCTCCGGACCACGCTGCTGACTCCCGGCCCGCTTGGCGAGGTGGTCCCGCGGCGGCGGACGGCCAACCCGCGCGCCTATCATCTCTATCTCCGCGGCCGTCACGCCTGGAACAAGCGGACCGGGGCGGACATGGTGCGCGCGGTGGAATTCTTCGAGCAGGCGATCGCCGAGGACCCGGGATTCGCGCTCGCCTACACCGGGCTGGCCGACGCCTATGCGCAGTACGTCGACTACCGCGCGATGCCGGTCGCCGAGGGGCTCGGCCGCGCGAAGAAGGAGGCCGAGCGGGCGATCGCGCTCGACGACTCGCTGGCCGAAGCCCACACCTCGCTCGCCTGGGTGCACTTCATCTACGAGTGGGACTGGCCGAGCGCAGAGCGGGAATTCCGCCGGGCCCTCGCACTCGATCCGAGCTACGCGAGCACGCACCAGTGGTACTCCTGGTACCTCGCGGCGATGGGGAGGATGGGGCCCTCGCTCGCGGAGGGAGAGCGGTCCGTCGAACTCGATCCGACCTCGGTGTCGATCCGTCGCAGCCTCGGCTGGCTGCACTACTACGACCGGACCCCGCAACTCGGCCTGCCGCACATCCAGCGCGCGCTGGTGATGAACCCGGAGTCGCACGACACCCAGATCCTGCTCGGCGTGATGCTCACGCAGGCGGGCCGCCTGCCGGAGGCCCGTGACGCGCTCGCGGCCGCGCTGGATGTCGCGCCCGAGGACAGCTACGGCCTCCTGTCGATGGCGCACGTCGATCTGCTGCAGGGGCGGCGGCAGGAGGCCGAGGCGGCCTGGGACCGGCTGGAGGCGCTGGCGAAGGTCCGCTACGTCTCACCGACCGATTTCGCGCGGCTGGCGCTGGTGCTTGGCCGCACCGAGGCGGCGTTCGCGTGGCTGGAACGGATCTACGCCGAGCGCCGTGGCTGGATCGTCTACATGAAGGTCGATCCGCTGTTCGACGCCCTGCGGCCCGATCGACGGTTCCTGGATCTGCTGCGCCGGATGCGCCTGGAATGAGGCGGCTCCGCTCGGGGGTCATCGCGCTGACGCTGTGCGTCAGCGGCGCTGCGGGGCTCGGCGCGCAGGTCGTGCGCGGCACCGTGGTGGAGGAGGAGTCGCGGCGCAGAGTCGCGGGGGCGCTGGTGCAGCTGCTCGGGGCCGGCGATTCCATCCGGGCCAGCGCGGTGACGGGAGAGAATGCCCGGTTCGCTCTTTCGCAGGTGAGCCCGGGCACCTACCGGCTGCGCATGCTGCGCATCGGCTATCGCGCCTGGACCTCGGAGCCGATCACGCTCGCGGCCGGCCAGGTGGTGGACGACACCATCGCGATCCCGGCCGTGCCGGTCGTGCTCGACGAAATCACCGTCGAGGCCAATAGCCCCTGCCGCGGATCGCCGGAAGAAGACCGCCGCATGGCGCTTCTCTGGGACGAGGCCCGCAAATCGCTCCGGCTCTCCGGCGCGAGCGCCGGGGACCTGCTCTCCTTCCGTACCAACCGGTCGCGCTGGTTCGTCGACCCTTACGCGCACATCTCCGACCAGCGTGCGTGGGAGGCGTTCGACGAGGGCCGCTGGCCGATCACGAGCCTCGCACCGGAGAGCCTGGCGGTCGCCGGGTTCGTGCAGCCGCAGGACACGACCCTCGG
This sequence comes from Gemmatimonadales bacterium, assembly GCA_044229245.1. Classification (GTDB taxonomy): domain Bacteria; phylum Gemmatimonadota; class Gemmatimonadetes; order Gemmatimonadales; family GWC2-71-9; genus JADJOM01. The sequence goes on along the minus strand of JBGATI010000023.1, from coordinate 78,227 downwards.
CCCGGTCTACTACGGGCCCGATGCCGCGGTCTTCTTCTCCGATGGCTTCCTGCGGACCCACTGCTTCCGGCTCGTCGCCCCGCCCGGCGATGCGCCCGGCATGCTCGGCCTCGGCTTCGAACCGGTGAAGGGGCGGGCGGTGCCCGACATCGAAGGGGTGCTCTGGCTCGACCGGAAGACCAGTGCGCTCCACCGGATGGAATACCGCTACACCGGTCTCTGGAGCTGGGTGCCTCCGGGGCGTGCCGGCGGGTCCATCGAGTTCGCGCTGCTCAGCACGGGGCAGCTGGTGCTCACCGGCTGGGAGCTGCGTGCGCCGATGGCGAGTACCCAGCCCTACGCCCCCACCGATCGCCGCCGGGACGAGAGTACGCGCCCGTTCTTCGGAGGGCAGAAGGTCCTGCTCCACGGCTTCAAGGTGGAGGTCGGCTCGGTCCAGGAGGTGCTGGGACCGGACCGGCGGGTACTCTGGCGCCGCGACGCGGCGGGAGGCTGATCCAGCTCTAAATATTGGATACAGCGCCACTTAGAAATCGAATCAGAACGGCTCGATGATGGTGCCGGGATCTCAGGCGCTACTTCTTGTGTCCCAAGCTCTTGCGCTCAGACTGCCCACTCCTACGTTGGAGGGGCAGTCTTCTCGTTTGTCTGTCAATAATCCATACAGACATGGTGCCGATGCCCTCTGGCGTTCCCAGCGAAATGCCTGTTCGCCAGTTCCCCCGGGCGCTGCGTGCCCGGGTGCGGGTGGCGTACGCGGTGGCCTGGGAGGCGCTGATCGGTACCCACACCGAGCAGGCGCGCCAGTTCATTGGTGAGTTCTCGAACCGGATCGCGCCGCTCGATGCCCTCGAGATGTATCTGGATGTGGTGCCGGTGGCGGAGGCGATGCGGGAGCCGGTGCGGACCCGCACGCTCACTCTGCTCGACATGGATTGTCTTCCGGAGCAGACGCCGCTGCCGACGCTGCGGGGCTGGCGGCTCCTCCGGCCCGACCTCGTCATCAAACTCATCCGCTTTCGGCGCGAGTACGCCGAGAAGACCCTCGAGCTGGCGCGGCTGGTCGGCGCGCGCGCGGAGGAGGCGATCGCGGCCACGCATGTGAACAACGCGCGGCAGTTCACCGAACTGCTCAAGGACCATCTGCCGGTGGAGCGGGCGATCGGAGAGTACCTGCGGGCGTTCTATCTGTCGCTCGGGGCGGGGCAACTTGTGCTGCAGCGGGTGAAGTCGGAGGCGGCCGGGTCGCGCCTGGCGGCGCAGTATGAGAGCGGTCCGACGCCGGATCCCGAACTGTTCGACCCGACGGCGTCCGAGGTCCCCCCGCCGCAGAGCGCCGAGCCGGACTACACGGCGCCGGCGAGTTCCGCGTTGCTGGGGTAGCGCTTCATCAGTTGCAGGACCTGCTGCATGGCATCGACCGAGGAGACCGGGGCGAGCCGCCCCCGGAGGGCCTGAGTGACGGCGAGCAGGGTGGGAGGCAGGAGCAGTTCCTCGCGCCTGGTGCCGCTGGCCTTGAGGTCGATCGCCGGGAAGATCCGCCGCTCGGCCAGTTCGCGGCTCAGGGTGAGTTCGCTGTTGCCGGTGCCCTTGAACTCCTCGTAGATCACCTGGTCCATCTTCGATCCGGTATCGATCAGGGCGGTGCCGATGATGGTCAGCGACCCGCCCCCCTTTGACTCGTCGATGCGGCGGGCGCTGCCGAGGAACCGCTTGGGTTTCTCGAGCGCGGAGGAGTCGAGGCCGCCGGTCATGGTGCGTCCGGTGCCGCGTTCCACCGCGTTGTAGGCGCGCGCGAGCCGGGTGATGGAGTCGAGGATCAGGATGACGTCCTCGCCCTGCTCCACGCGCCGGCGCGCCCGCTCCAGGGTCAGCTCGGCCACCGCCACATGGCGCTCCGCGGGAAAGTCGAAGCTCGACGAAATCACCTCGCCGTAGCCCACCATCTCCATCTCGGTGACTTCCTCGGGGCGCTCGTCCACCAGGAGGATCAGGAGCAGCGAGTCCGGGTAGTTCTTCGCCACGCCCTCGGCGACCGACTGCAGCACCATCGTCTTGCCCGCTTTCGCGGGAGCGACGATGAGCGCGCGCTGCCCCTTGCCGAAGGGGCAGAGCAGGTCGATCACGCGATTGGTGTAATCGGCCTGACCGAAGCGGCGGAGGCCGCAGTCGAGCAGGAGTGGAGCATCGGGATGGATCGCGCCCAGACTGGCGAAATTCGGTCGGCGACGGGCCTCGTCAGGCGACCGGCCGTTGACGAGGGTCACTTTCTCGAGCGGCGCGGAGCGGCCACGTCCCTGGGCCCGGCCCGCCTCACCCCAGAGTTCGTCGCCGGTGCGGAGGCCGAACTGGCTGATCAGGCGGGGCGCGACGTAGAGGTCGCCTTCCTCGGCGAGATAGCTGAACTGGCGCCGCCGGACGAAGCCGGCGCCGCGGTCGCTGAGTTCGAGAATGCCGAGGGAGGGAGCGGAAGTCATGCGCGGGGGAATATAGCGGGTTCCGCGCCGTCCACTTGACCCCACCGGGGATTCGGGTGACGCTGCAGCATGCGCATCCCTCTCTTGAGCGAGCTCCCGGGGGTGAACCCCGGGACGCATGGCCACAATGGCGACTGACCTGCTGTTCTACGACGGTGGCTGCGGTCTCTGTCACCACCTCGTGAGCTTCGTGATCGCCCGCGACCGGGAGGGCACGCGGTTCCGGTACGCGCCGCTGGGCGGCGCCACCTTCACCGCGACGCTCTCGACCGATCAGCGCCAGGGCCTGCCGGACAGCGTGGTGGTGCGGACAGCTGACGGCCGCATCCTGGTTCGCTCGGATGCCGCCATCCACATCGGCGAGCGGCTGGGCGGCGGCTGGGGCCTGCTGGCGCGGGCGGCGAGTCTCCTGCCGCGCTGGCTGCTCGATCCCGCCTACGATGCTGTCGCCCGGATACGGGGCCGGCTCTTCGCGAAGCCGGAGGGTGCCTGCCCTCTGCTGCCGCCGGAACTCCGGCAGCGATTCCTTCCCTGAGCCTCAGGCGACGACGTCGCCCTCGCGGGAGGTCAGTTCGCGGAAGAGCGCGGTGAGCCGCTGCGTCACCGGTCCCACCGCGCCACTCCCGATGGTCCGTCCGTCCACGATCGTCACGCCGGCCAGTTCTCCCATCGTCCCGGTGCAGAAGATCTCGTCCGCCCGGTAGATCTCGGCCGGCGAGATGTCGCGCACCTCGTGCGGCACGCCATGTTCGGCGCACAGCTCGAGGACCGTAGTCCGGGTGATCCCTTCGGGGCAGGCCACCGTGCGGCTGGTGCGGACCACCCCTCCCTCCACGAAGAAGAGATGGGTCGCGTTGGTCTCGGCCACGAAACCGTGGGTGTCGAGCATGAGTGCGTCATCGGCGCCGGCGACGTTCGCCTCGATCTTGGCCAGGATGCTCTGCAGCAGGTTGCAGTGGTGGATCTTGGGGTCGAGGCAGTCGGGCGGGAAGCGCCGCACCGAGGAGGTGATGAGGGTGAGGCCGTCGGTGCCGTAGACCGGCGGCTTGTGCTCCGCGAGCACGATGAGTGTCGGCCCAGACTGATTGAGCCGTGGGTCCATGCCCGACGTCACCTTCACGCCGCGGGTCAGCGTGAGGCGGATGTGCACCCCGTCGGTCATCTGGTTCGCGGCCAGGGTGCGGCGGATCTCGGTGGTGATTGCCTCCGCCGAGGGGATGGTCGCGAAGGCCAGCGCCTGGGCGGAGTGCCGCAGACGATCGAGGTGCTGCCGCAGCCGGAAGATCCGGCCGTGGTAGAGCCGGAGCCCCTCCCACACCGCATCGCCGCCCTGCACCGCGGAATCGAACGGGCTCACACCGGCCTGATCGCGATGCACCAGGCTGCCGTTGATGTTGACGATCAGGTCGCGATTCTTCGGATTGAAGCTCTGCAGCATGGGGCGCTGTCCGGGACCGGGAAATGGAGTGGAGGCGTGTCGGCGGGCGCGGTGTGACCGCGCGCGGCTGATCACCCGTTCGGGTGCACGCGGTGCGAACGTAATTCCTCGTAATACGGCAGGCACTCCGCGAGCAGCGGCTCGAGCGCCGCCGGCACGGTCCGGTCGCGCGGGCGGTACGGCTCGAAGCCGGTCGACTTCTCCACCGCGTCGTACCAGTACTTCGCCCAGACGCCGTCGGTCTCTCTCCGGCCCGGGGGCCAGTTCAGCATCGCGTCGAGGAAGGGTACACCCACCACCTCGCAGAAGTGCGTGAGCATGCCCCGCGGGTCGTGCAGGATGTCCTCCGAATCGAGGACTGGCGGCGTGGTGCCGGTCCGCTCACGAATGAAGCGGAGCAGGGCGAGCTGCTGCGGGAAGCCGGTGTCGGTGAGCTGCGGCGGTCCCATCTTGGCCGTAAGCGAGGGCAGCACCTCCGCCGGGTGGCGGATGAGGATGGCATTGCTCAGCCGGAGCAGCCAGTCGCCCTGCAGATGCGGCAGCCAGTGATGGGACATGTGCTTCTGGTAGTAGATCGCGCGGCCCATCGGGACGGGGCCGGTCAGCGCCTCCACCACCTTGCGCCAGTCATTCTCCTGGCTGGCGATGACCTCGTCCACGCCGGGGTGCGCGACGCGCACCTGGGTCAGGTAGTGGGCGTAGAGCGGCTCATCCACCACCCAGGTGTCGGGGCGATTCCCCCAGGCGCGGAGCATGGCGGTGGAGATGTTGCGGGGGCCGGACCACATCGCGATGCGGATGCCGGAGGCGTCCGAATAGTTATTCATCGCTTGTAGGCCTCTGGCCCGGCGGATATCGTTCTGCGCGTCACATTCCGCCCTCGAGGAACGTTCGACATGATGCGTACCGGTTTGCTCTGGCTTTCCGAACAGCAGCAGGTGTTCCGCTTCGTGCGCAGCAACTCCGTCGCCCGGAAGTTTGCGTCGCGCTTCGTTGCCGGCGAGACGATCGACACCGCCGTCGAGGCGGTCCGGGATCTCAACAAGCGCCGCATCACCGCCTCGCTCGACCTGCTGGGCGAGAGCGTCACCCGCGAGAGCGAGGCGGCGCAGGCGAAGGACACCTATCTCCAGATGCTCGACCGGATCGCGGAGACGAAAGTGGATTCGAACGTCTCGGTCAAGCTGACCCAGATGGGCTTCGACATCAGCGAGACCGCCTGCCTCGCCAATATGACGGCGATTCTCGAGAAGGCCAAGGCGCACCAGACCTTCGTGCGCCTCGACATGGAGGGCTCGGCCTACACCCAGCGGACCCTCGACTTCTTTCGCGACAAGCTGTTCGCCAGCTATGGCGCGCACACCGGCGTCGTGATCCAGTCCTGCCTGCGCCGCTCCGAGAAGGACATCGATGACCTCATCGCGATGCAGGCGCGGGTCCGGTTGTGCAAGGGCGCCTATCTGGAGCCGCCGGAGGTGGCCTTCCCCGACAAGGCGGACGTCGACCGGAACTACGTCACCCTGATGGAACGGCTGATGGAGCGGGGCAACTATCCCGGCCTCGCCACCCACGATCAGGCCATCATCTTCGAATTCCAGATGCTCTACGGCGTGCGGCGCGACCTGCAGGACCAGCTCCGCGCGGCGGGATTCAACGTGCGCGTCTATGTTCCCTTCGGCACCCAGTGGTATCCCTACCTGATGCGCCGCCTGGCCGAGCGCCCGGCGAACATCGCCTTCATCCTCGGCAACGTGGTCCGCGAGGCCGCTCGCCTCTAGGCATGACCGAAGTCACGCTCGGCGGGTACATGGCGAAGCATGACCGGGCGGCGGCCTTCGCGGGTGCGGACGGCGAGCCCTACTCGGTCGGGATCTTCGTCGAGGAGGAGCCCGACGAGCTGGGACGCTACGGCGCCTCGCTGCTCTTCGTGCGCTGGTCCCGCGCCGGCGACCGGCCGGTGGGGCATGCCGAATCCCAGGTGCTCGTGTGGGGCCGTACTCCCGAGGAAGCCGAGGACCGCATCAAGGCGATCTCCCTGTTTGACGTGAAGGCGGCGCTGGACGACGCCATCGGCCGGACGCCGCGCGAGTGGTGACCGGCACGGTCCTCGAGCGCGACGGCTCCACCTATCGGGTGCTCACCACCGAGGGCGAGGTCCGCGCGATTCTCCGCGGCAAGATGAAGCGCGACATGCCGAAGGTCGTGGTCGGCGACCGGGTCGAGCTCGACGAGGAGGGGGAGGGCGGCGTACGCGGCATCGCGGGCGTCCAGCGGCGCACCAGCCTGCTCGCGCGGCGAGTGCCCGAGGGGCGGGGACATCGCCCGGTCGCGGCGAATGTCGACCAGGTCCTCGTCATCACCGCCACGAAGAGTCCCGATCCCGTGCCGCAGCTCGTGGACCGACTGCTGGTCGTGGCCGAAGCCAACAACATTCCCGCGGTCGTGGTCCTCAACAAGGTCGACCTCGACCCGGGGACCGGGCTCACCGAGCGATTCAGCCGGGCGGGTTACCCCGTGCACCGGACCAGCATCAAGAGCGGGGAGGGGCTCGAGCAGCTCCGGGCGGCCCTGAGCGGCCGGGTCAGCGTGATCACCGGCCCGTCGGGCGCCGGCAAGTCGAGCCTGCTCAACGCGCTCGAGCCGGGGCTCAATCTCCGGATCGGAGAGCTGAGCCGGAAGATCAGCCGCGGCAAGCACACCACCGTCAGCGCGATCATGGTGCCGCTCAGCCACGGCGGCTATCTGGTGGACACGCCGGGGTTCAGCGAGGTCGGTCTCTGGGGGATGGAGCCGAACGAACTGGCGAACTGCTTCCCGGAATTCCGGCCCCTGGTCGATGCCTGCAAGTATGCCGACTGCAGTCATGTGCACGAGCCGGGCTGTGCGGTGCTCGCCGCCGCCGGCGCGGGGACGATCTCCCCGGATCGGGTGGCGAGCTACCAGGCGCTGCTCACCGAACTGCAGGACATGCCCGAAGACTGGGAATGACATTGGATGACGATCGCCGGCACCTTCTCGCGCCAGAGTACCGCCCACCAGCTCGTGCTGCATGCACTGCGAGGAGGGCCGCGTCACGCCGGCGAGATCGCCCGGGCACTGGACCGCGAGACCCCCGCTGGGGTGCAGTGGGATACGGCCGGCCTCTATCCCGTGCTGCAGCGGCTGCAGGACCGGGGCTTCGTGGAGGTGAGCTGGCAGCAGCAGGCATCAGGGCAGCGGTTGCGCTTCTACACTCTCACTCAAGTCGGGAAGCAGCGGCTGGCCTTTGCCCCGCCCGATCTCGAGGGGGTGCCGCCCGGCGAACGCGAGTGGGTGGCTGACGGCCTCGGTGCCGAGTACGCCGTGGTGCGCCTGCTCGGTCGTGGCGCGGTCGGCGCGGTGTACCTCGCACTCGACCGGCGGCTGCAGCGCTACGTCGCGGTGAAGGTGCTGCAGCGTCCGCTCGCGATGGACGGCGATGTGCGCGAGCGGTTCCTGCGCGAGGCGCGCACCAATGCCACGCTCGCGCACCCGGCGATCGTGCCGGTCTTCGCAATGGGCGGCGAAGGGGACTTCGTCTATTTCACGATGCAGTACGTGCCGGGCGATTCGCTCGCTGCGGCGCTTCATGACCGGCCGCGGCTCCCCGCCGCGGAAGTCTGCCGCATCCTCGCCGAACTGGCTTCGGCCCTCGACTACGCCCACCGCCAGCGGATCATCCACCGGGATGTGAAGCCTGAGAACATCCTGCTCCACCGCGATACCGGCATGCCGATGCTCACCGATTTCGGCGTGGCCCGCGCCGTGTCGCTGGACGCGATGGACCCGGAGGAGCAGCGGGCGGAGCGGGAGCTGTTCTGGGGGACGCCCCGGTTCATGTCGCCGGAGCAGATCGCGGGTGAAGACGACCTTGACGGCCGGAGCGATCTCTACGCGCTGGGTGCGCTCGGTTACACGATGCTGGCAGGTCGGTCGCCGTTCGACGGGGCGGGCCCGCTCGAGATTGCGGCGCAGCAGCTCACCATTCGGCCGGCCTCGCTGCAGCACCTCGCGCCAGACGCGCCCTCGGCGCTGATCGACGTCATCACGCGATGCCTCGCGCGGCACCCGCGCGACCGGTGGCGTGACGGGCGCACCCTGCGCGACGAACTGATCGGGGCCGGTGTGATCCGGCGCCGGTGGTGGTGGCCCTTCTCCTAGGGCGTCACCGGCCCGGCTCTCCCGTCACCCGCCTGAGCGCCTCCCGCACTTCGGTGATTCTCGGCTGCAGCGACGGATCCGGCCTGTCCCAGAGCTTGAGGAAGTTGCCGTAGGCCTCCGCCGCACCCGCCCGGTCGCCGGCGTTCTCCGCCGCGCGGCCCAGCGCATACTGCGCCATCGGCTGCACCCCGACGTCATTCGCGAAGCCGTACTGCAGCAGCAGCCGTCCCTCCTGCCGGGTCGCGGAGCGCTGCGCGAGTGCCGATGCCATCTGGAGGCGGAGCGGTGCGGACAGGAAGGCGTTCCAGCCGGTGCCGACCTCCTCGAGCGCGGTCCGCATCGCCGGGAGGCCGACCGCCGTGTCGCCGGCCATCATCGTCGTCCACCCCTTCATCGCCCGGAGCAGCCCCCAGAACTGCGGGGGCATGTTCGGCGTCTGCTTCCCCAGCAGGCTGTCGACGAGCCGGGTGCCCTCGGCGCGATCGCCGCGATTGAGCGCGATCATCGCCGCGACATAGACCGCGAAGGGATTGGCGCGCGGGCCGCCCACCAATTTCTCGAGGCCTGGCGGCCGGTACTCCTGAGGCGCGAATCCCAGGAGACTCGGGAGCAGCACCACCCCGAAGGCCTGGTTCGGGTTGAGTTTGACGAGCGAGTCGAAGATCGGCTGGGCCTCGCTGAAGCGCCCGAGCCCTGCGAGCGTGATCCCCTTCCCGGCGAGAAACTGCTGCTGCGCCTGGGGTGGCAGGCCACGGCCGAGCTGACCGGTCCAGTGCCCGTAGCGGGTGATGACGGAGTCGCCTGTGGCCTCGCCGCCGTAGAGGCTGCCGACCACCGCGCCGATGGTTCCGCCGTAGCGCAGCATGGCCGCCGCGGTCGCGGAGTCGCGCAGGCCGGCGCGAAAGATCAGGTCGCCGGCGCCGCGGTAGGCCAGGTTCTCCTGCTGGTTGCCGGAGGTCTCGATGACCCTGAGGTAGCGGTCGTAGCCCGCCTGGTCGCGCATCTGGAGCGCGACCTCGAGCGGGTGGATCGCGGCGGGGGTGAGGGTGGAGTCGCGCGCCAGCACGGTGTCGAACGGCGCGCGCAGCGCGGCCGGATCGTAGCCGACCTCCTGGCGGGTGTGGTACTGGGTCTCGCCTAACAGGAACCAGCCGTCGACGTCGTCCGGATAGCGTGCCACGTAGGCCCGCGCGGAGTCGGTCGCGGCGAGTCGCTGGTGGAAGAACAGGTTGTAGGCCGTCACCAGGCTGCGCTCGCGCGGCGGCAGGCGCCCGGCGAAGCGGAGCGCGGCGTCGATCGCCTCCTGGCCGCGGGCCGCGCCCAGGCTGGCCGACCAGCCGATCGTGGCGGCGAGGCGGAAGTGCGCCAGCGCGAAGGTCGAGTCCTGGTCGATGGCCCGGCCGAAGGCGGCGGAGGCGGAGTCCCACTCCGAGCGGCGATAGTGCTGCTCGCCGACGAGGAACTCGCGCATCGCGGCGAGGGACGTCGTGGTGAGGGCGCCGAGGCGGAGCGACGGCACCGGTTCCTTGGAGCGCCAGATCTCCCGCACCAGCGCGAGACTCAGCTCGTCGACCAGCGTCAGCACGCTGTCGGTGGCGCCATCGACCTGCGCGTGCGCCAGGCTCTTGCCGTCCTGGCCATACAGATCGGCGCTGACCCGGACCCTCGGCCCCGTGGCCACGATGCTGCCGAGCAGCGCCGCCTGGGCCTTCACGTGGCGGGCGACCTCGAGGGCATGCGGGAGGTCCAGGCCGGCGGTGAGGCCCTCCTTCTTGAGACGGGCCATCACGGTGCGGGGCTCGACGGCGCGGATGCCGCCGACGGTGTTGAGGTTGGTCGAGAGCAGGTCGACCATCCCTTCCCCCATCAGCTCCACGCCGGCGCCCGTGGCACTGAAGGGCATGACCGCGATGCTCTCGGCGCCGGCCACGACCGGCCCGCTGCGCCGGGGCCCGAAGAAGATCCAGAGGGCCGCCACCGCCGCGACGGTGAGCGGGAGCGCCACCACCAGCCGCCGGAGCCGCTGCCGCTCGGCCATCCCCTGCACGCCTCCCCCGGCCGCGGCCTCGAGGGCCTGGGCGAAGCTGGTGACCGAATCGAACCGCGCGGCGGGGTCCGCGCTGAGGGCGCGGGCGACCGGGGCATCGGCGTCCGCGGGCACGGTCGGCGTCACCTTGCTCAGCCGGGGCCGGGCGCCGGTCAGGCTCTTGGCAAGCACCGCCTGCACCGTCTGTCCCGCGAAGGGGGTGGCGCCCGTGACCATCTCGTAGAACACGCAGGCCAGCGAGTACTCGTCGCTCCGGCCATCGACCTCGCTCGCCGTCGCCTGCTCGGGACTCATGTAGGCGGGCGTCCCGATGGCGAATCCGACGCCGGTCATCCCCCCTTCCGGTCCCTGCCGCGCCGCCGTGAGTGCCCGGGCGATCCCGAAGTCGGCCACCACGGCGTGCCCACCGGAGAGCATGATGTTCTCCGGCTTGATGTCGCGGTGGATGATGCCCTGCTGGTGGGCGTAGGCGAGGGCGCTGGCGACCTCGCGGATGAGCGTCACGGCCTCGGGGAAGGGGATCTTCTGCTCCCGCGTCAGGCGGTCCCGAAGCGACTCCCCCTCGACGAAGGGCATGACGTAATAGAGGATCCCGTTCGCTTCGCCGGAGTCGTACAGCGGCACGATGTGGGGATGCTGCAGCCGGGCGGAGACTTCGATTTCGCGCAGGAACCGCTCCGCGCCGATGGCGGCGGAGAGCTCGGGGCGGAGGACCTTGATGGCGACCGGCCGCCCATGCTTCTGGTCGAGGGCACGGTAGACGGTGGCCATGCCGCCCTGGCCGGCCTTGCCGGCGAGCTGGTAGCGTCCGCCGAGGGCGGCCGCGAGCTGCTGTTCCTGGGGGTCCATCGTGTGCCTCAGGCTCCTGGCTGCGGGTCTCCCGATCCGGTGCGGGGGGTCCAGCGGTCCCGGTCGCGGTGCGTCACCTTGGCCATCATCCGCTCGAAGGCGGTCTCGAGGTCGATCCCTTCGCGGTTCGCCATGCAGATGAGGACGAAGAGGATGTCGGCCATTTCCATGGCCATCTCGCCCTCCGCCTCGTCTTTCTTCTTCGTCTTCTGCCCGAAGCGGTGGTTCACTTCCCGGGCCAGTTCACCCACCTCTTCCGTCAGGCGCGCGATGTTGGTGAGTGGATGAAAGTAACCCTCCTCGAACTGGCTGATCCACTGGTCGACCCGGCGCTGGCATTCGGCAAGCGAGAGTTCAGGCGTCGGCATTCTGCAGCTCCTCCTCCGCGCCACGCTCCCCGATCTGCTGGCGCCACATGGCGTAGTAGAGTCCCTTCAGGTCGAGCAGGTCGCCGTGGAGGCCGCTCTCCACGATCCGGCCCCGCTCGAGCACGAAAATCCGGTCGGCGTGCATCACCGTCGAGAGCCGGTGGGCGATCAGGACCGTGATCTGGGGCCGCGCGCGGGAGACCTCGCGGATGGTGGTGTTGATCTCCTCCTCGGTCAGCGAGTCGAGGCTCGAGGTCGCCTCGTCGAACACCATGACGGCCGGATGGCGCAGCAGCGCCCGCGCGATCGACAGCCGCTGCTTCTCGCCGCCGGAGATCTTCATGCCGCCCTCGCCGATCGTGGTATCGAGGCCGCGGTCGGCGCGCGCGAGCAGCGAATGGCAGGCCGCCTGCTCGAGGACGCGGATGCAGTCGGCATCGCTGGCGCGCGGATTGACGAAGAGCAGGTTCTCCCGGATCGTGCCGGAGAAGAGCTGGGTATCCTGGGTGACGAAGCCGATCTGCTCCCGCAGCAGCTCGAAGTCGATCTGCGCGCCCGGGTGCCCGTTGTAGAGGATCCGGCCCTCGATGGGCTGGTAGAGACCCACCAGCAGCTTCACCAGCGTCGTCTTGCCCGAGCCGGAGGGGCCGACGAAGGCCACGGTCTCGCCCCGGCGCACGGTGAACGAGATACCGGTGAGCGCATGGCGCGACGCCGTCCGGTGCCGGAACCCGACCCGCTCGAACTCCAGCGCCTCGATGGCGCCGAGCGGTGCGGGCGAGGTGGGGCGCGCCTCGCGCGGGATCTGCAGGATCTTGCCGAAGTTGTCGAGCGAGACCTCGGTCTCGCGGTAGATGTTGATGATGTTGCCGAGCTCCTGCAGCGGCCCGAAGATGAAGAACGAGTAGATGAACAGCGAGAAGAACTGCCCCACGGTGATCTGCTGGGCATAGATCAGGTACATCATCACGAACAGGATCGTGGTCCGGAGGAAGTTGACCACCGTGCCCTGGATGAAGCTCAGGCTCCGGATGTACTTCACCTTCTTGAGCTCGAGCTTGAGGATCTTCGCGGTCGTCCCGTTGAGCCGGGCGATCTCCTGCTGCGACAGCCCGAGGCTCTTCACCAGCTCGATGTTGCGGAGCGATTCGGTCGTCGCCCCCGCCAGCGCGGTGGTCTCGGCGACGATGGTCTTCTGCACCGTCTTGATCTTGCGGCTCAGGGTGGAGCTCACCCAGCCGATGATCGGGATCGTCGCGAAGTAGATCGGCGCGATCACCCAGTGGACGCTGATCGCATACACCGTGACGAAGATGATGCCGACGACAGTGGTGAAGAGGATGTTGATCGAGGCGGCGATCAGCTTCTCGACGTCCGAGCGCACCTTCTGCAGCACGCCGAGGGTCTGGCCGCTCCGCTGGTCCTCGAAGACCGAGTAGGGCAGCTCCAGCGAGTGGGCCAGGCCGTCGGAGTACATCCGCGCCCCCACCTGCTGGGTGATGAGGTTGATGAAGTAGTCCTGGAAATTCTTCGCGACCCGCGAGACGAAGGCCGCCCCGACGGCGAGGCAGAGGAGGAACCCGACCCCCTTCGAGAAGGCGAGGACGGTGTAGTTGCCGGGATGCAGCGCGTAGCTGTCGATGACCCGCCTGACAATCAGCGGATCGAGCAGCGAGAAGACCTGGTTGATCGCCGCCAGGAACAGCGCCAGCAGCACCAGCTTCCAGTGAGCCCGGAGGTAGGCGTACAGGAGCTTCATCGAAGGGCCGCGATCAGCGCCTTCATGAAGGCCGGGAGATCGCTCGGCGTCCGCGACGAGATCAGGTTGCCGTCGACCACCACGGGACTGTCCTCCCACAGCATCCCCGCGTTGACGAGATCGTCCCGGATCGCGCCGACACTGGTGCCGCGCTTGCCCCGGACGATGCCCGCCGAGATCGGCACCCACCCCGCGTGACAGATGAAGGCCACCGGCTTCCCCGCCTCGAAGATCTCCTTCGTGAGCGAGAGCACCTTGGCGTAGCGCCGCAGGGTGTCCGGGGCGTAGCCGCCGGGAATCACCAGCCCGTCGAAGTCCTTCGCCTGCAGCTCGTCCACGTGGGCGTCGACCGTGACGGGGTAGGAGCCGCGCTTGCCGTGGTAGACCTTGTCGCCGACACCACCCACGACGGTGGTGGCGCCTTCCTCCTCGAGCCGGATCTTGGGATACCAGAGCTCGAGCTCCTCGTAGAAGTTTGCCGCGAAGAAGAGGATCCGCTTGCCGGAAAGGCGCATGGGGTCGGTCGCCATCGTAGTCGGGAGGGTGAGGGGTGAGGGGCCGCGCGACGCATCACGATTCCCGGCGCCGTTCCTGGAACCGCCGGGTGATGCGGACCAGCAGCCATCGTGGCGCGGTGCGGATGCTGAAGATGAGCAGCTTGTTGAGCACGCCGGGAACGACCACCGCCGTACCGCGCATCATGCCGCGATACCCCGCCTCGGCGACCGGCTCGACGGCCATGACGTTCGGCCCGTTGAACAGGTTCGAATCGCCGAGCCCCGCCACCGCCGCGAAGCCGGTGCGCGTCGGACCGGGACAGAGGACGGTCACGCTGATCCCGGTGCCGCGGAACTCCTCGGCGAGGGCCTGGGAGAAGGAGCCGACGTAGGCCTTGGTGGCGTAGTAGACCGCCATCAGCGGGCCCGGGGCAAATCCCGCGGTCGAACCGACATTCAGGATGCGGCCCTTCCGCTGCGTCACCATGCGCGGCAACACGAGGCGGGTGAGTTCGGTGAGGGCCGTGATGTTCACCTGGATCATCGCGAGCTGGCTGGTCAGGTCGCCGCGGCCGAAGAGGCCCCACTCCCCGAAGCCGGCGTTGTTCACGAGCACATCGACGCCCATCCCGCGGGCGGCGACCTCGTCCATGATGGCGCGCGGTGCACCGGGATCGCTCAGGTCGGCCACGATGATCTCGGTCCGCACTCCGTACATCCCCGCGAGATACTTGCCCAGCTCCTCGAGCTTGGGCCCGTTGCGCGCGACGAGGATCAGGTCGTGCCCGCCCTTGGCGCAGAGCCGTGCGAGTTCGAGGCCGATGCCGCCAGAGGCACCGGTGATGAGGGCGACGGGTCGTGAGGATGTCATTGATGTGCGTGGTGAGGCTCCCGTCACGGAATCCTGCCCGCCTTCTTGAGGAGCGCCACCACCTGGTCGGTGGGCAGCGCGTACACCCGGTAGCCGTCCGCGCCCGTCATCGTCTCCGCCGCCACCATGGCGTTGGTGATGGCTTCCTCGGTGGCGTCGATCGTGGCCTCGAAGAGGGGGTTGATCCGGTCGTTGGGCCACATGCGCAGGGTCACGGCGGAGTCGGGGTTCGCCGCGCCGGCATTCGCGGTGGAGAATGCGAGGTAGATGTCGCCCGAGCTGTCCCCACCGATGCCACCCATCCTGCCGATGGCGAGGCCCACCCGCTTGGCCAGGCGCTTGAGCTGATGAGGGAGCAGCGGGGCGTCGGTGGCCACCACCACGATGATCGAACCCAGCTCCTCCCGCGGGTCCACGGCCCGATCGCTGCGGGGTGCCGCGTCACAGCGCGGCGCCTCGGCGGCCGATGGGTCGGTCGGATTGGCGATGGTGATGCACTGTTCTGCCCCGACCAGCTGCGGTCCGACGGGCAGCCCGGCGATACTGAGCCGGCGGCGGCCGCCGTAGTTGCACTGCACCAGCACGCCGACGGTGAAGCCCCCATTCTCGAGGGTGAGTTTCCGGCTGCTGGTCCCGATGCCGCCCTTGAAGGAGTGACAGACCATGCCGGTGCCTCCACCGACATTCCCTTCCTTGACCGGTCCGCTGGTCGCGCCGTCGAGCGCCTGAAAGGCGTGCTCCTTCCGGACGTGCATGCCCTTGATGTCGTTGAGCCCGCCGTCGTAGGTCTCCGCCACGACCGGGAGAGCCCAGAGAAAGTCGTCATAGTTCCGTTTGATGGCCCACTCGATGACCGCGTCGCGCACGACGCCGACGCTCAGCGTATTGGTGATCATCACCGGTCCCCACATGAACCCCGATTCCTCGAGCCAGGTGGTGCCGGTCATTTCCCCATTACCGTTCAGCGTCCACCAGGCCGCCATGACCGGGTCGCTCGACTTGCCGCGCGGCAGCACCGCGGTGACTCCGGTTCGAATTGGACCCTTCCCCACTATCAGCTTTCCCTCGCCGCTGATCAGCGTGACCTGGCCAACCTCCACGCCTGCGACGTCAGTGATGGCGTTGAGCGGTCCGGGGGTTCCGAGGAAAGGGATCCCGAGGTCGCGGGCACGAGGCTTCTGCTGGGCGGCGGCCGAGGTGGCGGCAAGCAGCAGCAGGACGAGCGGAGAGAGTCGGCGCATGGTGGCAGGGGGCATGAGGTTGCTGTAAGCTATATGCCGACGCGCTCCGCGATACCCTCCGGCCGGCGGGCCGACCACCTCCAGACTGTCACTCATGCGTTCCCGCGATCGTATCCTCGAGAATCTCGAAGCCGCCTATCGCGAGCAGTACGATCGCGCCAAGGCCGCGCAGCAGCTCCTTCGCATGGAAGAACTCGACGCCGGGTACCAGCGCGATCAGCTGATGCTCGAGGTCCTGCTCGACATTCGTGCGCTCCTCGCCGGTCCGCCGGCGATTCCACCCTCCGCTCCCCGGTAAGCCCGATGCGCCGATCTTCGCTCGCCTCGCTCCTGCTCCTCGCCGCCTGCAGCCGCCCACCGGCCGCCGACCTCGTCGCCTACGGAAAGGTCTGGACCGGCGACACGACGCGGCCCTACGCGGCGGCGGTCGCGACCCGGGGCGACACCGTGCTCGCCGTGGGCGACAGCGCGACGATCGCGGCCTACGTGGGGGAGAAGACGAAGGTGCTCGCCAACGGGAAGGGGCTGATCACGCCCGGGTTCATGGATGGGCACGTCCACTTCCTCTCCGGCGGCTTCCAGCTCTCGAGCGTGGACCTCCGCAGCGCCGATTCACCCGAAGAGTTCGTCCGCCGGCTCAAGGCCTTCGCCGCCGAGCGGCGGCCGGGTGAGTGGATTCTCGGCGGCGACTGGGACCACGAACGCTGGCCGCGCTCGCCGCTGCCGCGGCATGAGTGGATCGATTCGGTGACGCCCAACAATCCCGTCTTCGTGTCGCGGCTTGACGGGCACATGGCCCTCGCGAACAGCCTCGCGATGAAGGCCGCCGGGATCACCCGGGCGACGAAGGACATCGCCGGGGGTACCATCGTGCGGGACCCGAAGACCGGTGACCCGACCGGCGTCTTCAAGGACGAGGCGATGGGGCCGATCTACGGTGTGATGCCCGAGCCGAGCGAGGCGCAGGTGGATGCGGCGCTCGCCCGCGCGATGCAGTTCGTCGCCACCAAGGGGGTGACGGCGGTGGCGTCCGTGAGCGCCGAGTGGTCGCAGGTCGCGGGTCTCCTCCGTGCCCGGCAGAACGGCACGCTCTCCGTCCGGTTCTCGCTCTATCCCGCGCTCGCCCAGTGGCATCGGGTGGCGGACAGCCTGAAGACCCGTGGTCCGGGGGACGACTGGATCCGCCTCGCAGGGGTGAAGGGATTCATCGACGGCTCGCTCGGTTCGACGACGGCGCTCTTCTTCGAGCCGTACGCCGACGATCCGAAGACCTCGGGACTGCTCACCACGCCCGAGGATTCGCTTCGCAGCCAGATCGGCCGCGCCGATTCCGCCAACCTGCAGGTGGTCGTCCACGCCATCGGCGAGAAGGCCAACGCGCTGGTGCTCGACATCTACGACAGCGTCGCGAAGGCCCACGGCCCGCGCGATCGCCGGTTCCGCATCGAGCACGCCCAGCACCTGAGGACCGAGGAGGTGGAGCGCATGGGGGCACAGGGCGTCATCGGCTCGATGCAGCCCTATCACCTCAGCGACGACGGACGCTGGGCCGGGAAGCGGCTCGGATCGCGGGTGGCCGACAGCTACGTCTTCCGCTCGCTGCTCGACCACAAGGCCCATCTCGCCTTCGGCTCCGACTGGACGGTGGCGCCCATCGATCCGCTGCTCGGCATCTGGGCCGCGGTCACCCGCCGCACCCTCGACGGCAAGAATCCGGGTGGCTGGATTCCGGAGCAGAAGATCTCGCTCGACGAGGCGCTGCACGCCTACACCACGGGCAATGCCTACGGCGTCTTCGCCGAGGCGACGCGCGGCATGCTCAAGCCGGGCTACCGTGCCGATCTGGTCCTGCTCGATCAGGATCTGTTCAGCATCCCCCCCGAGGCAATCGAGACCGCCCGGGTGCGGGCGACGGTGACAGGCGGCAAGGTGGTCTACCAGGCGGCCGAATAGGCTCCCGGCGGGTTCCGGCCGGGCCCCTACTGGCCCGGCCGGTCCTCGCTGACGATCTTTCCAGCATGGCCACTCGAACCCGCAGCGCCCCGAAGACCGCCCGAACGCTCTCCAAGGCGGATCTCCTCGACATTTATCGCCTCATGCTGCTCTCCCGGCGCATCGACGACCGGGAGATCCAGCTGAAGCGGCAGAACCGGATCTTCTTCCAGATTTCCGGGGCCGGGCACGAAGCGGTGCTCGCGGCCGCGTCGAAAGTCTTCCGGCCCGCCTACGACTGGTTCTACACCTACTACCGCGACCGTGCGCTCTGCCTCGGGCTCGGCATGACCGCGACCGAGATGCTCCTCTGCGCGGTGGGGGCCGCCGACGACCCGAACTCCGGCGGGCGGCAGATGCCCTCGCACTTCGGGCACAAGGACTTCAACATCGTCAGCGCCTCGAGTCCGACGGGGACGCAGTTCCTCCAGGCGGTCGGCTGCGCGGAGGCATGGCTCAGGTATTCGAACGTCGAGGCGATGGCGGATGCGGTGGCGGGCCCGCACGGCGACGAGGTGGTCTTCGTCTCCTCCGGCGACGGCACCACGAGCGAGGGGGAGTTCTGGGAGGCGCTGAGCAGCGCCTGCAACCTGAAGCTTCCGGTCGTCTTCCTGATCGAGGACAACGGCTACGCCATCTCGGTCCCGGTCGAGGTCAACACGCCGGGCGGCTCGATCTCCAGGCTCGTGTCGGGCTTCCCCGGCCTGTACATCCAGGAGGTCGACGGCTGCGATCCGGTCGCGTCCTTCGACACCATGCAGCGTGCCGTCGAGTACTGTCGCGCCCGGAAGGGCCCGGCGCTGGTGCACGCCCACGTGATCCGTCCCTACAGCCACTCGCTGTCGGATGACGAAGTGCTCTACCGTCCCGCCAGCGAGCGGCAGGCGGACGCGGAGCGCGATCCGGTCACCCGCTTCCCGCGCACGCTGCTCGAGCAGGGGCTCGCCACCGAGGCGGAGATCGAGGCGATCAAGGCCGAGGTCGAGGAGGAGGTGCGGATCGCGACCGACACGGCGCTGGCGGCCCCGCAGCCTGGCACCGAGACGATCTACAACTTCGTCTATTCCCCCGACGTCGATCCCACCTCGGAGCACTTCGACACCGAGGACGATCCCCGCTTCACCGGGGATCCGACCACGATGGTGGACCTGCTCAACGCCTGCATGAAGGACGAGATGGCGCGCGATCCGCGCATCGTCGTCTTCGGCGAGGACGTGGCGGACGCCAGTCGCGAGGAGAATCTCGACAAGGTCAAGGGGAAGGGCGGCGTCTTCAAGGTGACCTGGGGGCTGCAGCGCGCCTTCGGAAGCGACCGCGTCTACAACTCGCCGCTGGCCGAGGCCAACATCATCGGCCGCGCGATCGGGCTCGCCGCCCGCGGCATCAAGCCGGTGGTCGAGATCCAGTTCTTCGACTACATCTGGCCCGCGTACATGCAGCTGCGCAACGAGCTCGCGCTCATGCGCTGGCGCTCGAACAACGCCTTTGCCGCGCCGGTCGTGGTGCGCACGACCTACGGCGGCTACCTCAAGGGCGGCGCGGTCTATCACTCGCAGACCGGCGCCGCGGTCTTCACCGGCGTGCCCGGGCTCCGGGTCGTCTGCCCGAGCACCGCGCTCGATGCCAACGGCCTCCTGCGCACGGCGATCCGCTGCGAGGATCCGGTGCTCTTCCTCGAGCACAAGCATCTGTACCGCCAGACCTACAACAAGGCGCCGAATCCGGGCCCGAACTTCATGATCCCGTTCGGGAAGGCGAAGGTGGTCCGCGAAGGCAGCGACCTCACCGTCGTCACCTACGGGGCCGTGGTGCAGCGCACCCTGGTGGCCGCGAAGGAACTCGAGGAGACCGACGGGATCTCGGTCGAAGTCATCGACCTGCGCTCGCTCTCGCCGGTGGACTGGGAGACGATCTTCCACTCCATCCGGAAGACCAGCCGGGTCATCGTGGCGTACGAAGATTCGCTCTCGTGGGGTTATGGCTCGGAGATCGCCGCAAAGATCGCGGATGAGGCATTCGAGTGGCTCGATGCCCCGGTGCGCCGGGTGGCGTCGACCGACACCTTCGTGGCCTACGCGCCGGAGCTTGAAGATGTGATCCTGCCGCAGGTGGCCGACCTGCGGCGGGCGATGCAGGACATTCTTCGCTACTGACCATCTAATTCAGGAGATCTATGAGACTCTACTCCCGGATCCGGGAGCCGGGCTGTTTGCGCACGCTTGTCGCCCTCACGATACTGCTTGCTCTCACCACGCCACTCACTGCTCAGCAGGACCGCAACCATCTCTACGACCGGGTGCAGCTCGGCGTCTCCGGCGCCGAGGCGTTCCTCAACACGACGATCCGGGTGGATGCCAGCGATGGCACGCCGGGAACGGACATCAACACCGAAGATCTTCTCGGACTCGGCAAGAGCCAGCTCCGGCCCCGCTTCACCCTGCGGCTCCGTCCGGGGCGGCGGCACGAATTCGAGTTCAACTACATGCAGGTCCGGCGGGAGGGATTCGTCGGCGTCAACGTGCCGATCCAGTTCGGTGACAGCGTCTTCAACGCCGGCGCCTATCTCTTCTCCTACCTGAAGACGGACCAGGTCGGCATGACCTACCGGCTCGCGCTGCGGGCAAAGGAGAAGAGCCAGGCGGGGGTCAGCGTGGGCGTCGGTGCCATCGTGCTCGAGGCTGGCATCGCGGCGCTTGCCGTGGCCGGCGACAGCGCGTCGATCCTCTTCCTCGAGGACCGCAAGTTCACCGGCCCGACCGCGTCGGTCGGACTGTTCGGTCGGACCGAGCTCGCCCGAAACCTCTACCTCGAGGGCGACGCGCGCGGACTGTACGTGAAGGTGAGCCGGATCCGGGCGACGGTGCTCGAGGGAGGCGCGGCGCTCCGCTACTTCGTCCTGCCCTGGCTCGGCGGAGAGGCCGGCTACGCCATCGGCTTCTACAACGTGAAGCTCGATCCCAAGCTCGGCAGCAGCGCGCTGGCCGGACGGGTGAAGTACTCCGTGCAAACGCTGCGTGGCGGCGTGGTGCTCGGCTTCTGACCTTCGCGGGCGGGGAGGGAGTTCGGCGCTTCCTCCCCGCCTCGGTCAGCCGGGGCCGGCTCCCGGAGCAACCGGAGGAAGACCATCCACCGGATAACCCAGCTCCTCACCCAGCTTCCCGTAGGTCAGGCCGGTGACCAGGTCGTAGAGGGTGTGCACGGCCATCGCCACGTATAGCGAGCCCGCCAGCAGCACGAGCC
Source organism: Gemmatimonadales bacterium (assembly GCA_044229245.1). Classification (GTDB taxonomy): domain Bacteria; phylum Gemmatimonadota; class Gemmatimonadetes; order Gemmatimonadales; family GWC2-71-9; genus JADJOM01. The sequence continues at coordinate 57,269 of JBGATI010000023.1, read as the reverse complement.
CCTGCAGTGACAGACCGATGAGGCCCACGGCCAGGATGCCTTTCCATCCCTGCACCGCATGCGCCCCGGCGAAGAGCATCGCCGCCGCCAGCGCCGCCATCATCGGATCTCCCGCCAGCCGGAGCAGCAGGACGTACATCACGCCGCGATAGGTGATCTCCTCGCAGCACCCCGCCGCCAGCGATACCCCGACCCAGAGTCGCCGCTCCGCCGCATCGCGGGGCATCACGAAGTGCACCCGCGGTTCCCGCCGTTCCACCGCCTCCCGCCATCTGGGCCGCAGCGCCAGGATGGTGAGCACTGCCATCGCCGCGCCCACAACGATCGCGCTGGCTGGGGGGAGCTGCGCCGGAAAGAGCGGGATCTGCTCGGCGCGCGCGACCTGGATCGAGATGAGCACGCTGACGCCCTGGACGACGAGGACCGAGATGAAGTGCCCCTTCCGGGGGCGCTGGGTCATGCGGGGCAGGTTCCGGGCGCTCTGCATCGCGAGATAGGGCAGCGCGACGCCGAAACAGGTCAGATGGAACCAGCCCCACGCCCCGACGCCGGCCGTCGCGCCCGGATCAGACATACGAGCGGCGCAGGAGCGCCGCGGTGTCCTCGTCGAGCATGTCGCTGCGGCGCAGCTCCTCGAAGCGGTCGAGCAGGTCCTCCACCCGGAGCCGGCGCTTCTGGGAGCCGCGCAGGTCGTAGGCGATCCGTCCCCGGTGCATGATCAGGATCCGGTCGCCGACGCGGACCGCCTGCGCGAGCGAATGGGTCACCATGATCGTCGTGAGGCGCTCCGCGTTGACGAAGCTCTGGGTCAGGCGGAGCACCTGCTCCGCGCTGCGCGGATCGAGGGCGGCGGTGTGCTCGTCCAGCATGAGCAGGCTGGGGCGCACGATCAGCGCCATGAGGAGGGTCAGCGCCTGGCGCTGGCCGCCCGAGAGCAGCCCCATCGGGGTCTGGAGCCGGTCTTCGAGGCCGAGGCCCAGGGTGCGGACCCGATCGAACAGCTCGTCGCGCCGGGTGCGATTGAGCGCCCGGCGGAACCAGCGCGGGGCGCCGCGCTTCGCCGCGATCGCCAGGTTTTCCGCGACCGACATGTCGCCGGCGGTGCCGGCGAACGGGTCCTGGAACACCCGGGCGATCAGCCGGGCCCGGCGTGGCTCCGACCAGCGGGTGATGTCGGTGCCGTCGATCTGGATCGTGCCCGCCTCGGCGCGCAGCGACCCGGCGATCGCATTGAGCAACGTGGACTTGCCGGAGCCGTTGCTGCCGAGCACCACCACGAAGGCCCCGGGCTCCAGCTCCAGATCGAGATTCACCAGCGCCACGTTCTCGCTGGGGGTCCCGCGATGGAAGGTGTGGGCGAGGCCCTGGATCTGCAGCGCGGACTCACGCACGGGGCACCCGCGCGGCTCGCTGGGTACGGAGCGAACGGATCACCTGCGGCACCGTGAGTGCGGCCAGCACGAAGGCCGCGGTCACCAGCCGGAGGGCATTCGGATCGAGACCGGCGCGCACCGCCGCCGCGATCATCAGGCGGAACACCATCGCCCCGTAGATCGCGGCCATGATGCGCCGCCGGATGGTGCGCTGACTGAAGAGGGCCTCGCCCAGGATCACGCTGGCGAGGCCGGTCACGATCATCCCGACGCCCATCTGGATGTTCGCGAAGCCCTGGTACTGCACGAACAGGGCGCCGGAGAAGCCGATGCAGCCGTTGGCGATCGCGAGGCCGAAGGTCGTGGCCAGCCCGGTGTCGATAGCGGACGCCTTCGCCATGCGGGGACTGCTGCCGGTGGCGCGCAGCGCGAGGCCGACATCGGTGATGACGAACAGTCCCAGGGCCAGCGCATGTCCCCCCACGATCACCAGCAGCGCGACCAGGGCGACCAGATCGCGCGACAGCTCGACCCCTTCCATGTTCTCCCGGTCGGGAAGCAGGGAGGCGGTCATGTCGAAGACGGTGGGATGCCCCGCCAGCGAGAGATTGCCGCTGCCCATGATCCAGAGGTCGATCGAATAGAGCGCGGTCGTCACGAGGATGCCGGCCAGGATCACGTCGATCCGCCAGCGGGTGTGGATCAGGCCGGTCACGGTCCCCGCCAGCGTCCCCGCCAGCCCTCCCGCGATCGTGGCCGGGAGGGGGTGCACGCCGGCGACGAGCAAGGCACCGGTGACCGCGCCGCCGGTGGTGAACGCCCCGTCGGTCGTGAGGTCGAGGCTGCGGAGAATCCGGAACGAGAAGAGGACGCCGAGGCTCAGCAGCGCGAGCTGGAGGCCGACGGTCAGGGCACCGAGCAGCAGGTTCACGCCAGCATCTCCGTGCTGTCGATCTTGGCCATCCAGCAGACTCCACGCAGCAGCCCGGTCACTCCCGAGCCCCCCGATCCCCGGTCATCGTGCACCAGGTGCAGCACATCGCGCAGCGGCGACTCCTCGAAGAGCCGTTCGAGCAGGGCGGAGAGCAGCACGGTGCGCTGAGGCACGGGGCTGTACGGGAAGATTGCGGCGTGAAAGTGACCGCTCAGCGTGCCATTGGCGTCCATGGGACGCAGGTACGGCGCGAGGAGTGCGTCCGGGCGGCGCGCGGCGACGCCGACGATGAGCGCCGTCGTGCCATGATGCGCCTGCTCCGGCGTGAAGGAGATCTGCTCGCGCAGGTGGACCGCATCGGTCCGGCCCGCTTCCGCGGCCGGAAGCAGGGCTGGCGACCGGCGCAGGCTGGCCCCGACGACGCCCCGCATCTCCGCCACCACGGCGAGCACCACGGCATCCGCGCCGAGCATCTCGACGCCGACCTCCGCCAGTTCGGCCATGGGGATCTCATCCGCGTCCGGCTGAGTGGAGAAACGGATGAGGTCCGAGAACATGCCCTTCCAGGTGATGCCCTGCAACAGCACCACCCGGGGCGGGTTCTTGGCGTAGGTCATCATGAAATCGGGCACCCGATTGCCCTCGGTGGGCAGATACGCCGCGATCCCTTCCGCCGCGACCAGCTCGCCGAATCGGGGCGCCCCATCCTCGTAGCGGTCACCGAGGGCCCCGATGCCGAGGCCGAAGGTCTGCTTGGGGATCGAGACGATGCGATGGGTCGCGGGATCGACGGGGTGACCGAGGAGCGACCCGGGCGCACCCACCAGGCCGCAGCGCACACCCTCGTCGCTGTAGTGGGAGATCTCGTAGCTGCCGAACCGGGCGTCGATCGCCGGGAGCCCCCAGCGGCTGAACCGCCCGGAGGGGTTGGAGGCCCGGGGAAGCCCGGTCTGCGCGATGATCAGGGAACCGAGGCCGGCGGCCTCGAGGACCGCCCGGGCCTGCGGGGAGGGAGCCACCACATGCAGCGTGCCGCGGAGCGCCGACAGGGCCTCGCTGAATCGGGCGAGGAGGCGGACGCCGGCGGAGCTGACGTAGGCGACGTCCACCATTTCGAGCTCGATCGAACGGGCCCCCTCGCGGAGCGCATCCTCGAGCGTATCGGAAAGATTACGGGCCGCCTCCCCATCGAGGCGGCCCGCAAGGCGCACTACGGAGAACAGTCCGTCGTGCCCCGCGCTTACGCGCATTACTTCTTGGTGCTGTCGCCAACCACCTGGTTGGCCTCGGAGGACACGGCGCTGGGCACAGGGACGCCGGTGTTGGGGTTCACCGAGATCTTCGTGGTGATGACACGGAAGAACGGAATGCCCGCGGGGGACTCACCCTTCAGGATGCGGCCCACCATCTTGCCCGCCTCGGCGCCCCCCTCCTGGAAGTCGGGGTAGATCGCGGCGATCGCGCCCTTCATCACCTCGAACGGCGACGACGAGAACACCGGGATCTTCTTCTCCCTGGCGACCTTGAGGACGCTCTCGAAGGCGGTGTGCGCCACGTTGCCGTAGATCTCGATCGCGTCGACCTTCTGACCCAGCAGCGCCTGCGTGGCCTGCTCGGCATCCGCCACCGTGCTGACACCCTGGGCCACCGTCTTCAGGCCCGCCCGCTTGGCCGACTCCGTCATCTTGTCCTTCAGCGTCACCGACAGCGCCTCTTCGGGGCTGAACAGGATGCCGATGGTCTTGGCCTTCGGCAGGGTGCGCTTGATGAGGTCGACGCGCCGCTCCTGCTCCGGGTCGCCGAAGCCGGGGGCGTAGACGCCGGTGAAGTTGGCCAGGTGGTTCGAGTCGGTGGTGCCGGCGCCGGCCGCGAACGGATCGGACAGGAGGTGGAAGACCACCGGAATGTCCTTGACCCGCTGCACCGCGGCCTGCAGGGTGGGATCCTGCAGCGCGATGATGACCGCAACCTTCTGGTCGCGGGCCTGGTCGATCAGCGTGGGCAGCGTGGCGAGGTCGCCCTGTGCCGAAGTGATCCGGAGCTCGTAATCCGTCCCCTCCTCCATGCCCATCTCGGACAGCCCGAACTTGATCGCGTCCTCACTCCACTCGTGACCCATCCAGTCGGCGGCGCGGATCATGGCGACGACCGGCTTGGCCTTGGCAGCGGCGGGTTCGGCGGCGGGCTTCTTCTCCCCGCACCCGGCGATCGCGGCAACCAGCGCCACGGAAGCGAGCGCACGCGCCCAGGAGCTTGCGAGGGGGGTCCAACGGTGGCCGGTCATGCTGTCCATCCTCCACACTGAGGGTTCCCGAGTCCGGAAGTCCGCCTGATCCCGGAACCGGGGGGACCGGCAGCACCGCACATGCCTGAGACGGGGGGCAATATACGAACGCCCGCCCCGGGCGGAAGACCAGGGCGGGCGGCAGACAGGTTCGAAGGTGGGACGGCTAGTCGGGCTTTCCGAGGGCCTCGCGGATTTCCCCCGCGGCCAGGATCGCGTTGTCGACATCGCGGGAGAGCGCCCGGGCCTGCTGAGTGGCCATGGTGAGGTCCCCGAGCGCCGCCGCCGCGTCCGCGGAACGCAGCCGGAGGAGGTCGAACCGCACGTTCTGCATGGCCAGGATGCAGCTCTCGAGCTGGCTGGCGATCTGATCCCGGCGTCCGCGCAGATCGCCGATGGTCTTCTTCTGCCGCTCGAGCAGCGCCATGCGCCGCGCCCGCTCCTCGTCGTCCGGCTCCCGGGCCAGAGCCTGGATCCGCTGGTCGATCTTGTCGACGCCCTGCAGATCCATGTTCGTGTCCATCGAATGCAGCGTCCGGGCATACTCGGCGGCGCGCTGATACAGCCCGTCCACCGTCCCCTGCACATCATCGGGGAGCATCTGTCGCTCCGCGGCGGACATGCGGTCGAGCAGCTTCAGGATCGCCAGCCGGTCGGAGTGCGCCTGCGTCATCAGCGCCATCTGCTGCCCGTATTCATCGAGCTTGGGCGCCGGCAGCTGGCGCGCGACCTTTCCGCCCTTGCCCATCGGGGCGGCGATGGCATCGGGTGCGGGAGGGCGGCTGAGCACGTCGCGCCAGGTATACCCGGCCTGCCACAGCTTCGCGTAGTTGTTCACCAGCCCGAAGCCCATCGCGGCCATCGGGAAGAGGAACCAGGGCGAGCCGATCCCGGTGGCAAGATTGATCATGAACAGACCACCCGAGACCGCCGCCCACTTCGCGAACTGGGCCCGCGTCTTCTGCACGATCAGCGGCTCGCCGGTATCGGGCACCGGCAGCGGCGTGTCGTCCATCTTGCCGCCCATGCGCCGGCCGGCCCGATCCATCCGGCTGCTGGCCCGGTCCATGTGCCGGTCGAGCCGATCCCGCCAGTCCTCGCCGCTCGACGGGCGTCGGGAAGGGGGCAGCGGGGACCGGGGCGGGAGCGGCGAGCGCGGAGCGGGGCCACCCGCAGCGCTGCCATCGCCGGTGAGCCGACGGGGCGCGTCGCCCGAGGGACGGATCGCCGTGCCACGCTTCGTCTGACCGGTGGGTCGGTAGCCGGTCACAGTCCTGCTCTCGAGGGCGCGGCGCAGCGCGTCGGCAGAGGGCCACCGGTTCTCGGGGTCCTTCTCGAGGCAGCGCATGACGGCGAGCGCCAGATCCTCGGGGCAGTCGGGGCGCTTGAGCTCGACCGCCGGCGGCATCTCGGTGATCTGCTTCATCAGGATGCCGGCCACCGTGGGCGCGGTGAAGGGCAGCTCACCCGTGAGCATCTGATAGGTCACGATGCCGAGACTGTAGAGATCGCTGCGTCCGTCGATCTCCTTCTCGCCGGCCGCCTGCTCCGGGCTCATGTACTGCGGTGTCCCGATCGCGACGCCGGCGCTGGTGAGCGTGCCCCCGGTGCCCCCGGACATCGCCTTCGCGATGCCGAAGTCGGTGACCATCACCCGGCCCCGGGTGCCGTCGAGCAGGATGTTGTCAGGCTTGATGTCGCGATGGATGACCGAGAAGGCATGGGCGGCGCTCAGCGCGTCCGCCGTCTCCTTCATGATCCGGCGCGCCTCTTCCACCGGGAGCTTGCCCCGCCGCTTGAGCCGCCCGCCGACCGACTCCCCATCGACGTAGCCCATCACGAAATAGACGAGCCCGTTTCCCTCTCCGACTGTGAAGATCGGGACGATGTTCGGATGGGAGAGCCGCGCCGCCGTCTCCGCCTCACGAGTGAAGCGGGCGCGGATCTCGGCCTGGAAGGCCAGTTCGGGCGGCAGGACCTTGATCGCCACACGCCGCTTCAGTCGTTCATCGCGGGCGCGATAGACGACTCCCATACCCCCGCGACCGATCTCCCCTTCGATCGTGAAGGCGTTTCCAAGAGCTTCGCTGAGGCGTGGCGCGAGGGACGAGTTCGATTCCGTCATCGGTTATCCAAAGAAGCAACATAGATTTAGCAGCACGGGACAGGGGGGACAAGATGGTCATCCCCGCCGATCTCGGCCTGGCCGACACAGTGGCAGAATCGAGCGTGAGGGTGTACGAAGTGGCAGGCCAGAACGTTTCGATGGGTGACGTTGGCGCCAATTCGAGTCCCCGGTGCCACCGGGCAGGCACCTACCTGCCAGCGCGAGCCGGTCCGCCAGCATCCCGCGCCTCCCCTTGGCAGCTTGTGGACCAGAAAGCCATCGAGCAGCCACCGGAGCCCGCGTGGCACATGGGGTGCACCCTGAGGGTGGGTTCGCCCGAAGTTCTGCCAATACGCCAGAGAGTCTGGAGTCAACATACATGTCTGAACGCACTGAGCGTCTCGTGCTCCCCGTCCTTCCGCTGCGCGAGGTCGTCCTCTTCCCCGGGACCACCGCGCCGATCGGCGCCGGACGCCCCGGAACACTGCGCGCCATCGAGGCGGCGCTCGCCACGCCGGACCGGCTGATCTTCGCCGTCTCGCAGCGGCAGAACGTCGAGCAGGTGAGCGCCGACGGCCTCTTCACCATCGGGACCATCGCCCGCATCGGGCAGATGCAGCGCGGGCTCGCGGGCATGCAGCTGCTGCTGCATGGCGAGCGCCGCGGCATCGCGATGCATGTCGGGGAGAAGAACGGCTATCTCGAGACCATCGTGCTCGAGGCGGAGGAGCTGCAGCCGCTCAATCCCGAGGACGCCGCCTTCGTCGGCCTGTACAAGGAGGCGCGTGCCCGCGCCGCCGAACTGGGTCAGAAGACCGGCCTCCCGGAGGAGGTCGTCCAGCAGGTGCTCGCCGGTGTGCACGAGCCGGGCAAGTTCGCCGATCTCGTCGCCGGCTACCTCGACATCAGCCCGCCCGACCGCCAGGCCCTGCTCGAGACGCTGTCGGTCGAGGAGCGGTTGCGCCGGGTCCTGGTCCACGTCCAGCGCCAGATCTCGGTGCTCGAGGCCCAGGAGGACATCAAGTCCCAGGTGCAGGAGGAGCTCGGTGAGCGGCAGCGCGAGATGTTCCTGCGCGAGCAGCTCAAGCAGATCCGTCGCGAGCTCGGCGAGGACGAGGGCGGGGGCGAACTCGAGGAGCTGCGCGAGAAGCTCGACGCCCTGGCCCTGACGCCCGAGGCGCGGAAGGAAGTCGATCGCGAGTTCTCCCGGCTCGAGCGCATCGGGCGGGAGTCGATGGAGGCGCAGGTCATCCGGACCTTCCTCGACACGGTCGCCGAGCTGCCCTGGAACAGCCGCAGCGTCGAGTCGCTCGATCTCCCCGTGGCGCAGGCGATTCTCGACGAGGATCACTACGCCCTCGGCGACGTGAAGGACCGGGTGCTCGAGTTCCTCGCCGTCCGTCAGCTGAAGAGCGAGGCGGAGAAGGCCGAAGCGGCCACAGCCGAGGCAGAAGCTGCCCCGGTCGACCCCTCGGCGACGACGGCGGAGCGCGAGATCGCGCCCGCCGCCTCGGTGCGCGGTAATGCCGATGAGAAGGCGGCCAAGGGTCCGATCCTGCTGTTCGTCGGTCCTCCGGGCGTCGGCAAGACCTCGGTCGCCAAGAGCATCGCCCGCGCGATGGGACGCAAGTACGTGCGGATCTCGCTGGGTGGCGCGCGCGACGAGGCTGATATCCGTGGCCACCGCCGGACCTACGTCGGTGCCATGCCAGGACGCATCCTGCAGGGGATGAAGCAGGCCGGCACCCGGAACCCCGTCTTCCTGCTCGACGAGGTGGACAAGCTCGGCGTCTCCTTCCAGGGCGACCCGGCGAGTGCGCTGCTCGAAGTCCTCGATCCGGCCCAGAACGACAGCTTCGTCGACCACTACCTCGGCGTGCCGTTCGATCTGAGCGAGGTGCTGTTCATCTGCACCGCGAACTTCATCCAGAACATCCCGGCGCCGCTGCTCGACCGGATGGAGGTCGTGGACTTCACGGGGTACACCGAGCGCGAGAAGCTCATGATCGCGCGCAACTATCTCGTGCCGCGGCAGCTCAAGGAGCACGGCCTCAGCCTGGCGCAGATCGAGCTGCCGGACGAGGCGGTGAGCGAGGTGATCACCGGCTACACCCGGGAAGCCGGCGTCCGCCAGCTCGAGCGGGAAATCGGCAAGCTCTGCCGCAAGGTGGCGCGCAAGATCGCCGCGAAGGATGTCGAGCGGCTCACCATCACCCGGGAGATGGTCGACGACCTGCTCGGCCGGCCGAAGGTGCACCCCGAGCACGCCGCGCGCGAAGACCGCATCGGCGTCACGACCGGGATGTACTACACCCCGGTCGGCGGCGACATCATGTTCGTCGAGGCGTCGGTCATGCGCGGCAAGGGCGAGCTGGTACTCACCGGTCAGCTGGGCGATGTGATGAAGGAGTCTGCCCGCGCCGCGCTCACGTACGCACGGTCGCACGCGGCCGGTCTCGGCATCAAGGAAGAGGTGTTCGCCGAGCGGGATCTTCACATCCACGTTCCCGCCGGCGCGATTCCGAAGGATGGCCCATCCGCCGGCGTCACGATGGCGACGGCACTGGTGTCGGTGCTCTCCGGCCGGCCGGTGCGCAACGACATCGCGATGACGGGTGAGATCACCCTTCGCGGCGATGTCCTGCCGATCGGCGGGGTGAAGGAGAAGGTGCTCGGTGCGGTCCGGGCCGGCATCACCAAGATCGTCCTGCCGAAGAAGAACGAGGCCGATCTCGAGGACCTTCCGGAAGAGGTGAGGAAGACGCTCGAGGTCTATCCGGTGGAGAGTCTCGGGCAGGTGCTCGCCCTCGCGCTGCGCGGCGCGTCATTCCGCGAGGGCCGGCTGCTGTTCGGCGACCAGACGCCGGGCGATGTGGCACCGCTGCAGGCGTATCACCACTAGGCGGTCGATCGCGCGAGGGAAATGGAGCGGGACGGGGGGAGAGGAAGCGATTCCTCTCCCCCCGTCTCTGTTCGTCGCCCCCGTGTCTCCCCTTCTCCATCCAGGCGCTAGAGCGTCCGCAGATACGCCCACACCGCCGCGATCTCGTCGTCGGTCATCAGCCTCGTCAGGCGCCACGGCATGAACGGGTTGATCGGCGTGCCGTCCGGCCGGGTCCCCTCGCGCAGCGCCTTGCGGAAATCGGCCTCGGTCCACGAGGCCATCTTGCCGCCGGGAGTGAGGTCCGCGGAAGCGGGCGTTCCCGGAGGGCCCTCCTTGAGCCCGCCCTTGAGATTCGCGCCGTGACAGAAGGTGCAGCCTCCCACCCCGGCGAGGTATCTGCCGTACTCGGCCGTGGGGCCCGGCGGGATCTCGGCGGGCAGGGGTGCCGTGTGATCGAGTCCGGGCGCCGCCATCAGCTTGGTCGGATCGCGGGCGATGAGCATCCGCCCGATCGGCCCGAGGCTGCTCGGGGGGAGTTCGTTGTCCACCGGCGGGCGCGACCGCACGTATGCGATGACCGCCGCGAGGTCGCTGCCGCTGAAGCCGGCAAAGGCCCGCGACGGCATGAAGATCAGGGGGCGCCCGTCTGGGGCCACGCCGTTCCGGATGGCGCGCACGAGGTCAGCATCGCTGCGATTGCCGATTCCGCCCTTGCCGCGCGTGAGATTGACCGCGGTGAAATCACCGAGGGGTCCCATGCCCATCCGCTGGCCGCCCAGGTTGTCGCCGTGACAGTCGACGCACTTCCCGATCGCGGTGGCGAGGTGCCGGCCCCGCTCGATCGCGGCCGAGTCCGAGGGGACCGCGACTGCCGCGGGGGTGACGACGTAGCGTCTGGCGAGTTGCCGATTGCTCAGCATCCAGATGGTGGTCGCTCCAGCGGCCAGCGCGACGACCAGCACCACGAGTCCTCTGAACAGCCATGCGCGGGAAGCTCCGGCCATGCATCCTCCTGAGGGAACCGATGGGCGAGGGGAACGGTGAGGGCTGCGGACGAGCCTGAGGGATCTACCAGCTCGCCCCACGAACGATGAGTTCCGCGGCACGGTCGCGCCAGAGGGACGCCTCTCCCCAGCGACTCGTCACCGGACGTGCGGCGAAGTAGCCGAGGGTGAGCAGCAGGGCGAGCCGCGCCTGCGATTCGGCGTCGAGATCGTCACGGAAGAACCCCGTCGCCTGACCTTCGCGGAGCAGATCGGCGATGGGCCGGATGGCGCGATCGGCCCAGGCGCCACCCTCCGTGGCGGAGACCAGCACGGCGGTGTGCTCGGCGTGCTGGAGGAGGAAGTCGAACTGGCCCCGCACCAGGCGACGCAGCCGCTCAACTGCGGTGAGCCCCACCAGCGGCACCTTCGAGAGCTGGCTCGCCACGGCGTCCGCCGCATGCGCGAGGACGGCGGCGTACAGTCCCGACTTCGTCTTGTAGTAATAGTGGATGAGCTGCTTGTTGACGCCGGCCCGCTCGGCGATCCGCTGCGTTCTCGCGCCGGCCCTGCCATGCTCGGCGAATTCCTGCAGGGCTGCATCAAGCAGCCGGTCCGACGCCGAGGGTGAGCGGTGGGTCATCCGGTGGAGGGCGGACTAGGTCGCCCGCAACGGCAGCTCCCGCGTGAACTCCACCCGGTCCCGGCCGCCCGCCTTGGCCCGGTACAGCGCCGCATCGGCGAGTTGCGCGACTTCGTTCGCCGCGGTCGAGTCCTCCGGGTAGACCGCCACCCCGATGCACACCCGCACGGGAATCGTCTCGCCCGCGCCGACGACCGCCGGCTGTTCGACCAGCGCGGTGCGGAGCTTGTTCGCGAGGATGGCCGCGCCGGCGCGATCGGTGCGCCGGAGGATCATGCCGAACTCCTCCCCGCCGTAGCGTCCGATCAGGTCGCTCGCCCGCGCGGTGGTCTGGAACACCCGCGCCACATGCAGCAGGACCTGATCGCCCGCGATATGGCCGTAGCGGTCGTTCACCCGCTTGAAGTGGTCGACGTCGATCATCAGGAACGCGAAGGTCTCGCCATGCCGGCGGGCGTACTCGACGGCATGCTCGAGCTCTGCCATGAGCGTCGCATGGTTCAGCAGGCCGGTGAGGCCGTCACGGTGCACCATCTCGCGCAGGCGCCGGCCGCGCTCCGCGCGATTGATCACCAGATGGGTGAGGAGTTCCCGGTCCACCGGCTCGGTGAGAAAATGATCCGCACCGGCGGAGAGCGCCTCGATCTGGTCGGCCACGGTGTCGTGGTGCGTCAGGAAGACGATCGGTGTCAGGCCGAAGCGCGAATCCTGCCGGACCAGCCGCGCGAGCGAGAGGCCGTCGATGCCGGGGAGTCTGGTGTCGGTCAGGATCAGGTCCGGCACCTCGCGGATCATCGCCTCGCGCGCCGCGATGCCGTCGACGCAGTGCGTGACCTTGGCGTTCGCCTGCTCCAGCCACTGGGTCAGCGTTTCGGCCTGCGGGAGGTCGTTCTCGACCAGCAGCACCCGCGGCGGCGGACTGCCGATCCGGGCCAGCGTCTTGGCGAACGTGGGCAGGTCGACCGACACCCGCTCCATCGGGATGATCGTGTCGATGCCGGATGCGAGCGCGCGAACTCGATCGGTGACCTCCGACCGGCTGATCAGCACGATCGAACGGGGCCGCACCGGGCCGGCGCCGGCCCACGCCGTGGCGGCGGAGAACGCGTCAGGGCCCGAGGGATCCTCGATGACGATCACGAGGTCGGGGCGCTCGCTGAGCTTGAGTTCCCGTGGCTCGCCGGCCCCGCTCTCCGTGCGCACCAGGAAGCCGGTGTTCACCAGCGCGGTCTCCGCCTCCTTCCGGATCCCGCCCTCGAGACCGATCACCAGCGCGCGCCAGCCGAATTCCGTGACCGCGGGCCCCCGCGCCGGCAGGCCCAGCTCCCGGGCCGCGCCGTCGAACGCCGCCGCCAGCCGGTCGACGAGCTCCTCCAGCCGAACCGCCGCGACCTCACCCGAGGGTGGCGACTCCTGCTTGAGCCACTGCTCTCCACCCCGAGCGATCTCGCTGATTTCCGGGAAGCCGTAGGAGCCTCCGGATCCAGCGAGCCGGTGGAATCGACGCACGAGCGAGGGAGTCGCGTCGCTCTCGCCGGCCCGGAATGCCGCCACGTCCTTCCGCAACTCGGCCAGACGGCCGGGCGCATCGAACAGATATTCGCGGCGGAGCTCGGCGAGGGCGTCGTTCAGGGCATCCGTCATGGGGGCATTCGCAACCGGTCAAAGGTGACGCGCGCCGCCGCGACGAACGCGGGCGCGCTGCTCCAGTGCCCCTGCACCTGGGCCCCATCGCGGGTGGCGAGCAGGGCACTCCGCTGATCCACGACCGCCACCAGGGGGATGCCGGGCCACGCATGCCCGCCGGGGATCGCCTCAACCAGGGCGAAGGGGAGCTGGATCTGGGCCTGCGAGCAGAGGACCACATCGAGCCCGCCGCTCACGGTGCGCCGGAGCGCCGGTCCGAGGATCGGGTAGGCCTCCGCCGGAGCGATGAGTCGCACCGACTCGCGGGCACGACCGATTTCGTGAGTGAGGAGCTGCAGCAGTCCCTTGGGACTGGAGATTTCGATCACGCTCGGCGTGGCCGGGGCGCCGAAACCCTCGAGCGCCTGGGTCAGTGACTCGAGCGCGGCACCCTGCTCGTTGGCGATTCGGGCCAGCACGGTCCCGGGGGGCTCGGCGCGAAAGAGCTTGGGCTGGACGTCCTCCGCCCGTGCCGCCCCCTTCGTCACCAGCCCTTCGAGTGCGCTATATGCGTTCGCCCGCGCGAGTCCTGCATTTCTGGCGATCGCATATCCAGTTCCGGGGCCACCCGAGAGGAGCACCTCATACACGCGGCTTTCCGTCGGGGTGAAGCCGAATGGTGTGAGATCGATGGCGGGCATGGTAGTAGTATGGGATACCTTGCGCGCGCTGGCAATAGGGAAGAGACTGAGACTGCAGGACTTGGATAGGTCTCGTTCAAAATGGAAACGACCCTCCCCGCGATCGCGGGGAGGGTCGTTAGGCCGATTACCGGTCAGTCAGGCGCCAGTGGTCAGACGTACTCGAGGGTCCAGCCCATGGCCTTTGCAATGAGAGCGAGGCGGAAGGTGATGTCGACCTGCTTCCATTCCGGTGCCTTGGACTCGGCATCGAGCGGAAACATGTGGTAGGTGATCTTGTTCGAGGCCTTGGGCAGCGAACGGAGATTCTTCGGATTCCAGACCCCGTTCTCGTCGCAATCCTTGAGCAGGCGGCTCAGCACCCTGGATGCAGTCGGCGAGGCTGCGACGCCACCGATGCGGGCGAGAAGCTCCAGGAAGTGCAGGGCGAGCGGGATATCCTTGGGCAGCCCCTTGCTGTCGGCCTCGACGGGATCGCCGAGCAGGAGGTGGGCTGGCTTCACCTTCTTCTTGCCGATGGCCAGGGCAAACGCCTTCTTCGGCTGCGGCTCCGAGAGGTAATGCGTCAGCCGCTCCTTGAAGCCGGCGCGCTCCCGCTGGAGGTTCGGCATCGCCGCAATCATCGCGAGCGAGTACCAGGTCGGCGGATTGGCTTCGGGGTGAAGCACTGAGGAGGCACCGGCACGCACGAACGGCTTCTCCGCGAGCGGGCTCCGCAGGAATTCCGAGATCTCCGACGCGATCTTGTGGGCTGCGCCCCGGACCCGCGGATCCTCGATGTGGCCGGCCTCGGCCAGAGCCGCGGTCGCCCCCTCACGGGTGAGGTTGCGGGCCCAGAGGGTATAGGCCTCGTCGCCCTTGGCCGCCTTCTGATACTCGAAGAGCAGCGCCGGGTCTTCGTCGCGGGACAACAGCCTGAAGAGCAGCCGGTCCGCGAGCTTGTAGGGGCGCGCGGTCTGGCTCAGCCCCAGTTGCAGCAGGCGGCGGTACTGGGGAATCGTGCCGACGTCCTTGATGCCCAGCGCGGCGGCCGGGGCGAGGCCAAGCAGGTTCCCACCCCAGACCCCAGTGTCCTTCTGCTTCTTCACGATCACCTGGATCGCCTTGGAAGCGTCGAGAGCGGCGCGGGCATGCTCGGTGGTTTCCTGCGCGATCGTGCCGGCGGGTGCCAACTCGGCGAAGGTCCGGTACCGGACGATCTCGCCACCATGGGCGAGCAGCCATCCGATCGGGATTCGGTGCGTGTTCGGGAGATCCAGAAGCGCCCCCGTGTCGAGGTAATGACGGGATTGGAAAATCGGGCGCAATTATAGTTGCGGCGGGCCGCTTACGCTACTTGGGCTGATACCGTGTAGCGTAAGCGATTGTTGTGAAATAGGTTGGGAGACGCGTCAATTTGTCGCACCCGGCGGCCCGTCACTTCCTTCTCGCCTCACCCGCCTGCCGGAACTCGGAGGTTGCACTCCAGGTCGGCTGAGTTGGGGCATTGGCCACGGTGACCGCAGTTCGGACCACGACCTTGATCTGCTGCAGCGCGCCGTCCATCACGAACCAGGGCAGCAGCTCATCCTGGGGCTGGTGGTAGCGTTTTTCGTTGTACTCCTCCTGTTGCTGATCTCCCCAGCCCGCGGGATGATCCACGAAGTCGTGCCCGCTTTCGAGTGACAGCGCGGGTACACCCGCCTGGGCGAAGGGGAAGTGATCCGAGCGGAAGAACGAGCCGCGGATGAGCGACGACGAGTCGATGGTGACCCGGAGTCCCTCGGCTGCGGCGGCGGTCGTGAACAGTCCGCCGAGCGAGGACTGGTCCATACCGAGCGCGGCGATGTCACGGGTCCGGCCGTAGAGGTTCATCACGTCCATGTTGAGGACGGCGGCGAGGTTCTTCAGCGGTATCGTCGGATTCGCCGCGAAGGCCTGCGAGCCGAGGAGGCCGCTCTCCTCCGCACCGACCGCCATGAACATGACCGACCGCTGGGTCTCGGTTCCGCTGCGCACGAACGCCTCCGCCGCGGCGAGGACGGCGGCGGTACCGGAGGCGTTGTCCTCGGCGCCGTTGTAGATGGAGTCGCCGTTGACGGGAGCCCGCACCCCGAGATGGTCGTAGTGCCCGCTCAGCAGCACCGCTTCTTTTGCCAGGCGCCCGCGACCGGGAAGGCGCGCCACCACGTTGGACGTGGCGGAGCGACGGATGGTGCTGTGCACGCTCGACTCGATGCCGAAGGGAAGCGGCACGGCGCGAAACCCCTTCCTCCCGGCCTGGGTCATGAGGGCGTTCAGGTCGAGTCCGCCCTGCGAGAAGAGTCGGCCCGCGATTGCATCGCGCATCCAGCCGGCCACCACCAGGGAGCCGGCCGGCCGCTCGAGTCGCACCTGCTCTCCCGTCCAGGAGCCGGTGACCGTGGTCCACGGATAGGTCGCGCTCTCGGTCGTGTGAATGAGGACGAGCCCGGCGGCGCCCTGCCGCTGCGCCTCCTCGATCTTGTAGGTCCAGCGCCCGTAGTAGGTAAGGATGCGGCCGCGGAAGATCGCGGGATCGTGCAGGCCCGGATCGTTGACGAGGCAGAAGACGATCTTCCCCTTCACATCGACGCCGGCGTAGTCGTTCCATCCCCATTCGGGTGCCACGATCCCGTAGCCCACGAAGACGGCCGGTCCGGCGACGTTCACCTGCTCCTCGTTGCGCATCGACCAGAGCACGTAGTCGTCGCGGTACTTGAGCGTCGCCGGGTTGGCGCCGGTGACCTTCAGCGAAGGATCGGGCGTGAGCGCGACGATCGGGACGCGGTGGAAATAGCTGCCACTGTCGCCGGCCGGTTCGAGCCCGAGGCGACGGAACTGGGTCGCGATGTACTTCGCGGCGAGTTCCCCGCCACGGGTCGCCGGCGCCCGGCCTTCCAGCAGGTCGTCCGACAGGTACTCGAGATGGGCGCGATAGACATCGGCGCTGAGCGCACGGGTCACTCTCGTTGCCGGAGTCGGCATCTGGGCGGAGAGTGCCGAGTTCCGAGTTCCGAGTACCGAGACGCCAAGGGCGCAACCAATCGCGGCGGCTCGGACCAATCGGGTCATGACCATGATCTTGCTCAGCGGTTGAAGTTACGCGGAAAACCTACCACAAATCCGGGAACTCGGAACTCGGAACTACCTCGACCCACACGTCGGCTGTCTGAGGAAGGTCTCCATCGCGGCCGCGACGGTATCCGGCAGCGTCTGGTGTGGACGGTGGAGCGTGGCGAGCGGGAGGAAACGTCGGCAGGGAAGCTGCTCGGCGATGCGCTGCCCGATGCTGAGCGGAATCGTGGGATCCTGCTCGCCCCAGATGAGCAGGACGGGCTGCTTCAGGCTGGCGAAGCGATCCTGCAGGGCGGCGAAGTCGAAATCCTCGAGTACCCGGCGGGCCGAGCGTGCCGTGCTGGAGTCGGCACTGGGCTCATAGTCGCGGGCGTCCTCCGGTTCGGCGAGCCAGGCGCTGTCGTGGGCCGGGAGCACGAAGGAGATCGCCGACACCACCCACTTGGTCGCCGGGGATGCGATCCCGCCGGTATCGGTCAGCAGGGTGTTGATCCCCGCCCCGGCGGGATCGATCAGCACGGCGGCGACGACGCGATCGGGATGATCCAGGGCGAGGCCGGCCGCGATCTGTCCCCCCATCGAGTGGCCGACGACCACCACGGGTCCCCCGGTGTGGTCCCTGAGGAAGTCGCCGAGCCAGCGGGCATACGCGGGATAGTCATAGCGGACATCGGGCTTGTCGCTGAGCCCGAAGCCTGGCAGGTCGAGGGCGATGACACGGTTGTGTCGCGCCAGCCGGTCGAGGACGAGTCGCCACGCGAGCAGCGACTCGCCGTACCCGTGCAGGAGCAGCACCGTGGTGTCACCGCGGCCGGCTTCGAGGACCCGGAGTCTGAGGCTGTCGGTCTCCATCCAGGTCGCGCGATGCGCGGGGCGGGTGCGGTGCGGCTGGCCCAGACCGACCCAGAGCAGGAAGGCCGCGCCGAACGCAACCAGGAACCGCCGGAGAACGGTTCTAAGCACCGCAGCGCACCACGTGGATGGGTCCCGGCTGTCCGTTGGGGTAGCTCTCGCTGGTCAGCACCATCCGCTGGGCATCGAGCCAGTCGATTCCCTCACCCTGCGGCTCGAGTCCCGCGACATTGCAGCTCGATGGGGGGCCCAGGCGACCCAGCCCCGTCACGGGGAAGAGATAGATCTCGGTGTAGGTGCGCACCGCGATGGTCCGGCCATCGGGCGAGCGCGCGGCGTCGGTGACCCAGCGGCCCAGCTTCTTGTCCGCCTGAATCGGCAGATACTGCACCAGCGCGGCCTCGACCGGTGTCCCGCGACCGAATCCACTCGCGGGAAGCCGGAAGAGCTTCACGCCGCCGCTCCTCCCCTTGGTCACCAGGAAGATCGTTCCTGCGTCGTCGAGCCACATCGCTTCGGTGTCGTGCGGGCCATCGGGATAGCGGAAGACGAGCGAGTCGAGGTCGATGGGCGCGGGGTCGGTGGCGCCGCGAAAGCGCTCGAAGCGGGTCGGCTCCCGCACCCGGTAGATGGTCACCGTCGGCTGGCGCTCGGCGTTGTCTCCGATATCGCCGATGTAGAGGCAGGAGCCCGACGGACAGGGCCCGATACTGATCGCCTCCCAGTCGCGGTTGCGCACGCCGGGAACCCGCCAGCGACCGAGAGGCCGGCCGCTCGAGTCAATCGCGAAGAGGACGGGATCGTTGCCGGAGTCGTTGATCGTGTAGAGCACCCGCGGCATGGTGCGGCTGCGAATGACCCCGGAACTCTCGCTGAGATCGGAATCCTGCATCGCCCCGGTCTTCACCGCCTCGACCGGCCGCGGGGTGAGCTGCTGGGCGAAGAGCGGGGCCGGGAGGAGCAGCGCAGCGAGGCCGACGGCGATCAGACGCATGCAGAATGGTAGCCGCAGGGCGCGGCGACTGTCATCCCGCTGGCGCGACGCGGAGGGAGCCGCGCCGCGCGTCGCGCTCTCCGGCTCAGCGCCGGGTGTGCATCGGCTCGGCGAAATTCCTGACGGGCACGGGCCGGACCGCGACCTGGGTGATGCTGGGGGCGCTCTTCTCGAAGATGCGGGGATCGTAGTCCGACCGGGGATTCCAGAGGACCCAGGACTGGAGGCCGACATCCTTCACCGCGCGGATCTGGTCCCGCACCATGTCCGGAGTGTATCGCGGCTGACCGAGCGTGAAGGCCTGGAGATAGGGCCGGATTTCCGCGGTGGTGGTGCCCATCTGCCGAGCCCGCTCGACCCCGTCGGCGAGGGCGTGCCTGACGATGGTGTAGGGCTCGCTGTTGGGGTGCGAGACCCCGTACATCGCGTGGAAATAATGGCTCGGATAGACCATCGGCAGCACGACGTCGGCGGTGCTGACGAGATCCTCCCAGACCTGCCCGATGCCGAGATCGACCCGGACGTTCGTGGTCATGCCGAAGACGTCGATGGTGAACGGGACGCCGAGGGGTTTCACCCGGTCGCGGAGGAGCCGGAGGTTCCGGCTCACGCCGTCGCGGACGTTCTCGCCCTTGCGGCGCGCCGGAAAGACGGCATGCGCCATCCGGGCCTTCGGCTCATCCGGGAAGCGGACGTAGTCGAACTGCACTTCGTCGAAGCCGTTGGTGACGGCTTCGGCCGCGAGCTGCGACGCATAGACCCAGATCGAATCGTTGAACGCATCGACCCACGCGAAGTTGAGCCGGTCGCGCCAGAGGCCGCCACTCACGTCCTGGACCGACCAGTTCGGTTTCCGCGAAGCGAGCAGCGGGTCCTTCGCCACGACGATGCGGGCGATGGTATGGATGCCGTGTTCATGCAGGGTGCGAAGCCGGGCCTGTGCGTCGCGGGCGCGAATCTGCCCATTGGCGCCGATCGCGACCGCCGTCGTAACCGCGGAGCGGTAGGTGAGATACCCGGTGTCGTCCTTGATGTCGATGACGAAGCTGTTGACCTCAGTGCTGTCGGCGAGCCGCACCAGATCCCAGAACCGCGCTCCGCCGAAGGCCCAGGCGTTGACGTAGACGGCGCGGACGGCGGCCGGTGCATGGCGGATCGGCGGCGCGGGCCAGGCCAGCGGCTCGGTGATCCGGGGGCCGAGAGTCAGGAGCGGTTCGGGCAGCGTCAATTCGTCGCCCCACTGCCGGGTCGTTTGCGCAGCGAGCGGGGAACAGGTGATGAACAGGCCGAATGCGGCAAGCGTGGCGCGGCGCATGGCTGATTTCCGTCTGAAGAGGCCCCTGCAACGACAGAGAGGGCGGCCTGGTGGGCCGCCCTCTCGTCATCGGGCAATTGCCGTGCGCGCCGGACTGTCTAGGGATTGCGGGTGACGCGAATCTCGACGCGCCGATTGGTGGTGCGCGCCGCCTCCGTCGTGTCCGAAACGATGAGGGTCTGTGAGCCCCGGCCCACGGCCGTGACCCGGCTCACCTCGATGCCCTGCTTGATCAGGTAATCCCGGATCACGTCGGCACGCCGCTGGGACAGCCGGGTATTGTCGCTGGGCACGAGCCGGTCCTGGGCGAAGCCGTTCACTTCGGCACTGGTCTTCGGGTCGGCCTTGAGGACCCCGATCACCGAGTCGAGTACCGGCAGCGCCGGGGCGGTCAGCGCCGAGCTGCGCAGGGTCCAGATCGAACCGGGCAGGATCCACACCCGCTCGCTGGGGCTGCTGTCCGCGGCGGCAGGAGGCGGCGTGGTGGGACAGCCGTTCGCGTCGACCGGTGCGCCGATCTTGGTGTCGGGGCACTTGTCGAGGCCGTCGAGCACGCCATCGTTGTCGGAGTCCCCCGGGCAGCCCAGGGCATCGACGGTGGCCCCGGCCGGGGTCAGCGGACAGCGATCGAGCCCATCGAAGACGCCATCGCCGTCGGAGTCGCCGGGGCAGCCGCGGGCATCCACGAGGGCGCCCTTCGGGGTGTCGGGGCACTGATCGAGGCCGTCGAGGTAGCCGTCGCCGTCGGAATCCATGGTGCAGCCGGCGGAATCCACGGTGGCGCCTTCGGGGGTGTTCGGGCAGCGGTCGACACCGTCCGGGACGCCATCGGCGTCCCGATCGGTGGGGCAGCCGTGCTTGTCGACCAGGGCGCCGAGCCGGGTCCCGGGACAGCTGTCGTAGCGATCGTAGATCCCGTCGCCGTCGTTATCCACGAGGGGCTTGCTGCCGATCATCAGACTGAGGCCACCCTGCACGACCGCATTGGTGAACTTGAGTGTCGTCAGGCTGCGGTTGGCGGCGACTTCGTAGCGCATGAGCAGCGCGGGCGTCAGGCTGATGCGGGTGCCGAGCCCGGCCTGGACCACGTCGGCCGAGCCGCAGGGACCGGAGCCTGGCACGGAGACGGCGGGACAGGTGCCGAAGTTGGTGTGCCCATAGCCGCCCTTCACGAAGAAGCTGGCCCGGTTGCCGATGGGGAAGTTCCCCAGCAGCCAGCCGCCGATACTCGAGACCGAGACTTTCTGATTGAGAGGCGTGGTCGTCGAGGGCTTGGCGAACACTCCTTCGACCTCGAGGGAGAGCGGCCCGTAGATCCAGTAGCCGAGGCGGCCCGCCGCACCGAAGGTCGAGCCCAGGTCCAGCTTGCTGTCGAAGAGATTGTACCCGCCGGCGCCGCTGAGCTCGAGGCGGTAGAGGCGCTGGGCCGCGACCGGGGAGTGCAGGGTGGCGAGGGCGAGGAGGAGGCTGGGCAGGACCAGGCGAGCGCGCATCGGGACTCTGACGGTACGGGGAACCGAATGGACCCGTAGATAGTGCCCGTCAGCACGGGGGATGGCAAGTGGAAGCGCCGGGGTTGTGCGGCATCGCTCTTCAGACTGAGGAGGTCCGCGTTTAGGTTCTTCCCTGACCGTGCGCGTCCCGTGCCCCCTTCAGCCGATACCGAGTCATGCAGATCACGATTGAATACTGCGTCGTTTGAAACTATGAACCCCGGGCTGCCGGTCTGGCGGCCGAGATTCAGCAGGCATTTCCCCAGGCGGCGATCCGCCTGATCAAGTCGTCGGGCGGCGTCTTCGAGGTCACCGCCGACGGCGTGCAGATCTATTCCAAGCGGACCCTCGGCCGGCACGCTGCCCCGGGCGAGGTCATGCAGCTACTGCGGCAGAAGACGGGCTGATCGTTGATGCGTATTGCCATCTCCACCGGCGGCGGGGACGCCCCCGGTCTCAACGCGGTCATCCGCGCCATCGTGCTCTCCGCGCATACCCGCGGCTGGCAGACCTACGGGATTCGCCGGGGCTACGGCGGCCTGCTGGGCAACGACGGGATCATGACGCTCACCCCGGACAAGGTGCGCGGCATCACCCATCTCGGCGGGACCATCCTGGGCACGACCAACCGGGGGAATCCATTCCGCTGGGCTGTGAAGGGTCCCGACGGTCAGGATGTCGAGGTCGACCGGTCGGACGATCTCATCGGCGCCTTCAACGCGAGCGGGTTCGACGCCCTCATCACGATCGGTGGGGACGGGAGCCTCAAGATCGGGTACGACCTCTGGCGGAAGGGCCTGCCGGTGGTCGGCGTGCCGAAGACCATCGACAACGACGTGATGGGCACTCTCGCCACGTTCGGTTTCGACACCGCGGTGAGTACCGCGACCGAGGCGATCGACAAGCTGCACTCCACCACCGAGAGTCACGAGCGGGTGATGGTCGTGGAGCTGATGGGGCGGGACGCCGGGTGGATCGCGCTCAACAGCGGCATCTCGGCGAGCGCGGACGTGGTCCTGATTCCCGAGATTCCCTTCGATATCGAGAAGGTCTGCGCCAAGATCGTGGCCCGGGAGCAGACCGGGCGTCACTTCAGCATGGTCGTCGTCGGCGAGGGTGCCACGCCGCTTGGCGGGCACACCCTGCTGCTCGAGCGCCGTTCCGTCGGCACCGTCGATCGTCTGGGCGGGATCGGCTCGCTGGTCGCGCGCGCCATCCAGGAGCGGACTGGCAAGGAGACGCGGAGCCTCGTCCTCGGCCATCTGCAGCGTGGCGGATCGCCGACCACCTTCGACCGGCTGCTCGGGCTCCGCTTCGGCACGGCGGCGGTGCGCGCCGTCGCGGACCGGGCGTTCGGCGTGATGGTCGGCTACAACCCGCCCGCGATCGAACGGGTCCCGCTGCAGGATGTCATCGGCCGCTCGAAGCATGTCCCGCTCGATTCCGACACCGTGCTGACCGCTCGGGAACTGGGCATCAGTCTCGGCGACTGACGCATCAGCAGGACCGCGCTGTCTGAACGAGGGATCTCCGGCGGTAACCGAGGAGGTCCCTCGCTCGTTTGCTCCCCCCGGACCAGCTCCCGCCTTACCTTCCGGCATGACCAGACTCGCCTATCCCCCCTCCCGGCTCGATACCGCGGTCGAGGAACTCCACGGTGAACGGATCGCGGACCCCTATCGCTGGCTCGAGGCCGGCGACAGCGAGGAGACGCGCCAGTGGACCGACGCGCAGAACCGCTGCACCAGGGCGTACCTCGAGGCCGTGGCGGCGCGGCCGCTGATCCAGGAGCGCCTCGCCAAGCTGCTCACCATCGGCTCGCTGGGCGCGCCCACGCCGGCACGGGGGCGCTACTTCTACCAGCGGCGGGAGGGCACCCAGAATCAGCCGGTGCTCTACGTGCGGGACGGCCTGCACGGCGCCGACCGGGTGCTGCTCGACCCGAACACGATGGATGCCGCGGGAACGACCGCCCTGGACTGGTACTTCCCGAGCGATGACGGGCGGCTCCTCGCCTTCGGCCTGTCGGAGAACGGCACCGAGGAGAGCGTGCTGCAGGTGATGGACGTGGCCACCGGCGCCGTGCTGCCCGACCGCATCGCGCCGTGCCGCGCCGCCGACCTGGCCTGGCTGCCTGACAATTCCGGCTTCTACTACACGCGGTATCCGCGGGAGGGCGAGGTACCCGCCGAGGAGGCGCAGTATCATCGCGCCATCTATTTCCACGCGCTCGGCGCCGATCCGGCCGCGGATCTGCTCATCTTCAAGCCGGAGGCCAAGGAACACTGGCCCGGCGTGCATCTCTCCCCCGACGGCCGCTGGCTGGTGGTCACGGTGGCCCGCACCTTCGACCAGACCGATCTCTATCTGCAGGACCGCCAGGCCGGCGGGGCGCTGCTTCCCGTGGTCACGGGGCTGCCGCATTCGTTCGAAGGCCAGGTGATCGGGAGCCGCTTCTACATCCGCACCAATCAGGATGCGCCGAACTATCGCCTGTTCGTCACCGACCCGTCCGCACCGGCACGGGCGCAATGGCGCGAGATCGTACCGACCCGGCCCGACGCCGTACTCGACGGCATCATGGTCACGCGTGACACGCTCGCGCTCTCGTACCTCGAGTCGGCGAGCTCGCGGCTCCGCCTCGCCGGCCTCGAGGGGGAGCATCCGCGCGAGCTGGCGCTGCCCGCGATCGGCAGCCTCTTCGGCTGGGGGGCGGAACCGGATGGCGACGAACTGTTCTACGGGTTCTCGTCCTACACCGTGCCGCCGAGCATCTACCGGATCGATCTGCGGACGGGTGCACAGACGCTGTGGCAGCGGGTGGAGGCCGACATCGCCCCGGAGCGGTTCGAGGTGCATCAGGTCCGCTACGCTTCGAAGGACGGGACCCCGATCACGATGTTCCTGGTGCATCGCACGGGGCTGGTGCGGAACGGCGAGAATCCCGCCTACCTCACCGGATACGGCGGATTCAACATCAGCATGACGCCCTCGTTCTCGCGCTCGGTGCTCGCCTGGCTGGAGCAGGGCGGCGTGGTCGCGATCCCGAACCTGCGCGGCGGTGGCGAGTATGGGGAGGCCTGGCATGCGGCCGGGATGCTCGCGACGAAGCAGAACACCTTCGACGACTTCATCGCGGCCGCGGAGTACCTGATCCGGGAGCGCTACACCACCCCGTCACGGCTCGCGATCGCTGGCGGGTCGAACGGCGGCCTGCTGATGGGGGCGGTCCTGACGCAGCGGCCCGATCTCTTCCGCGCCGTCGTCATCCAGGTGCCGCTGCTCGACATGCTGCGGTATCACCGGTTCCTGATCGCGCGGCTGTGGATTCCGGAATACGGCTCCCCCGACGATCCGGAGCAGTTTCGCTGGCTCCGGGCCTACTCGCCCTATCATCACGTGCAGCCCGGGACGCCGTATCCCGCGGTCCTGCTCGCCACCGCGGAAAGCGATACCCGGGTCGATCCCCTGCATGCCCGCAAGATGGCGGCGCGACTCCAGGCGGCTTCCTCATCGGACCGGCCGATTCTGCTGCGCCTCGAGGGACAGGCGGGGCACGGCGCGGGGAAGCCGGTGTCCAAGGTGCTGGAAGAGCTGATCGATACCTGGTGCTTCGTGGTGACGGAGCTGGGCGTCAGCTGGCGGTGACAGCCGGCTGATATGCTATCGGGAGCGCGCCGGCCACTGTAACTTGGTCGGCGCTCTTCCCTCGGATGGTCCGTTGGCCAGCGATTCCTGGCCGCACAGGAGCTTCCCTCGATGACCTCTGCTACCGCCCCGACACCCATCGACATGTCGCACCCCAGCCGGTGGCTGGCGGTGCTCCGCATCCTGGTGGGTCTCTGGTTCCTGAAGGCCCTTACCACCAAGCTGGATTTCGTGCTCCTCGGCGGGTTCTTCCCCTTCCTCGGGGTCGAGCCGAGGTGGATCGAGATGATGCCGAACATCATCGCCAAGCAGATCGCGGACAACCCGATCCTCTGGTACAAGAGCTTTCTCGAGAACACCGTCGTCCCCAACAGCGTCCTCTTCGCGCAGCTGACGGCATGGGGCGAGGTCCTGGTCGGGCTCTCGCTGGTCATCGGCTGTTTCGCCGGACTTGGCGCGCTCGGCGGGCTCTGGCTGAGCCTCAACTACGGTCTCGCATCCGCCCACCTCTCCAATGCGTCGCTCGGCTTCCACTACATGCTGGTCATCACGATGATCACGTTCTTCCTGGCCCGCTCAGGGCGGGCGTGGGGGCTGGATGCGTGGATCGCATGGCGCTGGCCGGGTACCCTGCTGGCGAAACGGCCGATCGCCTAGGGCGACCGGCCGCACCATGCGACGGGAATCCGGGGGCGTCCGGCCGGGCGCCCCTATGGCTTTGGCCCGATGGCGATGCCCCACGGCACCGAACCGGCCGGCACCAGCTTCAGCACCTTGAGCGTCGCCGCGTCGATGACGCTCACGTCGTTCCCCGGTCCATTGGCGGTATAGAGCTTCTTCCCATCCGCCGTCAGGCCGATCCCCCATGGCCGCATCCCTACCTCGCCCGTCGCCACGACCGAATCGGTGGCGGGATCGATCACCGACACGGTCTTGCCGCGGCCGTTCGAGACGTAGATCCGCTTGCCGTCGGCCGTCACGAGGATCCCCATCGGGCGGGACCCCTCGGGCATGGTGATCTGCCTGATGGTCTTCCTCGCGGCGATGTCCACCACCGACACGGTCCCGCTGACCTCGTTCGTCACATAGGCGCGCTCGCCTGAGGGCAGGAAGCCGATGCCGCGTGGGCGCTTGCCGAGAACGTCGATGCTGGCGATGGCCTTGCCGGTCGCCAGGTCGATGCCGGTGATGTCGTGATCGGTCTCGCCGGTCACCCAGACGCTCTTGCCGTCCGGGGCCAGCGTCACCCCTTCCGGCTCCTTGCCCACCTTGATGTTGGCAACGGCCTTGCCTGACGCGACATCCACGATCGTCGCGGAGTCTGCATCCTCGTTCGAGACGAAGAGGCGCGCACCGTCCTGGCTCACGTCGAACGTTTCCGGGTCGAGGCCGGCTGGCAGGGTCTTGATGGTCTTCCGCGTCGCCACGTCCACCACCGCCACGCCGTCCTTGCTGCGATCGCTCTGGAGCTTCTCGCACTCGGCGTCCGGCATCGTCGGCGGACACTTGGGGGAACCGCTCAGTGCCACGTAGACCGTCTTGCCGTCCGGACTCACCCGGACGCCGCGAGGACGGGTCCCGACCTCGATGGTGGCCACCACGCTGTCGGTGGCGGCATCGATGACGGTCAGGTTGCGGGAGTCTTCGTTGGAGACATAGACGAGTTCAGCGCCACCGCCGGCGGCACTCAGCGTCGAACCGGCGTCGGACGCAGGCGGAGCCTTCTCGCCCGACCGGCCACAGCCGCCGAGGGTGAGGGTGAGCAGCAGCAGCAAACCTGCAGGAGAATTTCGCATGAAGAACCGGGCCTTGAATCGAAGAGGTTATGGTCGCTGGGCGGGGCGTCCGGCCGCGATCTTCCCGTCGGCCCGGCCCTTCACGTACTGGTAGATCTGCTCGATCTTGCCCATTTCGAGACCGAGCGCGCACCAGGAGGGCATCCCCTTGTCGAGGCGGCCCGCGCACACGGTGGTGATGAACATCTCCTTCGTCGGGATCGTCCCGCCTTCTTTCAGGGAGACCACGAGGGCCGGGGCGAAGGTCGTGCCGACCGCGTATTCCCCGTGACAGCGCGAGCAGTTGAGCTCGAACTGCTTCCACCCCTGGTAGGTGTCGAAGTCGAGCGTGTCCTTCGCCGCGGGGTGCCATGGATCCTGAGTGGCCGGCGTGGCCGGGGCGGGCGCCGCGGCGACTGGCGTCGGGGCCGCGGCCACGGGTGTCGGAGCGGCCGCCACCGGCTTCGGAGCGGGTTTGGCTGCCGGACTCGATGGTGTCACCGCCGCGGGACTGGGCCGGGCTGGAGTCGAGTCGGCCGGTGCGGCCGTGGTCGGTGCCGGCGCGGGCGCCGTGTCGATGGACGCCCGGGGCGCCTGCGCGGTGTCTGGTGAGGCGGTGCGATCGGCCCTGGGTCCGCAGGCGGTCAGCAGGGCCAGTCCGAGAGCTGCCAGCATGAGCTTGGGCATGCGTCTACCTCACTGGTCGAAGATCGCCTTGCTGCGATTGCGCGCGTCGTCGAGGCCCCGGATCGAGGCCACGCCTACGGCGCCCGAAAAGATCGCCCCGTTCACGTCGGCGAACTTGAGATTCAGGTTCGTCACGTCCGCTCCGGTGAAGTCCGTCTGCACCAGATCGGCGTTGCCGAGATCCGCGCCGGCCAGATGTGCGCCGTTCAGCCTGGCGTAGGAAAAGTCGGCCTTGTACAGATTGGCGCCGCTCAGGTCGGCGTCGGTCAGGTCGGCGAGGACGAACTGCGCCCGCATGACCCCCATCGACTGATTGCCAGGATCGGCGCCGATGTTGGCGCCGGCCAGATTGGCTCCCGTCAGATTCGCCTTCCGGAGGAGGCCGATGATCCGGGTCTCGCGGAGGTCGGCGCCGCTCAGGTCGGCAGCCTCGATGATCGTCGCGAAGAGGCTCGCCTTGTACAGATTCGCCTGGTGCAGGTTGGCGCGACGGAGGGTGGAGACGTCGAGGTTGGCGCTGCTGAAGTTCGCTCCCGGTGCCACCGCGTCGGTGAGATCGCAGGAGAATAGGTTCGCGCCATCGAATCGGGTGCCCTCGAGGCGGGCGCCCGTCAGATTGGCCTTGCGGAAGTCGACGCCGCGGAGATCGAGTCCGCGGAGGTCGAGGCCGGAGAGATCCGGGACGCCGTCGATGACGGAGGCGAGATAGGCCTTGATCTGGGGGCTGGTGCGAAGGGAATCGGCATTCGGGCGCGTGGCGGTCTGACCGGCCGCCGCCCCCATCGGCGCCATGCCGCCCGCATCCTGCGCCGCGGTGCTGCGGACGCCGGCGAGGAGGAGTGTGCAGGTGACGAATGGGGCGAGGCGCATGGCGGACTCCAGCGGTGGGCCGGAAATGACGAGGGCCGCGGCAACGCCGCGGCCCCCAGAATCTAGCGGGATGTCCCGATGCCCGGCGGTCTAGCCTTCGGCCTTCAGCATCGGGCGTCCAGCACTGATCTTCCCGTCCGCGCGGCCTTTCACGTACTTGTAGATGCGCTGGATCTTGTCCATCTCGAGACCCAGGGCGCACCACGACGGCATGCCCTTGTCGGGACGGCCGGCGCAGACGACGGTGATGAAGGCGGGCTCGTCCGGGATCGGACCGCCCGCCTTGAGCGATACCACGAGCGCGGGTGCGAACGAACTGCCCACCGCGTACTCGCCGTGGCAGCGGGAGCAGTTGAGTTCGAACTGCTTCCAGCCCTGATAGGTGTCGTTATCGATCGTGTCCCGCGGCTGCGGGTGGTACGCGTCATTGACCTGCTGGGCGGCCGCGGTGGCCACCGCGAGAGTGAGCGCCAAGCTCGAAACGACCAGGGCGCGGCCAATCGTGCGCAAAACTGACGTCCTCATCGCAGTGCACGTTCCTTTCCAAGTTGGTGAACGCCGACCCCGCCATCGCTCGGCCGGACTGGGCAAATAATCTACCTGGCCGATCCGGCCGGTGCTCCCTTCGCGACGGAGTCGGAAGGGAGAGGAAGCACGGGAATCCCGTACTGCTGGAGCAGGCCGCGGATCTCCGGAGCCTTCGCATCGAGAAACTTCTGCAGGCTGTCGCGAAGCGCGACATCCCGGCGGCGCACGCCCATGCCCATGCTGTAGGCAAAGGGGATGCCGCTCAGACTGTCGTCCGCCACGGGCGTCAGCACGACGTCGGCCCCGAGCTGCTTGGCCCAGTAGCCGGCAATCGGCCCCCAGACGATGGCAACGTCGACCGAGTCATTCACGACGGCCTTGATGATGTCGGAGGGCTGGTTCTGGCCTCCGGCGTAGGTGGTGCTGAAACCCTCCAGGTTGCCGACCACGCCGTGCGCGGAGAGGGCCATCGCGGGAGGGGTGTTCTCGCCATCGGCCGCGAAGAGATGGACGCCGATGCGCATCGTCTTGAGGGCGGGATCATCCAGCCCGGTGACGAGGTGCGCGGCATTCTTTCGCTGGACGATGACGTAGCTGGTGCGATAGTAGGGTCGGGTGACGCCGGCCATGTCGAAGCCGGTCGGAACCTGGAGGAAGACGTCGCAGTACAGGCCGTTGAGCATCCGCATCATGCCCCGCGGTGCGGCCCACCAGGTGTATTCGAGCTTGGAGTTCCACGTCGTCGCCAGCAGTTCGGCGATCTTGTTCTCGAACCCTTCACCGCCACGGTTCGAGTTGGGGAGATTGTCGGGATCGGAGCAGACCCGCAGGATGCCGGGCTGCATCTGGGCCGGCCGCTGGGCGGCGGCGGGCACGGCGAGACTGAGGACCATGAGGGTGGTCAGCAGCAGCGCACCGCAGAGTCGTCGAGAAGCTGTCATGCCGTGGTGTACCCCGTGCAGCCGAGAGGGGATCCCCGCCGAAGGAGAGAAGGCGCCATCGGCGCCCGGGATTCGGTCTTCAGGGGACAGGACAGGGGCGGGTCAGTGACCCGCCCCTGTCTTTCAAGCTATCCGGACTGTCGTGCCTCGGGATAGGGCCAAGGCATGCCTTGGCCCTACCCCCCGGTTCGGATTACATCCCGAAGACGGTGAGCACGCCACCCTGGGTCGAGAACTGACCCGCGTCGCCGAAGGCGCCGAGGGCGCCCAGGCCGGCGGTCGGATCCTCAGCGCCGATACCAGCGGCGACGCCGATGCCCGCCCAGCCGCCGATGCCCGAGAGCACGGCGATGTACTGCTTCCCATCCGGGCCCTTGTAGGTCATCGGGTTGCCGATGATGCCCGACGGGGTCTTGAACTTCCACAGGAGCTTGCCGGTCTTCTGGTCGACGGCCTTGAGCCAGCCTTCCATCGTGCCATAGAACACGAGGCCACCCTGCGTGGTCATCGCGCCGCCGTACGCGGCCAGGTTCTCCTTGATCTCCCAGACGACCTTGCCGGCCATCGGGTCCCAGGCGAAGAAGCGGCCACGGTGGCCGCCGGGGCCCGGGAACATCCGCACGATCGCGCCGACGTACGGCTGACCGCGGGTGTACTTCACTTCAACGCCCTCGTAGTCCATGCAGATGTGGTTCGCGGGGACGTAGAAGAGGCCGGTGATCGGGGAGTACGCCATCGGCTGCTGGTCCTTGAAGCCGATCGCCGCGGGGCAGATGCCCTCGGTGTTCTTCTTCGAGGTGGTGCCGTAGCGCGGATCCTTGACCGGGACGCCGGTGGACACGACGCCCTCGACCGGGGTGCTCGTGCCGCCGTTCTTCGCCCAGTTGATCGGGCCGTACGCGTTGCCAACGATGACCTTGCCGTTGGTGCGGTCGACGGTGTAGGCGATGCCGTTACGATCGAAGTGCGAGAGCAGCTTCTGGCCGCCCTTTTCGAACAGCACGGACTCGTTGACGCCGTCGTAGTCCCACTCGTCGTGCGGGGTCATCTGGTACGCCCACTTCGCCATGCCCGTCTCCGGGTTCCGGGCGAACATGGTCATCGACCACTTGTTGTCGCCGGGGCGCTGGTCGGGGTTCCAGGAACCGGGGTTGCCGGTGTTGTAGTAGAAGAGGTTCAGCTCGGGGTCGTAGGAGTACCAGCCCCAGGTCGTCCCGCCGCCCTTCTTCCACTCATCGCCCTGCCAGGTGGTGACGCCGAGATCCTTGCCCTTGTGGCTCGGATAGTTGGCGTTGGCCGTCTCGGGCACGAGGGTCTCGCTGTCCGGGCCGGTCGAGTAGGCAGTCCAGATGTGCTTGCCGGTGTTCACGTCGAACGCCGACACGCGGCCGCGCACGCCGAACTCACCGCCGGAGATACCGGTGATGACGACGTCCTTGATCACGATCGGGGCGACGGTGATGGTCGCGCCGTCCTTGTACATCGTCGCTTCGGTCTGGGTCGGCGACTGGGTCGGGTGCGACGCCGTCCACAGTTCCTTGCCAGTCTTGGCGTCGAGCGCCACGAGCGTGCCCTGGAGCGCGTTGATGAAGATCTTGCCGCTCGGATGGTACGCGGTGCCGCGGTTCACGAGGTCGCAGCAGGCGATCGGGATCGCGTCCGGATTGTTCTTCGGGGTGTACTTCCAGATCTGCGGCGCGCCTTCCTTGGAGAGGTCGAGCGCGTACACGATGTTCGGGAAGGAGGTGTGCACGTACATCACGTTCCCGATCACGAGGGGGTTGCCCTCATGGCCACGCAGCGTACCAGTCGAGAAGGTCCAGGCCGCCTTGAGGTTCGCCACGTTCGCGGTGTTGATCTGCGCGAGCGGGCTGTACCGCTGGAGGCTGTAGTCCCGGCCGGGCATCTGCCAGTCGCCATCCGGGGCGTTACGAGTCCACGCCCCCGAACGCGCCTGGGCATGGGCCGAGACCGCGAGCACGGAAAGGCCCGCGACGAGCCCGCCAGACAACATCCTGCGGGTAATACGGTTCATAGATGACCTCATGATGAAGGGTTCCAGCAGCCCTCCCGGACTGCTGACTGCGCGGGGCCTGAGCGAGGCGTTCGCGCCGGCGTGCACGAACGGTCCCCACTCACTCCCCGAGACTTGGTCCTGCACCTGCGTCCTGCCACAAAACACCAGCGGCCACCCGGCTGACTTCGCCGGCTGGCCGCGACCTGCTATCTGCTGTGGATCCCATTGCCACGCCACCACAGACCGTGGACGGCGGGCAGGCTGGTATTGCCGTTGCCATTGCCGCACACGCGAAGGCCCACGCTCCCGGAACAGGGGGCGAGTGACGATCGGAACGGAGTGACGGCTACGAGCATAGGGCGAGCTCCCATGACAGCCCACGCATGAGGCACGGAACCGAGCCCCGGAAGAAAGACCCGGAACCCTGGTGGAGTCGCAATTTGATTGTGGAAACGGGCTTGTTATCGGTCGAGATGGGGAATCTCGACTGTTGCGGCCCCACCGATTCAGGTGGTAGTACCGTGCATTCTGTGAAAGGTTCCGGACGGGAACCCCCACATAATGACGGAGGGCCAGTATACCGTCCGCCTAATAATCTGTCAATCTCGTCCGATTCGGGCCCAGCTGCTGTGGACCAGGGCGCCCCGTTCCGCAAAGGGGGTCTCGAAGACCCGCCCGCGGCCTCCCAGATGGGCCCGGACCCGCTGCGCCAGGTCCAGCCCGGCATCCTGATGGGGGACCAGCCCGTAGACCGTCGGCCCCCAGGAACTCTGCCCCACCCCCGCCGCCCCAAACGCCGCCATCCGCTCCACCAGCTCTCCGGTGGGGCCGGGGGCGAAGGCCCCTCCCTGGGCGGGCGCGAACCACCCGCCGGTGATCCGCTGGACCTCCGTGAGCGCTGCGCCGAAGGCGGTCAGGTCGGCGTCCGCGAGGGCCGGCAGGAGCTGCATCAGCACCAGGTGGGCGACCCGCTCCACCTCCCGCTCATCCGGGGCCGGCAGGTTGCGGAAGGCGCTGACTTCCTCGGCTCCGCTCAGGCCGGGCTGGCTGTCGGGAATCGCGATGACGGCGCGCCACGCGACGGGAATCGGGAGCCGCGAAATGAGCGGCGCGACGGCGTCGCTTCCCACCTTCCGGCCCCCCTCGAGCACGAACCCGCCCAGCGCGAAGGTCCAGGTACCGATCGCCGAGCGCTGACCCCGGCCGACCATCCGCGCCAACATCTGTGGCTCGGAGGGCTGGCCGTAGAGCTCTGCCAATGCCCGTGCGACCGCCAGCCCGAGCTGCGTGCCTGAGCCCAGCCCGGCGTGGCTCGGGATGGCCCGGTGAATCTTCAGATGGGCCCCGCCCGGCAGGCGACTCGCGGTGAGGTACCGCTGGGCGTATTCCTGCGCCCGGCCCGCATCGGGCCCCTCGGCGGTGAGCCGGTCGCCCGGGATCGCTTCGAGCAGGGTCGATGGCGTCGGGACCGCCGCGCCGATACCCCCGAATTTCCGCCCAAGGTGGCCGCGCAGATCCAGGATGCCGAAATGGAGCCGCGCCGGCGCTTCGACCAGCACCCGTTCGGGACGCTCGGCGCTCTGGCTCATGCCGCGGGGCTCCCCGCCAGCTTGTCACGGACGCAGGCTGCGAGCAGCGCCATCGCCTCCAGCTCCCGGGGACCGGCGGTCTTGTCGACGATCACCTGCAGCCGCGCGAACTCGGCGCGCACTTCGTCCGCGGGAATGAGATGAGTGCGCGTCGCGACGATCGCCGCCTCGAGGACCGCGTGCCGGGCGCGATTGAATCCGAGAAATTCGCGCCGGAATCCATGATGCACGACCCGGGTGACGATGCGGGACCGCGGCGGCGTGGGGTCGACCGAGACGACCTCCACCTCGCGCCAGGAGCAGGCGGCGTCGAGCACCGCGCCCTGGATCACGGCGGCGGGGCCATGGGGAAAGACCACGTTGCCGGTCGCGCCCTCGGCAAAGAGCATGACGTCATCGGTCAGATTGATCACGGCGGCCCGGGTGGCGGCGAGGTTCCGGAAGGTCGTGGTGTCGACGAACGGCTTGATGACGATCGTCTCCTCGCCCCACTCGACGCCCATCGGCGCGCAGTTGAGCGCGCCGGCGGCATCCATCGAGGTGACGATCGTTTCGATGATCATGGCGCGACGGTCGTGACGTCCAGGTGCGAGGGATACTGCGCGCTCCGGTACACCCGGTGCGTCGCCGCCTGGAAGTCGGAGGCCTTCGCCTCGAAGATGTTGGGCACCCAGCTCTGCGGGTTCCGGTCATACACCGGGAACCAGCTGCTCTGCACCTGCACCATGATCCGGTGTCCCTGCTGGAAGGTGTAGGCCTGCTGGTGCAGGTCCACCGTGAAGGGTGTCACCTGGTTGGGGACCAGCGGTTCCGGATGGCTCCAGCTCTTCCGATAGCGTCCGCGCATGATGTCGTTCGCCACCATGAACTCGTAGCCGCCCATCCGCGGCGCGAAGTCGCCGGAATCGGGATAGACGTCGATGAGCTTCACCACCCAGTCGGCATCGCGACCGGTCGTGCTGGCGAAGAGCTTCGCGACGATGTCTCCTGCGATGGTCACATCCTCGGTCAGTGGAGCTGTCTGCCAGGTGAGCACATCGGGACGGCCATCGGCGAGCCGCTGGTCCTGGGTGAGCCAGGTGAACCAGTCCGATCCGCGGTGGTGATAGGTGAGCTGGATCGGCCGGTTGCGATAGGGGACGGGATGCGCCGGGTCGGAAAGGTACTGGTCGAACGCCGCGAGCCTGCCCCTGGGTGGGTCGAATGACAGCGTGCCCTTCGCCCCGAAGTAGAGCGAGCGCCGGGTGCCGTTCTTCGGGGGCCAGTTCTCGAAGGCGCGCCAGCGGTTGCTGCCGGCCTCGAAGAGGAGCGCCTCGGGCAGCGGCAGCCGGCCCTTGTCCTTGAGCCAGTAGGCGAACCAGGGGGCCTGCGCCTGCTCGCGGAAGTACGCACTCGTCGAGTCATCGAAACTGATCTTGCCGAGGCTGTCACCCGCGCCGCGGCTCCAGCCGCCGTGGTTCCACGGCCCCATCACCAGGTAGTTGATGCCTGTGGTGTCCAGCTTCTCCAGCGTCTCGTAGGTCTTGAGCGCGCCGTAGAAATCCTCCTGGTCCCACCAGCCACCAACCGTCATCGTCGGCACGGTGAGGCTGGTCAGATAGGTGGGCAGCGCACGCGCCTTCCAGAAGGCGTCGTAGGTCGGGTGGGCGGTGAAGTTCTGCCAGGTCGGGACCGACTTCCCCTTGAGCACCCCGCGGCTCACGTTCGCCAGCGAGCCCAGCTGCAGGTACCAGTCGTAGGTGTCGTAGCGATCGATCGGGACGGGGATGGAGCCGTCGTTGGAGAGCTCCATGTCGGTGGCGTATTCGAAGCCGTAGCTCAGCCGGAAGGCGCCCTGGTGGAAGAAGTCGTCGCCCATCCAGGTGTCGGTCATCGGCGCCTGCGGCGAGATGGCGCGGACTGCCGGGTGCGGATTCACCCCGGCCATCGCCGCGAGCCACCCGGGATAGCTCACGCCGAGTACACCGACGCGGCCGTTGTTGCCGGTGATGTTCTTGACCAGCCAGTCCACCGTATCCCAGGTGTCGGTGCTCTCGTCCACGCCGTTCGCATCCTTCGGATCGTGGAGCGGGCGGTTCATCACGAACTGGCCCTCGGAGCCGTAGCGCCCGCGGATGTCCTGGAAGACGAAGATGTAGCCTTCCGTCACCATCTCCTTGAGGTAGACCGCGAAGTAGCGTGCGGCTGATCCGTCGATGCCGTACGGCGTGCGCAGCATGATGAAGGGCAGTGGCTCGGTATGCCCCTTCGGCCGGTAGACGAACGTGTGGAGTCGTGCGCCGTCGCGGGTGGGGATCATCATCATCTGCTCCTCGAAGCCGCGGACGGTGTCCGCCGGAGCCTGGGCGAGCACGGGGAGCGGGAATGCTGCGAGGAGGAGGGCGATGAATGTCCGCATCGGAGTCCTTGCTGGTGTTCGTCCCGGCGCGGGGGCCGAGCCGTCTGCTCGAAATGGGTAATGTGATGCGTGCGGTTCAGCGGACCAGTTCGGCCGGTGGTGGCCGGTCGGCGAGGCCCGGCTCCTCGCCGCTCGGCGGAGCGGGGGCCCCATCGGCGCGATCGGGAACGTTCCTGCCCCGGCCGCCGGTGAGGAACCAGTCGAGCATCCGGTAGCCGTACTCGGTGAGCACCGACTCCGGATGGAACTGGACTCCCACGACGGGATGCTCCCGGTGCGCCACGGCCATGATCTCGCCATCCTCGGACGTGGCCGTCACCCGCAGCGCGTCGGGCACCGATTCGGGCGCGATCACCAGCGAATGATAGCGGGTCGCGATCAGCGGACTCGGCAGGCCGGTGAAGACCGACGTGCCATCGTGATGGATCCGCGAGGTCTTGCCGTGCATCGGGCGGCCGGCGCGGACGATCTCCGCGCCGTACGCCGCCCCGATCGCCTGGTGCCCCAGGCAGACGCCGAAGATCGGGATCGTCGCCCCGTACCGGCGGATCACATCGATCGAGACTCCGGCCTCCGCGGGTGTGCAGGGACCTGGAGAGATGATGATGTGCGTGGGGGCGAGCAGGGCGAGGTCGTCCAGCGTCACCGCGTCATTCCGGCGTACCTGCGGCGCCTCGCCCAGCTCCGCGACGTAACGGGCCAGGTTGTAGACGAAGCTGTCGTAGTTGTCGATGAGCAGGATCATGGCGTCGTCACCGCGCCCGCGAGCGCCGTGATGAGGGCGCGCGCCTTGTGCAGCGTCTCCTGGTATTCGCTCTCCGGATCCGAGTCGGCAACGATCCCGCCGCCCGCCGAGAAGGTCACCCGTCCCCCCGCCGCGACCAGGGTGCGGATCACGATGCTCGTGTCCATCGCGCCGGTGACACTCAGGTAGCCGATCGACCCGCAGTAGATCCCGCGCCGCGACGGCTCCAGTTCGGCGATGATCTCCATCGCACGCACCTTCGGCGCGCCGGTGATTGAACCGCCGGGAAAGGCCGACGCGAGAAGATCCGTCGCGTCGCGCCCTGGCGCCAGATCGCCGACAACGGTCGACACCAGGTGGTGAACGGTGCGATACCGCTCCAGCGCAAACAGCTCCGGCACCCGGACCGTGCCCGGCCGGCAGACGCGGCTCAGGTCATTCCGCAGCAGGTCCACGATCATGAGATTCTCGGCCCGGTCCTTCTCGCTGTCGCGCAGTGCGCGGGACAGCGCGGCGTCGTGCTGCGGCGACAGTCCGCGTGGTGTCGTGCCCTTGATGGGCCGAGTCTCCACCTGGCCGGCGGTGTCGACGCGCAGGAACCGCTCCGGCGAGGCGCTGGCGACACTGACACCGTCGAACTCGAGGTAGGCGGCGAAGGGCGCGGGGTTCACTTCGCGGAGCCGCCGGTAGAGATGCCAGGGATCCTCCTCGAGCGGCACCTCGAAACGCTGGGAGAGATTCGCCTGAAAGATGTCGCCGGCGATGATGTACTCCCGCACCCGTGTCACCGCATCGAGATAGCCACGATGGGTGAAGGACGACCTGAGACCGATGCCGATGGCGTGCTCGGTGCCCGCGACGGGATAGGAAGGGGCATGCGGGGCCAAGGCATGCCTTGGCCCCGCATGCCTTGGCTCCGCGGGCCCCGGCCTCCCGGCCGCCCCGCCTGACGGACCCGTCAGCATCCGCTGCACCCACTGCATCCGCTCGGCGGCGCGCTTCGCCTTCGCGGAGCCCGTCGCCGGCACGCCGGTGGAGATGAGCCACGCGCGACCCTCCGGGTGATCCCACGCGATCACCCAGTCATACAGGCCGAGCACCGCATCGGGGAGGTTGAGGTCGTCGTAGCGCGGAGCGGGGAGCCGCTCCAGTACGGCGCCGTAGTCGTAGGCGAGAAAGCCCGCGATGCCCCCCTGGAACGGCGGCAGGCCCGGCAGGGCCGGAGTGGTGTGCGGCGCGAGCAGCGCCCTGGCCCGGTCGAGGGCCGTCGTTCCACCGGGTCCCTTGCTGCGGACGACCTCGACGGGAGCGGCGGACAGGAACGAGTAGCGTCCCAGCCGTTGCGGATCGGCCGCGCTGTCGAGGAAGAACAGGTGCGGTTGTCCGAGGAATCGCTCCGCCGTGAGCACCGGGTCCGGCGCGGGGGAAAGCTCCTCGACGAGCGGCCGGTCAGGCATCGGGCGTCCCGTCCCCGGTGCGCGGGCGGCTCATCGTGATTCTCAGGTGTTCGCGACGCGGGTCCTCGGGCGGCGTGAGGTAGCCCCAGTCGAGCTGTCCCTCCTGGCGGTAGGTCTTGCCTAACGCGACCGCCAGGCGCGCCCGCGCCAGCTCCTTGCCGAGGTAGAAGGCGTGGCCCGCCTCGCTGACGCCGAGCTGGTCGAAGATCTCCTGGATCTCGGTGCCGCGGACGAAGAGCGCGTTGTTGAGCACGGTGATGGTGTCACGATCGGTGAAGATCCGGAAGTTGCCGTCCTTCACCTCGGCCTGCAGTTCGCGGAGTTCCTGTTCCGTGTACGTCAGGACTCTCGCATCCTTCACGGTGACCAGCCGGTTGTCGATTCCCTTCGGCAGCGTCTTCTGCGTCACGGCGTAGTGCATCAGGCGGCGCGCGACGTCGATCTCGCGCACGGCGCCATGAGCCCACGGAATGACTTCCGTGGTGAGCACCGCCTTCACGCCGACCTCCTGGCAGATCGCCATGAGCAGGGCGTTGACGCCGGTCGAGTCGGCGCTGGTGAGTTCGGTGATGTTGCCGACGCCCATCATCAGGCCCGCCGAGGGGTAGCGCCGGTGGGTTTCCGCGTAGCGCTCGAGCGAGGCCATGAAGCCGAAACCGATGGGCTCGACGATCGGATCGATCAGGTAGCCGACCCCTGCTCGCTCGAGCGCGGCAAGCGTTGGCTCGAGCGAGCCGAGCCCGGCACCGAAATCCGGGATCGCGACGACGCGCGCGCCCGTGCCTTTCAGGTCCTCGAGCACGTCGAGGTTGGTGCCGTTCACGCTGAGGACCAGCTCGGCCCCCGCCTCGACCGCGGTGCGGATCTCGGCACGATCGAACGAATCGATGCTCACCCGGAGTCCGCCCCCGCGAAGCTCGCGCACCAGGGCGCCGAGGTGGGGGAAGGCGACGCCCGGCGTG
The DNA here is from genome assembly GCA_044229245.1 of Gemmatimonadales bacterium. Classification (GTDB taxonomy): domain Bacteria; phylum Gemmatimonadota; class Gemmatimonadetes; order Gemmatimonadales; family GWC2-71-9; genus JADJOM01. Next base: position 18,388 of record JBGATI010000023.1, on the reverse strand, counting down.
CAGCCCACATCGATGACATCGGCGCCCGAGCTCCGGTAGTGCTCGGCCTCGCGGCGGACGTCGTCGGGCGTGCGCTTGGGGGCGTTGTTGATTTCGGCGAGGATCTCGATGTCCCAGGCCCCGTAGTCGCGCGTCGCGGCGGCCTGGCCGAAGTGCTGCGGGATGTCCCGCAGGTCCTTCGGCCCCTTCTCGACGGGGATGCCGAATTTCTCCGAGAGCACCGCGACGTCGCCCTCCACGAGGCCCGGCAGGACGATCAGGTCGGTCTCCTCCGGGACCGTCAGGAACTTCGCGATCCATGGCGTGGTCATCAGCGCCGCCACGGTGATCTTGAGCGTGGCGATCTCGGCGCGGAACGGCGGCTGCATCGCCGCCAGCGTCCGGCGGAGGGCCGGCTCCGCGAGCTTGCCCGTGACGAAGACGACGCGGCGGGGAGGCACTACTTCGGGTCGCCTCCGCGCACCCACTTGTTGGGGGTGCCTTCGAGGGCGCCGCCGGCCGGCTTCCAGAGAACCGCGTCCTCGATCTTCGCAGCCAGCTCCCAGTCCTTGTCGGTGATGCCGCCGGCGGAATGCGTCTGGAGCTTCACCCAGATCTTGCCCCAGGTCACGACCAGGTCGGGATGGTGATACGCTGCCTCACACAGGAAGCCGATGGTATTGACCACGGCCAGCGTGGTGAGCCAGCCGTCAGTCTTGTACTGCCGCCGGATCCAGCCGTCCTCGTGGTACCAGCCGGGGAAGCCGGTGAGCTTCTCGGCGATCTCGGTCTCGCTGTAGGTGTGTTCACTGGTTGCCATGCTGGGTCCTCCTCGGGCGGGCCGTGGCGGGGTGAGCCGCCGGCAGGTTGCGGCTGAAGTGGCCGTACCGCTACATCACATCTCCCCCGTTAACCATGATCATCTGCCCGGTCACGTATCGTGCGGCGTCGGACGCGAGGTAGACCGCGGCCGCGGCGACATCCTCCGGTGTGCCCCACCGTCCCATCGGAATCTGCCGGGCAATCTGCTCGCGGAACGCCTCGGGCGCGCCGTTGCCGAACGCCGTCTCGATCCAGCCCGGGCCGAGCACGTTCACCCGGATCGCCGGGGCCAGCGACCGGGCGAGCGACCGGCTGAAGCTGAGGATGCCGCCCTTCACCGCGGAGAACAGCTCGGGATTCTGGCCCGCCATCCCCTGCAACACTCCGTCCCAGGACATATTGATAATCACGCCGCCCGTCGGCTGTGCCTGCATGAGCTCGGCGGCGGCCCAGGAGGCGTGCATCGTGCCGGCCAGATCGACCCGGAGGAGCAGGTCGAGCTTTTCGCGCCGCGAGAGCGTGGTGCCCGTGCCAGTCAGGATGTCGGCGCCCGCATTGTTGATCCAGGCGTCCACGCCGCCGAGCGCTGCTTTGAGGGTTGCGACGAGCTCGGCCAGTTGCGCCTGGTCGCTGACATCGGCGCGGGTGATGACGGCGCGCCGCCCGGTCGTCCGGATCTCGGCCGCGACCGCGTTGGCGCCCGACTCGTTGGCACGGTAGGTAAGCGCCACGTCGGCGCCGGCCTGCGCCGCCGCGATCGCGATGGCGCGGCCGATGCCGCTCGATGCACCGGTGACGAGGACCCGCTTGCCCGCCAGTGTCGCTGGGGAAGTGGTCACAGAGTTGTCGGGACCCATGGCTCGGCGTAACATATCGGGCCGGGCCTCTCATACAAGGGAGTCGAAATCGTGCGACTGCTGGTCAGCGTTCGGAGTGCCGCGGAGGCCCGGCTCGCGCACGCCGGCGGAGCGGGAATCGTCGATGCCAAGGAGCCGGAGCGTGGTCCGCTCGGTCAGGTGGACCCGGCGGTGCTGGCCGAGATTCGTGCGGCGGTGCCGGCACGGAGCTGGATCAGTGCCGCACTGGGTGACGTCGCGACCATCGAGGATGTCGGGCGCGCCTTCGCCGGCGTGACCGTGCCGGTGCGCTTCGTGAAACTGGGGTTTCGCGGGGTCGCGGACGGTGGCGTGGTTGAAGCGCTGCTCCGCGATGCGGTGCGGCGGGCGGAGCGGCACGAAGGCCGCCCGCGCGTCATCGCGGTGGCCTACGGCGACCATGGGAGAGCGGGATCGCTGCCGCCGGTCTCGATCGGCGAGATGGCACAGGCCGTCGGCGCGGGGGGTCTGCTGATCGACACCTGGGTGAAGGACGCCCTCTCGCTGTCCGACTTCGTCCCGGCGGCCGTCCTGACCGGGATCGGGCGCTCCCTCGCCGGCGACGAGCTGGAGTTTGCGCTGGCGGGGAATCTCGGTGGGGATCACATCGCGCTGGCACTCGAGGCCGGAGCGACGATCTTCGGGGTGCGGGGCGCGGCATGCGAGGCGAATCAGCGAACGGCGGGAATCGTCGAGGCGCGGGTTCGTGAACTCGCTGAGTCGATCCGGCTCGAACGGCATCGCGCCTGAGCGATCAGTCCCAGCGCTCCATGGTGGGGTCCACCACCCGCCAGCGGACCCCGGCCGGCAGGGTCCGGGTGAAGTAGGGGTCGACCAGCTCCTGGCCGCCCGGGACCGGCTTCACCAGCACGATCTCCTCCGCGCCGAGCAGCGTCGCCAGATAGGCGGCGAGACTGTCGCTCGTCACCTCCCAGCTGTGCGGCAGTTCGTCCGCGGCCCGAAGCCATCGCGACGGGGCGAGGACCGGGATCGCGCCGGCGGCGCGCGCGGCCTGCACTCCGGCACCATCTTCCACCAGTCGCGCCCCCGGGATGACATCGGCCAGCGCGAAGGCGTACTGGTCCATGGCGACGATCGCCATCCAGTGCGCTGCCGACGGAGAGAGGCCGTGCGTCGCGTCGAAGGCACGCACCGTGTCGGCGAACGGGCCACCACCCGGGATCACGACCAGGGGCCGCTGCGCCGCGACACCCGCGATCATCCGGGCAACCCGGCGGAGGGCGCCCGGCTGAGCGGCCAGGCCGCCGCCGACCTTCACGACGGTAAGGGACTCGGTGTTCACGGGTTCCATGATACCTTTGTTGCCGATGGAACTCATCCCCGTTCTCGACCTGCTCGGTGGCCAGGCCGTGCATGCACGGCGCGGCACCCGGGAGAAGTACAAGCCGGTGCAGTCGGCCCTCCTGCCCGGGCGTGCCGGCGATGCCGTCGCGCTGGGGCGCGCCTACCGCAGCATGCTCGGCGCGACCCGCTGCTATGTGGCGGATCTCGACGCGATTCAGGGCTGGGCGCCGCAGCTCACGCTGCTGCAGTCGATCACCGACCCGGCGCATGGTTTTGGTCCGGGCCTGATGGTGGACGGAGGCATCTCGACGCCGCGCGCGGCGGCCGCGCTCGTGCAGGCGGGGGCGACGACGGTGGTCGTCGGGCTGGAAACGCTGCGGGGCTTCGAGGATCTCAAGGCGATCGTCGATGCCGTCGGAGGCGAGCGCGTCGTCTTCAGCCTCGACCTGCTCGAAGGCAAGCCGATTCGCCGGCGTACCGGGCGGATTGCGAGTCAGGAAGCGGTCTCGCTGGAACTCGGCGCACGCGCGGTCGAGGCGGGAGTGTCGGCGGTGCTGGTGCTGGATCTGGCGGCGGTGGGAACCGAGGCGGGGCCGCGCAATCTCGATCTGATCGGCGGGCTCAAGCGCCTGCTCTGGGTACCGATCTATGCGGGCGGTGGGGTGCGCACCGCCGCCGATCTGGAGGTGCTGGCGGACGCTGGCTGCGACGCGGCCCTCGTCGGCTCCGCGGTCCACAGCGGGGCGATCACGCCGTCATAGCCATCCGGTAGGTCGCGGACTGGCCGAAGCTCTCCTCCACTTCCATCTCGATCGCGGTCAGGTTGGCGATGCCCATCGCCAGCAGCGCCTCGCGCGTCCGCTGCGCGAAGTACTGCGCGATCATCTCCGCCGTCGTGTTCTCGATCGGCATCATGGCGCAGTCGACGGTCGGGAAGGTGTAGGTGTGCTCCCCGAAGTAATCCACCTGGGTGTGCTTCCCTTCGCTGCGGAACGCGAGCTTGGGATTCTTGCAGGGGAGCAGCACCCGGTGGTCGATCTCGTCGACCAGCGTGCGGACCGTCTTCTTCAGGATCGAGAAGTCGACGACAAAGAGGCACTCGTTGTCGACGCTCCCCTCAACCGTCACCCCGACCCGGTAGTTGTGCCCGTGCAGCGTCTCGCACTGGTGCCCACGGAAGGTGATGAAGTGGGCCGAGCTGAAGACCAGATAGTCCTTGCTGACGGTAACCTTGAAATCACTGCGCACGGGAGTTCCTCGAACGAACGTTCCGCCACCCATCCTCGAGCAGGATCACGAAGAGGGCGGCAGCGGTCAGGTCGGCGGTGGTGCCGGGATTGCGTGAATTGTGCGCGTCCCGGAGGGTGGAGTCAAACGCGGCGAGCGCGGTGCGTCCTTCGGCGCTCCGGACACCGCCGGCGCGGAGCACCGCTTCCGCCTCGCGGCTGACCCGCTCTGCCTCCGCGCGGCCGAGCTTGCGGGCGATCAGCGTGTCGGGCTGTGCCGCGAGCAGCGACAGGTAACACTCGACGGTGGCATCGGCCCAGTCGAGTCCATCCATCCGTGCCTTCCGGAGCGCGGGCGCGCCGGTCCCGAAGGTAATCACATAGTCCGTGGCGTATTCCGCGGCGACGGCATCCCGGTCGGTGGCGAGCCGCATCGTGTCGAGCAGGGTGACTGTCGGCTCCGCGGCGATATCCTGCTCCGTGGCCGCGCCGAGGCCGCCGGGACGGGCGCAGCGGATGGCCGCGTAGACCGAGCGTGCATCCGCGATCGTGGTCGAGGCGAGGACCCGCGCGACGGCATCGCGAAGCGCCGAGCGATCTGCTCCGGGCTGGCATTCCGCCGCGGCCCGGGCGAGCGGCGCGAAGAGCAGGATGATCCCGAGATTGGTGTTCGCGTCGGTCCAGCGCCGCGTGGCCTGTACCGCCTCGAGAATCGTGTCCCCCACTCCGCGCTCGGCGGCGCGGCCGAGCGCGGGGCCGGCGGCGATCGCGCTGGCGACGAAGTCCTCGTAGCGCATGTCGCGGAAGGGGCGGCCGGGCGAGACGTTGCCAGGCTTGGGGGCGCTGGCCTCGAGGATCGCCGCAAGCGTTGCGAGTGCCGCGAGCTCGGAACTCGGAACCCGGACCTCGGACCTGTTCATCGCGAGAGCAACTGATCGATGATGGTCCCGGCGACGTCGAGACCCGTCGCCTGCTGCAGCCCCTCCCACCCTGGAATGCCGTTCACCTCGAGGACGTAGACCGTGCCGTCCTCCGCCGGCAGCAGATCGACACCGGCGTACTCCGCGCCGACCGCGTCGGCCGCCCGGATCGCGAGGTCGGCCCATGCGGCAGGGAGGGTGAATGCCTGCACGGTGCCACCGCGAGAGAAGTTGGTCCGCCAGCCTGGCGCGCTCCGCTCGATCGCGCCCACGATTCTCCCGCCCACGACGAAGGCGCGAACATCACGGCCCGCGTGGGGGATGAATCGCTGGAGGTAGTAGACCCCGCGCACGGTCTCCACCACGCGGAAGACCCGCCAGGCCATGTCCTCGTCGCTCACGCGCGACATGCCGAGGCCCATCGAGCCGAAGATCGGCTTGACCACCACGTCGCCCATCGCCCGGAAGGCGGTGAAGGCGTCCTCGGCCCGCTCGCAGGCGACGGTTTCCGGAGTGGGAAGCCCGGCCCGCTCCAGGATCGCGGAGGTCCACGCCTTGTCCACCGTGCGCTCGATCGCGCGGGCGGTGTTCATCACCCGCACCCCTTCTTCTTCGAGGCGATGCAGGGTGTCGACGCGGTAGATGATCTGCTCCAGCGAGCCGCCCGGGATGATCCGGGCGATGACCCCGCGTGCCTCCCGGAGCAGTCGCCCGCTGTTGCTCACGCCGCTCGAACCGCCCATGCGGCCGATGTTGGCCTCCCAGGGGAGCAGAAGCGGCTCGAGCCCGCGCGCGCCGATGGCGCGCACGAGCTCGTTGGTATGCCAGCCTGCCTCCGAGGCGAGAACGATGATCTGCATCGTTCTGCGCGCGCTCGCCGGTTACGGCTTGGAGGTGAGGTGCCCCACCAGGGCCGTCAGCCCGCCGTCGGCGAACTTCGGCAGGTCGTCGCCCACGGCCTTGAAGGCGGCGGTGCCGGTGCCCGTCTTGAGCGCGGCCGCGTTGGGGAAGTACAGCTTCGCCTGACGATAGAACGCCGCCGGGCTGCCATCGAGATTCTTGGCATACTTGGTGAGTTCGGCGCGGGTGAAGCCGATCTCCGTCGCGCCGGCGCCCACCAGCGGGATGTGCGTCGCGGCGTAGTACGCCTCGAACGCCGCGGCATCCTTGGGCTGGTTATAGATCACCGTCACGAACGCGGTCGTGTCGCCGGTGAGCAGGTCGGCGTGGTCGCTGGTCTCCTCGCCGATCATGCCGGTGAGGCCGCCGGTGGCGAACTTGGCGAGGTCGTCGCCGATCGCCTTGAAGCCCGGGGTCGCGATGCCGGCCTCGAGTGCCGCCATGTCCTTGAACCAGAGTACCGCCTGCCGGTAGTAGGTCGGCTTCTTGCCATCGAGGGTCGCGTCGAACTTGGTCAGTTCGGCCGAGACGAAGCCCACTTCGGCCTGCTTGGCGCCGACCAGCGGCACGTGGGTCTCCCAGTAGTACTTCTCGAAGGCGGTGGCGCTCTTCGGGGTGTTGTAGATGACCGTGACGAACGCCATCGGCGCCGGCTTCGGCGGCGGTGTCGGAGCAGCGGCGGTGGTGTCCGCGGCCGGCTTCTCGGCCGGCTTGGAGCAGGCGGCCAGCGCGAGCAGGCCGAGTGCGGGGAGCAGGGCAAGACGACGCATCACAGGATCCTCGGAGGGGGTGGGCAGCGGTCAGTCAGGGTACAGCGACTTCTTCAGCACGTCCGCATCGACCCGGCCGGCGTGATAGCTCCGTCCCGAGGTGGCGCTGGTCAGCCACACCTCGGCGGGACTGAAGAGCAGCGGGTCGATCTTGTAGAAATCCTTGTCGTAGCGCTCGAAGATCTCGTAGAACGGCATGCCGTAGTCCTTCGAGGCGCTGGCCGGCAGCTTCATCGCGAGGTCGGCGAGCTCGGTGTCGCTGGCCTTGAGCGTGTAGTGCGCCTGGCCACCGTAGAGGATGCAGTCGTTGGTGCGCCCGATGCCGCGCATGTCGTTCTTCGCGACCGTCGCGATCGGCGCCGTGCCGATGCCGCTCACGACCTTGCTCACGTCGAAGCCGAGCGTCTCCATCTTGTGGAGCCCGGTCTCGAGAATGCGCGCCGAGATCTGGGTGCCGCCCGCGAGGCTCGCGGTCGGGGCGATGACGAACGTGAGCTGCCCGGGCGACAGATTCGCTTTCTTCGCGACGTACTCCGCGACCGCGTCGGTCGGAAGCTCGCGTCCCTCCAGCACCAGCACGCCGCAGGTGGCCTGCTCGGCGTAGTGTAGCTTCGCGAACAGCTCCTTCTCGACCCGCGCGTGGGCGCGGAGCGGGCCCGAGCCCATGGCAAAGTACTTGTCGACCTGAATGGCCCACCCGGCGTACTGCGACGCCATGCACGCCACTTCGGGGTGGTCGGTGCGGACCTGCACCCCGGGCCAGTTCTCTCCGCCGAGCTGCAGGGAGGCGTATTCGACGTCACCGAGCCCGCCCATGCAGATCTCGCTGAGGATCAGGCCGGCGTTGAAGCCGCCATCCACGCTCACGCCGGCATCGATCACCCCGGCACCCGACCCGAGGGTGTGCACCGCGATGCGCAGGCCCGCCGCATCCTCGGCCATCACCTCCGCGAGATCGCGGGCGCGTTCATTCATCATGAGGCTGGTCATCTGTCCATCCATCCGAGGAGTCCGCCGGCCTGGGGACCGCGGGGCAGGCGCGACAAGATAAACCGTCTGCCGGGAGACTGGAACGTGCGCCCCTCGTAGCCGAACGGGGCGGCCAATCTGGCCACCCCGTACCTGGTGACGACAGCGTGGCACAGCGCTGCGTCAGGTGCGGACCAGGATCTCCCCCCGTCCGTCGTTGCCCAGGTCGCCCATGAAACGGCGGACCCGGAGTCCGGTATCCGGGAGGGTCGCGAATCGTCCCGGCAGAGTACGCCACGAGCGCACCAGCAGCGTGAGGAAGGCGAGCGGAAATTCACCGCAGTCGTTGAAGGTCGGCAGCAGGGACGCTGGCGCCTCCTGCAGGAGCAGCGTCCCACGGCGCATCGCCAGCCCGGGGAAACGCCCGACGCTGCCCCAGACGGCGATGGTGCCCGCCACCATCCGGGAAGCGCAGTAATCGCCCGCGTTGCCTTCGATGAGCAGCATCCCGCGCCGCATCCGGTCGCCGGCGCGGTCGCCCGCGTTGCCGCTGATCACGACGGTCCCGCCCTGCATCCCGCGATGTTCGCCCGCGATCGCCGCGGCCACGAACTCGCCGACATTGCCGCGGACATGGATCAGGCCGCTCTTCATCCCCGTGGCGGCGTAGGCGCCGACATCGCCATCCACCTCGATGCGGCCGCCGTCGAGCCCGGCGCCGAGGAAGGAGCCCGCGCCGCCCCGCACGGCAATCGAGCCCTGCGTCATCCCCTGGCCGATTCGGTCGAACTGGTCGCAGCTGTTCCGGAACTCGATCGTCTCGCCGGCCTCGCCGGCAATCGCGAACAGATCGGCGGCCCGGATCGTCCGGTTGCCGCTGGGCAGGGGCAGTTCGCCGATCTGGGCGACCGGCATGCCCGAGAGCCGGTCCACCGTCAGGGCGGAGAGATCGATGCGCTGTGCCGGACGCTCCCGGAGCGTGAAGGTCAGGGTCATGCCATGATCTCGTGCAGGCGGAAGTGGAACTTGCCGAGCTTGCCGCCATAGTGGCCCGCACTGATCCGGCGGATGCCGTTGGCCGCTCCGAGTTTCACCACGGCGTCGATCCCGGCGCGCATGGAGGCGGAGATGTCCGGTGCGGTCAGGCCGTCAATCACGATCTCCATCACCGACCCGATTTCCGGCGAGAGCTGGCTACGGGTGATGCCGCGGATGGTGGGGCAGAACGCGTCGTTGGTCGAGGCGCCGAGCGCCTTGTACTTCGAGCCGACCTTGGAGCCGGAGCGGACCACGCCGCCCGGGAACGGCATGATGACGTTCGGCACCTTCCGCATGGCCGTGATCGCTGCCTCACATGCCGTCAGCGCCTGCGGCTGCGACTCGGCCAGCACGAGGAAGTTGCCGCCGCCGACCGCCGGCAGGACATCCGTCGTCTCCTCGACCAGGAACTCGCCGTCCATCACCGGCACCCGCCAGTAGCGCCGCCCCGCAATCAGCTTCGACGACTGGAACCCGTCGCCGAAGAAGCGGAGGTTCTTGCCCAGCGCGATCGGCTCTCCGCCGGCGGTGCCGGCAAAGGCCGCACTCGTCGGGGAGGTGAGGACGCATTGCCCGATCCGCCGCTCGATCTGCTTCGCGAGTTCCTTGCCGGAGACCGCGAAGAAGAGGGCGGAGACGCCGGGGCGCCCGTCGGGAGTCTCGGCCGGGCTCATCTCGCGCTCGATCCCCGCCTCACACCCGCAGGCGATGACCGAGGTAGCGAACCCGGTCGCCGCATTCGCGGCGTTGTAGGCCCAGGTCAGGTTCTGGGCGGTGATGAGGACCCGCGTGGCCTTCATGCCGAAGGCCTCCGCGAATTCATCGTCGATGGTGACGCCGTTGAGAATCATGTCCGTCAGCGCCGGCAGGGATGGGTGACCACGTCCGCGCCATGCCCGAAGGCGTGCATCTCGTCAGGGGAGATGCGCAGGTGCTCGGCCCGCATGGTCTGATAGCGGTCGAAGTGATCCTTCAGGCGCCGCTCGATCCCGCGGTCGAATTCCGGCTGCACCGTGTGGTAGCGGCCCCAGGTCACCTTCACGACCTTGCCGTCGCGCACGATCACGTCGCCATCCTTGAAGACGTACTCGGGCGCCGAGAACATCCGTTCGCGGTCGGGCTCGTCGCGGTAGACGGTGATGTCCGCCAGGGCGCCCGGCGCGAGGTGCCCGAGATCGGAGAGGCCGAGCAGCCGGGCCGGTGCGGCGCGGGTCAGGATGGCGATCTCGTACAGCGAGTACTCCCGGTCGATGCTGCCGACGGTGGTGAGCGCCTGCGCATCCGGATTGAGCAGCCCGAGCCGCTCATTGCGGAAGGTCCGGTCCATGAGGAGCCGGATCAGGTGCGGATAGGTCGTGAACGGCGCGCCGTTGGGATGGTCGGTGGTGAGGAAGACCCGCCACGGATCATTCACCAGCAGGAAGATCTCGAGACCCACCGCCCATTGCAGGGCGTTGACGAAGTTCTTGTCGCGATACTTGAAGGGCAGCACGCCACAGCCGGCGTCGCACTCGATGTCCATGACCACGAACTTCTTCGGGTTGGCGAGCCCCGAGTTCCGGTGCTGCGTCATGCTGTCGCCGGACGCGGTGACCGTCTGCCCGAACAGGATCTGCCCGACGTCACAGCTCGCGTTCGGGGTGCCGTTGATCGCCTCCGCGACGCGCGCCGCGGCGGATGAAAACTTCCGGTCGCCCTCGGTGCCGTAGCTGTGGAACTGGATATGGGTGAGGTGGATCGGCAGCCCCTCGGAGGCGCGGATCGTTCCGAGCGTCGTGTCGACGTTGCCCGGCAGTCCGAGGTTGCTGCTGTGCACGTGCAGGGGGTGCGGCACGCCGAGCTCGTGGACCGCCCGGCTCAGCACCCGGAGGATGTCCCGCGGCGTGACGCCGTAGTACGGGTGCTTCTCGTCCAGTTCCATCTTCCGCTGGTTGAACTTGAAGGCGGAGATCCCGCCCGGATTGACGACCTTGATCCCGATGCAGTGCGTCGCGTGCAGCGTCCAGGCGACGTAATCGTTGATCAGCTTCTGGTCTTCACCCGCGGCCATCATCCGGAGCAGGAAATCGTCGCTCCCCAGCATGACGTAGCCACCCTTGTCCACCATCGGCGTGTCGCCCATCTCGAGATGGGCCTGGCGCGCGTTCACCGGGAGAATCGCCGGCTCGAAGCAGGCCGTGTATCCCATCTCGGCGTAGCGGTAGCCGGTCGCGAACGTGCCGGGGGCGGCGTGCCCGCAGGAGGCGCGGGTGAGCGCGGTGCGGGCGACCGGGTCGGCGCGGTGATCCTCGGGCAGCATCGCGCGCGCGATGTTGAGCTTTCCGCCGCCGATGTGCGTGTGCATGTCGATCGCACCCGCCATGACCACCCGGCCGGTGAGATCGAATTCCTGGTCGATCCGCTCGTCAGGCGCCGGCGTCGCCGCGATCCGGCCGTCGCGCACGTACAGGTCGCGAATCTCCCCGTTCACGCCGTTCGCGGGATCGTATACCCGGCCACCCCTCAGCTTGAGCAGCATCGGTCTACGCCTCCCCGTACGCGGTGACGATGGCCGTCAGCGCCTCGGCGACGCTGGGCAGCGACGAGACCCGCAACGGCGCGAGCGGCAGCGCGACGACCCGGTCGGTACGGAAGAGATGGCCCGCGTGGTCCACCCCGGGTGTCCCGACCGGGATGAACACCGCCGGTTCCCGCTCGAGCACCATCCCCTGGTGCCCCAGCACGATGGTCGGCGCTGAGGTCGCGGGAGGTGTCCGCGCGGGATTGAAGCTCGAAATCCAGAGCAGCGCGTCCACCTCGCCCCGCTCCAGCATCCGCGCCGTCGCGTAGTGGTAGGAGTCGTGCTCCGGAACGCCCTGGCCGAAGGAGGTCCGTGCACCGAAGCCGGTCTGCCACAGATGCACCGCATCGGACGTCACGTCCCCTTCGCTGCCGGCGAGCGGAAGGCCGCTGAATCGCGTCTCCCGATTCAGATCCTTTACCAGCTCGCAGAGAGCCTGCACCGTCAGCTCGGCATGCGGGAAATCGAGGTCGGGGACCGCCCACGCCATCACGCCGTAGCGCGCCGCCTTCATCCGCTCTGCCAGGGCCGTGAGCGTCGCAAGCGGAACGCCGCCGGCGCCGTCACCGCCAACCGGACGGCCCGCCACCAGCGCTCGCAGCATGGCGAAGATTTCGTACAACCGCGGGACATCACACGGGATGGAACTCGGCGCGCCACCCGGCAGGGTCAGGCCCTCGGGGGCCTTCGCGCCGAGGAAGATCACCTCACAACGGCGGTCGTCGGCGAACAGCGTCTCCCGGTTTGCGATGCAGCGCTCGAAGAACCTGGGGTAGCGGCTCACGATATCGCCGCCGGCCACGATGAGCAGGTCGGCGCGGTTCCGGATCTCCGACAGCGTGGTCGTGATCCAGCCGGTATCCTGCAGGACCCGGATGTTCCGGATCGCCGCCGGGCTGTTCATGTGGTCGAGGACGCCGCCGCACCGGTCCGCCAGTCGGCCCGCCGCTCGAGAGCCTTCGACATCCGTACCGAGCCCGCCGATCAGCGGCTGCCGCGCCGCGCGGAGCAGTCGCGCCGCTTCGGCGGTCGCCTCGGCGAGGGTCGTGCTGCGCCCGCCGATGCGCGGACTGGCGCTGCCGCTGCCGACACGCTCGAGCGCGGCGCGGGCTACGGCACAGCCGTTCGCCTTGACCGTCAGGCGGCCGGCGCTCGAGGCGACGACGAGATCGTCGCAGACCAGCCCGCAGAAGGGGCAGGCGACGTTGGACAGTTCGTCTGGAATCATCGGGGAGGCGGACATGGTCAACGGAACATTATACCAGCTAAGATGTGTGAATGCACACGCATCGCCATGCATTCTGACACCGGGCCGCTGCTCATCGCCGCCGTGACGGGCCGGGCGCTCGCGGCCTCGGCGCGGCGCGCGGGCAGGCCGGTCGTGGTCCTCGACTACTTCGCCGACCGGGATACCTGCGGACTCGCCGCCGCATGTCGCGCGGTGGTGTCGGCACACGGGCTGCGGTTCGACCGGCGGCAGCTCCTCGCCGGCGCCGAGGAACTCGCCCCTCGGGCGATGTCGACCGGCCTCGTCTACGGCTCCGGGTTCGAAGGGCGCATTCCTCTTCTCGCCCGGCTCTCCGCGGGGCGGCGCCTCTTCGGAAACGCACCCTCCGTGGTGAGCACCGTGCGCCGTCCGGAGACGTTCTTCCCGCTGCTCGACCGGCTTGGTATCGAGTACCCCGAGGTCCGCGCCGTCGCGCCAGCGGAAATCTCGGGCTGGCTGATCAAGGAGCCCGGGGGCGCAGGCGGAACCCGTGTTCGCTACGCCGGCCGGGGGCGGGTCCCTGCGACGGCCTATTTCCAGCGCCACATGCCAGGCACCGTCTGCTCGGTCCTCTTTCTCGCCAATGGCCGGAAGGCGTTCATCGTCGGATTCAATCGGCAGTGGACCAGCCGTGCGCACCCGGACCTACCCTTCCTGTACGGCGGGGCGGTCGGGTCCATTCCGCTGCCGGCCCCGGTGGATCAGCAGATCCGCGATCGTCTCGACGCGCTCGTCGAGGTCACCGGACTGGTGGGGCTCAACGGAGTGGACTTTCTCCTCGATGGCGAGAGCTGGTCGGTTCTCGAGCTCAATCCGCGCCCGACGGCGACGATGGAGCTCTACGACGCCGACTATCCGCGCGGTCTGCTCGACGCGCACCTCCGCGCCTGCACCGGAGATTTGCCGGAACCGGTGTCGCCGGGCGGGATCTCCCGTGCGAGCAGCGTCGTGCACGCGGCCCGGGCCTGGCAGGTCGACCACCGCTTCGAGTTTCCCCTGTGGTGCCGTGACGTCCCTCAGCCCGGGACTCACATCGCTCCGGGCGACCCCGTCTGCACCGTGCACGCCGAGGCGGTGACACCGGATGCGGCGGTCGCGCTGGTCCGGGAGCGGCAGCGCCAGGCAGAAGGGGCGTTCGGCGAAGCGGCCGCCACATCGGTCGGGCCGTGAAGATCTTCGTGTACGAGCACGTGACTGGAGGTGGCATGGCGCGCGAGGCGCCCTCCCCATCGCTGGTCCACGAGGCCGACCTCATGGCGCGAACTCTCGTCGAGGATCTCCTCGGCGCGGACGACGTGGAGCTCATTACCACCCGTGACGTTCGACTCGCTCCCATTCCCGGCGTGCGGTCGACCCCGGTGACCGCGAGCGACGATCTGCCGCGGATAGTTGCAGCGCTGATCGATGAGAGTGACGCAGTGTGGCCGACCGCTCCAGAGACCGGTGGTGTGCTCGCACACCTGGCCGAATCGGTGCTCGAGCGGGGCAGGGGCCTGCTCGGTTCGCGTCCTGAGGCCATTCGCATCGCGGCCAGCAAGCTCGCGACGGCGCGCACGCTGCACGCCGCGGGCATTCCAGTGGTCGACACCTGGGCCGCTTACGGGGAGATGATCCCGGCTCCCGGGCGCTGGGTCACAAAGCCGGACGACGGCGCCGGTGCAGAGGGGGTTCGCCTGGCCGACGACTGGCGGGCCGCGGGTGAGCGCCTCACCACATCCGCCGGACTCGTCGCGCAGCCATGGGTCGAGGGGGAGGCGTTGAGTCTGTCTCTGCTCTGCGCCGATGGCGCAGCCGAACTGCTCTCCGTCAACCGGCAGCTGCTCCGACTCGAGGGCGGTGCGGTCGCACTTGAGGGGATCGAGGTCAACGCGCTCCTGGACGAGTCCGGTGCGTTCGCCGAGCTCGGTCGAGCCGTCGCTGCCGCGATACCCGGCCTCTGGGGCTACATCGGTGTCGATCTGATCCGGACGGCCGGTTCCCTCCAGGTGCTGGAAGTGAACCCCAGGCTGACCACCTCCTACTGTGGACTCGGTCGGGCGCGCGGGATCAGCATCGCTCGCAGGGTGCTCAAGCTCTTCGCATCCGGGGTGCTCACGAGTCACCCCGATCTCCGTCCCGGTTCGATCGTACGACTCAGGCTGCAGGTGTCTCATGCATGAGAACGCGGTGATCGGCTGGGATGTCGGCGGGGCGCATCTCAAGGCCGCGCGCCTCGATCCGGCCGGTCGCGTCGCTGAGGTGCTTCAGCTCCCGTGTCCGCTGTGGCAGGGACTGGAGCACCTCCATGCCGCGATGGAGGAATTGAGCCGGCGGCTCGGTCCCGCGCCGTTCCACGCGGTCACGATGACCGGCGAAATGGTCGATCTCTTCGCGGATCGTGCCGAAGGAGTCTCGCGTCTCGTCGACGCGATCGAAGGGCGGCTGGAAGGAACAGTCATCAGATACTACGCCGGCACGCGCGGCTTCCTCGATGCCACCGCCGCGAAGCACCAGCCGGCCTCGGTCGCCTCCGCCAACTGGCTGGCGAGCGCCGCCTTCGTCGCGGCACGGCAGGCGACGGCGCTCTTCATCGATATCGGCAGCACCACGACCGACATCATCGCGATCCGGGATGGCCACGTGCTTGCCGGGGGGCAGGATGACGCGTCCCGGCTGGTGTCCAGAGAGCTGGTCTACACCGGCGTCGCCCGTACCCCACTCATGGCCCTGACCGACCGAGTGCCGTTCGGCGGCGACTCGGTCCCGCTGATGGCCGAGTACTTCGCGACAGCGGCGGATGTATACCGGGTACTTGGGAGCCTCCCCGACGACGCGGATCAGCATCCCTCGGCCGACGGCGGCGAGAAGACCGTCGAGGCCAGCGCGAGGCGCCTGGCCCGGATGATCGGCCGCGATGCAGGATCGGCTCCGCTGGCCGAGTGGAGGCGCCTCGCCGCTGAGTTCGCGAAGATCCAGTTGCAGCGCATCGCCGAGGGCTGCGCCCAGGTCACCGCGCGCGCATCACTAGGCGCCGCTGCTCCGATCGTCGCGGCCGGGGTCGGCCGGTTCCTGGTGGATGAGCTCGCGGGTCGCATGGGGCGCAACGTCCTCGACTTCGCGTCGCTGCTTCCGTGTGAGCCGTCCTTCGCGAGTCGCGCTGCGGACTGCGCCCCGGCCGTGGCGGTGGCCTGGCTTGCCCTGCAGCACCGCCCCTGAGCTTCTATTCGATGCCGAGCTGGTGTCGTGCTTCGGCCGGCGTGATGACGCGGAGATAGTCGAGCGCCGTGCCGGATGACTCGCGGAGTCGCATCGTGTCGATCAGCCCCCGATGCTCGCCGCCGACCAGGCCATCCGCGATCAGCGCGGCTCCCTGGGCTCCCTGCTTCGCGGCCGTGGCGAATCCCGCGAGGTCGCGCACCGGGGCGAGTGCCGAAAGCCGCGGCTCGAGCCCCGAGCGAACCCTTCCGTCGAGCGCATGGCGTCCGGCGAGCAGGATCTCCCTCGGGGCCGGCAGCGAGGAGAGCAGCGACAGGACCGCCTTGTGCGCCGCTTCGACGTAACCCTCGATTGGAAGTACCGGCTCACCCGACTGTCCCCCGCGAAACAGCATCCCCTTCGTCACGCGTCCCGCGAGAAATGCCACCTCACCGTCCCATGCACCACTCGACTGCCACCCGAGGGGCCCGCTCGTTCCTCCAACGCCATCGACGATCGCACCCCGATCGACGGCGAGCGCCGCGGTAAAGGCACCGCCCAGCTCCAGCAGGATGAACGACGTCTCGCCGATGGCGCATCCCAGCCGCTCGGCCTGATCCCAGATGCCGAGGGCAGCGGTCGCGACCTTGTCCGCCGTGCCGAGGTCGACGCGGTTCTGTTTGCGGTACGCCGGCACCGAGGGGAGGTGGACGACACCCGGGGTGTAGACGACCGGCAGGCCGGACGTGCCCAGGGAACGCATGAGCGAACGGAGCCCCCCGATTCCGCCTTCGCCATCCGCGGGCGCGAGCAGGGCGAGTTTGAGGTCCGTCTCGGTGGTCTGATCGGCGCGGAGCAGCGGGAGACCGTACCCGGAGGGGCCGGCAATCAGGTCGAGGGCGCCGCCGGCAGTGAGGATGGAGACGAAGGCGGCGGGGTCCTGCAGGGCTTCGCGGGTCGGGAAGGTCCGGTCGAGCCAGACCTCCCCATTGTCGAGACCGCACAGATCGATCGAAACGGTCCCGGGATCGATGCCGGCGACGCGAGGCACGGGACGATTACTTCTTGGCCATCCCGCGCGCGATGTCGGCGATCGTCTCGGCATCGAGCACGATGTCGTTGGTCTCGAACAGCCGCGCGATGCAGCGCTTGTGCAGCTTGGTCTTGAAGTTGCCCACGCCGAAGGCGCCGAAGGCGATCGCACCGTCGCGGACTTCACCCGCATCGTTCAGGTCGACACCCTCGATGCCAAGCGGAGAGACGGCGTTGAGGTCCACGGCCACCTTCACGCCCTTTCCGGTCCACACGGCGCGGGAGACCATCTGCACCCCGGCGGGACCGGAGTTGAGCAGGATGTCGGTGCCGTCGAGCATCGAAGCAGCGTGCGCGGCATCCGTCAGCGTCTCCGACTTCACCTGGACCTGGAACCGCTCGCCGATGCTCCGCCGGGCCTTCTCGCCCTGCTCCGGCTTGCGGGATGTGATCGTGACGTCGGCTCCGCCCTTGGCGAGCAGGCCCGCCGCCCGCTGTCCCACCGGCCCGGTACCCGCGAGGATCAGCGCGCGCTTGCCGCGCACGTCGCCGAGCGCCTGCTCGATCTTCACCACCGCAGCGACCGCGGTCGTATTGGACCCGTTGGAGTCCAGCATGATGGAGACCGTGAACGGGGCGAACAGGGCATCCTGCGCCATCGCCAGCAGCTGCTCCCCCTGCGACATGTTGTTGCCGCCGATCCAGACCGCCGTGTGCCGGAGGTCCTTCGTGGCGCGAGTGAAGATGCAGCCGTGGATCAGATCGCGGACGTCTTCTGGGGTGACGCCGCCGTAGCTCATGATCCGGTCGGCTCCGCCGTCATACGCGACGACCTGGTCGAAGACACTGGGGAGCCGGGAGGAGTCGAGCTGTACGAGGAGATTGAGCATCGGGCCGTTGGGTTGTCTGCGGGTCAGCGAAGAAAAGAGGGGCGGGGGGTCTCCCCGCCCCTCTTCATGCTGCAGTGCCGATCGTGCTCAGGCGTTGTCGACGCCGGAGAACGGGTGCTTGGCGGTCTTGGAGCCGGTAAGGACGGCGTCAACCGTCGGCAGGCCCTTCAGCGCCCGCTCGATGGCTTCCTTGGTCGCCTGATAGTTGAACTGGAAGATCTTCTTGTCGTCAGCGGCCTGCCAGTGAATGAACACGCCGACCATGACGCACCAGTCATTGGCCTTGTCCTTCGGGATGACGCCCGAAGCGACGCTGTCGACCACCGCACGAGCCACGGCCGCCTGGGCCGGGCCAAACATCTGAACCGCCTGCTTCGCGCCCTTGATCGTCACCTTGTTGAACATGATGGTGTCGGGCTTGGCGGGAAGATTCGGCGTGACAACCGCGAGGAGGGTGGTGAAACCGTCCTTGTTGTTGGTCAGCGCGTTGCAGAAGGCCGCGCCGGCGTGGCCGCTCTTGCTGCCGATCACGAGATCGATATGTGCGATCTCGTTGCCTTCACCAACCAGCGACTCGCCAAGGAAGAAATCCGCTGCCATGCTAGCCTCCATCTGCGGGGATGATGTAAAGAAAGAGAGAACGTCGCGCCACATAGACATT
>JBGATI010000022.1:0-92145 GCA_044229245.1 Gemmatimonadales bacterium | reverse complement strand
CCCGGGGAGCGAGCCATAGATCGCTACGCTCCCCGGGCGGATGCTGTTTCGGCGTTGCAGTGCGTGAAACGCGCGTTCAGCCTCCGGCGCGCGTACCCTTGGTGACGTCCTCGAGCGGTGCCGCCGCACCATCGACCAGCATCGCCGTCAGGCGCTGGGACACCGGGCCCCGCCAGCCGAGATCGTCATTTGCCGCGAGCAGGACGAGCACGTCCTCTCCGGGGAAGTAGGCATACCAGGTCTCGAACCCCCGTCCGTCGCTGGCAACTTGCACGACGTGATGCCCGCCCGACGTCTGCTCCACGACCCAGCCCATCGGATTGCGCTTGTCGCTGCTTGCCAGGCGGCTCGCGTCGAGCGTGGGCAGCATCCCCGCCGTCCGCAGGCCCTGGTGCCAGTGGAACAGGTCGGCCAGGGGAGCCACCAGGCCGGTGACGATCACGGTCTCGCCATAGGCACCGGTGTAGCCACGCGCGACGAGCGAGTCGTCCAGGAAACCGTCATCGACGACCGCACGGGTGAGGGCAGCCGGTTCGAACATCCGCACCTTCTCGGCGAGCTGGCCGAGCGGATACTTCGTTTCCGCCGTGTTAGGGATGTGCCGGGCGCGATTGGCGTCGCCATAGCCCCGGTAGAGGAGCACCCGGTTGCCCCGGGCGATGAGGACGGTTCCGGCGAATCCCTGGCGGGTGAAGTCCTGCATGGCGGCGTCCAGGCGGGCGGGAAGCGCGCCGGGAGCCCGAACCCGGTCCAGGTAGACCTGCTCGGGTCGGGCGAGGTGGGCGCAGGCGGCGGAGCCGAGGAGCAGCAGCGGGGCGAGGGTGCGGCGGGCGAGGGGCAGCGGTGACATGGGTGCCTCCATCCAGTGAGTCCATGCCGGCGGGCGTGCCGACAGGGCGAGGATGGGGTGGACATCGTCAGGCGCCAACGGTTGCGGGATGAACCGCATCCTGCGGGGGACGAGGCGTTCGGCCTGCGGGGCCATCGGCGCGTCGGGGCGCCGTCCCGGTCCCGATGCGGCTCGTCCCGCCTGACGTGCGACTCGTCCCCAAGTCGTACACCCCGCCACCCGCCTGACGCTACCGTGACCTCGGCACTCGACGGAGGTTCATGGTGGACGTACAGACCCACGGTACCGCCGCGCTGCTCGCCCTTCCTTTCAGACCGATCCGCTCCGTTCCCCCGTCCGATCCGCCGCATCCGGCGGAGGGCGGCGGGTTCCACGAGGATCTCGGCGATCTGATCCGCCGGCTAGAGGATGTGGTGAAGTGGCTGCGCACCAGGCGGGACCCCGGCAGCGGCACCCCGATTGTCCGTTTCGGCGCGGTCGAAATCGAACTCGCCACCCAGTCGATCCGCCGCCACGGCGAGCGGGTCGCGGTGACGCGCACGGAGTTCCGCCTGCTCTATGCCCTGATGCAGCGACGGGGTGAAATCGTCAGCCGCGCGGAGCTTGCGAGCGAGGTGTGGGGCCCCGACGTGCGGCTCCGTTCGCGCGCGATCGATACCCATATCGCTCGCCTCCGTCGCAAGCTCGAGGATGACCCTGCGCGTCCCCGGCACATCCACACCGCGCCCTATCTCGGCTACCGCTTCGATCCCCGGGGCGGCTGAAGCCGCCCCACTTCCCGAACCAAGGAGGAGCTATGCGACCAGGACGTGGTTGGTGGGTGCCCGTTGCCGCCGCGGCGCTGCTGGTGGTCCCGGCACTCGCCGGTCAGCAGCGCAGCACCATCACGGGGCGGGTGACCTCGCAGGATGGGGCGCCACTTGCCCAGGCCACCGTGATCATCGAGCGGCTCGGGATCGGGGCGATCACCCGGGGCGACGGCCGCTACACGATCGTGCTCCCCGCGGCCCGCCTGACGGGCGACACCGTGACGCTTCAGGCGCGGCTGATCGGCTACAAACCGCTCTCGACGCAGCTCGCGCTGGTGGCGGGGGATGTGACGCACGACTTCGCTCTGGCCGTCAATCCGCTGCAGCTCGGCGAGATCGTCGTCACTGGGGCGGGGACGGTCTCGGAGGTCGAGAAGCTGGGCACGGTGCGGAGCTACGTGGACTCGACCACGGTGGTCAATAGCGGTGAGCAGAACTTCTCGACGGCGCTCGCCGCCAAGGCCCCCGGTGTCCTGGTCACCTCGTCGTCGGGGGATCCAGGGGCCTCGGCCTTCATCCAGGTGCGCGGCCTCACGACCATCTCCGCCCAGGACGGTCAGCCGCTCATGGTCGTCGACGGCGTGCCGATCGACAACTCGATCTCCTACAACAATCCGGCCTCCGGCGCCCTCAACAGCAGTTCCGCGCCGCCCAACCGGGCGATCGACATCAACCCGAACGACATCGAGAATGTCGAGATCCTCAAGGGGGCGTCGGCCGGCAGCATCTACGGCTCGCGGGCCGGCCAGGGCGTCATCCTCATCACGACCAAGCGCGGCCGGCCCGGCGCCACACGGTACTCGCTGCGGTCATCGGCCTCGATCGATCAGCACGCCAAGCTTCCCAACCTGCAGCGGAAGTATGGTCTCGGCACCGGCGGGGTTTCCCCGGCCTGCGTCCCGGGCGGTCCGACCAACTGCGCCGTCGGCTTCGCGAGCGCCGGGAGCTGGGGACCGCTCCTGGCGCCGGGGACGCCCACCTTCGGGCACGCGGGCGAGATGTTCCAGGACGGGTACACGATGGATAACGCTCTCACCGTCTCCGGCGGGACCGACCGCACCACCTTCTATCTCTCGGGTGAGTACAGCAGGGATCGGGGGATGATCACCGGCCCGAACAACTCCTACCGCCGGATCTCGGTGCGCTTCAACGGTTCGCACCGGGTGCTGGACAATCTCAAGCTCAGCGCGAACGTCGCCTACATCGACGGCAGCGGCGGCGCGGTCGTCAGCCGCAACAGCACCGACGGCCTGCTGCTCGGCGCCTGGCGCACGCCGCCGGAGTTCAACAACCTCCCCTACCTCGATCCGGCGACCGGCCTGCAGCGCACCTTCCGCTTTCCCAATCCGGGCGTCGGGTCGGAGCAGACCGGCCGCCGCTACGACAATCCCTTCTTCGTCGCCAACGAGGCGCCCTCGACGACGCAGGTGGGACGGGTGCTCGGCGGTGTCACGACGGAGTTCACCGCGACGCCCTGGCTCAGCTTCAGTCATACGCTCGGCTACGACTACTCCAATGACGAGCGGCTGCAGGGCTACCCGTGGAGCAACTCGAACACCACCATCGCGGGGGTCAACGGTGTGGGTGGCGTCAATGCCGGCTACATCCGGAGCTCGCAGCTCGACCACAATCTGCTTGCCACCGCGAAGTACCGGCTCGCCCCGAAGGTCGCCGGCTCGGTGACGCTTGGGCAGAACCTGAACGTGCAGAGTTTCCAGAGCCGGCAGGTGGTCGGCGTGGGACTCATCGCACCGAAGCCCTTCAACCTCACCAACACTGCCGCGCGCCAGGCGCCGTACGACTTCCGCTCCACCGTGCGGCTCGAGTCTTACTTTGCGCAGGCGACGGTGGACTTCAGCGATCAGCTCTTCCTCAAGGCGGGACTCCGCAACGATGGCGGCTCGACCTTCGGCGCCGACAAGCGCCGGGCGTGGTACCCCAATGCGACGGCGGCCTGGACCTTCTATCGCGGCGCGGTCGGCGAGAACAAGCTGCTGACCTACGGCAAGCTGCGCGCGGCCTATGGCCAGAGCGGCACCCAGCCGGCGCCCTATCTGCTGCCGAGCGTCTTCGTCTCGGTGACGGGGGCCGATGGAGGGTGGGGGCCGGTCATCGGCAGCGGGCAGGGCGGGTCGGGCGGGCTGATCACCGGCTACAACCTGCCGACCAAGGATCTCGGGCCGGAACGGGTGAAGGAGTTCGAGTCCGGCTTCGATCTCGGGCTCTGGCGGGACAAGGCCGACCTGAGCGTCACGCATTACCGGGCCTTCTCGAGCGACGTCATTCTCAACCTCCCGGTTGCCGGCAGCACCGGCTACACCGAGAAGCCGACCAACGCGGCGAGCCTGCAGAATCTCGGCTGGGAGGTGGCGTTCAACATCCGGCCGATCAGCAGCCGCGACTTCGGCGTGGATCTGGGGCTGCAGTGGGCCCGCAACCGGAGCCGGGTGAACGATCTCGCCGGCGTGACCTTCGCGCCGCTGCCCTTCTCCGGTGGCACCAACGGCCTCACCGGCATCCAGGCGGTCGCGATCAAGGGCCAGCCGCTCGGCGTGTTCTACATGTCGGACTTCGTGCGCTGCGGCCGCGGCGTGCAGCTCAACTACGTCGACCTCGACAACACCGCGGGCGAGTGCCAGGGCGCCGCGAAGGGCGCGCTCTACATCGGCAGCAACGGCTATCCGGTGCTCGATCCGGTCGGCAACTACGTGATGGGCGACCCGAATCCGAAGTGGACCGGCTCGGTCCGGCCGAGCATCCGCTACAAGAAGCTCACCATCGGCGGCCTGCTCGACATCCGGCACGGCGGCGTGGCCTACAACGGCACCCGCGGCGCGCTGAACCACTTCGGGACCTCGGCCGAATCCCAGCGCTATCGCGACGGCGGGAACTACGTCTTCGGCACCGACTACTTCAAGGGCCAGGTCGCGGGTCCGGGTGCCGGCACGGCCGTCCCGCTCGGCGAGGCCTGGTTCACCGGCGCGGGCGGCGTCTTCAATGGTCCGCAGTCGCAGTTCCTGGAGGACGCGAGCTTCGTCAAGCTGCGGGAGATCTCCATCGCGTACACCCTCGACCAGCCGTGGGTCAGTCAGGCGATCGGGTTCAGCAGCATCGAACTCCGGGTGGCAGGGCGGAATCTCCACACCTGGACGAAGTACAGCGGCATCGACCCGGAGACCTCGCTGCTCGGCGCGGCGTCCCCGGTCCGGGGGATCGACTACTTCAACAATCCCCAGTCGCGCTCCTACACCTTCTCGCTCACCCTGAACCGCTGAGGTCACCCATGTCGCGCGCATCAATGCTGAGTCTCGCGCTTGCGGTGGTGGTCGGCGCGAGCGGCTGCAGTGGATTTCTCGAAGGGGATGGGATCGGTACCGATCCGAACAACCCGGGTGGACTCAAGCGCCCCGGACCGCTGCTGACCGGCGTCGAAGCGCTCCAGTCGGTGCAGTTCGAGGGCCAGCTGGCCCGGAACGCGGCGATGTACGCGCAGCAGGTCGCGGGCAACTCCCGGCAGCAGATCGGGTACGACCGGGGCAGCAGCTCGCCAGCCGACCTCGACACCTACTTCAACGCCGTCTACGGCTCTTCCCGGCTGCTGACGGGAGGCGGTGGCCTGCTCGACATCCGCAAGACCCAGCAGCTCGCCCACGCGATCCACGATTCGCTCTACATCGGCATCGCGAAGGTCTACGAAGCGCTGGTGATGGGGACGGCGGCCGACATCTGGGGTGATGTGCCCTATCGGGAGGCGGCCGACTCGACCATCGAGACGCCGGCGTTCGATCCGCAGCTCCAGGTGTACCAGGACGTGCTCACCCAGCTCGATTCGGCGATCACCGTCTATCTGGCCGCCCAGACCGGAGGCACCAACCTCGGTCCGCCGCAGGACAACGCCGAGATCATCTATGGCGGGCGTGACGCGGCCGGGCTCAAGCAGGTGTACACCGAGGTCGCGCACTCGCTGAAGGCGCGCTTCTACCTGCACCTCGCGGAGGTGGATCCGACCAACTACGCCCGGGCCCTCGCCGAAGTCCCGCTGGGGATCAGCAGCCCGGCGAACGACATGCTCTGGTATCACGACCTCTCGCCGACTGGTCAGAGCGTGTGGTGGCAGTTCCAGTCGGCGCGTGGCGACATCGCGCCGGGTGCGGCGCTGATCGAGATCCTCAAGCGACGGATTGCGTCGGGCATCGAGGATGACGCGAGGCTCAATTACTACTTCGCGTCCGGCACCGGCAGCACCACACCGACCGACTTCTACGGCTACCGTCCCGGCGGGGCCACCGGTCTCGTCGTCGCACCCGGCGTCTATGACGGCACGGCACCCGGGGGCAACTACGCCGGTTTCACCTTCATCGACGGCTTCGCCTCGCCGGGCGACTTCCGCCATCCGGTCATCACCTGGACCGAGACCCAGCTCATCGGGGCAGAAGCGGCATTCCAGGCTGGAGGACAGGCCGCCGCGCAGCCGTTCCTCGACGCGGTGCGCGCCAGCCGGGTGTACGGCTCCACCGGCGGGGCGCCGGTCACCTTCCCGGCGCTCGGGTCGGTGCCGGCCACGCTGCAGAACATCATGGAAGAGAAGTACGTCTCGCTCTTCCTCAACATCGAGGTCTGGAACGACTACAAACGGACCTGTCTGCCGGCGCTCGCGCCGGCGGCTCCGGGCGGGAGCAACCAGCCCGGGACGTCGCCGGTGCCGGGCCGGATGCCGTACGGTCTGACGGAGACCAACGCGAATCCCAACATGCCGGTGGTGTCGCCGAACGGCAGGAATCCGAACGACCCGAACGCCTGTCCGGTGCTCGACTACTCGACCACCGTGCCGCTCGGGAACTGATCGACATTGCGGAGGGCGCAGTGGCCGGCATGGGGTGGCTGCGGTTCGGTGTGCTACGCGCCGACTCGTGGAGACCCGGTGCCGGTCCCTGCGCTCCTCGCG
This sequence comes from Gemmatimonadales bacterium, assembly GCA_044229245.1. Classification (GTDB taxonomy): domain Bacteria; phylum Gemmatimonadota; class Gemmatimonadetes; order Gemmatimonadales; family GWC2-71-9; genus JADJOM01. Next base: position 85,541 of record JBGATI010000022.1, on the reverse strand, counting down.
CACTGGAGGCACGACCATGCGCCGGCTGGCACCGCTCGTCTGCCTGACGACCGCCTGTTACACCTATGCACCCGTGACCGCGCCAGGTCCCGCGCCCGGCACGCGGGTCAGCGCGGGGCTCACCCAGGATGGGGCCGGGGCGATGATGCCGCTGCTCGGCCCGGATGTCGCGGAGGTGTCGGGCAACGTCGTCGCCGTCTCGCCGGATACGGTGCGGCTTTCGCTGGTGTCGGTGAACAGCCAGCGGGGCATTCCGACCAGCTGGCGCGGCGAGGAGGTGCCCCTCCCGCGCGCGCGGCTCAGCTTCATGACCCAGCGGCGGCTGTCGCCCGGAGGCACGGCCCTGCTGGGCATCGGGGTGACCGGCGGCCTGTACCTGCTGTACCGGTTGTTAGGTGGGCCGGGGGTGTTCGGGGCGAGCGGCGGAAGCGGCGGGCAGGGCGGGCACTGAGCCCTGCGGATGGCTACTTCGCGAAGATGCGGCTCATGTCGCGGAAGGACTTGAACTCGAGCGCGTTGCCGCAGGGATCGAGGAAGAACATCGTGGCCTGCTCGCCGACCTGGCCCGCGAACCGGATGCCGGGCTCGATGAGGAACCGGACCCCCGCCTGACGCAGGCGGTCGGCCAGCGCGTGCCACGCCTCCCAGTCGAGGATCACGCCGAAGTGGCGCACCGGCACCTCCTTGCCGTCGACCAGGTTCGCCTGGGCGGCGCGGACTTCGTCCGGGGCGAGGTGGGCCACGACCTGGTGCCCGTAGAAGTCGAAGTCCACCCAGTGCTCCGAACTTCGCCCCTCGCGGCAGCCGAGCAGTCCGCCATAGAATCGGCGGGCCTCGGCGAGATCGCTCACCGGAAAGGCCAGATGGAAGGGGGCGGTCACTTCTTCACCTTCTCGGCGCGGATCTGCCGCCACCCCTGGGGCCCAAGCGTGAGCCGAGTCCAGAGGATGTTGTCGCGCTTCTTCCGGATCTTCCCCTTCCCGTCCACTACCGTCATCTCCTCGTGGACCTTGGCATAGACCACTTCCTCACGGCGGGTCACGCTCTCGACGGTGTAGACGGGCTGGATCGTCGCAATGTTGTCGTCCTGGAAGAGCGAGTTGAGTTCCTTCTCCTCGTCTTCCGTCAGGTTCTGCACCAGCCGGCGCACCTCGCCAAGCTGGCGGGCGGTGATCGCCCGCTGCAGCTCCACATAGAAGCGCAGCACGGCGACGGAATCGGAGATCGGCTGCCCCGCTTCGGTGCCCGCGGTCGAGGAGCCAGGAGTGGTGGAGCCGGCGTTCGGGTTCCCTGCCGGCTGCGTGGGCCGCGGCTGCGGGTTCTGGGTGGCCGGGGCCGATGGCGTCGCACGCGGCTGCGCGGGGCGTTCCGCGCTCGCATAGATGCCGGTCGCGCGGGTAAGCAGCAGCGCCGCATCCGCCTTCTGCCCGAGGGCCGCGACCGACTCCGCCGCCGCCCGCAGCGAATCGCCCTGGGCGAGGGCGGCCGGGGAGGCACCGGAGATCACGGCCCGTTCGCGGGCATACTCCGCGGCGCCGCGGGCGACCAGCAGCGTGCTGTCCGCCCGCGTGTCCTGGACCGGCACCGGAGCGGGCGGCACGCTGTCACGCGCGGTCGCCATCTGCTGGCCGGCCCGGATCGTCAGGTAGGTGGCACCCGCGCCCAGCGCGGCGAGCAGGAGCCCGACCAGGACCCGGCCGAACTGGACCCGCCGCTGCCGCGCGACCGTCCGGGTGCTCTGCGGGACGCGCGCGAGCGGCGCCGGGCTGTTCGGCGTCCGCATCTCCCCGACCGGCCGTCCGGCGCGCGGCACCGCCAGCAGGCCGATGTGGGTGCGCACCCCGCTGTCCTCGCCATCCCGCGCCTCGCCGGGAGCGCGCACGCTGCTGCGCGTCCCGCTCAGCAGCTGCACCGCTTCCTTCAGGTTGGCGAAACGGTCTTCGGGCGCCTTCTCCAGCATCCGCATGATCGCGTTGCGGAGATCGGGCGGGCAGTCGGGCCGCAGCTGGTCGCTGGGTCGCGGCGGCGAATGGACCTGGGCATACATCATCCCCAGGCTCGAGTCGGCGGTGAAGGGCAGCTGTCCCGTGATCATCTCGTAGCCGACGATGCCGAGCGAGTACTGATCGGCGGCCGGCCCGACGACTTCGCCTGAACAGGCCTCGGGCGAGAGATAGCTCGGCGTCCCGACGGTCGTGCCGCTCCGGGTGAGCGAATCGCTCTGCGCCGCCCGCGCGATCCCGAAGTCCGTAATCACCGCGAACCCTTCTTCATCGATCATGATGTTGCCCGGCTTCACGTCCCGGTGCACGACGCCCTGGCGATGGGCGTAGTCGAGCGCGGAGCCGATGTCCGAGAGAATCGAGCGCACCATCGGGAAGGGAAGCGGGCCGACATCGCGCAGGATGGCGTCGAGCGAACGGCCGCCGATGTACTTCATCACGAAGAACAGCAGCGCGTGCGATTCGCGGACGGCGTAGATCGGGATGATGTGCGGGTGATTGAGCCCGGCCGCGGTGCGCGCCTCGCGCTTGAAGCGCTCGATCATGTCCGCCCCATGCACGAATTGGGGGGACATCACCTTGATGGCGACCTTCCGGTCGAGCGCGATTTCGTGCGCGAGAAAGACCGTCGCCATGCCGCCCTGGCCGATCTCCCGGAGGATCTCGTATTCGCCGAGTGTCCCCTGGCGGAGGACCTCCATCAGGGTCGGCAGGGGGGCCGTCTGCTCGCCGGACACGCTGAGGCCGCACACCTGGCAGAACCGGGCGCCGGATTCAAGGGGGGTCTGGCAGCGTGCGCAGGCGGAGGTCACGGTCATCAGGATACTGGGCAACGGGCAACGAAATACGACCAGGGTACGGAGCGGGATTCTAGCACCCTCCGGCCCCTCGTGCTATCGCCCGGGCATGGTGTGGTGCTTAGAGTTACTGGACAACCGGGGGACGCGGAAGGGTCCGATCCCCGCACGACCAGGCTCACCCCAGCCCCGACGATCGATGCCAGCCGATTCCTCCCGACGTGACTTCATCCGTGCCGGTGCCGCCCTGGCGCTCGGTGCCACCTTGACCCCCGCGGCGGCCAGCGCCGCGCGGATCCCGCCGGTGGCCCCGGATGCCCCGGACGAGCCGTTCCGGGCACCGCCAATGGCGCGGGTCCGGATCGGGTTTGTCGGGGTCGGCGGGCAGGGCACGACCCATGTCGAGAACATGCTCGACCTCGAAGGCGTCGACATCCGGGCCATCTGTGATATCGACCCGAGCCACGCCCAGAACTCCGCCGACAAGGTGACCAGGGCGGGACAGCCGGCCCCCGCGCTCTACACTCGGGGACCGCGCGACTTCGAGCGGATGTGCGCCGAAGAGGATCTCGATCTGGTCTACACCGCGACGCCCTGGGAGTGGCACGTGCCGGTAATGCTCGCCGCCATGAAGCACGGGAAGCACGCGGCAACCGAGGTGCCGGCGGCGATGTCGATCGACGACTGCTGGGCGATCGTCGAGGCAGCCGAGAAGTACCACAAGCACTGCCTGATGATGGAGAACTGCAGCTACGACCGGTTCGAGCTCATGACGCTCAACATGGTGCGGCAGGGGGTGCTCGGTGAGGTGCTCCATGGCGAGGCCGCCTACCTGCACGACCTGCGGGAGGTGAAGTTCTCGAAGGACGGCGAAGGCCTGTGGCGGCGGGCGTGGGCCCAGACCCACAACGGCAATCTCTATCCCACCCACGGCCTCGGTCCGATCGCCAACTGCATGGACATCAACCGGGGGGACCGGTTCCAGACGGTGGTTTCGATGAGTTCCCCCTCCCGCGGCCTGCAGCTCTGGCAGGCGGAACACCTCGAGGCCGACGATCCCCGCCGGAAGGAGCGCTACACCCTCGGCGATCAGAACGTCAGCCTGATCCAGACGGCGCGCGGCCGAACGATCTACCTGGCGCACAACACCCAGAGCCCGCGCCCCTACAGCCGGCTGCAGCTCCTCCAGGGGACGCGCGGGATCGTCTCCGGCTGGCCCTACCGCGTGCATATCGAGGGGCGCAGCAAGGACCACCAGTGGGAGGAGGCGGAGAAGTACTACGGCGAGTTCGATCACCCGCTCTGGCGCTCGGAACGGATCCGGCGCATGGACCGCGGCCACGGCGGGATGGACTTCCTCGAGGACTTCCGGCTGATCGAGTGCCTCCACCGCGGGGAACCGACCGACACGGACGTCTACGATGCCGCCGCCATCTCGAGCATGGTGGAGCTGAGCATCCGGTCGGTGGCGGGGCGCGGAAAGCCGCAGGACGTCCCCGACTTCACCCGCGGGCGCTGGAAGGCGCGCGCGCCCTGGCCGATCGTCGAGGGATGACGGGGCGCATCGACCGTCGGCTCCATCGTCAGGCGTGAGCGCGCATCTGGGCCTGCTCGGGTCCATCTTCGCCGTCTATCTCACCGCGGTGGTGAGCCCGGGACCGAATACCTTCATCGTGACCCGGCTCGCGCTCGGCGATGGCCGTCGTCCCGCGCTGCTGGCCGTGCTCGGCGTGACGACGGGGAATGTCGGATGGCTGACCCTGACACTGGGAGGGGCGCATCTGCTGTTCGAGCGGGCGCCGGTGCTGGCCAGCGCCCTCCGCATCGCGGGGGCGCTCTATCTCGGCTGGATGGGGCTCCGTGCGCTCCGGGCCGCGTTCAAGGGGGGCGACCTTCTCACCCGGATCGAGGGGGCCCCGGCGCCGGTGGGGTCGGCCTATCGGGCTGGGCTCTTCGCGAGCCTGACCAACCCCAACACTCTTCCGTTCTATCTCAGTCTGCTCGGCGTCACCGTCGCGCCCGAGGTACCACTCTGGGTGCGCTTCGCCGCGGCCGGTGGCGTGCTGATCCTCTGCATGCTCTGGTATGGCGGGCTGGCGGTCGGCTTCTCCAATGACACGGTGCAGCTGGCCTACCGCCGCTGGGCGCGAGCGATCAACGTGGTGCTCGCGCTGCTGCTGCTCGCCTTTGCGCTGCGCCTGCTCGTCGCCTAGTGCACTCCGTTCACCAGCAACGTCACCGCGTCCACGCCCGCCAGGCGAAGCATGCCCTTCGGCTTCGCAAGCTCCGCCAGCGACCGCTTAGCCGTGGTTGTCCAGTCGGCGGGCGCTTTGCCGGAGCCGAGGTAGTCGAGCGCCTGCAGACCGAGGTCGGCGAGCGGGGTGAGGGCGGCCGCGGCGACCTCGCCGTCGCGCGCGAGCGGGATGGAATCCGCGAGCGAGGCCACCCGGGCGCCGAGCGGCTTCCAGCTCGAGAAGAGCTGGCGAAGTTCCTCGCGGGCGGGAACGGCCGCTGAGGTCGTCCCCACCGCGAGTGCTGCCAGCCGGTTCATCCGTGGACGGATCCACGGATCGGGGCGGGCCGCATCGATGAGCCGGGTGAGCGGGGTGCGCTGCGTCGTGTGCTGGACATCGTACCGCTGTCCGAAGGTGACGGGCTGCGTCACGAGCAGGAGGTCCTGGAGCGGCTCCACCCCACGCCGGCCGGCGAGCAGCCGCAGCATCCGGTCGCTATGCGCCTCGTGCGTGAGGCCCGCCCGTTCCAGCTGCACGCTGACCAGCGAGAGCCGCCGGTACATGTCCTCGACGTCGCGCACCGATGCCGGTGACCAGAGCCGCTCGGCGATCGCCGCCAGCCGGGGCCAGATGCGGGAATCCACCGTCTGCGGATTCACATGCTCGGCCCACATGCAGGCCTCTCCGCCGAGGACGCGCTCGGCCTCCGCCGGGCTGAGCGTATTGCCGGCGGGGAGCGGGTCGGCGAGATAGAGCTGGTCCGTCGGGTCGATATGATCGAGGTACCAGGGTGCCGAGAGGATGCCGCTGTAGCCGGCGCGCGCGGCGCGGCCGAGATACTCCGTGCCCCGCCACGACTGCACCACGGTGGTCGTCGGCAGACCGGGATGCAGGATCTCGTCCCACCCGATCATCCGCTTCTGATGCCGGGTCAGGATCTGCGACAGCCGCTGGTTGAAGTAGGTCTGCAGTGCCTCGTTGTCCTTGAAGCCCTTTTCGCGCTTGAATCGCAGGATCCGCGGATTGTGGTTCCACTGGGTCGGCGCCACTTCGTCGCCGCCGATGTGCCAGTAGGGATCGGGGAAGAGCGGCGTCAGTTCGGCGATGACCCCCTCGATGAACTGGTAGGTCGCGTCGCGTGTGGGGTCGAAGGCGGGATCGAAGACGCCGAACTCCCGGATGATCTCATAGGGGCCGGGGGCGCTGGCATACTGCGGGTAGCCGACGAACCACGAGGTCGAGTGGCCGGGCATGTCGAACTCGGGCACGACCCGGATCCCGCGGTCGCGCGCGTAGGCGACGATCGTCCGGATCTGGTCCTGGGTGTAGTACTGACCGTCGGACCCCAGTTCCTGCAGCTTCGGGAAGCGATGACTCTCGACCCGGAAGCCCTGGTCGTCGGAGAGATGCCAGTGGAGCACGTTGAGCTTCACCATCGCCATGCCGTCGAGCGTCCGCAGGATCACCTCCGGCGGCATGAAGTGGCGACTGGCATCGACATTGATTCCCCGCCAGCGGAAGCGCGGCTGGTCGCGGATGGTGACCGCCGGAAGGTAGAAGCCGAGCGAGTCGCTGATGACGAGCTGCTTGAGCGTTTCCAGGCCGCGCAGCGCCCCCACCACGGTCGGGGCGGTGAGCAGGGCGCCCGTGGCCCGGATCTCCAGTGCATACGATTCATTCTCGTCAGGCGACTGGACCGCCTCGCCGGCACCGGTCACGCGCACCACGAGCGTTGCGGCGCCCGACGGCCGGACCGTTCCGGCCACCGGCTGCCCGATCCGCTCCCCGAGGTGCCCGAGGGCGCGGATGATCCCCCGCTGCAGCCGGTCGTCCGAGAAGCCGGGTGCGGAAGCCGTCACGGCGCTGTCGAGGCGAAGCTGCCCATCCGTCAGTTCCAGATGCGACGGCATCGGCATGAGGGCGGGCGTGGTCTGCGCCTGGAGCGCGGCTCCGCGGGCGAGCAGGGCGGCAACGAGCAGGAATCGGAAATGCATGAGGTCGATGGATGGGGTCAGATTGCTGGCCGTCCGGTTGGCGGCGCGTATCTTCCATTGTACTCCACTCTTTCCCGGACAGCCATGTACGCCCACTCCGTCGGCGGTACCCGATATCGCTTCGAGGATCTGCGGACGCTGCTTGCCCGCGCGTCGCCGCGGCGGTCCGGGGATGAACTCGCCGGGATCGCCGCCACGAGCGCGGCGGAGCGCGTGGCCGCCCAGATGGCGCTCGCCGATCTGCCGCTCGCGACCTTTCTGTCCGAGTCGGTGGTGCCGTACGAGGCGGACGAGGTCACCCGGCTGATCCACGACCGGCACGATAGGGCCGCCTTTGCCGTGATCCGGCACCTCACGGTCGGCGGCTTCCGCGACTGGCTGCTCGACTATCACACCGATGGCACGGTGCTCTCCCGCATCGCCGCGGGGCTCACGCCCGAGATGACCGCCGCGGTCTCCAAGCTGATGCGCCTGCAGGACCTGGTGCTTGTTGCCCGGAAGTGCCGGGTGGTGACGCGGTTCCGGAACACGATCGGTCTTGAAGGGCGCATGTCCACCCGGCTGCAGCCCAATCATCCGACCGATGATCCGCGCGGGATCGCGGCGAGCATGATCGACGGGTTGCTCTACGGCAATGGCGACGCGGTCATCGGCATCAACCCCGCGAGCGACAACCCCGAGGCGGTGCGGGTCCTGCTCGAGATGATCGACGAGTTCCGCCAGCGGCTCGAGATTCCGACCCAGTCCTGCATCCTCGGACACGTCACCACCACGCTCGAGCTGATGGGACGCGGCGCACCGGTGGACCTGGTGTTCCAGTCGATCGCGGGGACCGAGGCGGCCAACCGCTCCTTCGGCGTCTCCCTCGGGCTCCTGCGCGAGGCGCGCGACGCGGCGCTCGCCCTCGGCCGAGGCACCGTCGGCCGCAACGTGATGTACTTCGAGACGGGGCAGGGCAGTGCCCTCTCGGCCGGGGCGCACTTCGGCGTGGACCAGCAGACCTGTGAGGCGCGGGCCTACGCGGTCGCCCGCGAGTTCGAGCCGCTCCTGGTGAATACCGTGGTCGGCTTCATCGGGCCCGAGTACCTCTACGACGGAAAGCAGATCCTCCGCGCCGGTCTCGAGGACCACTTCTGCGGCAAGCTGCTCGGCGTCCCGATGGGCTGCGACGTCTGCTACACCAACCATGCCGAGGCGGATCAGGACGACATGGATGCCCTGCTCACGCTGCTCGCGACGGCGGGGTGTACCTACATCATGGGTGTGCCTGGCGCGGACGATGTCATGCTGAACTATCAGAGCACATCCTTTCACGATGCGCTCTACATCCGGCAACTGCTCGGGCTCCGCCCTGCGCCGGAGTTCGAGGCGTGGCTCGAACGGGTGGGCGTGTTCGACGGCGGGAATCGGTTGCGCCCCGCCAGTCCGCGCGCCCTGCCGCTCGCCGACACGATCGCCGCACTCGCCCCATGAGCGAAACCCCGCTCGACCCCTGGTCGGCCCTCACGCGACTGACGGCCGCGCGCATCGCGCTCGGCCGGGCCGGCGGGAGCCAGCCGACCCGGGCGCACCTCGCCTTCCAGCTCGCCCATGCCCAGGCCCGCGATGCCGTCCACCATCCCGCCGACCTCGAGGCCGTCGCGGCACGAGTCGCCGAGGCGGGGCTCGTTCCGGTGCGGGTCGAGAGCGCGGCCGGCGATCGGGTCGCCTACCTCCAGCGGCCCGATCTCGGGCGGCGGCTCGCACGGTCAGGGGCTGCGCGGCTTCAGGCTCTCGCGCCCGAGGGGGGCTGTGACCTGGCCATCGTGGTTGCCGACGGGCTCTCCGGGTTCGCGGCCGAGTCGCACGCGGCGCCGGTCGCATCGCGGGTTGCGGCCAGGGTCGCGGCCGGCGGGTGGAGGATCGGGCCCGTTGCCATCGTCACGCAGGGCCGGGTGGCCATCGGCGACGAGATCGGCCAGCTGCTCGGCGCCCGCATGGTGCTGGTCCTGATCGGCGAGCGGCCCGGGCTCTCCTCACCCGACAGTCTCGGCGCGTACCTGACCTGGGAGCCACGGATCGGCCGGAGCGACGCCGAGCGCAACTGCGTCTCCAACATCAGGCCGGAGGGACTCGCGATCGGGGTGGCCGCCGATCGCATCACCTGGCTGCTGCTCGAGGGAACGCGCAGGATGCTGACTGGTGTGGGGCTCAAGGAGGAGATGGATGGCGGGCTTCTTCGCTGACGCCGCGGGGTGGGCCCGAGGGCGGTGGTGGCAGTGGCGCGTCCCGCTGCTGCTCTTCCTCGCCTGGGACGGCCACCGTCACTTCCAGGACGGCGACGCCGGCGGACTCTTCGCCGGCATCACCTTCGGGGCCCACGAATTCGGGCACCTGCTCTTTGCCTTTCTCGGCCAGTTCATGGCGATCGCCGGTGGCAGCATCAACCAGCTGCTGCTGCCCGTGGCCGCGGGTGTGCTGTTCTATCACTATCGCGACTACTTCGGGATCGCCGGCGCGGGGGCCTGGCTCAGCTCGAGCCTGATCGATCTGGCGCGCTACATCGGCGACGCCCGCGCCTTCGATCTCGATCTCGTCGGATTCGGCGAGGACTCCGTCCACGACTGGGCCTGGCTGCTCGGCCGCTTCGGTGCCCTGCCGTACGATACCCGGATCGCGAGCCTGACCCGCGGCTGCGCCGTGCTGGTGCTCCTCCTCTCGCTCGGGTTCGGCGCGTGGCTCTGTCTCCAGATGGCGGGGCGGCCCGCGGATGACGGTCCCCGGGCCAGTTGACAGTTCCGCTGTCAACCGGCCGCTCCCCTCTTGACGGTGGCCCGAAGCGCTGTAGATCGAAGCGCACCTCTCACTCCCCTCATCAGGAGCCGACGCATGCCTTCCCTCATGCAGCTGTGGGCGCCCATTCTGCTCGCTGCGCTGCTCGTGCAGGTGACCAGCACGCTGATCCACATGGTGCTCAAGTGGCACAACAGCGACTACCGCAAGCTGGCCAATGAGGACCAGGTGCGTGCGGCCATTCGCGCGGGGAATCCCGCCCCCGGGCAGTACGTGGTGCCTCACTGCCTCGACCCGAACGAGATGAAGAAGCCGGAAGTGGCGCAGAAGTGGGTGGAGGGCCCGGTGGGGATGCTGTACGTGATCAAGAACGGCGCGCCCAGCATCGGACCGCAGATCGGCGCGTGGGCCGCCTTCAACGTCGTGATCGCCTGCTTCGTGGCCTACGCCAGCTCACGCACCCTGCCGATCGGCACCGACTACCTCAAGGTGTTCCAGGTCGCCGGGACGATCAGCTTCCTCGCCTATGCCGGCGGCCAGGTGCCCGCCGCGATCTGGTACGGCAAGCCGTGGAGCGCCACGATGAAGGACATCGGGGACAGCCTCCTCTACGGGCTGATGACCGCGGGCGCGTTCGGCTGGCTCTGGCCCAGGGGCTGAACTCTCTCGCTCCATCTTCATTGCCGCTTCATTCTGGGGCGCGCACCGTGGTGCGCGCCCGCTTATTTTCCCTGTGCGCACCCGCGGTCTCAATTCACCCTGAACCACCGCCACCTCATGCGTACTCTCCGTACTGCACTTCTCGCGCTTCTTCTGGTCTTCCCGGCGGCGCTCCGCGCCCAGGATGTGCTGGAGGGCGAATACCCCGGTCTCGAGACCGGGAAGATGTGGACCTTCGACGTGCCGCCGCGCGAGTACTGGGCCAAGCGCTACAACTTCTCGCCGTCCGATGGCTGGCTGGAGCATGTGCGGCTGTCCGCCCTGCGCTATGGCAACGGCTGCACCGCGTCGTTCGTCTCCGGCGATGGCCTCGTGATGACCAATCACCACTGCGCCCGCGCCTGCATCGAATCGTCCACCAAGGCCGGTGAGGATTTCCTGACCAACGGCTTCTATGCGGCGAAGCGCGAGGACGAGCGGGCCTGCCAGGGCCTCTTCCTCGACCAGCTGCAGCAGATCAGCGACGTCACCGACCGGGTGAGCCGGTCCGCCTCACCGACCGCCGATGCCAAGACCGCGGCGAGCCAGCGGGCGAAGGTGATCAAGGTGATCGAGGATGAATGTGCCGCGACCGAGCCTGACGCGTTCTGTCAGGTGGTCACGATGTACCGGGGCGGGCAGTACAAGCTCTATCGCTTCCACCGCTTCAAGGATGTCCGCCTGGTGTTTGCGCCCGAGGACCAGATCGCCTTCTTCGGCGGCGACCCCGACAACTTCACCTACCCGCGCTGGAATCTCGACATGAGCTTCGTGCGGGCGTACGTGGGCGGAAAGCCGGCCGCGACCCCGCAGCACTTCTCCTGGAGCCGGAGCGGCACCACGGAGGGGGATCTCACCTTTGTCGTCGGCAATCCCGGCTCGACCGGACGGCTGAACACGATGGCGCAGCTCGAGTTCCTGAGAGACGTGCAGTATCCCGCCCAGCTCGACGCGCTGCACCGCCAGATCGAGACCTTCCACGCACTCTCTGCCGACACCACCCGGGCCAAGGCGCTTCGCAACCAGATCTTCGGTCTCGAGAACTCGCAGAAGGCGATTCTCGGCTACCAGGCCGGTCTGCTCGACTCGCGCCTCATGGCACACAAGCGGGACTGGGAGCGGGGCTTCCGGGCCAAGGTGGATGCGAGTCCGGAGCTCAAGCGCCAGTACGGGAAGGCCTGGACCACCATCAGCGAGGTGATTGCGAGGCGGAAGGCCATCGACGTGCGCCGTCGCTACTACGGCAGCGGTGCCTACGGCTCGCGGCTCCTCACCCTCGCGATGGGTACCGTGCGCTACCCGGTGGAGACGGCCAAGCCCGACTCGGCCCGGCTTCCGGCCTACCAGGACGCGAACAAGGCCAACCTGGAACGGGCCCTCTTCAGCGACCAGCCGATCGATCTGGTCCAGGAGAAGGCGCTGCTGACCGCCTACTTCACCGCGATGCAGCGCGAGCTGCCCGCCACCGATCCTGTGCTCCGCCAGGTGCTCCAGGGCCGCACGCCTGCCGCCGCCGCTGGTGCCATGATCGACGCGGCCACGATCTCCTCCGTGGACACCCGGAAGTCGCTCGCCCACGGTGCAGCCGGAGCCACCGCGGCATCGGCCGATCCGTTCATCCAGCTGGCCCGGATGCTCGATCCGCTCGACCGCGCCCTGACCCGCGAGGTCGCCGACCTCAACGATCGTGAGGCGCAGGCGAACGAGCAGGTGGCACGTGCCCTGCTCGCGGTCTTCGGCAGCCAGGTGGCGCCGGACGCGACCTTCAGTCTCCGCATCTCCGACGGCGAAGTCCGGCGCTACCCGATGAACGGCAGCATCGCCGCACCCTACACCACGTTCAACGGGCTGTACGAGCGCTCGTCCGCCTTCGGCGGGCAGCCTCCGTTCAATCTCCCCCCGCGCTGGAAGGAACGGCGGGATTCGCTCAAGCCGGACACCCCGTTCAACGTGGCGTCGACCAACGACATCATCGGCGGCAACTCCGGGAGCCCGGTCATCAACCGTGACGCTGAGGTGGTGGGGCTGATCTTCGATGGCAACATCGAGATGCTGCCGAACCGGTTCCTGTTCACCGAGCGGGTGGCCCGGTCCGTCTGGGTGGATTCCCGGGCGATCGTCCACGCGCTGCGGCGGATCTACGACGCTCAGCCCCTGGCCGATGAGCTGGAGTCACGTCCCTCCAGCCAGCCGGCCATGTAGCCGTGGCCTGAAGTGAATGACCCGAGAGGGCCGGCCCGGAATCCCGTGCCGGCCCTCTCATGTTCCCGCACCCTCTGGCTGGGAGCGCCAACTGCCGAAGATTGAGGGGATGGACGCTTCCCCGAAGGACCACACGGCCGCGATGACGCCCAGGAATGCGCTGCTCTTTATGGCCGCCATCCTGGGTGCCGCCCTGGTGCGCGAGGGTTCCAACCCCTCCATCACCATGGCGATCATCTGGCTGCCCACCGGCGTGGCGGTCGCCGGCCTCTGGGTCCTCGGCATCGAGGCGTGCTGGGTTGTCGCCCTCGGCACCATCGCGCAGCGGGTGCTCATCGGCTATCCGGTCGAGGTGATCGTTCCCGCGGCGCTCGGCAGCACGGCGGAAGCGATCGTCGGGGTCCTCGTTCTCCGCCGCTTCGGTGTGCGATCGACGTTCGCCCGGCTCCGGGACGTGATTGGTCTCGTCGTCGCCGCCGCGGTGGCCCCGATGGCCAGCATCCTCTTCAGCTGGATTGCCCGCAGCATCCCCGGCCCGGTCCAGCAGATGCCGTTCTACTCGGGCTGGGATGGCTGGTGGCGGATGAACGCCCTCGGACTGCTGCTGATCGTGCCCCTCGCGGGAACCTGGATGGATCTCGGCCGAGTCTCCTTCAGGGCGAAGACGGCGTTCGAGGCGCTGCTGGTCTCCGGGGTGCTGGGCGGGCTGGTCTGGGTGGTCATGGCCGCGGTCGATCCCGGCCCCTTCGGCATGGTCCTGCTCTACCTGACGCTGCCGGTGACGATGTACGCCGCGGTGCGTTTCGGTCCCCGTGGAGCGGCGACGACCGCCGCGGTGGCTGTGGTTCTCGTGGCCTATGGCACCACCCATGGGGTAGGGCCGTTCATCCATCCGCAGGTGGCCGAGCCGCTCGACGCCCTCCAGGCGTTCGAAGTGACCCTGATCGTCATGCCGCTGGTGCTTGGAGCGCTGCTCGCCGAGCGGCAGGATGCCCTGATCCGCGGGTTGCGCAGTGACACGCTGCGCGAGGCCTTCCAGCAGATCCTCCCGGACATCACCTACGTGCTCAGCGCCGAGGGGAGATACCTGGACATGTTCGTCCCCCCCGGCGCGATCGTCACCGTGCCGCGCGAGGAGCTGATCGGGCGCACGGTCGAGGAGGTCGTCCCCGACTCCGCGCGGGAGATGCGGGCGCTCATGTCACGCGCACTGGCCGGCGCTCCCGCGCAGCCGATCGAGTACACGGTCCATGGCCGGGTGCGTGAAGCCCGCTATGTCCGTCTCGGGGAGGACGAGGTGCTTGCGCTGGTCCGCGACATCACCGACCGCAAGCACGCCGAGGGGATGCTCGAATGGCAGGCGCGCGTGCTGGAACTCATCGCGACCGGGCGCCAGACCTCGGAGGTGCTGGACGCGCTGGTGCGCGGGATGGAGGAACAGCTGGACGGCGGCCTTTGTTCGGTGCTGCTCCTCGAGGGGACCCGTTTCCATCTCGCAGCCGCGCCTTCCCTCCCGGCCGCCTACAACATGGCGATCGAGGGCCTCGCGATCGGGCCGGCGGTCGGCTCCTGCGGCACGGCGGCCTATCGCAACGAACGCGTCATCGTCGAGGACATCGCCAAGGATCCGCTCTGGGCCTCGTTCCGCGACCTGGCGCTCTCGCACGGCCTGCGTGCCTGCTGGTCGATGCCGATCCGCTCGGGGTCGGGCGACGTGCTCGGCACCTTCGCGGTCTACTACCGCGCTCCCCGCTCGCCGTCCGAGGCGGAGCTGGCAATGGCGGAGCGGGCGAGTGCGCTGGCCGGCATCGCGATCGAGCGGGAACGGCGCGAGGATCTGTTGGCGTCGATCAACCGCAACGTCAATGAAGGGCTGTTCCGCAGCACGCCGTCCCGCGGGCTGCTCTACGTCAACATGGCCTTCGCCCGGATGTTCGGGTACGCCTCGCCCGAGGCGATGCTCGAGGTGCCCTCCCCGCTGCTGTACGCCGATCCGGAGCGGCGCGAGGAGCTCAAGCGGGTGATCGCGGAGCGTGGCAGCTTCGACAACGAGGAAGTCCGCTTCCTGCGCCGTGATGGCAGCGCCTTCTGGGCGCTGGTGAGCAGTACCGGCGTGAAGGGCATGGACGGGCAGGTCCAGTACTACGACGGGGCGGTCACCGATATCACCGAGCGAAAGCGCCTCGAGGAACAGCTTCGGCAGGCGCAGAAGATGGAAGCGGTCGGCAAGCTCGCCGGCGGCGTGGCCCACGACTTCAACAACCTGCTCACCGCCATCAGCGGCTATGCCGAGGCGCTGACCGACTACCTGCCCCCGAGCAGCCAGGCCCATGACGACGCGGAGGAGATCAGTCGTGCCGCGCAGCGGGCGGCCGCCCTGACCCGTCAACTGCTCGCGTACAGCCGCCAGCAGATCCTGGCGCCCCAGGTGCTCGAGCTTCCGCTGGTCGTCGACCAGCAGGGCGGCATGCTCCGTCGGGTCATCGGGGAGGATCTCCGGCTGGTGACCCAGCACCTCGATGGAGACTGCTTCGTGCGGGTGGATCGCGGCCAGATCGAGCAGGTGCTGCTCAACCTCGTGGTCAATGCTCGTGACGCGATGCCGAACGGCGGGACGATCACGATCTCCACCTCGCGCGACGAGCTCGGCGCGGCCGGGGAGGGCGCCCTGCTGGACCTTTCTCCGGGCCCTTACGTCTGCCTCACCGTGGCGGACACCGGCACCGGCATGGACGAGGCGACGCGCCGCCGCGCCTTCGACCCCTTCTTCACCACCAAGGCCCTGGGCAAGGGCACGGGCCTCGGCCTGTCGACGGTGTACGGTATCGTCCGCCAGAGTGAGGGCAGTGTCCACCTCGAGAGCACTCCCGGTTCGGGCACGACTGTGCGAGTATACCTGCCATGGGTTCAGGAGCGGCCCGGGGAGCTGCCCGCGGACGCCCGGGAGAGACCGGCCCGCAAGGTGAGTGGCGTCATCATGGTCGTCGAGGACGAGGAGCTGGTGCGTGACCTCGTCTGTCGCACCCTCCGCCGCGCCGGCTATACCGTGCTGGTGGCCGATGACGGCGAGGAGGCGCTGCGGGTGAGCGGCGCGCATCCCGGGCCGATCGACCTGATGATCACGGACGTGATCATGCCCCGGATGGGCGGACGGGAACTGGCGGACCGGATCGTCCAGCTGCGTCCCGGTCTGCGGATCCTGTTCGTCTCGGGATATGCGAACGAAGCGTCGGAAACCTCGGGACTCATCGGCCCCGGCGCGGAATACCTGCAGAAGCCGTTCACTCCCTCGATGCTCGTGGAACGCATCCGGGAGATGCTGATCACCGATCGCGCCCGGAGCTGAGTCCGGGGCGACTGCTCCGTACCAGACACGAGGCTCCCGTGCGCTCCATCGCTCCCTTCCGGTCCGTCGTGCGTGCCACGATCGCCCTCCTGCTGGGCGTCACCCTCGCCACCTGCGCCCGCAATCCCGTCACCGGCAAGAACGAGCTCTCGCTCGTCTCGGAGAGCCAGGAGATTTCGATGGGACGGGAGTACGCCGGCCAGGTGACCCAGGAGATGGGTGTCTATCCCGATTCCGGGGTGCAGACCTACGTCAGCCGGCTCGGCAAGGAACTCGCCGCGGGGACGGAGCGGCCGACGCTGCCCTGGACCTTCACGGTCATGGATGATCCGACCGTCAACGCCTTCGCGCTGCCCGGGGGATTCATCTTCGTCACCCGCGGGATTCTCACCCACATGAACTCCGAGGCCGAACTCGCGACGGTGGTGGGGCACGAGATCGGCCATGTCACCGCCAAGCACTCCGTCCAGCAGATGAGCCGGCAGCAGATGATGCAGATCGGGATGGTGGCGGGTGCCATCGCGAGCGACAAGATCGCCCGGAACATGGGCCTGATCAGTCAGGCACTGGGCATCCTCTCCCTCAAGTACAGCCGCGACGACGAGTCCCAGGCCGACGGCCTCGGCTTCCGCTATTCGCTCAATGACGGCTATGACGTGCGGAAGATGGTGGACATGTTCGCCATCCTCCAGCGGATCGGCGCCCAGGCGGGCCAGCGGATTCCGGAGTGGCAGTCCACCCACCCCGATCCGGGCAACCGGATCGAGGCGACCAAGGCGCGCCTCGCGCGGGTGACCGTGCCGCTCGACGGCAAGAAGGTGAACCGCGAGTCGTTCCTGCGGGTGATCGACGGAATGATCTTCGGTGACAACCCGAGGCAGGGGTATTTCAAGGGGACCCAGTTCGTTCACCCCGATCTCGCCTTCCAGCTCGACTTCCCGCAGGGGTGGACCACCCAGAACCAGCCCTCGGCGGTGGTCGGGCAGAGTGCCAAGGGCGATGCGCAGGTGACGCTCGGCCTGGCGGGGCAGGCAGCGCCGTCGGCGGCGCTGCAGCAGTTCCTGGGTCAGGAGGGTGTCACGGCGGGCAACTCGAGTCAGACGACCATCAACGGCAACCCGGCGGCGCTCGCGCCGTTCAGCGCGCAAAGCCAGGACGGGAGCACCATCAACGGTCTGGTCGCCTATCTCAGCTACGGCGGCACGACCTACCAGCTTCTCTGCCTGACCAATCAGGCCCCGCAGGTCTACGATGCCACGTTCCGCGGCTTCATCGGCAGCTTCCGCCGCCTCACCGATCCGGCGGCCCTCGCCATCAAGCCGAATCGCCTGTCGGTTGTGAAGGTCTCGCGCGCGATGACGCTGGCGGACTTCAATCGTCAGTATCCATCCGTGGTGCCGATCGAGACGCTGGCGCTGATCAACGGGATGGCGGATGGCAACGCGACGATCGCGGCTGGGGAATCGGTGAAGCGGGTAATCACGCGGTAGGCACGCTGCGGGGCCAAGGCATGCCTTGGCCCCGCTGTGCGCGCCGACCGCCCTGCCTCACGACACCCGCCGCGTCTTCCGCTTCATGAAGTCCATCAGGATGAACTGCCCCAGCGTCATCGTGCTGGTGAAGTAGGCCTTCCCGCGACAGATCTCCGAGACCTTCTTGACGAACTCGATCAGCGAGCGCTCCCGCGCGAGCATGAACGTGTTGATCATGATGCCCGAGCGCCGGCAGTTCGAGACTTCGCGGTAGGTTGCCTCGAGGATGCGCGGGTCGAGGCCGATCGAGTTCACGTACACCTGGCCGTCCGGCAGCGTCATCGCGGACGGCTTGCCGTCGGTGATCATGATGATCTGGCGCATGTCCTTCTTCTGTGCCATCAGGATCCGCCGTGCGAGGGTCAGCCCCTCCGCCGTGTTCGTGTGATACGGGCCCACCTGGACCGAGGGGAGCGCGGCGAGCGGGATCTCCTCGGCCGTGTCGTGAAAGAGCACGCACCGGATCGAGTCGCCCGGAAACTGGGTGCGGATCAGGTGGGTGAGGGCGAGCGCGACCTTCTTCGCCGGGGTGAACCGGTCCTCGCCGTACAGAATCATCGAGTGCGAGCAGTCGAGCATCAGGACCGTCGCGGCGGACGACCGATATTCCGACTGATTGACCATCAGGTCGCCGTAGTCGAGCTCGAGCGGGACCTTGAGGCCGCCGCGGGCGAGGGCCCGCGTGAGTGTCCCTGGCACATCGAGGTTCATGGCGTCACCGAACTCGTACGGCTTGCTCGCTGCCTCCGCCTCGACCCCGGTGGCCAGGTGTGGCGTGTCGTGCGCGCCGGCGCTCGCCTTGCCGACCGTGCCGAGCAGCTGCTTGAGCAGCTTGAAGCCGAGGAAGTCGGCCCCCTTCTCGGTGAGCGAGAACTGCACCTGCTGCGCGGCGGATCGGGCCTGCCCATTCGGGCCGAAGACCGAGGTGTACCCCGCCGGCATCTGCGGCGCCTCGGCGAGATTCAGGAAGCCCGACTCGCGCAGCCGCTCCACGATCTGGTCGAGGAGCTGGGCCAGCTGCTGCTCGATCTCCTTGTCCTTCGCCTCGTCGCCGGTGGATTCGCCGCGCAGCAGCTTCATCATGTCCGGCGTGAGCTGCCCCGACTGCATGAGCGCCTTGAGAATCGCCTCCCGGAGCGACTCGAGCGAGCGGTCGCCCCCCTGGTCCTCGCCCCACCAGTTCTCCCCCGCGAATCCCGACTGCAGCAGGAAGTCGCCGAGCTGGTCCAGCAGCGCCTGGAGGTTCACCGATTCGGCGAGACCCGGGACGAACTTGGAATAGGTGGTATAGCGCATGAAGTCGCCGACGATGGAAACGTTGGACGGAAACCCGCCACTCGAGACTCGGAACGCGGTACTCGGAACTTGGTGCCACGGCCCGCTCTTTCGTAACCCCTTCCCCCGTTCCCGGTTCCCCTCGTACCCTTCCCGCGTGACTCTGCCAGCCCGGAATCCCTTCCACGCGCTCCGCCACCGGAACTTCCGGCTCTTCTTCACCGGCCAGTTCGTCTCGCTGGTCGGGACCTGGATGCAGGTGGTGGCCCAGGGATGGCTGGTCCTCGAACTCAGCAACTCCGCCTTTCTCGTCGGGCTGGTGACTTCGCTCGAGTCGCTGCCGATCCTGCTCCTCACGCTGTACGGTGGCGTGCTGGCCGACCGGGTCGACAAGCGGCGGGCGATCCTGCTGCTGCAGACCGGGATGCTGCTCGAGTCGCTCGCGCTCACCATCCTGACGGCGACCCATCACATCACCGTCGGCTGGGTCATGGTCCTGGCGCCCATCCTCGGCATCTGCACCGCCTTCGAGGTCCCCATCCGCCAGGCGTTCATGATGGAGATGGTCGGCCGCGAGGATCTGGTGAATGCGATCGCCCTCAATTCCTCGATCTTCAACCTCACGCGCATCGTCGGACCGGTGGTGGCCGGCGGGCTGATCGCCGGCCTCGGTACCACGGCCTGCTTCGCGGCGAACACGGTAAGCTTCCTCGCGGTCATCGCCGCCTTTCTCGCGATGCGGCCCCCGTTTCCCGGAGCGATCACCACCTTCCGCACGGAGCAGCCGACCTTCCAGGATGGGGTCCGCTACGCGCTCGGGGACGGCGAGCCGCGCGCCCTCCTCATGCTTGCCGCGACGCTCAGCATCTTCGGGCTCAGCTCGACGCTCGCGATGCTGCCGGTCTACGCGAAGGAGGTGCTCAAGCAGGGGGCGGACGGCTACGGCGGGATGATGGCGGCGATCGGGGTGGGTGCAGCGTCGGGCGCGATCGCGATGGCGGCCTTCGGGCATCGTGTGAACCGCCGCAAGCTGATCAGCGGTGCCGCGCTGCTGTTCTCGGTCAGTGTCGGGGCCTCGGTCATTCACGGCTCCTATCTGCTGGCGCTCTGCGGACTGGCGGTCGCCGGCTTCGGGAGCGTGCTCGCGGCGATCAGCACCAACACCCTGCTGCAGACGGACGCACCCGATCATCTCCGCGGCCGGGTCATGGGGTTCTATTCGTTCGTCGTGCTCGGACTCGCCCCGTTCGGTTCACTGCAGGCCGGCTGGGTTTCCGAGCACTTCGGCGTGCAGACCAGCTTCGTGGTTGGCGCCGTGATCTGTGCCGTCGCGGTGCTGCTGATCGGCCCGCACCGGCGATCCGGCTTGCCGAAAGCGGTCCCCGCGCCGTAACGTGATCCCGGCTTTCTGACCTCTCGCCCCTGATCCCGATGCTGATCACCATCTCGCGCCAGTATGGCGCCGGCGGTTCCGAAGTGGCCCGACTCGTCGCCGACCAGCTCGGCTGGAGCGTGGTCGACAACGAGATCATCGATCGGGTCGCCCGACGGGCCGGACTGACGCCGGAGGCCGTGGCCGAGCAGGACGAACGGATTCCCGGTTTCGTCGAGCGGCTTGGACGCGCGCTCGCGGCCTCCTCCCAGGAGTATGCGGTGCCCGAGCTCGGCGTCGCGGTCCGCGCGGAAGAGCCGAGCCTGGTGCGACTGACGGAACTGGTGGTGCAGGAGGTCGCTGCGGAGGGCAGGGTCGTGCTGGTCGGACGGGCGGCGCCCGCGGTGCTGGGCACCGCGATCGGCGCGCTGCATGTCAAGCTGGTCGCGCCGCGCCCGTTCCGGATCCAGCTGGCGCAGAAGGCGGAGCAGTTGAGCGCCAGAGAGGCGGAGAAGCTGATGGACCAGACCGATGCCCAGCGGGCCCGCTATCACCGCGAGCACTATGGGCGCGACTGGGACGATCCGAGCCACTTCCACCTGCTGCTCAACACCGGCCTGCTCGGACTCGAAGGGGCCGCCGCCGTCATCGTGGCCCAGGCCCGCGCGATGGGCTGGTAGGGGCGACCGGCCGGTCGCCCCTACCAGCGATCATCCGAGATTCATCCCCTTCCCATACCCCGGGTCCTTCCGCTCCGGCTTGGCGCGGGTGTAGCCCAGCTCTTCCGAGCGGCTGATCCGCTTCTCCGCCGCCAGCGACTCGAGGATCAGCTCACAGGCGGCGACCAGGACGGGGGTGTTGTCCCGGGCCGAAAGCCCGCCGGCGACCGCGGCATCGACGAGACCCGGAACGACACTGAAGCCCTTCAGGCAGAGATCGCTCCGTTCGTCCCCCTGCACCTTCAGCGCACCGCCGCCATCGAACCAGCGGACCACGTTGTCGAGACCCACCTCGCCCATCCGCTCTTCGATCGTGCTCCCCGCCGCCCGCCGGATGATCTCCTTGGCAATCACCTCGCCACCCTGCAGCTCACCCTCGTATTCCAGCTCCAGTTTTCCGGTGATCGACGGCAGCGAGGCGTAGATGTCGCTGACCCGCGGGACCACGACCGGCTCGTGATTGCGCAACGAACGCCGTTCGGCGTTGGAGACCGCGTGCTCGAGCAGGCTGATCGGGAGACGCTGGCTCACGCCGGACCGCTTGTCGACCCGCTTGTCGTCACGGGCCTCGAAGGCCACCCGTTCGACCAGCTCGAGCATGAACTCGGGGATCTCGACCGGCCGGGCGCCGCGCGAGGTCCACGCCTCCTGGGCCGTGATCGCCATGCCGAGCTCGACCGAGCGGGGGTAGTGGGTGATGATCTCCGATCCGATCCGGTCCTTGAGCGGCGTGATGATCTTGCCGCGCGCGGTGTAGTCCTCGGGATTCGCGGTGAAGGCGAGCATGACGTCGAGCGGCAGCCGCACCGGATAGCCTTTGATCTGAACGTCGCCTTCCTGCATGATGTTGAACAGGCCGACCTGCACCTTCCCCGACAGGTCGGGCAGCTCGTTGATCGCGAAGATGCCGCGGTTGGCGCGGGGCAGCAGGCCGAAGTGCATCGTCAGCTCGTCGGACAGCAGGTGCCCGCCGCGCGCGGCGCGGATCGGGTCCACGTCGCCGATCAGGTCCGCCACGGTCACGTCCGGCGTCGCGAGCTTCTCGATGTAGCGCTGCTCCCGAGGCAGCCAGGCGATCGGCGTCGCGTCCCCCATCTCGAGCAGCCGCTCGCGCGCGTATTTCGAGATCGGGGCGAAGGGATCGTCGTTGACCTCGCTGCCCGCGACGATGGGGATCCGGTCGTCGAGAAAGCGGGTGAGCTGGCGCAGGATCCGGCTCTTCGCCTGGCCGCGGAGGCCGAGCAGAATGAAATGGTGCCGTGCGAGGACGGCGTTGGTCAGCTGCGGGAGAATCGTGTCTTCGTATCCGACGATGCCGGGGAAGAGCGGCGCGTCCGATTCGAGCGCCCGGAGCATGTTGCCCCGCAGTTCATCACGGACCGTGCGGCCGCGAAGCGGCGCCTCGGCCCAGGGAGAACGCTTGAGGTCACCGAGTGTCTGGGGAAGGCTGGTCATGCTGGATGATAGAGAGGGGGCGTGAGAGGGAACAGGGCGCGTCACGGGCGCGCCCCGCGGTGGCTCGGCCTGTCGTACCCGGTCCCGGGGCCGCCGTTCCATGGCACGCACCCATCGAAGCAGCGGCACTGCCGGGAGCCTCGACCGGGCGTTGTCCATGGTGCAGGGCCGCCCCCGCATCGGTGCCAGCGTCGGTATTGGTGATCGGCCCGGTCCGAGCGAGCGAATCGAGATTCCTGGGCGGGCCGATGTGCCGGAAAATGGGCGCTCAGGAGGCGGTCGCGGGGCCGGCCGCGACCCGGTGTGACCCGGGCCTGCCCGCGCCCCTCAGGCCCCGTCTTCGGCGAGCCCGGAGCAGGGGCCTGACACCGCCAGAATCATGAAGCAACTGTAACCTGCGCACTTGCTTGACAATTCGGCCCTGCTTGGTAACTTGACCGCGGTTTTTTCGGGTCTCGGCGAAGGCCCGGCCAGCCGATTCTGCCTGTTCACCACCAATAGTCCTGAGGAGTCACCATGAAGAAGTACATGCTTCTGTCCGCCGTGCTCATGATGGCCGCGTGCGGCAAGAAGGAAGAGGCCGCCACCCCGGCCGCCGACACCACCATCGCCGCGCCTGCGCCGGCGCCCGCCACGACCGATTCGACGGCCGCGACGACGGACACCACGATGGCCCGCGACACCACCCACAAGATGTAATTCGGCTCGCGCCGACTGGGTGAAAATGAGGAGGGCCGCCTTTCGGCGGCCCTTTTTGTTACCGCAGGCCCGCGGACTCCAGCCGTGGCGAGGTGGCCTCAGTCGTGAAGGCTGGCGGCGTCGAAGGGCAGGGCCACCACCGAGGCCTCATGCCCGGCCGCCAACACGGTGTTGCCCACGGCGACTTCCCGGCGGAGCACCGCCAGGCCGGCGGTGACCTGGGGGAGCACCAGCAGCGAGCCGATGGTGCCGACCGATTCCCCTTCCTGGTCCACGACCCCATCGCCGTTGAGGTCTGGTACGCCATCCCAGATCAGGCCGCGCAGTTCGCGATTGGTATGCCCGCGGAAGTGCAGGCGGGCGACCGTCTCCTGCCCGGTATAGCACCCCTTGGTGTAAGACAGACCCTGGATGTCGTCGTAGCGGACTTCCTGGGGCAGGGTCTTGTCCTGGATCTCCGCGCCCAGGCGAGGCCATCCGGAGAGAATGCGCGAAGCCTCGAGGTCGTCCAGGTCCCCGGGCAGCGCACCGGCATTGCCCAGCGCGCGCTCGGTGTGATCAATCAGCGAGGAATTGCCGATGAGTACGGCCCGGAACGGCGCCACGGCGTGGGGCCGCGCAAGCAGCGACTCGTCGCTGCCCGTCCCCTCGAGCACCGCGCGGCTGTCGCCGTCCGGGACGGCGAGACCCGCGGCCGCGAGCGAAACGATGGCCAGGTCGCCGCACAGCCAGAGCGCCTCCCGGCCTTCCGTCAGGTCGTTCACGAGTGCCATGCGGGCAGGCATCGAACGGCGCAGGACGCCAAGTGTGGACTGGTGCGCCGCGGGATCACCCACGAGCAGGAGCCGCTGCGGGCTCACCCGCACGACCCACATGTCGGCGATGATCATTCCCTTCGGCGTCAGCGTGGCGCTGTACACGAAGGAGCCATCGCCCGGTTTGACCAGGTCGTTGGTGAGGACGCCTTGCAGGCAGGCGAGTGCGCCGGGCCCCTGCACCTCGATGACCGAGACCGGGGCGCGGACCATCACGGCCCCGTGCCGCAGTCTGCTGAGGCGGGAACTGTCGATCGCGATCGGCGAAAGCATCATGACGTCCATGGCAAGTCGCGCGGGTGGTACCCGCTCAGGTTGGTCCACACCAGATCCGCACCGACGAGTTCGTCGGCCGGGTGGGACGTCGCGATCATGGCGCAGCGGATCCCGGCGGCATGCGCCGCCTTCAATCCGGGGAGGGAATCTTCGATGACCATGCACGACTCGGCGGGGAGGTTGAGCTGCTCGCGGGCGCGCCGGTAGCCCTGCGGGTCCGGCTTGCACGCGTCCACGTCTTCGGCGGCGACCATGAATTCGAAATGCCGCCGGAGCCCCGCCTCGTTCAGGACCAGTTCGATCTCCCGGCGGAGCGCGCCCGAGACCACCGCGAGCCGGTAGCCTTCCGCCGCTGCTTCACGAATGAAATCCGCCGAACCCGGCACCAGCTCCATCGACGCCCGGATGGCCCGCTCGTAGAGCACCGCCTTCCGCTCGATCGCTTCGTGCATGAGCGCCGGCGTCGGCTCGCGCCCCATCCGTGCGAAGGTGAACCGGAAGCATTCCCGATCGTCGAAGCCGAGGTAGTCGCGGTAGTAGCCCGCACGGTCCAGCGGGAAGCCGTAGCTGGCCAGGGTGGCGATCAGGGCTTCGCAGTGCTGCGGTTCGTCGTCGACGATGACGCCGTTGAAGTCGAAGATGATCGCGCGGGGCATGAAGGGATAAGATAGCGAGGGTCGGTGACGAGTGCGGAGTGTTGTCCGGCCGAGCGGTCAGCTTCCCTCCCGTCATCCCTGCCTGTCGTTGCCGCCGTAGACCCCGCCCGCGGCATACGACCAGTCCAGCAGTTCCACCGGATGCGCCACACGGATGGGAAGCCCCGCCGCCAGGAGGCCCCCGCCGATCTGCATCAGGCAGCCGGGATTGCCGGTCGCCACGATTTCGGGCTGCGGGGAGGCGTCCCGGAAGCTCGCGATCTTCGTGTCGAGCACGGCGCGGGACATGTCCGGCTGCAGCATCGAGAAGATGCCGGCACTGCCGCAGCACCGGTCCGCACCCGGGAGCTGCCGGAGCTTGAGTCCGGGGATGGCGTTGAGCACAGCCAGCGGCGCATCATGGACCCGCTGGGCATGCTGCAGATGGCAAGGCGCGTCGTAGGCGACTTCGAGGTCGAGGGGCCCGCCGCTCCGCGGCCCCTGTGCGGCCAGCAGCTCCGTCACATCCCTTACCCTGGCGCCGAACGCCGCGGCCTTGTCGCCCCCGACGAGGTGGCCGTAATCCTTGAGCAGCGCGCCACAGCCAGCGCTGTTGATCACGACGAAGTCAGCCGCATCGGCGAAGGCGGCGAGATTGGCCTGCGCGAGTGACTGGGCACCCGCCCGATCTCCGGCGTGCTCGTGCAGTGCGCCGCAACAGACTTGCCCCGCGACTTCGACCACCCGGTAACCGTTGGCCTCGAGGGTCCGGCGGGTGGCGTCGTGGACATGGCTGAACAGGGCATCCATCACGCAGCCGCGAAAGAGGGCGACAGTGACCGGGGTCGAGGCAGGCCTTGGCCCTGCCGCCGGCGCGTTCCCCGTCGCAAAACCTGATCGGCCCTCCGCCGCCGGCTGGGTGGCGGCGACCATCGCCATGCCGAAACCGGCGCGGGACGACCCGGCCAGCCGCCTGGCAATCCCGAGACGACGCAGCAGCCGCGTCGCACCGAACAACGTCCTCCAGAGCCAGTTCCGCTGGAACACCGCGAGAATACCGGCCGCCGGGACGCTCAGCCCGCGTTCCCGCACGAGGAGTTCCCTGGCGGCCTCGAGGCCGCGCCCGTAGCCGACTCCTGACGGGCAGACCGGCTCGCAACCCCGGCAGCCGAGGCAGGCATCCAGGTGCTGGAGCAGGGCGGAGTCCGTCGGGCGCAGTTCGCCCCGCTCCAGCGCGCGCATCAGCACGATGCGTCCCCGCGGGCTGTCGGCTTCATCACCGGTGGCCAGATACGTTGGACAAGCCGGGAGACAGAAACCGCAGTGAACGCAGGGGTCGAGCGACGCGAAGGGGGAGGGGGCAGACGTCACGCGGTGCCCTCCAGCGCGACCGCGATCAGCCCCTTCGGATCGAAACTCTCCCGGAGGCGCCCAACCAGTTGTCCCACCCCCTCGCGATAGGCACCGAAATGCCCGACGGCGCGCCGGGTCGCCCAGGGAGCCCGTTCGAGCGTCACCGGCACCTCCCGCTCCGCGGCCCGGCGCCGGAGCGTGCGGAGCGCGTCGATGGCCGCATCGCCCGCCCACCGGATCGAACCGGTCGCCAGTCCAGCGGAGAGCAGTCCGTCATCCAGCACCTCGGCGAGCAGGTCGGTCGCATCGTCGATGCCGTCGAGCAGGGCTCCGAGGCGGAGCGACACCGGCCCGCCGAGTGGCGCGCGGGCCACCAGACTCCAGAACGCCACGGCCCGCTCGGGGCTCAAGCGCTCCCACTCCAGTTCCGTTTCCAGGCGCAGGCGCTCGGCCTCGGTCTCGATGCCCTCCGCCGTCCCGACGAGACGCGCGGCCAGCGTCCACTCCGGCAGCGCGGCCAGGGCAGGTGAGAGGAGCTCGAGGCTCACCAGTCCGATTTGCGCCTGCACCGCCCGGTAGCCCGCTCCACTCAACGCGTGACGTCCCCCGCGTGCGACGAGCGTGATGTCCGCCGCGGGTTGTGCGCGGAGCCGTAGATGCAGTTCGGTGATGACCCCGAACCCGCCGAAGCCGCCGACGTGCAGCTTGGTGAGGTCGTAGCCCGCGACATTCTTGACCACCTGGCCGCCGGCGGTGACCAGCCGCCCGTCGGCGGTCGCGACGGTGCAGCCGAGGACGTGATCGCGGACCGGGCCGTAGCCGTGGCGCAGCGGACCGGCGGTTCCGGTCGCCACGATGGAGCCGATGGTCCGGTCCGGTCGTCCCGGCGGATCGATGGCGAGCCAGAGTCGGTGGGTCTGCAACTCGGCGCGCAGCACATCGAGTGTCAGGCCGGCCTCGACCGTGGCGACCAGATCCTCGGGACTCACTCGCACTACCCGATGGATGCCCCGCGTGCTGAGCGCCAGATCGGCCGGGGCGTCCGGCGGCAGCCAGCTCCCGCGACCCTCCAGCCGGAACCGCCAGCCCTCCTGCTGCGCCGCCTGACACACCAGGGCGAGCGCATCGTCGCTCTCGGGTACCGCGCGTGGCAGCCCGTGCGGATCGCGCTCGACGCCTTCCGGTCCGAGCAGCGTGCGCAACCGGTCGAAGATGGCCTCGCTCATGCCACGCCTCCTTGCCGCCACTCGCGGCAGGTGTGCAGCGGGAAGACCTTGCCCGGGTTTGCCCGGGCATCGGGATCGAACACCCGCCGCACCTCGCACATCTGGTCGAGGGACGCCGGGTCGAACGCCTTGGGCATGTATTCCATCTTGTCGCTGCCGACGCCGTGCTCGCCGGTGATACTGCCACCGGCCGCCAGGCAGGCCTCCATGATCTCCCGGCTGGCCTGCTGGACCCGCTCGTACTGGCCCGGGTCGCGCCGGTCGAAGCTGATGCAGGGATGGAGATTCCCGTCGCCGGCATGAAAGACGTTGCTGATCTGCAGGCCCAGCCGGTCGCGGATCTCCGCGATGCGGTCGAGGATGGCCGGCAGCACCGAACGGGGAACCACGGCGTCCTGCACCGCGAGGTCAGGCGCAATCCGTCCCAGCGCTCCGAAGGCCTTCTTCCGGCCCTGCCACAGGCGCGCCCGGTCCGCCGTCGAGGTGGCACCCTTCACCTCCCGCGCCGCATGGACGCGCAGCAGCGCTTCGACCACCGCGCTGTCGGCCGCCACCGCCTCCGGAGAGCCGTCGAGCTCGACGAGGAGAACCGCCGCGGCATCGGTGCGCGCGCCGGTGGCGTAGATCGAAGCCTCGACCGCCTTCACGCATGACTGGTCCATCATCTCGAGCGCCGCGGGGACGACGCCGGAGGCGATGATCGCCGAGATCGCCTCACTCGCGGCGCGGAGCGCCATGAAGTCGGCGAAGATCGTCCGGATCATTCGGGGGATCGGCTCGAGCCGGACGGTGATCTCGACTGCGACGCCGAACATTCCCTCGCTCCCGACGAAGAGGCCGACGAGGTCGGGTCCCCACGCCTCCCCCTGTGGGGAGCCGATCCGCAGGAGATGCCCGTCCGGCATCACGACCTGCAGCGCGGTCACGTGATTGGTGGTGACGCCATACTTGAGACAGTGCGGTCCGCCGGCATTCTCCGCCACGTTGCCGCCAATCGTGCAGGCACTCTGGCTGGAGGGGTCCGGGACGTAGTGGAGCCCGAGGGGGGCGACGGCTTCGGACAGGCGGGCATTGATGACGCCCGGCTGGACCACGGCACGCCGCGCCTTTGCGTCGATGGAGAGGATCCGGTTCATCCGGGTCAGGGTGACCAGCACGGCCGCCTCCTCCGCCAGGGCGCCGCCTGACAATCCGGTGCCCGCGCCCCGCGCCACGAACGGGACCTGCAGGAGATGGAGGAGCCGCAGCACGCCGGCGACTTCCTCCGTGCTCCCGGGCAGTACCACAATGCCCGGGACGGACTCGTGGGTCGGCAGGCCATCCGCCGCGTAGGTGGCGAGTTCGGCCGCGCGGTGGCGGACCCAGCGCGGCCCGACGATGCGTCCGAGCGCCTCGATCAGCTCAGCTTTCATGACCCGGAGACGAGGTCAGGGCCATGATGGCCCTTCCCGTTCGAACGGGCGCGGACATGGACCTCGGCGTTGATTCTGGCCTGGCGCACCGCCGGCGGCATCAACGCGAGCACGCTCCGCACCCGGTCGCGCGTCGAGCGCCCCGCCAGCAGTCTGCCCCGCGTCTCCAGGTCGGTCTCCAGCAGCGCGGCTGCCTCGAAGGAGAGCCGCTCGTCGTCCTCCGACCACGCGGGGGTCTCCCCGGGACGATCCGCCAGCACCGCGAGGGCTTCGCGCAACTCCTCCGCGAGCCGCCGCAGCTCTGTCCGTTCCGCCGGAAGCGGTGCGGTTCCCGACTCATCGTCGAAGTGCTCGACCGCGCCCATCAGATAGGGCGTCCCCTCATCCAGGAGGCTCCGCACCCCGAAGCGCCGCTCGCCAAGGACCACGATCGCGGAGCGGCCATCCTCCAGCGGCTGCGCCGCCCGAATCAGGGCCACGCAGCCAAGGGTGCCAGGTCGCGGCTTGGGTTCGGCAGTGATGCCGAACCGCTGATTGCCCTCGAGGCAGTCTGCCAGCATCTGCCGGTAGCGGGGCTCGAAGATGTGCAGGGGAAGCGCTTCGCCCGGGAGGAGAACCAGGTTGAGCGGAAAGAGCGGAAGGCGGACAGGCATGGAGGGAATGTAGGGACACCGGGGGAGGGGGGAAAAGGGAAGCGGGAAGAGGAGCCTCCTCTTCCCGCTTCGCAGGCGACGCACCGCTGGAAGGACTACGCCGCCACCCAGAACCCCTTGAGCCCTTTGACGTCGGGGGATTCGCGCAGCTTCTCGAAGGCACGCTCCCGGATCTGCCGGATGCGCTCCCGGGTCACGCCGAGCAGTTCGCCGATCTTCTCCAGCGTCAGCGCCTCGCTGCCCTCCTCGAGGCCGTAGTAGAGATAGAGAATCTTCCGTTCCCGCGGGGTCAGGTAGCGGGTGAAGATCCGGTCGATGAACTCGCGCATGAGCGTGGCATCGGTCCGCTCCTCGATTTCGCCACTCTGCGTGCCGGCGAACCGCTCCCCCATCGTGCCACTGGTCTTGTCGCTCCGCTCGACCGGGGCGTCCAGGGAAAGCTCGGCGGAGGTCATCCGGCGGGCCGAGCGGATGTTGTCGACCGAATCGTTGAGCGCAGTGGCAATCTCCTCGTCCGTCGGCTCGCGGCCGAGTTCCTGGGAGAGGAAGGTCTCGGCGCGGGACATCTTGATGAGGGCCGAGTTCTGGTTGAGCGGAATGCGAACGCTCCGGGTCTGCTCCGCCAGCGCCTTGAGCACCGCCTGGCGCACCCACCACACCGCGTAGGAGATGAACTTCACGCCATGTTCCGGATCGAACTTGCGGACCGCCTTGAGCAGTCCCTCATTCCCGATGGCTACCAGCTCGGAGAGATCGAGCCCGTGTCCCTGGTACTTCTTGACGTACGAAATGACGAAGCGGAGGTTCGCCGTCACGAGGCGTTCCGCCGCTTTCTCATCCCCCTTCAGCGCAAGCCGGGCGAGGCGCTTCTCCTCGGCCGGATCGGAAATCATGGGGAGCTTCTGGATGTCCCGCAGATACTGGTCGAAGGACCCAGTGGCGGTGGGACGAAAAAAGGCGCTGGCCCGGCCATCATGCGACGCTGCCATGAATGCTCCGCGAGGCTTGCCCAACTGGTTGTCAGTAGAGGAGCGGTCGTGCAGGGGGTGACCGCTGAAAGGTGTGCGAATATAGGACGCGACAAAAAACTGGTCAAGCAGAATCTACTATCCACATCACAAATCGTTTGTTGGCATCTCCTTGCGGCGTTTGTCCACGCCAAACGACTCGCCCGGGGTCCCTACCTTGTGGAAGGCATATGATAAGTCATTGCCATTATGCATGTTAGCTGATGGATGCGTGGGGAAAAGCGGTGGAAAACGGGCGGGAAATTGGTTCAGGCGAGTCCCGCCACTGCCGACGCCAGCAGGTCGTGACTAACTGGAACAGTCCACTGACCTTCCCCCTCATGCATCGCGCCGAGGGTCACCGGGAGAGCCAGACGCACCTGGCCCTCACGGTTCTTCTTGTCGTGCAGCATCGCTTCGAGGACCCGCGCGACATTCACGGTGCTGCCCGCGCGGACGGGAAGACCGAGCGCGCGCACCAGGCCGAGCACCCGTTCCGCGAGTCCGGTGGGGGCGAGGCCCATGCGCTCGGCGATCCGGCACTCCGCGATCAGGCCAAGCCCGACCGCCTCGCCGTGCGGGAGGCGGTAGCGCGACTCCTGCTCCAGCCCGTGGGCAATCGTGTGCCCGGCGTTCAGCGTGGCACGGATGCCGCCCTCGCGTTCGTCCTGGCTCACGACCGCCGCCTTGATCTCGACGCTGCGGTGCACGAGATGTGTCAGGCACTCCAGGTCCCGACCGAGCAGCTTCCGGGCGTTCCCCTCGATCCACTCGAAGTACCTCGCGTCCGCGATGAGGCCGTGCTTGATGGCCTCCGCGAGGCCGGATCGGAAGACCCGGTCGGGAAGGGAGAGCAGGGTCAGGGGATCGGCCACCACGATGGCGGGTGGATGGAAGGCACCGACGAGGTTCTTCCCCAGCGGAGTATCCACGCCGACCTTGCCGCCGACCGAGGCGTCCAGCATGGCGAGCAGCGTGGTGGGGACCTGCGCGTAGGGCACGCCGCGGAGATAGGTCGCCGCCACGAAGCCCGCCAGGTCCCCGACGACACCGCCGCCAAGGGCCACGATGGCCGCGTGACGATCGAGGCCCTGGGTCAGCATCTCGTCGGTCAGCCGGAGCCAGGTCTCGCGAGTCTTGCTCTCCTCACCGGCGGGGAAGGTCAGCCGTGCTTCGCAACGGAGCCGGATGCCGGCATCACTGGAGCGGGCGCCGAGGGCGCGGGCTTCCGTCGTGGCGCGGGTCCACTCGTCGTAGTAGCGGCCCACGATGTCGTCGGTGATCAGCACCAGCTTCCGCTTGCCGAGCGGCCCCTGCAGCAGTTCCGGGAGCGAGAGGAGGATGCCCGGCTCGATGCAGACGTCGTACTGCCCGAGCGCGTGGTGAACGGGGACGACCGGCATTACCAGGTCACGTCGCCGGCGCCTTCGCGATGATTGGCCAGTCGCGCGAGCGTGAAGAGCAGATCGGAGAGCCGGTTCAGATAGATGACGAAGAGATCGGCGACTTCGGCTTCGTGGGAGAGCTTGACCACGTTCCGTTCCGCGCGCCGGCAGATCGTTCGCGCGAGGTGCAGCGCCGCCGCCTTCGGCGTACCGGCGGGAAGGACAAAGGCCGTGAGGGCCGGCAGCTCGCGATCCGCCTCGTCCATGATCCGCTCGAACAGCTCGATCCGCGCCGGGGTCAGCTCGGCCTTTTCCAGGGCCTTGCGCACCTTCTCGGGATCGGGCGTGGCGAGCTGGCCGCCGAGGGCGAAGAGATCCCGCTGAATGCTCTGCAGCAGGTCGTCGAAGAAGTGCACCGGCGTCGTGGCCCGGACCACGCCGATGCTCGAGTTCAGCTCATCGACGTCACCGTACGCCCGTACCCGGGAGTGATCCTTGGGGACGCGGCCGCCACCGAACAGGCCGGTCTCTCCGGCGTCACCGGTCTTGGTGTAGATCGTCATGAGAGGAAGGTACCCATCCCCGCGTCGTGGCGCTTCACGGTGTCGAGGCTTCGGTCAGCGGCGCTTCTCGTACAGCAGGACATCGTCGATCTCTTCCTCCCAGACGGTCCCGGCGACCCGCATGCCGACCTTTTCGGCGACCCGTCTCGCCGGGATGTTGTCGGGAGGAATGCTGGAACAGACCCGGGTGACGCCCGGCTGTTCGAGGGCCCAGCTGACGAGCGCAGTGGTCGCTTCCGTCGCGAATCCGCGATGCGCGGCGCCGGGGTAGGTGGCATAGCCGATCATGACCGCTCCCTCCGGGTCTGGCGGGCCGCCGAAGCCGATCGCCCCGGTCACCTGCTTCGTGGCGCGGTCGACCGTGAGCCAGGTCCACCACCCCTGGCTCGCCGGATCGGCCACCAGCCGGTCCCGCACCAGCGGCAGGACCTCCTCCATCAGCGGCGGCGGACGGAGCGGCGTTGGAAACTGGAGCCCGGTGAGAGTGCGCAGGGTGGTCTCGTCGCCCCGGAGCAGCGCATCGATGGCGCGCGGGTCGAACGGGATCAGGTCGAGACGGGGTGTCGAGAGCGTCAGCATGGACCATCCATTTCCGCCGCCGCGACGACGGTGTTTCCGCGAGGTTCGAGGATCACCCAGAGCACCGTGCCATCCTCGACGTTGACCTGCTCCAGCCAGAGATAGTCCCGCTTGAAGGCGAAACCGCTGACCGGCGCCAGCCGCCGCCAGTAGAGTGCCGGCGTGATTCCCCCATAGGCACGGGAGAGCCGGGTGCGGCGGTACTCGAGCAGCGTGGGCCGGAAGACGATCTGCCGCCAGCTCCCGCTGGCATCCCACACCATCACGATGGCGGCCTGCAACCGGACGCCCCGCTCGGTGCGGAGGCCTTCACGGAGCGAGACGGCGTACCGGATTCGCCCGTCGTCGAGACGGAACGCCAGCACGTCCGCCGCGTCCTCGTCGTCGAGCCCGTTCACGGAGCGGGGCAATTCGCCCTCGTGCCGCAGCGGGCGGTCGCGGGCGGAGAGCTCCGCCGAGAGGAGCGAGTCCATCGCCCGCGAGGTCCACACGAGCAGGCTGTCGGTGAGTTCCGCGCTCGGCGGCGCCACCGGTTCGCGCTCATGGGCATCCGTCCGACTCAGCCAGTCGTCCGGGGCGAAGAAGGCGCCGACCACCGGACCGCGCATGCGGGGGCCGTCCCCGCTCAGTTCGTCCACGAGCAGTTCGGCCTGGGTGCCGCGCCAGCCGCAGGAGCTGCCGTGCAGCAGGACCGAGGTGAGCCGGACCGGGGTGTGCCCGTCGGGCGAACCGACGAGGATGCCCTGTTGCGAGGGACCGCCTGACACACCACCCAGGTCGACCACCACGGTCCGCCGGCTGGCGAGCCACTGCCAGATGTCGCCGCGGCGGTCGTGGTCGGGCCGGCTCCGCCGTGCGAGTTCGGCGATGAGCGCGGTGTCGCTCGAGAGAAGATGGATCTGCCGGCGGGTTCCCTCGCCGACGAAGCTCCCGGCGATCCGGCCGAGCGAGTCGATGCGCGCGTCGCTGGCGATGGTCGCTTCGTCCAGCTGTGCCGGCGGCCGCTCGGTCGCGAGTCCGTCGATGAGGTTGCCCAGTGTGGCGCACCCGCCCAGCAAGATGATCAGGGCGAGCGCGGACCCGCGGAATGGAAGACGCATGCGGGTAATGTCGGCGAGGACGCGGCCCCGCGAAAGAGGGGGCTAGCGCGAAAGCGCCGCGAGCATTTCCTCGATCCGGGTGAACTTGAGGCGGGGCCGGCCCTCGGCGGCACCCCGCTCCTTCTCCAGCGCATCCAGTCGCTGCCACCCGGCCCAGTCGATGACCCGGATGCTGCGGGCGGCAAGCAGGCCCTCGATCGCCGGCCGTTCCGGGGTGGCCGGTGTGTTGAGGGCGCCGGCGGCGTGGTCGGCGAGGAGCATGTCGGCGCTCTCGACCGCATCCGGCTTGTTGGTCCCGATGACTCCACTCGGCCCGCGCTTGATCCAGCCGACGGCGTACTCGCCCCGGGCGACCGTGCCCGGGGCCGTCACCACCCGCCCCCGCTCGTTGGGGATCACGCCGCGCCGGGCATCGAACGGCGCGCCCGGCACTCCCGTGCCAAGGTAGCCGACCGAACGGAATACCAGCCCGGTGGGTAGCGTCTCGGTCTTTCCGGTCGGCTCGGCCTTCACATCGCCCGTCTTGCCGGCCACCAGCCGGTTTTCGCCGAGGACCATCTGCTCCACTCGCCCCTGACCGAGCAGCTCGACGGGCGAACGCAGGAAGCGGATGTGCACCGTCTTCGACCTGCCCTGCTTCGGCTTCGCCGCGAGCAGGCGGAGTGTCTCGAGGTTCTTCTCGGCAGACTTGTCGTCACCCGAGGCGAGCGCCGCCTGACTGGCGGCATCGAGGATGAGTTCGTCGGCGCGCACGTCGACTTCGGCGTCGGCGAGTTCACCCAGTTCCTTGATCTCCGGGTTGGTGAACGCCGCCTGCACCGGGCCGCGTCGCCCGATCATGTAGATGTCGCGCACCCGGCTCTGACGCAGCGCGTCGAGCGCATGCCCTGCGATGTCCGTGCCGTGCAGTTCCTCCGGCGTCCGCGCGAGAATCCGAACCACGTCGATTGCGACGTTGCCCATGCCGATGACCGCGACACTCGTCTGCGACAGGTCGAACTGATGGTCCCGGTAGTCGGGGTGTCCGTTGTACCAGCCTACAAACTCCGTCGCCGCATGGCTGCCGGCCATGTGTTCCCCCGGGACGCCGAGGGCGCGGTCGCTCTGGGCACCCACCGCGTAGATCACGGCATGGTAGCGCTGCAGCAGGTCATCGCGGGTCAGGTCACGGCCGATGGTGACGTTGCCGTAGAAGCGGAACGCCGGATTGGCGGCGATCTTCTCGTAGACCCGGGTGACGGACTTGATCTTCTGATGATCCGGCGCGACCCCGCCGCGCACCAGCCCGAACGGCGTCGGCAGCCGGTCGAAGAGGTCGATCTCGACCAGCGGCTGCTGCTTGAGGAGATGCTCGGCGGCGTAGAAGCCCGACGGCCCGGAGCCGACGATGGCAACGCGCAGTGTTGTGGTAGGCATGGCGCGGAAAATAAGGTGATATGGCGCGAGCGGCAGGGTTCGGACGCGATCAGGAATCGTCCGGTCGAAGCAATGGCGAGTGGCTAGCTCCCCTTGGGGCGCCAGAAGAAGGTGAGCACCCCCGCACCCGCCTCCAGGGCTCCGAGCTCGAGGCCAAGGACACCGCTCTTGGGGAAGCTGATCGTCATTCGCCTGGCGTCGCCGGTCAGCAGCAGCGAGGCGAGCTGCCCCAGCCACGGCTCGTGGCCGACCAGGGCGACGATCGCGTCGCGTGACGGCCGGCCGATGGCAGCCGACAGGGAACGGAGGCTCGGATCGGCGGCGAGGGCGGGGCATGCCGAAGGCGCGGGGCACTTGGCGAATTCCGTGGTGAGCTGGGCCGTCTGCCAGGCCCGGAGCCACGGGCTTGCGAGCAGCAGCGTCGGCGACAACCCGCGCTTCGCGAGCCGTCGGGCCACGCGTTCATGGCGCGCGCGCCCCTTCTCGGTGAGCGGGCGGAGTGTGTCGTCCGGCCAGCGGGCAGGATCGGCGTCCCCGGCGTCGGCGTGGCGAATCAGCAGCAGTTGCATCTGTCTCCCCCGGAGTACGTCACTGATCACTTCTTTCTGCTCACGGCCCTCGCCATGCTGACCACCACGCTGTCGATCTCGGCGAGCATGCGCCGACCCCCCTGGGTGTGATGATTCGCCTCGACCGAGAAGCTGTAGCTGTGCCCGTCGGCCAGTTCGAAGTACCCCGAGAGGGTGTTCACCCGGGAGATGCTGCCGGTCTTCGCATGCACCCGCCCTTCGAGGGGGGTGCCGAGAAACCGGTTCTTGAGGGAGCCGGTGTTGCCGGACTGGGGCAGCCCGGCCTTGAAGCTGGCTTCGAAGTGCGGATGCCGACGGATGAAGCCGATCAGCTTCGTGAAGGCGAGCGGAGCGACGAGATTCGCCGCGGAGAGCCCGGAGCCGTCGCTCACGGCGAACAGGGTCGAGTCGACCCCGACGGAATCGATCAGGAACCGCCGCTCCACCGCGATGCCCTCGTTCCAGCTGCCGCCCTTCCCGAACTGGCGACCGAGCTGCTTCACCAGCATGTCCGCGTACCAGTTCTGGCTGGTATTGAGGATCGGGAAGATCCAGTCGCGGAGCGGACGACTGATGGTCTCCGCGAGCGGCTCGCCCTGGCGCGCCGCATGGTACTTCATCGAGTCGGTGGTGCTGCGCGTGGTGCCGAGGACACTGATGCCGCTCTCCGCAAGGGCCCGACGAAAGGCGCGCGCGGTGAAGAGATTGGGGTCGGGCATCGCGAAGGATTCCCTGGAGCCCCGTGCATCGAGCGCCACGGTCCCCTCCGCCCAGAGGTGCAGGGTGCCCGGGTCGCGATACATCCGGTCTCCGATGTCGCTCTCGCCCCCGATGGCGACGGTGCGGGTGCGGTTCTCCAGCATCACATCACCCAGGTCCGGATCCAGGGTGAGTGACGCGGGCGCGTCTTCCGCGATTCCCGGTGCCCAGGTGATGTCCACGCTGTTGTCGTTGAAGCCAAGGCCTGCGACGGGCGCGGCATACCACCAGTTGAGATCGTAGCTGCCCCAGTCGGGATGGATCAGCTCACCATCGAACCAGCTGCCGTCACCAACGAGGTCCCCCTGGATCACCCGGACGCCGCGGGCCTTGAGTCCCTCGGCGAGTGCGCGCAGCCGGGCGAACGGGTCGCGATCACAGACGCCGGCCAGGGTGGTGTCGGTCGCATAGCAGCGCTGTCCCATCGTCGGGTCGCCGCGGCCGTAGAGCACCAGGTCTCCCGTCAGGATGCCATCGCTCACCGGCCCCGCGGCATAGAGGCTCGTGCGCACGGTCCAGTCGGGGGCCAGCAGCGCGGAAGCGACCGTCGTGACGACCAGCTTCGTGTTGCTGGCGGGGATGAAGAGCTTGTCGGCGTTCCTGCCGTACAGGAGCCGGCCCTGTTCGTCCACGAGCGCGACGCCCCACAGATTGCGGTTGAAAGGCGGCGCGTCGAGCAGGGAATCGAGCTGGCGTGTGGCGACTCTGGAGAGCTGGGCGTGGAGCGGCGCGGCCAGCGCCGCGAGGACTGAAAAGACGGCAATTGTACGCTTCAAAGTGACCCCGCTTCTGCAGCGTTGACTATGTGATGTAACCCCGCCATCCTACAGCACTTGGACCATGTCGTCAATTCTTCCGCGCCCCCGGTGCGAGGCCTATAGCCCTGTCTGATTTTGTGACGCGTCGCTTCGCCGCCTTTGCGCTGATCTCGGCGCTGCTCGGCGCCGCCATGCCTGCTGCCGCTCAGGAGCCGGCGCCGGTGGTGCGGAGCCTCGCCTTCGACGGCAACCACGCGATTCCGGACTATACCCTCAGCATCGCGATTGGCACCACCAATTCCAGCTGGTTTGCCCGCAAGTGGTTCGTGCGGTGGCTGGGGCTCGGCGAGAAGCGCTATTTCGACCCGGTCGAGTTTCGCCGTGACGTGCTCCGCCTGACGCTGTTCTACCGGCAGAGCGGTTTCATGGAAGTGAAGGTCGACACGCTCGTGCGGCGCTCGGGGCGGGACATCCATCTCCGTTTCCTGATCACCGAGGGGCCGCCCATCGTGGTGCGCTCGATGAAGGTGACCGGGCTGGACACCATCGCCGACGGGCGGGATCTCGCCGTCGACCTGCCGCTGCGCGAGGGCGCACCCTTTAACCGCTTCGTCTTCCAGGCCAGCGCTGACTCGCTCATCGCCAGGCTCCGCAACCGCGGCTATCCGGCGGCCGAGGTGTTCCGCAACTATGCGGTCGACCGGGAGAAGCGCTCCGCGACCGTCTCGCTCGACGTGGCGCCCGGCCGGTACTCGGTCTTCGGGCCGATCCGCGTGGAGGGGGCGACCAAGGTCGACACGACTTTCATTCGCCAGCTCCTCTCGACCCGTCCCGGCCAGCCCTTCGCGCAGCAGGACATCTTTCAGAGTCAGCGCAAACTCTACCAGACCGAGCTCTTCCGGCTCGCGACGGTCACCATCGACTCGTCCCGCTATCAGGCGGACAGTGCGGTGGTGCCGATGGCGGTGCTGGTGTCCGAGGGCCGGGCCCACCGGATTCGCAGCAGCCTCGGCTTTGCCACCAACGACTGCTTCCGCGGTGGTGCGGGATGGACCAGCCGCAACCTGTTCAACACCGGCCGGCTCTTCGATCTCTCGGCGCGGGTCTCGAAAGTCGGCGTCGGGCGCCCGTTCGATTTCGGGCTCGACAACTCGCTGTGCAAGAGCCTGCGCAGCGACACGATCGGGTCCTCGAAGGCCAACTACAACGTGACCGCCGCGGTGCGTCAGCCGCGCTTCTTCACCCCGACGATCACCGGGACCTTCAGCATCTTCGCCGAGCGGCGCAGCGAGTTCGAGATCTATCGGCGGGAGGAAGTCGGCACCAGCCTCGCGCTCACCCGGGAGACGGTGCGGCGCATCCCGATGTCGCTGGCCTACCGGCTCTCCTACGGTGCGACTGAAGCCTCGGCGGCCACGTTCTGCGCCTTTTTCAACGCCTGTTCGCCCCAGGATGCCGTGCGGCTCCGGCAGAAGCGGCTGCTCGGCATCGTGACCGCCGGGGTGTCCTGGCCCCGGCAGAACAATCCGCTCGATCCGAGCCGCGGGCATCTCTATGCGTTCGATGTGAGTCACAGTTCCCGATTCACCGGCTCCGCGGCGCTGCAGAGTTTTACCCGCCTGACGGGCGATGTGGCCTGGTACCAGACCATCGGCTCCGGCGGCACCGTGCTGAGCTGGCACCTCCGGGGCGGGGCGATCTTCGCGCCGCGCGTGTCGCTCGACAGCGCGAGCGGCAACTTCATCCCGCCCGACCAGCGCTTCTACGCCGGCGGGCCGAACGACGTGCGCGGCTACGATCGCAACGAACTCGGCCCGGTCGTCTACGTCGTGAATGCCGTCGACACGCTCGACGTGACCGGGGCGCGTACCCTGGCCCAGGTGGACTCCGGCAACATCCGCCCGCGCTTCTCCGCGACCGGAGGCAATACCCTCGCCGTCGGCCAGCTGGAGCTGCGCATTCCGGCGCCGATCTGGGGAGAGCGGCTCCGGCTGGCGCTCTTCGTCGATGCGGGGACGCTGTACGAGCGGGGCAAAACCAACCTCGCGCCGGTGCGCGTGCGGGTCACGCCGGGCGTGGGCCTCCGCCTGAGCACCCCGCTCGGCCCGGCACGGTTCGATGTCGCCTACAATGGCTACGATCAGCCCCCCGGCGCGCTCTACCTGCAGCTCAACAACAGCCTGACCCTGCTGCGGCCCGATTTCGTGCAGCAGCGGAAGAGCCGCCTGACCTACCACTTCAGCTTCGGGCAGCCGTTCTGATGCGGCGCCACCTCGGCCGGTTCTCGGCGGCGTTCCTGCTGGCCCTGGTGCCGGCGGTGCTGGGGACCGCGACCGCGGTGATGTACACCAGCGCGGGCACGCGGCTGCTGGCCCGACTGGCCAGCGAGATCCTCTCCGGGCATTTCCGCGGCGGCTTCGAGATGTCGCGGGTGAGCGGGACCTTCCTGAGTTCGCTGCAGCTCGACAGCGTGGTCATCCGCGATTCCGCCGGCCAGCCGTTTGCCACGGTGGACCGGATCTTGGTGCGCTACGCGCTGCCGAATCTCCTCGCGGGGCGGATCGTGTTCAGCCACGCCGAACTGGATGCGCCGGATATCCGGGTCGTCAAGCGCGCGAACGGCCGGCTCAACTACCAGGAGATCTTCCGGCTCGGCGAAGGCCCGCCCGGCGGAACCTCGCCGCTCGTCGAAGTGCACGACCTCCGGGCACGGCGCGGACGCATCGAGCTGCGCCTCCCCTGGAACCCGCCAGACACGGCACGCACCCCGGCGCAGGTGGCCGCGGCGCTCGCGGCCGACCGGGAGAAGCCCGGGCGGGTCGTGCTCGAGACGCCGGACGGGCTGCGGCGCGTGACCGAGCTGCGGAGCCTCAACGTGCGGATGCCGCTGCTGCAGATCAGCACGCCGGAGCACACCCCGCTCACGTTCGACATCGACTCGCTCTCCACCCGGATCAGCGACCCGGCGATCACCGTCGTCGATCTGGCCGCGCACGCCTGGACGCACGACGACAGCCTCGGCTTCACGATTCACCGGGCGTCGCTGCCCGACAGCCGCCTGTCCGGGGGAGGCGTCGTCACCTGGCCCAACGGCCCGGTGCTTTATGACTTCTCGCTCACCGCTCCGCGGCTCAACCTGCGCGACCTCGACTGGGTCTCGCCGGACTTCCCGGAGATGGCCGGGCGCGCGCTGATCACCGCGCGCTCCCGCTCCGAGCAGCTGACGGCATACACGCTCACCGAGCTCGATGTGC
Organism: Gemmatimonadales bacterium; assembly: GCA_044229245.1. Lineage (GTDB taxonomy): Bacteria > Gemmatimonadota > Gemmatimonadetes > Gemmatimonadales > GWC2-71-9 > JADJOM01. The sequence goes on along the minus strand of JBGATI010000022.1, from coordinate 44,682 downwards.
AGGGCCCGAAGGGGAGGATCGCCGGGCACGTCACCGCCCTCGTCGATGCCCATCGCGGCCTCGGTGTCGAGGACATGGCGCTCAGTCTCACGCGCCTCGATCTCGACGTGCCGCGGCCCTACCTGGACACCATACCGCTGCAGGGAACGCTGGATGGCCGGCTCGCCGGCGCCGGCTTCAAGGACGGCATCGATCTCGATGCCGATGTGACCTTCCGCGATGCGCTGATCGAGGGGGGCGCCACCTCGCACCTCGCCGGCAGCGGACACCTGATCCTGGGTGGCGCCGAGGGCACGATCTTCGACACGATGGTCGTGACCGACGGCGACATCGACCTGCGCACCGTCCACCGGATCACGCCGGGGGTGGAGCTGCGCGGGCGGATGGCCCTGGCGGGTGTGCTGCGGGGTCCGTGGCACGACGTGACGTACCAGGGGCTGCTCCGCCATCGCGATGGGGAGCTTCCCGAAACCCGTGCCGAGGGCACGGCGACCCTCGATACCCGCCAGGAGACGCTGGTCTTCTCCACCCGCCTCACCTTCGACTCGCTCCGCTTCGACGGGGTACGGCCCAGCTATCCCGGCATTCCGGTGCAGGGCGCGGTGCGTGGTCTCATCGCCGTCGAGGGAACGACCGAGCGCTTTCACGTCGTGTCTTCCGTCCAGGGCAACCTCGGAGCGCTCGCCCTGCAGGGAACGATTGTCCGCGACTCGCTGACCCTCGCGGCCGAGAGCCTCACCGTCCGCTTCGCGAGTCTCGACCTCGCGATGCTGCGCGGCAGCGGACCGCACACCCGGCTCTCGGGGACGCTGAGTGCGGATGGCCGTCTCGATTCGCTTGCGGGGCCAACGGGCGCGCTCGCGATCGATCTCAGTCAGGGACGCGCCTTCGACTTCACGCTCGATACCCTGCATCTCCGGCTGCGGGGCGAGGCGGGGTACGTGATCGTCGACACGGTGACGGCCGGGTGGCAGTCGGGCCAGATGGCGGGGAACGGGCGCCTCGCCTGGCGCGGCGCGGACGACCGGCAGATCCACGCGGAGTTCGTGGCGGACAGTCTGCTGCCGTTCGAGGAGATCGTGGATCGCTATGCCGGGCCGCCCGCCGATACCATCGCGGCGAAGGAACGGCTGCAGGGACGTGTCAGTGGTGATCTCGAGCTCTCCGGGAATGCGCAGGATCCCAGGTTCCTGATCCGGGCGCGCGGGGAGGAGCTCTCGTGGCGCGGAACCCGTTCGCCTGCAGTGGCCTTTGCGTTCGGCTGGAAGCGGGCCGATCGTCCGGAGATCGGGGCGGCCGTGCGGGCCGATACGGTGGTTGCCGGCAGCTGGGCGGCCCAGGAGGTGAATCTGGTCGCTGCGGGATTCCAGGATTCGCTCCACTGGAGCGGCGGGGCGCAGTTCGGCGGCATGGCCAATGTGACGGCCGGCGGCGAGTGGTGGCTGCCGCCCGACAGCGCGAGTGTGCTTGCACTCGACAGCGCGAGCGCGACCCTGCCGCGCCACGAGTGGCGCCTGCGCGACCGGGCGACCATCGTGCATCGGGACGGCCGCTTCGACCTCTCGCCGATCGCCCTCGATGCGACGGACGGCTCCGGATCGCTGCACCTGACCGGGAGCGTGCCGCGCACCGCGCCAGGCTCGCTGATGGTGAGCGCGCTCGGCGTGGACCTCAACGATGTCTACGCGCTGCTCGAACTCGACACCACCGGCGTCGCCGGGACGGTGCAGATCGATCTCCAGGTCGGCGGCACCGCGGCCCGGCCCACCCTCCGCGGAACCGGGACGCTGAGCGACCTCACGTTTGGCGATCTCGGGTCGCCGTTCGTCCAGGGCGTGATCGACTACGCCGACAAGCGGCTCGATGCCAACCTTCTCCTCTGGAAGACGGGGGAACCGGTGCTCCGCCTGGAGGCGCAGCTCCCGCTCGATCTGGCCCTGCAGTCGGTGCCGCATCGCCAGGTGGAGGGACCGCTTTCCGTGCGGGCCATCGCCGACAGCACCGACCTCGCCGTCGCCGAAGCGTTCACGCGCAATCTCCGCCGGGTGCGCGGCATGCTCCGGGCGAATGTCGAAGTCGGCGGAACCTGGGAGCACCCCCGCCTCGGCGGCGACGTCGAGATCCTCGGCGCCTCGGCCAGCGTGCCCGGGCTCGGGGTCACCTACAGCGCCGTCAACGCGCGCGCGCATCTCTCCGGCGACTCGATCACCATCGACACCCTGACCGCGCGGAGTGGCGAGGGAACCCTCCGGGTCTCCGGCGGTCTCCGGCTCGACCAGCTCACCCGGCCGGTGCTGGATCTCACCCTTCGCGCCCAGCGCTTCCGGGCGATCGACGCGCGCCGCTTCGTCACCCTCGATGCCTCCGGCACCGTGCGCCTCACCGGGCCGCTCTGGCAGGCCCACCTCGGCGGCCGCGTCACCGCCGACGCGGGCAACCTCCATTTCGCCGACCTGCTGACCAAGCGGATCGTGGACCTCGAGAACCCGGGCGATTCCGGGCTGATCGACCTCGATCTCGTGCGCACCGAGAAGCTCGGCGCAAACTTCCAGAGCCGGTTCCTCGATTCGCTGACGATCGACAATCTGCAGGTGCAGATGGGCGAAAACTTCTGGCTCCGCTCGAGCGAGGCCAACATCCAGCTCGACGGGAACCTGACCGTCAACAAGATCCGCGACCGCTATCGCTACGACGGGACCCTGAATGCCATCCGGGGGAACTACGCGCTCCGCCTCGGGGGGTTCGTGACGGTCGACTTCACCGTCGAGCGCGGCACGGTGCGCTATTTCGGCACACCCGACCTGAACGCCGACCTCGATATCGAGGCGAAGCACGTCGTCACCGACATCGAGAGCAACGAGGACATCCCCGTCATCGCCAAGATCACCGGTACCATGCTCCAGCCGAAGCTGGAGCTGACAAGCACGCCCACCCCGCAGCGGCCCAGTCTCTCCCAGACCGAACTGGTCTCGTACCTGATGTTCCGCCGTCCCACGTTCAGCCTGCAGGGACAGGGCAACCAGAGCAGTCAGTATGCCGCGGTGCAGGCGGGACTGTCCTATCTCTCGAGCGCGCTCTCCAGCGAGCTGCAGCGGACGCTGATCAGCGACCTGGGCGTGCCGATCGACTTCATCGATATCCGGACCGGCGGCGCCGGCACCTCGGGGCTGTCCAGCCAGAGCGGCTCCGCCCAGGTGGCCCAGGTGGCCGCCGGCTGGCAGATCGGCCGCCGCTGGTTCGTGACGCTGGTGGCGGATCTCTGCACCAACGCCCAGCGGTTCTACCCCAGCGCCGAGTTCCGCATCAGCCGGGCGCTTCGCCTCAAGGCCAGCGTCGAGCCGGCCTATAGTTGCCAGGCGGCCGTCATCAATCCGGCGCTCTCGACCAACAAGTACCAGGTCGGCCTCGACGTGCTGTGGGAACGGGAGTACTGACCGTGACACGCGCCCTGTTCATCGCCAACCCCGCCGCCGCCCGGACCGAGGATGCCACGGTCGAGACCGCCGTCGAGATCCTCCGTCAGGGCGGCTGGACGGTCGAACTCCGCGCGACCACCGGTCCCGGTGACGCCCGTCGCTTCGCGACTCAGGCGGTGTCCGATGGTCTGGATGTGGTGGTGGTCTTCGGCGGGGACGGCACGACGATGCAGGCGGCCGCCGCCCTGGTCGGCAGCCAGACGGCGCTCGGGTTGATTCCCGGCGGGACGGGCAATCTGCTCGCCGGCAACCTGCGGGTGCCGGCCAATCCGCTCCGCGCGGCCCGGGCACTGCTCGATGCAAAGCGGCGTCCCATCGATCTGGGCTGCATGCAGCGGGCGGACGGTCCCCACTACTTCGCCGTGGCATGCGGCGCGGGCTACGACGCCCGTGTGATGGCGGAGACCTCGACCGCGGACAAGCAGCGCTGGCGCTTCGCGGCGTACGTCGCCACGACCTTCCGGCTGCTCCCGCTCCTGCGCAGCACCCGGCACCGGATCACCGTCGATGGCGTGGAGTACGAGGCCCGTGGCGCGATGGTGCTGGTGGCGAACTGCAGCGAGGTGATTCCGCCCTACGTGAAGCTGCGGAGCGGCATCGCCCTCGATGATGGGCTGCTCGATGTCATCGTGATGAACGCCGACGGGTTCTTCCAGGGCGTGCGGGCGATCTGGGAACTGCTCCGGGATGGCCAGCCGCTGGCGAGCGGGAAGGGGGCGGTCCGCTTCGCGAGCGGACGCCGCATCACCATCGCGACCGACGTCGAATCGCCGGTCCAGCTTGATGGCGAGCCGATCGGGGCCACCCCGTTCACGGCGGAGATCGTGCCGCACGCCATCCAGGTGCTGGTGCCGGCGAGGCATGGCTGACATGACGACCCCCGTCGCCGCCCTTGGTCGCGTGGCGCATCTGCTGGCGCGCGCCCCCGATGCCGCGGGCGCGATGGCCGCGGCCGCCGAGGAGGGCATGCGGGTCTTTGGCGCGCAGCGGGCGGGCATCTTCCTGATCGACGAGCAACGAACGTCGATCGAGGCGCCGGTCGCCATCGGGCTTTCGCCCGCGTACATCGCGTCGATGCGCGCCCGGTTTCGTGAGGCGCATTCCTCGAGCACCGTGCTCCGCGGCGATCCATACTTCCAGCCCGATGCGCGTGACGATCGCACCAGCCCGATTCATGACGTCGTCCTCGCCGAGGGATTCGCAGGTGTCGCTGCGCTGCCGCTCAGCTACCAGGAGCGGGTCATCGGCTGGCTGGCGTTCTATCACGACGCGCCCCGGGTCTATTCCGCCGACGAGCGCCTGCTCGCGTCCGCCTTCGCCGATCAGGCCTCGCTCGCCATCGGCATGCGCCGGCTGCTCGACACCCTGGTGCGGGTCAAGACGGAGTGGCAGACCGCCTTCGACGGCACCGGGAGCGGGCTCGCGCTCGTGGATGGCGGCGGCCACATCGAACGGGCCAATCGCTTCGTGGCGGACATCGCCGGCGTCGGCGTGACCGATCTCCCGGGACTCCCGCTTGCACGGCTCTTCAGCCGCTGGCCGGACCCGGACCAGGATCCGCTCGCTCAGGCGCGGGCACGCGGCCACCGGGTGAGCGTGTTTCTCGATGCCATCGGCGGGCAGCATCTGGTGCTGACGGCCGCGCCTCGCCCGGACGCCGGCTTCGTGGTGGCCCTCGACGACCTGACCCATTATGTCCGGCTCGAGGCGCGCTACAGCCGGCTGGTGGAAACGACCCAGGAGGCCATCGTGTTGTCAGGCGCGGATGGTCGCGTGCTCTTCGCCAATGCCGCGGCCGCCGAGCTCTTCGGGGTCCCCGTGCCGCAACTCCTCGGGCGCACGCTCACGGCGCTGCTGCCGGACGAAACCGGACCGTCCGCGGTGGCCGCGCCGCACGCGCCGCGGCGCTACGAGTCGCTCGTGCGCCGGGGTGACGGGATGCGCATTGCCGATGTCTCCATCGCCCCGCTCGAGGAGCGCGGCACGCTCACCGGCGCGGTTGCCGTCGCGCGCGACGTCACGCGCGAGCGGCTCGCCGCCGAGGCGCTGCGCCGCTCCGAGCGCCGCTTCCGGGCGCTCTTCAACCGGGCCCCGCTCGCCATCGTGACCCTCGATCGCGACGGCCGCTTCCTCGCCGTCAATCGGGCCGGGTTCCGGCTGGTCGGCCTCGCCGCCCCGAACCCCACCGCCCAGCTCGCCGACTTCGTGGCCCCCGAGGACTGGTCCCGGGTCGAAGCGGAACTCGCCCGGAGCTTCCAGGGCGAAAGCCGGCAGTTCATGTTCCGGCTCCGGCGGGCGGACGGTGCGCTCCGTCAGGCGGACGCCGTCGTCGTTCCGGTCGAAGAACGCGGCGGCCTCCACGCCCTGCTGGCGATCGTGCGCGACGTGACCGAGGAGATCGAGCTGCGCGAGCGCCTGAGTCACTCGGAGAAGATGGTGGCGCTCGGCGGACTGGTCTCGGGCGCAGCCCACGAGCTGAACAACCCGCTGGCCGGGATCGCCGCCATGGCCCAGGCCCTCCTGATCGACCCCCAGCTTCCGGGCGAGATCGCGTCCGGCATCGAGACCATGCGCGGCGAGGCGATGCGCGCCGGCCGGATCGTGACCGGGCTGCTGACCTTCGCCCGGCTGCGGCCGCTCGAGCGGCGCGACACCCATCTCAACCTGATCACGCGGGAAACCTTCGCCGCCACGCCCGGTCTCGCCGAGCACGGCGTCGTCTGGACCCTGGGACTCGATCCGACGCTGCCGGCGGTGACCGCCGATCCCGACCAGATCCGCCAGGTGATCACCAACCTGCTCATGAACGCCGCCCAGGCCATGGCCGGCAGCGCGGCGCCGGCGGCCACGGTGCGCACCTGGTCGGATCGCGACTGGGTGGGATTCGAGGTGCTCGACCAGGGGCCCGGCATCCCGGAGGCCGCGCTCACCCGCGTCTTCGAGCCATTCTTCACCACCAAGGCGCAGGGACACGGGACCGGCCTTGGACTCTCGATTTCCCACGGGATCATCCGCGCGCACGGCGGGGACATCCACGGGGAGAACAGGCCGGAGGGCGGCGCACGATTCGCCTTCCGGCTTCCGAAGGACCCTACCAGGATTGCGAGGACGGGCCATGCCTGATTCCGTGCTGCTCATCGACGACGACGTGGACGTGCTGCGCACCGTGGGCATGGTCTTCGAGCGCGCGGGCTATGAAGTCTCGCGCGAGCTGAATGCCGAAAGCGGTCTCGCGGCGTACGATCGCCTGCATCCGGAGGTCGTGGTGCTCGATCTGCATCTCCCGGGAATGAACGGACTCGATGCGCTGGTCCGCTTCAAGGAACGGAATGCCTCCGTCATCCTGCTCACCGGACATGGCGACGTCTCGACCGCGGTGGAGGCCATGCAGCGCGGGGCCGAGAACTTCCTCAGCAAGCCGGTGGATATGGGCCACCTGGTGGCGGCCGTCGCCCGGGTCGCGGACAAGGTCCGCCTCCGCCGACTCAACGAACTCCTCCTGCTCCGGAGTACTCCTGGCGAGGGCCTCGATTCGCTCGGGGATTCCCCGGCGATGAAGGATCTCGGACGGCAGGTCGGACTCATCGCCCTGTCGGAGCGCACGCCCGTGCTGCTCCGGGGCGAGACCGGCGTCGGCAAGCGCTGGATGGCGGCGATGATCCACTCGCTGAGCCCGCGGGCCTCCGGACCGTTCGTCGAGGTCCAGATCTGGGGCAAGACGCCGGCGGGCCTCGATGCCGAACTGTTCGGCACCGAGCGCGCCAGCGAGCAGGAGGCTCGCGAGCGGCGCCCCGGCCTGGTGGAGACTGCCGAAGGAGGGTCGCTCGTCATGCCGGAGATCGGCGACCTGCCCGCGGAACTGCAGCCCAAGCTGCTCCGCCTCCTCGAGACCCGGAGCTTCCGGCGCGTCGGTGGCGTGCGGGAGCTGGCCGCAGACGTCCGGATCATCGCCGCGACCAGCCGCGATCTCGATGCGATGGTCGAGGCCGGCACCTTCCGCGAGGACCTGGCGTACCGGTTGAGCGTGATGCCGCTGCTCCTGCCCGCGCTGCGCGAGCGGAGCCGCGAGGACCGCCTGACCCTCGTGCTGACGCTCGTGAATGAGCTGCAGCGCGAGGTCACCGGCGCCGCTCCGGCGATCGGCCCCGAGGCGCTCGAACGCCTCCTCTCGCACCCGTGGCCCGGCAACACCCGCGAACTCCGCAACGTCCTCGAGCGGGCGCTCATCCTCTCGCGCGGCCAGCCGCTCGTCGGGCTGGAGCACCTGCCCGGGGACTTCCGCAATCGGCCCGGGCCCGGCGATCGCCGCCACACGCCGATGACGCTCGACGAACTCGAACGGGCCCATATCGAGCGCACGCTGCGCCACCATGTCGGCAACCGGACCCGCGCGGCACAGGAACTCGGCATTTCACGCGCCACGCTGATCAACAAGATCAAGCGGTACGCCATCACGACCTGAAGTCAGTCCCCAGCCTGTCCCCGGCCGACGCATCGAGGCCCGGGCGGACGCAACGCGGGAGGCGGTATGAAAAAGGAAGAGCTGAAGGAACGGGATGCCATGAACTGCCGCGCCTGCGGGCGCGAGGAGCGGGCCTCGGAGGGGTATCCCTGCGAGAAGTGCGGCACCTTCATCTGCATCGTCTGCACCTTCCAGGGGGTTTCGCTCTGCAAGGAGTGCCAGGCCAAATGACCACGACCTCGCTCATCGGCCGGGCCGGCGTCGCCCCGGTCCTCCGCGAGCCCAACCTCCGTTCCGAACAGGTGACCCAGCTCGTCCTTGGCGAGACGGCGAAAGTGCTGGAACACCAGGGGGACTGGCGCCGGGTGCGCCTCGACGTCGACCGGTACGAAGGCTGGGTGCACATCGGCTACGCGCTCGAGACGGATCACGAGATCGCGCGCGGCTGGCGGGAATCCGCGCTCGCCTGGAGCGAAGGCGCCGTGATGCGAACCGAGGACGGCGTCATTGTCAGGCTTCCCCTCCGTGCCCGCGCCGGCCTCGCATCGCCACGCCTCGACCTTCCCGATGGCCGCCGGGGTGTCCTCGGCGTCGGGACCATCACCCCTCATGCACGCGTCATGGTGCGGGCCCGTGCGGTCTCACCCGAGCTGTGGGCGCTCCGCGCCTTCGCCGGGACCCCCTATCAATGGGGTGGTGTCACGCCGTGGGGCGTTGACTGTTCCGGGCTGGTCCAGACCACCTTTCTCGCCCGCGGTGTGACCCTCCCCCGCGACGCCGCCCAGCAGGCGGAGCAGGGCGAGCCGGTGCCGCTCGGCGAGCATCGGCCGGGCGACCTGCTCTTCTTCTCGGACCGGGGTGACCGGATCACTCACGTCGCGTTCGCCGGGCCGAGCGATACCCTGATCCATTCCACCGTGGCGTGCGGCGGAGTCGTGCTCGAGCCGTGGGGCCCGGGCACCCGCGCCATGATCCTGAGGACCCAGCTCGTCGCCGTCCGGAGAATGGAGTAGATGGTGGCATCCACGCTCGTGCTGTTCGATATAGATGGAACGCTCCTGCTGACCGCTGGCGCTGGTCGTCGTGCCATCACTGCGGCGCTCTCCAGTCATGTGGACATCAACGAGGCGTTCGAACGGGTCCGGTTCGACGGAAAGACCGACCCGCAGATCGTCGCCGAGTTGCTCGAAGCCACGGGCCATGCGGGAGCGGGGGACGTGGCGTTCATTCAGGAACTCTGCGGACGCTACCTCGCGCTGCTGGAGGAAGAGCTGCGTCAGCCCCGCTCGCTCACGACCGTCATGCCGGGAATCCCCGAGCTGCTCGACGCGCTCGAGCAGGAGGCCGATGTCGTGCTCGGCCTCCTCACCGGCAACATGCGGGAGGGCGCGGGGCTCAAGCTCATGGCCGCGGCGATCCAGCCTGCCCGCTTCCGCGTCGGGGCGTTCGGTTCGGATTCCTCGCATCGCCCCGACCTGCCGGCGATCGCCGCCCGGCGCGCGGTGCCCCACTTCGGGCGCGAGCCCCGTGGACGCGAGGTGGTGATCATCGGCGACACCCCCGCGGACGTCACCTGCGGACGTGGCATCGAAGCCCGCGCCATCGGGGTGGCGACCGGTGCCTATCCGCTGAGTTCCCTGGAAGAAGCCGGCGCGCACGCGGCGTTCGTCGACCTCAGCGATACGCCGCGAGTGCTCGAGGCTATTCTTGGCGACTGAACTGGAAGTGAAGGCGGTCGTCACCGATCCCGCCGGCGTGCGCCAGCGGCTGCTCGCCGCGGGCGCGCTCCCGAGCTTTCATGGCATGCTGCGGGACCGTCGCCTCGATCGGGACGGAGAACTCGAGCGCCAGGATCAGGTGCTGCGGCTCCGTCGCTGGATTCCGGGAGACGGTCCGGAACACGCCGAGCTCGGCTGGAAGGGCCCGACGGGGGTGAGCCCGGAAGGCTACAAGCAGCGCGAGGAGATCGAAGTGGCGGCGGGTGATGGCGCCGGAGCACTCCGCCTGCTCGAGTCGCTGGGCTACGGCATCACCCACGCGATCGACCGGTACGTCGAGGTCTACCGTCTCGAGGGCACCGTCGCCAGGCTCGAGTGGTACCCGCGCATGGACGTGCTGATGGAGATCGAGGGGACGCCCGTCGGCATCGAACGGGTGATCGGCATCGCCGGGTTGGCGCGCGAGAGCTGCGTCGCCGACGCCCTGGTGCAGTTTGCCGCCAGGTACGCGGCGCGAACCGGTCGGCCCGCGGTCTTGTGTGAGGCGGCGCTTGGTGACGAGCCACCCGCCTGGAGCGCCGCATGACGTCGCCCACGACCCGGACGGTTCTCGAGATTCCCGAACTCGGCCCCTCCCTCGGCAGGCTTGTCGTTCCCCTTCCCGCCGCGCCGGGATCCGCACACTGGATCGGGCTCGAAGACATTCGCGTCGGACTGGTCTCCCAGCTGTTCGAGCTGGCTGGTGATGCCCGGCGCTGGGCACGCGAGGGTGACCGCGAACTTGCGCTCGCCACCCTGAATGGCGCGGCGTGGGATACGGCGTGGGGGAGTGCGGTGGAGTCCGTGGCGGAGCGGGCAGCCGCGGCCGTCAGTGATCGCATGCTCGCCGCAGCAAGGGAATCGCGCCTGCCGACTCGCTACGCACGGCACCTGCCACTCGATCCGGCTGAGGTGCGCGCGCTCGCGGCTCGCCTCGATCGCGGCAGCCAGCCGCTCCGTGAGAGTCTCGTCACGCTCGATCAGCTCGCGCCCGCCGCTCGGAGCGAACGCGCCCCGCTGGCCGCGGTCCACGAATGGCAGTCCGCCCTGCTGGCGAGTGCTCGGCGCCTCGAGGCGGCCTGGCTCGCGCTGGAGGAGGTGCTCCGGGAGGAGTGGCGGACCTGGGGTGCCGAGGTGGAAGAGGTGCGTGCCTGGCGCCGCCCGCTCTGGCCACTCGTGGCCATCGGGGCTCTTGTGCTCGCGATCGCGAGCTACTTCGGGCTGGTGGTCGGCGGCTACCTTCCCGTGCCAGGACCGCTGTCGGGGATGGTGGAGAGGATCTGGGCCTCGTGGAACTGATCGGGGTAGGGATCGATCTCGTCGATATCGCCCGGGTGGAGCGGATGCTGCTTCGCCACGGCGACCGGGTCCTGGCCCGGTTCCTGACCGAGGGAGAGCGCCTCTACGTCGTGGGCCGCCACCGCCCCGCCATGCACATCGCCGCACGCATCGCGGCGAAGGAGGCGGCCTACAAGGCGCTGCAGATTCTCCCCGGGGCGAGAGCGGTGAGCTGGCACCATCTGGAAGTGCAACGGGAGACCGAGGGCCGTCCCTTCCTGACGCTCTCGGGGCTGGCGCAGGAACTGATGGAGCGGCACGGGCCGCTGCACTTCGAGTTGTCGCTCTCGCACTCCGATGCGACCGCGGGCGCGGTCGCGATTCTGGTGCGCCCCGGCCCGGCTACACCTCGCGCCGGTTGAAGAGCAGGCCCAGCGCCTTGGGAGCCGCCCGCAGCCGCTCGAGCAGCGACGGGGCGAAGGCGAATCGCAGGAAGGCGTCCCGGTTGCCGTAGCTCTCGCTGTGGTAGCCGAACCACCAGGGCTTCCGGATCCAGTCCAGCAGGTCGCTCCCGACGTAGCGGGGACGGCAGGTTTCGAGCAGCCCGATCTCGCCGTGCGTTCGCCCCAGCCCCGACTCCTTCTCCCCGCCGTGCGGAACCTCGGCGATCCCCACATGGCAGGTGGCGTCGTTGACCAGGACGGCCCCCGCTTGCACCCGTCGTGCCAGTGCGATCCCCCGATCCCGGTCGCCGGTCCAGACGCTGCCTGACAAACCGTAGGCGGAGTCGTTGGCGAGGCGCAGCGCATCTTCCGCGTCCCGGGCCGGGACCACCGGCATGACTGGTCCGAAGACCTCCTCGCGCCACAGCGGCGAGTCGAGCGGCAGGTCGGTGACGACCGTCGGCTCGAAGAAGGTGGGACCCAGGTCGGGGCGGCGCCGGCCGCCGGTCCGGATCGTGGCCCCCGCGGCGGTCGCCGCGGCGAGCTGCCGCTCCAGTTCGACGAGCTGACTCTCCCGGATCATCGGCCCCATGTCCACGCCCGGCTGAGCCCCCGCGCCGACGACCAGCGTGCGGACCTTCTCGACCAGGACGGTGACGAACTGATCGTACACGGACTGCTCGACGATCACCCGCTTCGCCGCCACGCAGGTCTGGCCGCCGTTGGTGAATCGCGCCCAGAGCGAGCCGCTGGCCGCGCGTTCGAGGTCGGCGTCGGCCAGCACGATGCAGGCGTCACTGCCGCCGAGTTCGAGGCTGACGGGGATGAACCGCTCCGCGGCGGCGATCGCCACCTTTCGCCCGGTGCGGGCGCTCCCGGTGAAGAAGATCTTGTCAGGCGCTTCCGTGATGAGCGCGGCGCCGACCTCGCCCGCCCCCGGCACGAGCTGGCAGACCGCAGGCGGCACCCCGGCCTCATGGAGCAGCTCGATCCCGAACGCTGCCGTCCTCGTGGTGAACTCGCTCGGCTTGAGCAGGACGGCATTCCCGGACAGCAGGGCGGGCAGCAGTTCTCCGAACGGCAGCAGCAGCGGGTAGTTCCAGGGGGAGATGATCGCGATCACTCCGAGCGGCTCCCAGTGCAGGCGGCCACGCTTGCCGAGGAAGGCGATGTTGCCGTGCGGGATCCGCCGCGGCCGCAGGATCGACTCGGCCTGGGCGAGGTAGAACCGCGCCAGATCGAGAGTCACCGCGACATCGGTGAGAAGCGCCTCGCCGAGTGGCTTCCCGTTCTCCCGGGTGATGAGCTCAGCCATCTCCTGACGGCGGTCGTACAGCAGATGCTGGAACCTCGCGATGACCGCTCGACGATCAGCGAGGGGGAGAGCCGCCCACCCCGGCTGCGCCGCCCTGGCGCCCTGCATGGCAAGGGCGACCTCGGCCATGGAAGCCACCGCGGTCTCGGCGAAGATGGCCCCGGTCGCTGGATCGATTGCTGGTATCGTCGGCATGGCTCGAAAGCTAGCAGGCCTGTGGGACGCCCGAATCGGGGCGGTACTTCCAATTCCGATGCTCGCCCCGTAGTTTGACTGCTGTCAATCAAGATCGGTTGAGAATGTTTCTCATTTTGGCGACGTCGGTGCTTTCGGGTCTGCTCGCAGGCCCGGCCACTCCGCTTTCGGGGCAGGGTGATCAGGCCCCTGCCGTGAGACGGATCGCGGCGACTACTGCCCTCGCGGCGCAGGAATACGGGATCGGTGTTCAGGCCGGGAAGGTGGTTGCGCCCGCAGAGGTCGAAGAGGCGCGGCTCTTCCTGAGCGAGGCGCGTCGCACCGCCGGCTTGCTGCCGGCCGACGCGTCGAAGTTCGCCATCGCCGGCCTGGATTCGATGGTCGCGATGGTCGCGCGTACCGCGCCGGCCGACTCGCTTGCGCTGCGATCACGGCTTCTGGCGGAGGCGCTCGCCACCCGGCTCGGCGTGACCCTCGACGAGATCCCGGTGCGACAGCCCCTGCTGACCCGGGGCGCTGAGGTCTTCCAGGCTCAGTGCGCGAGCTGCCATGGGCCCGCCGGTCGAGGTGATGGAGTCGCTGGCGCCACGCTCACCCCGCCGCCCGCCGACCTCACCGATTTTCGCAGGCTGACCGCGGTCTCCCCCCTCGACTACTACCGACGCACGACCATCGGGGTCGCCGGCACCGCGATGCCGGCCTATGAGACCCGGCTGAGCGCCGACGATCGCTGGGCCGCGGCGGTCTATGCCTCGCTGCTCCGGCTTCCGGCGCCACGGGGCGAGGTCTCGGCAGCACTTCGCGAATTTGCGGCCACCGCTCGCATGACGGACGCCGAACTGGCGGCAGCAATCGCGCCGGGCCAGAGCGTCGACTCCCCTGAGGTCCGGGCCCGGATCGCCGCGGTCCGAACCTTCGGGACTGCCGAAACGCGGCCGGACGATGCGGCCCTGGTCTTCTCCGCGGTTCGCTCCCAGCTCGACAGCGCGCTCGAACAGGCGGCGGCGAGGGAAGGGGAGCGGGCCAGTTCGACGGCATTCGACGCCTACATGACTTTCGAGAAGGTCGAGCGCGGTGTGCGGGCCAAGAACGCCAGCCTTGCCGACGCACTCGAGGCGGATTTCGCCGCGCTCCGGACCCGTGCGGCGGGCGGAGCCACCGCTGCCGAGCTCAGGGACATCCACCTGCGGCTCCTCAGCGATCTGGAGAACGCCGAACGGACGATTGGGGACCAGCTGTCCCCCCTCAATCTTTTCTTTCAGTCCTTCGTCCTGCTTCTGCGTGAGGGGCTCGAGGCCATCCTGGTCGTCGGCGCACTGATGGCGTTCCTGCTGAAGACCGGAGCGGGCCACCGTCGCCGGGACATCCATATTGGAGTCGGCGCCGCGGTTGGGGCGAGTCTGCTGACCGCGCTGCTGCTCGAGACCATCTTCCAGGTCGGTCGCACCAGCCAGGAGGCGCTCGAGGGTGGGGTGATGCTGGTCGCGACGGCGATGCTCTTCTACGTGAGCTATTGGCTGCTCTCGAAGATGGAAGTGGCGAAGTGGAATCGCTTCGTCAAGGGACGGGTTCAGGACGCCGTCTCCAGCGGCTCGGCGCTCGCTCTCGCGTCGGTCGCATTCCTTGCCGTGTATCGCGAGGGTTTCGAGACGGTGCTGTTCTACAAGGCGCTGTTTCTGGCGGGAACCGGCTCGATCCTGCCGGTCCTCCTTGGCATGCTTGCCGGCGGCGTTTCGCTGGCGGTGGTCTACTACGGCATCAACCGGTGGGGCGTGAAGATCCCGCTCAAGCCCTTCTTCGGCTTCACCAGCGCGTTCCTCTACTACATGGCCTTCGTGTTCGCCGGGAAGGGGATCGCGGAGTTGCAGGAGGGCGGACTGATCGGGACGACGGTGCTCACCTGGGCGCCGCGAATTCCGGCTCTCGGGATCTATCCGACGGCGGAATCGCTCGCGCTCCAGGCTGTGCTGTTGGTGCTCTTCTTCGCCGGTCTGGCCTGGACCTTTGTGATCGAACCCCGGCGGCTCGCCGTGACCAGCGTGCTGGTTCCGGAACCGGCAGCCGCCGCCAGGGCCGACGCTCCCGAGATGCTTTCCTCGGCGATCCCGGTGGAGCGGCCCATGCGACTGGAGGCCGACATGATTCGTTCGCTGGACCGGATGGACGCTGATCTTGCGGCGCTGCGCGCCGAAGTGGAACGACTCAAGGGGATGCTCCAGAAGTCGTCGTCCCGGCCGCGTTGAGCGACGCGACTCAGCGGAAAAGACAAAGGCCTGCCGTTTGGCAGGCCTTTGTCGTCGTGCGGTGGCAAGCCGCCCCCTGAGTTGTGGACGGAGACGAACCGGATGTTCGCTCCACTCTTCTTCGGCTCACCACTCTGTTCGGCACCTGTGCTGGGATTCCAGATGCCACTGGGAGGTGACAGGCCGCCCCCTGAGTTTTTCGGGAACGAACGGAGATGTCCGCCCCACTCTTCTTCGGCCCGCCACTTTACGATCGCGCCGTAGCGCTTCACTGCACCTGTATAGCAGGCAGTGTGCCAAATATCACAATTCAGTTAAGTGTTTGTCAGATAAGTGCTTGGCGTGTATCGAGCTGTAGCGTGGCAGGCAAAAAATGCCGGAACAGGAAAAATGTTCCGGCACAAAGTTCCGGCGGGAACAAATCGCCGGGCTAGCCGTCAGCCGCCTTGGTTAGATAAGGGCCGGCGGCGACGTCCTCGCTCTTCGCCAACGTCGTCATCAGGAAGGCTCCGCCGGCCACCAGCCCGATACTTACTGCCTGGGCGATCGTGAGGGGGCCGAAGATCCTGTCGTCCTTTGCTCTTACGATCTCGATGAGAAACCGCTCCACTCCCGCACAGATCAGGTAGATCCCGAAGATCCAGCCGGTCGGGCGCGCCCGCAGTCGCAGCCGCCACAGCAGCGCGAAGGCGATCAGCATCAGCGTCGCCTCATAGAGCTGGGTCGGGTGGACGGCCAGAACAGTCGCAGGGTCCGTGCCGGGGGCCATCGGAATGCCGAACTGCTCCTGGAGATTCAGCGCCGTGGAGGGTGGCAGTCCCTGGGGAAATTTCACGCCCCATGGAAGGGTGGTCGGGTGTCCGTAATCGTCGTTCACGATGAAACACCCGATGCGGCCGAGGGCATAGGCCGCGGCGAGTGCGGGAGCGCACAGGTGAAAAGTCCACCTGATCGGGACCTTCAGCCGCCAGCCGTTCAGCATGACCGCAAGGAAGCCCCCCACGAACCCGCCATACCACACCAGTCCGCCGCGGGAGAAGAGGCTGCCGCCATTGAGGACCCAATACCAGAGCTTCGCCCCGACGATGCCCCCGACGACGGCGGCCACCGTGATGTCCGCCGCGTACTCCTCGTAGAGGCCACGACGCCGGAGTTCGAGGGTGATCAGCCAGCCTCCCATGAGGAAGCCGACCATCATCATGATGCCGTATCCGGTGATCTCGAGGGGGCCCAGCTTGAAGATCAGGGGGTAGATGCTCATCGGGCGGTTCCCGCCGGGGCCGAAGTGGACACGAGACCGGGGAAGGGGAGGTCTGCGCGTGGTTCGAGGTCGCTACCGCTTTGCTCGCCGCGTGCCAGGCGGAACGCGGCGGCGGCGCCGATCATGGCGGCATTATCGGTATTGAGCCGGTTTGAGGCAACCACAACCCGGGCACCACTATCGAGCCGGGTCTTCGCCAGCGCGGCGAGCGCACGATTGCACGCCACCCCCCCGCCGATGACAAGGGTGGAGTATCCGAGGTCGCTCAGTGCGGTGTTAGCCTTCTCCACCAGGACCGCAAGCACGGCGTCCTGGAAGGCACGGGCCAGGTCGGCCCGGTCCCGCTCGAGGTCGTCGCTGGCCTGCACGGCCCGGAGGACGGCCGTCTTCAGCCCCGAGAAGGAAAAGCTGAAGCGATCCGGGCCGTCTTCGTTGAGTGTGTTGAGCATCGGCCGGGGGAACTTGTACCGGCCTGGCCGTCCAGTCGCAGCGAGACGTTCGATCTCCGGTCCCCCCGGATAGGGGAGCCCGAGCAGCGTACCCACCTTGTCGAAGGCCTCACCTGCCGCATCATCGCGAGTCGTGCCCAGGAGACGATAGTGGCCCCAGGCGGCGACGTCGAGCAGCATCGTGTGGCCGCCGCTGACCAGCAGGGCGACGAATGGCGGCCGGAGGTCGGGGTCTTCCAGCGTGGCGGCGAAGAGATGCCCTTCCAGGTGGTGGACACCCAGGAGCGGCACATTCAATCTCCGGGCGAGCGTCTTGCCGTACATGACGCCGACCAGCAGGGCCCCGACGAGGCCGGGGCCAGCCGTGACCGCAATGCCCCCGACCTGCGACAGCGTGACGCCGGCCTCCTCGAGGGCCTGATCCACGACGCGGCCGAGTGCGGTGAGGTGGGCGCGACTGGCCAGCTCCGGCACGACGCCGCCGAAGATCCGATGAACGTCCTGCGAGAGGATCACCAGACTTGAAAGCGAAACGGGACCCGCGCCGCAGTGGAGGATCGCGGCGGAGGTCTCGTCACACGATGTTTCGATGGCGAGGAGGATCATCGCCCCGTGGCGGGGACGGAATCGGCCGGCGCCCGATCCTGCAGCGGCGAGGACGCGGGCGCGGCATCGCCGAGCAAGCGTCGGATCAGGGCGCGGTTGGCGGCGGAGGCCCAGTCATGAGCGCCGATCACCCGCTTCATGATCACCCCGTTGCTGTCCAGCAGGAAGCTCTCCGGGACGCCCGTCGTCTGGTACGCCTGCTGGATGTTGCCGCTCCGATCCTGGAGGACGTCGAAGGTCAGTTTCAGTTCGCCCGCGAACTGCCTGACGACTTCGGGCCCCTCCTGATCGATGCTCACCGCGGCAATCCGGAATCCTCGGCCGGAGAGAGAGTCGTACAGCTGCTGCATCGCGGGCATCTCGACGCGGCAGGGCACGCACCACGTCGCCCAGATGTTGACGAGGGTGACGTGCCCCCGGTAGTGCGTCCGGAGCGCGATGCTGTCGCCGGACTGCAGATTCATGGCCGTGTAGTCCGGGGCCTCCTTGCCGACGGCGACGGGCTGCACCTCGGGGCCATAGAAGACGAGCGCGGTCCCTCCGATGAGGAGGCCGGCGAGCACGGCCAGAACCAGGACCCACTGTTTCGACATCGGTTACACCTTCACGGTGCAGCAGCGCGTCAACGCCCGGACGGCGCCGGCGATGTCCGGCTGACCGAAGACGGCCGTGCCGGCGACGAAGGTGTCCGCCCCCGCCCGCCAGGCGGCCTCGATGGTGTCCACCGTGATGCCGCCGTCGACCTCGAGGGCCGCGCGGGTCTCGGTGCGATCGAGCATCGCTCGCGCCCGGGCAATCTTCGAGGTGGCGGCGGGGATGTACGACTGGCCGCCGAATCCGGGATTGACGCTCATGATGAGCAGCAGGTCGAGATCGTCCAGCACCTCTTCCACCAGACTCAGCGGGCTCGCCGGATTGAGCGCGAGGCCGGCGGCCATGCCCCGGGCGCGGATCTGCGCCAGCTGGCGCTGCACGTGGGTGGTCGCCTCAGGGTGAAAGGTGAATACGTTCACGCCCAGGTCGGCATACTCCGCGATGTACTGTTCGGGCTCCACGACCATCAGATGGACATCGAGCGGGACTTCGGTGAAGCGACGCAGGGCCCGAATGACAGGGGCGCCAAACGTGAGATTCGGCACGAAGCGGCCATCCATCACGTCGATGTGCAGCCATTCGGCGCCGCCGGCGAGCGCGGCCTCCACCTGCTCGCGCAGCCGACCGAGGTCGGTCGCGAGGATGCTTGGGGCAATACGGACGGCCATCAGTTTCCCTTTCTGGTCACGACGAGGTCGACTCTGCCGCCACGGGGACTCCGAGTTCCCGGTTGCGGACGCTGTTCCAGTACCAGCCCTTCGGGGCGGCCCGGTACGACTCGGCCACCCGTGGCTCCGACGACAAGGCCGAGCGCTTCGATCTGTTCCCGCGCCTGGGCCAGGGACAGTCCCACCAGCGAGGGAACTGTCAGTTCGGCCGGCCCCGAACTTATCACCAGATCGATGGGGGTGCCCGCCGCGCGCCCGACGCCGGGGCTGGGACGGCTCTGGACCACGATGCCGGCCTCGGTCGCCGCTGGCAACGTGTCCGCTCGACCCACGGTGAAGCCGGCCGCCCGAAGTACCCGCTCGGCCAGTGCCCGCGGAAAGCTTGCGACGTCGGGGACCGGGACATCGGGTGGCCCGTCGCTGACGATCAGCGCGATCTGGCTGTTGGGCGGCATCACGACGCCCGGGGGCGGATCCTGCCAGATGACCGTGCCCTTGGGGGCGCTGGGGTCGGACTGCTGATCCTCGATCCGCAACCGGAAGCCCTGTGTCTCGAGCCGCTGCTTCGCCTCCGTCGCTCCGACATCGATCACGCGGGGGACGGCGTGCTCCTTCCGGAAGAGCGGTGCGGGGAAGAGCCAGAAGATGGTGACGAGATAGCCGACCAGGAACATGGCGGCGACAATCCCGGCCTGTTTGACGAATCGCCGTCCGGCGATCGTGGACAGCAGCCCGCGCTCCCGTCCCGTTCCCCGGGGGCGGCGCAGAGGCATCAGCCGATCCTGCGCAGGCGCGCGGCGAATGCTCCGTCGACGCCGTGGCGCTGCGGCAGCAGCCGCAGGTCCCCTTCCGCCGTCAGCAGTTCCTCGGGAACGGACTGACCGGGGTCGCGTTGAAATTCGGGATGGGTCCGCAGGAAGTTGGCCACCTGTTCCTCGTTTTCTTCAGGCTCGAGCGAGCACGTGGCGTAAACTAACCACCCGCCGGGCCGCACGACGGAGGCGACCGACTCGAGCAACCCCCGCTGCTGGTCCGCCAGCCGGGTGAGGGCCTCCGGTGCCACACGCCAGCGGGCATCGGGGTGACGGGCGAGTGTGCCGGTCCCGAGGCAGGGGGCGTCGAGCAGGGCAAGGTCGACGGGCCGGCAGGGCGGGGCCATCGCCGATGCCACGACGGGGAATTCGTGGCCGCTGCCCGCGCGGCGCAGGTTTTCGGCCAGCCGGTTCACCCGGTCGCGGTGGAGATCACCCGACACGACGTGACCGGCCGTGCGTCCGAGCGCGATCGTCTTTCCTCCCGGAGCCGCACAGGCATCGTAGATGGTCGACCCCGGCGGAGCAGCCGCAAATCGGCTCACCAGTGCCTGCGCGCCGTCCTGCACCACGAAGGCGCCTTCGGCGTATCCGGGCAGGTCCTGCGGACGGGTACTCTCCAGGATCAGTCCGGCATCGAAGGGAGCCCGACGGGCGCTGGTGCCGCGTTCCCAGAGCAATCGCTGCAATGCTTCCAGGGAGTGCCGGGCGGGCTGGAGGACGAGCGGCGGGCGGGTGTTGTTCCACGCGAGGAGCTGCTCGGTTTCCTCCGCGCCGAATCGATCGAGCCACCGACGCACCAGCCACGCGGGGTGGGAGTGCCGGTCCGCGATGTTGGCGGCGGGGTCGGTGCTGGCCGCGGGGGGAGCGGCCCGGCCACCCATCCCCCGCAGAATGGCGTTGGTGAAGCGGGCCGCCTTCTCACCAAGCGCGGTGCGGGCCAGCTCGACGGTGGTGGAAACCGCCGCGTGCGCGGGGATGCGGTCGAGGGCGCTCAGCTGATACGCGCCGAGGCGCAGGATGTCCCGCAGATCGGTCGCGACGGAACTCCAGCCACGGTGCACCAGGGGCTGCAGCCGGGCATCGAGATCACTGCGCCGACGGAGGACGCCGGCGGCCAGCTCGTGGGCCAGCCGTCGATCCGAATCTTCGAGACCGCGCAGCCCGCGGTCGAGCGCCTGCTCGAAGGGTTGCCCCTCCTGGACCGCGCGCAGGATGCGGTACGCCGCCGCCCGGGGCGCGACCCCGTCTGTCACTCGATCATCCCGCTCGACGGGCTGGATGGGACGGCAATTTCCCGGCGTGGCATCCGGCCGGCGAGGAAGGCGAGGCGGCCGGCTTCGACGGCGTGCCGCATCGCGGCTCCCATGGCGACCGCGTCGCGGGCCTCCGCGATCGCGGTGTTCATCAGGATGCCGTCAACGCCCTGCTCCATTGTGAGGCACGCGTCCGAGGCGGTGCCGACGCCGGCGTCGACCAGCACCGGCACCGAGAGGCGCCGCTTGATCGTGCGGATGCTGTAGGGGTTGATCAGCCCGAGACCGCTGCCGATCGGGGAGGCGAGCGGCATCACGGCGGCCGCCCCGGCATCCTGCAGGCGGAGGGCCGTGATCAGGTCGTCGCTCGTATACGCCATGACCTGGAAGCCTTCCTTGACCAGCGTCTTGGTCGCGGCGAGCAGTCCCTCGGTATCGGGGAGCAGGGTCTCCTTGTCCCCGATGACCTCGAGCTTGATGAACTCGTTGAACCCCGCTTCGCGGGCGAGCCGGGCGTAGCGGATGGCCTCGTCAGCCGAATAGCAGCCGGCGGTGTTCGCGAGCAGGAAGAACTTCTTCGGGTCGAGGTGATAGAGCATCCCCTCTTCCTTCCGGCGGTCGAGGTCGACGCGCCGGACGGCGACGGTAACGACTTCCGCGCCGGCGGCTTCGATGGCCTGGACCATCTCGCTGTTGCTGCGATACTTGCCGGTGCCGAGGAGGAGGCGTGAATGAAAACGGTGGCCGCCGATGACCAGCGGCGGATCGATGAGCGGGGTGATGTTCGTCATGGGCGAAAGATAAGGGGGGGAACCAGCCCGGAGACCACCGACGCGTTACCCGCCACCCACGAAGTGAACCAGTTCGACCCTGTCCCCATTCGCCAGCGCGACCTCGCCGAGCCGGGGCCGGCGGATGATCTCGCGATTCAGCTCGACGACAACCATGCGGGGATCGAGGTCGAGGGAAGCGAGGAGGGTGCTCAGGGTCGCGGGGGCGGGAATGCTCCGCGGCTCCCCGTTCACGATCAGGTGAAGCTCGGTCATGCGCCCTCCAGCCAGGGTGCCAGCAGTGCCAGCGTGGCCGCGGCGGGGTCGTCGGAATCCCAGACGGCCGAGATTGCCGCAACGCCATACGCGCCGGCCTCGTGGACCGCCCGAGCGCGCACTGGGGTGACTCCGCCGATCGCAATGACCGGAAGGCCCAGGCGCGCGGTGGCCGCGACGAGCCGCAGGCCGGCGGGGCTCCGTTCAGGGTGACTGGCGGTCTCGAAGATGTTGCCCACCATCAGGAAGTCCGCGCCGTCATCCCTGGCCCTCGCGGCTTCGTCGGCCGAATGGACGGACGCGCCGATCCGGCCCTGCCAGGCGTGGCCGAAGGCGGTCCGTGCCTCGTGCGGGCTGAGGTCGCCGGCGCCGAGCTGGGTACCCTGGGCGCCGAGCGCCGCCGCGATGTCGGGACGCGCATTCACGAAGATGGATGCTTCTGCGGGGCGGGCGAGCGCGAGGAGACGCTCCGTCACGCTGACGAGCCGGGCGGCCGTGGCGCGGCGGTCCCGGGCGTGGATCGCCACGCAGGCGCCACCCGCGGCAATGGCCGCGGCCCGAATCGGGAAGTCCTCGCGCGCGAGTACGGCGGCATCGGTCACGGCATGCAGCCGGGGGAGCGGCCTCATGTGAAGCGCTGGCCGACCTCGACTCCGCGTCCGCGGGTCCAGGCGCCCACCGGCATCCGCTTCTTGCCGGCCGGCTGGACCTCCGCGATCTCGACTGCGCCGACGAGCGCGGCGATCTGCAGGGTCTCGCCCGCGAGGAGGACGGTGCCCGCCTCTCCGCCCGCGTTCACCGCGCGACCGCCGAAGAGCTTGACCTCCTGCGCGCCTAACATCGCCCAGGCGCCCGGTTCGGGGTCGAAGGCGCGGACCGTCCGGGCGAGGGTCGCCGCGTCGCGCGACCAGTCCAGCCGCGCCAGCGCCCGGCTCACCTTCGGCGCGAAGGTCGCCTCCGCGTGATTCTGGGGCTCGGTGGTGGCGGCGCCGGCCTGTTCGAGCATCAGCGCCTCGATCAGCGCCTCGGCGCCCAGTTCGGCCAGCCGCTCGGTCAGTTCGCCGGCCGTTTCATCGGCCGCGACCTCGGTCTCGATCCGATGGAGCACCGGACCGGAGTCGAGTCCCGCTTCCATCCGCATGATGCTGATGCCGCTGGTCTCCTCGCCATTGAGGATCGCCCACTGA
This sequence comes from Gemmatimonadales bacterium, assembly GCA_044229245.1. GTDB lineage: Bacteria > Gemmatimonadota > Gemmatimonadetes > Gemmatimonadales > GWC2-71-9 > JADJOM01. The sequence goes on along the minus strand of JBGATI010000022.1, from coordinate 21,634 downwards.
ATGGGTGCTGCGCCGCGGAGTTTCGGCAGGACCGACGCATGCACGTTGATCATGCCGTGGCGCGGAATGGCGAGGATGTCCGGCTTGAGGATGTGGCCATAGGCCACGACGACGCCGAGGTCCGCGTCGAAGGCGCGCAGCTCGTCGGCGAAGGCACCCACCGGACGCTCCGGCTGGAGCACGGGGAGACGTTCCTCGAGGGCGACCACCTTGACGGGCGGGGGAACGAGCTGGCTGCGCGAACGGCCCTGGGGGCGGTCCGGCTGGGAGATGACGGCCGCGACATCGAAGCCTTCTTCGAGCAGGGCACGGAGAGAGGGGACCGCGAACTCCGGCGTGCCGAAGAAGACGATGCGCATCAGCGCGACTCGGCTGTGTCAGGCTTGATCGCCTTGATGAACCCGGGGTCGTCCGCGTGCTCCTTCTTCCACCGCCCCATGAGGCGCTTGCGCTTCAGCATGCTCAGGTGGTCGAGGAAGAGAATCCCGTCGAGGTGGTCGATCTCGTGCTGGACGGCGCGGGCCGCGAGGCCGTCCAGCTCCTCCCGATAGCGGTTCCCCTGCTCGTCGGTCGCCTCGAGGATCACGCGATCGGGCCGGGTAACGTCCGCGTAGATGTCGGGGATGGAGAGGCAGCCCTCCTCGCCGGTCTCCTTCCCGGACGCTTCGACGATCCGGGGGTTGATGAGCACCAGCTTCTTGTCACTCGTCTCCACCACCGCGATCCGGCGCGCCACCCCGACCTGGTTGGCGGCGAGGCCGACCCCGTGGGCCGCGTGCATCGTCTCGAAGAGATCGGCCACGAAGCGCCGTACCTCGTCATCGATGGTCGCCACCGGCTTGCTCTGTTCCCGGAGCACGGGCGAGCCGAGGAGGTGGAGGTCCAGCACGCTCATCAGACGACTCCGGTCGCAGCCTGGTCTCCCACCTTCACGATGCGGGCGCGGTCAACGACAAGGGTGGAGGTGCCCGATTCGACGGTGACCCGGTTGTCCTTGACCTCCTTCACCTTCGCGATGATGCCGCCCATCGTGACGATCTCGTCGCCCTTCTTGAGCCCCTTGAGCAGTTCCTCGTGCTTCTTCCTCGCCTGCTGCTGCGGCCGGAGGATCAGGAAGAAGAAGACCAGGCCGATGGCGCCGATCTGCAGCAGGAGCATGGTCAGGCCCGTGGAGGGGCTGTCGGTCGGGGCCATGAGGGAGAACAGGGCGATCGTCACGGGGTTCCTCGCAGGTGATACCGCTCGAGCCAGTCCCGGCGCCAGCGGTCGAAGGTGCCTTCCAGGATCCGGGTCCGGGCGAGTTCGCCGAGGCGGATCAGGAAGCGGATGTTGTGAATCGAGATGAGCCGCAACCCGAGCATCTCCTCGGCCATGAACAGGTGCCGGAGGTACCCGCGCGGGAACCGGCGGCAGGTGTCGCAGTCGCACGCCGGATCGAGCGGCTCATCACTCAGACGGAGCTTCGCGGCGCGGATGTTCACCTTCCCCGCGCTGGTCCACGCGCTCCCGTGGCGCCCGTTCCGCGTGGCCGCCACGCAGTCGAACAGGTCCACGCCCCTCGCGATCCCCTCCAGCAGGTCGTCCGGGAAACCGACGCCCATAAGATAACGCGGCACCGCGGCCGGAAGCGTGGGGCCCAGCTCCTCCAGGACCCGATACATCACCGGTTTGGGTTCCCCCACGGAGAGCCCGCCGATGGCGATGCCGCTCCACGGCCCGCGCTCGAGTGTCCCTTCGAGCGAGCGGAGCCGCAGGTCGGGATGCGTGCCCCCCTGCACGATCGGCCAGAGCGTCTGCTTCGCCCCGAGTTCGCCGCGCCCCTCCGGGTCCCCACCGGCCAGTTCGGCATGCCGGACCTTGCACCGGTCCAGCCAGCGCAGCGTCCGCTCCATCCCTTCCTCGGCAAGCGCCCTGGGTGCCTGTCCCGGCACGACATGGTCGAAAACCATGGCGACGTCCGCGCCGAGGGCCCACTGGATCTCCATCGACGACTCGGGGGTGATCGTGCGGGTGGATCCATCGATGTGGCTGACGAATTCGACCCCATGCTCCGAGATCTTCCGCAGCCCTTCCAGCGAGAAGACCTGGAACCCGCCCGAGTCCGTCAGCATCGGCCGCGGCCAGGTGGTGAATCGGTGCAGACCACCCAGCGCGCGGACGACATCCTCGCCGGGGCGGAGATGGAGGTGATAGGTGTTGCCGAGGATGATCTGGGCGCCGGCGACCTCGACTTCGGCCGGATGCAGCCCGCGCACGGTGCCGTGCGTGCCGACCGGCATGAAGGCAGGGGTCTCGACCACGCCGTGCGGCAGGGTGAGCCGTCCGGCGCGGGCCGCCCCCTCGGTGGCGTCCAGCTGGTACTCAAACATGGGGTGATCGTAAGCGTGCACGGGCGTGCGCGCCAATGCACCCGCGCCCGGCGGCTGCCACCGTGTGCACCGAGACCGTCACAGGACCACCATGGCGTCACCGTACGAGTAGAAGCGGTACCGTGCGGCCACCGCGTGACGATAGGCGCCGAGGATCCGGTCGTAGCCGCCGAACGCACTCACCAGCATGAGCAGTGTCGAGCGGGGCAGGTGGAAGTTCGTGAGGAGGTGGTCCACGACCCGGAAGCGGTATCCCGGTGTGATGAGCAATCGGGTCTCGGCGCGGCCTGCGCGGACGGTGCCGTCGTCGTTCGCGGCGCTCTCGAGGGCCCGGACGACGGTGGTGCCAACCGCCCAGAGCTTTCCGCCACGGGTGCGCAACGCATGCACCGCTTCGGCTGCGGCCGCGGGAATCTCATACGTCTCGGGATGCATCGGGTGGGCCGTGGGATCGTCCGTCTCGACCGGCTTGAAGGTGCCGGGTCCGACTTCGAGATCGATCCGCGCGATCGCCACGCCGCGTGCCTCGATGGCCGCGAGGATCGCGGGCGTGAAGTGCAGCCCTGCGGTCGGTGCCGCCACGCTCGCCTCGTGCTCGGCGTAGATCGTCTGATAGCGCTGCTCGTCATCGGCCGTGGGGTCCCGCTCGATGTACGGTGGCAGCGGCAGCCGGCCGAAGGTGCGGATGGCCTCATCGGCGCTGATCCCGACGAACCGCACCTCCCGGAAGCCTTCGTCGAGCACTGCAACGGTTTCGATGGCCGCCCCATCCCCAAGCGCGATCTGCTTGCCGGGACGGAGCGCGCTCCCCGGCTTCCCGATCGCGATCCAGTGGTCGCCGAGCGCCGGGTGAATGAGCAGCACCTCGGCCGGCGCCCCACTCGGACGGGTGCCGAGGAAGCGGGCGTGGCGGACCCTGGTCGTGTTGAGGACGAGGAGATCGCCGGGGGGGATCAGGGTGATGATGTCGGCGAACGTCCCGTCGATGAGTGCCGGGCTCCGAGATCCGGCGTCAGCGGGGTTCGTCTCGCTGCGGGACTTCGACGTCACGATGAGCAGCCGGCTCGCCCCTCGCTCGGCCGCGGGTTCCTGCGCGATCAGCTCGGGGGGGAGGAGGTAGTCGAAGTCCGCGGTGCGGAGAGGGCGCTCAGCGGTCAAAGATGGAGGACTGTGCGCCGGGCGGCGGCGGGAAGCCGAAGCGCTGATAGGCCAGCGGGGTGGCGACGCGACCACGGGGTGTCCGCTCGAGGAAGCCCTGCTGGATGAGATAGGGTTCGTAGACCTCTTCCACCGTGTCGCTGTCCTCGCCGACGGCGACGGCGACGGTATTGAGGCCGACCGGGCCGCCGCCAAACTTTTCGATAATCGTCTTGAGGATGCGCGCGTCCATGTCGTCGAGCCCGAACTCGTCGACGTTGAGCCGCGACAGCGCCTCCCGCGCGATCGGCCCGGTGATGGTGCCGTCCGACTTCACCTGGGCGAAGTCGCGCACGCGGCGGAGCAGCCGGTTCGCCACACGCGGGGTGCCGCGGCTCCGGCGCGCGATCTCCATCGTCCCCTCGGCATCCGCCGGCACCCCGATGATCCCCGCCGAGCGCGCGACGATGACCCGCAGGTCCTCGGGCGTGTAGAAGTGCAGCCGCTCCACCATGCCGAAGCGGGCCCGCATCGGCGGGGTCAGCAGACCGAACCGCGTGGTGGCGCCAATCAGGGTGAAGCGCTCGATCGCCATCGGGATGGTCTGCGCGTTCGGACCATCGGCGATGCGCACGTCGACACGGTAGTCCTCCATCGCCGGATACAGGAACTCTTCCAGTACCGGCCGGAGCCGGTGAATTTCGTCGATGAACAGGATGTCGCCCGGCTGCAGCGTGGTCAGGATGCTGACGAGATCCCCCGGCTTCTCCAGTACCGGTCCGGAGGTGGTGCGGAGCTGCACACCCATCTCCTTCGCGAGGAGCATGGCGAGCGTGGTCTTGCCGAGCCCGGGGGGACCGAAGAAGAGGAGATGGTCGAGCTGCTCACCGCGGCCCTTCGCCGCGTCGATGGCGATGCGCAGCGACGCCTTGACCTGGCCCTGCCCGACGAATTCCTCCAGCCGAGCCGGACGCAGCGCGGCCTCGGCGCCGGTCTCCTCCGGCAGCGAATCGGGGGTGGTGATCTGGAGGCGGGTCATCTCGAGTGGCGAGTTCCGGGTTCCGGGTTCCGAGTGCGAACGGATCCGGAACCCCGGCAACTCAGTCCTTGAGCCGAGCGTCCCAGCGAACCGGGCGGGCGCCAGGTTCGATGTTGTGCCTGGCCTTGCAGTGATTGCAGCGGTCGATCGTATGCTCCGTGCCGCGGGCGACGAGCATGCGATTGGTGCTGCCGCAGCGGGTGCAGATCCACTCGGCGGTCGTCGCGGGGACGGTCATGGTGTGGCTCCAGTAAACGGCGACGGGGTGCGTCGCCCCTGACAGTTACGAACGGGCGAGGCGCTGCAGCGCCTCGCGGATCACTTTCGCGGTCTCCGTGGTGCCGTCCGCGATCACTGCGCGGACCGCTTCTTCGGCGGCGGCCGCCGGATAACCCAGCCGGATGAGCGCCTGGACCGCCTCCTCGCCTGGCCGGGGTCCGGCGGGGGGGAGGTCGAGCGGAACCTCCTTGAAGCGATCCGCCAGTTCGACGACCAGCTTCTCCGCCTTCTTCCGGCCGATGCCGCTGACGGTGGCCAGCGCCGCGATGTCGCGCGACTGGATGCTGCGGACGGCGCGCTCCGGGCCGAGCGTGGAGAGCAGCGCCATCGCGAGCTTGGGCCCGAATCCGGTCGCCGACAGCAGGCGCTGGAAGATGGTGCGCTCCGCCGACCGGTCGAAGCCGTACAATGACCAGCTGTCCTCGCGGATCACCAGCTCGGTGTAGAGGCTCACCCGGCTGCCCGCCGCGGGCAGCCGCTCGAGCACCCCGAGCGGCACCGTCACTTCGTAGCCCACGCCGCCGGCGGTCTCGATGAGGATGGCGTCGCCGTCGCGCTCGCGCAGCGTCCCCGTGACGAGGGCGATCACCGCCGGCCCCGGATGAGATGGGTCAGCGCGACCGCGACGCCGTCGGCCGCGTCGGCGGGCTGGGGTGGAGACTTGAGCCGGAGCAGCTGCGCCACCATGAACCCCACCTGCGGCTTGAGTGCGGCGCCCTTCCCGGTCACCGTCTTCTTGATCATCGCGGGCGAGTACTCGGCGATCGTCGTGTCGGCCTGCGCACCCGCGAGCAGGATGACGCCGCGGGCGTGGCCGAGCACCAGTGTGGTCCGCACGTTCTTGGCGTGGAAGGCTTCCTCGACGGCGAGCACGTCCGGCCGATGCCGGGCGATCAGTCCCGCGACTTCCTCATGCACCTGGCGCAGCCGGAGTGCAAGCAGCGCCCGTGGTGTGGTCCGGATGACGCCGCATTCGACCAGACGGAAGAGCCCGCGCTCCCCCGTTTCCACCACTCCGTACCCGGTGGCCGCGGTGCCCGGGTCGATCCCCAGCACCTTCACCGGCCCGACCCCGTCAGTGCGACGCCTCGGCCAGGTCGCTCGCGTCGATGTCAAAGTTGGAGAAGACCTTCGAGACGTCGTCCAGCTCCTCGAGCGCCTCGAGCAGCTTGATCATCTGCTCGGCCTGCTTGCCTTCGACCTTCACGGAGGTCTTGGGCACCATCGCGATCTCCGCCGACTCGATCTCGAACTTCCGGGCGACGAGAGCGTCCTGCACCGCATGGAAGGTCGGCACGGTAGTCGAGATGACGTACTGCTCCCCGTCCCGCGCGAAGTCTTCCGCGCCGGCCTCGAGTGCCGCCTCCAGGGTCGAATCCTCCTGATACTTGCCCGCATCGAGGAAGATCTGGCCCTTGCGATCGAACATCCACGCCACGGAGTTGGTGGAGCCGAGATTGCCGCCGTTGCGGCTGAAGACAAAGCGCACGTCGGCGACGGTTCGGGTCGGGTTGTCGCTGGTCGCCTCGATGATGATCGCGGCGCCGCCAGGCCCGTAGCCCTCGTACATCACCTCTTCGTAGATCGTGCCTTCGAGCTCGCCGGTGCCCTTCTTCACGGCCCGCTCGATGTTGTCCGCCGGCATGTTCACGGCCTTGGCGGCGTCGATCGCGGTCCTGAGGCGGGGGTTGCCCCCGGGATCACCGCCGCCGGCCTTGGCCGCCACGGTGATTTCCCGGATTACCTTGGTCCAGGAAGCGCCGCGCTTGGCGTCGGTGATCGCCTTCTTGCGCTTGATCTGCTTCCATTTACTGTGGCCGGCCATGACGTGCTCCACGCAGAGATCGGGCTGGAAGATACAGGGTGGCAAAGCGGTTGGCCATTCGCCTTTTCCTCATGGAGACCCGGACGGAGGCGGCGGATACCGGCCGCTCTCTTGACCCGTCTCCTGCCACCCCGCTACTCTCCCCGCCCTATGCGCCGCCTCATCCTCGTAGCACTCGGGCTCGGCCTCATGGCCTGTGCCGAGCCGCCCAAGAAGCAGGCCCAGGTGGGCGAAACGCTGCCCAATCTCCCGCTGCCCCCCAATGGAGAAGTCATCTCCCGCGAGGGTGGCGAGGACGCGCTCAAGTTCCGTTTCCGGAGTGACGTCCCCCCCGAGCCGATGCTGCAGTACTATCGCGATGTCCTGGGGAAGCCGCCCTGGCGCCTGGTCAGCGACACGCCTTCGCCCGATGGCTCGGTGACGCTGTACGCCGAGCAGGAGGGGCCGTCGATCTGGGTGACGATCCGGAAGGCAGATGGTGCGGCGGGGTCGTTCATCGATATTGCGGGAGCGAAGACGAAATAACCCTTGGCTTCGGCGGCCGCCACGGCATGCCGTGGCGATTCACCGATCCGGGTCCAGCATGTCCTCGAAGCGGAGCCAGTTGCGGTAGAAATACAGGTCCAGATAGCCCGTCGGACCGTTCCGGTTCTTGCCGATGATCAGTTCCACCGCGCCCTCCACTCCATGCGCGGGCCGGTACATCTCCTCCCGATAGATCGCGAGCACCACGTCGGCGACCTGCTTGACGACTCCCTGGCCGCCCAGGTCGTCCAGCGTGGGCCGGGGATCGCGCCGTGCGGCCCGGTGCTTCGGGAGCTGGGCGAGGGCCAGGATCGCGACATCGCGTTCGAGCGCGAGACTCTTGAGCGCGCGAATCGTCGCGGCGGCGCGTTCGTCGCCGTCCGCCTGCGGAAGAGGACTCGCCGTCATCTGCAGGTCGTCGAGCACCAGCAGGCCGCGGCGGGGGACGGTGTCCAGCGCCGCCCCGACCTCTTCGAAGCGTTCCCCGGTGAGCGGGCGAATGATGAGCGGCAGGTCACGGAGCCGGAGCGCCGCCGCGCCGACCGCCGAGCGGCTCACGTCGTCGAGCTCGCCGCCTCGCAGGGCGTCGACGGGCACCCGCCCCTCCAGCGCCAGCGCCCGTTCCATCAGCCGCTCTTCGGACATCTCGCCGGAGAGATACATCACCGGCGTGCCCGCCGCGGCGCTGCGGAGCGCGATCGCCAGGGCGAACGAGGACTTCCCCGCTCCCACGTCACCCGCGAGCACGACCAGATCCTGGCGACGGATGCCTCCACCGAGCAGACGATCGAGTGAACCGAAGCCGGTGGCGACCGTGTCCCCGGGGCCGCCGGCATCCGCGCGCGAGTCGATGCGCGCGACCAGCGCCTCCGCGGGCGAGGCGGCGCGCTCCGAGTGACCGGTAGGACGCGTGGGACGCATGGACAGAAGATAGGAGGGCGGCGCCCTCAGCGGGACGGGCTGGCGGCGGTCTGCCGTGCCGCGCGGGCGGCCAGCTGAATCGCCTCGCCGGCGTCGGTCCCCGCGGAGTCGCGGGCGGGCGCGACGAGCGTACTGAGCACCAGAGGGACCGCATCCACGCCGTCCTGCTTCAGTTGCTGCAGGGCCGCCGTCAGGGCGCGCCGGAGGGGCGGGGGCAGCGTCAGACTCGAGAGCCGCGCTTCGAGCGCGGTGAGCCGGCGCCGGGCGGCGCGCTCCGAGAGCGGGGGATCGAGACGCAGGTCCTGGGCGACCCGCAGCGTGAGCCAGAGGGCGTAGATCCCCTCGCGCTTGGGCCCGCGGCCAGTCCGCGGGAGCAGCGTCACGAGGGCGAGGGCGGCCGGATCCCAGCCGGTCACAGACCGAATCTCGTCAGGCGGGACAGGACCTCTTCCGGCACGATTTCCTCCATGCAGCTGTGATGGCCGAGCGGACAGTGCGGGCTGCCCTTGCTGCTGCAGGGCCGGCACGGGAGCGACCGTTCGAGGACGGCGGACCGCGCCCGGTACGGAAAGAAGCCGAACTGCTCCACGGTCGGTCCGAAGAGGGCGACGACGGTCGTTCCGACCGCGGTGGCGAGATGCATCGGTCCGGTGTCGCCGCTGATCGCCGCGCGGGTCCGGCGGAGCAGGGCGCCGCTAGCCTGCAGGTCGAGGTCGCCGGCGGCGCTCGCCGCCTTGCGACCCGCCGAGGTGGCGATCTCGGCGGCGAGAATCCGGTCGCCGCTGCTGCCGACGACCGTCACATTGTAGCCCCGCCTCACGAGGTCGGAGGCGAGCCGCCGCCAGTGGCGCACCGGCCAGCGCTTGGTGGCATGTGCCGCACCGGGAATCAGCGCGACCAGCGGTGCCTCGCTCTCGAAGCCCACCCGCGCCAGCCAGGCCTCGGCACGGGCTTCCGCGGCCGGACTGGTGAACAGCTCCGCCGGTCCGCCATCGGGTATCACGTCGAGGGTGCTCGCGGCCTCGAAGTAACGTTCCGGCACCGGCACCCGGTCGGGGTACATGTCCCGGTGCTCGCGGATCAACTGCCGTCTCGGACCGCGCCGGGCGTCGAAGCCGCTCCACGCGCCCGGCACGAGCAGCCGGAGCACCCGGGTCCGCACGCTCCCGTGCAGGTCGAGCAGGTGGGTGTACCGCGCCCCGCGCAGCGCCCGGGCCAGCGGCACGAGCGACTGCCCCGGCGACACCGCGATCACTTCGTCGAGGTGCGGGTTGGCGGAAAGAAGCGGCGCCCAGCTCTGCTTGGTCAGTGCGGAGAGTGTGGCGGCCGGATGCCGGGCCCGCAAGGCCCGGATGAGCGGCGTGGTGAGCAGCACGTCGCCGAGCGAGCTGAACCGGACGAGCAGAATGCGAGGGGAAGGCACGCGCGAAATGTACGTCGGACGAATCGGGAGGTAAGTCGTGTGCGCAGGACGGGCCGCGGCCCGGATCTCACTTCCGACTCCGGACTGTCTATCTTACCCGCATGCCACGCCCCCGCAGCATCCTCTGGGTCGACGATGAGGTCGAGAGCCTCTCCTCGCACATTCTCTTCCTTGAGGAGCAGGGCTTCCATGTCGAGAAGGCGGCCCATGGCGACGACGCCCTCGTCATGCTGCAGCGTCAGCCCTACGGGGTCGTGCTGCTCGACGAGCAGATGCCCGGGCGTCGCGGGCTCGAGCTCTTCCGGGCCATCCGGAGCATCGATGCCTCGATGCCGGTGGTGATGGTGACGAAGAGCGAGGAGCCGGCCACGCTCAAGGACGCGATCGGGGCCGAGATCTCCGATTATCTCGTCAAGCCGGTGAACCCGCGCCAGGTGCTGTCAGTCGTGACGCGCCTGCTCGAGGGCGACCGGATCCGCCAGCAGCGGTTGTCGCGCGACTTCGCGACCCGGTTCCGCGAACTGGAGGCCCGCCGCAACCACGACATGAACTGGCGCGACTGGACCGAGATCGTGGTCGAGCTCGCGGAGTGGGAAGTGCGGCTCGGCCTGGCCGACGAGCCGGGGCTCTCGGAGGCGCTTCGCACCCTGCAGGAGAGTCTGCGCCAGGACTTCGCCGGCTTCGTCGAGCGGCAGTATCCCGGCTGGCTCAAGGGCAGCCGGGCCGACCGGCCGCCGCTCAGCGTGGACATCGTGCCGGAGTTCGTGGAGCCCGCGCTCCGTCAGCACGGCAAGGCGCTGCTGGTCGTGGTCGACTGCCTCCGCATGGACCAGTGGGAGGCGATCCGGCCGCTGATCAGCTCGCGCTTCGACGTGGAGACCTCGTACTACTTCTCCATCGTGCCGACGGCGACGCCGTTCGCGCGGAACGCGATCTTCAGCGGGCTCCTGCCGAATGCGCTTTCGACCCGGTATCCGCAGTGGTGGCGCGATCAGGACGAGACCAGCCTCAATGCGCACGAGGCCGAACTCCTGACGGCCCAGCTCCAGTCGCACTACGGCCGCCCGGTGCCGGTGCGGTACGAGAAGGTCTTCACCGCGGCCGACGGCGAGGCGCTGCTGACCCGGCTCCCCGCACATCTCTCGGCCGAGGGCGTGACCGCGCTCGTCTTCAACTTCATCGACCAGCTCACCCACGGCCGGACCGAGAACTCCACCCTGTTCGAGGTCGCCCGCGACACGCCGGCGCTCCGGAGTCTCACCCGCACCTGGTTCGAACGTTCGGCGCTCTGGGGCGCGTTGCGTGAGGCCGAGCGCCGCAACGTCCCGGTGCTGCTCACGACCGATCACGGCTCGATCCACTGCCATACGCCGGCCACGGTGTACGCGCGCCGCGATGCCACCGCGAATTTGCGCTACAAATTCGGCGAAGATCTGCGCGCGCAGGACCGCGATGCCGCGATCGTGGTGGACGATCTCACCGGCTGGGGGCTCCCCGCCAAGGCGCCGGGCACCCGCATGCTGCTGGCGACCGGCGACCGCTTCTTCGTCTACCCCACCAAACTGCGCGAGTACCAGGCCCGGTATCGCGGCGCCTTCCTGCACGGGGGCGTGACGCCGGAGGAGATGATCCTGCCGATCGCACTGCTCACGGCGAGACGCGGTGGCTGACGGCAGCACCCGGTCCGCGACTTCCGCGTCTTCCCTGACGCGACTGCTCGGCTGGCTCCGACCCTACCGGCTGACGCTCGGCCTGGGCGTCATCTCCACCACGGTCGCCTCGATTCTCGACGGCGCCACTCTGCTCTTCCTGATTCCGCTGCTGCGGCACCTCTTCGGCACCGCGGGGAGTCTGGGTGCGACCCGCACCGGCCTCGAGGGGCTGGTCGACCGGCTGCTGGCGCCGGTGCTCGCCGGCGCGACACCGTCTGGCGTCACCGTGCGTCTGGTCGCGCTGCTCTGGGCAGCCCTGCTCGGCAAGAACGCCCTTGCCTATCTCTCCGGGCAGCTGAGCGTGGGGGCGCAGGAGGGGCTCGTACGCGATATTCGCGCGGCGCTCTTCGAGCATCTGCTCCGGCTCGATCTCGGCTGGATCGAGCGCACCCGCGGGGGGCAGGTCATCTCGCGCATCATGCAGGACGCCGATCAGGCCAAGGGGGCGATCAGTGCCGGGCTCGCCTCGTTCTTCCAGAACCTCGTCCTCATCCTCACGACGCTCGCGGTGCTGGCGCAGCTCTCCTGGCAACTCACGCTGCTCACCTTCGCCGCCGCGCCGCTCCTGCTGGTGGGGATCCGACAGTTGCTCGGCCGTTTGCGGACGCACGCGCGGGCGCGGGCCGATGAGGCGGGGGAGATGACCGCGACCGTGGCCGAACGGCTGGGCGCCGTGAAGCTGGTGCGCACCTATGGTGGAGAAGCGGGGGAGGGAGAGCGCTTCCGCAACCAGGCCGATCGCTATCGGCGGCACGTGGCGCGGACCCAGCGCTTCGCCGCGCTGACCGGTCCGGTGAGCGAGCTGTTCGGCGGCCTGCTCCTGGTGGTGCTCATCGCCGCCGGCGCTTCACCCGGTTTCGTGGGCGGCGGGCTCTCGCCCGAGGGCCTCATGGTCTTCATCGTTGCCGCGCTCCGGGTGATGTCGCCACTCAAGGCGATCACCCAGTTCCCGGGACAGATGGCGCAGGCGCTTGCGAGCGCGGAACGGGTCTTCGAGGTGCTGGACCTTCCCTCCGCGGAGGCCGAGCCCGCCGGCCTGCCCGCGGCCCGGTTTGCGCGCGAAGTGCGCTTCGACCAAGTGGGCTTCAGTTATGGCGAAGGACCCATTCTCGAGGACATCAGTTTCACGCTGCCACGCGGCAGGATCGTGGCCCTGGTCGGTCGCTCTGGCGCCGGCAAGACCACACTCGCCGAGCTGCTGCCCCGGCTCCGGGAGCCGTCCCAGGGCACGATCCTGCTGGATGACGTCCCGCTCGGGACGGTGACGCGTACCTCGGTGCGCGCGCTCATGGGCTTCGTCGGCCAGGAGACGGTGGTCTTCAACGACACCGTCTTCGCCAATATCGCCTACGGCCGCCCTCAGGCGACGCAGGCCGAGGTCGAGGCGGCGGCGCGCGCCGCCAACGCGCATGCGTTCATCGCGCAGTTGCCGAACGGGTATCAGACTCTGCTGGGTGAGCGGGGAACCCGCCTCTCCGGCGGCCAGCGCCAGCGGCTCGCGATCGCCCGCGCGGTCCTCCGCGATCCGCCCATCCTGATCCTCGATGAGGCCACCAGCGCGCTCGACAGCGAGTCGGAGCGGCTGGTGCAGGATGCGCTCCACCGCCTGATGCGCGATCGAACGGTACTCGTCATCGCCCACCGGCTCGGCACGGTGCGCCACGCCGACCAGATCCTGGTCCTCGACGAGGGCCGGATTGTCGAGCGGGGCTCCCACGAGGAGCTGCTCGCCGCGGACGGACTCTATCGGCACCTGGCGAGCAGTACGGAGTTCCGGGTTCCGAGTTCCGAGACGATTCCCGGCTAGTGCGCCTGCGGGGTCGCGAGCCGATCGCGGGCGTCTCCCATGCTGGACCTCGGAACCCGGATCTCGGAACCCGGAACTCGGAACTCGGAACTCTTCACTATAGATTGTCTCCCTGACTCATATGCATGCTCCCTTCGCCGGTCTCCGGATCCTGTTCGTCGCGGCGGTGGACGATGCCGAACTCGCCCACAACGCGCTCCGCCGTCGCGCCCTCGAGCGGCTCGGTGCCAACCTGCTGCATCTGGACCCGGACCGGGCCGGATGGCTCGAACGGCTGGTACGACGGGACCTCGAACACCGCATCGAGACCGCCCTCGACCAGCACAGTCCAGACATCGTACTCGTCGCCGGGGACGGGCTGCTCTCGCCGGACAGCGTGGACACGCTGCGCAAGGGACGCAGCGCCCGGTGGGTGCAGCTGCTCGATGACGAACTGAACGACGCCACCGCCGCGAGCCGCGAGGCGATGGAGTACAGCCACGTCTTCGTCGGTGCCAGCGGCGCTCTCGCCGCATTCGACCGGCACGGCGTCAAGCACGCGCACTATCTGGCGCTCGGCTGCGATCCGTCGGTGCACAAACCGCTCAGCGCCCGCGGGCCCTTCCGCGCCAACGTGGTCTTCGCTGGGACGGCGACCGCGCGGCGGGAGCGGTACCTGCAGGAGCTGGTGGAATTCGGGCTCGCGCTCTGGGGGCCAGGCTGGCGGAAGACTTCCCTGCGTGATTACTGCCGCGGCGAGCTGCCGAGTACCGAGGACTTCGTGCGTGCCTACGCGGGAGCGACCGTCGCGGTCAACGTCCACCGCACCGGCGCCGAGGATCGCAAGCATGATGGTAGCGGGGTGAACCGCCGCACCTTCGAGATCGCGGCCATCGGGGTGCCGCAGGTGGTGGATGCCCGTACCGACCTCCCCCAGCACTTCGAGGAGGGCACGGAAGTCCTCGTCTATACCACTCCGGAAGAGCTGAAGGGCCAGGTCAAGCGGGCGGTGCAGGAGGACAAGTACCGCGATCGCCTCGGCGCCGGCGCCCGCCAGCACGCGCTCCGGGAGCACACCTACATGCACCGGATGTCGGCACTGCTCGAGGCGGTGGTGGGCCCCGGCAACTCCGGAACACCGGCGGCCGAGTAGTCCCCCGCGCCCGGGCCTGTTAGGGTGTCCGCACCCCAGGCGGGAGCGTCCCCGCCGCCAGGAACTCCCGGTACATCCGCAGGTACCCTTCCGCCATCCGGCGGTGCGTGAAATACCGCTCCGCCCTCGCCCGACAGTCCTCCGGGTCCTTCTCGGCCATCGCCGGCAGTCGTGCGAGCAGTTCGTCGAGTGAGTCACCGAACTCCGCGACCTCGGACGAGAGAACCTCCGGCAGCGCCCCGCGCCTGGTGCCGAGCACCGGGGTACCGCTGAAGAGCGCCTCGATCAGGGTGAGACCGAACGGTTCGTCCCACTGCGCCGGCATCCAGAGGAGCCGCGCCCCGGCGAGCAATTCCGCCTTCTCGGTTCCATCGACTTCGCCCACGAACCGGATCCGCCGCGCGAACGAGGGGCGCCACCCGCCTGCGACCACCAGCTTCCGCCCGGCCGCGCGGGCGCCGTCGATCGCCCACTGGTACCCCTTGCTCCGGTGCAGCCGGCCGAGGAAGAGATCGTAGTCGTCCTTCTCCCGGCGGAAACGGAATTCGGCGGGGTCGAGGCCGTTGTAGACGAAGGCGGTGCGCTCGTGCCGGGCCGCATGATCGGCGCTGACGTAGATGGTGTTCTCCGGGCGGCGGGTGCCGGGCCGCGTCGTCCCTTCGAGCGTCCAGACCCACGGAATCGCGGGTGGCTTGTGCAGGGGGTAGAAGGCGTGGAGAATCTCGGTGCCAGGCGGCAGGTGTGGGGTGAGGTCGAAGGCCCGATCGCCGAATCGCCCCGCGGGGATGGGGACGACGTGGGCCTCCGGCACCCGGGTGCCCTGGGGCGCGAGCAGCGTGACGCTGTGCCCGAGTTCCGCGAGACCGCGCGCCAGGGCCACCACGACACGCTCGGTGCCGCCGTAGCCCTGCACCGGCAGCCTCGTGTGATGGGCCAGCGCGATCCGCATATCTTTCCGCCCTCTCTTCTCCGCGTGACGAGCCCCTGATGCGCGTCGTCGGTTTCAGCCTGGTGGCCAACGCCGTGCGGCTCGACTTTCCCGTGCTCGAGGCGCTGCGCTCGATCCTGCCGCTGGTCGATGAGCTGATCGTGAACGTCGGTCCGTCCGACGACGGCACCCGCGAGCTGCTCGCGAGCCTCGCGGATCCGCGCGTCCGTCTGCTCGACGGCATCTGGGATGCGACCGCGGGCAGCGCGATGCTGGCGACCGAGACGCAGCGGGCGCTGGAGGCCTGTCGGGGGGACTGGGCAATTTACATCCAGGCCGACGAGGTGCTCCACGAGGCCGGCCGCACTTCGCTCCGATCGGCGATGACCGCGGCCCGGGACGACCGGACGGTCGACGCGCTGCTGGTCGACTTCGTCCATTTCTACGGCGGCGAGGAGTGGGTGGCCGCCGGGCGGTCCTGGTACCGGCGCGAGGTCCGGGTCGTCCGCCCCGGCATTGGACTCCGCAGCCATCAGGACGCACAGGGCTTTCGCCGGAGCGATGGCACGGGGAAGCCGCGGGCGCGGCGCTCGGGGGCGACCTACCATCACTATGGGTGGGCTCGACCGCTCACGGCATTGGCGGAGAAGCGGGAGATCGACAACGCGCTGTACCACCCCGGCCAGGCGGGACGGGCGCCGCTCGGCGCCGCGTTGCCGTGGGAAGTCGGTCTCCGCCGCTTCACCGGCACCCACCCGGCCGTGATTCGCGACTGGCTGGCGCGGCGGCGACCATCAGCCGCCGCGGAATTCCTGCGCCGTCCCTGGAGTGCCGGCCACCTGCTGCAGCGCGCGTCGCTCGGTCTCGAACGGCTGACCGGTTGGCGCCCCTTCGAGCACACCAACTACATCGAGGTATAGCCCTGGCCTTCGAGGAGCAGGGCCAGCCGGTGCGCGTAGGTGTGGTGCGCGAGCGCGTGCGCCCGTCCCCGACTGGCGATCCGGGTCCGCATCGCCGGATCGTCGAGCGCGGCGCGCGCGATCTCGGCCCCCTGCCGGGCATCGCGATACCAGAGCGCATGTTCCTCGTGCCGCGCGAACTCCTCGATGTTGTCGACGTACTCGCCGAGAAAGCAGCCCCCCGCGCCCAGCACCTTCCAGAGCCGGTTCGAGGTGCCGCCATGGTGCTCGTGGCGCTGGTCGTCGAGTGCGTGCACGCCCAGCGAGAGCGAGGCTCCGCGCACCACCCGGGGGAACTCCCGTCCGCGCACCGCCCCGCCGGTCACTGGCAGGTCGCGCGGAGCCTGCGCCCAGTGCGGTCCGCGGATCTGCAGCGCGCCGACCCCGGCAAAGGCGCGGAGGATGTCGTAGCGCCGCGGATACTGTCCCGAGCCCACGAAGGCGAGGTCGCAGTGGTACCCTTCGGGCGCGGCCTCGGCGGGGGCGTCGATCGCGGGGTCGAAGCCCTGCGGCAGGAACTTGACGTCGGGCGCGCCCGCCGCGCGGAGTGCCTCCACCTGGAATCCGTAGGTGGCGAAGCACTGTTGTGTCAGGCGGGCCAGTCGGACCGCCGGCTCGGGGAGCGGGGTCAGCGCATCGAAGTACCAGAAGGCGGAGCGGCGCCCGCGGAGCAGCGCCTGCAGCGGCGCCTCGCCCATGCTGATGGCGTGCCGGGTGCAGAGCACGAGCTGCGGCGCGAAGCGGTCGGCCTGCCAGCGCAGGAACCGGTCGCCCCACGCGCCGAGCCGGCGGCGCCAGGCCAGCGCATCGAGGATCCGCGCCTCGTGCCCCAGCGCGAGCGCCGCGCGGGCGATCGCGGTCTCGGTCCGGTCACGGCCGGCGGCGCCAAGGATGAGGATGCGCATGGGTGAGCGGAAACTTCGGGTACTGCAGACGCTGCATCAAGGCGGCGGCTCCGGGTCGGTGATGTCGGTGCTCCGGATCGCCCGGGGCATCGCGTCGCGCGGACACGAGGTCGGGCTCGTCTGTCCGCCCGGCTCGGAGATCGAGCGCGATGCCCTGGAGAGCGGCCTCGAGGTGCATCCCATGCCGCTCGCCCGAGGCGGACGGCTCGGCAATGCCCGCGCGTTTGCCGGTCTGCTGGCGGAACACCCCTTCGATCTCGTCAACGCGCACGGCTCCCGCGATCGGGAGGCGCTCACCTGGCTCCGTCTCACCCGCCGGCTACGGGTGCCGCTGGTCATCACGCGCCACTCCTACCCGCGCACCGCGGTCCTCGAGAACCTGCTCGCCGGGCGGGCTGCGGAGCGGATCATCGCCTTCAGCGAGCCGGTGGCCGATCTGCTCGCGCGCCGCGGGATCCCGCGGGCAAAGCTGCGGGTGATTCATGGCGGCCTGATGACCGACCGGATCGACCGCGTGGTGACCGACGCAGAGCTCGAGGAGTGGCGTGCCCGTATCGAGTGGGAGCCGTCGCGCCGCACGGTGGGCATCGTGGCGCGGCCCAAGGATCAGCGCGTGGTGCTCGCCGCGCTCGCCGCGGTGCAGACACCTGTCCGTCTCGTGCTCGCGGGCCTCGACGGCGAAGCGCTGTCAGCGCCCCTCGGATCCATCCCGCCGCGTCATGCGGTGATCCGCCTGCCGTTCATTTCCGCCATACGGCCCCTCTACGATCTCCTCGAGGTCGCGCTGCACCCGTCGCGCTATGACGCCTTTCCCCAGGCGGTGCTCGAGGCGATGGCACTCGGCAAGCCGGTCATCGCCTCCGCAGCAACAGGCAACGCCGTGATCCTCCAGGATGGCCTGAACGGCCTTCTCGTCGCCCCGGACGAACCCGCGGCCTGGGCCTCGGCCATCGACCAGGTGCTGGCCGACCCCGCGCTTGCCGCCCGCCTCGGTGCGGCGGCCGTGCGCCGGGCACGAGAGGACTTCCCCTTCGATCGAACCATCGACCGGACCCTCGCGCTCTACGGTGAGGTCCTCGGATGCTGAGCGACGTCTCCCCCGCGCTGCTGCTGGTGCACGACTTCCCCCCGATCGGCGGCGGCATCGCCCGCGCCATGGGCGAGCTCGCGCGGCATGCGGCCCCCGGCAGGCTGATCGTCTCGACGGGACAGGAGTCCGGGAGCGAACGGTTTGACGCCTCGGTGTCCTCGAAGATCGACCGCCTCGACGTGCCGAGCGAGCGCCTGCGTCACATCACCGGACTGGCGCGGTGGGCGATGCGCGCGCGAGCGCTCGCACGGCACAACACGGTCCGCTTCGTCTGGGCCGGCAATCTCAAGCCGGCTGGGCACATCGCCCGCTGGCTCGCGGCGCGCGACCGGCTTCCCTACGGGCTGCTCGTCTACGGACTCGACCTCAACCGGATCCGGCTCCAGGCGCAGCGTTCACCGATGAAGCGCCGCGTCGCCCGGGGGATCATCGGGTCGGCCGCCGGCACCGTCGCCATCAGCGGCTGGACCGCCGAACGCTTCCGGGAACTCGCCCTGGAACTGGACCTCCCCGACGCGGCCGGGCGGGTCCGCGTCGTGCCGCTAGGTGTCGATACCTCCCGCTTCCGTCCCGATCCCGCGCGCCTCGCCCTCCGGGAGCGGCTCGGCCTCGGCGGTCGCGACCGATGGGCGCTGACCGTCGCCAGGCTGGTGCCCCACAAGGGCATCGACGTGGCACTCGAGGTAGTGGCGGCACTCACCCGCGCGGGCCACGATCTTGGGTATGCGGTAGTCGGCGAGGGGCCCGACCGGCAGGCGCTCGAGGGCAGGGCTGCCTCACTCGGCATCGCCGATCGGGTGCGCTGGCTTGGTGGACTGCCTGACGAAGCGCTGCCCGGATGCTACGCGGCGGCGGATCTCTACCTCGGCCTCTCCCGCGAGGAGGGTCCCCAGGCCGAGGGATTCGGCCTGGCCCTCCTCGAGGCGCAAGCGTCGGGGCTCCCGGTGGTGGCGGGGCGGAGTGGTGGGACCGCGGACGCCGTTGCCGACGGCCGCACCGGGCTGCTGGTGCCCCCGACAGAGGTGCCGGCCGTCATCGCCGCCGCCCGGCTGCTACTGGACGACCGAGTCCGTGCCCTCGCCATGGGCGCGGCGGGGCGGGAGCGGGCGGAACGGGAGTTCGCGTGGGAGCGGGTGCTCGGGGATCTCGACGCGTCGGCTGCGGCGTTTATCGCGGGGCAGCCACCGGTTGGCCCTGTGCGAGGCGGGCGCTGATCGCGTACGTGGGGCAGTTGCGGACGTAGAAGCCGTCGAGCGGGGACCACGACTGCTGCGGCTGCCGGACCCGGGCCCGCCCTTCGTCGTCCATCTCGAAGACCCACGGCGCATGCATCACGCAGGCGCCGCACCCCGAGCAGCGCTCGCGATCGACCCGGATCTCCACCCGGCGCTGGGGGTGGATGCCATGCCCCTGCGGATCGAAGCGCTCGCCGAGCAGGTCCAGCAGGTCGAGCGTGGCGCGGTAGCCTTCCTCGATCAGTTCCCGATTGTGCCCGAAGCCGAACATCGAGACGTGCTCGACCCGCGGATGCACCAGGACCAGCGGCGGTGCGGTCCACTGGCGGAGCCGGCTCTCCATCATCGTCTGCATCACGATCTCGAGGCCGCGCACATAGGTGGCGGCGAAGCCTTCGTCCTGGACGTTGCTGCGGAGCGCACTCGTCGCCCCGACGTCCACCGCCATCACCGGTCCGGCGCCATGCGAGGCCGCGACCTGGACCGGGACATTCTCGACCACCGCGCCATCGACGAACCATCGGCCGTCGATCTCCCGCGGCGGGAAGATGCCCGGCAGCGCGCAGGAGGCGAAGACCGCATCGGCGACCCGCACGTTCCGCAGTCCCGGCAGGCCCCACAGCACCTGCATGCCGGTGTTGAGCTCCACCGTGTTGATGACCAGCGGCCGGACCAGCTCGTCGAAGGTGCGGTCGCCGACGAGGGAGTGGATGAGTTCGTCGAGCGGCTCCCGCCGGTAGATCGCCGGCGCCCGCATCCGCTTGAAGGCCATGTCGACGTGCGCGACCTGGAAGACATCCTTCCGCCGCACGCCGAGCGCTCGCTCGGTCATCTCGGCGAGCGGCATGCCGGCCGCCCAGCCCGCAGCGACCAGCGAGCCCATGCTGCTGCCGACGACCAGGCCCGGGGTGAGCCCGCGTTCCTCGAGGGCCCGGAGCACGCCGATGTGCGCGAGCCCCTTGAGCCCGCCGCCGCTCAGCACCAGGGAAAATGGAGTCTGGAAAGTCATCGCCTTGCTTGCATGGTCACTGTGCCAGTAACGTACGCCCGCTGCACGCAGCGGGGAACCGCGCCCCGCGATCACCGACGAAAGACCGCACCATGGCCGAGATGCGTTCCACCGCCGAGCCCGCCCCCGCTTCGTACGACGTCCGCGCCCTGCGCGAGGCCGAGTTCCCCTGGGCCGATGGCACCATCTACCTCGACCATGCCTCGATCGGCCCGCTGCCCGAGCGGACCCGCCACGCGGCCGACCGGATGAACCTCCGGCGGGCCCGGCCCTTCGAACTTACCCACGACGACCTTTTCGGTGCCTTCGCCGCCTCCCGGGCCGCCTTTGCGCAGCTCATCAATGCGGAAGCGGACGAGATCGCGCTGACGACCAACACCACCTTCGGCCTCTCGGTGGCGGCGCGGGCCATCCCCTGGAAACGGGGTGACGTCGTGCTGGTGAGTCAGCGGGAGTTTCCCGCCAACGTCTATCCCTGGAAGCGGCTGGGCGACCTGGGCGTCACGCTCGAACTGGTGCCGGTCACGCCGGAAGGCTGGCCCGACGAGGCCCAGCTCCTCGCCCGCCTGGCCGATCCGCGGGTGCGCTGTCTCTCGGTCTCGCTCACCCAGTTCGCCAACGGGTACACCGTCGATCTCGCCCGCGTCTCGGCCGAGACCCGCGCTCGCGGCCAGTACCTCGTGGTCGATGCGATCCAGGCCCTCGGCCACATCCCGCTGGACGTGCGGGACATTCAGGTCGACATCCTCTCCAGCGGCGGCCAGAAATGGCTCCTCTCCCCCTGGGGGAGCGGCTTTCTCTACGTGCGTCGCGAGCTGATCGCGCACCTCGACCCCACGGTGACGGGGTGGATGGCGTTCGAGGGGACCGACGACTTCACCCGGCTCACCGACTATCGCGAGGCGCTCCGCGCCGATGCCCGGCGCTTCGAGCTGATCACGCTCCCCTTCCAGGACTTCGTGGGGATGCTGCAGTCGGTCAGGCTGCTCCAGGAACTCGGCATTCCGGCGATCCGGCGGCACATCCGCAGCCTGCACCAGCCGCTCCTCGAGTGGGCGGCGCGGCGCGGCGTGCGGGTGGCGTCCCCGCATGGAGCGCGGGAATCGGGTTTCGTCTGTCTGGCCCCGCCGCGCCTCGAGGAGTCGTACCGCGCGCTCCGCGAGGCGCGGATCTACTGCAGCCAGCGCGAAGGGGCGCTGCGCCTGAGTCCCCACTGCTACAACACCGTGGACGAGATGGCCCGCGTGACCGCCGTCCTCGACCGGCTCCTCTGACCCCGACTCCCCCGCCTCCCATGCCCGCATCCTTCGCTGACGCACTCAAGGCCGGCTACGGCTTC
>JBGATI010000043.1:0-14058 GCA_044229245.1 Gemmatimonadales bacterium | reverse complement strand
GTGCGGTGCACGCCGCCGAGCATGCGGACGATGACCGCCTGCGTCGGGCGATCCTCGGAGCGGCCGCGGATCCCGATGAGCATGCAGGCGGCCCCACCACCGAGCCAGAGGGTGAAGCCGGCGATGTGGGCGAGAAACCAGAGGGAATTCATCCAATGACCGTTTCGGCAAGCATGTGGGCATCGATCGGCTGACGACCGGCGAACCCGGCGTCGACCTCGTGCCAGTGGGTGATCTGTTCCTCGCCGGGCTGCCAGCAGAGGAAGACGAGCCGGTCGTCCTTGAGGGCGTAGAAGTCGACCAGCCCGTGCTCGAACCCCTTGAAGACCCCGCCCAGCTGTTCCAGCTCGACGAGGCAGTCGTTGATGCGTTCCGCCGCGCGGGCCGCATCGTCGCGGAGCGTGATCAGCTCCAGCGATTCCCCGTCCTCGGCGCGCACCTGGCCGGTGAGCAGCTCATAGCGGGCCACCAGCTCGGTCCAGCGCCGGTGCGTCGCCATGATGTCGGTGACGATGCCCCTGACCAGTGGCAGCGTGGCCTCGGCTTCGCGGACGGTGTAGATGCGGGGCGAGGGCATGGTCAGCGCCAGATGAGCTTGATGCCGGTGACGAGTTCGGGGTGACTGATGAACCCGATCACCCGGTGCTCCGAGTCCACCACGGTGATCGTGGCGCGGAGGTGCGACTCGTTGGGGTCCTGGTTCATGTAGACCGCGAAGCCGTCGAGCTCGGTGTCGTTGCCGACCACGGGGCTGTCGGTGCGCATGATCGCGTCGGCGCGGGTCTGCGAGGGATCGTTGCCGGTCGCGAGGCAGCGGGTGACGAGGTCGCGGTCGCTGAGCACGCCGAGGAAGCGGCGGGTACGATGGTCGTCGACCACGGGCACGACCGAGATGTTCCGGGTGCGGAACATGATCGCGACTTCGCTCGCGGAGGCGTTGGCGACCGCGACGAAGGGGTTGGGGACCATCACTTCGGAGGCTTTCATTATTTCCCGTGCGGGTGAACTGTCCAGCCAATTTGCCTATTGCGGCGGCGAATTCAAGCCCGCGAGGGCCACGCGGGTTGCCGTATAGCCTTCCTCGACGAACCGGCGCACCTGATCCACGCGAAAGGTCGCGCCCTTTTCCACTCTGGGACGGACGTAGATCAGGGGCGGCCGGACGGGATTCGCCCGCCACAGCGCGAGCGCCTGGGCAGTCTGCCCCGCCATCAGAATGCCGGTCGCCTCGTTGTGCATCTCGACGACCGGCGGCAGCCCGGACGCGCCACCCGGCGCCTCGTCGAAGCCCGGCCCGACGTCCACCGCCACCACCAGCGTCGCCGGAAGAAAGCTGGCCGGCTCGAGCGGCACCACCGCGCGGAGCCCGCCATCGGCGTAGCGCCGGCCTTCGATGATCGCCGGCGGGAGAAAGAGCGGCAGCGCACAGGTGGCGTAGAGCGCTTCGATCAGCGGGACGCTCCTCCCGCCCTCGCCGAACAGCGTGAGCTCCCCGGTGTCGAGGGCGGTCGCGGTGACCGTGAGCGGAATCTTGAGATCCTGGAAGCGGCGGGTGCCGAGCATCCGCTCGAGCGAGCGCCGGAACGGCTCCGGCTGGAGCAGCGACTTCGCCCAGAGTCCCTTGAGAAACGCGAACGGCTCGGCCCGGACGATATCCTTCTCGCCGATCATCTCGACTCGCTCGAGGGCTTCGCGGGCGCTCAGACCAGAGGCGAAGAGCGCGGAGAAGACGGCCCCCATCGAGGTGCCGATGATCCGGCCGGGCACCAGGTTCGCCTCCTCGAGCGCGCGGAAGGCGCCGATGTGCGCCGCCGCCTTCGCACCGCCGCCACCGAAGACGGCGACGACCGTCGAAGGGCGGGTGGGGAGGCCCGCCCCTGCGGGGTCATCGCTCACCGTTTCCGCTCGGCGCGGTGCTGTTCCGCGCGGGCGTAGCGCTCGTGCTCCTCCGGCGACTCGGGGATGAGCCGCGGCACCCGCATCGGCTTGCCGGCGGGATCGATCGCGACGAAGACGACGTGCGCGGAATGGGTGTGACGCCGCACGCCGGTTGGCACATGCTCGGAGTAGACCTCCACGGACACATCCATCGAGCTGTTGCCGACGAAGTCCACCGTCGCGATGCAGGTGACCAGCGCGCCGACCCCGATCCGGTCGCGGAAGTCCACCCGGTCGAAGCTGGCCGTGACCGCGGGGCCACCCGCGTGCCGGATCGCCGCCACCGCCGCCGCCTGGTCGACCATCGAGAGCAGGTGCCCGCCGAAGAGGTCATTGAGGACGTTGAGCATGTTCGGCATGACGAGCGTGGTGAGCTCGGCACGCGAGTACGACATCGGGCGACTTGCAGGCGAGTTGGACAATGAAGTTCCAAGTTTCGAGGAGCAGGGGCGACCGGCCGGTCGCCCGTACATCCGGGTTCCGGGGAGAGGCGACCGGCCGCTGCCCGTACTTATCGAGTGCGTAGTGCTTAGTAGTCGACCGGTCGCAGATAGTACTCCCCAATCGCCGTCTGGCTCACCATCGCTACCGTGGGCAGGCGGCGCTTCCAGTGAGTAGACTCGAGGCGTTTGCGCACCAGTTCCACCTCTGCCGCCGTGAAGCCCTGGGCCGCCACCTGTTCGGGACGATAGCCCTGCAGCAGCCAGTGCAGGATGACGTCGGCCTTGGGATACGAGATGCCGAAGTCGCCCTCGTCGGTCTGTCCCTTGATGAGGTCGGCGCTCGCCGGCTTGGTGACGATGACGTCGGGGACACCGACGTGCTTCGCGAGCGCCCAGACCTGGCTCTTGAAGAGGTCGCCGATCGGATTCACCGGCGGGGAGTCGTCCGCGTGCCAGGTGAAGTAGCCGAAGAGCCGCTCGGTCTTGTTGCCGGTGCCGAGCGGCAGGGCGCGCAGCTCCTCGGAGAGATCGAAGAGGGTGATCATGCGCATCCGCGCCATCACGTTCCCCTTCCGTGCCGGAGTCGTGTCGCCCCCGATGCCGGCGACGATGCCATCCACCCCTGCGCTGATGTCCACCGTCCGATGCCGGATGCCGAGCTTGTCGATGACGAGCTGCGCGTGCGCGAGACTCTCGGGACTCGAGGTGCGGTAGGGCATCCGGATCGCCGTGACGTTCTCCGGTCCGAGCGCCTCCGCCGCGAGAAACGCAACCAGGGCGCTGTCCACGCCGCCCGACAGCCCGATGACCGCCTTGCCGAATTTCCGCCGGCGGAGCAGTTCGTCCCGAATGAAGGCGACGAGCCAGGTACGGGTGAGTTCGGGATCGATCGCGAGCGGATCGGCGGAAAGGCGGGAAGGCGGAATGGCGGACGAGCGGACCGGTGGGAGCGGCGATGCGTTCTCGTCCTCCCGCCTTCCCGCCTTTCCACCCTCACGCCCCTCGGCCAGGCTCTCGAGCAGATAGGGCAGCCGGCTCTGCAGGTCGGAGAGGAGCGGTGCGTCGGCGCGGGCGCGGGTGATCTCCTCGAGATTCACCGGCACCGGCAGCGTCGCCGGTTCGAACAGCGGCGCCTGCAGCAGGACATCCCCTCGGGGACCAGCCGCCATCGAGCCCCCCGCGAATCCCTTGCCCCCCTCGAAGCCGACGAGATGTGACAGCACGACGTAGACGCCGTGCTCCTCCGCGATCCCCTGCGCGAGCCGGTCCCACCGATCGAGATTCGCAGGGCGTGACTGCCCCGGCTTGGGCGCGAGACCGCGTGCCGGCGTGGCGCTGGGGATGAGGATGAGCTGGGCCCCATCGAGCGCGGCGAGCGTCGGCATCATCGAGTGCCAGGCATCCTCGCAGACCAGCATCGCACAGCGGCCCCAGCGGGTATCGAAGGCCTGCACGCTTCGGCCCGGTTCGACGAACCGCTCCTCGTCGAACACGCCGTAGGTCGGCAGGAAGACCTTGCGATGCACATGGCGGATGCCGGCATCGGCGCCGCCGAGACTCGCGTAGAGGGCGGAGTTGTGGAGATGATTGCGCCAGATCTCGTAGAAGCCGATCGCGACGTCGAGCGGCGGGGCGCCGCTCTCCGCGTGGACCCGGGCGAGATCGAGGTAGAGCTGTTCGGCGGAGAGTGCGAGCTCCTGCACTCCCCCTTCGAGGAAGTAGCCGGTGAGCGCGGCCTCGGGAAAGACCACCAGCGCGGGGGGCGCGGGCCATCCCGCGACATGGCGGAAGACCTCTCCGGCGCGCGTCAGGTTCGCGGCGTAGGCGCCCTTGTCCGGGCGGAACTGTGCGATGGCGACGGTCAGCATGGCTGGAATCTACTCACGAGGCCCGGCGGGAAGCCGCCTAACCCTGCGCCCCGGAGAACGGTTGCCCCGCGGCGAAGCCGGCGGCGGTGGCCGCAAGTGCGAGGACGACGCTCCCGAGCGCGTAGGTGATCGCCTTCGCCCACTGGCCATCCTGCATGAGGGTGACCGTTTCCGCGCTGAAGGTGGAGAAGGTGGTATAGCCGCCACAGATCCCGACGGTGAGGAATGCCCGGACCTCGGGGGTCAAGGAGGGCGGATGGGTGGCGTAGCGGAGCAGGAAGCCGAGCAGGAAGGAGCCGGAGAGATTGACGATCATGGTGCCGACCGGGAATCCCGGTCCCGCCGCTCGCTGAATCGCGCCGCCGAGGAGATAGCGGAGGACGCCGCCGAGGGCGCTGCCGAGGGCGATGTACCAGATCATGCCGTCTTCCTTTAGTTTCCGGTATGCCAACACCCATCGAAGCCATCCGCGGCGTGGTCAACGCCTGCCAGGCTCTGCCCAACGTCGTCACCGGCGGCCAGCCGGCCCAGTCCCACCTCGAGGCGGTCAAGGCGGCCGGCGTCTCGGTCGTGCTCAACATCCGCCCCGTCTTCGAGCCGCATCCCGTCGACGAGGCGCCGGCGGTTCAGGCCCTCGGCATGGAGTACGTCAACGTACCGGTGTCGGCGTCCGACCTCAATGATGCGACGCTGACCCGGATCCGCGACGTCCTCAAGACGAACCGGGAGCGGAGCATGTTCTTCCATTGCGCCAGCGCAAACCGGGTGGGAGCTGCCCTGATCCCGTTCCTGATGCTCGACGAGGGGATGGAAGAGGAGGACGCGATCGGCCTCGCGACGCGAGTGGGGCTCCGGAGCCCGGAACTGCTGCAGTGGGCGCTCGACTACGTGCGGCGGAACCAGTAAAGATCGGGGTTCGTCCGCGCGGCCCTTCCGGGCGCAGGCGGGTTCGTCGGGTTGTCGCTTCGGGGAGCATCGGGATTCGTCCGCGCGGCCCTGCCGGGCGCTCGGTTCGGGCGGGCGGGGACGCCCGCCCCTACCCCGATTCCGCGGACTCACCCATCAGAGATGCGAAACAAACAGCCCCCGGAGGATCCGGGGGCTGACCGTTTTCCAGGGGTCCTGTCGGCGGCCTACCGCCGTTCCCAGTACATCCGCATCTCGGTGATCAGGGTGCCATTGGTCTCGCAGAAGATCGAGCCGCGCGCGTCCACCCACTCGCCGGTGCGGCGGCGGCGGAAGGTGCACTTGAACTCCGTCGAGAACCACGGCCCGACCGAGAAGATCTCCCCCGCGGTGAAGGTGATCTCCGACTGATAGAGCGGCACGTCCCCCCAGTAGCCGCGGACCGCCTCGATGCCGCGGAGCGGCTCCTCGAACGGCCCCGCGGTGAAGACCGCCTCGGGCGCGAAGACGCTCATCATCACGTCCACCTTGCCGCGCGACCAGCCGCGGCCGAACTCGTCCACCAGGGTCCGACCCAGCGTGCGGATCGAGTGCTCCGTTGTCTCCGTCATGCGGTGTCCTCACTCCGTCGCTAAGATTCGGCACCTACCATGGCGACGAATCTAATTCTCCTCGCCCTCGCCTGCGCGGCCCCCTGCCCTCCCGAGGCCGCGGCACTGGTCGACTCCGCCTGGACCGCGTACCGCGCCGATGCGATCGCGGTCGCCGGCGAGCGCTTCGCGCGGGCCGACCGGATCTGCGACAACAACCTCGACGCGAAGGTGGGGCTGGGTTACGTCCGGCTGCGGCTGGACAAAGTGTCCGAAGCCGATTCGCTCTTCCGGGTGGTCATTCTGGCCGACAGCGCCAACGGCGACGCCTGGGACGGATTGACCATCACGCGCTGGCGCCAGGGCGACCGGGCCGGTGCACTCGCCGCGGGCCGCAAGGCCCTCGCGCTGCACCCGAAGAACGACACCACGCGCGGCATCCTCGCCCAGATCGATCCCGACTGGGACCGCGCTCCGCTGCAGTCCGGCACTCGCCGTGCGAAACTCCGCATCGATGCGCGGGTGCGGGGTGACTTCTTCGAGATTCCCGGCGCCAGCGGAGGCTGGCGTCGCCTCTATGTAAACGGCGTCAACATGGGAGTGGCGCTGCCCGGCAAGTTCCCCTCGGAGTTCCCGCCTGACTCGGCCACCTACGCGGGGTGGTTCAGGCTGATCGCCGGGATGCACGCAAACACGCTCCGCCTCTACACGATTCTTCCGCCGAGCTTCTATCGGGCGCTGCGCGCGTGGAACACGAGCCACCGGAGTCAGACGCTCTGGCTGATTCACGGGGTGTGGACCGAACTCCCGCCCGAGCATGACTTCGACGATGCCGCCTGGAAGGGGGAGTTCCGCCAGGAGATGCGCCGGGTGGTCGACCTGCTGCATGGCCGGATCGAGATCCCGCTCCGTCCCGGCCACGCGGGCGGCCGCTACGACGCGGATGTCTCCCCGTGGACCCTCGGCTACATCCTCGGCCGCGAGTGGGAACCGTACGCGGTGAAGGACTTCGACGCGAAGCACCCGGCGCGGGCGTTCACCGGGCGCTATCTCTTGACCCGTGGCGCCGCGCCGGCGATGGACAGCTGGATGGCGGAGGAGTGCGACTACCTGGTGGGCTACGAGGTCGAGCGGTACAACACCATCCGCCCGGTCGCCTACACCAACTGGCCCACGCTCGACCCGCTGCACCACGTCACCGAGTCGAACAGCGACGAGGAGGCGGACTGGCGCGACCGGCTGAATCGTCCCGCGCCGCGCGCCTCGAACGAGTACGAGAACGACGCGATCGGCCTCGACGCGATGCTGGTGCGCGCGACCCCGGCGAATCCGGCCGGATGGTTCGCGAGCTACCACGCCTATCCCTACTATCCCGACTTCATGCTGTATGACCCGGCGTACGGGAAGGCGAATTCCTCGGAGGGTCGCTCCAACTACTTCGGCTATCTCCGCGAGCTCAAGCGGCACCATGCCGGCGTCCCACTGCTCCTCTCGGAGTACGGTGTGCCGTCGAGCCGCGGACTCGCGCACCGGCAGCCGCAGGGGTGGCATCACGGCGGCCACGACGAAGTCGCGATGGCGCGGATCGACGCGCGGCTCACCCGGGAGATCCGGGAGAGCGGCGCCGCGGGCGGGATCATCTTCGCGTGGATCGACGAGTGGTTCAAGAAGAACTGGATCGTGATCGACTACGAGATCCCGCTGGAGAACACCCGGCAGTGGCACAACGCGATGGATGCCGAGCAGAACTACGGCATCCTCGGCATGTACGCGGGCGATCCGGCGACGAGCCCGGAGCTGGGCGGTGACCCGCGCCGCTGGCGCGGACTCACGCCCGTCGCGACGCCCGCGAATCCGATGACGCCGGACCGGCCCGCGGCGCTCCGGGTCGGCAACGACGAGTCGTACGTCTACATCGCCGCCGACTTTCCCTCGCTGGCCGGCATCCCGTTTCCGTGGGCGCGCCGCCAGCTGATGCTCGCACTCGACACCTATCGCGCCGACCTGGGCCAGCAGCGGCTCCCGGGCACTGTGCTGCACGGCAACATCGGCTTCGAGTTTCTCGCGATCTTCCGCGACAGCACCGATGCGGAGCTCCGCATCACGCCGGAGTACAATCCTTACGTCGGCGCGGACCGGATCGTCGACGGCGACGACCGCGGTCTCTTCGCCCGCCGGCCCATCACGACCGGCTGGAGCGACGAGGGGCGGTTCGACTCGATGTTCGTCATCACCAATCGCACCCGCATCACCCGCGACGGACGGTTCATCGCCGCGCAGGGAGTCAATCGCGGCCGGCTCCGCTACGGCACGGCGCGGCAATCCACCCTGTCGGACTGGTACTGGGACGGCGCCGCTGGCATGCTCGAGCTTCGCCTCCCGTGGAATCTCCTCAACGTGAGCGACCCCTCCACCGGGACGCTGCTGTACGAGAAGACCGAAGGTGACCAGATCGGCACCGCGCACTCCGACGGCTTCCGGCTCGGCCTCGTGGTGACGGGCCGCGATTCCTCGCTCATTGCCGCGCTGCCGGAGCCGGGGCCCGATCAGACATGGGACGCGAAGAACTTCCGCACCTGGGAGTGGCCGAGCTGGACAGTTCCCCGCTATCATCAGCGCCTGAAGCCGGTGTACGACTCCCTGAAGGCGGTGTGGACGCGATGAGTTCCGGGTTCCGGGTTCCGGGTTCCGAGTCAACGGCTCCGGGCTCCGTGTTCCGAGTTCCGAGGAAGACCTCTCCCTCACGAACCCGGAACCCGGAACTCGGAACTCTCTTGCTGGCGCTTGCTCTCGCTTCACCGCTTTCGGCGCAACGCGCCGCCGGCGATTCGCTCTGGCTCGCGGGCAACTTCGCCGGCGCGAAGCACGCCTACGAACTCGCGCTGCACGATGACCCCGGCAGCGTCCGCGCGCTTTACCGGCTGGCGGTGCTCGCCTCGTGGGAGGGGAAGCTCGATTCGGCGCTCGTGCTGCTGCGTGACGCGCGGGAAATCGAACCCCGCGAGCCGGACGTGCGCCTCTACGAAGCGAAGATGTACGCCTGGAAGGGCGACTACCGTGCCGCCGTCACCCGCTACGACTCCCTGCTCGGTGAACAGCCTGACAATCACGATGCCCGCTTCGGGCGGGCACAGGCACAGGCCTGGTCGGGCCGGTACCAGGAGGCGGACCGGGAGTTCCGGGCACTGATCGACGCCAATCCGCGCGACGCCGAAGCGCTGGTCGCGCTGGCGCAGCTCAAGCAGTGGCAGGGGCGCGCCGACGAGGCCGAACACTACGCGACGCTCGCCCTCGCGGTGGCACCCGAGGACCGCACCGCGCGCGACCTGCAGGCACAGATCCGCGCGCTCCGGCGACCCCGCCTCGAGATCGCGCTCGGGTACAGCCACGACTCCGACCGCAACAATGCCTGGTGGCAGACCGTCGGCACCTCGCTGCTCGCCGCGCCCGGACTCCGCGCCTTCGCCAGCGCCGGCCTCATGGAACTGAACGACCCGGTGCAGCACGGCACCCGGCTCTCCGGCGAGGCGGGCGCCACCTACGGGACGGGAAACCTCAGCCTCACCGGCGCACTCGGTGCCAGGCGGCTCAGCAACGAGTTCGGCAGCGACCGGTCCCTCGGCACCTGGCGCGCCGGCGCGAGCTACCGGCTCAACGCCGGTGCCGGTGTCGGACTCGGTTACGCACACTACAGCTTCGACGAGACGGCCTTCCTCGTCGGCAACCGGATCGACATCGACGAAGTGTCGCTGGACGGAGACGCCGAACTCACCCCGACGCTCTCGCTCGGGGTGGGCGCGGGACTCGGATGGATCTCGGGTGGCAATCAGCGGAAGTCGATGGTCGTCGCATTCACCCAGCGTCTGGCCCAGCGCTTCACCGTCGGCGTCTACGGGCGCGCCCTCGGCTACGACAAGAAGGGCTCCGGCTACTTCGCGCCCGATCGCTTCCTGCTGGGTGAGGCGCGGGCATCCTACACCTATGCCGTCCAGCGCTGGGAGGCGAAGCTCTCCGGTGGACTCGGCGCGCAGCAGGTGACGAAGGCGGGACGGGCCCAGTCGGAGTGGCACGCCGAGGCGCGGGTCGCGAGACGCTGGGCCACCATCAACGAAGTCGCGCTCTCTGGCGGATTCTCCAACAGCGCGGTCAGCAGCACGACGGGGGCGTTCCGCTACTACACGACCTCGCTGACGCTGCGGCTCGGCCTGTAGCCCCCCTTCCACTTCCCCCCCTCGTTCATGCCACACGTCACGACGCTCGAACGGTTCATTGCCCGGGTGGAGCAGAACCTGCACGCCGAGGCGCTGGAAGAGTTCTACTCGCCCGAGGCGACGCTGCAGGAGAATCCGGGTGGTGTGAAGAACAGTCGGGCGGCCTGCATCGCGAAGGAGCACGTCGTTCGCTCGAAGGCGAGAGCCATGGAGTCGCACTGCGTGCGGCCGGCGTTCATCAGCGGCGACCGGGTGGCGATCCGCTGGCTCTTCCGCTTCGAGTGGCTGGACGGTACGGTCACCCGCATCGAGGAAGTGGCGATGCAGCGATGGGAGGGTGACCTGATCGCCGAAGAGACCTTCTTCTACGATCCGGCACAGCGGGCACCGGTCGCCGTCCCATGACCGCGACCGACCTCGAGACGATCCTCGCGGGCATCGCCAGCTCCACCCGCGACTTCATCGCCGGACTGGACGGCGTCACGGCGGCCGAGTGGGGCGCGCACCCGATCCCCGACCGGTGGTCGCTCAGCGAGACGGCCGAGCATACCGCCGTGGTCCTCCGCGGTATCGAGCGGTTGTGCACGACCCGGATGCTGGGGATGCCGATCGCCGCGGATGATCCCGCACGGCGGGTCCGGGATGGGGATACGGTCCGGCTGATGGCCGATCGGAGCCGCGCGCTCCCGGCGCCGGAGATGGTGAAGCCGAAGGGCCGCTGGGCGACGCGCGAGGAGTTCGCCCGCGACTTCACCGCCGCGAGTGACGGGCTCATCGCCTGGGCGCGGGAGCATGCCGATGTGCTTCGTTCGATCGGGGCGCCCCATCCGGTGTTCGGACCGATGGACGGGCTGCAGTGGCTGGAGTTCGTCGCGGCGCACACCAATCGGCATGCGATGCAGCTGCAGGAATTGCGGCGGGCAGGAGGGAGATGAGGTGTAGCGCCGTCACTCCGACGAGCGACGGCGCACCGCAGGGATCCGGACTAGGTTGCGAAACCTCTTTTCCGGATCAATGCCATGCGACGTTTGGTACCTGCTTCTTTCGCTCTTCTCGCGCTCGGCGGCCTCGTGGCCGCCGGCTGCTCCGATAGCAACTCGCCCAGTCACCCCGTCGTCGACCTGATCAGCTGCCCGCCGAGTCTTGCCGGCGGCGACAACCTGACCCGCGCGCTGTATGTCGACAGCTTCCCCGGTTCCACGCTGAGCAGCGCGACCTCCTACTTCGGCGTCACCGGGAGCGGTGACCGCACCGTCGCCCTGACCGCCAGGCTCGGTGCGTTCGACGGCGCCATCCTCGGCAGCGACACCGTCACCTTCTCCGGCGTCGATGGTGATTCGGCACGTGCCGTGACCTTCGACCTCGGCAACGCCGACGTGACGACCGGCTCCACCGTCACCTTTGCATTCACGCCCATCGCCGACACCGGCGGCTCGCTGATCGAAGTGACCAGCACCAGTAACGCGCTCTGCACCATCACGCAGACCGACGGTACCGTCGCGCCGCTCGACACCGATCGCCGCAACGGCATGGCGTTCAAGATTCGCGGCAAGCAGTAGGCGGCGCACCCCGGGCGGTTCTCCCGAGGCGCAACGTGACGAGGGATCTCACGAGGTTGGCAAGGCGCCGACCTCGAGAGATCCCTCGCTGCGTGCTGAATGTCTGCGTTACTTCACATAGGTCTCGAAGAAACCCGTCCCCGCGTCATTCACGGGTGCTCCACCAAGCGTCCCTTCCAGCTGGAACTCGCCGCGCATCTGCAGGAAGCTCACCCCCATGCCCGCGGACGTCCGCGTGGTCGCCTGGAAGTCGGCGATCCGGGCGGTCACCCGGACGGTGTCCGCGTCGCGGGTCGCGAGAAAGCTGAAGCCCGTTGGGGCGCCTCCGGCGCGGAGGCCGGAGGCGCCTGAGTGTTCGTAGCGGACCTCGCTCGCCCGCAGGATCTGCCGCACGCCGAGCGAGTCGACCAGCGCCACGAGCAGCTTCGCGGTGCCGGTATTGCGGAGCGCGGCGGAATCATCGGGAGCGTACTCGCCGCCATAGAGGAGGTTGAAGTGCCTCCCGCGCGCGGCCCCCCAGTCCCAGGTCACGTCCCGCCAGACACCCCAGTTGTGATCGTGATAGGCAGGCACGTTGTCGAGCTGGGTGCAGCGGCGGCCGATGCAGATGCGACCGCTCGCCGCACCGGAGAGCACGGGAACGACGTAGCCGGAGGGGTATTCGCCCTCGCGCAGATCGACCGGCGGGAAGTAGCGATTCCGCTCCGGAGTCACCGTCAGGTCCAGCGTGAAGACGCCGGCAGGGCCCTTCGCCGTCGCGAGGAGTGCGTAACGCCCATCCCGCTGTCGCACGGCGTTCGCACCCAGCGTCAGGTCGGCACGCGCAGTATCGAAGACGACCGAGTCCGACGGCAGCGCGGCGGTGAAATGGTCGTAGCGGCCATCCGGCTTCCGGTGTGACACGAGCAGCTGACCGCCCCACCGGCCCCTCGGTACGGCGCCCCCGATGAGGTAGGTGACGTACCACCACTCCTCAGCGCTTGCGGTGATGTTGAAGTAGTGCCACTCGCCCCAGCTCGAGTCGGCGACCGGCGGGAGGTGGAAGTGATCCAGCTCGTCGTAGAGCGCGCTGGCCGTGGGCGCGATCCACGCGGAATCGGCGGCGGCATCCTGCCAGTTTCCCTCGAGAATCCTCAGACCGGCTCCGAGCGCCTTGGCGCGGCTCGGAATCTCGCCACCCGCCCGCGCGGCCATCAGCGTCCCGCGGAAGCGCAGGTAGACCAGCTTGTTCTCGATCGCAGGCGACACCGCCTGGACGAGGCCGGCATGACGCGGCCCGCCCAGGAGCTGGCGGGTGAGAAACCGCGCCCGGTCGATGCCGAAGAACATCCCGCTCACGCCGCCGGTCCGCATCGCCTCGACGTCGATGCCCTGCGGGAGCACCGTCACCTCCCCACCACCGACCAGCGCCACGTCCCGCGACTGCTCCAGCATCGCCGCGCCGACGGAGAGCAGCACGATCATCACGCCGACGCCGAGGCCGTAGCCGAGGAGGAGGAAGAGCGAGCGGCCCTTCTTCACGAGCAGGTGGCGGAAGGCGAGCGTCAGGAGCATCGGATCAGGCCGTGGCCTGGGTGTCGCTCACGATGCGGCCATCGAGCATGTGGATGACCCGGCCCGCCTCCGCGGCGAGCCGCTCGTCATGGGTGACGACGACGAGCGTGACACCGTCGAGCGAGAGCCGGCGGAAGAGGTCCAGGATTCCCCGCCCCGTCGTCGCATCGAGTTCACCGGTGGGTTCATCGGCGAGAATCACCGCGGGCCGATTGGCGAGCGCCCGCGCCAGGGCCACGCGCTGCATCTCTCCGCCGGAAAGCTGGGTCGCGCGATGATCGCTCCGCCCGGCGAGTCCGACGTAGCCCAGCAGTTCGGCGGCACGAGCCCGGCGCTCCGCTCGCTCCATCCCCGCCTCCGCCATCGGCAGTTCGACATTCTCCGCCGCGCTCAGCACCGGAAGAAGGTGGAAGCGCTGGAAGACGAAGCCGAGGCGGGTGAGCCGAAGCCGGGTCAGTTCGCGATCGCCGAGCTGCTCGAGCGCCGAGCCATTGAGGCTCACGCTGCCGCTGGTTGGCGAGTCGATACCGCCGAGCAGCTGCAGCAGCGTGGATTTGCCGCACCCTGACGGTCCGACGATGGCGACGTACTCGCCGGGTCGCACCTCCAGCGAGACGCCGCGCAGAGCGTGCACCGTCTCCCCGTTCATCGGGTAGTCCTTGCAGAGGTCTCGCGCCACCAGGATCGGGAGCACGATGGGAAGCTGGCTGGGACGGTTCATCGCGGAATTCTCGCGGACATCATGGCGCTCGGCTGGGATGGCATCAGGTGGCCTCGCTCCGGAGGGTCGCGGCGATCGGTGCCCGCGCGGCGAGCAGCGCGGGATAGGCGCCCGCGAGAATGCCGGTCAGCACCAGCACCAGCGCCGCGACGGCCAGGCTCCGCGGCTCCGGCACGAAGAAGGAGATCGCCGCGGGGAGTCCGGGGAAGGCGGTGAGAATTCGGTCGAGGTATTTCGCCGTGAGCACGCCGAGCAGCACGCCCAGGGA